>CAVXSF010000007.1:0-302472 GCA_963764345.1 uncultured Bacteroidales bacterium | reverse complement strand
AGTTTTTAATTCCATACTCAAAAACAGACATAGTCCTTTGAACTTTACTCTGTCCGGCATGCTTCAACTGACAAACCCGGATTAATTAAAAATAACCTGGTGGCTTTGTTCCCCTCCATTTTAAAGCTACAGGAAAAATCAATTCCCCCGTAACTCATCATAAAAAATGAATCTGGTGACTGAGGAAATACTTTATATGGTCCTCCATTATTTAATTGAAGATTTAAAAACTCTTTTTCATTCGAAAGCGTTATTGTTTGCCCAGCCATTTCCAGGGGCGATGTAATCTTATAAATTCCACAAAAACCGATAAGTCTGCTATTATCGAAGTTTTTATATCTTTTCGATTCGATTTTCTGAGTCAATTCATTACGAAGTTTGTAATTGAAAACCAAATCTGCAACTGTCACAGGAAATAATTGGGAAATATTATAAAAATTTTTTTGTACCAGCCGGGACTAAATGACAAGCAATATCGATGCTTCCAGTCAGAAACAGCAGGAGCATTCCTACATTATCAGGGCCTGACGGGACCGGAGCCCTGCTTCTCATTTATTCACAAGTGAGTTGGTTCTTTACATTTTCAGCATTGTTAATAGCAGTCTGTACTTCCTGCCGGTCGGCTTCCGTCCAGCTTTCACAATCGAGATACGGTTTCAGAGCATCAATGTAGGAGGTGAACGATGCCTTATACGCCTGGCAGTTCTTCGTCGACATGTCAGCGGCATAGGTGGTATAGGCATCATAAAGTGCACCGTATTCATCTTTCGTTTCGGTTCCCCAGTCAGATGAACACAATACGGAATCTTTCGATTCCTTCTTACAGGAGGTCAATCCCAGCATGGCCAGGATTGCCAGGAATGAAAAAATTTTTTGCATGGGTTGGAATATTAGGAAGTGAAAGAACGTATGGAATGAAAAAGTGAATATCTTAACTGACACTGAGCACAGCCGGAAAGGTGAGGTATCCCTGATGGGGCAGATGTAATGCATATTCCAGACATCACTTTGCCGGCCGACCGCTATAATGAAGTACTTAAAAAGCTGGTGATTAAGGTATTAAAATTCATTGAAATTTCAAAGAAAGAAGGCGGAATCCTGAGGTGTCAACAGTGAAAAAGTTGAAAATTACCCCAGCCTGACACAGGGAAGCGTCGAATCCGATTTGACAATTCTCGACCTTTTTTGGAATAAAAAAAGAAACTCCGACTGGTGGGTCGGAGTCCAAAGTGGAGCTGCGGGGACTCGAACCCCGGTCCAAACAGGAAACCAATATGGTTTCTACATGCTTATTCTGCCATTGATTGTCGGGAACAGACTGGCGACAGACAGCCCGGCTGAACCTTAGTCCCTTAATTTCACCATTGTGCCGGGACTTCACAACGGCTAACCCGGTTTAACCTGTGCCCCATATACCACAGCCAATCAGGTGGAAACTGTGGCGGGACATCTCGTCCCGACATCTTATGTCGGGATTATAGCTAATTTTACTTGGTAAAATTAAGCTGCGAGAGCATAATTAGTGTTGCCAGTTAAAAATGTTGAGCCTTAGGATTTACGGGCCAAAACACAAAGCCCGGCATGCTTCCATACCTGTTTGACCTGCTGTCAAAACCAAATCAGCCCCAGGAATAGGAAGCACAAATCTACAAAAACCGGACCGGAATTTAAAATACTATCTGCATATTGTTCCTACCTGATTTTTTTGTACCTACTGCTTTATTTCTTAATAATTCCATTATCTTTAATTAGAATTCTCGTGTTAACCTGAAAAAGATCTTTGCTAAAACTAACCTGGAATGACGGGTAAATTAAAGCTTATAATCAAGCCTTATGTTATTGCCGTGCCTGGCAGGATGCTCATTTAATTTTTCGGAGTCGGGACAGAAAACAGACAGTGAAGAAGACGGCGCTGATTTAGCCCTGGCAAAAACCTCGATGAGGTTTATTGCAGAAAATAAACCGGACAACCTGAAACAACTTTTTGATCCCGGTGTACTCAAAAAAGTCAAGTCCGACCAGTTGCAATGGCTTTTAACGAACAGGAAAGTATCAGGTGTGTTTTTGTCAGCACATAATCCTGAAACCAATCAGTAATTACAGAGATTTCTGCAGAATTGAGATGATGCAATTCCGGTGGAGTAGTTATGGCGATGAATACTGTTTCGGAAATTATGGCAGGGAAGCAGAATAGTTTTCTGAAAAAGCACTAACGATAGTGACATTGTGGAGAAATGCTAACGCAGATTGAATGCATAAGAAATTAAAAACAAATAATGTTTAATCCTCAGATCATTAAAGAGCAATAAAATGAAAAGTGTTTTTTTTGGATGTTTTTTGGCCATTCTTGCCTGCTTAAGTACGAAATCGTACAGCCAGGAGGAATTTTATGGGAATCACAACGGAATTTCAGTTGGTTATTTTCATGCGCTTAAACTTGATTACATGGGTATGGGATTTAGCGGGTACTTTAAGAAGGGTATTATTGCCGGGTTAAATTTGGAAAGGCAAAAAAATATTCCATTTGCTCAAGTGGGATGTATTATTCTGTCCCCATTGGAAGAATCAGAACTCTTTGAAATTTGCTTTTGGACCTTTTTTTGCTTATCGTCCTAATCATCTTGATATTCAATTAAATATGGCATTATATCAGTGTTTCAATGAGGGAAAGTCATTTCCCCTTTCATTACGATTATCGCTTTCGCCTGAGCTCATGGTTTATAAAAATTATACCTATACACCGTTTTCCAGCTACTCAAAAATAGAGAAGATTGAGACTCCGGTCATTGGTTTTGCTTATACACAGGCTTTTGGTGCTAAAAATTCGATTTATCCTTTTGTTGGCATCGCCGATTCATATGCTTTTAATCCTAAAATCAATGTGTTTTCGGTGATGGCCGGATTGAATTTCAAGCTGGATTAAAACGGTTCAATCTGATCAGAGATTATTAATTTCAGGTTGTCCGGATTTCCGGATCAGATCCGGAACCTTACCTTTCGTTAATATCATCCCTCTCCGATGCCTCAGCGCCGGCAGACTTCTCTGTTCATGCCGGAAGATCATTCCGAAAGCGCCAAAAACTCTTCCTCACTCAGACTGAGCTCCGCAGCCTTCATATTCTCCCGGAGATGTTCCACAGAATGGGTTCCCGGGATCAGGATGATATTCTCCGCCCGGTGATACAGCCAGGCCAGGGCGATCTGGGCCGGGGTAGCATGATGGCTTGCCGCAATCTCACCTGTTTTGTCCTTTAAAGATTCAGGACCCGAGGCCAGCGGGAACCAGGGAATAAAGGCGATCTGATGTGCAGTCGTGTAATCCAGTACTTCTTCCCACTGACGGTCGCCCAGGTTATACCTGTTCTGAACGGACACGATCGGCAGGACCCTCTGAGCTTTTTCTACTTCCTTGACAGACACTTCGGAAAGTCCAACCTGCCGGATCTTTCCGGCTTTTACCGCCTCTGCCACCGGGGCCAGGGTATCTTCCAACGGGATCCGCGGATCTACCCGGTGTAATTGCCAAAGATCGATCCGGTCCACCTTCAGGCGTTTCAGGCTTCCTTCAATGGCTTTTTTAATATAGTCGGGATGACCGTTAACGACCCATTGGTTCGGGCCGGTGCGTTCAAATCCGCCTTTGGTGGCGATGGTGATTTTTCCATAATCATCAGACAGTGTTTCCTGGATGAGGATCTCGTTGGTTTCCGGTCCGTAGGCGTCGGCAGTATCGATGAAGTTCACGCCGGCCGCCACGGCAGCGAGTAAAACCTTTTTTGCCAGGTCCCGTCTGGGCGTCTCACCCCAGACACCATAGCCGGTAAGCTGCATCGCACCGTAACCGAAACGGTTGATTTCATGTACACCACCTAATTTGAATGTTGGAGTTGAATTTGATTTATTCATATTGTTTCGTTTTAATATCAACCCTGACAGGGTTTGAAACCCTGACAGGGATAAATGTTCTCAAACAAATCCGCGTACCGCATGTGGCCGGTAGAGTTCTTCCAGCTGTTCGATTTCGTCAACAGATAATTTTACTTCCAGTGCGGCAACGGCATCTTCGAGGTGCCCGGGTTTACTGGCCCCGATGATGGGTGCTGTAATGTAAGGCTTGGAAAGCATCCAGGCCAGGGCAACCTGTGCGTCGGGAAGGTTCTTGTTTTTTGCGATTTCAGCCAGCCGGTCAACGATATCGAAATCGGAATCTGCATCGTACAACATTACGCCAAATTTGTCCGTCCGGGCACGTTCAGTTTCATTCCGTTCTTTGGTCCTGTTCCCGGTGAGCAGTCCGCGGGCCAGCGGCGACCAGGGAATAATGGCGATATCCTGGTCAATGCAGAACGGAATCATCTCCCGTTCTTCCTCCCGGTAAATCAGGTTATAATGTGGCTGCATGGAAACAAACCTGGTCCATCCGTTAAGGTCAGCAATGTATTGTGCTTTCGCAAACTGCCAGCTGTACATGGATGATGCACCGATGTACCGTGCTTTCCCGGCCTTTACAACATCGTGAAGAGCTTCCATGGTCTCTTCGATGGGCGTCTCATAATCCCAGCGATGGATCTGGTACAGGTCGACGTAATCGGTTCCCAGCCGCTTTAAACTGGCATCGATGGCACTCATGATGTGCTTACGCGACAAGCCTTTGTCGTTGGGTCCCGGACCCATAGGGTTAAACACCTTGGTGGCCAGCACGACTTCGTCTCTTTGGGCAAAATCTTTCAAGGCCCTGCCCACCACTTCTTCACTTGACCCGTGAGTATAAATATCGGCCGTATCGAAAAAGTTAATCCCAAGTTCCAACGCCTTTTTAATGAAAGGACGACTCTCCTCTTCATTCAACGCCCAGGGCCAGCGTTCCGTAGGGGTTCCATATGTCATGGTTCCCAAACACAGGCGGGAAACCTTCATCCCTGTGTTCCCAAATCGAATATATTCCATCTTCTTTTGTTTTATAAATTTGTAGGGACGTGCCTCTAAGCGCGTCCCTACAAATAATACAATGTGACATGGAAAATGTTCTTCGGGTTATAGGATAAGTGTCTGTGGAAATTACCGGGACTTTCAACCCGAACCTTTTTATTATCTTTTCGTTGAAAAGACCAGGTCCTGACCAAAATTCCGAAATGTTAACTACCCATTCTACAACCGGATGAAAACAAAATTATCCCTCCTGAACATCTTTGTTCTGGCCATTCTCACCTTTAGCCACACCGAAGCACAAAAGGCAATCTATACAACCCGGGGCGGTATCAGCCTGGGGTTTGGCCTTGGAGCAGCCTACCAGCAGTCCGACATAGCCAATTCCAGGGGAACAGGCTTTGATTTTACCTTTGGAACCCCTCTTTATAAAAGGGAAGGGGCGTTCCTGAGTGCTGACTGGAAATTCCGCTTCCTTGCGGGAGAAAACAAGGCATTCGACTACCGGATCAATACGGATGGTACCTACAGTAACCTGGAATATAAATTTTTAAATTACGATCTCGAGTTTGGGCTCACCCTGAACCGTTTGCAGGAACGCACCCGGATAGTGATCACCGGTTTTGCAGGTGCCGGCCTCACCCACGGCCGTACGTTTACCGACCTCTACGATGCGAATAATGCCCTGTATAACTATAGCAGCATCGATCCGAACCAGGACAGGAAACAGTTGTATAAAGACCTGGTCAATCTTTCCGATAACGATTTTGAAACCAGCCTTAACAACAAAACCAGCTTATCTGCCTACAGCCGGTTTATATCTCGGCTACCAGTTTACACACGCGTTCTCCCTTGGCATTGAACATAAAACCAGTTTTTCACTTACCGAGCAGAACAGCAGTACGGGTATCAACATGGATAACCGGATCAGGACCGGTTCGCGCATGGATATGAATCATTATACTGCCATCTGCCTGAAATGGAGCCTCGGATCTTCAAGGCGAACAGGATCGGGTGGTGGTGATCAGACCCTTTTCCCCGATACACCGGATGTTTTGACAAATCCTGTCATCACGGTCAATCCTGACAACCATACGAATCCGGTAGTTATCTCACCCCCCACTGTAAAAATTACCGATCCCGGTGCCGACCCATACCGTACTTCCTCCGGCTACCTCACGGTGAAGGCAGATATCCGGAATGCAGGCGGTTCGGATAATATACTGTTCTTCCAGGATGGCGTTCAGAAAAGCAATTTCACCTACAATTCCTATACGAAGATCTTTTCCGTCAGCGTTACCCTTCATGAAGGGGACAACAACCTGCGGATCATTGCAAAAAATGCAGCCGGCAAGGCGGAAGACGGGATCCGGATTATCAGGGTAACCCGGGAAACCGGGATCCCGGCGCCCACGGTTCATTTCACCTATCCGAATACGACGCTTTTCAACTCTGAATCGGAAATTCTTGATATCTCCGCCCGTGTACAAAATGTGAGTAACAAGGAAAATATTCAGCTGCGCCTGAACGGCAGAACCACTTTTTTCAATTTTCAACCCGGAAATGGAACGGTGAGTGCTTCCGTAAATCTTAACGAGGGTACGAATACCCTCTCCATAACCGCAGATAATCCATCAGGATCTGCAGCAGATGAGCTGACTGTTACATACCGCAGGCAAGCCATGACACCTCCGCCCGTCATCCTGTTTATTAATCCCCGCGCACCGGTTGACGTTCAGGACAACCTGTTCCCGTTAAGGGCACAGATCAGGAATGTGAGCTCAAGAAATGATGTAACTCTAAGCGTAAACGGCTACATTTCGGGTAATTTCGTTTTCAGCAGCTCCGGGGAATTAAGCGCGAACCTTAACCTAAGGGAAGGTCTCAATAACATAGAGATAAGCGGGAGGAACGAGGCCGGTAACAGGTCGGAGAGAACGACCATCCGGTATGAACAACCGGTCCTGCTTAGTCCCCCGGTGATCCAGATCCTGGTTCCGGCTGTCAATCCTTACCGGACGTCCGGATCCACCACCGAACTCCGGGCTTCTATCTCCAATATGGATTCCCCGGAGAACATCATCCTGAATATCAATGGTACAAATACGCGCAACTTCAGTTTTAATGCCGGTACCGGGGACTTCAGGACGAATCTTGCCCTGGCCGGAGGTCAGAATATAATCACCATTACCGCTCAGAACGGGGCGGGCAGAGATGTCAGTTCACAGATCATCATTCAGGAAGCAAAGCCATGTCCGCGTCCTGAGATCAGCCTGCCCACCAGCCAGGATCAGCTGACCACTGCGGACCAAACCTATGTGTTCAGCGCTTCGCTTTTGAATATTGAAAACAGGAACCAGCTGAGACTAACGTTGAATGACAATCCGGTTGCCTTTGATTTTAACGGCAGGACCTTAAGATACACGGTTTCTCTCAGACAGGGGATGAATACCCTTCGTCTGACTGCCGAAAATGAATGCGGAGAAGACAGCCGGACAGTCCGGGTTAATTACATACCCGAAAAAGTGACGGAACCCTGTCATCCGCCCCTGGTGAGCATAAACCTTACAAAGGTTGACCGTGCGGATGCCACACACGAACTCAGGGGCACGGTGACCAATGTCAAAAACAAGAGTGATATCTCCGTGACGGTGAATGGCAAACCTGACCAGGGATTCCAGTTTGTTCCGGCTACCGGCCAGATCACTGCTAAGTATAAATTCAATCCGGGCACCTCGACGGTTACGGTTTATGCAGCGAATGCCTGCGGGAATAACAATAAAACAGTATCCGTAAGCATAGCGGAACCCTGCCACCCGCCCCTGGTGAGCATAAACCTTACACAGGTTGACCGTGCGGATGCCACACACGAACTACGGGGCACGGTGACCAATGTCAAAAACAAGAGTGATATCTCCGTGACGGTGAATGGCAAACCTGACCAGGGATTCCAGTTTGTTCCGGCTACCGGGCAGATCACTGCTAAGTATAAATTCAATCCGGGGACCTCGACGGTCACGGTCTACGCAGCGAATGACTGCGGGAATAACAATAGAACCGTATCCGTCAACACGGAAGAACCCTGCCACCCGCCCCTGGTGAGCATAAACCTCACAAAGGTTGACCGTGCGGATGCCACACACGAACTCAGGGGCACAGTGACCAATGTCAAAAACAAGAGTGATATCTCCGTGACGGTGAACGGCAAACCCGACCAGGGATTCCAATATGTTCCGGCTACCGGCCAGATCACTGCTAAGTATAAATTCAATCCGGGGACCTCGACGGTTACGGTCTATGCAGCGAATACCTGTGGTAATGACAATAAAACCATTTCCGTCAGCCTGCAGGAACCCTGTAGTCCGCCCCAGGTGAATGTATCCCTGACACAGGTTGACCGCACCGATGCCACACACGAACTCAGGGGGACGGTGACCAATGTCAAAAACAAGAGCGACATCACCGTGACGGTGAACGGCAAACCCGACCAGGGATTTCAATATGTACCGGCTACCGGGCAGATCACTGCAAAGTATAAATTCACCCCGGGTACAACCACGGTCGTCGTCAGTGCCAAAAATGAATGCGGCAATGACAGTAAAAGCGTTTCCGTTAATATGGAAGAGCCCTGCCAGCCACCTCAGGTCAGCATGAACCTGGTAGCGGTAAACCGTACCGATGCCACTCACGAACTCAGTGGGACGGTGACCAATGTCAAAAACAAGAGCGACATCTCCGTGACGGTGAACGGCAGACCCGACCAGGGCTTTCAGTTTGTTCCGGCTACCGGGCAGATCAGCTGCAAAGTATAAATTCACTCCGGGTACAACCACAGTCGTCGTCAGTGCTAAAAATGAATGCGGCAATGACAGTAAAAGCGTTTCCGTTAACATGGAAGAGCCCTGCCAGCCACCTCAGGTCAGCATGAACCTGGTAGCGGTAAACCGTACCGATGCCACTCACGAGCTCAGTGGGACGGTGACCAATGTCAAAAACAAGAGCGACATCACCGTGATGGTGAACGGCAAAGCCGACCAGGGATTCCAATACGTACCGGCTACCGGGCAGATCACTGCTAAGTATAAATTCAATCCGGGGACAACCACCGTCGCCGTCAGCGCCAAAAATGAATGCGGCAACGACAGTAAAAGCGCAACGGTAAAAGTGGAAGAGCCCTGCCAGCCACCTCAGGTCAGCATGAACCTGGTAGCGGTAAACCGCACCGATGCCACTCACGAGCTCAGCGGGACGGTGACCAATGTCAAAAACAAGAGCGACATCACCGTGACGGTGAACGGCAAACCCGACCAGGGATTCCAATACGTACCGGCTACCGGGCAGATCACTGCAAAGTATAAATTCAATCCGGGGACAACCACCATTGTTGTCAGCGCCAAAAATGAATGCGGCAACGACAGTAAAAGCGCAACGGCAAAAGTGGAAGAACCCTGTCAGCCACCCCAGGTCAGCATGAACCTGGCTGAAGTTGAACGTGCGGGTGCCACCCACGAGCTCCGGGGGACGATGAACAATATCAAAAGCAAAAGTGAAATAACGATGACCGTCAACGGTAAAGTCAGCCAGGATTTTACTTACACGAGCAGTACCGGGCAGTTCATTGCAGACTTTAATTTCAGTCCGGGTACCTATACCGTGGTTGTAACGGCAAAGAATGACTGTGGGCAGGATTCCAGATCAGTGAACATCACCCGGAAAGAAGATGCTTTCGGGACCAGGATCAATCCCGGAAATGCTGCATGGCAATTCTGCATGCAAACCCCGGGAGGCTCTGTTAACCGGGAAAACCTGAAAAATACGAACTTCAGTTACTCCGGTCCGGCCACCAGCCTGTTCATTCAGACTATCGCAGGGGGTGGGACGGCCATGGTTAACGGCAAATCATACAGCCTGAAGTCGGGACAATATTATCTCTTCACCGGCAGGCTAAAGGTTACGGTCACCTCAAAGAATCCCGGTTCCATGGGTCAGTGGTTCGTTTCCGTCGAGTCTGACAGTGCGCCGGTTTCAGGAAACGGAAATCAGAGGCCCAAGAGTCCTTGTGAGACGAAGTAGTGCCGCAGGGAGAACCAGGGTAAGATGGTTGTATGGAAGGAAGGGCCCGATCACTCCTCCCTTCTCCTGTACCCTCCGGTAATAAAGCGAATTCAGGTATAAGATCTCCAGCATAAGGATAATCGTGACCCCGGCCAGATAATATGTCCGGTCAAAACTGATCCTGATTAATGTTGAAAGAAGAAACACCAATGCCGTCACCATTAAAGAAATATGCATCGGTCTTTTGAGCGCACGAAACATTTCCGGGATCACCAGTAAACCTATCATCAGGGTGATGCAGATTAAAAAAATCGCCACCGCATACCCGAACATCTTTTGCAGGTGCATGTCATGAGGGGCTTCCAGGAAAGTGGAGAAGCTGACGGCAATCAGTCCAAGTGATATCAGCGCCGGGATGTACAATATCTCCAGCAGGGAAGCGGCGATGAAGCCCTTTTTTCGCTTCCCTCCTGGCTATCAGTGTGAAAAATATCCACCAGAGTTCAAAAACAATGGCCAGGGCCAGAGCAAAATTCAGCCAGGCAGAGAAGATCCAGGCACTCGGTTCCGGCCGATACCGTTTACCACGCCCAGCACCACTTCACCGAAAATGATAATGGCAAACAAGCCCAATCTCTCGAACATGCTCGCAGACAGGTCCAGGTCTGTGGAGTCACGGCGCAGCAAGGTGTGAGTAACGAAGGGAGGAGCATAATTACAAATAAGAATCAGGGGCAAAATTAATTTCAGCCATGACTCCGGGACGACGAGGCTGAGGGCCATCAATGCCAGGGCAGTCAGATAAAGGATAGTGTAAGGCTTGTTGTACCGCCGGTGAGACCGGTCATAAAAGCCGATACTCCACCACATATAGGTGATGTAGATCTGCATGATCATGAATACGACGGTGATATTGAAATAGTGTTTCGCCGCCGGCTGACCAAATAGCACCGCCAGGGCTGCGATGATCATCATTTGCCAGAGGGTCATCAGCCGGGTTCTCAGACCCTCGGAGCCATGCAGATCGTGATACAGGCTGCCGTTAAGCCATCCCCAGAAAATAAGGATAAACAGGCATATAAATTCCAGAAACCCATCGGCGCTTATATGTAAGGATAATTGATTCGTGATCCGGGAAATGGCAATCACATAAACCAGATCATAAAAAAGCTCCAGCCAGCTTACACGCCGGTCTGTCTCCGGCCTGTCAAATTTTCTGGGTGCCCCCCACCATCGGGCTGTTCCAGGGTTAAATTGCATAAACCAATTTATTTTGGAATGGAATAATATATATAAGTTAAAATAAAGGGAAATGTTCGATGGTGGGGTGAGGAGGTAATGGGGAAAGGTCTCAGAGTTTCAAGGTTTCAATGTTTAGCTTTCCTGCCATTTATGATGAAGATTGACCGATGTTTGTGTTGCCTGTGCCTGAGAAGATACCAATTCAACTTATCGATCCTGTCCCTGCAATGCCGTTCAACCAGAAAAATTTTAATACGTTATTCCTGTTAACTCTTGCGACAGATCCCATAATTTCCCGGCGGAGTGAATATCGTGTGACCGTCCGTTTGATTTTACCTTCACAGGGTATCCCTTCGCTTCCATAAATCCTGACGGGCCATAGTAATCACCTGTTTCAGCTTCCGGATCGATCGCTGCCCGGAGTGTTGGCAGTACACCCATTTCCGGATCCTGCGCAAAAAACCGGTTCAAAAACTCGAACGAACCCGAATACCGCTGCAACTCCGTTCGTGTCCAGCCAGGATGTGCGGCTGTTACTTTCGGAGCCTTTTTTTCATCCTTCAGCTTTCTTCCCAGTTCATAAGCAAACAGGAGATTCGCCAGTTTACTGTCACCATAGGCTTTTCTCGTATTGTATTTTCGCTTTTCCCAGTTGATATCCGAAAAATCAATATTTCCTATCTTATGCATCAGGCTTGAAGTGGCTACAATGCGGGAACCCCTGGTCTTCTTCAGTAGCGGTAATAAATGTCCGGTCAATGCGAAGTGACCAAGATGATTCGTCCCCATCTGAATCTCAAAACCGTCACTGGTTTTTGAATACGGGCACATCATTATGCCTGCGTTGTTTATTAAAAGATCGAGGTGATCGTATGTTTTTTTTACAGCGTCAGAGAAACTTTTTATTGAAACGAGACTGGTCAGGTCCAGCTCCAATATCTTCAGATCGGAACCAGGATACTTCCCCTGTATTTCATTTGCAACTTTCCCTGCTTTTTCAATGTTCCGAACGGCCATGATCACCGTTGCATTTTTACCGGCGAACACCGTGGCAGCTGCCTTTCCAAGTCCGCTGGTGGTCCCTGTTATAATAACTACTCTTCCCTTCTGATCAGGAATATCACTGGTATTCCATGTAGAATTTGACATATTGTATGAATTTAAATGACATATTATGAGGCCGTCATAAGCCAACGCCTCCTTTTCAATTCTTATTTAGTATGAACAGGATAAGAATGTCGGAAACAGTCTACGGATTTTTCACCGACCATTCATCTTCACAAGACAATTTAATTATTTGTCTCAGTTTCCGAAAAAGTAACATTCCCTTTGCACCATTGTAAACAGGCTTAAACATCTGTTAAGGCATTTGGTTAAATAATTCATATACATTATGGTGTTTTTCTTCGTAAATTGATTTTTCAGATTGACCGGTAAAATTTTATTTGAATTTTTCCTTCCTTCGTTTCAATACCGTTCCTATAGCAATTATTTCCGGGCTGAAAACTTTAATATTGATCTGAATTAAATAAGATCCTTACCTATGAAAAGAGACAACCTGACATGAAACCCTGAAAGGCTTAAACAAACCAAAGAGGGTGCCTCTAAACGCTTTTCTGAGACACCCTCTTCTATTGGTATTTGATTAATGGTTTACCCGAAAATAAACCTCATAAATCCTGAATAGCATAAAACCATTCCATATGAATCAGCCGTGAAGGAATCAGGGTTCTTTATCATAAGCCACAGCCCATTCAATGAAAGCTTTTCCATCAGGGTAAACTTCGCAGCTGTCAAATTGAAGGAAGAAGCCATGTCGTGAAGTTCTTTATCAGAATAAGCCGCAAGTGGTTCCAGAAAGGCCCTGGCGGCAACCTCTTCAATTCTCCGGTCTATCCCTTCGGCTTTTTCACGGATATAGCTTTCAGGCAGACAGTAGCTGAATTTGAGAAGGCTCTGATAAATGTTTGCAGTCGTATCCTGATTTCTCCGGCCCATGCTTGTCATTTCCCGCAGGATCCGCTGAGCCATCCTGGCCGTGTCATTGCTCAGGTAGTCTAACCAGGCCGTTCCCTTGTCCGGGTGCACAAGACCCATTGCACCTATATCCTTGTAGGTCCAGAGCGACCATCCGATTTTATGGCTTTTGAAGACGGCCACCTGATCCTTCATCATCTTGATGCTGAGATCGGAGCGACGTGAGCCCCATCCTGTGCCAAACTCACCCATTAAAACAGGCCGGCCGAAATCCGGTTTCGTCACACTGTCAACCCAGTATTCTATCCTGGACCTGTCAATTTTTATCCCGTTGATGGTTGTGGGGTATTCATCTGGTTCGTGGCCGAATGTGGCAAAAGAGGCATAGAAATGAATTTCGGGCATAACCTGGGGGTCTTTGAACATTTCTTTATCCAGCCCCTCCATACTTTTTCCCCAGGTTTCTCCTGAGACAACAATGATATGCTTCTTGTCGACGGTGCGGATGGCAACAATAGTCTCCTTCAGCCAATTATTAAGGATCTCCGTGTATTGGCCTCCTCCTGTATTGGATTCGTTCAACAGACCATAGCCAAAAACGGTAGTTTCGTTTTTATAACGGTCGGCAATGGCTGTCCATAACCGTGTGGCACTCTTTCGGAATGCCTCAACCCGCCAGAAAAGCCTGTCCCCGGTTTCAGCGTCAGCATAATTTTGGAAGGACTGTCCGCCAGGAACTGCATGCAGATCAAGCAGAACAGCGAGATCGTACTTCTTGCACCAGGAGATGACGCTGTCGAGCCGTGCCCAGAGTGCAGGATCGATGACACCGGGGTTGTTCTGGGAGACAAAGCGGTTCTGGTTAAAGGGCACGCGGATAAAATTCAGTCCCAGACTTTTAATGTAAGCAATATCTTTCTCCGTAATGTAATTGACTTCATAGGTTCTCCAAAATTCATCGGCACGTTCTTTTCCCAGCACTTCATCCATGCCACGGAGCATCTGGGAGTAGGTGCCCGGTATGCCTATCATAAAATTCTCTAAAAGCAGCCAGTTCCCAAGGTTAATTCCCATGGGATAAAATTCTGCTCCGCCTTTTGTAAGTTTTCCGTTACGGATGGTGAAAAAAGAGGATTCGTCACTATTGACTCCTTTTGATTGGTTAGATTTATCCTGCGGACCACAACCGCTCAGGATGGCAATACAAAGAACAACTGATAGAATAACCGGGCCGGTTAACCGAAACCCTGATTTAATGAAATGCTTCATGATCTGTAAAATAAGTGGTTAATAATTGCGTGTTTAAATTTACGTTTTATTGGAAGAAATGAAACATCTTTTCGAAAGAGAGTTATGAGGTTATGAGTTAGAGGTTATGAAGATGTTAATTCGGAGGCACTCTTTCTAATCCCTAACTTCTAACTTCCTGCTCTCCACTTCCCCACGCTACCCCCGACCCCTTCAAGGGGAGGCCCCACGCACCTGGCACCGTCTCATAACTTCTATGTTCAAAGAAGAGAAATATTGAATATCGAATATCGAATATCGAATATCGAATTAAGACCGCCCCTCATAACTTCATAACCCCATAACTCCATAACTATCTTATACTAAAATCTGTCGTTAATCTGCGTAATCTGTGGTGAAAAATATGACGGACGAACGAACCCATAACTTCCTTAACCCCAGTTGCGCACCCTACGGGGCGCCGGAGAACCTTTCCTGTCAAATATTCTATCGCTCTCTGACCCCTCTGGGGTCTTTTGAACCAATCCGATGAACCTTGTAAAGCCATTTCGCGCCAGCGATCAACATTTTGATCTCAAAATTACATAACCACGTTAAACAAAGCCTCCCATAGGAGGCTGCGAGTGATAGAACGATTGCCGCTATCAAACACGGCACCCCGTAGGGTGTGCAACAGCAATTCCAAAGAGAGTTATAGAGGTTACGAGGTTATGAAGATGTTAATTCGGGGGCACTCTTTCTAACCCCTAACTTCTGACTTCCGGTCTCCACTTCCCCACGCTACCCCCGACCCCTAAAGGGGAGTCCCCACGCACCGGCACCGTCATAACTTCATAACCCCATAACTCCTAACTTCCTTATACTAAAATCTTTCTTAATCTGTGTAATCTGCGTAATCTGTGGTGAAAAAAATGACGACGGACGAACAAACCCATAACTTCCTTAACCCCAGTTGCGCACCCTACGGGGCGCCGGGGAACCTTCCCTGTCAAATATTCTATCGCTCTCTGACCCCTCTGGGGTCTTTTGAACCAATCCGATGAACCTTGTAAAGCCATTTCGCGCCAGCGATCAACATTTTGATCTCAAAATTACATAATCACGTTAAACAAAGCCTCCCATAGGAGGCTGCGAGCGATAGAACGATTGCCGGTATCAAACACGGCACCCCGTAGGGTGTGCAACAGCAATTCCAAAGAGAGTTATGAGGTTACGAGGTTATGAAGATGTTAATTCGGGGGCACTCTTTCTAACCCCTAACTTCTAACTTCCTGCTCTCCACTTCCCCACGCTACCCCCGGCCCCTTCAAGGGGAGGCCCCACGCACCTGGCACCGGCTCATAACTTCTATGTTTAAAGAAGAGAAATATTGAATATTGAATATTGAATATTGAATATCGAATATCGAATATCGAATTAAGACCGCCCCTCATAACTTCATAACCCCATAACTCCATAACTATCTTATACTAAAATCTGTGTAATCTGCGTAATCTGTGGTGAAAAATATGACGGACCCCCGAACTCCGGCAAAGGATAGAATTATCCGGTTTACCGTACCATAAAACAACATGATCGGTTTAAAGTCGCGAGAGGCTGATATCAAAATTTTTTTTATGTTTGCATAAGCCTCCTCCATATTGCCTTTGATCCTGGTGTATTTACCCGGGGCAAATATAAGTTCTAACCAAAAATAACCTGAATCATGAAAAAAATTCTTTCCGCCGTTATTGTCCTGGCGGGGATGTTTCGTCTCGCCGATGCCCAGGTGGTCACATTTCCTGCCACCGACAGCATGCAACGTTCCGAACACTTTACCATTAAGGCAAACGGGAAAGACGTCATGGTCTACGATGTTCCGTTCGCTTCCTATGCCGTTTTTGATTTTACGGGAAAAGTTGAGGTTGACATCCAGGCCACCACCGATATTAAATGGGTGGATGTAAGGCCATTGAGCCTGGGCATTCAACCTGAATTCAAAGATTCTTTCATTCATCTTACTCTTACCAAACCGTGCAACCTGAGTATTGAATTAAATGGTGACTACCTTAAATTCCCCCTCTATCTGTTCACTAATGCTCCCGAAGTAAATGCACCCAAACCCGGAGATAAGGGGGTTATTTATTTTGAGGGAGGGAAAGTGCACAATGCAGGTCTCATCACACCGAAAAGTGGTGAAACCGTATACATAGCCGGGGGCGCTGTGGTAAAAGGAGCCATCAATGCCAGCGACGTGGAAAATGTCAAGGTGATGGGTCGTGGTATTTTGCTGGGAACGGATAACCGGGCGATGGGCGTGAGATCACGTTCTGTCGATTTCAGGAACAGCAAAAACATCCTGTTCAAAGATTTCCTCGTGGTTGACAGTCACTCATGGGAGGTAGTACCGACCAATTGTAATAACGTGGAGATCAACGGGCTTCGCATTATAAGTGATAATGGTGGTGACGACGGGATCGATGTGGTCAGTTGTAAGAATGTCAGGATCACGAATTGTTTCATTCACACCAAGGATGATTGCATTTCCATAAAATCGATGGCCAGAGGTGAGCCGGTAGCAGCAAACTGTGAGGATATCCTGGTTGAAAACAATACATTTTGGAATGCCGCCTGGGGAAATGCGCTGGAGATCGGCTTTGAATTGAGATCGGCATTCGTCAGGAACATTGTTTTCCGGGATAACGATATTATCCATGTCCAGATGGGTGCTGCCTTCAGTATTCATAACAGCGACAGCGCAACAGTGGAAAATGTGCTCTTTGAAAATATCCGGGTAGAACAGGTCAACCAGAAGCTGATCGACCTTGGGATCTTCAGGTCCCTGTGGAGCCTCGACAAGCCACCGACACGTGAAGAACAGCAAAAGCAATGGCTGCTGGGTGCCTGGGATAATGCAATGATTGTCCCCAAGGGAACGGAAGCAGAGCATGCCAAATACCGGGGACAGATCCGTAACGTGGTGTTCAAGGATATTGCGGTCGATGGATACAAGCCCTTTTCCATCATCAACGGATACGATAAGGATCATATGATTGAGAACATTACAATCCAGAATCTGACCTTTTGCGGACATCGGGTGATGACCACTAAGGATCTGAAGCTTTACCAGGAATTCGCGAAGGGAATTGTCATAAAATAGTCATAGATCCTAATTTCATACATTGAATTTCAAAACTCATATCCGCATAATCCAAACCGTCCATGAAAAAGTCAATCACCCTTCTTTCACTTATTTTTTTAATCCCCCTGTACGTCTTCCCGAAAACCGGTGTCAGCAACCTCCTGACCGAAAACCGTACAAACCCTGTCGGCCTCGACACACCTGTTCCGAGATTCTCCTGGCAACTGGTTTCCGATGCAAGGGGTGTAAGCCAGACGGCATTTGAATTGCGGATTTCGGAGACACCCGGCGGGCTGAAAAAATCGAAATCCCTTCTTTGGGACAGCGGAAAGACCCTATCCAACGAATCGGTGCAGGTTCCTTACGGAGGAAAGAAACTGCAGTCTGACACCCGGTATTACTGGCAGGTCAGGGTATGGGACCAGGATAACAAAGCTTCGGTGTGGAGTGAACCGGCATGGTTCCAAACCGGCTTTTTTCAATTGTCCGACTGGAAAGCGAAATGGATACAGCCTGAATCGCAAGCTGACAGCAATGCCAGCCCGTACTTCAGAAAAGAATTCGGTTTGCAGAAAACGATCAGAACCGCAAACCTGTATGTGACCTGTCACGGCATGTACGAAGCCTTTATCAACGGCAGCCGGGTTGGAGATGCCATTTTCACTCCGGGCTGGACATCGTACAACAAGCGCCTGCAGTACCAGGTTTATGACGTCAGGGAAATGCTCCGCAACGGATCCAATGCACTGGGTGTGGTATTGGGCAATGGATGGTACAAATCGGATATGGGCTATAATCTGAAGATCTACAAAGACGACGTATCCGTTCTTCTGCAACTGGAAATCACTTTCTCCGACGGGAGTCGTCAGAGGATCATCACCGATTCGGGATGGAAAACCTCGGGAGGTCCGATCCGTTATTCCGACATTTACAATGGCGAAACCTATGATGCCCGTCTTGAAATACCCGGCTGGTCATCACCGGGTTTTGACGATTCCGGATGGGGAAGCGTAACGGAGAAAGACTATCCTATAGACAACCTGGTAGCCACGTATAACGAACCGGTAAGAAAACACGAGATTTTCCCTGCACTGCGTCTTATGATCACACCGCAAGGTGACCGGGTTATCGACTTTGGGCAAAACCTTGTGGGCTGGGCCCGGATGAAGGTGAACGGGAAAGCAGGTGATACCGTCAGGATATACCATGCTGAAGTTCTGGATAAAGACGGGAATTTTTACACCGAAAACCTGAGAACCGCAAAACAGTTGGATACTTATGTTCTGAAGGGCGGAGGTACCGAAGTATTCGAGCCTCATTTTACCTGGCAGGGATTCAGGTATATTAAAATTGACGGTTACCGGGGAGACATCGATCTGAAGAATTTCCAGGCCACAGCATTGTATTCCGACATGGTGCCGACGGGTATGTTTGAATGTTCCAACGAGCTGGTCAATCAGTTACAGCATAATATCCAGTGGGGTCAGCGCGGAAATTTCCTGGATATCCCGACAGACTGTCCCCAGCGTGATGAACGGCTAGGCTGGACCGGCGACGCGCAGGTTTTTTCGCGGACAGCATCCTTCAACTTCAGGGTGGATGACTTCTTTGCCAAATGGCTGAAAGACCTTGCAGCGGACCAGGAGAATGGTGATGTTCCCTCGATTGTGCCATTCATCGGTAAAAATGTATCCGGAAGCCCGGGATGGGGCGATGTAGCCACCATCGTACCGTGGACCATGTATCTCGCCTACGGTGACAAACGAATCCTGGAAGACCAGTATGAGAGCATGAAAGGCTGGGTGGATCATATCACTCGTCAGAGCCGTGATTCCCTGTGGATCCCTTCCTGGTCTTTCGGTGACTGGCTTTTTTACAGCATCAACGATGATCGCAGCGGTGAATCGGCCATCACCGATAAAAGCCTGATCGCTCAATGTTTCTATGCCTATTCAACGCAAAACCTGATAAATGCGGCCAAAGTTCTCGGAAAAACCGGAGATGCAGAAAAATATTCCGGCATGCTGAAAGGGATAAAGGATGCCTTTCTCCGGGAATACGTTACACGGAGCGGCCGGCTGGTTTCCGGCACACAAACCGCTTATGTACTGGCCCTTCAGTTTGATATGCTGCCCGAAAGTTTGAGGAAACAGGCCGCGGAAAGACTTGTGGATAATATACGTCATTATCATACCCACCTGACCACCGGTTTCCTGGGGACACCCTATCTTTGCCATGTGCTCACCCGTTTCGGGCATGATGATGTGGCCTATGAACTGCTCCTTCAAAAAACATATCCTTCCTGGCTGTACCCGGTAACCATGGGTGCCACCACCATCTGGGAACGCTGGGACGGGATCAGGCCCGACAGCACCTTCCAGACTCCCAGCATGAACTCGTTCAATCATTATGCCTACGGTGCCATTGGCGACTGGATGTACCGCGACATCACAGGTCTGGATACCTATGCCGACAGCCCCGGATATAAAAAGATCCGGATCAAGCCAAACCTCGGCGGGGGACTGAACTATGCCAGGGCCACACTAAAAACCTATTATGGTGAGGTAATGTCTTCATGGAAACTGGAGGACGGGAACCTGCTCTTCGATGTTGAAATTCCGAATAACACCACGGCCGTTGTGTACATACCGGCAACAGATGTAACCGAAAGCGGGAAACCGCTCGATGAAGCCGAAAAGGTGAAATTAATCGGTGAAGAAGAGGGGTATGTGAAAGTGGCTGTCGGTTCAGGCTACTACCGGTTTGCCGGGAAAAAGTTGTGAGAAAAAGAAAGGAAAGTGTAAGACATGTCTTTTAGATAAGCTCCCTTCGGCTGCGCTCAGGGAGCTTATCTAAACGACATTGATTCAGGTATCGCAAATATTTTAAGCAAAATACAAACGGGAAAATTCAGCACAGCTTCTCATTCCTAATCTAAAACGAAGAATACCAAGATTATCATTGGTGTCCGGTAAACCAATCTGTGTTAATCTGTGAAATCTGTGGTGAAAAAAAGGACGCCAGAACGAACTCATAACTACATAACTTCTAACTTCCTGCTCTCCACTTCCCCACGCTACCCCCGGCCTAAAGGGGTGTCCCCACGCACCTGGCACCGTCTCATAACTTCGATGTTCAAAGAAGAGAAATATTGAATATCGAATATCGAATATCGAATATCGAATTAAGACCGTGCCCAATAACTTCATAACCCCATAACTCCAGTTGCACACCCTACGGGGCGCCGGGGAACCTTCCCTGTCAAATATTCTATCGCTCTCTGACCCCTCTGGGGTCTTTTGGACCAATCCGATGAATCTTGCAAAGCCATTTCGCACCAACGATCAACATTTTGATCTTCCCCACGCTACCCCCGGCCCCTAAAGGGGTGTCCCCACGCACCTGGCACCGTCTCATAACTTCGATGTTCAAAGAAGAGGAATATTGAATATCGAATATTGAATATCGAATATCGAATTCAATACGAACTAACGTAACTGCGTAACTCCATAACGACCCATAACTTCCTTAACCCCAGTTGCGCACCCTACGGGGCGCCGGGGAACCTTCCCTGTCAAATATTCTATCGCTCTCTGACCCCTCTGGGGTCTTTTGGACCAATCCGATGTATCTTGCAAAGCCATTTCGCACCGTCCATCAACATTTTGATCTTCCCCACGCTACCCCCGGCCCCTAAAGGGGTGTCCCCACGCACTTGGCACCGTCTCATAACTTCGATGTTCAAAGAAGAGGAATATCGAATATCGAATATTGAATATCGAATATCGAATTAAGACCGCGCCCCATAACTTCATAACCCCATCTTCCTTACTAAAATCTTTCTTAATCTGTGTTAATCTGTGAAATCTGTGGTGAAAAAAAGGACGCCAGAACGAACCCATAACCTCCGTTCCTTCATCCAATTTCCCTGAATTTTCTCCACATTGAACCAAAGATATTCTCATCCCTATTGGCACCTTCAACAATGGTTGCACTGAGTTCTTCAACCGGAAATTTTTCAGGATTCCTGACAGCCCAATTTTGCCAGTTGCAGACAAAATGCATGTTTTCCTCCAGGTTTGTTTCGATTAACATATCGGAAAAAATAGCGACTTCTGCATATGGACATTTACTTATTTTCTCAGGGAAATAGATACCCACTGCGCTGATCTCTTTCAGCATGCTGTTGGCATGGAGAAAATGCCCGGAATGCAATGACATGAAATTCAAAGAGGGAGCAAACTTCTGGTCAATCTCGTCGGGAAATATTTGATCGAAACTAAAAACCTTTAGCATATCAGACAGGAAAATTCTGTCTTTATATTCAGCACGTGGGGCAATACCGGAAGTTGCCATGGACCGGACGCCTGTGTCCGGACCTGCAAATCCCCGGATTGCAAGCTCATGCTTCAGCCCAATAGCCAGCAGGAGATTGAGGGTTTCAACAAATATTTTGAACACCATCATTTGCAGTTCCGGCACATCTTTTTCAAGATGGAGGTCTGAATACAGGTAAATCCTGTCTGAGAGAATTGTTATTTCGGGTTGTATGACTTCAAGACCATATCCGTAATTTTTTAGCCGCATATGATATATCTCATAAGCCAGCTCCTGATAAAACTGCTGAAGCTCGTGAAGCTTATCCGATTCGAGAAAATAATTGTAATTCATGATCTCAATTACTGCCGTAAGTGCTGACCGTAAGGAAAGATCTTCATCTTTTTCACTAGAAAAGAATGGATCAGGCATTGTTCAGGGGATTAATACACGATGATATACGTAAAATCACCTTCACCGTTACACTAATTATTCAAGTACCCTGGTTCCGAAAATAAATTTTCCCTTCCACCAGGGATCGTCAAGTGAAGTGATCGTTACGCCTTTTTTGGAGGAGGTGTGGATGAATGCATTATTCCCGGTATAAATGCCCGAATGGGTGATGAAATGCCGTGTATTATAGGATTCAATAAAAAAGACAAGGTCGCCTTCTTTAAGATCACCTGTTTCGGTCACAATTTTTCCATACCGTGCCTGTTCTTCAGAGTTGTGAGGAAGATGAATGTCGTACTTTGCGAAAACCGCTACCAGTAATCCGGAGCAGTCCATACATTTCCTCGTCGTACCGCCCATGCAATGAGGAACCCCAATGAATTCCCTGGCTGTTGCAATGATTTCCTCAGCACCGGTATGGTGAGTATCTAACTCTTTTTCAATACCTCCATCCATGAAATCTTTCAGCTTTTGCTTTTCCGCCCGCGTTTCGGTATGCTGAAATGATGGTTCAGGATACAGCCCCCTGGAACAAGAAACATTAAGAAATTGACTTAATGTGACCAGCAGAATCATATATTTGGATATAGTTTCAGAGGTAATCTTCATACGTTAGTTATATTCCTATATAACGGATTTATTATAAGAAAGTTATTGGTTCAGAAAGGCATCTGAATCAATCAGCCAGATTGAAGGTAGAAAAATGGCTTGCTGTGGACCGGACTTCTCCACGCAGGCGCTTCCTGTGAAGCGTCTGAAAGAAGTTTTCGGGTGAGGAGTTTGAAACGGGAAGTTACAATAGAGAAGACAGGCCGGGGCTTCGCTTCCCCAAGCGGCTGCCAGACATGAGAAGAAGGTGACAGACGGGCTTTAGGATCAATATCCTCACTTCAGTTCAAAACCAGAACTTAGCTCAATATCTGCCGATGAAGATCCGATCAGGACTTCAAATTTTCCGGGTTCAGCCTTCCATGATTTCGACGCCGGATCCCAAAAGGAAAGCTCATCACGGTTTATGGTAAATTCAACGGTGCGGGTCTCCCCTGCTTTCAGCCAGAGCTTCTTAAAGTCTTTAAGCTCTTTTACAGGCCGTTCAACACTTGACTCTACATCATGTATATACAGCTGGGGTACTGCCGCACCTGCCATCTTACCTGAATTCGTTATCGTAAACTCAACATTCAGTGTCTCCTCCCCGATGATGGATGAAGCAGACAGCTTTAAACCTTTAAACCTGAATGTCGTGTATGACAGACCATAACCGAAAGGAAAACGCACGGGGATGTGGTTCTTTTCATACCACCGGTACCCAATAAAAATTCCCTCTTTATATGGCTCATGAACGATCTCTCCGGGTTTTACATACCGTGCGATCTCCTTATCACTGTTCGTTTCATGCCCCAACCAGTATTCTTTGTAATCCTTGTTATCGCCCTTCCAGTAAGGTTTCCCGCCAAGATAGTTGAATGTGGGATCCGGCGAATCTTTAAATGCCTTTTCGATGGTAAACGGCAGGTGACCTGAAGGATTGACTTTACCGCTGATGATGTCTGCCAGGGCGTCACCTCTCTCCTGCCCCAGGAAATATGTCCAGAGCACACCCTTTACATCGGGAAGCCACGACATGTCAAGCCCGTTTCCTGAACTGATAATGACAATCACATTGGGATTAAGACGGGCAAGGCGGATGATCTCTTCTCCGGCATCTTTGGGTTCGTCAAACGGGACATCGTAGCCTTCGCCAGCCGGCTTGTTTAACCGGTAAAGCACTACACCGGCATTCCGGATCTCCTCATCCGACGGGGAAACCTTGCATATAAAGTTCTTTCCGTATACTTTTTCCAATCCGGCAGAAAAATCAACATGGTCATATCCCTTAACAAAGCCACTGCCCTGACCGCTATGGATCTCGGGCTCACCCATCATCAGAATGGTTGTACCGGGAGGAACCGGGAGGATGTTATCCTGGTTTTTTAACAGACAAATCGCTTCGTCGGCACATTTTTCAGCAAAAGCTTTATGCTGTTCAATCGTTTTAAGGAAGGACGAATCCACCGGGTTGCGGTCATAAACACCCATTTCAAAAAGGGTCAGAAGGTTGGGGTATATCATATTACCGAGTTCCGATTCAATCTCCCCTTTCTTTTCCGGATGATCCTTGAGATACGTTTTTATATAATTTGCAAAAGTCTCATTCACCGGCATAAGCAGGCTTTCCCCCGATTTAAGGACCAATTGCTGCAGGTCGGGGTAATAGCAGGTGTTTTGCCAGTCGGTCATGGCAATTCCCGTGAAACCATATTCATCCCTGAGGATATCCTGCATAAGGGCTTTGTCCATGGAACAGGGGATGCCATTTACCAGGTTATTGCCGGTCATGACGGCTTTCAGATCTGCATTTAAGATAGCCGATTTCCAGGGCGGGAGGTAGATTTCCCTCAACGTCCGCTCGTCGACATCACAACTGACGATATGCCTGCAAAACTCCTGGTCGTTCAATATGAAATGCTTGGCTGTGGCGATGATCTTTTTACTCTGCAGTCCGGTAATATATGCGGTGGAAATCCTGGAGGTCAGTAAGGGATCCTCTCCCATGTATTCATAATTGCGTCCGCCTTCAGAGGTGCGGTACATGTCGATCCCCGGACCCAGTAAAATATCAATGCCCAGTGCCCGGCATTCTTCGCCCATATTCTCACCGAACGTCTCCGCAAGTTTGGGATTCCAGGCAGATGCCAGGGCCAGCATACAGGGAAAGGAAGTGCTCACTTCACCATTCTTCCGGGATGCCATGAGCCGGATACCCTGCGATGCATCCGACATTCTCACGGGCCGTAATCCCAGGCGGGCAATTCCCGGAAAATAAAAACCTTTCCATCCGCCGGTAAGCTCCAGTTTCTCGTCAAAGGTCAGGTGAGCAATCAAATCACCGGCTCTTTGAGCAGGTGAAAGATCTGTATTGGTGTACATCGCTTCTTTGGGAACATTCTTTCTTTCGGATAGCGGAGAAAAATCAATATTCATATTGTTCTGACCTGATACTCCGGCCAACCCCGTTACTAAGCCAATCAGGCAAGTGAAAAGAAAACTCTTTTTCATGGATAAATGTATTACGCTAACCCAAACTGAAGTTATTGAAAGTAAAGGCGTTCTGCACCATCGTCTGTCCCCGTTACCATCTGCTAAGATAAGTCATATTTCGTTTACGACGAAGGGCACGGGATTATACCTTTCTTCAAAAGATATCAGTAGGTTGATCCGGCATATTGAAGGTCCTGCGTCTGGGAATGAATATTGAAGTCGGCTTAACTTCATGACCACTTAACTCCATGACTGCCTGATTGGATGAGGAACTGACTCCATGAACAACCTAACTCCATGAACACCTAACTCCCTAACTTCCACGTATTCCACCTCACCCCCCCGGCCCCCTCTCCTGAAAGGCGAGGGGGTGTTCACTCCGATGAAAGCTGTTGTAAATCGTAAAGTTATCCGGTAACGTTACACAGGATAATGTAATTTAGAAAGTGCTGTCATGTCAAAGTAGGTCGTCAGAAGATGGCACCCTCTCCTGAAAGGCGAGGGGGTGTTCACTCCGATGAAAGCTGTTGTAAATCGTAAAGTTATCCGGTAACGTTGCACAGGATAATGTAATTTAGAAAGTGCTGTCATGTCAAAGTAGGTCGTCAGAAGATGGCACCCTCTCCTGAAAGGCGAGGGGGTGTTCACTCCGATGAAAGCTATCGTAAATTGAAAGGTTATCCGGTAACGTTTAACAAGAAAATTTAATTTAAAAAGTGATCTCTTATCAACTTATGTCGTAGGAGGACAAGCCCCTCTCCCTCAGGGGAGGGGTTGGGGAGGGGTGGAAGAACAGGGGTTGGGGAGGGGTGGAAGAACAGGGGTTGGGGAGGGGTTGGGGAGGGGTTGGGGAGGGGTGGAATTTTGAGATATTCCATCGGTTACCTTTTCCGTGTTTTAAAAAATATTCCCACACCATTCAAAACAGCTTACCTTTCTCTTATCTGCCGTTTTATTTCAGCAATAACATCCTCAATTTGATGGACCACTTCATCATTCGTAAAACGTATAATCTTTATGCCAAACCTTTCAATTTCGGCGGCCCTGCCATTATCCTTTTCAGCGTTTTCCGGAGTATTGTGAATTTCTCCATCGACCTCAATAACCAATTTGAACTCATGACAATAAAAATCAACAATGTATTCATCAATAGGATGTTGTCGCCTAAAGTTCAAACCGTCTGTTTTTCTGTTCCTTAGCCTCGACCACAGAATTCGTTCGGCTTCTGTCATTGACTTACGAAGTTCGCGTGCCCATTCAAACATCTTGCCTTTAGCACCATAGTACATGAAGCGTTCACTGGTTCTTCCCAAATATGCCATAACGAAGGATTTTAATTTCTATTTGTCTCTTAATGGTGAAATCCGGAAAAAATCAGCGTAGGGGAATGAATTTTCGCATGGACACCTCACCCCCCCGGCCCCCTCTCCTGAAAGGCGAGGGGGTGTTCACTCCGATAAAAGTTCTCGTAAATCGAAAGGTTATCCGGTAACGTTGAACAAGAAAATTTAATTTAAAAAGTGCTCTCTTATCAACTTATGTCGTAGGAGGACAAGCCCCTCTCCCTCAGGGGAGGGGTTGGGGAGGGGTGGTACGAAGTGTTCATAAATCCGCTATCAGTGGGTTGGGGAGGGGTGGTACGAAGTGTTCATAAATCCGCTTTCAGTGGGTTGGGGAAGGGTGGAGAGTGGAGAAGCATAAATGAGTTAATTAGATATATTCAGGACACCATATATTCAGGACATCATTCCTTCGTTCCACCTCACCCCCCCCCGGCCCCCTCTCCTGGAAGACGAGGGGGTGTTCACTCCGATGAAAGCTGTTGTAAATCGTAAAGTTATCCGGTAACGTTACACAGGATAATGTAATTTAGAAAATGCTGTCATGTCAAAGTAGGTCGTCAGAAGATGGCACCCTCTCCTGAAAGGCGAGGGGGTGTTCACTCCGATCAAAGCTCTCGTAAATCGAAATTTTATCCGGTAATGTTGCACAGGATAATGTAATTTAGAAGGTACTTTTATATCAAAGTATGTCGTAGGAAGACTAGCCCCTCTCCCTCAGGGGAGGGGTTGGGGAGGGGTGGAAGAACGGAAGGTGGTGAGTGGAGAACGGTGAGTGGTGAGTGGTGAGTGGTGAGTGGTGAGTGGTGAGTGGTGATTGCGTTAAACTTTCCCCGCTCAATATTCATTTTCCTTTGAGCGTGATCTCTCCTTCCAGCCGCTGGTCAATCGAAGAACCGCCCACAAAAAAGTTCATTTTGCCCGGATCCAGCTTCCATGCCTGGCTTTCCACATCCCAGTATTTCAGGTCGGAAGCTTTCAGCGGAATGGTCACCTCCACTGTCCGGCCCTTTGGGATGAAGGTACGCCTGAATCCTTTGAGGGCGATCCGGGGCATCTCGACCTCTGAATCCGGATAGCTCACATAGAGCTGCGAGACTTCATCACTGTCATAATTCCCTGTGTTGGTTATACTGAATGTCACCATGAGTTCCTCCCCATCCCTGAGCGCTTTCTTATCCGTCTTCAATCCGGAATAACCGAAAGTTGTGTAGGAAAGTCCGTACCCGAACGGGAAAAGCGGCGCATTTGGATCGTACATGTACGTCCTGCCGTTTCGGATGTTGTAGTCGAGAATGGGAGGCAGCTGATCGATGGAGGTTATCCAGGTCTGAACCAGCCGGCCGGCGGGACTGACATCGCCGAAAATTACGTCGGCCAGTCCGTTGCCCAGTTCCTGGCTCGACTGGGTAATACGGAGGATTGCAGGCACATGTTCCTTCGACCAGTTGATGGCATACGGGAAACTGGCGACCATCACGAGAACGGTTTTCGGATTGGCCGCCATAACCAGCTTCACCAGGTCTTCCTGTTCGGTAGTGATGGCCTGCCGGTCAATTGCTTCGCGTCCGTCGGAAGGAACATAGTTTTGTTCCCAGCCAAGACCGTGACTCAGAGGATGGTTTCCGATACAGACGATGGCAACATCACTCTCACGGGCGAATGCTACTGCCGAGTCGGCCTTATTGCTGGCCGCGTAATTGATTTTGACGTTATCCCCCAGCGCATTCCTGATACCGTCGAGCACAGTAACCTTATAGGGAGGTGTCCCGGAGTACCAGTCGGAGATCACCGCATCAGCCACCGGTCCGATCACGGCTATCGATTTGATGCTGTCCTTTTGCAAAGGCAGGAGTTGTTTATCATTTTTCAGCAACACGATCGATTCCTGCGTGGCTTTCCTGGCCAGTTCACGGGCATGGGGAAGGTTCCAGGGCTCAATGGTGTCGGTGACCCCGATCCCGGAATACGGATTGTCGGGCGAATGATCGAGTATACCCAGTTTGAGGAGGATCCAGATGTTACGGTAAATGGCCTGGTCGATATCCTTCTCCGTGATCAGTCCTTCATCCAGTGCTTTTTGAACAGCCGGCTTGTATCTGTCGAGGAAAACGCTGATCCCGGCTTTTAATCCTTCAGCTGCACCATGAGCCATGTCGGGAGCCCATTTATGGGCTTCCACCAGGGATGTGAGCGCCCCGCCGTCGGTACAGATGATACCGTGCAGGCCCCAGTCGTCCATGGTAATATCCCTCAGCATCGGGTTAACCATGCAGGGGACGCCGTTGTACGAGTTATAGGCGGCCATAAAACACTGGGCGCCGCCATCAACGACACCTTTATAAAAGGCATAGGAATAATATTCCCGGAATAGTCGCTGGTCGAAATCGGAACTGTTCGACATCCGGTCGTTCTCGTTACTGTTGGCCAGGAAATGCTTCATCAGCGAAGCGGTTTTCCAGTAGGTCGGATTATCGCCCTGCAGGCCTTTGACGAAAGCCGTAACCAGGGTAGCGTTCAGAAAAGGATCTTCACCGTAGCATTCCTCCGTTCTCCCCCACCTGATATCACGGCCGAGGTCGGCATTAGGAGCCAGCACGATGAGTCCTTTAACGCCATGATGTTTATTCTGCGCCAGGAACCTTGCTTCGGTTGCTTCCTGGTCGGCCAGCTTCTGAAGCAGCTCAGGGTCCCACATCTCAGCCAGGCCGATGGCCTGGGGAAACGTGGTGGTAGGTGAAGCCTTGTCCCCTTTCACGGCCCAGTTGGCGGGACCACTGTAGGCAAGTCCGTGCAGTCCTTCAACGAAACTGCTGTAGCCCACACCCAATCGGGGTATGGACGTTCTGCTCGACAAACAGTTGATCTTTTCGTCAAGATTCATCAGGCTGATCAGGTTGGTAATACGGGCGCTGTCGTTCAGGCTGGTGTTCTGGAAGGGATAATCCTGAGCATGAATGTTCGTGCCGAAAAAAGCAAGCATCACTAAGAAAGACAGGTATTTCATATCATTGAAAATTTATTTGGCAAATAACAACATCGAATTAAGTAGTAAAGATAATAACTGACCTGGATTTACGGATAAAAAACATCAGGACCTGACTTCATGCCAGATCGTTAAAAAAACATAAAATTCATCCTGGCAGTAAATGAATTACACCACAAATACTGTCTAACGATTGTATTAAAAAAGGCGAAAGATGTTATTTAAATTTCTGAAAATGAGAAAGACACACTATACTTTTATCCTGCTGGCAACCTCCATGATATTTTTCGTGACCGAAGCACATGCACAGCAACCCGATACTGTCTGGAACCTGCAAAAGTGTATCGATTACGCCGTTCAAAACAACATCCAGATTAAAAAGGCGAAAGTAAACCTGGACGTCAGCAAGGTAAACCTGGATGAGGCCAAAGCTTCACGTTTACCCGGACTCACCGGAGGCATAAATGAATCTTACACACACCAGCAGCCCGTCAATGGTGCCGGATCTTCTCAGTCCAATTCCTTCACCGGCGATTACTCTCTGCATTCCGGAATGGTTTTGTACAATGGCAATAAGATCAATAACACCGTCAATTTGCAGAAGCTTGGCGTTCAATCTGGGCAGTTTAATGTTAAGGAGTCGGAGAATAATATCATCCTTGCAGTAACCGCTGCTTATCTTCAGATATTGTACTCACGCGAGAATCTCTCTAATGCGGTGAATACCGTCAAATCGTCGCTTGCACAACTTAAGGAGGCCGGCATCCAGTATCATGCCGGTTATATTCCCAAAAGCAGTTATGCACAGATACAATCGCAGTACAGCGGTGATCAGTATGCCGAAGTACTGGCAAAGAACAACCTCGACCAGCAAATCCTGGCCCTGAAGCAACTGCTTGAACTGAATATCGATCAGTCCATTCATATTGATTACCCGGAACTGAGCGACTCACTGGTTCTGAATATCATCCCGTCTGAAAAGGATGTTTATAACACGGCTCTTAAAGTCATGCCAGAGGTGAAATACAGTGAAACAAATATTGCCATGGCTGAACTGAACACGAAAATAGCCAAAGCTTCGCTTTTGCCCGATCTCTCATTAAGTGCCGGGGTTTCCACGGGTTATAATTCGGATTTTCAGAATAAGTTTGCCACACAGTTACAGAATAATTTCTATCAGAATCTGGGTCTCAACCTGAGCATCCCCATTTTTACAAATAAACAGGCACGATCAGCCGTCTCAATCGCGAAGCTGAACGTTGAAACAGCCAAACTGATTGATGAAGACACCCGCAAAACCCTCCTTTCAGATGTTGAATCGGCTTATCTTAATGCTGTTTCGGCACAAAGCCGGTTCCGCTCTGCGATAAATCTGCTCAATTCGGCGAGGATCAGCTATCAGCTCACAGAACAGCAGTTTAATCTTGGTATGAAAAATACCGTGGATCTTCTGACCGAAAAGGTGAAATATCTCTCTGCTCAACAGGAATACCTTCAGGCCAAATACAGTGCTATCCTGAATTATAAACTCCTGGATTTTTATCAGGATAAACCCATCCAGTTATGAGTACGTCAGACAAAAACAGAAATAACGGAGATCGTCAAGGGAAGATCATATATCAAACCGGGCCCTGTCTTTCAATAAAATATCAATCCGGTTATCCGGAAATCCAATAAAGTAATTCCACATCCGATGAAAAAGACCAAAATAATCATTTACGTAGCTGTTCTGATGGTGGTAGCAGCATTAATTTACTGGCATCACGTCAGGAACACAGAGAAAGATGAAATTAAATTTGAAACAGCCCCGGTAAAAAGGGGAACCATAAGCACTACGATTACGGCTACCGGGACCGTTGAACCCTTAAAACAGATTAATGTCGGTACCCAGGTTTCGGGAGTTATCAAGAAAATCTATGTAGATTTCAACTCCAGGGTAAAGCAAGGTCAGATTCTTGCCGTGCTTGACAAGACACCGCTGCTGGAACAGCTCGCTTCAGCAAAAGCCGACCTGGAAAATGCACAGAGTCAGTATACTTACCAGAGAGACAATTATAACCGTATCAAACAGTTGTACGACAGCAGTGCCGTGAGCGAAACGGATTATGAAAATGCCGAATATCAGTATAATGTTTCCAAAGCCAATGTCGATAAAATGAAAACCGGGGTTGAAAGGGCCCAGACATCGCTTGACTATGCCACCATATATTCCCCGATAAACGGCGTTGTGCTGGATCGTGCCGTAGATGAGGGGCAGACGGTAGCCGCCAGTTTCAATACCCCTACCCTGTTCACCATAGCTCAGGATCTTACCAAGATGCAGGTTGAAGCGGATGTGGATGAGGCCGATATCGGCCAGGTAAAAGATGGGCAGGAGGTGGTTTTCACGGTGGATGCCTTTCCAGACGAGGTTTTCAAGGGCACCGTATCCCAGGTCAGGCTTAAACCCATCGTGAACTCCAATGTTGTAACCTACACGGTGATCATCGATGCCCCCAATCCGGAACTTAAACTAAAACCCGGACTTACAGCCAGTATCACGGATTACACTAATATTCACAAGGATGTCCTTTATATTCCTGCCGGGGCCTTACGTTTCAGACCCGATTCCCTGATCCTTTCCAGGTACCTGTTGTCATCCTTCAGAGACCGGTATCGCAATCGCAGCGGGTCAAACAGGAACAGCGGCTTTAAAAACCGGGGTACGAATGGTTCAGGAGAAGAAGCACCTTCAGACTCAATTTCACCGGCCCTGGTCTGGCTGGCGGTCAACGATTCGATCCGGCCGGCCAGGATAATGACCGGTCTGACCGATGATATAAACGTGGAAGTAAAAAGCGGCCTTCATATCGGGGATAAGGTTGTGCTGTCCATTGAACGACCGGGCAAAGTCACGGGATATACTGCTGAAAGCGCACCCAGGAGTCCGTTCATGCCGCAACGTCCTAAGAGACAAAGGTAAAACCCCGCCGGCTGTTTCCCCATAACAATAAAAATGAATGCTTTATGGCCGATATAATTAATGCAAATAATCTAAAACGGGAATTCCGGGTTGGAGCCGAAAGAGTCCTTGCCCTGAAAGGCGTTTCCTTCACCATACAAGAGGGTGAGTTTGTGACGATCATGGGGTCCAGCGGATCTGGAAAGTCCACCCTGCTGAACATCCTGGGTTGCCTGGATACACCCACCGAAGGAGAGTACCTGCTGGACAACGTTCCGGTCAGGAATATGTCGAAGAACCAACGGGCACGGTTACGGAATAAAAAAATCGGTTTTGTTTTTCAGACTTATAATCTTCTTCCCAGAACCACTGCTCTGGAGAATGTGGAACTGCCCCTGATGTACAATTCATCGGTCTCTTCAAAAGAGCGGAGAGAAAAGGCCATCCGCATGCTTGAAGCGGTAGGGCTGGGCGACCGGTTGAACCATGCCCCCAACCAGATGTCGGGGGGCCAGCAACAACGGGTGGCCATCGCCAGGGCCCTGGTAAATGATCCGGTGATCATCCTGGCTGACGAGGCAACAGGTAACCTCGATACCCGAACATCCTACGAAATTATGGCCTTGTTCCAGGAGCTGCATGCCCAGGGAAAAACCATAGCTTTTGTAACCCATGAACCGGATATTGCCATGTTCAGTGGCAGAAGCATTTTACTTCGCGACGGAAAAGTCATCAGGGATGAACAGAAAATCAATCGTGTATCCGCCGCAGAAGCACTGTTAAAACTGCCCGTTGAAGAAGAACCGGAGTTGGAAACGGATCAGTGACTTCACTGAAAATTTTTGGACTACAGGAAAAATAACACATCATGAATATTATCAACCTCATAAAGATTTCGCTTAAAGCCCTGGTCAATAACAAGTTCAGAGCCCTGCTGACCATGCTTGGCATTATCATTGGTGTGGCTTCGGTCATTGCCATGCTGGCCATCGGCCAGGGTTCAAGACAGAGTATCCAGGATCAGATCTCCAAAATGGGCTCCAACATGCTTATTATACAACCCGGCTCGGCCATGTACCGGGGAGCCCGGATGGCATCGTCGGGTTCACAGACACTCGTGCTTGCTGATTATGAAGCCATCAAAAAGGATTGTCCCGATATCTCTGCCGTTTCACCCCTGGTTAACGCGACGGGACAGGCGATATACGGGGCAAACAACTGGCCGGTTTCCATGCAGGGCGTAGGCACAGAGTACCCTGCAATCCGGAAGATCGATGTTGCCGACGGTCAAATGTTTGCGGAAAGGGACATCCGCTCGGCAGCTAAAGTATGCCTTCTGGGCAAGACCGTGATCGACAATTTGTTTGGTGAAGGTGTCGATCCGGTGGGACTGTCAATCCGTTACAACAAAATCCCTTTTAAAGTTATCGGCACCCTGACACCGAAAGGTGAAAATGCCATGGGACAGGACCAGGACAATCTCATTCTGGCACCCTATACTACGGTACAAAAGAGGCTCCTCGGGATTACCTACCTGAATGAAATTTTTGCGTCCGCCAGGAGTGAAGATGTTACGAACCAGGCCCGGACAGAGCTGGAAACGGTCATGCGGATGCAACATAAGCTCAAAACCGGGGAAGATGATGATTTTAATGTGCGTTCCCAGGAAGAGATCCTCAGCATGTTCAGCAGCACCAGCAATATCCTGACCACTCTGCTGGCTGTGATTGCCAGTATTTCACTGTTCGTGGGTGGTATAGGCATCATGAACATCATGTTTGTTTCGGTGACCGAACGCACACGGGAGATTGGCCTGCGAATGGCTGTAGGCGCACGTGGCATGGATATCCTTACGCAGTTTCTTATTGAAGCCGTCCTGATCAGCGTCATTGGAGGGATTATCGGTGTGTTGCTCGGAGTAGGCAGTTCCTTCATCATCAAGGATGTCCTGAACTGGCCCATCATCATCAGCACCTTCTCCATCATTCTGTCGTTTGTGGTATGCTCGGTGACAGGCGTCTTTTTCGGCTGGTATCCTGCAAAGAAAGCTGCCGATCTGGACCCGATCGATGCGATACGGTATGAGTAAGCGAGGAGACGGGAGACGGGAGAGAAGAACAGGAATCGGGTAATAATGCCGTGATATCAGTATTGATAGGATGACACCCGCTGAAGCTCATAAGGTTCAGGGGATCCTGAAAAGACTTTGGGAAAATTAGTACAAAAAATGGCCTGCAGATGCCAGGAGTAGCGACTTTAATCCTCTCCAAGCTTAATAAAGCATAGGAGGATGAAGCTGTGAGAGGATTAAAAAAGGAAAATATAAATGAAACTTCCTTACCACGTTAATAAATTTAGATGAAGGTGGCATAAAAGGGCATGCACTTAGCGAAGCGATCTCACGACCAAAGGGAGTAACATTATGCTTAATTCAAGTATTCCGGTGCATGGAAATTTCAAGAAGCAAATATCTTAAATAAACTGTTTTCTCGTGAAAAGCAGGTCAAATATCTGTAAAGGTTTTATAGGACGGGTCAAGGTATCTATCGTGATATGAGCTACCTGTTGAAGGTTTCTTTTTCGTAGCAGAGACATACCTTGAGGCATGTCTCGTGGAGGGATACCGATTTTACCGATCGGGAGATATGAATGAGAAGAATGAAAACGGGAAAGGCGGAAACGGTATTTTCCCTATACAAAAAATGACTGAAATAGTATTGCAGTGAGGAAAAAAAATGATGATTACAGCGGACATTCGTCAAAATGGATATCATCATTTTGGGTGAGTTGATAACTTTTCGTCAAAAAGGGGTCAAAGGGACGCTGAGATTGGGGGAGTGAAAGTCATTAAGGGGCGGAGTGTTGGAAGGCGGGGGAGGGTGCCCTATCTAAACAAAGACTCCTTAAAAGCTACAATCCCCTTACTATGCCCTATCCTCTGACAGACCCGGGTACATCCAGGGAGCAGGAAGATGGGATGAGGGGAACAGGAAATTGCGATGAGGTAAGCTGAGACATAGGTGAACATCAAAAAAACCTGTCGGTGCCAGCGCAGGAGGCTGTCCAAAAAGTCCGGGGGTAGATTACAAAAGTTACAATTCGTAATTTAGTGGCCATTCCCTGAGCGAAGCCGAAGGGTGTTATAATTTAAAACTCAGGTTTATTAGAAGAGGACCTTCGGGACAGCCTCGCTATTCGAATTCCGACCATCGCTTACAATTGTCATTCAAAAGTAACCAACTGGCATTTCCTTTCAGATTTTTATGGACTATTACGTGCTGTGTATTAATTTAGCAGGACAATTCCGGCAGTTAACCACCTTTGAAAACAGAATTACAAAACACTAAATCGAAAAACTATGGCAAAATATATAGGTCTGCTTACTTCTGGAGGGGATTGTCCGGGTTTAAATGCGGCTATTCGGGCTATTGGTAAATCGGCTATATCCAGCAGCGGCATGGAAGTCATTGGATTTAAGGATGGGTTCAGAGGACTGATGGAAAATCGTGCCGTTCAACTGGAGAATGATCTGCTTTCAGGGATACTGACCCTTGGAGGAACCATCCTGGGGACGAGCCGGGATAAGCCTCATAAGATGCCCATGGGCGGTAAACTGGTTGATATGACCGATGTCATCGTGGAAAATTATCACAACCACCATCTCGATGCGCTGGTATGCCTTGGGGGCGGAGGTACCATTAAAAATGCCTACCGTTTGGCACAGAAAGGATTAAACATCATAACCCTGCCCAAAACCATCGACAATGATGTGGAAGGTACCGATATCACTTTTGGCTTTGATACGGCCCTGGATGTAGCCGTAGATGCCATCGACCGCCTGCACAGTACGGCCACCAGCCATCATCGGATTATGGTGGTTGAGATCATGGGTCACCGTGCAGGATGGCTGACGCTGGGTGCCGGAATTGCCGGCGGAGCCGATGCAATATTAATTCCTGAAATCCCATACTCTGTTAATATCGTTGCAGAATCCATTTTGGACCGGAGCCGTAAAGGCAAACATTTCAGTATCGTAGCCGTGGCAGAAGGTGCCATGTCGGTTGACGAGTATAAAAAACGGCAGTTGCTGAGGGATAAAATCCAGAAAGAGGAAGATCCTGACAAGCGTAAAACACTGAAATCCAATCTCAGGGAGATGGAGGCACTGCATAACGGTAACACCATCCGGTTGTCGGCCGAGCTCGAAAAAATGACCGGACTGGAGTCCAGGGTTACAATCCTCGGGCATATCCAGCGAGGGGGGACACCATCGGCAGCAGACAGGTTGCTTGCCACCAGGCTGGGTACCGCCGCTGTGGAATTTATCAATAAAGGATCGTCTGGAATCATGGTGGCTTCGAGAAGGGATGATACCGTTGCTGTTCCTTTGGAAGAAGTGGTGGGAAAAACAAGACTCGTACCGATAGATCATGAATGGCTGAGGAGTGCAAGAAAAGTAGGAACCTGTCTTGGAGATAAGTAATAAAAAATCACAGAACAGTCTCTCCGTTCACCAGAATTCCATTCATCCCGGATCGTGATCCTGTGATGAATGAACAACACACCTGCCCTCTTCTGAATTTCATCTTCGTGATCCGGACAAATTCATCAACGCCGGTTATTCCGAAATCCGCCAGATTTCACTATTCCTTCCAGTCGGCGATAAAAACATTGATATGATCCGGATCGGCATTGTACCGGTTGGAGGAAAATGCCAGGTGCCGTCCGTCGGGGGAAAACATGGGGAAAGCATTGAAATTGCCCACGGAGGTGATCTGTTCCAGACCGGTTCCGTCGGTACTGATCATGAAAAGATGAAAATCGAAGCCGCCTTGCGAAAAATAATTGCTCGAAAAGATGATCTTCTTTCCGTCAGGCGTAAAAAAGGGCGCCCAGTTGGCATTTCCAAGGTGGGTAATTTGTTTAAGGTCGCTACCATCTGCATTGCAGGTATAAATTTCCATGTTGGTCGGCGCCACCAGTCCCTGTGAGAGTAACTTTTTATACTTTGCCACCTCTTCCGGCGTTTTTGGGCGTGATGCCCTGAACACAAGTTTTTTCCCGTCGGGTGAGAAAAAGGCACCGCCATCGTAGCCCAGTCCGGAGGTGATCTGTTTCTTGCCGCTGCCGTCGATGTTCATTGTCCAAAGCTCCAGGTCACCGCTGCGGGTGCTGGTGAAGACGATCTTATCACCCTTTGGCGATATCGTGGCTTCAGCATCATAGCCGGGAGAATGGGTCAGCTGTCTGACAATATTCCCTTGCAGGTCGGCAACATAGATATCATAGGAATCATATACCGGCCAAACGTATTCCCCTTCTATATGTGGGACCTCCGGGCATGCATCACCTGCCTTGTGTGTTGAAGCATACAGGATCAGGGAATCCCCCGGCAGAAAAAAACTGCATGTAGTGCGGCCCTTGCCCGTACTGATCAAACTGGGTTTTACCGTTGAATCCTGCAGGGTTTCTTCGATATTCATCATAAAAATCTGATCACAGTTCAGTCCCCAGGCAGGGTTGTTACTCTGAAATGTCAGCATTTTCCCGTCAAAACTGAAATAGGCTTCGGCATTGTCACCACCGAAAGTAAGCTGCCGGATATTTGCCAGGTGTGATTCCTGACCATAATTCATGTCAGATAATAAGACAAGAATGACGAATAGAATGGCCCTTGAATGCTTCATGGATTCACTGATTTAATTATGTTTGTTATCAGATATCTAAGACAGAACATCAGCCCGTGTCGTCCCGATAATTGAGATCCGAATGAGTATAAACCGATAAATCTCCTCCATGTTCAAAAAGAGTAAAAAGAAAAATTACTTTTTTTGAAAATCAGGTTGTGTAAATCATCAATCCATTCATTCGTCTTTCAGCTTTGTAATCAATACCATATATAACTTTATCAGGAAAGAACTGTTACTATATGAGCCAGCAAAACTCATAAAACTACTATAACATGAAAAGTGCCTTTATTCTTTTCTTGTATCTTCTGCTGAATTACTTCAGTGCCTCTTCCCAGCAGGCAACCTACAAATCCGTTTTCAGAGATATTAATGCTTTTAACCGCTCAGAGGCATCTGAAACGGATGAACCCTATCTCAAGGCCCACCTGAAATCAGGCGGACTCTGCATTTTTATGGATACTCTATGGACCTATAACCAGGAAACAGATATCCTGAGTGGAAACGCCATGGTGTACGATATGCAGAGAATTTTTGTCCGAAGCGGCATGACCGATATTATGACCGATTCTGTTGTATTGTTTGAATCCAACCGCAGGCTCGACATGAAAGGCCGGCAGAGGAGGCTGGCCACCCGTACCATCCTCACTGGAGTCGATGCGGTAATCGGCGTCCTTTGCATCACCATTCCCAAAGCATGCTGGGGTTCCTGTCCCACCTTTTATACCGGTGAGGGTGATTATGTCTTTAGTGCCGATGCTGAGGGTTTTTCAGAGGCAATCCTGCCATCAATGGAATACGGTGACATTGATGCTCTTTACAATTTCCATCCCGAAGACAGGAATTTCGCGATCAAAATGAAAAATGAAGCACTGGAAACACATGTTGTCCGCGATGTCAGCATTATGGCTGTTGAGCGAGATCCCTCCCTGAAGGTAGTACTCGGAAACGATGATAAGTTTTACCTCACCGATCCCGTACTCACCCAGCCTCCGTCAAAGGCTGTGGGAGAAGAAGGTGATATCACCCGTGAATTGTTAAAAGCCGATCTGGACGAACGTTTCAGTCCGGCCGATCCGAAAAACATGAAATCGAAGGAAGAAATATTGCTGACTTTCAGGAGAGGCATCATCGATGACGCCGGACTTGTTCTGAATTTCCGGCAAAGCCTCATGACGACTTATCTGATTTATACCGTGATGGGTTACATGGGAAACACTGTGAGTGATGTCATGGCCGGGCTCGAAATGAATAACCAGGCGCTAAAAAAACACAATCTTATTGACGACGAACTCGGTGGCATCGATGTTTACCTCCTTAAAGGTTCCCAATACAAATTCTGTGGATCGTTCAATGAAACCGGGCCCATTGCTTCCAACCAGCAACTTGTGCATCTGGGAAACCTGCCACAGGACGATGAAGTAACCATCAAACTGGTGCTTAACAAAGGATTATGGAGACTCGATTATGCCGCCCTGTTACCTGTTGAGGGAACCACCGAAGCTGTAAAAATAAAACCCCACAGGCTGATATACCGGAATGAAGACTGTCCTGAACTTCTGAAATCGCTGAATGACAGCATAGAACAACTAGTTTCGATGCCTGGTGACGAATTCAGTCTGTCCTTTGAGCTTCCCGGCGAGGCGGAAAATTATGACCTTTTTTTATGGTCGAAAGGGTATTACCTCGAATGGATGCGGGAAAACTGGCTTAAAGATAAGAACCTCATCAAGCTGAACCGGCTTCTTGAAAACCCCGACAGGTTTTTCCGGAAAGAAGCCGGAAAATACGCCAGATATGAGAATGAAATCGAGAAGATCTTCTGGAGCAGCAGGTTAAACACAAAAACCTACAACGACCATGAATAAAGTTTTAATCTTTTTTGCAGCCCTGATCCTGTTGGGCGGTTGTGCCCAGTACAGCTATCTGCCTCATCGGGAAAGTGTCTGGATGAGCCCCTATGGTTCCTACATCAAAGTATATATGGTGAATAATAAAATACTGCACGGTGAATTCTTAGCTCTGAATGGAGACAGTCTGGTAATACGCAACGAAAACAAACCTTCTTTGTATTATGTCGATACAAGTTCGGTAAAAAGTTACTACATTCAGTTCTGCAAAACACCGGTATTCGTGCTGCCTCCGCTGATCTCTATTTCTCATGGATTATTAATGGTCTTTACCGTGCCGATCAATACCATTATTGCTATGGTCATGAAGGAGAAGGATAAGAAAGAATCAAGGTTCCGGGATCTGCCATTTGAACAGGTTAGAGCCTACGCCAGGTTCCCGGAAGGAATGCCCGAAAGCTACAGATGAGAATTATTAACTAAAAGTAATCCCGATGGTTGTGGGAGCAAATAAGAGCCATTTTTCAAATCCGGGTTTCCATAAACCAACACAAGAGATTATCCTTAAAATCATAAAAAACATATAAATACAAAACCCTTATGATTATTACTACCATGAAAAAGCATTTTTTTGTCTTACTGGTCTTCACAGGTGCATGCAGCATGAACCAGAAGCAACCAGAAACCAAAAGTCTCTTCAACGGCAAAGACCTGACCGGCTGGCATGTAGATGTTCCCGCGATGGACACCAATCCCGACACCCTTAATCCCTTTATTGTACGAAACGGCATACTGGTGAGCCTGGGCACACCCGGCGGACATCTCATCACCGATTCCGTATATCAAAATTACCGACTGGAAGTGGAATACCGCTTTACTGGTAAGCCGGGAAACTCCGGCGTACTGGTCAACGCCAGCACTCCGCGCTTCCTGTATCACATGTTCCCGAAATCAATCGAAGTTCAGCTGGAACATCAGAATGCCGGCGATTTCTGGTGCATCGGTGAGGATATTACCGTTCCCGATATGGTAGCCCGGCGCGGGCCAAAAGAAAAATGGGGGGTGACCGAGGATAAGAACCGGCGGATCATGAACCTCACGGACGATTCGGAAAAACCTGCCGGTGAATGGAACACGATGATCATCGAATGTGTTGGAAACAAAATCAAGGTATGGGAGAACGGAGACCTGGTAAACTATGGTTATGACTGCACGGCTGATAAGGGGCAGATCGCCCTTCAGGCTGAAGGATCGGAGGTGGAGTTCAGGAAACTCGGGATAACACCGATTAAAAAGCTCACCGAATGAAGCAGCGAAACGGGTGAGATTAATGACGGAGATCAGAAGCACCATGCAACCGACCCTGTCTCCAAACGACCCTTGAACCCGATGGCTTTAAGCTTCCCGAAGCTTTTTCGACTACCATCCGAAAAACACAATCCCCGATCCTGTAAACAGAATAATGATCCCGGCGATCAGGTGAACATACCTTTCCAGTCCATGGAACCTGATAAGAGACGTGCCTTTATGCCCCAGGTATACCGTCATGAGCATGGTGAGGATAGTGGCCGTGCCGAAGGAGAGGGCGACGGCGATCATCCCTAATGTCCTGTTCGAATAGGCCGGGAAGATCAGCAGGGGAATCAGTACTTCGCACGGGCCAAACACAAAGATCAGGAACAGGATCCAGGGTGTAAGGCTTTTGTTGTCTTTCGCCTGATCATCCATGGGAAGGTGGTGCATTTCCCGGACTTTTTTCGGCACCAGGAACCTTGGAAGATGATGATGGTGGGTACTGTGGATGTATTTATAAATGCCGTACAGTGGTATATCCGACGCCAAAGGCAAATAACATCCAGCCCACGAAGTCACCACGGGAAGATTCGATAAACTGTAGTTTTTTCAGGCTGAAGCCCAGGGCAACACCGATAATCCCGATGATAACGGAACTGCCTACATGACCGATCCCGGATATGAATGTGATCCACATGGTTTTGGTATCGGACCATTTCCTGGCCTTGCTCAGCACAATAAAAGGCAGGTAATGGTCGGGACCAAGAAGGGTATGCACAAATCCGAGGGAGGCAGACGAAATGACGAGCAGATACAATTCTTTCATGATATAATCCTCATAACTTGTTAATCAATGAGGCCTGGCATGCGGCACCAAACCCGTTATCTATATTCACTACGCTCACACCGCTGGCACAACTGTTCAGCATAGAGAGCAGGGCCGAAAGGCCCTGGAAATTGGCTCCGTAACCAATGCTTGTGGGCACGCCGATTACGGGCTTGTCTACCAGTCCGCCTACCACACTGGCAAGAGCACCTTCCATTCCGGCCACCACGATGATGACACGGGCATTGCGGATCAGGTCGAGCTTGTTAAAAAGACGATGGATACCGGCTACGCCGACATCATATATTTTTTCAACCCTGTTACCCAGGAACAAGGCTGTGACTGCCGCTTCTTCGGCAACGGGCAGATCGGAGGTTCCTGCCGCCACAATGGCAATATAGCCCCTTTGCAACCTCTTTCTCTGACCTGCTGTAGGTAACGGTTTTTGCGAGTTCGTTATAATCTGCATCCGGGAAGACATTCTTGAGAGAGGCTCGCCATTTCAGGTGTAACGCGGGTAGCCAGGATATCGATACCCTTTTCGAACATGCGCGTGGCAATCATGCGTCACCTGTTCTACGGTCTTCCCTGAAGCATAGATCACCTCGGGAAGCCCGGTACGCCTTTGACGGTCAGTATCGATGGTGGCAAAACCCATTTCTTCAATGCCCCGGTCCGACAATTGTTCGAGAGCATCTTCCAGCTCAATTTCCCCTTTTTTGTACTGTTCAAGAATTTCCTGTGGTGTCATCATTTTCCGGTGGTTTGAATAACAGCTCTTTCAATCTCATCTATTCTCAGATCGAGTTTCTCGGCCAGCATCCTGCAATCTTCGAATTCCGGCTTAGAGCGGACCAGTCTGCCCTTGTAATAACTTTGTTTTACCCGTGACCCGGCCATATTCTGTTTCCACCGTCGTTTCTTCCCGGCGCAGCATATCTTTCCTAAGCCTCTGCTCGCGGATGCCAATGGAAGAACTATGGGTGAAGATGATATCCTTCATTTCACTGCTTAGTCCGGGCTGACAAAGTACAGAGAGAGTGGCGGCCGGCCGCGATTTTTTCATCACGATGGGCACCAGCCATGCATCGCTGGCTCCGGCGCGGAAAAGCTGTTCCAGAATATAGTCGTAATGTTCCGGGTTCATATCGTCGATATTACTCTCCAGCAAAACAGCTTCTTCAGTGGTTACATCGCCTGCCACATCTGACGTTTCGCAAAGGAAAACACGGAGGACATTCGGAATTTCCGTGTCGCGATGCCCGATGCCATAGCCGGTTTTCACGATCGGGAAATTTATGGAGGAGGTGAATTCATCGGCCATGGCGGCCAGGATAGCGGCGCCTGTGGGTGTGGTGGCCTCATGGTTTACGAGACCCGTCTTTACCGGTATGTTCAGGAGTATTTCAGCGGTGGCCGGCGCCGGGACAGGCATGATGCCGTGGGCACATTTCACCGTGCCACCACCCAGCTGAACCGGTGAGGACATGATCCTGCCGACGTTCAGGTAATCGAGACAGATGGCAGCACCAACAATATCGGCAATAGAGTCGAGGGCCCCGACTTCATGAAAATGAACCTCTTCAACAGGGATGTCGTGTATTTTGGCTTCTGCAACAGCCACACGCTCAAAAATCTTCAGAGAATTCTTCTTAACCTTTTCGGAAAGTGTACTGGCATTGATCAGCCCTTCAATATGGCTCAGGTGACGATGCTTTTCATTCTCCTGGTTCATGATGATCACCGTGGCTTTCGTCCCGCTGATTCCCTTACGTTTGTCCCGGGTAATCCCGAGATGGAATCCGCTGATATTTAGCTTGGCCAGCTCTTTTCTCAGGTAAGCAGGATCAACTCCCAGGTCCAGGAGGGCCCCCAGGTTCATATCCCCGCTGATCCCTGCAAAACAATCGTAATAAAGGATTTTCATGCGCCGTACTTATATCTTTTGGTCTGTTTGTATCACCCTGTTCAGCTTCCCTGAAACCAGTCCTTCCCGGTCAATTTTCAATTCGTTAAAGCCCAGGGCCAGGATCTTCCCGATCACTTCATCCTCAACCAGCCGGAGCTTCTCCAGTTCACCCTTCTGCACTTCAATCTGTCCGTAGGTTCCATAATGCCGAACACGCACATCGCTGAAGCCATATTCATTCAGGATATTCTCAGCAGCTTCCACCTGGCGCAGCTTCTCGTTGGTAATGGTATGATGATAGGGAATGCGGGAACTCAGGCAGGGGCTGGCCGGCTTGTTCCAGTTCGGAAGGTTGAAGTGAAGGGCTATCTGCCGTATTTCATCCTTGGCAACCCGGCAGTCAACCATCGGGGACAGAACCTTGTACCTGGCAGCTGCCTGCAATCCGGGCCGGTAATCACCCAGGTCATCCCGGTTGGTCCCGCTCAGTACATCAAATTCCGGGTATTTATCCTTCATCGTCTGCAGGTCGTTGAAAAGATGCTCCTTGCAGAAATAACAACGGTTCTCCGGATTGGTATTGTAGCGTTCATCGTTGAGCTCATCCGTTTTGATGATCTCAAGACGGATGTCGAAGTCGCGGCAAAAATCTCTGGCCATCTCAAAGTCCCGGGTTTTAAGACTCTCCGAATTGGATATGACTCCGACTGCCCTCTCTTTCCCCTGGAATTTCCTGGCCAGAAATAAGACCAGGGTAGAATCGATCCCACCTGAGAAAGCCACGATCGACCCTTTCCTTGCGGAGAACCATTCTTCCAGCTGACTGAGTTTATCTTGTAATTGTGGACTTAATTCATTCATCTTTGTTGAGTTTAAAACATAAAAGCAATGCAGTGCCCCCTGAGGATTGTCTTATTCCATCTTCAGTCAGCCCTGCTCATAGTCAGCTTGCCGTTCTGCATACCTTTGATGCTGATCAGTTTATCCGCAAGCTCGGTCAGCCGGCTTGCTATGCCTTTAATGGCAATGATCTCCATGTGTTTCGACTGGGTAAGGATGATCCTCTGTGTGGAGAGAATCTCATTGTGATAATCGATCTGAATATCGGCGATCTGATTTTGTATCTCCCGGCGAGAAGGATCGTAAAGCAGAGTCACAGAGCCTGCCACGAGGTTATTGCATTGCCATTTCTGCTCCACCGTATTTTTATTGATCATATGGCGTATAGCCTGCGACCTGTTTGAAAAGTGATTGTCATTCACATACCCATCGAGAGCATCCAGCAAATTCTTCTCCAGCGAAACACCAATTCTTTCGACTGCCATAGTAACACCTTTTTAAAAAAAGTAACATTGGCAAATATAGAAAAAAAAGTGTACCACCAAACATTTTTTTCGGCGAACAGGTGAGTATATAGAATCAATCCATACGGAAGATCTTCCGGGGCTAGGGTGTAAATGCCATCCTGATGCCTGTATTGGCTCACCAGGGAGTACATGAGCATGGAAAAGAGGAATGCAGGAATTTATTCCATTTTTATCCGGATCTCATTCCCGTCGTAGGAAACCTGTTTTTTGATTTCGCCTTTCCCTTTGAGGACAATGTTGAATGTGTGATGTTGCATCATGCCCGGGAATTGTCCTCTTCGGGCTCCGATAGTCAGGGTGGATGAAGCATCGTCCCACTCCAGGGGAATTATGGAATAAAGTCCTTTCTCATAATCATAGTTATCGTTTTCGTCTTCATAAAATTCAAAGGAGGCATTGTTGCCCAGGATAGATTTGTAATTCGACGGGATCGCAGGGTTTCTCCGTTGAGTAGTTCATGACCGGTCCAAGGGGAATAATGGAACCGGCTTTTACGAAGAGGGGGATTTCATCAACAGGTGCGGGGGCGTCAATGGATTGTCCACCTTTCAATTTTTCACCCGACCAGAAATCGTACCATCCTTCAGCTTCAGGCAGGTAGACTTTTCTGGATTTTAGCTTCTGAGTGTAGAACTCTTCTTTCGTCTTTTTTAGAGAGGATTTTTTAGATGGAGTGATCCACAACAGTCTGGCAACAGCTCCTGCCTGCAGATCCATATATTCCACTTTCAGGTTGTATTTTTTGCCGGCCACAAGCTTCACGTCAGCACTTTTATATGTGGCCGCCTGCTCAACCCAGTTATCAATGATCATTTTGCCGTCAACATACAGCCGGATACCATCGTCGGCCACGGTTATCAGTGTATAATCCCCTGTTTCGTCTGCCAGCAATTTCCCGGTCCACATAACAGAGAATCTATCTGAATTAACGCCGTTTTCAGGAGATCCTGATCCCCAGTCGAAATCGATTTCAGGATCAGTGCTTGTGGCGACATGATCTTTAAGATTGGGGTCGTTGTAATAATCTGTCTTCAGACCTTTGGTTTTTCCGTCGGGTGAGAAAAGGTTACCGGCAGGAATCACTTCCGCCAACCCTTCCTGGTTGTAAAAGTCTTTATGATACATGGGGGCGGTGACCGGGCACACCAGGATGGATGGTCCGAACATGTACTGATCGTTTATTTCAAAAACATTCTTATCCTTTGGGAAATCAAAAATGAGTCCCCTCATCAGTGTTGAGCCTTCATCGCTGATCTTCCATGCCAATGAGTAGATATAGGGCATCAGGCGGTACCTCAGTTTATCCGCCTTCAGCTGGGCGTCGTATGCCCAGTACCCCGGCCCGGCCGGTTTTCCGTTCTCGCCAAACTGGTACATTTCCCTTGGGGTTGAAGTTCCGTGAACACGGAAAACAGGGCAAAAGGCCCCAAACTGGAACCAGCGGACGAAAAGCTCCTGGTATTCCTTATTCTGGTTACCCCCGGGAAAACCATTGACGAAAAAGGCACCGATATCGGTTGTCCAGTAAGGCAAGCCGGCAAGCCCCAGGTTCAACCCTCCGGCAATCTGTTTTCGGAACACATCCCATGATGCCGAGATATCGCCTGACCAGGATGCTGCTGCATTTCGCTGCTGTCCGAGAAAATTGGATCGGGTAAGAATGAAGACCCGTTGTTTTTCACTTTCAGAGCGCTGGCCCTGGTATACGGCTTCCGTGGTCATCAGTGAATAGGTGTTCAGATAGCGGGCTCCGGAACCGAGATAATTGTCCATCACCTTCTTTACTGAATCCTGGCTCAGATCCCCAATTTCAGGTTCGGTGGCATCGAGCCACCACGCATCAAACCCCTTGCTGAAGAGAGAATCGGATATCTGCTTCCAGTATAATTTCCTGGCTGCCGGATTATACGCATCGTAGTAATATTCCTTGTTACCGAAAGGCTGAGTCGCGGGAAATAAAAACCCGGCCTTTTTCATCTCTTCATAATTGGGGCTGCCTTCCATAAACTTTGACCAAACCGAGATCATAATTTTCATATGATAGGTATCATGAAGTACCCGTGTCATAGAGGAGGGATAAGGATAGCGTTTGCGATCGAAATAGTGCGAACCCCAGGGTTCGGGGTTCCAGTAAAACCAATCCTGTACGATATTGTCGACAGGAATATTCCGTTTACGGTATTCAGCGGCAACCCCGAGTATTTCTGCCTGGGTATTGTAGTGTTCCTTACACTGCCATAAGCCGTAAGCCCAGCGGCCAAACATAGGGGCTCTTCCTGAAAGATCCCGCAGACCTGCTGTCACCGTATCTATAGAAGGACCGTATATAAAATAGTAATCAATCTGATCAGCTACTTCCGAAGCCAGTGATCCTATTGAAGGCTTTCCGGCCACATAGCCTGTAGTATCTGCAAACTGCGTCTGAGAATAATTATCCCAGTAGATCCCGTAGCCCTTTGAAGAGACCAGTACGGGTGTTACAACCACCGTATTTTGCTGATAAAGATCAAGGTGCATTCCCCTGTAGTTCATCACCCCGTTTTGAAACTGTCCCAGCCCGTACAGGGCTTCGTCACCCTGCCACAAAAATTTTTGTTCTGTCTTTTTGTATTTCCTGCCGTTTACCACGTTGGGCAATATCGCTCTTCCCGCCTCGGTCAGTAAAGGATTACCCGAAAGATCCGAAAAGCTTACGCGGCCGGTTTTCCTGTTGACTGTTGCCTTTATACGCGATGTGGAGATGATAACGGCGTCACCGTTTTCTTCCAGGTTCCACGGGGTCATCTTCAAAGCACTATCCAAAACCACGAGGCTTTTCCTGGCAGAAAAATCCGTGCTGTCGGTGGCCCTTACGCGGATGATGTTTTCGTTATAGACGGTTAGTCCGACAAGGTCTTTGCCAACCCTGACAGTAATGCCATGTTCCTCTTTGGTTACTTTAGCCCGGTTACAGGAATACATAGCAAGGCAGGCGGTGATGATGAGCATAAAAGGCCTTTTCATGGTATACTATTTTTAGTGTGTGAGGAGTGGCGCGATTTTATTCAGAGATGAAAGTTAAGAAACCTCCGGTCATTTTTCAAAATTATCCTGCTGATCATACAAAAAAGGGCAATATAAACCGGGGAAGCGAATCTTACGGCATGGACCCTACCCCTGCGGTACTTTCGTGATTTATCTCTTTATCTGAAATAGCACCACTTGCCAGGTATTTTCCATAATGACCTGATCTGTTATGATTCCAGGTAATACCTCAGCTGATCCAGCATAATGGGAATATCATCTTTGTCGATACCCTGATCGAGGAGGTGGGGCAGGTCTTCCTCAAAAATATTCATAAATTCCTCTTCGGAAAAGCCATCGTTTGAGATGGACTTCTGATAATTTTCCAGTGCAGATTTCCGTTTGCCCAGGCTCCATTGCACATGCCCCATACTAATGAAATCATGCTTATTGGGTTCGTCGTCCATCAGTTTAAGGAAGTACTTCTCGGCCTGCTCCTTTTTCCCAATCAGAAAAGAACACCAGCCAATCGGGCGCCATACTTTTTTGTTTCCGGGGGCCAGGTATTCAACCTTAAAGTAGCATTTCAGGGCATCTTCATAGCGGTAGAGTTCGAGCAGGCAGTGCCCGATATTGATCTGAATGCTCAGGTTTTCAGGATCGAGTTTTTCGGCAGCATGGTAATATTCAATGGCTTTAGCCGGCTTTTTCAGGTTATGGTAGCAGAGAGCTATCTTTTTGAGATTCCACAGATTATTGGCTCCGTACAATTCAGCTTTGAGGTAAGCATCAAGGGCCGTTTCATAATCGCCTGTTTTTTGATGACACCAGCCAATTTTCTGGTACATTTCCCCGCTTTTTTCTTCTTCCGCAAGGTAGGAGAAGATTCCGGAGGCTTCAGTAAAATACTCCCGGGCAAAGTAATACTCTGCAATATTCCGGAGCATTTTCCGGTCCTCCTTAAAAACTTCACCCAGGACCTGCCGGTTATGAAAATCCAGCCGCCAGCCGAAAACATCTTCGAAGTCAGCCTTCCTGGGAAATAGTTTGTAAAAGCGGTACAAGTCCTGGACGTACTGGTTGGAAATGAATTCTGCCTTCCGGCCGGGTTCGAGCAATGCTTCATCATCCTTTAGTTCTTTTACCTGCTCCATTTCAGCCTGCATAGCCTGTGTCATAAAGCCGAGGTTTTCTTTTGGCAGCCTCTGGATGCTCAGGCAGAATGAATATTTATCGGAATTACACAGAATGGGAGCCTGCTCAAGGGTATCCAGGAGCATGCTGATGTCTTGGTCACCCGTATTCATGGTTCCGGCAATTTCAGGATTCTCAGGGAAAAACGGCATAAACCAGTTTACCAGTTCATCAAAGAAAGGGAAGGATTTCAGCATCGAAAACGATCCCATAAACACATCGTCTCCTTTCATCTGCATTTCTGAAAACTCCTCCATCTTATTCAGCAAGCCGGGAGAATCCTTGAATATATCTTCCCAGTCAGGATTCTTGTCCTCCGAAAGGCCTTCTTCCATAAGACTTTCGAAGTTTATCTTGTTCCTTAGATTTGGGCTTATTTTGATCATTTCAGGAAGAATTTCATCCCTGATCCGCTGCTGTAGTTTTTCGGTCCCTTTGCTGCGGATAAACTGGATGATGATGGCTTCGACCTGCCGTCTGAATTCCGGATTTTCGCACATGATCTTCAGTCTGCCGGTTATGTCGGGGTAGAATGAAAGCCTCGAGTCGTATTTAAACAGGTTGATCATCAATCCAACAAGTGCCCTCTGGCTAATTCCGGGATCCTCCGATGCGCAGAGATCAAATAACAGAGTAAATTTCCCCTGATCGAAAAACCGCTGAAGGCTAAGGGTTACTGCCGTACTCAGAACGGCTTTGTATGGAGCAGGCAGCACAGGGCTCACCCAAATCCGGTTCCATAGTTTTGCCTCTTCGGTGGTAAGCTTGTCACTAAACCAGATATGATAAAAAAAGCGTTTAATTTTTTGATGGTTTTCTTTTGCTTTTCCCGGATCAGCATTCTCCTCTGTTGCAGAAGGTTTCTTTCGATGATAAAAATCTTCAAGTTCTGCCAAAAATGCCCCGGGATTGGAGATGAATAAATCCCTGAACATCCGTTTTTTTTCGTATTCCAGTGAAGGAGAAAATTTCAGGAGCAGATCTTCCCTGACTTTATCCGCCACTTCGAAAACCGAAACAATGAGTTTGCGGTAGACCTTCTGCCGTTCCGGATCGAAGACACCTTCAACCGTGTATTTAAGCATGTTTTGGTAGGTGTCCTCAAGATTCCTGTATTCATCGAAATAAATACCCAGGCTGTTTTCCGAAATGAGTTTCCCCAACAAGTCAAAGGCCGGTTTCAGCCTTCGGGCAGAAAGATTTCTCCAAATTTCGGAGTATTTTGATTTAAGTTCCTGATCTGTCATAATGGCTTAGCCTCATCCAAAGTTACGTGAAAATATTATCCGGCAAAAACCAAACCAGAGAAAGCAAATGAGAAAGCATAATCTACTGACTACTTGAGTTTGTTCGGGAATGGACCATGAAATGGCGTCCCGGTCAGCCTATGGGCTCGTGATTGCGGATATCTGGTGTATCCCCAACTGCCTTTGTGCAAGTACAGGATGGCAGAAGCAGGCATTTCAATCCATTTCCGGATCAAATTGGCATGAAGCCAAACGATGACCCACAGCGGTCTCCATTGAAGGGATTATTATTGTTTCCCTTCAGTTATTTCGTAACGATTTCATCATTGGTCAGTTTCCTTTCAGGAGCGATAAAACCAGCCTTAATAAATCTTCCTTTTAAGCTGTCCAGAGCGGCAAATTCAGAGCCGTAAAAAATATTATTCATCACTCTCGGAAAGTGGCTCATAGATTCGCATCCCTCTTTTACAGCTTCAGGAAACTCTTGTTTAAACTGGTCAAACATGTTTAGCGAAACTGCCAGGTATACGGCACGTGCCAATCTTTGAGGATCATTACTCCGGAGGTCATTTCTAACCGAATCTTTAAACATCGCAGCCAGTGTTTGTTCCTGTGACCGGATATCTCCGAGAGCCACTATTGGTTTCAGGCAATTCTGTCCTGATTCTGTAAACCGCTTTATTATCAATTACCCGTTCCGACCCGCCATTTGCTTCATTTACGATGGTAAATAATTCAATGACACGATCAGCAAAACTGGTAATGGTCTCGTCCATTGGCATATTGTCGCGCGTAGTATTCTTATACCTGTCAACAATGGTCCATCCCTGGCTCATGATCCATCTGTAACCTTTGATAGTTCCCATAATGGTTCCAACGGTAGCCGCGTTGCAATCGGCATCCCAGCCAAAATTAAATGCCATCCTGACGGAATTAGAGAAATCACCCTCACCATACAACAAGGATGAAATTACGGCGGCGGTATTTAGCTCATATCCGTTGTAAGTCCGGATCCATGAATTATGGGAATACTTCTCCAGTATGAGTTTCCTCGTAGTTTTCCAGTCGGCCGGGTATGCATTATGCCATTTTTTAACGTCAGTAATAATTTGCCTTTGAACACTCCGTGAATCCAGCGCTGCATACCCTGCATCAATGATTTTACCCATATCATTTTCAAGAAAGGAAGTGGCTATCATAGTCGTAAATAACTGAGTCGATTGAGCCGGTTCATAGCCGATAGCGACCCGGGTATAATGAAGTCCTGTTTTTGCTGCGGTCTGGGGCATACCTGGAGCCAGTAAACCAAAAGTTTCACATAAAAACTGACCTGAAATATTAAATTCAGCCCACGGATTTAGTGCAATATTCCCTGTGTTTGGTGGGAAGATATCCAAATCCATTAATCCTCTTGCATAGTTATTCGAACACCAGATATTTCTGTTTATCCGGGTTTTCCATAATTCAGCTATATCACGGTATGGCAGCATAATAGTACGTTTACGCTGCATTTCACAGATATAAACCCATTCGAAATCAGTATCGTCATCCGTGTACGCTCCATCAGGTAAAGCGGGTGTATACTGCGTGATGTTTCCAGGTTCTTCTATGAATTTAAATTCATACTGAAGGCCATTCAGGACACCTATCATCTGTCCTGCAACACCGCCACGGATTTTATCCATAATGGTTTCAACAGGAACTTCAACGTAAGACGCATTCCGGTCCTGTGATGAATTACTTCCGGAGATGCACCCCGGCAACAATGGCAGAAGGAGAAAAATAATTGTAGATCTTGGGAATACCATGCATTTTATTTTTTGTGTTTTTTATACAGGAATGATCGCAGACCAGGTCAATCTGAAATCTGATTCAACCCAGGCCCGGGCTGCGCCCGATTATGCACTATAAAAATACCATTAATCCCTGAAAAGGGAGAATTTATTCCATGAATTGTCCTGAAATGGCATTAGGTTTAGGGCTGCACTTGAGGTTGAAAAGGAATAGCCGACTGATGTCTGAAGTCGGTTTAAGTTATCCCTGCCTTTTCACTCCACTTTCAAAATAAAATTTTCCCAAAAAAATACCGGAAGCTTTTGAACCATAGAAAATGCAAGTGGTTAATAGGGATGCCGGTATTAACAACGGACCGTATCTGTAAAGGCCCGTAAGGTATGGCAGAATGAAAAGAGGGGCCGGCCCAATGGGTATCGTGGGAAGAGACTTAAATCTTAGACATGGAAAACCATCTCGTAATACCAAACCAGAATTACACCAGGAGTCTCATTTTTTGTATCTGGCAGACAAACGGGAATCCATCCCATTCCAGGGAGATCATATTACCCAAGGGTGTTATTGATCTGATCTTTAACTTTTCGAATTCCGGTATAAAACAAGTCCGGAACGAAGGTGAGACCATGGAGCTTCCGAGGTGTTTCATCAACGGCTACAACACAAACCCTGTTTTATTAAGTAAACCCGGTCATCAGTCGTTCTTTGGAATACGCTTTAACCCGGTTGCGATCCGGCTATTATTCGGAATTACCCCTGGAGAATTATTGAATCTGTCTCTTGATCTGACACTTATTGACAAATCGATGGACTCATTGTGGCATTCCATGGCAGCTCTAAACAAATTCAGTGACAGGGTGGATTCGTTTATTACATGGCTATCCTACCGGGAGCTGCACACAAACACTTCGGAAGATGCGTTGAAAGATTTTTTGTACAGCTCACAGGTATCAGATATCTCGGTTTTGTCTCTGGCTGAAAACCTCATGATTTCCAGGCGCCATCTTTCCCGAAAATTGAAAGTACTTACCGGTATGAATACTGAAGAAATCTTACTTTACAGGAAATACCTTTATGCTTTGGCTCTCATGCACAAAACAAAATCTTCGCTGACTGAAATAGCTCATGCCTGCTATTTTTACGATCAATCTCATTTTATCAGGACCTTCCGTTTGTTCACGAACATGGCTCCCCGGGAATATCTGAAATCAAAAAGTGATCTGCCCGGGCATCTTTTTCATTAAATGTCCTTTATATACAATTTCAGTATGCTGGAATTTTCAACATTGCGCAAAAAAACAATGATGAAAATGAAGACTGTAATTTTGTATGCTTCCATCATTTTGGCAAGCGGTATCCTATTGGTGAATATTTACAATTCACTGGTTGATGCAAAAAACTGGGGAGCTAATATCCCCCAATCCCTTGAAACCGCCAGGGCATATTTCAGTAAATCGAACCCCGGTGACTTTTTCAGAATTTTTACACCCCTCAACCAGGTCATTGCCCTGGTTGTCCTGATCCTTTTCTGGAAATCACCAGGACATGTTCGGCTCTATTTAGGTTTAGCCCTGGCCTTATATATATTGGTTGATGTTTTCACGTTTTCCTATTTTTATCCCAGGAACGACATCATGTTCCTGAATGTTCCGATGGCCGGCATCAGGGAACTCCGGGATGCCTGGTCGCAATGGAGTGCAATGAACTGGTTGCGAAGCATGATCCAGCTGGCAGGAATCATCTTTTCATCCCTGTCGCTTCATACCTTGTATCAGTTCAGGTAATTATTCTGGATTTCCGGGTAAAAATTGCTCTTACGGTATGGCTGGTTTAAAAGTCCGTTACTGTGATATCCTTTCAGACTAAACAGAAGGTCAGGATCCCTTCCTAATTGTTTTTCAGGAGCTGCAAACCGCGGCCGGTTTCGAACCCGGCCGCGGTTTACGCTTGCTTTTCTGCCATCTATATAACCATAGCGTTGAACATTTCTGGCATTTTAAATGTTATGTATTGCTTCGTTTCCGAGAAGCAATTTTGCAGCATTTGATTCCTGATAAACCTGTCACATCCGGAAATAACGGATTTTACATTGAATAAAAAGTCTTTGAAGGGATAGACTCGTCGGGCAGATTATAGAGCTGGATTTTTTGTTCATTATTCAGTTAAGTTGCAAATGCATAAATTACCAATCCATGTTTGCCCGGTTCCTCACAATGGCAATGATTTGTTTTTGTCTAACAGGATCTGCATCAGCACAAAACATCGAGGGGATTGGTAAGCAAAAACCTTTCACGTTAAGTGGAGGCCTCAATCTTCAGGGTCTTTTTTACAATGCCAATGGAATTCAAAACCGCAACCAGCCGTTTTCCTATATCATTTCAGGAAACCCGACGATCAGCCTGTACAAAAGTCTGATCATCCCTTTTGAATTTACCTTCAGTGAGAAGGAAAGATCGTTCAGGCAGCCTTTCAATCAGTTCGGTATCAGTCCAAGCTACAAATGGATCACGGTATACGCAGGCTACCGGAATGTCAATTACTCACAATTCACCCTTGCCGGCCATACCTTTCTGGGTGCAGGGGTGGACCTTCATCCGGGAATTTTTCGTTTTGGCTTTATTTACGGCAGGTTTAACCGCGCCACGGGTATAGACACAACTACACGTGCTTTACAGCCTTACTCCTATGAAAACAAAGGTTTTGCAACCAAAATAGGTGTTGGCAAAGGACCAAATTTTCTCGAACTCAGCTTTTTAAAAGCAAAAGACGACAGCACTAGTGTCAATTTGGCAGAAGATACATTGGGCCGGATATCCCCGGCTGAAAATGTGGTTATCGGGTTGCATGGGCAGGCTAAATTCCTTAAGAATTTCACCTTTGCAGTGGAAGCCGCAACCAGTCTGTATACAAACAACCTGAGAAATTCATCACCCTTTCACGACAGTACTTCGACTCAAATCGTCAGGCTGCTGGATGGTTTCATTGACCGTAACGGCACTACCGAACACAGTAATGCATTGCAGACATCGCTGGGATATAAAAGCAAAAAGATGGGGCTCAGATTACAATTCAGCAGGATTGATCCCCACTATAAATCCATGGGCGCCTATTTTTTCAGTAATGATCTTCAGAACCTGACCATTGCCCCTTCTCTCAATTTACTGAAAAACAAGTTGCGACTCAATGGTAGCCTGGGAATGCAGCACGATAACCTGAAAAAACAAAAACAGTCATCGAGCAGCAGGGTAATTGGCTCTGCCAATGCTTCGGCGAACCTGAATGATCATTTCGGATTTGATTTGAACTATTCTAATTATTCAAACTCACAGAGAACGAGCACCGTTCTGCTCAGGGACACCTTCCGGATTGCCCAGGTGTCGCAAAATTTTTCCTTTACACCCCACTACATTGTTGCCGGAACCGAACATATTCACGCACTTGTCTTTTCGGCGAATTATAACCTGTTCACAAGTCTGGACAACAGTACCGCGATTCAGAACAATACAAAAAGCTACAACATCTTTCTGAATTACCAGATCACTTTTGTACCCACAAACCTGACACTTAGTACAAATCTGAATTATACAGATGTTAAAGGTGAAACGTTTGAGGAAGGCAATTCCGGTATAACGTTAGGTATCAACAAAACGCTTTTGAAAAGCAAACTGATCCTGGGGTGGACCGGCTCTTTCCTGGAGGGATTGCGTGGGGGAACGACCGGCCTGATCCTGAATGAAGGTGCCAATCTGAATTACAGGGTGAGCAAACACCAGAGCATGGCAGTAAACCTGAATTACATAAAGAACAACTCGGCAAATACAAACCTTGCTGCTACTTATTCCGAATTCAGGGGGAAAATAAGTTACAGATATGTTCTTTAAAAACGTTCAATATTAATTCCTTACGGAAATGAGACAAGTCTTGGAATTCTCAGGGCCAGGGCGGTTTAAGGCAATCCGCTACATCCTGTTACTCATACTGGGTCAGGTATTTATTCCCGCGCATTCTCAAAATTTCGTGAACATCAATTCTGTCCAGGTCATTGGCCCGTATTCATCAACGTTAGCGGATTACGTCAACAACCCTTCCAAAATAGTCATTTCCGTTCAGATGGTTGTCGGGGCCGGGAGTACGCAGTCTGTAAAACTCTTTTCCACGATTAAGGGAGATAACGGAATTGAGATCAAAACCAACCAGGCAGCCCTGAATGCCTTGCCCGAGATCACGCTGACCTCCGCTTCCCCCAGCCAGGTGGTCAATGCCCTTTACGTCCGGAATGTCTTCGATCTCGATAATGTGGACCTGAGTGGAACGACACTCAATAATCTGCAGACGAACGGTCTGCCTCCGGGAAATTATCAGTTATGTGTCCAGGCCGTTTTTTCCACCTCACTTCCTGCAACTGGACAGAATGCCGGCGATCCGGCGTCGATGGAACTCTGCAGCGGAACGTTTACCATCAATGCCCCTACCGCTGATGTCAGTGTCCAGAATGTCCAGGTCATCCCGCCATATTCGGGCAGACTGACGGATTACCTGAGTAATCCTTCCAAAGTGATGATAACGCTGTACAGCAACATTACATATTCACAGCTCAAGGTAAAATTACTGGCTTCACTTGAAGGGGACAACGGCGTCCGGATCACGACCGATCCTGGCAGGCTCGACCTTCTCCAGGAGATCACCCTCGCTAACGGCGTCCACACCCAGGTGCTGAATGCCACCTCCGTCAGCAGCCTGTTTAACGCCGACGGGGTTATCCTGCAGGGAATAACAAATGATGAGCTTGTGAACGGCACAGGTCTCCCTCCGGGAAACTACCAGCTTTGCATCACGCCTGTCGAGGCAGTGACCGATCCGGCCACGGGGCAGCAGGCGGGCCATGTTCTCTCAGACCAGGTTTGCGGCAATACGATGACCATTACCGCACCAACCGCCGATGTTCTGATCCAGAATGTCCAGGTCATCCCTCCTTATTCGGGCAGACTGACGGATTACCTGAGTAATCCTTCCAAAGTGATGATAACGCTGTATAGCAATATTACGTTTTCGCAGCTCAAGGTAAAATTACTGGCTTCACTTGAAGGGGACAACGGCGTCAAGATCACGACCGATCCTGGCAGACTCGACCTTCTCCAGGAGATCACCCTCGCTAACGGCGTCCACACCCAGGTGCTGAATGCCACCTCCGTCAGCAGCCTGTTCAACGCAGACGGGGTTATCCTGCAGGGAATAACAAATGATGAGCTTGTGAACGGTGCAGGTCTCCCCCCTGGAAACTACCAGCTTTGCATCACGCCTGTCGAGGCAGTGACCGATCCGGCCACGGGGCAGCAGGCCGGGCAGGTTCTCTCCGACCAGGTTTGCGGCAATACGATGATCATTACCGCACCAACCGCCGATGTTGTAATCCAGAATGTCCAGGTCATCCCTCCCTATTCCGGCAGGCTGACGGATTACCTGAGTAACCCTTCCAAAGTGATGATAACGCTGTACAGCAATATTACGTATTCGCAGCTCAAGGTAAAATTACTGGCTTCACTGAAAGGGGATAACGGCGTCCAGATTTCGACCGACCCAGGGAAGCTCGACCTTCTCCAGGAGATCACCCTCGCTAACGGCGTCCACACCCAGGTGCTGAATGCCACCTCCGTCAGTAGCCTGTTCAACGCCGACGGGGTTATCCTGCAAGGAATAACATATGATAACCTGGTGAACGGCGCTGGCCTCCCCCCTGGAAACTACCAGCTTTGCATCACGCCTGTCGAGGCAGTGACCGATGCGGCCACCGGGCAGCAGGCAGGGCAAACCCTGTCGGATGAGGTATGCGGCAACACGTTTACCCTGAATCCTCCGACGATCGATGTACGGGTACAAAATGTACAGGTTATTTATCCTTATCCGGTCCATTTATCAGGCTTTTTGAACAATCCCGCGAAAGTGATGATCACTGTGGCAGGCAATTTTAATGTTGATCAGTATAAGATAAAGTTAACTGCATCACTGAAGGGTGATAACGGGATCGAGATAAGTACCAGTCCGGATAAGATAAGCCAGTTACCCGATATTACTCTCCTGAAGAATCAGCCGGTAGTGGTTCTGAACGCGACGTCAATAAGTCATCTCTTCAACGTTGAGGATGTCAGTCTCAAAGGCATAAGCTATAACGACCTGGTGAACGGCAGCGGATTACCGGAAGGCAATTATCAGTTATGCATTACCCCTGTTGCGGCAGTTGCCGATGCTTCCTCCGGTATACAAGCCGGACAGGCATTGTCTGATGAAACGTGCAGCAATGGTTTTCCGGTTACTGACCTGGAACCTCCTGTCATCATCAACCCGCAGGATGCTGCTGACATCACTGCACAAAAACCACAGAACCTGCTGTTTAACTGGACCATCCCCCCGGGAGTCAACGGCGGAATACAGTATGATTTTACAATGGTGGAGATTACAGATCCGCAGAGAAACCCGAACGATGCCATGCAGTCGGCCACAACCCCTGCTTTCTTTGAAAAAACAGTCAGTGCAAATACGATGCTTTACGGCCCGGGAGATCCGCCACTGACCCCCGGTAACCGTTACGCCTTCATGGTTACAGCCATCGACCCATCTGATAATCTTGTCTTCCGGAACGGAGGACGGAGTGAGGTGGCATACTTTACCTACACAGCAGATACAACACAGAATGTATCTGTCGACACGAGCAACAACCAGGAAAACAATCCAAACCCCGTCACCTTGATGGATGCTCCCGAACTCAATTGTTCATGTAAAATAAATCCTGTGCAGGACACAGTTACGGACCTTTCAAATGCCAAAAACGGGGCAGTCGTTAAGATCGGCGCTTTTGATCTCACCCTTAGCAAAGATGTGACCTCAACCAAAGGGGTATTAAAGGGCACCGGCACCATTCCCGTGCCATTCCTGAACAGTAACGCCTTCAAGATCAGGGTTGAATTTTCAGATCTGAAAGTGAATAAAGCCAACCAGGCCTTTAGCGGAACCGTGAAAGCCATAAGAAATCCCAATGCGGTATCTGCGCTTCCGGTAGCAGATTCCCCGGATGTAAAACCCCAGCCTTTTACTGCAGGAGATATTCTGAAAGTCGGCGATTATATAAAAAATAATGTCAATACTGCAATCGCCGATGTCAATAATTCCATCAATATGGCCGGATGGGAAATGCCGTTTGGTATTCAGAAAGAGATTTCCGGACAAAAGATAACCATTGCCATCACCGATATCGTCTTCACCCCGGTTCAGTCCGGTTTCAATGCATGTCTGGCCTATGATATTGATGAAGGCGGCACTACGCATACGCTGGCCCTGGGAGCTAAGAATATCTGTTTTAAGGATAATACCAGTCTTTGTGGCGATGCTACGTTATTCCTCGTGGAAGATTTCAAAATTGATGAATTGAATTTCACTTTCCTTAAAGCCACGGGAAATAACAACAACCAGGCCGGGACGTATGCAATCTTTGATCCCAAAGGATTTAAACGGCTGCATATAAAAGCCGAATATGACTTCTCACAGAACGTCATCGTCAGGAAAGCAGACAAGGGGGTTGTCAAAGCCAGCCTGGAGACCGATATTCAAAGCTGGAACAACTGGTATGCAAAGGTGAATATCGACACGTTCAGCATTGCCGGTTATGATGAATGGTCTTTCGCGCTGAAGTCACCGGCGTATTACGATCACTCCGACAGTCTGAATGCGCCCGATATGCCAAAGACAGCCATAGAGGGTAAAACGAATTTCCTGGATAAGTCCTGGATGGGATTTTTCTTCTCCGACCTACAGGCTTCCCTGCCGGCCATCATCAAAAGGGCGGATAAAAAACCGTTTACCATTGAGGTCAAGGATTTCATGATCGATAAACAGGGGATCACTGGTGATATTTTTGCGGCCAATGTGCTGGCTATTGATGACGGTGACCTGGGTGGGTGGTATTACTCCCTCGACAGCATCACCGGCCGGTTTGTCAATACCTCCTTTATCCGGGGCGGACTACTGGGAAAAGTGTTGCTGCCAACATCCGGCAATCCCGGCAATTCACCCCAGGATGAGCTGGACTATACCTGCACCCTGAGTAAACCTTCAGCTGACAGCTCGATGAAATTTCAGTTCGTGATCCAGCCTAAAGACAATATCTCTGCCAGCCTCTGGGCTGCCACATTGAACCTGGACAAGACGTCCAACATCGTGGTATCGAACAGCAAAGGCAGTTTCAATGCCACAGCCACACTGAACGGCGACATCTCCATTGTGGCGGATCTGAGTCCGGTTCCGAAGATCAGCCTGAAGGCTATGCAGTTCCAGGATCTAAAGCTGATGACGTATGCTCCTTATATCTCCGGGAATTTCACCTTCATGAGCTTTGCCAGTCCTCAGAAATCGACAGCCGGGTTCCCTGTAACCATCAAGAATGTCAAACCCACGATTGCCAATTCAGAGGCGGGCATTATGTTTGACCTGGACATCTCCCTGGCCGATATCAAGGCACTGCCCGAGGCAGATTTCAGGTTAGGGATCCTCGGTGATCTTAAGATGACCAACGGGCGCTTTGACTGGGGTAACCCGCACCTGCAGGTTGACAGTATATCTATTGTAGGCCCGCTGGGTCCGCTGGATATCAATGGTTACGTTAAATTTTTCGATAAAGATGCCACCTACGGTAACGGAGTAAAAGGTGCCATAACCGCTAAACTCGACCTGGGTGTGAACAAGCTGCAAATCAGCAGTCATGTTATGTTTGGCCACACCACATTCAATTACTGGTATGCCGATCTGTCGGCGGTGACCACTGTCGGCACTCCTCTTGTGCCGCCCCTGCTTATGTTCGGATTGGGTGGCGGAGTATATTACAATATGTCAAAAGGTGAAGACCCGTCGCCTGACGCCCTTCTCAAAGGTACGGCGGATGACCTGAACAGGTATAAGCCGAAAAATAATATCATAGGCTTTAAAGCCAGTATGATTGTAGGCGTCGGGAACGGAACGCAGTTTCATGCCAAAGGAACGCTGAGTATGGAATTTACTTCCGACTTCGGCATCCAGAGCGTCGGACTGGATGTCCAGGCAGCCATGATGTCGGATATCACGGCTGATGACAGCAAGGCACCGATAAACGGCAACGGTCATATCGGTTATGATTTTCCTCAGAAAATATTTGATGCCGGCGTCGGGTTGAACGTCAACTACAAGATCATTACCGGCAGCGGCTGGCTGGTTCTGAACATCAACGGGCAGAACGGTGAATGGTATTTCAAGCTTGGTGAACCGTCGAACCGGATCCAGATCAACGTCCTCGATCTTCAAAAAATGAATGCATACGTGATGATGGGAAGCAACATTCCTGGTATCCCCGATCCGCCTGCCGAAATATTGCAGTATTTTCCGCAATATAAAAGTTCACGGAACTCTACACTGGTATCCAATAAGCTGAACCCCGGCTTTGCCTTTGGTGCCGGTTTTGAATACGGCCCGGTGGATCTTTCCTACCTGATCTTTTACATGGACTTTTCAGCAGGTATGGGTTACGATGTGAGTTTAATGCAATACAGTGAGGGATGCGAAGGCAGCAATAATTTACCCGGTATCAACGGATGGTATGCCAACGGACAGTTTTATGCCTGGATTTCCTTTGCCTTCGGGATTAACGTGGATGCCTGGTTCTATAAGGGGAAAATCGATGTGGCCGATCTTAAAGCCGCTGCGCTTTTCCAGGCGGGACTGATCAATCCGTCCTGGTTCCAGGGTTGGCTTTACGGACATTTCGACGTCCTTGGCGGACTTATCTCCGGTGACATGCACTTTGAGGTATCTGTTGGTGATAAATGTGTGCAGGAAGCCAATCCGCTTGGGATGGATCTTCCAATTATCTCCGATCTCAGTCCGGGCGACAATGCGCAGGACATCTCCATTGCGGCGAACCCTTCTGCAGCCTTTAACTTCCCGGTTGATGAGGATTTTGATGTTACCAATACCAATGATAAAGGAGAAACCGTACTGAATACCATCCACATCGATGTCACCGGATTTACGCTTGCCACAAGTGATGATCAGACCGTCCTGGCAGATCTGAATACCAACCAGAACCTGTCATTTACCAGTGAAATGAAGCTGGCCACCCTGTATACTTCAACGGCCCTGGATCCTCAGACCGACTATACGGTCACGGTTTCAGTAAAAGCATTCCAGGTGAAGAACGGTACGAAAGTTCCGCTTTCATATAAAAACAAGCCGATGGAAGAGACGCGGATCGTTCACTTTAAAACCGGTGACTGTCTGCACCGCCTCGATGAAAATGCCGGGACACTATTGGGCAGTTACCCGTTCAAAAACCAGCGGTACTTCCTTCAGAACGAGCAAAAAACAGGGTTTATCCAGCTTGACAAGAATTATCCATGCCTGATTAATGACCCGGGATATACCCTATTGGCCCAGTTCGTGTCGTACCAGTCTCCTTCACAAACTACGGTGAAAGAGGTCAGTGTTCAGCAGAGCGGTAACCAGCTTACCTTCCAGATCCCGGCACTGCCGAATGAAGAGATCACAGAACTGAGGATCATCAAGCGAATGAACGTAAATAAGTTCATCCAGCCGGTGAAGGCAAACCTGACATATCAGGATAAAAATGCGTACCTAAGTTCAGGTCAGGGTGTTAACAACAATGTGATAAATGTACGTAGCAACCAAATCTCAGGACTTGCCACATCCAACAAACCCGTCGACCTTGAATTGTACAGCTATTATTTCAAGACCAGCAAGTATAATACCCTGGCAGAAAAACTGGGTAATTCCGGTTATTCGGCAACAGCCAGTAAATCGGGGTATGGCAACCTGGAAGGTTATGAAGCAGATTTCAACTTTGACGAAGGCTTTGATGTGTACGATGTGAATGAAACAACTTTCGAAGCATTCGGCGAAAAATTCGTGATCTATCCCCTGGTTCACATCTCCGAACAGTCACCGGGCAATCTCTGGATCCAGAATTATGTTGAAAAGACGTTTTACAATAACTGGAAAACAGCGTATATTTTCGGAAGCGACTATAAAAATGATATTAACCCCTACTTTATCAGGAAGAATTCAACAGGGCTTCAGTGCCTGCTCTTCGAGCCCTCACTGGAACCGGTGGGTATCCTTCCTGCATCGGGCGAACCCCCTCTTTCAATGCAGGAAATTAATGCTGCAACCAATAAAAATTATAAAATCATAAGTGAGGGTTTTCAAAAAATGAAGTATTAAAAGATGAACATTATGAATACAAAAAAAACGACATCATTGCTCCGGTTTTGCCTTTTATGGGTATTCTGCCTTTCTGTGGCTGTCAATGAAGGTACAGCCCAGGTCAACGGTTTATCTTTCGGCAATGCATTCAACATGCTTAATTCGGGTAATAAGAACGGGACATCATCTGGCCAGGCCATGAACGTTGTCAGCCAGCAGGGAGGTAATTACAAAAAGAAGGTTGCCGTCAGTTACGGCATTCCCATATCGATCTTATTCGAGTACACCGCTGTAAAGAACAATCTGAGTTCAGATATTGCAGGTGATCCGTCCGTTTATAATAACAGCCCGGCCGATGTCCAGCAGGCATTCGACAACCTGATTTATAATGATTTTGTAAAAATATCGGATTATAATAAGGTGAATGTGAAGCTAAACTTCAGGTTTAATCCGCCAAAACTGGTTGAATACGGAAGCATCGAGGAGGATTACCTGAACAACACCCAATCTTCACCTTATGATGCGAAGATCTATAAAATGCCGGGAACACCTGTGAGTGCTTCCAAAATTATGGTGATACAAAAATAATGTTGATGATCGGGCGTGGCTGAAAAAAAATATTGAATTATGAAAAAATTATGGTTCTGGATGATCCTGATGTGCCTGGATCCTGTGATCATGGCCCAGCAAAATAAAACCGGCCAGAATACCGCGAAAAAGGGTAATCCGGTGATGCCTCAAAAGGTAACGCCAATGCCTGACACATTGCCTGAGGCCAGAAATATCCAGCTTATTGCCAGGTTTTACGGCGATTCGGTTGTGTTACGCTGGGCACCTTCAAAGGCTACGCTCTGGACTTTTGCCAATACTTCGGGATACCGGATCACCCGTTTTGAACTGGATCACCACAAGCCCGTCCCCGGTTCAGAAAAGGTCCTAACCTCTGAACCTCTGAAACCCTGGTCGTTGAATGAATGGAAGCAGAAGGCCAACCGTAACGACAGCCTGGCTGCTGCATGTGCGGAGATTTTGTATGGTACCTCAAAGGCCGAAGTCCCGAAGAAGGGGAATAACCAGGATATCAATCTTAAGGAAGCCCTCGATAAAAAATATGAGCTGGAAAACAGGCACGCTATGGCCTTGTTCCTGGCCGACCAGTCCGCTTTCCTTGCCACCGGCTTAGGACTGAGGCTCGTCGACCGGAGCATTGAAAAGGGAAAAACCTATGCGTACTCTGTCTGTGCATTAACAGACCCTAAGGTCATGAAATCGGATACCGCCGGTGTCATCATCAGTACCGCAGCCGTTATGCCTGTACCCGGGATGCCCGCTATACGGGTTGAAGAGCTGGACAGGATGGTCCGGTTTACCTGGAACCGCCAGATGGCCGGCATGTATTTCTCGGGGTACAATTACGAACGCTCCAGTGACGGCGGGAAGACTTTTAAGCAACTCAACAGGCATCTGTATACACAGCTCTCCTCAGGACAGGAGTTGGCGTCAGAGTCCCTCATTGAACTGGATGATTCAGTGCCGCAGAACTACAAAACTTATTATTACCGGATAACCGGGATCACTCCTTTCGGCGATCCTGGAAAACCTTCACCGGTTATGGCCGTCATGGGGAGAGACAGGACCCCACCGGTGCCACCCGAAGAAATCGCCGCCAAAAACACCAAAGATAATGCCGTCAAAATTACCTGGACCAAACGGATAAAGGAAGCCGACTTCAGTGGTTATCTTGTCGGAAGGGCCGATAAAGCCACCGGACCTTTTCTGCCGCTGGTAACGCAGCCATTACCAACAGGCGCAACAGAATATACGGATAATACGGCCGAAGCCCACGGAACCAACTATTATGTCGTTGCCGCCATCGATACCGCGGGCAATGCCGGCACATCCGTGCCGGTATACGTCATCATGACCGATACCATCCCTCCTGCCCCGCCTTCCGGACTTGCAGGAAATGTGGATACGACAGGCATCGTGCATATCCGATGGAAAGCCGGCAAAGAACCCGATATGCTGGGTTATATGGTGTACAGCGCCAACGCTGCCGATCATATTTTTACGCCGGTATCCCAAGATTTTGTTGCCGATACGACTTTTACCGACAGCATCACCCTGAAGACTCTCACAAAACACATCTATTACGAGGTGGTGGCCTTCGATAAAAACCGTAACCCCAGCGCTTTTTCCAAACCACTGGATCTGAAGCGCCCGGATAAAATTCCACCGGTTTCACCGGCGATACGTCAGTTTTTCGTTACCGATTCCAGCGTCATGCTAAGCTGGGCAGTCAGCAGCAGTACGGATGTACAGAGCCAGATCCTCTATCGCCGGGAAAAGGGCGGCAACTGGGCTACATATGCCGAATTGATGCCGGAACTGAATTCGTACACCGATCATAAGGTAAAAAAACAAAACTGGTATGAATACACCCTGGAAGCTGTAGACAGTTCAGGACTGCATTCTGAAAAGTCTTTTCCTTTGAATGTCAGGGTTTATGACTCCGGACAACGGCCCGCAGCGGAAGATTTTACAGTAAAAAAATCAGCGGATGGCAAATCACTGGAACTGACATGGAAATATAATGCAGCCGGTGACTTCTGGTTCGTCATTTACCGCTCCGTTGACGGTTCGGAACTGATGACCTACCGTAACCTTCCCCCCGGACAGCATGAATTTAATGAACCGGCACTTAAAAAGGGAACCTACCAGTATGCCATAAAAGCCGTTTACAGAGACGGAGGTGAATCGGCACCGGTAAAATCAAATAACATCCAGATTTTACCCCCCGGCGAGTAAAAGTGAAATCAAGACTTCATCATACAACGCAGTTTCAGATGTAGATCTGTGTTCATCTGTCCCGCATAAGTTATCAGAATCCGTGATGGGTTTCATCCGGTTTTTGACCACAAATGCAGGTAGCCGGAGATGTTTACATTCAGCTGCGAAATATCCCGGTCACCGGCCTCTCTTACGACTTAAACAACGGCTTGTATTTCCCCCAGTACTGATATATCAGTATCAGGTTCAAAACAGCCACAAAAGCTGCAGTCACGATGTTCCAGCCACCGTTGGCAAAATTGAAGATCAGAAAATTGATGGAAAGTGGTGCAAGAACGATCGAGATGAACGGAATCCATATATTAAAGACCAGGAAAATACCAACCAGGATCTCAAAAATATACAGCGCCGGAAGAAAGGACGCTATCGCATCCAGGTATTGTCTCGCAAAGTCCGGCATTTCCCCGTAACTGGTCGGAAAAAAATGCAGGAACTGGTTAACTGCATAAATGATCAGGAATGCTCCCAAAATAATGCTGATGATGCGGGTGAATTTAGATGTTTCCATTTTTTTACAGATTTGGAATAATGTATAAATTAAATACTCAGTATCTGACCATAGCATATGAGGAATAACCGCTGTATAACCTCCGTCATCGTGTAGCAGCGTCGGCTGTATGCATCATGCGGAAGTGCAGCCCGGGTTTTTCCGATCCAATTTTGTTTCCGGCGACTCGTCATACACGTCATTAATAACACCAAATACTTAATGATGTTTACACCAGGGCCTTTCACCCCGCCGGAAAATTCATGGAACATCAAAATCTTTTGATTAACCTACTCTTTTTCCCTTCCATTGAGATGCATTTTCGGAAGGCATATTACCATATCCTGTTTGCCTGATATCCTGCCGCCGGAGAGTTTCATAAAATCAAGCCTTACCGTTCATGTTCTCTGACAATTTTCAGGGTGAGACATGCTCTTTCAAATTATTTTTGTACTTTCATCGTCGCCTTTATCTTTCAACTCCTTAAACCTGTGAATCTGTTTCTCAGGTTCAGATGATAGATAATATCTTAATGTAAATAGCTGATCTGGAAGGGCAACCAATCCGGATATCTTCCCAAAAACAAAAAAATGATGAAACCAACCGTTTTTAGCCTGTTTCTTTTAACGTTGACCTTAATGACCGGCTGCCGTTCCGAAGCTTGGCAGCCATTATTCAACGGCAAAGACCTCCCTGCACCTCACCATTACCTTGGTGTACCCGATGCATCTGTGGATGTGCCCGGACTTAAACGCGACAGCCTTGGGAATTACCTGGAAGGTCCCGGTTGGGATGATCCGCTGCATGTCTTTTCAGTAGTGAACCTGGACGGAGAACCGGCAATCAGGATTTCCGGGGAAATCATCGGCGGACTGGTACTGACCGACAGCCTGTCAAACTACCATTTAAGGCTGAAATTCAAATGGGGCAACATCAAATGGAGCTGGATGGAGGGCCGCCCGAAAGACGGTGGTATCCTTTATCATCAGAGGAAAGGCGCCAGCCATGAATTTCAGATCCATGAAGGGGATGTGGGAAGCTACTGGTCAATGAGATCGGTTTGTGATATCCCGGCTGAATGGACAAGAGATATCCCGCCTGCCATCGTAAAGGCCAAACCATACCTGACTCCGCTGGTCAGCACACTGACGGATTCCATGCTCATTTTTAATCCGGATGCGCCGCTTCACCATTTTTCCGGTGATGGCGGACCCAAAGCCTGGCAGATCGTTATTGCTAATCCCTACAATGAAAATCCCCCCGGGGAATGGAACACCCTGGAACTGATCTGTTGGAAAAACAACGCCGTACATATCGTGAACGGGAAGGTGAATATGATTGTACTGAACGCCTTTTACAGGAAAGACGGGGAGCTTTTCCCACTGGAATCGGGAAGGCTGACTCTGCAGTCGGAAGGTGCTGAATTGTTTTTTAAAGACATTGAATATAAAAAATTAGACAAGGCTCCCAAAATATTAAAGAAGTATCTTGATTGAATGAACAGGGGAATGGGAGTTAGGAGGTTAGGAACTTAGGAGGTTAGGAAGTTAGGAAGTTAGGAAGTTAGAGGGGAAGATGTCGTCAGAACAAAGAACCCCATAGCTCCATGGCTTCCTGACATATATCTTTTTGGCACCTCCTGCTTCATAATTTTAAAAACCGCTATTTTTCATGCAGGCCTTAATATACCAGTAGTTCACGACATATAATGCACCGGTCAGCCACCTTTTCCATCGTCACTTTTGGATAAAATGTCGTTTGATTTGTTTATGAATATGGACATCATGATCATAAACAATACTCGTCATAATTCATCATTCTTCAAACTTCAATTTACACATTATGGAACTATCAACAATGTCGATTAAAGACCAGACTGCAAATCCGGGTCCGTTGGGATTATTAGCTTTTGGTATGACCACTGTTCTTTTAAACCTTCACAATGCCGGTTTTTTTGAATTGAATTCGATGATCCTGGCTATGGGCATTTTCTACGGAGGCCTGGCCCAGGTTATCGCCGGAATCCTGGAAGCCAAAAAGGGCAACTCGTTCGGACTCACCGCATTCGGCTCTTACGGATTATTCTGGCTCACACTGGTGGCACTGATCCTTATGCCAAAATGGGACTGGATTCCCGCTCCTTCAACCGGCGGTATGGTTGCCTTTTTTGTTATGTGGGGTATTTTCACCGGATTTTTATTTGTCGGTACCCTTAAAATTAACCGGGCTCTGCAACTTGTTTTTGCCACACTGACGATTTTGTTTTTCCTGCTTGCAATAGGCGATAAAACGGGAAACGCCGGGATCAAAACCTTTACCGGTTATGAAGGGATCCTTTGCGGGGCATCCGCTATTTATGCCGGCATGGCTGTACTGTTGAATGAGGTGTATGGTAAAGTCATACTCCCGGTAGGAAACATCAAAAGATAATAACAGCCGGCTGTCCGGGCCTGGAATGAAATTAGGGAGACGGGATTATTGTAACCCTGGTTGAATTTCTATTTTATTATGCACTAATCGTATCCAGACATGTTAAATCAGCGAAAAATGAATGAAAAACTGAAAGCACAGCCAACGACCCGGGGATAAATGCCCTCCGGAATATATCCTCTCTTTTCGTGTTAAAATGTTTCGGTTTACTTTTTGGAAGTGTCCTTTTCCCGAAGGGTACTAAGGAATATTGAACGGATTCTGTTTTTCGTTCAGTACCCTGGTCTCAGTTACCCGCTGCTCTTTTTATTCCAGCTTCAGCAGCTTTACTCCATGTTTCGGGACTTCAAGAGTTATGGAATTCCTGAATGAACCAAGATCACTTTTTGCCCACAGATCCCTGACCTCGTATTTATGCGCAGTCAGACCTGTGTCGCTCCATTTGACCACAACTTTGTCCATATCTGTTTCGGTGGTATTGAACACTGCAAGGTAGTTTACAGTGGAGTCGGGTATTTCAGCCTGCCAGACGATAATCCCTTCGCGAGAGTAAACCTCATGATTATTGACACTGTTCTGATCGATAGCCAGCACTTCGTCATTGCTTAGCAGAGCCAGGGTAAAGTCGTCGAAACCGGTAAGATCGCCGCCGATCATCAGCGGGGAGCGGAACATAGACCACAGGGAGATCATGGTATACTGTTCTTCAGAAGTAAAGCCGGTTCTCTTTTCCCTGCCCACAGGACCCCTTTTTGAAAGTTCTCCCACAGGAAGCATATCGGCATCGGGCCAGTGCCCTGGCGAGATATAAGGTGCCCAGTCTTTGCAAAGTTCAAACTGCTCAAGGAGTTTTGGCCAGCTATCCCAGAAATCACCCGAGATACGCCACATATTTGCCATAGCTCGCACATCATCTGCTTCAGCCAGGGGTGTTCTGCCCGGGGAGAGACTGTAAACCATCGGTCGTGCGCATTGCTCAATGGCGCTATGTACAGCTTCGATCTCAGGGCCGTGAAAGGGTGAGGACATATCATCAACCTTGATAAAATCAACATCCCATGAAGCATACAGGTCACACAGGGAATTATAGTAGTCCTGTGCACCCGGTTGGGTCATATCGACACCCCACATCTGGTTCAGCCAGCGGCAGACGGAAGTGGTGTCAGCGATCATGGAAGCGTCGATGTTGGTTGTACCTTTCACCGGTGATTTGGCCCAAACGGCCTGCCTGGGAATTCCGCGCATTACATGAATGCCAAATTTGAGTCCGAGGCTGTGAACATACTCGGCCAGGGGTCTGAAACCCCGTCCGCCGGCTGATGACGGAAACCTCCACGGGTCGGGCAAAAGCCGTCCGTATTTATCCATTGCCAGCCAGGGCGTATAGCCTTCATCATCCCCGAGTTTCAACTGGGGATAATTCCCGATTTTAGCCTCCGGCTGGAAAGGATACGACCAGAGAAAATCAACCACGATGTAATCATAACCATATTTTTTCAGGTGCTCCGCCATATATTCAGCATTGGCCCGAACCTCGGCTTCAGTGACCATGGATCCGAAACAATCGTAACTGTTCCATCCCATAGGGGGTGTCTGTGCCAGCTGGTTTAGGCCTGAACTGCCGGTTATATGACCGGACTGAGCCTGCAAGACGATCAGATTCAGGCTTAAAAGACAAATGAAGAAATATTTCATGGTACAGTAATTTAGCAAGGTTGCCGGCACCGGCCAACTGGCCATTTCCGACCCGTTTTATTCAACCTTTAATTTGATGACCAGCTTTTTAACCTGGGTCTTTTCTCCGGGATCGAGACCAGGCCTGTGAGCATCAGACGGGAAAAATATAAAGAAGTTGCGGGGTGTGGCCTCATAATTTTTCACCGGATTCACCGCATAAAAACCTATATCTTTAGCAGGATCATAATTCTGGAACGTTTGCGTGGTATCAGCCAAAGGTGAAACCCCAATTTCCTCCCTGCCTGAAATCACATACTGTATATCAACGTATTTCCTATGTGCTTCATAATGTTTTTCATCTTCACTTTGGGTAGTATATTCACTCACGGTGGCAAAAAGATTGTCTCCGTCAATATCGTAACGTTTTAACTCAAGATTTTGCAAATCATGGGTTTTCAGAAATTCGAATGCCTGATTCCATCTTTCAGGATTTTCAAAATATGCTTCAGCCAGGGCCCTGCGGTTGATGCTGGAATCGGGCTGAACATTCCACCCATTTAACCATTGTCCGGCTTCAAACCAATGGTCTGTTTTGTCCCGGCTCCATGTCGATGGGTCGGATTGGTTATGACTGCAGTTTAAAAAACTTCCCATAATCACCAGCATCAGCGTTATTAAAACAGTGTTTTTCATTTTTCATGGCCTTAAATGTTCAATATGTCAGAAATCCGGAATAAATATCGGGAAAGATTTTGAATTTTGACAGGCTGCAATGCGTATTTGAAGACTCCACCTGAAAAATGGAGCTCAATAAATGGAATTGCAATTGAAAACCCTCCCTCTCTTATCAGACATCAACCATCACATCCAAAGCGGAATATTCTCAGAATACATACCCGGCTCCAATTCCTACAGCTGTGGTATTCCATTTTATAGAAGGCTGCGACATCGGGGAAACCGTAATATTCATCCTGATCTTCCCATCCGGCTTCTGATAACGGTAACCGAAAGAATAGAACAGTAAGAAGGATTGGTCATTCCCATAGCGGCTGAAATACAATTCCGGCAGTCCTCCCAGCCCAAGTTCAAGGTTATGGGATTTTCGTCCGGCCATCATAAATATATGCAGGGGAAAGTTTACAACCGTATTGTTCCAGACTGAACATCCGCCTCCGGCAGAATAATGCAGCCAATGGGTTATATCACCAAGGATCCTGTCATAATTTACCGAATAGTTCCCTGCAACCCCAGCCATTTCAACATAAATGCTGTTTGGCCTTCTTTGCTGTGCAAAAGAAGATGAGATAACTACACAGATGAGAATGGCGGTAAAGGAAAATGAAAGTATTGTATGTTTCATGGTTGTTTTATATCAGGAATACCTTTCAGCAATGCAACTTCAATGGATTTAAGTATAACAAGACTCGTCAGGGTTGCTCCTGAAACGGCATCAACGCTGACTGATTGTTCTTCTAAAACCGTATGTACGATATACATTGCCTTTCGTCCGACAGGAGAGGCATTCAATTCCAGGATATCAACGGCAGTGATTTGATGATCTTCAACAGTGACCGAAACCTTTGCCCGTCCATCCGAGTCAGGATCCTTGTATTCTCCGGTAAAAGTACCGTCACTGACAAGGCTCATATCAACTTACCTTACATCAATCGAAGATATTTCTTCATCGGATAATTCACAACCGATGATCATAAAAAGACACAGAACAAAAAGCAGCCTGTTTTTCATAATACATGTTGATTAATTGTATGGGTATCCTCTTTACTCTTTCATTGTTTACGAATAATGTTCAGCCGGTCCTGTGACACAAGCCATGCAAATTTCCTAAAAGTCGACCTTGTAATTCAGATTCGGGATCAATCCCGAGTAGGTATATCGTTCAATCCGTTGATCGGCCACGTTGTAATATTCCTGGTAAAGGTTGAGGCGGTTGGTCAGGTTTTGCAGATCGAGGTTCAGAGACCAGCTGTACTTTGGTTTGTTTTTCCGGAAACCTGTACCCAGGTCGATTCTGAAATAGTCCGGTGCACGGTTTGTAAACGCCTCCTGAGTGATCAGGACTGTTTCTCCACGTTGGTTCGATAATTCCAGGTCTATCGGAATTGTACGGTAACCTCCTCTCCAGATGATCCTTGTGTTGAGGCTCCAGATATTTTCCTTGTTTTTGCCGGTTTTAAATTCCTTTCCGCCGAGAACATTGAAGATATAATTTCCGTCGAACCTTGTATTTCGCCAGATATGGTCAAGAGCCAGGTATTCCGAATGAAAGAGAGAGGAAGTGATGAGGAAATACACATTTTTATCAAAGAACCGCTCCAGGGTAAGTTCTACTCCATAATTCCTTCCTTTTCCCTTATTCACAAATTTCTCATTGGTAAAACCGGAATTTTCATTAATGGCTGAAACGTATGAACTATCGGCAGCAACAGGAACATCATAAAGGTACTGATAATAGGCCTCGGCCTTCAGTCTGAGATGGTCTGATAACGACCGGTCATATCCGAGAACATTATGAATGGCCTTTACCGGACCCAGGTCTCGGTTCGGCTGTTCAAAGCCCCCGGAAGACAGAGGCCGTTGAGCAAGATTGATCGACGGAGGGAGGGTTTTTGAGTGGACTCCGAAGCCGTAGGAAAAAGACTGTCGGTTGTTGAACCGGTATCCCAGGCTTACTCTTGGTTCAACAGACAGGGACTGATTAAGGAATGCATCGATAAAGTGAAGTCCGGCATTTATGGTGAGCTTATCTGTGAGTTTATTTTGCCATTGAAGGTAAGACTGAAATACCGATGCACTGCCCGACTGATCGATGGACTTCCCGAAATTCCCGAGGTCCCAGATATATCCGTATTTGTAAAAATCAAAATAGAGCCGGCTGAAGATGACACCACCCCGTAAGACGTTTCGGTTGTTGAATTTATGGTTAACCAGACCGCTGTACCTGAGAGCCCGGTTTATAAATGTTTCATTGTTCACGTCATGGAAATTAACCGAAAAATCAAGGGTATCCTGGTTCATGCCATTTTCCTCTGTAGTGACGGCAAGGGTATTCCGGATCCACGTATTGGCATCATGGAGGATAAGAAAATGTGAAAGCCCTGCCACCCCTGTCTGGTGATTTTCCCTTTCCTGCAATCTGTCAGACCAGTAAACCCACTGTGAAGTATCCCGGATCGCATTGTCGCCTGTTTTGCTGATACCTCCGATGCCAAACAGGGAAAATGTCCCGTACTTTGAAGTCGGTATATTGATTTTGAAGTTGATGTCCTGAAAGTCAGGAGCCAGAGCATTCTCACCCCCGAATTTAATCCCCGCCTTATCGAGAATCGTAAGTGATGAATACCGGTAGTTTACCAGGTACGATGCTCTGTTGTTCTTTCCCAGAGGGCCTTCGGCTGAAGCCTGGAGACCGAGGATGCCTGCCTGAAACGAAAATTCAGGTTTATCATAATTGCCATTCCTGAATTTAAGATCGAATACACCTGAAGTAGCATTGCCATATTCCGCAGGGAAGGCACCGGTAAGGAAATCGGAGTTGGAAAGGACAGCATTACTGATCATGCAAATACCTCCGCCAGAACCTCCTTCGCCATTGCTGAAATGGTTGGGATTGGGAATCTCAATGCCTTCGAGACGCCAGAGGAGACCTAAAGCCGAATTTCCCCTGATGACAATTTCATTGTTTTCATCATCCGCCGTAGCAACACCGGCAAACGACTGGGCCATCCTTGCCGGGTCAAAAAAACTGGCAGCATACCGCTGGGTCTCTTCCACGTTAAAGGCACGTGACGAAACCAATGCCATGGTATTCAGTGGTTTGTCCTTTTTCCTGCTACCTGAAAAAACGACCTCCTTCAGGTCTGAGACCATACCCGTGAGCTGGACCTCGAGGTAAACTTCTTTCCCTGATGACACCAGGATATTGGGAAGAATCTGATCCTCATAACCTACGTAACTGAAACGGACATCATATCTTCCCACCGGGACATCCTGAAACCGGAACATACCGGTTGCATCACTTATAGTACCTTTCACAGGATCAGTACCTAATAAAATGATATTTGCCCCGAATAAGGGCATCTTCGATTCATTATCGACAACCGTGCCCTTAATCGTCTGAGTAAGATTTTGGCACCAGGACAAAGGCTGGAACAGGCAGAGCATAGCTATGGCTACAAAAAGCACCGAGGGTTTCATCGTAGTCTGAGAATTGAGGTTTATGTGTTATTGGTCAATGAGTAACATCCAGTGCGCAGAGTAAAGATAAACGGAATTTAGATTCTCTGCAACTCACTGATAAAAAATTTTTACGCCCGGCCTTATATTCTCGGATGACAAAAGAATACAACTCATAAAATAAGATCTGCAGGACCAGCCGGTGGAAGAAATGAAAGTGACTAACCTGTCTGTTCATCCTGATTCTGTTTACCTGTCTCCTGTCGCCAGATCATCATTCATACCTCAACCAGGTTCCCTTTATTATTCCTGAGAAGCATGATCCGGCAGTTGTTCGCGGCAGCTTTTGCAAAAATGCCCTTCTTTCTGGTCCAGGTCTTCCACATAAGTACTCGACCTCATGAGACATACCGGGTTGTAACAGTGAATGAGGCCAAAGGCATGGCCGAGTTCATGCATCACTACCTTGGAGAACCTTTCGGACAGCAGTTCATGGTCCGGATCGAGTCCGTAAAGTTCATTCCGAAGACGGTAAAGGGATGCGATTCCTGTATTGCCGTTTAACTGAGCCTGTCCGAAAATATACGTCAGGATGGGTATGTACAGGTCGATTCTGAAAAGCCCCATAGCTTTGAATGATTGCGGGGAGATCATGGCTGAAACCATATTGAGCAATGAATTGGCATCGTACTGCCGGCGTACCGGATTGTAATATATATTTAAATCAGTTTCACACCCGATAAGCCGGACGGGAAAGTGAAATTCCCGTTCGATATCATTGATAATACGCCGGGTGAGGTCATCTTCAAAATGACCGCACGTATACAATATGATGTTCGGGGTCTCCAATCAGGCTCAGTGATAATCGGTGAATATTAACGATGATTGATACAAATTCAGATACTGAAACAGGATCAGCTTTCCTGTTTCAGATCATATTTCCGGATCTTATTGTAAAGGGTAGCCCGGTCGATATTCAAAGCCAGGGCTGAACGCGAGATATTCCAGCCATATTTATCAAGGATTTTACCGATGTGCTTTTTCTCCAGTTCATCCAGGCTCTCGATTGAACTGCTGAGAACATCCTTGCCCATGGGAAGGTCTCTCAGGCAGATCTCCTTTCCGTTACCCACCACGATGGCCCGTTCGATCATATTCTCCAGTTCACGAACATTCCCGGGGAACTCAAATTCCATAAGATGATTCATGGCAGCCGGCTCAATACTGATCAGATCACGGCTCATGGATGTACAATATTTCTTAATAAAATAATTTACCAGAAGGGGTATATCCTCGATACGTTCCCTGAGGGGAGGAATGACAATATTTAAAACATTCAGACGGTAAAACAGATCTTCACGGAAAGTACCATTTTTGACCATGCTCTTCAAATCCCGGTTGGTGGCGCAAATCACCCTGAAATCAGAGGTAATCTCTTTGTTCCCTCCTACCCTGACAAAGGATTTGGTCTCCAGCACCCTCAGCAGTTCAATCTGCATTTTGGGAGAGATGGTGGCGATCTCATCCAGAAAAATCGTGCCGCCGTCAGCCATTTCAAACCTGCCCTTCCGGTTAAAGGTAGCACCGGTAAAAGCGCCCTTCTCATGGCCAAACAGTTCACTCTCCAGAAGGCTTTCGGTAAGCGCACCGCAATGGACGCTGATCATTGGAAAATATTTTCTCAGCGAATTGGAATGAATAGCCCTGGCCACCAGTTCTTTACCCGTGCCGCTCTCTCCGGTGATGATCACGGATGAACTTGACTGGGCGATGCTTTCAATCTCCCGGAGGACCTTCTTCACCGCATTACTTTCCCCGATGATATCTTCGACATCGACAAGTGAGGTAATTTTCTCCTTCAGACTTTGATTTTCTGATTTCAGTGCCACCTGGGCAGCAGCATTCCGGATGAGATGAGAGAGATCGTCGGGATCAAAGGGTTTGGTCACATAATCGAACGCACCATTTTTCAATGCCTGTACAGCAGTGTCAACCGATGCAAAGGCAGTCATAATAATAAATATAGGCTCGTGGGGCAGGGTCTTAATCCGCAGGTGCATCTCCATCCCGTCCATGCCGGGCATCTTAATATCTGCCAGAATAATATCAAAGTTTCTGCTCTCAAGCATCGACAGGGCTTTCTTGGCATTCTCGGCACATTCAACATCATAGCCGTCTTCAATAAACCAGTTGTACAACGAATCACGGACGGATTCTTCATCATCGACGATCAGTATGGAAATTTTTACAGCCATTATGATAGGGTATAGATTTATTTCACTGCCAGAGGGATTATAATGGAGATGGTAGTTCCCCTTCCCGGTTCTGAAGATACCTCAATTTTCCCTTTATGGTTCTCGACGATTCCGTGGACAATGGAAAGTCCCAGTCCTATCCCGCTGATATCCCGTTTGGTGGAAAAGAAAGGTTCAAATATGTTGGGTATATCACCGGGGGCAATGCCCGAACCGTTATCGGAAATCTCCATTCGGATACTTTCTTTGTCGGGATTAAATGTCCGGATGATGATCTCGCCATGTTCCGTTATGGCTTCCGACGAATTGACCAGAAGTGCAACGCATGCCTGTTTGATCTGATTCGGACTGCAAAATATCAGGTCGGAATGAGCTTTAAAATCGGTTTGAAAGCTGATATCTGCAATTTTAATAGAATGGATCATCAGGTTATAAGTCTCGCGCAGCAATTTGTGGAGGCTGGTCACTTCAAAATCTTCCCGGTCTTTCCTTGAGAAATCGAGCAGACCCTTGACGATATCCCCGCAACGTTTAGTCTCGGCTTCAATCAGCTTAAGGTCCTTAAGTATCGTTTCTTTTTTTTCGTGTTTGAAACTTGAATTATCGAGGTGTTTATGAATAAGCTTGGCATAAATCAGGATCCCCGACAACGGGTTGTTGATCTCATGGGCAACAGATGAGGACAATTTCCCAAGGGAAGCGATCCGTTCCACATGTATGAGTTCCTTCTGTGCTTCCGACAATTCCTCTGTTTTCTTCTGAACCTTATACTCGAGTTGCTGAGACCAGTTCTGCAATTCATTGGTGGCTGCATTGATATTATCGAGCATATCGTTAAAGGCAAGAGATACTTTTCTCATATCATCGAGCAGATCATTCTTGATATCGAGGCGAATGCTGTGATCCCCTTTGGATACGGCTTCACTGGCCTGAATGATCGAATTGAGGGGATTCTTGATCCTTCGCCTGGTAAACAGGACCAGGAAAGATACCAGGAAAACTGTGATAATCGCCGCCAGTAAAAGAAACTCATTGGATGACTTTTGAACAAAAGTATCCAGATCTTCCAGGGGAAGATTTATCATAAGCGACCCGAGAAACTCTTCATTCTGTGAGTGGGCATGGCAGGCAGCTGTATAACACGATGGTGCATTCAATATGGGTTTCCGGATTAAAAGTTGCCTGCGGCTGTTTTCATTGGCATACGCGCCACAGCCAAGCTCATTGTCGAGAATTCTGTAGGACTTGTCATTTCCGGAAAACAGGGAAACCAGATTAGAATGACATTCATTGCAGTTGGGATTACCCCGGTTTTTAAATTGAGTCGAAACCGAGGTGAAGGCCAGGTAATCATGATCATCGTACATGTTCACTTCATCAATACCCGACATTGTACTTATCGTTTCAAGGGTGCGTTGCAGCATTCCCCTGTCATTTTCCAGCATGGAATAATACAAAGCCCCTTCAACGATAGAACTTACATGATCGCCGTTCTGTCTTATGGTGGTATTGAATAACTCCACATACATCGACCGGAAAACAATATTGAACAGAATAAAGAGAAAGATAAGAGAAGCCGCCGTAATGAATACCACACGGCCGTAAATCGACGATCTGATTCTGACAAATTTTCTGATCTGTTGCCAATCGGTAATCTTCCTGAAAAATCCGGTTTGGATCTTCATCATTGGTTTCAAAATATGAAGGTTTGATAATTCTAATATTCATGCTCCCGGAAATAATCGTATAAGAGCGCGCCCAAAGGCGCGCTTCCACAATTTGTGACTTATATGATTTTTGTTTCCGGGCCGATCTTAAAATTACATAAATTCCATTGATTTTTCACCGGTTCCGGCATCTTTTTCGGCCGGAGTACTTATTCCAGAAAACGTTGCTGAAATTCATGCCAAGCTTCCACGGGCATGTCAGCCAAAGGATGGTCTGCCAGTTCGCCTCCTTCCTGAAGAACGGGATGAGTCTGTGAAGCCTGGGTAAATCCGGATGCCGTATCGAGAACGAATTCCCGGAACCTGGCCAGCTCATTGATCATCCAGGTTTTAGCATCTTCCGCCAGATAACATGACCTGGTTTCCTCATGCCATTTTTCCGGTTGTATCCTGTATATCCATCCTTTATCATACGGGTCGTCGCTCATCAAACGACTATCCTTCATGATGGCACCATTGATGCCGGTCACTTTCCCGGAGAGCGGTGAAATCAAACTGAGCTCTTTTCCGTCTTGCAGAAAACGAGCTATAACTTCACCTTTTGAGATCTGCTCACCTTTTGCACACATCATCTTCAGCTGAACATCACCGGTGATATGCATTAGCAAATCGTCGGCTCCCATCCTGGCCATTCCCGATGGTTCGAGAAATGCCCAGGTATGATACCTGCTGAAAAACAAACCCTGCGGAATGCGAAGGATATGTCCGGAAAGAGCGCCAATGCTTTCCCTAATCCTGACTTTAAGCTTCAAAGGTCTGTTCATCAGGATCCAGACCGGGATTATCAAAAGCAGAAATGCAATGATAATCAGGTATTCAATACCTTTGGTATCAAAAATATTGGTATATGAAAATCCATCCATAATGCTTGTATTTTTAGGTTACATTATTCATCATCCTCTGGCAGCGAAGCCTCTCTGAGCACGGGCAGCCGGTTAACGATCCATCTGAAAATCCAGATTTCAACAAAAAGAACTGTAAGCGTGACCACAAATTCCATCCACGACGGAACATAATGAGGGGAGGCATCCCAGTGGAAGCCTATTATGGTTACATTGGCCCTGTTGATGATGATCCCGATCATGGTCACGATTGCAGCCAGCCTTACGGCAAAAATATTCCCGCTTCGGTAACTGTAGAAGAAAAGGAGCATGGGCAGTAATACAAAACCCAGCATTTCGGTAAGGTACCAGTATCCCATGGGTGTATTCAGCAGATCCCAGTGTTTACCATGTACAAAGACCAGTATCTGCAGGAAGAAATAGGCGAACATCGTAAAGCCGCAGATTTTTGCTAATCCATGCAGGATGCCCTTATGTTTCCTGCGATTTTCAGGACTTATCTTGTCAAAGAAGACACGGTGACTGATAGAACCTTCAAAAATGACCATGGATAGCCCGGCAAAAATGCTGGAAACGAAGAAAAGTACCGGAATAAATTCAGAGTACCATAAGGGATGAATTTTTTCCTTAGCCATCAGGTAAAGGGCTCCCAGCCCCGACTGGTGAAGGGTTGACAGGGTGATGCCAAAAATCACGGCAGCCAGGGTCATGCCCGAGAGAATATTTCTTGCCCGTTTTGCCCCGATCCATTCAGCAATAGCCGGCGAAAACTCGATGAGTTCAGCTGTCATATACAGAAGGAAATGCCAGGCGACGAGGAAAAGTACGGAGCTAACTCCAAAATTATTCCCGATGATCGGGTTGATCACGTTCCATGGTCGTCCCAGGTCCAGCAGCAATGCTCCGGCATAAAACAAGTACGCCAGGAATCCGTTCAGCACTGTTACCCGTACAATGGATTCGTACTGTTTATTATTCAGAATATAGACAATGAACGTGATGACATAAGCCCCGCCGGCAAAAGCCACCCCTGTGACCACATCAAAACCGATCCACAGACCCCAGGGCACTTCCTGTGTCAGGTTGGTAATAGACCCGAGTCCCTTTGCAAAACGAATGACAATAAGGATGATGCCTAAAATAATCACCGGAAGGGTAATAAGATTAAACGGGGTCAGAAATTTTCCCCTGGGTTTGAATTCCGAGACCAGGAATCTCCAAAGCGGTTGTCCGTTCCTGGTACGTGAAAGGCTGTAATCTGTATTATTCATGGTTGGTATCAGTATTGGGTTGGTTGTTTTTGGTTGAATTATGTATGCCCAGTAATAAAGCAGGCCACAGGACAAATATGGATGGCACGCTGTACAGGAATCCTTTGGTCAGTTCGGGATAAGAACTTTTCTGCAGTCCCGTATTGAAACCGAGTTCTTCGAACGGTACCGCCGAGAGATAAAGGTATCCTGTACCGCCGGCTTCATTTTCACCATAGATATAATCATAGTACATATCCGGATCATCATTGATCCTTTTACGTGCTTCCGCAATCATCTCCCTGCGGGTACCAAAAGTGAGGGCCTCAGCCGGACAGTTTTCCACACAGGCAGGTACCTCACCTTTTCCAAGCCTGGAGAAACACATATCGCATTTTTCGATTTTCGGATTGGGGCTGTTGTATTCGAATTTCGGCATCTCGAAGGGACACGATACCATGCAGTAACGGCAACCCATGCATTTGTCCCCTCTCCAGATCACCGGACCCTCAACCGTTTTATGCATAGCTTCCGTAAGACAGGCCGATGCACAGGCCGGCTGACTGCACTGCATGCACTGCCTTTTAGCGTACATCTCCCCTTTGGTAGTCTGATAAGCGTTTATAACGGTCCGCCTGTTCTCATTGGTTTTACGGACAGTACCCACAACAGGCAGGTCATCTTTGGCTGGTTCGGGTAAACCGTGTTCCCAGGCGCATACGAATTCACAGGTCTGGCAGCCGCCACAACGGGTGGAATCATATAATATCGCAAAAAACTCCTTATCATCGCCCGTGGTTTTTGCATGGCCGGGCTTTTCACCCAGACCCAGTGACACGCCTGTCACACCGAGTACTTTAAAAAAGGTTCTTCGATTAATTCCCATTTCTAGAAGTATTAGTTGGTTATTAAGTTTAGGTTCTGCATCAGGAACTACCTGGAAAGATTGATAAATCCAGTCTGAAATTCTTCCCATACATCCGGGCCAAGACTTTCCAGCACCGCGTTTTTCAATTCACCCCCCTCCTGAAGCACCGGTTCGGACATGCCTGATTTTAAAACAGATCCCAGGAAATCCTTCAGCCTGGTAAATTCTGTATTTATCCAGTCAGAGTAATTTTGACCCATCAGGTAAGAACGTATCTCTTTAAGCCAGTTAAGGGGTTCAATTCTGTATACCCATCCACCCTGCAGCGGATCAGTGCTGATCAGGGATGCGTTGGAAAGCAGCCGCTGATTTTGTTCAACGATGGTCCCGGACACTGGTGACAGGATATCGAGCTGTTTCCCATTCTGAATGAGGGAAAGAAACACCTCACCCTTTCTGACTACATCTCCAGGCCCTCTCATTTTTACCCGTGTGACACGCCCGGTGACCCGGGGCAGAAAATCGTCGATGCCGGTCATAACGCGGCCATCCTTCTGCATGAAAGCCCAGGTATGCGATCTGTCGAAAAATAAGCCGCGAGGAGCAGTAACAGAGCTTTCCCTGAAAAACGTTTTCAGATGAATTCCCTCCGGACCTTCACCGGGTGCGCGTTCCCTGAATAACCTGATCATCAGAAAAAGTATTGAAAATCCTGCCAGGATTACGATGGAAACCGTCAGTATTGCGGCCATGACGGGGGAGTTACTATGAGCCTCAGAGGACTTAACAACGGGCGAAATAAGGTATTTAAGACCTGATTGACTTTCACTTGCGGTAAGCATGGTGAAACCGTTCAAGGCAAGATACGACTGGCCTTCAAACAAAATCCAGCTTACGAACAGGGAAGCGTCCCCTGCGGGTTCCGTTCCCGAAACAGCATAAATACGGCTGTAAAGAGACCTCGGATATTTCCCGATCCAGACTCCCCTGATCAGCTCATCGGTACTGCCATACATATCTTCAAAGGGATCGAGCCTGTTATTGCCGTTGATATCCAGGGGAACCAATACCAGGCCCTGGTCTGAATTGCTTCCTTTAAATCCTTGCAAATCAGCAAGACGGCAGAAGCCGACACCTGATTTGTCATTCATGATCCTGCCAGGTAGATCTTTCGGGGCCCCGGTTTGAACAAAGGAAATGCCAGCCGGTCCGGTCTGTGTAAAATCAGCAAGGTAGGACCGTATCTGTTCGTCATCAGGTACGTAAAGTGCAACAGGTACTGCTTTGTCGTTTTTAGAGAACACACCCCGTCCGTGAGCGGCGGTGTTGGTAAAGACCGATGCCAGATCAGCGGCAGACAATCCGCATGCCTCAATCTCTTTTCTGAAAGGATTTCCAGCATTCATGACGGCTACGATGACTTCCCTGCCAACCGGTATTTTCCAGGCTTCGGGAACGTTCGCTTTTTTTAAGTCTTTACCTCTGATCAGGCCAATGGCTTCTGACTGCATGATCGACTCATCCAGTCTTCCCGCTGTTTCAAACGAAATAACCTTATCAGGGTGAAGCAGGGAGAAGCCGTTGATCCAGTCCGTGCTCACAGCTTCCAGTTCCGGGCTGCTCCATATCTTTACCGGAGATCCGTCGGCAGGAGTATCTCCTGAGGGTAAGGCAGAGGCGGGAACAGCCATGCTCACAAGCATTGTCAGTGATCCAAATAATTTAAGTAGTGATTTCATATTTCAGTTTTTCTTGGTTTATCGATGGGAAATCTCATTCAATTGCTGCAAATACATCTATCAAACCAGATGCCAGCCTGATTTATTGACGTGATATACAACTACTTACATAAATCCGTCAAGGGCCGGTCTCTGGTTATACTGTTGTATTTTTATACATCTCAACCTGGCGCTATACCTTATATATTTGATTACCTGATTTTTACATGGGGTGATGCATTTTACATCACATGTTGTATTTTACAACACTTGCGGCTGTAAGGCCCATTCTGCGAAGGCCTGGCAATTCCAGATTCAGAATTTATTTTGATATTTTTTCCTGAATATTCCCAAATGACTATCATACCCTATGTGGCACGGCATATAACCTGATGGCCTGTCAGCTTGCTACTGATCACCAATAGGCTGTAAATATTACAGCCAGGATAACTCTGATTGCTTAGAACAGTAGTTTTGAGAGCTGTTTGGAGGAGGATGCGGGTAAAGGCTATAGCAAAAAGGAAGGCAAGCCTCTTTGATGAAGGATGGTTTATGAAATACAAATCTCTTCCTGACGACCGGAACCCGAAGAGTCCGGAAACATAAAAACATTCAGGTAAGAAAAAGAAACAGAAGGATAAGGTGCCGTGGGAATCCTATGCCCCGAAGTGCTTCAGAAGCTCATACACCAGAAAAGCCGGCCAGACCAGGGATTTAAGGATACCTATAACACCCATCCAAAATGTAGTGGAAGCGGAAATGTAATAGATAGCCGCACCAATTAAACCAAGTCCGTAAATGGCACCTGAGGGAGCATTTGTTTTAGCGTTATTTGCCATGTCGAGTAGTATTAGATTCTTCGGAATAGGAACAGACAGGCAAGTTCCTCATTAATCCTGAAAAAATCAAGGTTTTGCAGATTTATTCCCTGGGATTGAAGCCAGGCACCAGGGAGTATCAGAAGCGGGTATTGTCAGGAAAGAACAAAAACCTTATCTTGATACCCACTTAACCAACCAACGTATGAAAAGACGGCATTTCCTAAAAAGCGGCTTTGGGGCCGCCGCTGCCGGGGCTTTCATTCCCGTGACCCTTCGTGACCAGGCTGGATTGCCTCCCGGTAAAAATCAGGAATCGCATTTAAAAGACAGCACTGCCACCGTCGGGGATTTTGAGGTATATTCCGGCCCAAACCGTGTACGAAGCGGCATATGTCATGGAGGCATCGGAACGGGCGGCATTGAACTACGAAAAGACGGGCAGTTCTATAACTGGTCGCTCTTCAATAACCTTCCCAGGGGTATCGCCCCTCCTGCCGTTATCAAAGGACATATTCCCAACGGCTACGACATAAACCGACAGGATGACTACCTCAGGTTTATCGTCCGTTACCAGGAAAAAGGACAGGATCCGCAAATGAAACTTCTCCGCCTGATCGATGATCTGGAGGTTCCCGGTTCCGGTATTTACGATATCACCTATATTTTTCCCTGGATGACCCCGGTGGAAAATATCCGTTACAAAGCAAAATTTCCATACACATGGCTGGAGTTCAGCGATCCTGACATGCCCTTTAAAGTGAGCATGGAAGTTTTCAGTCCCTTTATCCCTCATGATGTAAAAAACTCGACCCTGCCAGGGGTTTATTTCAATTTTGAAATCATCCCGGATAAAAATGCAGATATTGATGTTACCATTTTGGCTTTGCAGCGTAACCTTGTGGGATATCACACCTTCGAAAAATATTTTATAACGGATATCTCACATGATCAGGATCTGACCTTCATCAGTATGACAGCAAAGATGGATGACCGTTATCCCACGGCAGGGAAAATGGGTATCGGCTGCACATCGCCCGATGCTTCATGGTATGCAGGCTGGGCAATACTCCATCCTTTCTTCCAGGTAGCCCTGGAGAATAAAAATCTTCCAAATATAGACGATACGAATGGAAGCGGGAGTCTGAAGAAGCCTCTGCCTGACTGGATGCCCGAAACCAGCGGCAGAAATGTAACCGATCCGGATACCGGCAAGAAAACTGCCGGCGGAAGTGAAGGTGAAGAAGCCCTCTTCAGCACTCTGGCTGCATCTTTCAACCTTCTGGATAAAAGGCCGTTGAAGACCACCTTCATGCTCACCTGGTACTTTCCCAATCAATACACCAACGCCAACGCATTTGATCTTCTTGAAAAAGGAACTGAAAATCCGGTACTGAATAAATGCGGACATTATTACATGAATTTCTTTGGCTCGGATCTGGAAGTGGCAAAATACCTGGTAAAAGAACAGGGTAGTCTGGGAAAGGCCACCGGGAAATTTCTTGATGATTTTTATGCTTCCACCATTGACAGCTTTATTCTTGACCAGGTTAATTCCCATTTGAATTCCATGATAACCGACAGCTTCCTGGATAAAGACGGAAAATATTACATAGCTGATGACGGAGGGTTGCTTGGTGCCAGGCGTACACCCCGCAACGGCGGTCTGAATCCCGATGTAAATATTTATGCGTCCAGTACTGTTTGCTTCCCTGTATCCCGAATTTTATGAATCGGCACTGCGGGGTATGGTCCAACGACAGCGGCCCAGCGGGGAAATCGGATCGAACCGTTCCGACTGGCCTTCGGATATGATTTTGATGATTACCCGGCATTACTTCTGGACCGGCGATCGTAAATTTCTTGAAGATATGTGGCCGGCATTGAACAGTTCTGTTGCATACTGCCTGAATGTACTCGACCAGGACGGGGACCAGGTACCCGAGATCTACGCCCAGAACAACGGCTGTACCTACGATAACCTGCCAATGTACGGTGTGGCTGCGTACATCGTGTCACTTTGGATCTCTTCGCTGTATTCACTGATAGCCTGTGCAGAAGACCTGGATGATAAAGCCGCCCTGCATAAATTTAAAAGACTGTTGAATATTGCTGAAAAAGTGCGTGAAAAAGAGCTCTGGAACGGATCATATTATAACCTTTCCTCCGACAAGCTTAAAGGCCATGGTGTCAATGAAGGCTGTCTGACCGACCAGATCTTTGGCCAGTGGCTGATGTACCAGTCAGGATTGGGGGAACAGGTGCCAAAGGAACGCAGGGACCAGATCCTGAAAGTGGTGCTGGAGCGAAATTTCAGGAACGGCTTTATCCTGAAAAACTGTTCATACCCTGGTGAGCCCTTTTATGGCAAGATCAGGAAAAACGTGTGGTGGGACCAGGATAATACCCCCTGGAGCGGAGTGGAACTTGCCTTTGCCTCCTTGCTCCTTTATGAAGGCTTTTATAATGAAGCCCTTCAGGTTATTAAAACAGTCGATGAACGATATCGCAAAGCCGGATTATATTTCAATCATATTGAAGCTATGGGGCACTATGCCCGTCCCATGTCATCCTGGGCCATCCTCAACGGTATGCTGGGACTCTCGGTCAGGCCGGAAATCATTCGTTTTAAACCCTGCATCCCTGATCAGAACTATACTATATTTTTTGCCATTCCCGGGGCAACATGCCATTTCATAAAGGAAAATGACACCTACCGTGTAAAAGTGCTTAGCGGTGATCTGAAAAACAGAAAGATAATGGTAACCGGGAAGGACGGAATCGAAAAACAGATCCGGATTTGAACGGCATCCTGGAGATTGAACGGACACAGGACACAAGGCTGAAGCTAAACCTTAGCCGAGGGCTGTGATATATGCCGATGTCACCCAACATGCCTGTCAACCGGAATGCCGGTAGTTTCAGCGCTGCAAGGAACACTCTGCTCTTCGGTCATCTTGACCCGGGAAAAAATTGTGACCTGCAGAATACCTTCTACCATCATGAGAATGACTGATTGGACGAGGTCACAGTGGAATATTCCGGGAATGGCTTTGTGAAACCTTCAAAAATCAAAATCCTTTCGGTGGAAAGAAAATGGATCACCGGTTCAAAATCCTTCAACCTTTAATTTACCGGCATTATCAAAATATACCCGGCTAACGCGCACCTCTCTCTGGGTATTGGTTTTGGATATATGGGTGTGATAAACGATATATCTGACTGAGCTGTCGGGAGAGTACACAAAGCTGTTATGGCCCGGACCATAAATTCCTGTTGTTTCATCCATGCCAATAAGCGGATTCCCGGGATCCTTGGTCCATGGCCCAAAAGGTGACGTGGCTGTTGAATAACCGATGCCATAATACGGGTCCTGGTAATGATTGGCCGAATATGTCATATAATAGACACCGTCATGTTTAATCACGGAGCAACCCTCGTTGCAGCGCGAACGGTCGCTCAGGGGATGTTCCCAGGGCTGTTCTGCCTTCGAACAAAATACCGGGTCACTTTTCGGCATTAGGTCATGGTTCAGTTTCCTGCAAAATATATAACCAAACAAATGCCCGTCAGGCCATTTGCCTTCATAGCCCACTTTGTCGTAATACAGGTATATCTGGTCGTCATCGTCGAAAAAAATATGGGCATCGATGCATGAATACCCGGGATCGAACCATGGGGCATAAACATCAGCAAAAGGTCCGGTGGGAGAATTGCTTTTAGCCAGGCATAAGAGCATCCGTTTGGTAGTATCTTTTCCCTCGCAACTATAGGCCATATAAAATAAGCCCCTATAAAAATATACCTCAGGTGCCCAGTAGCTGCCTTTACCCCAGCTCTCTTTTGTTTTTTTATAGACGAATCCCTCATCCTTCCAGTTCAGGTTTACAAAATCCACCTTTTCCCCGTGGGCTGAATCCTCCCTGTACACCGCCGACCAGCATTTAAACCCCGATCCGGATGAGGTGGTACCATAAAGATAATAATGGCCGTCATGGTACAACATAAAAGGATCGCCCATGAAAATACTGTCGCTAATGGGTTGAGACCGGAAGGTTGATTCCTGCCCGGTCTGACCGGTAGCGTGGTTGGCAACGGTTAGCAGAAACGTGATGATGGTGATGAATTGGATGATGTTATTATGGTTTTTCATACACAATTGGTGAATTTTACTTATAAATACAAAATTGTCCAAAAATATTGTTCGATAAAATGATATTCATCGGTTTTTCGAAATATATGTTTAGTGATCGGTTGGTAGCGGCAAGGCATGCCTTGCCGCTACCAACCGATAATCCGGTTTATTCCGATTTCACGGCGATCCGTCGAAAATACGGCCTGCCGGGATATAATTACATATCCACGGTTTTTCCGTCCACAACAAAATGTTTGACCATGAACGTCCCGTATTTCGCATCGGCGAATGGTTTGCCGTTCTTCAGGCCAGCAAAACCAAAACCGGTCTCACAACTGAAAAAACATTTAAAATTGTTACCGGCACGGGAATCAACGGTCATGGTTTGTGTAAGGGCATTATAGGTAATGCCGGTAAGACCCTGTAAAAGACCGTAACTCGACATTGCCCTTGCGTACCAGTGACCACATTCGTATTCGTCAAAGGGGTTGCGGATGCGGCCGTCATACCGTTTGCGCACTTCTTTTACGATATTAAGTCCTTCCTGTTTTTCACCCATCATCATAAGGTGTGAGGCGACCTGGTATTCGATCCCGGTCCACACCTCGTTGCTGTACACGAAAGGAAAGGTGGGTTCATCGTGATTCGGCCACGTGCAGATCAGCAGACCGCCCTCATGTCCGTAAGCATAACCTGCCCTCTGGGGATTGACATGATTACTCAGATCGGTTCTGAAGTTATATTTATACACTGAATTAAGGTGACTTAATACTTTAGTGCTGTCCATCAACATGGGCACACCACACATTTCAGCCAGCCAGAAACCTAAAACGCCGTCACTGATACAGCCGTCGCCGTACTGGTACTTCGGACCCTCCTTTTCCAGCACCTTCATAGCTTCGGGTGAATAATTTCCGCCAAAACTTTGTTTTGATGCTTCCACCGGATCGGGAGCATTCAATCCTTTCCACTGTACTTTCTGGATAAAATATTCACCGTTATAGAGTTCGGTGCTCATTCTTTTCATCCCTTTGTCCAGAAGTTCCTGGTACAGGGGTTGTACATCGTCAAGAGCCTTGCCCATTTCAATGCCGGCGGTAAGAGCGCCAAGATAAAAACTGGTACACATTCCGTCGGGACCCCAGAATTCAATATCGTATGTATTATGATGAGGTTCTTCAAGTGCTCCTGTATGCCGCGGGTCCCAGTCTTCAATACAATAGTCGAGACTTTGTTTGACTTTGGGCCATAGCGCTTTGAGCCATTCTGTATTTCCAGAGATCTGCCATTCACGGTATACCTTCATGATGCCACCCAACTGTCCGTCGGATGCGGCATAAAAGGAGTGGCCTGTTTCGCGGATGGGCAGGTTAGCCCTGAAGGTCTGATGCCCTGCAGTGCTTTGGTCTTCATGAAATTCCGTCTCCCTCAGAGATCTTTCCAGGGACGGGAAAAGATGAGATATGGCCTGAGCGTAATTCCAGACATGCGTACATGAACCGTAACAGCAGCCGCCAAGGTCGTGGCAGCCTTCCCATGCCCAGAGTTTACCGTCCTTCTGGCGCAGTACCGTCGGAGATTTCAGAATGGTAAGGTTGGCAGCCACAGCTTCCTTTACTTCATCAGGGATATCTGACCCGTAAAATGTGTTTGTGAACAACTCTGACTTGGCTTTCAGATCGTTGTAGTTGGTCAGCCAGTAATTGGTAACTTCATTTATATCACTGAATTTACTATCGTACCAGGGTTCAAAGAAATATGAACTTACCGAAGAACAATTACAGGAAGCCGAAGTACATGTCAGCTCTTTTAACTGGGCTTTGGCAGCGCTATCCTCCGGTGACCAACCGATACGAAGGTTGGAGTGGGGTACATACCAGGCAAGGTATACTTTTATTGTCCTGGATTCACCGGGTTTAAGTTTGAAAGGAACCGAAATGGAAGCACCCTTTGCGCCCCGGGTTACAGGATTCGACTCAGGTGTCAGGTTTTTAATATTTTTCCACAGTAATGTCCGGCTGTCGAACCACCCGCCCCTGAACCAGCAATGATCGACCACAACATCAGGGTCATCGGTAAAAACAGCAAAGTCACCTTTGTATTCAGGCTTGTTGGGAAGGCATGACTGATCCAGAACGAATCCGTTTTGGATTGCGCCGATAGAATCGCCGCCAATGGGTATGCCTCCCCACTCCGAACGTTGGGTCACATGCATAAAATTCTCGGAGTTGAAGGAAAACATAGCTTCAACTTCCTTTGAAGAGGTATTTGAGAAGGTATATTCAACACCTCCAACCGGAAGGCTTGAATTGTCAGGATCCGTAGGTATAAAAGGACTCCAGCCTTTGATATTCACGTCTACAGGCATCTCTTTATCGGTAAGCTTCACTTCTCCGAAGGGGAAACGGGCTTCAAAGCTGGCATCAGAATACCGTGGCACCCCGAAAACATTCGATCCTGTCCCGGTATTCGGACTGCCAAAAATTTTCCAGGATTGCACCGGTCCTTCCAGAATTTTCGCCCCGTTCTCCAGTCCTTTAACTGAAACAGCGGCAAATATAAAAGGGCTGTTAAAGACATCAGGCGTATGTCTTACCGACATGTGCGAAAATGCCCCGTTGCCATCGAGACAAAACATCCCTGCGCCAATGCCCCCTATCGGGAAAGACACCCTGTTCAGATTATCACCCGTGTAGGGTCCGTTGAAGTTGTGGCCCTTTGATTCATGGCCGGCAGACTGATCGCGGCTGCATGACCCAAGTGCCAGTAGAATAAAGATGAAAAATGTAATACGTCTCATGGTTGTGGATTTATTCGGTGTTTAATAGTGCTTGGAAATATATGATTGAAAAATTTCAGTACGCATGGTCCTTATCTCTCATTCCCCCACAATTGCGGACCATTGCCATGGGCTTTTCGCCAGGCATCCCTCCAACGGTTGATATCGGTTACGGAGTTCTCAGGCATGAACTTCCGCCCTTCCTTATCGGGAATCGGCTGAAGTTTTGCAGGCGCAGAGGCGTACCAGTAAGCCACACTTGCCAGGTCGAGCGTGAGACAGTTGTTATGTCCGTGCTCAATGGTAACCTTCAATGACTTGTCAAAATACACCGGATCCTCAATGTTAAACCGGTACAGATGGGTTCGGCCCATCCATCCGAACGTGTCATTAACCCTCGGATAACCGAAGTAAGGTTCACAGAAGGCTGTTTTCGGGCTCCAGGAGGTGTTGAAAAAATCCTCAGTACCGGTACCGTTAAGTGTCGGCATCTTGTCACCGTCAATAAAGAACATATCATCACCTTCCCCGTACCAGATGGGTCCGGGATTGTTGACATAATAATTCACGCCGACATATTGTCCTTTTCCCTGTGTGTCGAGGATAACATAATTTCCTTCTCCTGCCGGATTAACCCCGGTTTCCGGCGACAGGCTGCCCCACTCATTTTCACCGGTTTCAGGGGCTTCCGTTATCTGGTGATTGTACCAGGCGTTGAAATAGCCTAAATTGTCATCCACCGGTGTCTCAAGGTAATCTATGTAATAATAGAAGGCCTGGATCGTCTTGCCGGTCTGGTTCTCAATCTCGATCCTGGCGCCTTTACGGTAAGGCATCTTAAAGTAGCAGACCATAGCCCTGCCCAGCAAAGGGTTTGCCGACAAAGGCAGTGAACTGAAAGCGTAGGATTCATCCCAGCCCTGCCCAAAAAACGGGCCGATGGGCGACTCAACAGAAGGGTAATCATCTCCGTCCCAGTACATTCTGAGGATGATGTCATTCCGGCTAAGCTGGTGGGGCGGCGGTGCAATGGTGATCCATATGTGGGTGATGACACCCGAACCCTTAATATCGGCAAGGATCCTCTTTTCACCGTCTTTGATATTACTTACATTGTCGCCATTGCCACCTGTCCGGTCATAACTGCTGATTCGTTTGCTCTTAACGTTGTCACGAATCACGGCCAGGTCAGAAAGTGCGCCTGGAGTCTGGGCCTGAACAACGGATGGAAGGACAAAGCTGAGCAGGTAAAACCCTGTTGCCAGCCATAGCAGATGTTTGGTTGGTTTCATAATGGTAAGGTTAGTTAATTATTTATATGTTTCATCTTCCGTTCTGTTTTCCGATTATTTCACCTTATGGGTGATGAACTGCATTTGGATGCCGCTTACATGAATTACCGATGAGCAACTCCGGCATGATGACAGCCCTCTGTGTCGCAGCTCCCGGATTCCCGATCCTCTCCAGGATGAACGCGGCTGCATTCCGGCCGATAAATTCGAGCGGCTGGACGATACAGGTTATCTGTGGCCTGATCACGTCATAACCATTGATCTTATCAAAAACAATGAATGAAATATCTTCAGGAACGGAAAGCCCTGATTCAAAAATCGCCTTGAGTGCGCCTGAACCTATGTTATTGTTGGAAGCGATAATGGCCGTGGGACGACGTTCCCTGCTGAGCAATTGATGACAGGCATCCCGGGCATTTTTCACTCCTGTGATCTCAACATGACGGATAAATCCGGGCACAGCTTCAATACCGTGCTGCATGAGAGTGTCCTGGTACGCCCTGATCCTCATTTGAAAAGGGTAAAGATGAGGCGGCCCCGCCAACAGGGCGATATCCCGGTGTCCCATGCCAATGAGGTGCTCCGTGGCCGTACACATGCCCTTGTAATGATCACACCCGATATAATCGGCATTCATTCCTTCAAAATCACGGTCGACGAGTACAAAAGGCGTTTTTTGCTTCTGCAACAAGGTGATGGCTTTAGTAGTGACAGGGGCAATAATGATCCCGTCGACAGCACGGCTCAGTAAGGTATGCAAGGCCCTGATCTCCTCCTCTTCATCTTCCTGCGTATTACACAGTAAAAGTTTGTACCGCTTTGGCTTCACGAACTGATCGATCTCATGATACATGGTATTGAAGAAAGGGTTCCTGATATCGGGTACCACTACCCCGATGGTAAACGTCTTTTTCATGCTGAGTGAACGTGCCAGTTCATTCGGATGATAGTTGAGCCGCTCAATCGCAATACTGATCTTCTTCTTCGTGCGTTCACTCACCTTCTCCGGCTGGTTGAAATACCTCGACACGGTCATCACCGACACCCCCGACCGGCTGGCCAGATCATTGATGGTGGCATTTTTACCATCTTCTTTTGTCATACGTTTAACATTTTTCAGGCGACTTAAATATAAGGGTTTAACCGGTATATTGCAATACCTGATTACTTATTCCTGTTAAACGATGAAGATCCGGGAGGCAGGCGGGAACAGGACCCCTGCTTTCCCGGAAAAAATAAGCGAAGGACACTCTTGTGAATAAATTACGATGTATAATAATATACCGTATGTGAAGATGGATGAAATTACCTCACGTCTAAATATGCAGGGCATCCAGTATTCTTTATTTCAAACGTGGAGTGAAGAAAAATCAGGGACATGGTGTCTGTAAACATTGTTTTATCAGCTGATAGGTCACATGGCCAAAAATCACTAAACGGAATTTCTGAAAAGTTCTATGGCGTCCTGATGGAGCTCATCGTCGGCAATGACTGCTGTATGATCACAGAACCCGTCGAGAGTCATATTTATCGAGGCAATAAGTTTTCTCATGTCAGCAAAATTGGGCGTTGAAACAGGTAAAATCTTTTGTTGTATTAACAAAGCGGAAGACAAAACGGATTAAGAACCCGCTTATGTAGAAATAGCGGACAGCAGCACATTGCATCTACCGTTTAAATTAGGGATATAGCGCAAATTACGCTATAACAGCCATTAAAATCTTTAGTTTCTTTGTACTTCTGAATCAGCTTTCATTGATGCTTCCTCACATCTTGGACAGTTAGAATAAAATTCGTATCATTGATCATCATCTTTCTTCTCAAACATTTGCAAAGATGAAATCAAAGGCATTTACCATATTGTTGCTTACCTTCCTGTTTCTTTCACCTGCCGGTCTGCATGCTGATAACGGCTACAACCTGTGGCTTCGCTATTCGCCTGTGGACAATGCCGTGCAGAAAACCATGATCAGCAGCATCCTGAAAACGGTATATCTTCCGGGCTCCTCCCCAACGCTGGCTGTCATCCGCAATGAACTCATCCGTGCAGGCTACGGGCTAACAGGACGGAATCCATCTTTCACCAGCGTTTCTCCCGACGACGCCACACTGATCATCGGAACTCCGGAGACCAATCCGTTTCTAAATACCCCCGGGGTCATAAGCCTGCTGAAACCCCTGGGCCCCGAAGGTTTTTTCATCGGCTACATCAGCCATGACCGGAAAAAATACCTGGCCTTAGCAGCCAATACTCCTATCGGAGACCTTTACGGCACATTCCACCTTCTCCGTTTGCTGCAGTCAAACCTTTACCTGCCTTCATTACCCGTTACCGGAACACCCCGCATCAAACTGCGCATGCTCGATCACTGGGACAATCCCGACCGCACAGTGGAACGGGGTTATGCCGGATTCTCCATCTGGGACTGGCCCCGACTGCCGGATTATATTGATCCCCGCTATATTGATTATGCCCGTGCCAACGCCTCCGTCGGCATCAACGGTACAGTACTGACCAATGTGAATGCCAGTTCCTGGGTGCTTACACCGGCAGTTTATCCACAAGGTGGCAGCCCTGGCAGATGTTTTCCGGCCTTACGGTATCAGGGTTTACCTCACTGCCCGGTTCAGCGCACCGGTCGAACTGGGTGGTCTGCATACGGCCGATCCCCTGGATCCTGAAGTACGGAAATGGTGGAAAGACAAGGCAGATGAGATCTACCGCTCTATCCCCGATTTCGGCGGTTTCCTCGTCAAGGCCAATTCCGAAGGCCAGCCGGGACCGCAGGATTACGGACGCACCCATGCCGATGGGGCCAACATGCTGGCCGAAGCGCTTGCACCACACGGCGGGATAGTAATGTGGCGGGCCTTTGTCTATTCAGGAGAGGTTCCCGACGACCGTGCCAAACAGGCATATAATGAATTTAAACCTCTCGACGGCAAATTCCATGACAATGTCCTTATCCAGGTAAAGAACGGTCCCATCGACTTTCAGCCGCGCGAACCTTTTCATCCCCTTTTTGGTGCCATGCCACACACACCGTTGGCCATGGAGTTCCAGATAACACAGGAATACCTCGGGCAGGGCACTCACCTTGTTTACCTGGCCCCGCTTTTCAAAGAATGCCTGGAATCGGATACCTATGCTAAAGGAAAGGGTTCAACTGTTGCAAAGGTCATCGATGGGTCGCTCGACAATCACCAGCTCTCGGCCATTGCAGGGGTATCGAACATCGGCACCGATTGCAACTGGACAGGTCACCTCTTCGGTCAGGCTAACTGGTATGCCTTTGGGCGGCTAGCCTGGGACCATGAGCTGACTTCAGCGGAGATCGCCGGAGAATGGATCAATCAAACTTTTGGCCATTCACCCGGGGTGGTGGAAACCATCGAACAGATCATGCTGCCATCGCGTGAGGCAGCTGTTGACTACATGACTCCGCTGGGACTGCATCATATTATGGCCCGCGGCCACCATTACGGTCCCGGCCCCTGGGTCAGCGGCGGCCGTCCCGACTGGACAGCCGTGTATTATCACCGGGCCGATAGTGCCGGCGTCGGCTTTGACCGGACAGTAACCGGCAGTAACGCTCTTGCCCAGTATGCCCCTGAAGTACAGGAAAAATATGCCGACCCTGCCTCCTGCCCCGATGAATACCTGCTGTGGTTTCACCATCTGCCATGGAATTACAAAATGAAATCGGGGCAGAACCTGTGGGATGAGCTGTGCCTGAAATATGACCAGGGCGTAAACGCCGTGGATCGTATGAATGAGCTTTGGAAGACGCTTGTAGGGGATATCGACACTATCCGGTTCAACCAGGTCAAAGCCTTCCTTCATATCCAGCAAAAGGAAGCCCGTTGGTGGCGAAATGCCTGCCTGTTGTATTTTCAGCAGTTCTCCGGAATGCCTTTCCCTTCGGAAATTGAACAGCCGGAAGGTAAACTGGAGGAGTATGAGAAGAAGAGTTTCCCGTATGCACCGGGAATTTAGACCCGGGGAAATTCCTGCTGATCATGACTGTATAAAACCGGAAAGGTGAAATATTTCTCACTCTTACATCTTTAAAATTTCCATGGACAACAGGGATTTTTCTATGCCTGTAATCTCCAACAGCCCCCTGTACCTCCCGATCAACGGATATCCGGGAGGAGAATCCCTCCGGAAATCATCCAGCATCTTAACCCCGTGGTCGGGACGGACGGGAATGCGGTAATCTTTGCGGCCGGCTGCCTTTCGACGTTGCATCTCCTTCAGCAGGATGAGGACAAGGGCCGGCAGGTTGGCATCGCCTTCGAGATGACCGCACTCGCGGAAATCGCCGTTGTCCAGGAGGATATTATTCCTCAGGTGGGTAAAGTGGATCCGGTTCGCAAAGGTTTCTGCAATTTGCTCAAGGTTGTTGTCCTTCCTTATGGAGAGTGAACCGCTGCAGAACGTGAGACCATTATTCAGAGAAGGGACATGTGAAAAAATTTCATTAAGATCATCGAAAGTGCTTACAATCCTTGGGAGACCGAGCACTGGAAAGGGAGGATCGTCGGGATGGATGCAAAGGTTAATGCCATATTGTTCTGCCACCGGCAGGATGTCTCCCAGGAAAGTCAGCAGGTTCTTTCTCAGCCGGCCACTGTCAATATCACGGTACGCACCCACACGGTTAAGAAACCGCTGTTTAAAGTCAGCCTCATTCCCATGATAACTTTCTCCATGAATAAATGCCTGCGTCCTCACAATGATATTGTAAGCCAGCTCCTCCGCTTCTTTTTCGGGCAGGCTTTTAAAAAGCTCATAGGCGTGCTCTTGCTCCTCCGTCGTATAATCCTTTTCAGCCCCCGGCCGCCGTAAGATAAACAGGTCAAAGGCAATAAATTTCAGACGGTTGAAATACATTACCGCCGTCCCATTGGACAGGGAATAATCAATATCAGTCCGAATCCAGTCAATGGCAGGCATAAAATTGTAGCATACGGTCCGGATGCCGTTCTCCCCAAGGTTAGTGAGTGAGGTCCGGTAGTTCTCCGTCAGTCTGTCGTAATCTGCTGTATGTTGCTTGATCCCTTCAGCCACCGGCAGGCTTTCCACCACATTCCACCACAAGCCGGCATTCTCAATCGTCTTCTTCAACCTTCTGATTTCCTCTGTCTTCCAAACAACGCCGGGAGGTACATCGTAGAGGGCGGTTACCACCCCTTCAATGTCCATTTGCCGAAGATCATCCAGAGTAACCGGATCATTTTCCCCGAACCATCGCCATGTTTTTTGTAAGGTAACCATCCCGATAATATTAAAATCCCACCGAATTCCCACCATCAACGGGTAATACCACACCGGTGATATAACCGGATTCGTCGGAACAAAGAAAATACGCCGCTTCCGCGACCTCTTCAGGAGTGCCCAGGCGTCCCATGGGAGTCCTGCTCAAAATTTTTTGCCTGCGTTCAGGATCATTGTCCAGGGCCTTCTTTGACATTTCCGTAGCTATAAACCCAGGGGCCAGGCAGTTCACACGGATACCCAGAGGAGATAATTCCACAGCCATAGCCCGCGTCATACCTTCAACAGCCGATTTGGAAGCGGTATACCCGATGACTTTCGGAATGCCGTACTGTGAAGCCATGGAACTGATGTTCAGGATGACACCTGATTTCTGAGAGATCATGACCCGTGCCACTTCACGGGACAATGTAAACACAGCTGTCTGGTTGGTGAGTACAACCTTCTGATAATCACTGTCCGAAACCTCAGTTAGTGCAGCCTTGTGGTGGATGCCGGCGTTGTTGACGAGAATATCGATATGTCCAAACTGGCTGGTGATCCGGTCTACCATGGAAGGTATTGTATTCAGCAATGAAAGATCGGCCTGAATACCGGCACTGAGCGGACCAAGCTTTTGACACGCCTCATCCAGCTTCGTTCTGTTTCTCCCTATAATAAAGGTCTGAACACCTTCTTTGCAAAATTTTAGTGCGATTGCAAATCCTATGCCGGATCCCCCACCGGTAACAACTGCCGTTTTCTTTTCCATGCTTCTTCAGTTTTTGCCTATCACGAAAATACAAAAAAAGCCCGAGTGAATCCGAAAATAATTACAGGATAAAAGCCTGTTTCTACCTGTCTTGCTTTTTGAAATGATAGGACAATAGTACAAAATACTGCCTTACCGGGGACTTTATCCCGTCGATGTTTGACATACCATTTTCACCGGCATATCGCATCTCCAGTCCAAAGCGCCCGTATTCATACCCTAAACCTGCATTGTAACCAAAAGAATATGGCCGGTGATATGGAATCGCACTGCTTGTTCCTGTATGTATAGTAGAATAGAAATGTTTTGTGATAGTCTGATTATTTATCATGCCAATTGTAAATCCCGCCGAACCTCCGGCACTTATCATAAAGGCACCGGGACCTGCCGGAATCTTATACCGAAGCATACTGTTTAAATGAAGATAAGTGCAGCTAATACGAATGTCATATACGGAATACTCATTTTCATACTTAGGGACCATGAAATTTGTGGTCGTTTCAAAAGTGTTGAAAATAAACTCATTATGCAGCTGCAAATTTTTCATGTTCCGAAATAACTGTTTATCGAAGAAATAGCCACATACGAAATTTGTTGAGGAGGTATACACCCGGTCAGTCAGGTTAGGATAAGGTGAAAGGGTAACAGTGGAAATAAATCTGAGATCTGTATGAGAGACGCCTGCTAACACGCCATTATTTGATTTGTGTAACTTTTTAGGGATATGATAACTCGCCGATGTTTCTGAACATGAACTATAGTATTTTTCAAAAATGGAGATCATGCTTTTAAGGTTATACCTCATGTTGACAAGTTTCCTGCTTACCTGGAGGCAGCCTTCAAAATATAATTTCAGCTGCCCAATGTACCTGTTGTTGTGTGCCTGAAAGGATCTTCCCGAATTTCTTCGCAGGTAAAGTTTATGGATCAGGAGTTCATATTTACCGTTATTTTCAATATAAAAGTTCTCCTTCTGTCCGGCATGCCTATAATAGTAGAGGCTTTTTTTACCCTCGATAAGCTTCTTCAGAAAAACGAGCCTTGTCTCAAGTTTTGGGGTCGGATTCTCTGACATCATGCTAATCTCTGTTGTGCTGACTTCCACATCTACAGTGGTAGTGATAAAAACATCCTCATTTATTCCAAAGGCCAGGATATCCATAGGAAAATAAGTTTCCATTTCGCTTTCCTGTCCCTTCTTAAACCATATCTTATCCGGGTTGGATTTCCAATCGGTATAATTCACCAGGCCTTTAAGGGTGTCGCCTTCAGATTTGATAATAAAGCCCGGAAAATATTCTTCATTCTGTCCGTATGAAAAGGCGGAAAATTGCGAAAGCAAAAACGAAACCATCACTATGGTTTTCAGGGTTGTATTCATATAAATTTGTTTATTATGTATTCGTAGTCTAATACGAATATAATAAAAATTCTATTCGATGATGATCTGGCTTTTTTTAATTTGCAATTCCCGACAGCAATAATTGCAGAAGTGATCAGTAGAAAATCAGTTGAACCGCATGTTTTTCCGGCTCATACCGGCTGTCGGAAATTCCGCAAAAATTTCCGGGTTTTAAAGCGCCTTTTTATGTAGAGTCAGAATACACAAAGGCGGGGCTATAAATGACAGGACCGTTTCAGCATTGACACACTGCCGTCTTAATGATGAAGGATGACGAGATTAACATTTTCCACGGCATCCGGAGTGGTTATTCTGAGGATGTATAATCCGGGATTCCAGCCTGAAATATTGATTTCAGCCTGTTCGCCCCGGATCTGCCCATTCATGAATAACCTGCCGTCGGGGCTGAAGATCTGAAGCAGTGCAGGCTGACCAATGATCCGCGGCGAAAGATGAATTGTGATCCTGTCGCTTGCAGGGTTCGGAAAGACACTTAATTCTGCGGCTCTTCCGGGTAAGAACACTCCTGTATTATCAGGCTCATCTGCAAAAAAAGCAGCATGCCCGGGGTAACTTGCCATTAGTTTCCGTAACCTGATCGTTCCTGAAACGGTTTCAGCGGTTTCACAGACCTGTCCGTCAGTGACGATTTGAAATTTCACGGCGGTAAGGGTCAGCGGATAATCGGTTATGATTTCCTGTCCAGCAGGAACGCCCGTCAATACCGGTATCAGGCTGCTCAGAACCTTTCCTTCGATCCACTCTGAAGTCCCGTCATGTTTTAAGATCCTGAAGGAAGGCAGGACATTCACGCCACCGGTCTCCACCTCCATCCACAGGGAATCGGGAAGGCCATAGATCCTGACAGGTCTCGATAGTTGTATCATGGCACCGGGTTCTCCGCAGGCATAGTCATAGCTAATATCGAGCACCGGAAGTCCGGACCTGCTTTTTGAAGGTTCCAACATCACATCTTCCATACCTGCAAATTCGCTGGCCCACTGATCCGGTTCGTTCAGGCTGTCGAGAAAGACATGTTCTGTTCCGCATTCCACCTTCACAAAGGACGAATCGCTAAAATCTGTCAGTGAAACATATACCCGGGTTATTCCGTCCGTCTGTCCCCTGAACCAGCCCGTTGCATCCACTGTTCCGCAGAGCGGACCGGAGACATCCCATGAATACAATCCAGGCTCAATTCCTACCGGTTTCCCGTCAGGATTGATGGTCTGAACACTGAATTTTGCAGCCCGGAGGGAATCTGTAACTAACGTATCAGGGTTGAGTTGAATGCCTGATATCCTCTGAACAAAAAGATGACAGGAATCCTGAAGATCCCCGTACGCAGCAATGATCCATCCTTCATCGCTGTTTCCGGAGGCTTTGAATGATCCGTCTCCGGTCAATGCGGCTACATCACCATTTACCGACCAGATTACAGTACCAGCCTGAATGCCCGTCATATCATCTCCGAACTGGTTCTTCACTACATACCTGAGGCTGTCTTTCTGACCCTGGAGAAGACTAAGCTCGTGCCTGTCAAGAGTTATGTTCTGAGGTATTTCATCGATCTTCACAAGACTGATGTTATCGAAAAAAATCTTCCCCGAAAAGTTTCCCGTACCAAAGAACAGTCTGCAGTTTTCCTCACCAGTCATAAAATGAAAATCGAAGGAAAAATGTTGCATGTCTCCGGTAAGGTTCTTCGACCAACTGAAATAGGATCCCCAGTCGCCATAATTTTTCGCCAGGATCACCAACAACGAAGCAGGATTTTCTGCATATGCATCGAATGTAATGCGGTAATATCCAGACGGCAGGGAGAACCCGGATTGCTGAAAGCCGACTTCCCAGTTAACATGGGGTGAAAGGATTACATCGGATATCAGCTCTCCGTTTTGGGCATTAAGCTCTGAATTCCCGGTCTGAATGTTGCTGACGAAGTTTGACCAGCCGTAGGTGTCGGTATCAAAGCTGCCATTGGTCAGCTGTTCATTCTTTCGCAAAAAAAAGGAAGGACGGTCATATCCTTCTGCAGGGTAAAGGTATAGGGATTTGCAGCCCCGAGGTGAAGCCATCCTTTGAATACAAATTCAGTATCAGGCAGAGCAGTAAGGGTAACCTGCGTGCCTTCGGGATAGGTGTCCATTTCCGGAGAGACCCGTACGGTCCCGCCGTTTGATGGTCTGACATCCAGGGTATACGGCCCGGGACCATCCTGCAGCTGGTACACCCTGACATAATCGATCAGAAGCTGATGGGGAAGCTTTGTGTCATCCACACCGGCGTATCCTCCCCAGGAACCCCCGTAAGCCAGGTTGAGGATAAGGTAGAACATCTTGTTGAAAGGCCAGACCCTGTAATCATCGGCCGTTTTGGCGTAACTGTGATATTTAACACCGTCGGCATACCATGTCAGGCTGTCGGGTGTCCAGTAAAGGGTGAAATTGATAAATTTCTCCCAGGGATGAAGGATGCCTGTTGTTCCACCGCTACCAGAAGATTCGTGACCAGTACCGTTGGTTCCTTCAAAGTGTGCCGTATAAAAAAGATGTTCGGCTTCCACACCGATATATTCCATAATATCGATTTCGCCACTCTTTGGCCATCCCCCGTATTCACTGTAGACGGGCATCATCCATAAGGCAGGCCAGGTACCTTTACCAGTGGGTACCTTAGCGCTGATCTCGATCTTTCCATAGGTCCAGTCACCCTTCAACTTTGAGATCAGACTGGCAGAGGTATATTGCGCATCCTTATAATTCTCTTTCCTTGCCTCTATGATCAGCACCGTATCCTCGATCCGTGCGTTCTCCGGGCGCCGGTATGTGTAATACTGAAGTTCACTGTTCCGTACCTTTCCCATTTCATAATCCCACCTGGTGCTGTCAGGAAGACCCGGCGTGTTGAATTCATCGCCCCACACCAGGACATACTTTTGCGCATGCAGGGGAAGAATAAGGAATACCAAAAACAATACGGCAGTAAATTTCATTTTGAGTGAAGTTAGTAGTCAATCGTGATAGATTCGATCTTAAATATAATAAAATTTTCAGAAGATAATGGCCCTCCTCTCAATTATTCCGGCAAGATACCTGATTGGGATCCACTGCCACCCGTACTAAGAATCAGTGGCCCTGTAACGGTTGATTCAGGGAATTCCTGTCAGAGCCGTATTAATCCGGAAGGCGGCGCACCGGTTCCTTTAACCTGTAAAAATCATCCTCATTTACCATGCGAATTCCGGCGGGGAAGTTCTACGGAAGTCATTCCTTGTACTAAGGATTTTCCCTGGCAATCTTTTCATGAACTTTCAGATAGACCGGCAGGGCAGCTGAACCGTACCACTGAAAGATCTCCGTGTCGAAGATGCCGGCTTTAATGGCGGGATCGGTCCTGAGGAGTTCTTTTACCTCATCGACGGTTTTAACATCGAAGATGAAGATCCCGCGGTAGTCCTGATCATTTTTCCCGAAAGGACCGGCAATAATAAGCTTCCCTTCTTTGCCCAATCTTCGGATGTTCTCCAAATGTCCCCTGAATATCCGGTTTCGTTCTTCCGCATTTGCCGACTTATTTGGACCGGATTTAAGGATCACAAATACGTATGTCTTCATACCGTAAACATCAGCCCCTAATGAATCGGCAAGCGCCTGATCAAAGAGAGGATTGATATCCTGTGCATTTACATTGAATCCCAGGAAAATCAAAAAAGTAAGGATGATCGCTGTTTTCATATTTTTCCTGTTTATTAAAGTTTGAAATTTAAATGAACTCAGATGAAGCAGGAACATAAATTCCTGATGTCAGTTTTTTCCGGTACCCGGCCAAACAGTCTTCATTCTCTATACCAACCTATGTGAGAATACGCAGGAATTGGCTTTATCTCCCTGTTTCAGCATCCGTTATACCCGGTATACCTTCCTTTACGTCCTGGTGACAGGGCACCTGAAAAAAGGTTCCCCCGCATAAAATCTGAGGTCTTTAACATTTCTTAACGCCGAAGATTTTCATTTTATATCGATTGGCATTAAAATCACGTCCGAAAATAAAAACTGGTTCATCAAAATTAAAAAAATATGGATATTGTCATTGAGAATCTGACGAAAACCTATGGCAGTCAGAAAGCGGTGGATAATATTTCCATGAAGGTGAATACAGGAGAGATCCTGGGTTTCCTCGGTCCAAACGGTGCCGGTAAAACCACAACGATGAAGATCATCACGAATTATCTCACTGCTGATTCCGGCGATATTTTTATCGGTGGAAAATCGGTACGGGAAGATCATGATGAGATCAAAAAATACATCGGTTACCTTCCGGAGAACAATCCCCTGTATCAGGATATGCCGGTCATCGATTTCCTGAATTTTTGTGCTCAAATCCAGGGCATGGACAAGGAAAAAATCCCCGGAAGGGTGATCGAAATGATCAGGACTACAGGACTTAACAGGGAAAAACACAAAAAGATCGGTCAATTGTCGAAAGGTTATCAGCAGAGGGTCGGACTGGCCCAGGCGATGATCCACGACCCTCAGATCCTGATCCTCGACGAACCTACCACCGGACTTGATCCAAACCAGATTGTTGAGATCCGGAAGCTAATCCGGGAGCTTGGGCGTGAAAAGACCGTAATCCTGAGCACTCACATCCTTCCCGAGGTGGAAGCCACCTGCGACAGAATTTTCATCATCAACAAGGGGAAGATCGTGGCTGACGGCACAGCCGAGACGCTGCGGAAACAGGCAAGCGGACAGGAAATTCTTAAGATCCGGATCGAAGATGGGGAACCGGACAGCATTTTCAAAGCGCTTCAGAAACTTGACACCGTGAAACTCGTTGATTTTACCGATCGCAGCAAAAACAGCTTTACGGTTGAATGTCGGCCCGAAACCACTACCAAACGCGACATTTTCAATCTTTGTGTAGATCATAAGTGGGTACTGACCGAGCTTACTCCTTTTGAAACCAAGCTCGAAGATATCTTCAGGGATTTAACCACCAATTAATAAAATCATTATCGGATGAAAACAATCTGGATCATAACAAAAAGGGAATTAGGCTCATTTTTCGATTCCCTGATCGCCTATATTATGCTCGTCTTGTTTTTGGGATTCAGCGGTTTTTTTACCTGGCTATACGGTCACGACATATTTTTTGTAGGCCAGGCAAGCCTCCAATCCTTCTTCGGTATCGCCTACTGGACATTGTTTTTCTTCATTCCGGCACTCACCATGCGACTGATTGCCGAGGAGAAAAAAACGGGCACCCTTGAGCTTCTTTTAACTAAAGCCGTCAATGACCGGCAGGTCGTCCTGGGAAAATTCCTGGCAACGGTCATCCTGATAGCTATTGCCCTGCTCTTCACCCTGCCTTATGTCATTACAGTTGCCAGCATCGGGAATCTCGATAACGGCGCGGTCATCGGCGGATACCTCGCTCTTCTCCTGATGAGCGGTGCATATACTGCCATCGGGCTGTTTACCAGCAGTATCACGAGTAACCAGATCGTAGCCTTCCTGGCTGCCATCTTTATAGGATTGTTCTTTCATATTATTTTCAGGTTTATAGCCAGTGATATGAGCGGAATCGCCGGAAACATTTTCAGCACGCTCAGTCTTTCCGATCACTTCGACAGCCTCTCAAGAGGAGTCATCGATTCGAAGGATGTGATCTATTTCGCCTCCATCATGTTCATGGGAATTTTCCTTTCGGAAGTATCCCTGGCCAAACGTAACCTTTCCAATTAAATACGAAGAATATGAAATCACTCAAAATATCAACAACAATCCTGTTGGTCTCAGCAATCGTGATCCTCGTGAATGTACTGTCGGAGAATTACAACCTGAGACTTGACTTTACAGAAAATCATCAGTACACCCTAAGCAAGGCAACGCCGGAATATCCTTGCAAACCTGCAGGAGCCTGTAACGGTAACCGCTTATTTTTCAAAGGACCTGCCCCCGAATGTCGAAAGCGTCTCGAAGGAATTCAGGGACATGCTGATTGAATATGGAGACCGGTCAAAAGGAATGGTCGTATATAAGTTTGAAAATCCCAACGGCGATCCGAAACTGGAACAGGAAGCCGTGCAGGCCGGAGTTCAGCCCGTCATGATCAATGTCAGAGAAAAAGACCAGATGAAACAACAAAAGGCGTATCTGGGTGCCGTGGTCTCGATGGGCGATAGCAAGGAAATCATCCCCTTTCTGCAACCCGGATCGGCTATGGAATATGCCCTTTCTTCGGCCATCAAAAAGCTTTCCGTCACCGATAAACCGGCCATTGCCCTTATACAGGGTCATGGGGAACCGTCCATTGCCAACCTCATTCAGGCTTATACCGAACTCAGCGTGCTGTATAATGTCAAACCATTTACAATGACAGATACCACGTCGATACCCGATCAATTTAAAACCATCATGATCGTGAAACCCCAGGACAGTATCCCTCCGGTTCAATTGAAGCAACTGGATGATTTTCTGGCCAGGGGCGGAAATATTTTCCTGGCCATGGACCGGGTCACGGGGAATTTCTCCACCGTGATGGGAAGTGCTCACAATACAGGCCTGGAAACCTGGCTCAAAGGGAAAGGCGTAACCATTGCCCCCGAGTTCGTGGTCGATTCAAAATGCGGATCGGTAAGTGTTCAGCAGAGCCAGGGGAATTTCCCCTTTCCCGTTCAGATCTCTTTTCCATACCTGCCTGTCATCCAAAATTTTGCCAAACACCCGATCACCAGCGGTCTTGAAGCTGTAATGATGCGCTTCGCCAGCCCGGTAAGCTTTTCCGGAGATTCCTCAATCACCTTTACCCCCATTGCATTTACATCAGACAAATCAGGAGAACTTCCGACACCCCTGTATTTCAACATCAACAAGCAATGGCAGGAATCCGATTTCCCAATGTCCAGGATCCCGGTTGCCGCTGCCCTCTCCGGAAAATTATCAGGGAACACTCCTTCAAAGATGGTCGTTATCTCTGACGGTGATTTCGCTGTGGGTGGCGACTCAAAATCTAACAGCAGTGTCAATGAGGACAATGTCAACCTTCTGGTGAACAGCATCGACTGGCTTTCGGATGATACCGGCCTGATTGCGCTGAGGACAAAAAGCATCACCTCGAGGCCTCTCAAGGAACTAAAGGACAGCACGAAAACCTTTCTGAAATGGTTTAATTTCATGGCACCTATCCTCCTGGTAGTCATCTATGGCCTCTTCAGAATGCAAATGAACCGCAACAAACGATTTAAAAGAATGGAGGTAAGCTATGAGTAAGAAAATGAACAATAAAAAGCTGATAATTATTCTCCTGGCCCTTGTTGTGATCCTTGTGCTCACCAGGCTTATCAAAATACCGAGAGAACAGTCAACCCTTAAAACCGACCTGGTATCGATGGATACCACGGAAGTCAGTAAAATCATTATCAACAACGGTGCAGATAAAGACAAACCGATTGAATTCACCCGGAACGGAAACACCTGGACGGTAAGTCAGGGAGATGTCACTGCCAAAGAAGAGCAAGGCGCCGCAGCCGGTATCCTTGGGAATCTGGTTTCGGTAAAACCGCAGCGCCTGGTAGCTACGTCAAAATCGAAATGGAAAGATTATGAACTTAGCGACAGTACGGCAACAAAAATCACTTTTAAAAACAGGGATGGGAAAACACTGGCAGGGATCCTTATCGGAAAATTTAACTATAATCAGCCATCTGGAGGATATGGCGGGTATGGAAGACAAAGTTTTTCGGGCAGTTCATTTGTGAGATTGCCGGATGATAATAACGTATATGCAGTGGATGGCTTCCTGTCCATGATGCTCAGAAGGAATTTTGATTCGTGGCGTGATAAGAGCTTCATCCATCTGGCAAAAGAAAATATCAATAAAATCAGTTTCAGTTATCCGGCCGATTCTTCTTTTGTACTCTCCAACCGTGATTCAGTCTGGTATGCCGAAAACAGCCCGGCCGATTCCCTGTTGACAAACGGCTACCTCAGCAGGATCAGTACTACAGAAGGTTCCTCCATTAAAGACCATTACACTCCCGGACAACAACCGCTTTACAGCATGACCATTGAAGGAAATAGCATGCAACCATTGAAGATTGAATGCTACCAGGGCGACAACCCGAAAGAATATATCTTTCATTCCGATCAGAATCCGGATGTGTATTTTGTCAGTGGAAATACCGGTCTGTTTGACAGGTTGTTTAAAACCAGGGGATATTTCCTAAACAGGAAAAAGGACAAGAAGAAGTAGCAGAATTAAAAAAGGAGTCGATCATTCATTTACCAACTACTATTCTTGTGTTTGTGGGAGGTCGGTATAACGATAAACGGTGGACGGGTGTCGTTTACCGGCCTCCTTTTTCATTCCACTGATTTACCGTTCAGGAATTCTTCGACCTGAATCCACGCATCAATTTAATCCGTGGACCGGACAGACTTAAAATAGCCTTTGAACGCAATGGAAAATCCAGACCGGCACATCACGGTTCAGTCATTAAGACACCTGTGGCGTGAGTGAGGTGAAAGCTCCGGGGCTTTATCTACGGCGATCCCATTCCTTTGCTGACCCTGAAATTTTTTTGGCCAGCAGCATCCTCATACGGGATTGGTCAACCTGTCTCCGACAGCGGGCCGGGAATCTGTTTTTCGCGCAAATTAATATTTTTTCCGTACCTTGCTTTAAACTACTTAACAAACTACGATGTATTACACCAGGCTCATTATCCGGCTTTTACCACCTTTATTGCTCTTCAGTTCCTGCAGCCTGAAGAATCCAGGAGTCAAAGACAACAACGTGAACGCCGGTTTTTACAAAACTGCCGATCCGGATGCCACACCTCAAACCCGTGCCCTGTTCATCAATCTGTTGAAATACCGCAATGATGCGGTGATGTTCGGTCACCAGGATGACCTGGCATACGGTGTTGGCTGGTGGGCTGACGATTTCCGTTCCGACGTGAATGATGTCACCGGCAAATTTCCGGCAGTTTTCGGCTGGGATGCCGGGGAGATAGGCCAGTCCAGGAACATCGACTCGGTCAGCTTCAACAAAATACAAAACTGGATGATCCGCGTGTACGAAAAGGGAGGTATCAACACGCTCAGCTGCCACCTTGATAATCCGGTCACAGGCGGCGATGCATGGGATTGTACCAGGGCGGTTTACGCTATCTTACCCGGGGGAGAAAAACATGATTTTTACAAATCAGAACTGGATGATCTGGCTGATTTCATCTCCGGGATCAAAACTTCCGACGGCACAGCTGTACCTGTCATTTTCAGGCCTTTTCATGAATTGAACGGCAGCTGGTTCTGGTGGGGACGCGATCATTGCACACCGGAAGAATTCATCAGTCTCTTCCGTTTCACCGTCCATTACCTGAGGGATGTAAAAGGACTGCACAATCTTCTCTATGCCTACTCAACCGACCGGTTCAAAGATGAAGCGGATTACCTGGAGCGATTCCCGGGAGAGGACTATGTCGATCTTCTGGGCTATGATGATTACCATTCCTTTTCAGAAACAGCTTCCATTCCCGAAGGGATAAAATCGCTGAGGACGCTGGTTTTACTTGGCGAAAGGATGAACAAGCCTATGGCTCTTACCGAAACCGGGCTTCAATCTATCCCGGTAGATGACTGGTGGACCCGATACCTTCTCAATCCTATAAGGAATGACAGCACAGCCAGGAAGATATCCTACCTCCTGGTTTGGCGTAATGCCAGACCTGGACACCATTATGCTCCGTATCCGGGACATTCGTCAGCAGCAGATTTTATCAAATTCGAGAAGGACGATTTTACCTGGTTCCTGCCGGATCTGCCTGATATGTATGCCGTGAAAAACCGGGAATGAGAGAAAAGAGGAGAACGGAGAAGCCATGACGCGGATAATCACCGTAAATCAGAATTTCATTTACCTTGCGGGTTGAAATGACGTAATCCGAATCTTGTCTTTGGATTGCACACACGACATTCACCGGCTGCCCTTTTCAACACCGATGGCGAAAGGAGGAGGCAAAGACAGGAGAGCGTGTAAAGGAGACGGGACGAACACAGAGGACCGGGTAACTTATAAATCAATATCCATTCTATTTCAAAAATAACGATACGGCACGATGACGACCAGAACCAAGAGCGAAAAACTGCTGAATTTTGCAGACAGACAGCTTCTAAAGGAGATCCTACCCTGGTGGATGGAAAATATGCCGGATGAACGGAACGGCGGATTCTTCGGTGAACGGGATTATTTCAACAGGATACAAGCCGGAAAGCCAAAAGGACTTATTCTCAATGCACGCATACTATGGGCGTTTTCTGCAGTATACGCCCGGTACGGCAAAACGGAATACCGTATGATGGCCGAACGGGCATATACTTATATCCGTACCTATTTTAAGGATCCGGAATATCCCGGCTATTTCTGGTCATTGAACCCCGATGGTTCTGTTCAAAATGGTAAAAAACAAACCTATGCCCATGCCTTTGTTATTTATGCCCTGGCTGAATATTCGGCTGCCACGGGATCCGTGGACGCTCTGAGTGAAGCGGAAAATCTGTTTGAACTGCTTGAATCCAAAACCCTGGACCGTCAACGAAATGGGTACCTGGAAGCATTTTCAAGGGAATGGGGTGAGACCGGGGATCTGAGGCTGAGTGACATTGACATGAACGAAAAAAAAACGATGAACACCCATCTTCATGTGATCGAGGCATATTCCCGTCTGTACAGGCTGAATAAAAATGAACGTCTGAAGCCGTCCATTCTGAACCTCCTCGAACTGTTCAGGACAAAAATCATCAACCGGGAAACCGGTCACCTGAATCTCTTTTTCGATGAAAACTGGGTACTTAAATCTGGCGACATATCTTATGGCCACGATATTGAAGCTTCATGGCTTTTACAGGAAGCTGCAGAATGCATCGGTGATCAGCCGATGACAGAAGCATTCAAAACCATCTCGCTGCAAATTTGCAGGGCGGTGATGCCTGCGCTACTGCCCGAAGGAGGACTCAAACACGAAAGCCACCTGGATAAAGGAAAAAATAATAATGAACTGGAATGGTGGGCCCAGGGAGAGGCTATTGTTGGCTTCCTGAATGCTTACCGTAACACCTCCGAAGAACGCTTCCTGGAAATAGCCGTGGGTCTGGAGGATTATATTGAAAAATATTTTATAGACCGCACCAACGGTGAATGGCACTACCGGATTGATATGAACGGAAAACCGGTACGGTCGTACGAGAAAGCCGGCTTCTGGAAATGCCCTTATCATACCGTCAGGATGTGCCTGGAGATAAAGGACCGGCTCGCAGAAAGAGAAGGATAAGACCGGATCGTTGATCTGATGAGGGTACAGGAGAGCTGATGGTACTATCCCTGTCATGTCTGACAGGTTTTAAGGATGACTTGTGCTCTCTGAAATGACTGACCGTCCGTTGTCGTGAGGGATCGTGAAGACCCAGACCGGTTGCATGTATTCCCGGACCGGAAAAGGCAGCCGGTAAAATCCCTTTTTCTCCGATGCCGGAACCGCAGCTATGGCTAAACCGGTACCCACAGGCTCTGTTATTACCATGAATGGTATCGGACTCCTGCCCGGTGACCATCCGGCATAAAAAGGTTGTTAGTGTAAGCTGGTCATCACGGGTTTTGGAGAACCAATATTCCCAATATGCTTTAAACTCAGTTGTGGATTGCCGCAACCCCTCCGTTTGAAGCCATTGCCGGATCATTGTCTTGATGGGAGAATCATTTTCCTTCCCCTGGTGCGGTTGAAGATTTTCAATGCTTTAGAATTTTCCGGGTTTAAAGATTGTTGCATTGTGGGGGAGAAAATACCAGTACTCGGATTCCATTTGGGATTAATGAAACTTCCAGCCACGATGATAATTCTAGATAAGGTGGTACAAAGGACATAAACTAAGCGAAGCGGTCTCACGACCAAAGGGAGTAACTTGGTGAAGCGGTCTCATGAACAAAGGGAGTAAAATTATTGCATAATTTAAGAAGCCTGGAGCATGGATATTCTCCCGCTAAGCGGGACAGGTTATGAGGCCAATACATTAAATAAACTATTTCCTCGTGATATGATCGGAGCCTGCATGACTGCAGGGGGTGATTTGGTGAGAGGGCACAGCAAGAGGCTTCGTTATTCTTAAGGAGTCTTTTCTTGAAATGGGATCCCACCCCCACCTTCCAACCGACCGCCCTTTATGACTTTCACCCCCCGAATCTCAGCGTCCCGTATTTCACACTTTTTGACGAAAAGTTATCAACTCACCCAAAATGATGATATCCGTTTTGATGAATGACAGCTGAAATCATCATTTTTTTCTCTCACTGCAAAAATATTTCAGTCCTTTTTTGTATAGAAACCTTTCGACCTTCTGAACAGGAATAATATTTTCCTAAGTATATTATTACCAGAATTGTCGGGAATAATGATGTGCTCCCAATCATAACACAGAAATTCCGGGCATTCCCACCACAAACAAAAAACCTGGCTATGCTATATTGAACCCTCCGCGGGGCTTCCGGGAACGACACCCGTCTAACCACGGGCAAAACCGTGGCTATGCATGGGTTACCGCTCTGCGGTTCGGGGGACCGTAATTCTCTGAAAATGTTAGCTCTCTACCTTTTAACTTTCTGACTTTCTAACTCTCTAACTTTCTAAATTCCTAACCCCTAACCTCCAACCTCATCTATCTGCCCTGATCTATTTCATTTCTCATGAATTTTTCCTATCCTTGTATATACTAACTAAAACTCATGCCATGTTTCCCAGACTACTGACGTTTGCCCTGGCAATACTGTATTCCGGCGTATCCATCGCACAGGACCCCTGCCGGTTTATCATTGTCGACCAGTTTGGTTACCTCCCCTCCTCCGCTAAAACAGCCGTCATCAAAAATCCAAAGATTGGCTTCGACTCTGCAGCCTCCTTTACTCCGGGAACACATTATTCACTCGTGAATGCCCTTAACGGTTCAAAAGTGTTCACAGCACAGATAACCTCCTGGCAAAATGGTGCAACCGACAAGTCTTCTGGTGATGAGGTCTGGCATTTCGACTTTTCCACAGTTGAAACTCCCGGAACTTACTATGTGCTGGATAATGAGAGAAACTGTAAATCCTATAATTTCCGGATCGCTGACGACGTCTATGACCAGGTTCTGAAAGAGGCTATGCGGTCCTTTTTCTACCAGCGAGCAGGTTTCCCCAAAGAAGCCCGGTTTGCGGGTGAAGGCTGGGCTGATGGGGCCAGCCATCTTGGTCCCCTTCAGGATAAAAACTGCCGGTCTTTCTTCGATAAAGACAACCCGGACACTGAACACGATGTAAGCGGCGGTTGGTATGACGCCGGGGATTTCAACAAATATACCAGCTGGACAGCCAGTTACGTAGTTGAAATGATGAAGGCTTACCTGGAAAATCCCGATGCATGGACCGATGACTATAACATTCCTGAATCCGGCAACGGCCTGCCCGATCTGTTGGATGAAGCCAAATGGGGCATTGATCATCTTCTCCGGCTACAACTGGATGATGGCAGTGTACTCAGCATCGTTGGCGAATCCCATGCCAGCCCTCCGTCATCGGCAAAGGGTCCGAGCTACTATGGCCCGGTGAATACCTCGGCAACACTGAATACGGCAGCTGCCCTGGCGGTCAGTTCCAAAGTGTTCAGAATGAACGGCATGTCTGGTTATGCCGATAAACTCCTCGATGCTTCCGTCAGAGCCTGGAACTGGGCTGAGGCAAATCCGGATGTTCTCTTCAATAACAATGATCCGCGATACCATTCACAGGGTCTTGGCGCAGGCCGGATGGAAATCCGGGATTATGGCCGTAAAATGGTTAAACTGGAAGCAGCCTGTTTCCTGTTTGAAGCTACCGGGGACGAGGCGTACCGAGAATATTTCGACCAGCATTATTCCGAAGCCCGGATGATGACAAGCCGTGAAGTTTCACCGTTCGAATCGACCGACCAGGAGACATTGTTGTACTATACCACCCTGGAGAATGGCACCAAAGCTGTTCAAAATTCAATTAAGGATGCCTTCAGAAAGGCTATGCTCAATGGGGAATATAACCTGCCTGCCCAACAAGGTGAAAAAGATCCCTATCTCGCCTGCCTGAAAGACTATACCTGGGGCAGCAACGGAGTAAAATCTGCCCAGGGAAGCCTGTTTTACGATATGATCCTGTACGATCCCGATCGCAGAACCAAATACAGAATGGAGGGATGCAGCCCTGAACTATGTGCATTATATCCACGGCGTCAATCCTCTTAACATCGTGTACCTGTCAAATATGTATTCTTTTGGCGGTGACAGCTGTGTGAATGAATTTTACCACTCGTGGTTCTGTAACGGCAGTGATAAATGGGACAGGGTAGGTGTATCCACTTACGGCCCTCCCCCCGGATACCTGACCGGGGGAGCCAATCCGCACTATAACTGGGACCGTTGCTGTCCTGAAAATTGTGACACCAAAGAGAATAACGCCATGTGCTTCTCCGAATCCATCACTCCGCCCCGGGGACAACCGGCACAAAAATCTTACAAGGACTTCAATACAAGCTGGCCTCTTAACTCCTGGGAGATCACAGAGAACAGCTGCAGTTACCAGGTGCGCTATATCAGGCTGTTATCGAAGTTTGTGAAAGGGAAGAGGTAACGGAGAGCTGAGAGCCGGGGGGAAAGAGCGGAGAGCGATACCAAATCTGTCCCCGTAACCCGATATCCTGATCCTGAATTATGATGGCCTGTAATGATTCAACATGACAGGGAACCATGAAATAAATAATACTACTATGAAAATAAAAAGGACAACATTACTACTGACGCTTGCCTTTTTAACAAGCATTTCATCCTTTTCCCAGGCAACGTCAAAATTCATTATTGTCGACCAGTTCGGATATCTTCCCGGAGCCATAAAGATTGCGGTCATGAAAGATCCTCAGACAGGCTTTGATGCAGCAGAATCGTTTACTCCCGGAAACACATATTCGGTTGTGAATGCCAGGACCGGCGAAAAAGTCTTTACAGGAACCGTGACGAAATGGAACAACGGGAACACCGATCCATCGTCGGGCGATAAAGCATGGCACTTTGATTTTTCATCCGTTTCACAGTCAGGGAGCTATTATATTCTGGACGAAGAAAACAACCTCAGATCATACGAATTTGACATTTCGGGAAACGTATATAATGAGGTTCTTAAGCAGGCCATGAGGATGTTTTTTTACCAGCGCGTGGGCTTTGCCAAAGCGGCACAATATGCCGGTGAAGGCTGGGCCGACGGTGCCAGCCATATCGGGCCGCTCCAGGATAAAAACTGCAGGTCCTTTTATGACAAGGACAACCCTGCATCAGAACGGGATGTAAGCGGCGGATGGTATGATGCCGGTGACTACAACAAGTATACGAACTGGACCGCTGGCTACGTGGTGGAGATGATGAAAGCCTGGATGGAGAAACCTGATGCCTGGGCCGACGATTATAATATCCCCGAATCAGGCAACGGCATTCCCGACATTCTCGATGAGGCAAAATGGGGCATCGATTTTCTCCTGAGGATGCAGGAAGATGACGGGAGTGTGTTGACCATCGTGGCCGAATCGCATGCCAGTCCGCCCTCATCGGCAACCGGCCCCAGCTATTACGGACCGGTAAGTACCTCAGCAACCCTCAACACGGGCGCAGCATTTGCCATATGCTCCAAAGTGTACCGTGCCATCGGCATGACCGTATACGCTGATACCCTGCTCGCTCGCGCCATCAGGGCATGGACCTGGGCAGACGCAAATCCTTCGGTGATCTTCAGCAATAATGATCCCAGTTTCAGCTCGGCAGGTCTTGGAGCCGGCAACCAGGAGACGGATGACTATGGAAGGACTATGGCTAAACTCAAAGCAGCATGCTATCTGTACGAAGCAACGGCGGATCCGGTATATCAGGAGTATTTTGACTCCCATTACAACGAAGCTCACCTGATGATGTGGAATTATGCTTACCCTTTCGAAACACAGAACCAGGAAATACTTCTCTATTATTCGAGCCTCGATGATGCAACACCGTCAGTGAAGGATGATATTATAAACACCTATAAAAATGCCATGAAAAACGGCAGCGACAACCTGCCTTCGTGGACAGGTAACAAGGATCCTTACATGGCATTCCTGGCAGCCTACACCTGGGGCAGCAATGGTGTGAAATCCGCCTTCGGAAGTATGTTTTATAATGTCATCACCTATCATATCGATGCGACACTGAACTCAACGGCAGAGGATGCTGCCAGGGCTTATGTCAATTATATTCATGGCGTGAACCCGATGAATTTTGTATACCTGTCCAACATGTATAACTATGGCGGAGAAAACGGGGTCAATGAATTCTATCACACCTGGTTTGCCAACGGGAGCCCTCTCTGGGACCGCGTAGGGGTTTCAACCTATGGTCCTCCCCCGGGCTATCTTACCGGCGGTGCAAACCCCAGTTATGACTGGGACGGTTGCTGTCCAAATGGTTGCGGATCGACCTCAAACAATGTCATCTGTACCTCTGAATCCATTTCACCCCCGAAAGGACAACCTGCACAGAAATCGTACAAGGACTTCAATACAAGCTGGCCGCTCAACTCCTGGTCCGTCACCGAAAACAGTTGCGGATACCAGGTCAATTACATCCGGCTGCTGTCTAAATTCGTAACAGCAAAGACCGATTGCAACGGAGATATTGACGGATCTGCCTACATCGATTCCTGTGGAGTTTGTGCAGGCGGTAATACCGGGATTACACCGACGGATGACAAAAGTCAATGCGTGCCTGTCGATTGTAACGGTGTGCTGAACGGTACGGCGTTCATCGATTCGTGCGGCACTGCGCAGGCGGTAATACCGGAATCGAACCGGAGCTGGACCCTGAAGCCTGTATCCCTCCCGTTGACTGCAACGGCGACGGGAACGGTACCGCATTTATTGACTCCTGCGGTGTGTGTTCAGGCGGAAATACCGGACATTCACCGGTTCTCGATCCCGAAGCCTGCAATCCCCCGGTCGATTGTAACGGAGAAGAAAATGGGACGGCCTTTATTGATTCATGCGGAGTATGTGCCGGGGGCAATACCGGTGTGACAGCCATTCTTGATCCGGAAGCCTGTAATCCTCCGGTCGATTGTAACGGGGAAGAAAATGGGACGGCTTTTCTCGACTCCTGCGGTGTCTGTGCGGGCGGAAATACCGGGATTGAACCTCTACTGGATCCTGAAGCCTGCTCACCGGTGATCGATTGCAACGGGGATGAGAACGGAACGGCTTTCCTGGATTCCTGCGGGGTGTGTGCAGGAGGGAATACCGGCATTTCACCGGTTCTGGATGCATCGCACTGTAATGATTATGCAGCCAGCCAAAGAATTACAGGTAATTTTAATATCTACCCCAATCCAAACGATGGTACGCTATATATTTTCTGCCGGTACCAGGAAAATTACCGGTTGAGAATTTTTTCATTGAATGGAGCCCTTCTTATGGATAAGAAACTCCACGGAGATACAACCCTCGACACCGGTGTGTTGAATTCCGGGTATTATGAAATCGTTATTGAAACCAGGGACGAAATTTTGCGGATGAAGTTGATACGGTTGTAAAATGTATTTCTAATTTTACCAATTGTTATGATGATATCTGTGTTCATGACAGATATTATCATAACCGAACCCGAAAAATCAAACATTCCAACCTCCTATGAAAAACCTGATCATGATCTCTTTACTTACCATTATGATAACATCATCCTATGCAGCTGTCAACGAACAATACACCTGCGAAAAATGGCAGGTACTGGATATGACCTTTACCCTGAAAGGGCATATTGATCATCCTCTGGATGTTACTTTCGGGGCGACAATTATACATGAAAACACAAATGACAGCCGAGATGTGCCTCATAGCACGTCCCTACGCAAAATAAACGGATTTTACAATGGCGATGACACCTGGGTCATTCGTTTTACTCCGCCTGCAGAGGGGAAATGGACCTATACCACCTGGTCTTCCGTTCCAAAACTATCCGGCCTCACCGGAACCGTAAGCGTATCCCCTAATACCAACCCGGAAGAACATGGTGCTGTTGTGGTATCAAAAGAGAATCCCCAAAAGTTTACCCTGGAGGATGGTACACCATATTTTCTCATGGCGTACGAAATGGACTGGCTGTTTGCCCCTGATGCTAAACAGGACATGGAAGATCCGGACTCTGCCGAACTCCCGAAAACCCGGAAGATCATTTCAGCCATCGCAGAAAACCATTTCAACCAGGTGGTCATGAATGTTTATGCCTTTGATGCCGACTGGGGTGAGAGAGACAAAATTGCTCCTGAATATAATTTTGCCCGGCCGGAAGTGTTCCCGTTTGGCGGAACGAATCAGACACCCGACTATTCCACCCTGAATATTGATTTTTTCAAGCATCTCGACCATATCCTGGCTTATTTGAACGAGAAACACATTGTTGCACACCTGATGATCTATGTATGGAATAAGCATGTGAACTGGCCTGAACCTGAATCTGCCGCAGACAATCTGTACTTCGATTACGTGGTGAACAGGTACCAGGCTTTCCCAAACCTGATCTGGGATATCTCCAAGGAAGCACTGTCCTACAATCACAACGACATGGGCTACATCACCCGGCGGATCGACCGGCTCCGCAGCCTGGATGCCTATCACCGGCTGGTAACGGTTCATGATTATGCTTACTGTTCTGCCTTTCCCGGGAAAGTAGATTTCATTTCAGTCCAGGACTGGCAGCCGGGGATATATTCAGGTATGAGAAAGATTGTTGAGAAGCACCCTGGCCTCCCTGTGCTGAACATCGAGCACGGAGGTTATGAAAAAACAATGCATTCCATATTTGACGGTGCCTACACCGATCCGGTGATCTGCCTGGACCGGAATTACAAATGTATTTTTGCCGGAACCTATTCTACCTACTACTGGCAAAATTCATCCTGGTATGAACTGGTTTGGGATCCCTTTTCACTGGATAAGAAAACACAACCTCACTTTGACTTCTACAGGCACTTAGCCGGATTGTTCACCAGGTACGATTACAACACTCTCGTTCCCGACAAGCAATTCTCTGCCGGTTATTGCCTCACGGATCACAAATCCACCTACCTGTTTTATCTTCCGGAAGGGATGATCAGCCTTCAGGGAAATTTTCCAGAGCTGAAAGGAAAGAATGTCTCTGTTACCTGGTTCGACCCGCTGACGGGCATATACTTTGATGATCCAGATATTAAAACCAATACTGGGGAGTGGCTTGGAATTCACCGGAATGAAAATATAACAGGACCGATGGCGGTAGTCATCCTGAAAGTCACAACCGACTGAGTTGGGCGTACTTCGGCCTGTAAGATGGTTTTACATATAGGTATAATACCATTACAGCCATTATCAGGAACGGAAATTGAAAACGGTAAGGTATTGGGTACTTAGGACGTATAAACGCCTCAATCAAAATAATGGATATACCAGATATAAGGATTGCTCAGCAGCGCCTCTATCTGGCTGCGCTGGCTTTCAGGAAATTTGGCTGCTACAGCCTTAGCGAGGTATGTAGGATCGTTCCGGCGGTATGAAACCCGCATGAGATCGTAAAACCGTTCACCTTCGTAAGCCAGCTCACGGGCACGTTCATCCATGATCCCGTCTTCAATGATTTCCTGTTTGGCCGGAAGATTATGGTTTAAATTCCTGTACCCGACGATCTTATTCGTATATGGATCATGAATATAATAGTCATCTCCGACCTTTATCCCGTCATCTGAAGTAAAATAAATTCCGGCACGTCCTTTTACGCCACGCTGATACCGGTTGGTCTGGTCATTAAAGTAGGATCCGTTATTTACAAGATTAATGGCACTGTCGGAATGGGAAAACACGGCACCATATTCATCCGAAAGATCCAGATGAGTGAGTATTTCCGCCTGGTACAAATGAATACTCCCTGCCCGGTAAACGATAAAATTGGCATCCTGGTCGAAGGTACCTTTATCAATGGAATATTTCCAGACTATCGTGTCCACGCCATCCATAATGGCTTTAACTCCCCTCTCATCCCCATGCATTCTAAGATCAAGCATCTTGAGAAACTGTTGAGGGTCGAGTACCCCATTCCCTTTCAGGTAAAGATAGGAAGAACCGAATCCCCTGTAAAAATCACCAGGGTATCCAACAGAAGTCATCTTGGTCTTAGCCGGGTCAAGCGGGTCTTTTGTTCCCATCTGCTGTCCATACCAAACTGTCTCAAATTTATATATAGCCGGTCCGCTCGGTTGAAGCATATACTTATGCGGTGGCCGCGGATCGAAGAGGTCCTGCAGTTTATTCTGTTGAAAATTGGCTTTATTAAACCATATGGTGTAGATATGTTCATTATTATCGATCGTTGTAAAAATGTTTCTCCACAATCCGCCCAAAAAGGTATTATCGAGCTGGTAGCGAAGATGGTTTGTTACATTATTGGCTCTGTTGTCGGCTTCAGTTGCTGCCGCTTCACTATTCCACAAGATCGAATTGAAATGATTCCGGGCTTTCAGCAGATCGCCCCTGGTAAGATACATCTGGCCGAAGAGCGCATGCAGGGCATACTTGTTCCATATAGTAACCTGCCATGATATGTCATTATTCTCGATATAATGGTTCACCCCGACATCTTTCACGTCATGTTCGAGCTGATCCGTAAAAATGTCGATGATCTGATCCGTATTATAAAACTGCTTCTCGAGTGTAACAGGCTTATTGATCGTCGTATCATTATAGTATCCGTCTGCTCCAAAATTAATGTAGACACTGTCCACATAGGTTCCCGGGGAGTTGACAAAATTCTCAATTTCGTTAATCGTTACCAGCGATTCGGGAATATAGGGTACCACTCCGTAAATTCTTACAGCATTGAAATAGGCCCATGCCCGCATACAGAGTGCTTCTCCGTATAGTTTGTCAAAATTTGAAACAGGGCTCTCCGGATCCAGAACTTCAGGATGCTCCCTTTTAAGTACCCGTATGAAATTATTACTGGCAGATATCAGTTTAAAAAAATTGGTTGGTGAGGCATATTTGTTATCCCTTGAGATATTGAAATTGTATACATCCCTCAGGTCTGCATCGGCATTCTGGGTAATGGTCAGAAGATCGCCTCTTAATTCACCCAGAACGACCAGTTGTTCCACGAGTTTTTGCTGAAGACCATACATCCCCATCTCCACAGACCGGTATTCATACCAGTCGTTAAACAGTCTGTCCTGTGTGATGTCCAGTTTCTGTTCCGGATTCAGAAACTTTTCACACGATGGAAATAGGAAAAGGGATGACAGTATGATTAATATAACCGGGTATTTCATGATCTTGCTCATCTTATATTCCTGTTAATGTTATAATCCGACTTTTATACCAGCGATAAACTGCCTGGCCTGGGGCATAAGACCGTAGTCAACACCCTGATGTATGTTTGAAAATGAGTAGGCAAATTCGGGGTCATATCCCAGGTATTTCGACAGTACAAATGCATTATTGACTGAAAAATAAAACTCCGCATTTTTGAATGTCAGGAATTCATCGGGTATGGTATAGCTAAGGCTGATATTCTTAAGTCTCAGGTATGAACCATCCTCTATCCATCTCGTGGAGAAGGATGAGTTCCCGACAGGATCGTTGGCCAGTGCCCGGGGAATGTCGGTTTCCTGGCCATCGTACTGCCAGCGGTTCAGAACGGTAGCACTTTGGTTTTCAAGTCCTGTCATAGACTCGTTCAGATACCTGACGTAGTTAAATTCCTTGTTGCCGTAAACACCCTGCAGGAATACACTGAGGGTCCAGCGTTTAAAGGTTACTGCAGTGGAGAATCCTCCGAAATACTCAGGCATGGAGGAACCGATATTGGTCTTGTCGTACTCGTTGATAATACCATCCGGTGCACCGTCAGGTCCTGAGAGATCGGCGAACCTGGCATCTCCGGCCCGGTAGGCAATGCCCTTCGCATTTACAAGACCCGCTTCATCAGCGGCTGCCTGAGTCGTGTAAACGCCTTCATAAATAAATCCGTAAAAGCTGTTTACCGGTGCACCAACCATGTTTACCAATTCTGCTCCGGGAATCTCGGTAACAATCTTATTTCCCTTAATTTCAACCACACGGTTGCTTATCCTTGAAATGTTTGCCTGTATATCCCAGGAAAAATTTGACGTGCTGATCAACCTGAGAAAAACACTCAGCTCTTTCCCGGTGTTCTCCATTTTTCCGCCGTTCTCAACACGCACATCATACCCGAGGAAGGGATCCAGAGGCGTATATATCAGCATATTATCGGTAGAAGACTTGAACACATCGGCCTTAACGGAAAACCGGTTGCCCCACAGTGAGAGGTCGATGCCGGCATCAAGTTGCGTCAGGATCTCATAACTCAGTTTATCGTTGGGTATCACTGCCGGATACAGTCCAACAGTCTCCCTGAATTTCACAGCCTGGTAATAATTAGCGGCACTGGATTCCCCGATATCATCATTTCCGGTTCGTCCTGCACTTACCCGTAGCTTAAGGTCCTCAAGCCAGGCAAGATTTTTCAGGAAATTTTCATTGGAAAGCCTCCAGCCGAGGCCTCCAGAGTAGAAAAATCCAAAGGGCTGACCGGCAAATTTGGTCGTATTGATAGCATTGTCACCTACGCGGGAAGAACCATCCAGGGAAATGGTGGCTGTAACAAGGTACCTGGACTTATAGGCATAGTTCAGGTATTCATAGAAGGAAAGCCATGACCAGTCACGGTTCTGTCCACCTATTTCCCGCTGGTCATTCTGTCCATCGGCAAGGGTTCTGTACTGATCATTCGCATGTGCATTCTTTGTTAATCCCCAGTCTAACTGGAAGGAATTACTGTAAACATGCATACCGGTATTTGATGAAAACTGGTGATTGGTGCCGAAAGATTTATTGTATATGAGGTAGGTGTTGTTGTAAAAAGATTTGAGGTCGTTGTTGGTGGATTTAGCCACATTGATGGCTTCGGAATTGTAATACAGTTCCATCCCGTGGTTGGGCATAAAGATCTGTTCTTTCAGCACATCATAGGTCAGGCTGAAATTACTGTTGATTTTCAGATCCTTACTAAGACTGCCTTCCAGCCCCAGTGTGGCGGTGAAGTTATAATTCGTATTCCTCGCCTCATAATTTTCGATGATAGCCATCGGGTTACTGACTCCCAGTTCATCTACTTCGGCAAGGGTGGTGATCTCATTCCCTTCCTCATCATACTGAAAAGGATTGAGAAGCGGGGATTTCGCAAGGCTGGCCATAATCGGGCTTGTTTCGGAGGATGTGGCCGCTTCCTTCAAGGCTGCAGAATTGTAATTCAGAGAAACACCGGCATTCATTTTTAACCAGGTGAAAACATTCAGCCGGCTTACAAACCTGAGGTCGTAACCCTGGTAACCTGTCTTGCGTATGATTCCGTCACTGTTGAAATATCCGAATGAAAGGCCATACCTTGCAATCTCATCCCCTCCCTTAACATTCAGGTTCACGTTGGTCATATAGGCGTCGTTGAAGATCAGTTTTTGCCAGTTGGTATTGTGCTGATAATCAATGTATCGTGAGTTGTCCCTGGTCAGGAACAGGTTCGGATAATACAGCTGGATATCTTCCTCATATAATCCTGCAGAAAACAGTTCCTCATTGATCAGAGTTTTATGCTGCCCGCCATTGAGCTGGGGGATAAGGTTGGAAGGAGACAGGGAGTAGCCCGTCCTGAGATCGAGTTCAATGGTCGTTTGGGTTACGCTGGGATCAAGGGTCTCGATAACCACAACGCCGTTGGAACCTTTCGAACCATAGGCAGCAGTAGATGCAGGATCCTTGAGGATGGTCGCTTTTGAAATGTCAAAATTATTGATGGCTGTTAAAGGGTTGTAGGCAAAACCATTCAGGTTGGATCCGAAGATGCCGTGAGAGGTGAGGGGAATTCCGTCCACAATATAGAGGGGTGCATTTCCTGCGTAGATGGAATTGACCCCGCGAATGGTTGTCACGGCACCGCTGCCCGGCATCCCCGACCGGTCGACCACCAGCATACCGGGTACCCTTCCCTGGAGATACTGGTCAATCGTTAAAGCATTGGTGTGATCTATGTTTTTCACGTTGAGATCAGTAAATGAACCGATCAGATTCCGTTTCCGGAACTGCTGTGAAAGAATGGTTACCATATCATTGTCAGAGGGCATATCATCCGGGGTAAGAAAGATCGTCAGGTTGCTCCTGTTATTCAGGTATACCCTCTTGCTTTTAAACCCCCCGGTTGGCGAAATGATCAGCCATACATCCCCTGAAGAGGCTTTCAGGGTGAATTCACCTTCAGTATCGGTGACTACAGGTCGCTGACTTGACCCTTCAATACTCACCGCTACACCGGGCACAGGATCGGATGTCCCCGACAGAACAATGCCTTTGACAAGCAAAGTATCCTGGGAGTGAGCCAAAGAAACACCAAAAATGAGAAGAGCCGCAAAAAGCACTATTCTTTTCAAACCGGCATGAGATGATAGTTTATTCATCATAGTATTGATTTGCTCATTGTTATCTTTTAAATCAGGTCGTGATATCCGGAGGACCTCATGAATTGCATTATCAGAAGTCCGGCGTTTTTTCTTCCGGTTTTCATGACCTTTTTAAATACCCTCTTATTTCATTCATCCTGTTCCTTTCTTTCCGCATTACTCAGTCATACGGAATAAAATCTATATAATCGATGACCAGGCCGGGGCTTATAGTTTTCAAAGGATCATTTGACGGTCCTTTATATTCAAAGCGTATACTGGTCATCCCATAGGGCACATCATCCTGGACCCAGCAATCAAAATTGATATATCCCTGTGCATCCGAAACATAGTATTTTCCGGAAACCACACTCTGGATCAGGTTCCTTGGATATTGTGTATAGAGAACATAGTCGAAGGTCCGGACAAGCTGATCGTTCACATAGATATCGTAAATCCCGCCTGTTCTAAACAGTGTTCTGATTACCATCAGGTACCTCCTGGGAAAGAGGTTTTTAACTTTAAACCCGACGAGGAATTGTCCCGAATAGCCCGAACTGAAGCTAACCTGCAGTATGGAATCGTTGGATGCGGTTTTTACATTGGTCTGGGTTGGAGGAAATGGAATATCGCTGGCATAGGTAACGCTGTCTCTCCAGCTGAACTTATCAATCCCTGTACGGGTAAGCAGCCATTCTCCTTCAAACCGGATAGCACCTTTAAACAAGGTGTCAGGGACGGCAAAATGATCATAGTTATAGGCGTAACCATTGCTACAGATGGCTTTATCTGTTACGCCGTACTCGATCATGATACTGTCACCGAGAATGTTCTTAAGTTTAAATGTATCGTTAATGCTATAATTGGGGATAAATTCCTCAGGTTCCATCATATTCTCGAAAACGCCTCTTTCAAGGAGGTACGGCAGCAGAATATTTTGCTGCCAGTCTATCGGAATATCCCGGTAATCCTGGTAAATACTGCTCATCGACTGGGCCATTTCGGTCAGGGCATTGTCATAATCTTCCTGTTTGGGGAAAACAATGGTTGCTGTCTGATTCCGGAACTCCTCGCTAACAGGAAAATAACGTGCTTCAAACTTGTTATAGATGACGGCAACCGAATCATAAATGGTATTGCCGTTTTCATCAAAGCCGATAGGCCGGCTCTTTTCCTTATCGAGAATCACCGAATCTTTGCTGTCGATATATAATTTGAGAGCTGGATTGGTGACGGCAAAATACTCATAGAGGTTCGGTTTAGGTATTCCGACCTTTTCCATAATGAAATATTTACCATTCTTATAAAGAGGACTTTCAAAGGGAACAGAGATACCGTCAAAAGAAATCTTACTCCCATCCCTCTGAAAGAGGGCAAACTTTTCATCCAGGGTCTGGATCTTCCTTTTTCCGTTCACCACAACCGTCTGAAGGAATGCCGGTGAGATAAGATAGTCGAGAACGGCTGGCGTAACTTCGGCCGTATCAAGATATCCTGAGAATGCGGTATTATCCGGGATAAATAATGTCCAGGTATCATCCTTGAGAAAAAGAGTATCGAATTTGAACTCCTTCACATACTGGACGAAAAGACTCAGGTTATCATCTTCCTGGATGGCTTCCCAAACGTTCTTATCGATGGTATCAGGGGGATTGTTATAGTGTTTATCCCAGTCTTCCTTACAACCGGTAAAGAATAGCATCAAAAGAAAGCCGGTAATGATGGTTGTGTTCTTCATCCTAATATCAATTAGTTTTGGGTATATTGAACCTTATATTATCCCACAGGAAAATCCCCGGAATAAAAGACCGGATCTCTATGGTATGTTCTTCGTAAATGGAGAAGGTAATGTCTCCCCGCGTCAAATCAGTGAATGTTATATTGTCAGCGTTCCGGGTTCCGGACAGATCGATGAGTTCACCGAAGATCTTTCCGTCGATGTACAATTCCACCGTAGCACCTGCAGGATCATTGACCTGTGCTCTGAGAATGACGGTATATTTTCCCGGAACGATCTTCGAAATATGGTAGGTAATGCTGAAGCTCCCGTCCAGCTGCAGGTAGTTATTTGACCAGGCATTGTTGTCATCCTGCCCTCCCTGGATAAAATTCAGGTCCGCTCCCGACCATTTAATATTATTAAGAGCGGAAGTATCTTCAATAAGGTATGAACCGACATCCTGCCGGTATATATCCAGCAAAGGTTCTCCATAAAATTCAAAATTCATATTTGCCCTGGATGCTTCCTGTGGGATCATTATCCTGTTGATAAACTGAATAGCTCCACTTTGAGTGATCACATTGCTTTGATCATAGTAAAAAGTGATATAATCAATGATGGTGGTGTCAAGATTTTCAACGATGGTATCATAAATCTGCTTGCCTTGGTTGATGGCGATATCGATTCCTTCCCCGTTTATGTTCAGGGGTGTAGATGAATAGGTGTTATAATTCGTGGTATTTCCGGTAAAATCATCCAGAAACCAGGCTTCCTGCAAAATATGATAGCCGACGAAATTGTGAAGCGGATTGGCTGAATTGGTGTAATCGCTGTTAGCGGGGCTGACCTTTGCAATGAGATCATCCAGGGAATGGATTCCCTTCCTGTTAAAGACTGAATCGGCTTCCAGCAGAAGGGTAACCGGTCTGGATGTGTTGGCCTCGTCCTTCAGATTGAAATCGAGGACATCCTGCATTCCGGTCGCATCTATGGCATCCCTGAAGATGGAGTATGCGGGATGGGTATTTAACCAGCCATACGTTGTGTGGGTCACAGGTATCAGAGCTTCGCCAATCAGGTGAATAAAGCCGTTGGACACTTCTATATTTTCGCGGATCACTGGGGCCTGGTTATTGATTTTATAATAGGCAGTGTCGGTTCCCAATACAAAACTAACCGTCAGCAGATCACCGGAAAGAGTATAATCGGGAAGTGCCCCAAACGGGAAGTCATTGGCATCAATGGCGGAATTTACAACATGATAACGGCTGAAGACGTAATCAAAGGCCGTATCCCTCAGAATATCATCCAGGGAGGTATACTGGTCAGTTGCATCTATAAATTTTTGTACAGCTTCATTATCCGGCAGAAAAAGGGTATAACCCAGTCCATCGGGATTATATGCACTGAGGGTCTTATCCAGGTGGCCGGCTTTCAGGATCTCAAGAAAATCGGAATATTGTTCGTTAGCAACAATATAATCATAAATGCTCATCTTCTCCTGGTCTTTGAAATTTGGCTGAACCGGGGTCTCCTTACATGAGAACAGGGTCATCAGGATAAGAAAAATGCTGAATAGAATGGCATTGCTTTTCATCGGCTAAAAATTATAATACGGGTTCTGGACCAGGTTTCTATTTCTTTCTATCTCGGTTTTCGAAATCGGCATATACCATCCGAGAGGATTGGTCAGTTTGGTTGCCAGTATCCTCTTCTGGGTAGAAGGCACCTTTTTTACAAGGATCTCGATGAGCTTGCTTTTCCGGTTGAAATCATTCCGTCTGCCCATTCGCATGAGATCGAACCATCGTTTGCCCTCATAGGCTAATTCAACAGCCCGTTCTTCCATAATAAAATCCTCGTAGCCGGCAGGCGACGGCGGAATATAGATTATATCCGGAACGCTACGGCTGCGACGGACAATATTGATGCATTCAAGTGCATCCGAGTAATCTTCCGTCTGTGAGAGAGCCTCGGCTTTCATCAGGTAAATATCTGACAGGCGGTATATGATAAAATTACAGCTGTTCTGATCGGTACCCGTTCTGGCGGTTGTTCCGTCATTGCTTCTCCCAACATACTTCCAGACGATGTATTTATCCGAACGTTTGGCGATAGATCCGCCTACACCGCGAACGAGTTCAACGGATTTCCTGGTTTTGCCACTGAACAGATCCAGTGCCGTTTCACTGGCATTATAATTCAGGCTGTTCTCCTGTGTCAGACCATACATGCCATTCTTCTGATCCCGGGCATCATTAAACTGTAATTCGAATATACTCTCCAGTGAATTACCGGGATAGTAGAGGGAAAACCAGCTGTTCGAAGGGATCATGAGGAAATCCTTGTTGGATATGATCCTGTTGGCATATTTGACAACGGATGCATAATCGAACTTCCAGAGGGAAATGTCGGCAAGAAGAGCATCGTAAGAAGCCTTGGTAGCTCTTCCTTTTATCTCCTGCAGGGTGGGATATCCGTCAATGGTAGCATAATCCCTGTAACTTTCAAGATCCTGGATCAGGAAGTCGAGGATCTCATCCCCATCCGTTTTCACAGGGTAAAAGTCAGCATCGTCACTTTCTGTGGGATCGAGTACCAGGGGGACGTCCCTGAAGATCCTTACAAGGTAAAAGTAAGTCAGGGCCCTCAGAAAATGGGCTTCCGAAAGGTATCCTTTCAGCTGGTAATCGGTAAAGGTATGGTCTTTCTCCTTTACCTTCGGGGCACTTTTAATAACCTCATTGCAATAATCGATAACCGTATAGAACTGGCTCCAGTCACTCATGTAGTTATCAGGATAAATATTGCCTTCCATGATCTTGCGTTCATCATCCGACTGGTTCACATCGCCCTTGAGCATATCCCCTCTTATCTCTCCATACTTAAAGAGCAGGGCATCCATATGGGAAAAGGTTTCATAGGCACCCATCACCACCGAAGCAACATCCTCCTTGGTCTTCCAGAATTCCTGACGGATCAGCCCTTCAGGCGGGATAAGATCCATCCAGTCCTTACACGAAACCTGCCCAAAAAGCAGCAGAAACATCAGAAAAAGTCTTGCGTTTATTCTCATCTTTCTTGTTTTTTCAGTATTTCAGAATCCAACAGCCACACTCATCGTTATAATTTTTGGCGGGGGTGTTTTGGCATTGTCAACTCCGATCCAGAAAGGATTGCTGGCATCCTGCCCTACTTCGGGATCCTGCCCGCTATACCTGGTAACGGTTATCAGCTTCCGGGCACTGAGAGTGAGGTTCAGCGTCCTGATATGCATCCGGTTGCACAGTTGATTGGGGAAGCGGTACCCGATTTTCACATTGTTCAGTCTGATAAAGTCTCCTTTTTCCACATACCGGTCTGAACCCAGGTTATTAGCCGGATGATTCAGAAAAGCCCTTGGCAGCATACCCGGTTCGTCCTGACCCTGCACTCTCCAGCGTGCCAATACCGCTTTGCTCTGGTTGTTCCGGCTGTCCATGCCTTCTGTCTGTATGGCCACACCATTAATAATATCGAACCCAAGGCGGTAATGAAAGCCCAGACCGATATCAAAATTCCTATACCGGAAACTGGTCCCGAAACCACCAATATAATTTGGGTTAGAGTCACCAATATAAACCACATCATTCAGGTCAATCTTCCCGTCATGGTTGATATCTGCATATTTGGCGTCGCCACCATGGAAAGTGTAGGTATCGAGGTAGGTCATGGGAATGGGATTGCCTTTGCTGTCCAGGATCAGGTTTCCTGCGGCATCTTTGGCCATTGCATCCGCATCGGTAGAATAAACACCCAGGTACCTGAATCCGAAGAACGAACCGATAGGCTCACTTGCAACAACCCTGAGGGGATATTCACCATTCCCGATCGAGGTGGACTGTTCCGTGTTGAAGTTTTCAGGAAGACTGGTAAAGGAATTTAAGTTTTGGGATGTATTGAAATAAACGGACCATATTATTTTATCTTTTCGAATGATCTTATAATCCACCATAAGTTCCCATCCTTTGTTTGCCAGTTCACCTCCATTTAAAAACTTTAGTGAATCGAAACCTGCAGTAGTTGGAATTTTATACCCGTTAAACAGTATATTGGATGTATTCTTCGTATACAAGTCAGCTTCCAGATAAACCCGATCCTTAAACATGTTCAACTCAAGACCCAGGTCAGTTGAACTGATCGTTTCCCATTGTAAATTGTTCAGCTGGATCTGAGTTGGTACGATAGAAGGATACTGAAGGTAACTCCCGGTATAAGTAGAGGCAAAGGTGGCAAAACGGGCATAGGCGTCACCCGGTTGCCGGCCTGATACTCCCCAGCTGGCTCTCACCTTGCTTTCTCCCAGCCAGCTCAGGTTGGAAAGGAAAGGCTCGCTCGAAAACCGCCATGCAACGGCCACACCTTTGAAGAGGCCCCATTTATTATTTGAACCAAAACCCGAAAAGGCATCCGCCCTTAAATTGGTATTGATGATGTACCGGTCTTTGTATTTATAGTTCAGGTTTACGAGTGCACCCAGCGACCTGGCCTCACCGGAACCATCACCTATCCAGTTGATCTGGGCATTGATAGCCGGATCCTGAATATCGGTGCTCGGGGTCAGGTCACTCTGTATGTTCATCCACTCGTAGCTGGACTGGCTTGTGATCCAGTTTACCGTTCCGGAAACATAATGATCCTTGTTTTTAAACGGGGGTTCAAAAGCCAGCTGGGATTCAGTCCTGATGGATGAACTCAGGTTATTGCCTTCCTCAGCCATATTGATATTCCAGGCCAGCCAGTCAGCCCCGATCGCATTATACGGCAGAAAGTTCGACTGTTTGCTTCCGCCATACTGGTAGGAAACCGTTTCTCGGAATGTCAGCCAGTCAAAGATTTTATAGTTGAGCCGGAAGGTATTCTCCAGGTTATTGGAATTAAGATCGTTCCGTCCCAGTTTTGCTACGGCTACGGGATTGAAATACGTACTCCCGTCACCCTGGTAACTGTTAATGGGAGTGAAGTATTCACCGGTAGGAATTCCGTTGGCATCATACTCCCAGATGCTCATATTTGGAGCCTTGATATAAGCCATCTCCCTGATATTGCGGTCTCCCACTTTCAGGTTCCCGTCTGTATTGTTATTGACGTAGTTAAACTGAATGGAAAAGATCAGTTTTTTGGACAGGAAATAGTCGAGATTTACCCTGGTGGAGAACCGTTTCGAATCGGTACTGATGGTAGTCCCTCCCTCATCAATATAGCTGAAAGACGTAAAATACCTTGTTTTCTGACCGCCACCCGAGATATTAAAGTAATGGTCGTTGGTCACGGAATTTTGTGTAATAGCTCCAAGCCAGTCGGTGTTGGCTGAATAGTTATAAAATCCCGGATAATCGCGGTCATAAGCAATTTCAGAAGGAACATCGAATACACCCTTGCTGTTATGCCATTCCTCAAGCTGAAGCATGATATACTCATCCCCGTTCAGCATCGGAATGGGGGGAGGCTGAATGTTAATGCTGTTTTTATACTGGTAGTCGAACTTCACCTTCCCCATCTTTCCCTTATGGGTCTCGATGAGCAGGACGCCATCGGCACCCTGGGAACCGTAAACGGCTGTAGAAGCTGCATCTTTGAGGATTTCGATAGACTTGATATCCTGCAAGGCGATATTGACCAGGTTACTGATGTCTTCGCTGTCAGCCGTACTCAGGTCAAAGTTATCGGAAACTTTCGACTGGGGGATCCCGTCGATTACGATGAGAGGCTTATTGTTACCCATGGAACTCAGTCCGCGGATAACCAGCTGGGAACCCGATCCCGGGTCACCTGAAGCGCTTATGATATCCAGGCCGGATACTTTCCCCTGCAAGGCATCGGAAGCGGAAAGCACCCCCACATCTGCCATATCCGAAAGATCCACCTTCACGGTGGACGATGCAATGTCACGGTCGGCAATATTCGTCAGGCTGACATTGGATTTCTGGGTGGCTGTCACCGTCACTTCCTCAATCTCCGTGCTGGAGGTGGAAAGCTCAATGGTCATCGCCCCTGTGGTGATTACATCAACTTCTTTCGTTTCATATCCGATCACACTCACCTTCAGAATGTGGTTCCTGTCCTTCATTTCCAGAACAAAATCGCCATTCACATCGGAGATGGTCCCGTTGATGATCCGGTTCTCCTTGTCATATTCAATGACATTGGCCCCAATAACAGGCTCCTTGTTATCTTTGTCGATCACTCTGCCCCTGATTATGGCTTTTTGCTGGGAAAAAGCACTCGTGCAGCTAAACAATACCAGCAGCAGGAGGATGGTCTTTCTGATATTTTTCATATTTTTCAAAAACCTTAAGTTTAAAATCAGATGCATTTTTTTGGCCCGTCTACCTTGTGTCCAGCCTGTTGTAAATCAATACCGTGTCAATCTGATGTATCACAGCATTATAGCTGACGCTGGGATAGACCCCGGTTCCCTGACCGAGTGTCCGTCCTGCCAGAAAATTGGTTGAGGAAGACTCCTCTACCTTTGCGTAGTCACTCCCGTTTTTAGCCTTAAAGCCGATGAAATCAACGCCGGGATTGATATGGATCTTTGTAAATACCGTACTATAAGGAGTCGATTTTTCATCCGTCCTGATCGTTTCATAATACCCGTCCGTCTTTTCCCCATCCGTAAAGATCATATTGCCCCTTATGAAATGCAGAAGGAGGAATTTCCTCAGATCCGTAATATTTAAAGTATCGGCGTTGTACGCATCAAGAGCCTCTGCTGTTGGTGCAAATACGGTATAAATTTCATTGTCATTGGTGAAGGTGTACTTGTAATTATTTTTAATGATAAACCCCGCCTTGTCGAGCAGGCTTTGAAATGCCGGGAAATCAGCATCGATGATCTGGTACATGGAGGTGGGACTGAAGAGAAACCAGTCGGGGATATCCCAGGTCACCCCGTTATCGGCATCAGTACTTATTTTGACCGGAACCGAAGGCCCGGTTACAGGCCCCTGGTACCCGTCCATTGAAAGGGAGGGGCCCGAGACGGTACCGGTTTCGTTATTCACAATCAGATAGTTCCCGGCAAGGGTCCTGATGAACTCTTTTCGGGCGAAACCTTTGGGCCTGTTGACCCCGATATGGTTCATCAGTAAGGTCCTGAGGTCTCCAATGCTCAGGTCAATCTGTCTTGGATCTTTACCCTTGACGACAAGGTAGAATCGATCCTTACCATCCTTTTTCTCATGGAAGAAAGAAGAATCGAGGAGTGTATTCAAATCCGACTCGACGAAAAACTGGTAATCCGCATCCGGCTTTTTCAGGGCCGGGAGAAGACCGGTAGCCTCAACGGCCAGCATTACCTTATTATATCCTCTCAAAAGATAAATCGGGCCGGTCACCGCTTTGAAAGCCCTGGGGACAACCATGGTATTCACCCCGATAAATGTACAATTGCTGCCATATTTTTTCTCAACGATTGTAGCAGGGTCAAGGGTAATGTAATCCAACTCCCCGTTATAAAATCCATTCTGGAAATCGGTAGGATACACGGGATTGATGCAGAGCTGACTTTTTGCGATGATCTTCTGTATACTATATGGTGCCTCGTCAATACTGCCCCAGTGGTTGGGTCCAACCATATATTTATTGACAAAATCCGTGTAAGCCGCATCTGTCGGGGCAATCATCCCGTGGTGGTAGCGGATGGTCACATTATCAGGAAGTCCATGCGTCCCCGGGGGCGATGAAGTCTCCTCCGCAGCGATGTTAAAGGTCAGATCAGGGAAGGTCAGATCAAACAGGGAGTCAACAGCCAGACCCAGATCGGCGCCAGGCTGATCAAGGGTTTTTTGCTCATTGTATTCGAACTTCGGGAATTTATCGATCAGGCCAAGAAAATCCTGGTATGAATACTTACCGTCCTTCGAACTGATCATCTCATAACCATTCTGCAAGGGATCGATCACCCGGTCAACATGATACACGAAACCCGTTCTCGGCAAAGATCTCATCACCAATGATCCGTGCGCCGACAAAATAAATGTCTGACGCCCCATCAATGGGCCGGTCAAAATAAAACTGATAGTCAGAGGTATTCAGATTGTAAATATCAAAGTATTGCTTGTAGAAAATAGGTGCATATTTCCTTGAATCGGTAATCACTCTGCGGTACCAGCTGGTTTTGGTTGTGTCAATGATATGATAAAACCCGTTCACATAACTAACACCGTACTTCTTGTCTTTTTCAAGCAGCAAAGTCTCCCTCTTATACCCGCGTGGCTTGCTATTGGTAATATCCGTCGAATCAATCCATCCCCATACATCAAGACTGGTAAGCTGGTTTTTACTCCAGGGATTCTGTACGATGTGATATTTAACGAGATTGGAAAGGACATCAACAGGTATGTCCTCAACCGTATTGTATTCAGGATGACTCTGAAGATAGACGGTGAAGGCTTCATTATTGGGAGCAAAGACCGTATAACTGCCCGAAACATCTATGATCGTGTCGTATCCGGTCAGTTCAATACACTTTGCAAATGTGGAAAGATCGGGATCGGCTTTGACTTGCGTATAGACCTTACCAGCAAGCCAGTCAGGCCTTTTGTATCTGTCCTCCCTGTTGAGAACATCTTTGCAACTGGTGATTATAATACATGATAACGCAAGTAAACCCAGCAGTTTAGTCCTTGTCATGTTAGTAGTTTGAAAAATGTGTTAGTAGTTCCAGATGTATCTTTCGTCTCAGTCTCAAATATCAAAAAGATTCAGGTAACCTTGGTCATGTCATATCGCTTTGCCCCCCTCTGAAATTTGTTGGTAGATTTACGATACTAAACATATAAAAAAATATTAATATAGCGAAACCTCACCAATTAATTTAGAATCATTATATAGTAAATATAAAGAATAATTTTTTACTTTACCTATTATTTTTTATGTCTTTATTTATCAGTTTATTATGCATTTTTTAGCTTGCTTTCCGGGCATTTGGAAAACACCGGGAAAACCAATGTACATAAACTCCCGATGGAAAAACAACCCCTCAAATCCACTTTTTGAAAATTCATCTTACAATTTATAAGGATCAACTTCATTTTTTTCTGATAATCGTCTTAAAACAGCGGATTTCCTGGCCTGCAAGAGTAAATGAAGAGGGAAATGCAAAGATCATTTTCAAATTGTAAGCACATTTTTCTGTTCAGGGAGTCATTTTTCAACCTCATACCAAAATCAGGTTCATGTCATTCTAACTTAATTATCAGTTTGTTAGCCTACTTAAATATATGATAGACACGATTTATTTTAAAAGAATAAATGGTTTAAAAAAATTTTATTTGATTATTTAATTTTTTTTTTATTAAATTGGACAAACTTCTTCTCATTTACTAACTAAAATACAAATGTTATGAAACGAAAGCTACTATTGCTTGCTGTGCTGATGTCGTGTGGTGTAATGATATTCGCGGTTGATCCGCCCATCATACGATCACTGATCATTACCGAGGCAAGGATGGGTTCTCCAGCCTCAGCCTATGCAGAGATAACCAACATGGGAGATTCGGCCCTTCACCTGGGACAGTTTGAATTTGGTGAGATTGGTCCCTGGACAAATCATTACACTGCTGATCCTAATCATTATTTCATGTTACCTGATTCTGTCCTCCAGCCGGGAGAATCCTTTGTCATTACCATGGTGTATGACTGGGGTCCGAAGATGTGGAAGAAGTACCCTTATTCAGGTAAATATAATAATAAGATCACCAAGGACGAGATGTGGACTCTTGCCGACGTAAAGTTACATGCAAAAGAAGCTCCCTACCCTGATCCCGCCGACAGTATTACACCATACTATTATATAATGGATGTATACGGAGGCAGGAGTTGCTGGTACATTGAACAGCATTTATCCAATGGCGATTCGGTTGTGGTTGACCAGGTAAACGGAAACTGGGAAAACGACAATCATAACCATGACGGTGCCTACGACGTTGCCGGTGTTACTGATGCCACCAACAATTGTATCCTGATCCGTAAATTTACGATTACACAAGGTGATACCGTATTTGCTGACGACAGGGGTATCGACCTTGCAGACTCAAAATGGATACCGGTTCCCATGCTTTTCGATAACTGGGAACCTAATCGCCGTGCATTCTGGACAGTGGGCAATCATGGCGACTACAACCTCGATGAAACCACCCTTACTTCCTCTACCATTACCATCGACTGGGCAGATTCAATTCTTACTGTTCCGTGGGGTGTAAGGAATGAGGACTCTCTTATGATGCAGTTCGACTACCACCCGGGTTTGGCATGGCATTACACCCTTGCACCCACTACGGCAGATTCAGCTTTCACCTCCGTTCGCGTAGGCGATATTCTGACTGTTTATGCCTGTGGCAAAGATCTGGATATGATGAAATTCCACCTCCAGGTCAGCCCTCCGGGAAATGGTGAAAACCGTGTTATCCCAAAAGCTGCAAAGGGCAGTAATGGCTATTACGGTATGTTTGTGGGACCTCTTTTTGACGTAACCGATAAGGTTCCGGGTATGGATACCATCAGGAATATACCCTTTGCAGACAGAGTGGATACCTTATATAAATACCTCGAAAAAGCTCCCGAGGCAACATGGGAAGTGGTATGGGTTGACGGCGTTGAAAGAGTCGACCTTAAAACTGGAGATATCCTCAGGGTTACCGCACAAAACGGGAGCACAAAGGATTACTACCTCAGGCTGACACCGTATATTCCTAATCATAGCGCATTCCTCGGTGCCATCAGCTGGCCTGATATTCCTGACTGGGCTAAGGGTACGATCTGGGATAACGATACAATCCCCGGATTCAGCCGGAACCTCTATGATTATACGATTACACTTCCTCCGGGTGAGTCCGCCGAACCGGCACTCATTGCCAAGGCTGAGCAGCTGAATACCAAAATTAAGGTAGACCGTTTAACGAATATGAGCGGTACTGCCAATGACAGGGTTGTTTCCTTTACTTCAACAGCCGAAGATGACACAACCGTCCTGGTTTATAACGTTCAGGTCAATAAACAGAAAGAAATCGGAAACATACAGCCTTTCACACCCGATCCTTTCATTTCCGAATATGACTGGTGGGAACAGTGGGCTAACAATTTCTTGGAGATCTGTAATCCGGGTACCCGGCCCCTCGACCTGAGTAATTATATGATCATGGGGCAGTGGTCAACCGATCCGGCTGTCGTCCTTACCTGGAATGCTGAAAATACAACGGATGCCTGGTTGGACCGTTACGTAAGGTATATACCCGGATATAAATGGCAGGACAGTACCAGCTGGAAAGTTCAGCCGGTTATTGCTGTTCAGGATCCGAACGTAAACCCGATCGTTGAAGCGGGAGGCGTATTCGTAATGGGTGATATCGCTACAACCGGTACTAGCGGGGATCCATGGTTTGCCAGCCAGGCTTGTAATGTTGAGTTCAGAATGCATAACCCGTGGGGACCCTCCGCTGACGAATCTGAACCCGTTGATCAAACCTGCATTAACCAGTGGAAAGGTGTTGATGTCTATCTTTTCAAGATCCTCAATGACTCCATTAAACTGGGTCTGAAACCTGCTAACGATCCGAACGACTTCCAGCTTATCGAAACCTGGGGAAACAACGACGGCAGCCCGTGGCTTGTAGGAGGAGTAGAAGTTCAAATGATTAACTCCTTCATCAGAAAACCACAGTACTACCAACCGAAACCGGGATTCAGCGAATCTTTCGGAACAGATGCTGCCAGCAGTGAATGGATGATGAGAGATCAGGCCTATTATGACGCACGGAATGCCGGATGGCCTAATGACATCCTCTTCGTCGCCAGCGACCTCGGTAAACACTTCATGAATGAAATTACTGTTTACAAATCAACTGTTCTTTCGAGTGTGTACAAGGTAAGCGAAGGCTACACCATGAGTGAACAAATCAGGGGTGTGGTGACCGGAACCAGTGTCACCGATTTCCTGGCGAATATCACCAAGGCTGATGCCGGGCAAACCCTTACGCTGAAAAGCGCTGCTACAGGTGAAGTACTGACAGGTGATCAGACTCTTGCAATTGACGACTCACTCATTGTACTTTCAGCTGATAACGTCAATACTTCAGCATACCTACTGGACGTTACAGATGAAGGTCTCAGTAACGACGCCGTGCTGATTTCGTCCACCTATACCATCGATATCTCCGGATCTGAAGGTACTATTACCGGTTTCCAGACTGGAAAAACCCTGAGGGAAATTATTAACGGTGTAACGGTTCCTGCATATGCCGCAATGGTCGTTATCGATGATCAGGGCGGATATGTTTCAGTAAAACGACTCAGATACGACACCACTTATGTCGATGTTCCAGCCAATAACAAGACCTATTTGAAGGTTACTGCTGAAGACGGTGTAACACAGATCACCTACCGGCTGTTACCCGAAACACTGGCTACCGATGCTTACGTGACATCCTTCGTCTATAATGTGGATCAGGATGCATCACTTATCCAGCTCCTTCCCAGGGGAACTACCGTCGACATGATCATGAGAAACGTTATGCCTTGCGATGGTGCTTCTATGCAGATACTGGACAAGAAAGGACTGGGACGTATGACCGGCTCTCTCTATAAAGATGACCAACTGCTTGTGACAGCCCAGGATGGTGTGACTACACGGACATACTTCCTGTCTATGCTCGAAGACGTCGGTTATCTGGCTTACGTTGTATCCGATATTTATTCCGTCGACCAGGTTGGCATGAGTATCTCAGGGGAGGTTTATGAAAGTACTCCCGTGACCGAATTCATCGGAAACCTCGTCCCTGCCCCCGGTGCTACCCTCCAGCTGCAGGATAAAGATGGTGCAACATACACCGGCACTATGAAGAAAGAAAGTCAGTTGAAGGTTACTTCAGGTAACCAGCAGACTACTGCCTACTATACTGTCGATGTACTGACATCTGTGGCTAACTTCAACAATAAAGCCATTTCCCTTTATCCGAACCCGACAACCGGACTGGTTAACATCTCTGGTCTTGAACCGGGCAACCGCGTTCATATCTATAACCTCTCCGGTACCCGTCTGCGCGATATCATCGTACAACAGTCTACCGCAGAAATCTCTCTCCAGGGTCAGCCGGCCGGTATGTACTTCGTTGTCGTTAGCAAAGACAACCAGGTTATCGGGCGTTACAAACTGATTATGAAATAATGTAAACTCTGATGATAAAATAAGAGCCTGTATATTCAGGCTCTTATTTTTTTTAAGCTTGTTCCTGTTGCAGATTATTCTTCTGCAATATTGCAATCTTTTGAAGCTGTTGAATGGTCTTCCTTTCACTCAGGTTTTCAGGGACCAGCATCCCGGACCGGAGATGCCTGGAATCTTCTGACCTTTAGGGTTACTGACACATCTTCAATACACTGCCCTGAACAGAAATGAGCTAAAAAAAAATAATAAATGGTCGAATAATTGATCTAATACAGGAAAATGGAGATGAGAAAAATGAAATTGCTTTTAACTGTGCTATTCCTGTCAGTACTTCACTTTGCCACATTCGCCCAGATCACCCCGCAGGAAGCGGCCGTCGCGATGCAAAAAGGCATCAATCTGGGAAATACCCTGGAACCACCTAATGAAGGTGGTTGGGGTAACCCACCCGTTCAGGAATACTATTTTGATCTATATAAAGAAGCCGGATTCCAGTGTGTCAGGATACCCATACGATGGGATGAACACACCCAGACTTCTCCGCCATACCACGTTGATGACGCATGGATGAACCGCATTGAACAGGTCGTGGACTGGGGATTGAGCCGGGGATTGTTTATTGTAATTAACGCTCATCACGAAGAATGGATCAAGGCAAATTATGATAATGCCGGCTACAGGGCCAGGTTCGACAGTATCTGGTCACAAATTGCAGTAAGATTCAGGGATAAATCAGAAAAGCTCCTTTTTGAGATCATCAATGAGCCTTACGGCCTGACTAAGGAACAGAACGATGATCTCCACCAACGCGAACTTTCCATTATCAGGATTACCAACCCCACCCGGATAGTGATCTTCCAGGGACACAACTGGGGAGGATCCGATGAACTCCTGACAGCTGCCATTCCGGATGACAACTATGTTATGGGATCATTCCATTCCTATGATCCTTATCTCTTTGGCCTCGAAGGCCAGGGTACCTGGGGAACAACAGGTGATTACACTGTATTGAGAAGTAAATTTATCGCCGTGAAAAACTGGTCTGATGCTCATAACATCCCTGTTTTCCTCGGAGAATTCGGTTCCGTGAAATCTTGTGACTATAATTCCAGGATGAAACACTACAGGGCTTATGTTGAATATTCCCAGATTTATGGTTTCGTAGACTGTGCCTGGGATGACGGTGGCGACTTCAGAATTATGGAGAGACAAAGTCATAACTGGAATGAAATCAAGGATATCCTTAACCATACGAACCCTCAGTCTCCGACTGGGGTGGATCTCAAACTATACCAGGATACTCTGTTGAATCTAACCTGGACCGATCCGCTGACCGATTACGACAGCATCTTTATCCAGCGAAGGACGGGAGCAACCACGGTATATACTAAAATTGCTGCCCTGCCAGGTGATGCAACCAGTTTTATCGACTCTGCCCTTTCGGAGAATACCTATTATTATTACCGGGTTATTGCCCACTATAATGCCGAAGATGACCTCTATTCCCAACCCATACGAGCACTGGTTCCTGTATATGTCCCCAAAGTCAGGGAACCATATCTGGGGAAACCAGCTTCAGTACCAGGAACGGTGGAAGCTGAAAACTACGACATCGGAGGTGAAGGATTTACTTATCATGACCTTGACGCATTAAATATTCCTGGTAAATACCGGCCGGATGAAGGAGTTGACATCTATTTCATTAACTGGGAGAGTTACCAGATCGGTTATGCCTATGATGGCGAATGGTGTGAATATACAATCAACGTTGAACAGGACGGTGAGTATACCGTCAATACTATGGTAGCCTCACAGGAGGATGGTGGAAAATTCCGGCTGAAGATTGGAGGTGTGGAATCAGACACTCTGACCGTGGGAAATTCTGGCGGCTGGAATGTGACCAACGCCTTTTCCACCACTATGAACCTGACCTCCGGAGAACAGATCATGAGATTTACCGTGATCTCGCAACCTCAGTTTCATATTGATAAATTTGACTTCACGATCCAACAGCAGGAGGATACAACAACTATTTTTGTTCCTGTTCATGAGGTCCCCCGTCTGTCTCTCTATCAGAGCCAGGACCATGAACTGGTCATACGGCTGGATAATTGCCCTGATAAAAAAAAGATCGAAGTGTACAACATAACAGGCACCATGGTTTATACCTCAAAAATGCCTGAAAATGAAATGCATTTAGCTGTCACGGGTCTTCCTGCAGGCTTATACGTTGTCCGGGCAGTTACCGGGAACGGGATTTTCACCGGGAAAACGATTATAAGTAACATGGAATAAGGATATGGTTCAACAGGATACCGGAATAAGTGGCTGAAGCTTTCTTCTCATCACCTCTGCAGGAGTATAAGGTCAAAAAAAACGGTAAATTAAGTTGCCACAATGGTAAAAAAAGTAAACGAAATATCCCGGCAACAAACTAAAATGACAATACATGAAAACCATGAAAAAAACAGCAGCGATTGCCTTTTTTCTTCTCGCCGGGCTCAGCCTGATTCAGGCTCAGCCTGTCAAACAATACGGCAATCTCAGTGTAAAAGGAACAAACCTCACGGCTGAGGACGGAAATCCCGTGATGCTTTGGGGGGTCAGCTATGGCTGGCATAACTGGTGGCCCCGGTTTTACAATGAAGAATCGGTTAAATGGCTATACGAAGATTGGGGATGTAACGTGGTAAGGGCCGCCATGGGCGTTGAACCTGATAAGGGGTATCTACAGAATCCCAAAGGGTCTCAGAAAAAAATCGAATCTGTCGTCAAAGGGGCCATCGATAACGGCATATATGTCATTATTGACTGGCACAGCCACGGCATCCAACTCGACGCGGCAAAAATATTCTTCACCGAAATGGCACAGAAATACGGCGGATATCCCAACGTGATCTATGAGATCTTCAATGAACCGGTGAACGATTCCTGGGAAAAGATTAAAGAGTATTCGGTAGATGTAATCAAGACCATCCGGCAGTACGATCCCGACAACGTCATCCTGGTAGGCTCACCACATTGGGATCAGGATATTCACCTGGTTGCCGATGATCCGATCACCGGCTTCAGTAATATCATGTATACCCTGCATTTTTATGCCGCCACTCATGGTCAGTCACTGATGGACAGGGGTAATTACGCACTGCAGAAAGGCATCCCGCTTTTCGTCTCCGAATCTGCCGGTATGGAAGCCAGCGGTAACGGGCCCATCAATTATGAAGCCTGGCAAAAATGGATCGACTGGATGGAATCAAATAAGATAAGCTGGATAAGCTGGTCTGTCGCCGATAAGGATGAGACCTGTTCTATGCTGAAACCATCCGCTGATTCAAAGGGGGGCTGGAAAGATTCCGACCTTAAGGAATCGGGCATTAAAACCAGGGATTATTACCGGAAGCTGGCAGGAATAAACGAATAATGGAAAAACTGTCTGTAAAAATTCTGCCCGTCCTGCTCTTTTACTGTGCAACCATTACCGCGTGCCTTGGACAGGGCAGTCTCCCGGTTGCCACAGCTGAAGCCGAGGACGGAATCCTTTCCGGGGTTAATGTGTCTTCTTCCCGGTCGGGCTTCTCTGGCTCGGGTTATGTCACCGGATTTGACAACAGCGGCGACCAGGTAACGGTGAGCATGGACATACCGGAGACCGGTTTTTATAAACTCATCATCAGGTACAACGGCTCCGGGGGCGACAAATACCAGGATGTCATCGTGAATGACGGTTTTGCTGCACCCGTCAGCTTCCCGTACACAACGGGTTTTGCCGATGCGGATGCCGGCAACTACACGCTTGCAAAGGGAGTAAATACCTTTACAGTCAGGAAAAACTGGGGATGGACAGACATCGACCAGTTCAGGATTTTTTCGACAGAAAAGAATGTTTACCATATCGCCCCGGATCCGGTAGATCCGGATGCAACCTTGCAAACCAGGGCCCTGTATCATTTCCTTTTGTCACAGTTCGGCAGAAAGATCCTATCGGGCCAGACCCACCAGTATTATGATGAACTCTGCAGCCTTACCGGCAAGACACCACTGATCCGCGACGGCGACATGCAGAGTTACACCGAAGGTTACCCCTACATCTGGAAAAACGGGGGCCATACCTTCGGTAAATATGATAACGGTACGGTTAAAGCCCTTATGGACTGGTACGACAGCACCTCAGGAAAAGGCATCGTGGCATTCCAGTGGCACTGGCATTCCCCTTCAGGCGGTACAGCCGGCACCAATACCTTCTATACTACCGAGACGACATTCGATATTACCCGGGCTGTAACACCCGGAACACAGGAATACAATGACATCATCAGGGACATTGACGATATCGCTGCCGAACTGAAAAAATTTCAGGACGCAGGTATACCCGTCCTTTGGCGACCATTGCACGAAGCCGGCGGCGGATGGTTCTGGTGGGGTGCCAAGGGACCGGAAGCCTGTAAAGCGTTGTATAATATTATGTTCGACAGGCTGCAGAACTATCATCACCTTCATAACCTAATCTGGGTGTGGTCGACTTCTGAAACCAACTGGTATCCCGGGAATGACAGGGTGGATATCATCGGCTATGATTCCTACCCGGGCGAATATAATTACGGCGCCCAGAAATACTCGTTCGATGTGCTTTATAAACTTACCGGTGGTAAAAAGCTGATCGCCATGACGGAGAACGGTCCCATTCCTGATCCTGCCGAATGTTTCAGCTCCGACGCACCCTGGTCGTATTTCACGTCGTGGAGCAACATGGTGACACAGCAGAATTCGGAACAGCACCTGCACGACATTTTCGATGATGCTGATGTCCTCACTCTCGAGTCGGATGACCTCCCGGCTGTTTATGAATGGCGCAGTTCTCTCTATCCCGAAAACTGGCAACCCGGTTTTAAAGACCAATCCGGACAGTACCTTCATGATTTTTCCTATGCCGGTTACCACCGAGGGGAAGCGAAGATACCTGTTATCACTAAAAACCTTGTGGATATTACCCAGGCTCCATATAATGCGGATAATACGGGCAACAACGATGTTACCGACCTCATCCAGCAAGCCCTCGATGATGTAGGTTCGGCAGGTGGAGGCGTGGTTTATCTCCCCGCAGGAACATACCGGATAAAAACCCCTGCTGAACGGGAATACGGACTGAGAATCAGGTTCGACAGCACCATCCTCCGCGGTGCAGGCCCCGATTCAACATTCCTTTTTCATGACGAAACTTTTCTCAGGGAAAAGAACATCATTGAGGTGTCTGGCGAATTATGCGGGCTGGCGTTATCCCTATGGCGCCACCACCACAATTACTTCAGACCTTATGGAACCAACCGGTATTCTGCCGGTAAGCTCTGTCGACGGATTCAGCAAGGGCGACCAGGTGGTGGTAAGGGCTGAACCTACCGAAGCATTCATGAAGGAACATCATATGGACGGTGTTTGGACAGCCAAAGTCTTTGAAGGAGTGGCCTTCCTCAGGCAGATCGATTCCGTTGACACGGAAAACCATCTCCTGATCATCGATGCACCAACAAGATACTATCTCAAAACACGGGATACAGCCAGGGTTTACCATGCTAGTAAGCATATTACCGAATGCGGTATCGAAAACCTGTCTGTCGGCAACCTGGAAAATCCTAAGGAGGGCTGGGATGAAGAAACCTACAACACGGCAGGCACCGGAGCTTATGATGTCCACTACTCCCACGTGATCCTGTTTCATTTCGGCATAAATTGCTGGGTGAAAAATGTTCATACCTATAAACCTCCCATGAATACGCAGGATGTCCATATTTTGTCAAACTGCCTGTCGATGGTACAATGCCGTTTTATTACCATCGACTCCTGTGATTTCGAAAAACCCCAGTACGAAGGCGGTGGCGGAAACGGATATATGTACATCCTGGAGTCCAATGATTGCCTCATCAAAAACAGCCGGGCCAATGATGGGAGGCATAACTTCGATTTCAAGTATCCATACAGCAACGGTAACGTCATCCTGAACTGCCGGGGAGAAAATTCAAAATATGCCAGTGATTTCCATATGTACCTGAGTATGGCGAACCTGTTTGATGAGTGCACCATGAACGGTGATTTCATGGAATCGGTGTTCCGACCCTATGGCGGCGATGCCATCCACGGGTATTCATCAACCCAGTCGGTTTTCTATAATACCCGTGGGGAAGCTTATCACCACGGCAACGACTATATCGTTGATTCACGTCAGTTCGGCAGGGGCTATGTTATCGGAACCTCCGGACCGGCTTCCGGGGTTAAACTCAGTCCGGTATCGGGGACATCCAACGGATATAGCTACGACACATCACCTGAAGATTTCCTGGAAGGTCAGGGCCTGGGTGAAGGACTCAGACCCGTTTCCCTCTATCTTGATCAACTTCAGCGAAGACTGGACCGTCCTGCGTCACCCGGAAAATATAACGTCACAGTCATCCTGAAGGACAAAACTACGGATGAACCCCTCTCCGGCAGTGAGATCATGATTTATAGCGATAAAAAAAACACTGACGGGAACGGCTCCGCAAACTTTACTTCCGTTTATGAAAGTTTCATCCTAACCATTAAAAAGGATCTATATCAGCCTGTGGAAAAAAAACAGGTTGTGATTTACAGCGATACTACCCTGACTTTCTTCCTCGACAAAAAAGATTGTAATGTCACATTCACTCTTCTCGATGATCTGTCCCGTGAACCGATCCGGGACGTGGAAATCAGCATGGGTGATGACTATAAGACGACAGACGGACAAGGGAAGGCAACCTTCACGGTAAAAGCCGGGACGAATACATACTCCATAAAAAAACATTCGTTTAAACCTGAAGAAGGAAACCTCGACATCCTTTCCGATACGGCCTTCACCTTTCTTCTCATCCGCACCGAAGCCTCTGTCAGGTTCAGTCTGAAAGACAGTACCCTCCCTATCGAAAACGCCATAGTGAAAATCAATGATGATTCCCTGAATACCAATACGCAAGGCATTGCTGATTTTAGCAGCCTGCCTGTCAATACCGATTATCATTTTACTATCCGTAAGGAGGATTATTACACCATCGAAGATGATCTGCACCTCGTGACCGACACAACCCTCGATATTACCATGGATGCACTGCCTTCAGGATTGGCTGACGCTCATACTGTGGGTAGCATGTTTCTCTGGCCTAACCCGGCCAGTGACATCCTGTACGGATTCCTTAGCCTCAACATCCGCGGAAACACAATCCGGATTGTGGATCGGAACGGGAAGGAAATGATGGTCAGGAGTATTGAACAAGATTCCTTCAGCCTGAATATTAAAGGACTCTCACCCGGAGTGTATTTTTTACAGGTGACCGGAAAAGACGCCCTGCATTTGTCCCGCAGATTCGTAAAAATGCCGTAGGTGACAACCCTGATTCCGGATCTTATTGCGTTTCCCTGTATTTAAACTATATTTATACCTATCACAATTCAATTCTTCACCATGAAAACATTAGCTTTTTTCCCATTCAGGAACCGGTTCAGGAATCTGTCGTTCCCTGTCCTTTTAACCCTGCTCATCCTTTCACTTTCTGCCTGTATGAAAAGCGAAAGATCGGGATCAGGTACAAATGGTTCCAACCCGGAAACCCTTTTACTGAAAAACTACCGTCCTCATTCCATCTATCATATCCCGGTGACAAAAGTGGATCGGGCTGAATTCCCGGTACTCGACATGCATTCACACGATTATGCCGGTAGTCTGGCGGGTTTGGATGAATGGGTCAGGACCATGGATGAAACAGGAATAGAGAGAGTGGCTATCCTGTCCAAGGAACACGGAGCGTCATTCGATTCACTGGTTAAGGTATATTCCAAATACCCCGGTCGTTTTGAGCTTTGGTGCGGGATTGATTATACGGCATATAAAGAACCTGATTTTGCTGAAAAAGCAATATCCGAACTGATCCGTTGTCATGAACTGGGTGCTTCAGGGGTGGGTGAACTTGGAGATAAAGGAAGGGGATTGTATTATTCAAAGCCGGAAGCCATCGGTATGCATCCTGATGACCCGAGGATGGACCCCGTATGGGAAAAATGCGGACAGCTGGGAATGCCCGTAAATATCCACATTGCCGATCCGGAATGGATGTATGAAACCATGGATTCCACGAATGACGGACTGATGAATGCATACAAATGGAGGCTGGATAACCAACCCGGCATAGCAAGTCACCAGGAGATGATAGACATCCTGGAACGCACTGTTAAAAAACATCCAGGTACCACCTTTATCGCCTGTCACCTGGCCAACTGTTCCTATGACCTGGATAAAGCTGCCGCCCTCCTGGATAAATACCCCAACCTGTATATGGACATCAGTGCCAGGTATGCAGAGATCTGCGCCATCCCAAGGGCTGCACGCGCTTTCATTGAAAAATACCAGGACAGGTTAGTCTACGGAACTGACATGGGCAGGGACCCCGGGATGTACAGGTTTACTTTCAGGCTGCTTCAAACCGCAGACGAGCACATATATGACCCGGATTTCTCTTATCACTGGGCGCTATCGGCTCTCTCCCTGGCCGATTCGACACTGGAAAAACTTTACCGGCTGAATGCCCTAAAAATAATGAAGAACCGGGCCACCTCTCCTTCACTCTGACTGGAATGTCTCAGACATTCGATGCCAGCCAGTCCCCTACTTCGGAAGTTTTATAGGCCCTGCCTTCTGCAATATCTTCCGTGACCACACCGGCATCAATGGAGCGGTTGACCACATCACGGATAGCAGCGGCTTCTTCCGTAAGATTAAGGGCCAGTTCGAGCAACATAGCAGCTGAGAGCACTGTAGCCAGGGGGTTTGCAATATCTTTTCCTGCAGCCTGGGGATAGGACCCGTGAATGGGTTCAAATACCGATGTGTGAATGCCCACGGAAGCCGAAGGCAGCAGTCCGAGGGAACCGGTGATCACACTTGCCTCATCGGAAAGAATATCCCCGAACATGTTCTCGGTAACCATTACATCGAATTTCTTCGGCCACTGGATGATCTGCATAGCCGCATTGTCCACGAACATATAGTCAACGGTAATATCTTTATAATTAGGAGCCATCTGCTGCACTGTTTCCCGCCACAATCTTGAACTAGCCAAAACATTCGCTTTATCGACAACAGTAAGCCTTTTATTGCGCTTTGCGGCGTATTCAAATCCAAGCCTGGTAATCCGTTCGATCTCTTCACGTGTATAAATAAGCGTATCGTAAGCAGTGTTCAGGTCTTCGGAGCGGCCGCGCGGTTCACCAAAATAAATGCCTCCGGTGAGTTCCCTGATCACTACAAAGTCGGCACCTTCAACCAGGTCCCGTCTTAAGGGTGATCTATGAAGGAGCGACTTGAAGGTACTTACCGGCCTGATATTGGCATAAAGGCCAAGCTTTTTCCTCATGGCAAGAAGACCCTGCTCGGGGCGCACTTTTGCCCTGGGATCATTATCATATTTAGGGTCACCGATAGCCCCGAAGAGGACGGCGTCCGAATTCATACAAAGCTGATAGGTTTCATCAGGAAATGGATTACCTGTGGCATCGATAGCGCAGGCGCCGACAACAGCCTGGGTGAAATCGAATTGGCGATTGTACTTCTTCCCAATGGATTCAAGTACTTTTACAGCCTGTTCTACAATCTCGGGGCCGATACCGTCGCCGGGTAATAACGCAATTCTTGCCTTCATGAAAAATGTGTTTTTAGGTTTCGTTTATAAAGTTAATCGTTTGGTACGGGGTCAGCAAAGATACGAATGACCCCTGTGATTGTATTTATAAAATACGGGGAAATTAAATCAATATCGAACCGGAACAGCATTTTTCAGCTACCCACTTTCCGTTTCTCTGCTTCTTTCTGAAGGGATTGCCGGTTCAGGTTTTCCTGCTCAAGCGACTCAATAATATTAAGCATCCTGAGTGTGCCTTTTATGGCAGCAATCGTCTGGTCGCAGTCAAGAGCCCTGGTTTTAAAGGTTTTTCCGTTGTAATCCCAGGTAATCATACATTCCACCAATGCATCCGTTTTCCCGCCAGGAGGAATGGTGACTACGTAATCTTTGAGCACCGGCCTGTTTTTATCGAGCCTGGCATAGATCCGCCAGAGTGCTTTCATGAAGGCATCATACTGACCGTCACCCGAAGCCGTTTCTTCATATACCTGGGAATCGATCTCGATACTCAGCGTGGCCATCGATCTCAGCCCGGCAGCAACGGAAAGGGAATAATTTCTTATTTTGATCTTATCATCAACCTTCTCGCTTTTGAGCACATCAGAAATGATATAGGGAAGATCTTCCTTGGTAACTGTTTCCTTTTTATCACCAAGTTCAATCACCCTTTCGGCCACCATTTTCATTTCATTCCTGTCGAGTTTGATACCCAGCTCCTCCAGGTTTTTCATGATGCTGGCCCGACCCGACATTTTTCCAAGGGCATACTGCCTGGTGCGTCCGAAGCGTTCCGGAAGCAGGTCGTTATAGTACAGGTTGTCCTTCTGATCACCGTCGGCATGGATACCGCTTGTCTGGGTAAATACATTTTCTCCGATAAGGGGTTTGTTTGCCGGGATTCTTACGCCGGAGAATGATTCGATCAGTTTGCTCACAAGATAAAGCTTTTCCTCCCTCACCGAAAGGTCACCCTTCAGATGATCCTTTACAATGCCGATAACACTCGACAGAGGGACATTCCCTGCCCGCTCGCCCAGGCCGTTCAGCGTTGTGTGAATACCTGTGACACCTGCTTTTATTGCCGAATACACATTGGCGGCTGCCAGATCATAATCGTTATGCGCATGGAAATCGAAATTCAGCCATGGGTATCTCTGACGCATATCCAGACACATATCGTAGGTCTCCTGGTGATTCAGTATCCCCAGGGTATCGGGAAGCATAAAACGGTTTACCTTTTCATCCTTGAGATTGTCGAGAAGATGATATACATAACCCCGGGAATTTCTCATGCCATTAGACCAGTCCTCAAAATAAATGTTTACCCTGATCCCCATTTCATCTGCCCTCTTTATAACTCCCCTGATGTCATCAATATGCTGGTCGGGTGTTTTGCGAAGCTGATGTTCGCAATGTTTCAGGGATCCTTTTGTAAGAAGATTGATTACATTCCCGCCTGCATTGGCTATCCATTCGAGGGAAACATTACCGTCAACAAAACCCAGTACTTCAACCCTGTCCAGGAATCCATGCTCCCCGGCCCAGTCGAAGATCATCTGTGCACCTTTGAATTCGCCATCGGAAACCCTTGCTGAAGCCACTTCGATACGGTCGACATTAAGATCTTCAAGCAGCAATTTGGCTATTTTCAGCTTTTCCTTCGCCGTGAACGAGACTCCTGAAGTCTGTTCTCCGTCGCGAAGGGTTGTATCCATTATCGTTATCTTCATCACTCTTGTATTTACATTTTTTGATGTAAAAAGTCATTTCGACTTTTCATAAGAAAACAGACTGTTACCGGCCACCGACGAACCCTCTCCTGAAGGATTCAGCTTCTGCCGGCTTTGTACATCAGACCCTGCTTTTTTCAAATGCTTCGATTTTGTCCTTAAGGTTCATCAGGTAATCGATATCATCATAACCGTTCAACAGGCATTCTTTTTTATATGGATTGATCTCAAAACTTTCACTCTCACCTGTACCCAGGAGAGTAATTTTCTGATGGGCAAGGTCAGCCCGGATCTTTGTTTCCGGATCTTTGTCAATAGCTTCAAAAATCTTTGCAAGGAATGTTTCGGATACCTGGACAGGTAAAACACCATTGTTTAGTGCATTGTTTTTGAAAATGTCGGCAAAGAAACTTGAAACGACGACCCTGAAGCCAAAATCGTGAATGGCCCAGGCAGCATGTTCACGGCTTGAGCCGCTGCCAAAATTTTTGCCTGCCACCAGGATTTTCCCGGAATACCTTTTATCATTCAGGACAAAATCCGGTTTAGGCTGGTTATTTTTATCATATCTCCAGTCTCTGAAAAGATTCTCCCCAAAACCTTCCCGTGTGGTCGCTTTAAGGAACCGGGCGGGTATGATCTGATCGGTGTCAACGTTCTCGATAGAAAGCGGAACAGCGGAAGATTCAATGGTTGTGAATTTATCTGAAGGCATGCTCTTTCAATTTAAGTTTATAATTACAGTAAGGTAGAAGGATCGATGATCCTTCCGGTGACGGCCACAGCTGCGGCTGTTACCGGGCTTGCCAGCATGGACCTGGCTCCCGGGCCCTGACGGCCCTCGAAATTCCGGTTGGAAGTGGTTACGGCCAGTTTACCTTCGGGAATCTTATCATCGTTCATAGCCAGGCAGGCTGAACAACCAGGCTGCCTGAGTTTGAAGCCTGCATCTTCCAGGATTTTGGTGAGCCCTTCTTTCTGTGCCTGCTTCTCAACCTGCTTCGAGCCCGGTACAATCCAGGCCGTGATATTATCTGCCTTTTTCCTGCCTTTGATAAAAGCTGCAACTTCCCGAAGATCTTCTATCCTGCCGTTCGTGCAGGAGCCGACGAACACGTAATCCACCGGTTTGCCGGAAATGGCTTCTCCAGGTTCAAAACCCATGTACTTAAGAGATTTCCTGAAGGACGGCAGATTGGCCGGATCGATATCCTTTTCCTCTGGAATATGATCACTCACCCTGATGCCCATACCAGGGTTGGTTCCGTAAGTGATCATCGGACGGATATCGGCGGCATCAAAATGAATTTCCTTGTCAAATACGGCGTCATCATCGGTTTTAAGAGCTTCCCATCGTGCAACGGCTTTGTCGAAACCTTCCCCCCGGGGCGCAAACTCCCTCCCTTTGATATAGTCAAACGTAGTCTGATCCGGTGCAATGATACCACCCCTGGCCCCACATTCAATGCTCATATTGCAAACCGTCATACGGCCTTCCATGGAGAGACTCCGGATGACCGACCCAGCGTACTCGATAAAATAACCCGTGCCTCCGCTTGCTGTGATCCTGGAAATAATATACAGGATCACATCTTTCGCTGTCACTCCTCTGGCAAGGTCGCCTTCAACGTTTATGCGCATGCGTTTGGGTTTGGGCTGAAGAACGCACTGAGTGGCAAGGACCATCTCCACCTCACTGGTTCCGATACCGAAAGCCACACTGCCAAAAGCCCCATGCGTGGAGGTATGACTGTCACCACATACTATGGTCATCCCCGGCTGCGTGATGCCGAGTTCAGGCCCTATCACATGAACAATGCCCTGGTAGGGATGATTCAGTCCGTACAAGGTGATGCCATGTCGTTCGCAATTCTCGGTGAGTTTGTTTACCTGGAATCTCGAAAGCTCATCCCTGATTGGAAGATGCTGATTTTCTGTGGGTACATTATGATCCGGAGTGGCTACCGTATTCTCCGGACGGAACACTGAAATACCCCTGCGGTCGATACCCGCAAATGCCTGGGGACTCGTAACCTCATGAATCAGATGTTTGTCGATGTAAAGAACACTGGGCCCTCCCCCGATTTCTTCAACTACATGGGCATCCCATACCTTGTCAAAAAGAGTTTTTCCTGCCAATTTTAATCGTTTTTAAATTCAACAAAAAATGCAGAATGATAGAACAGTCCATCCCGTGAAAACGGCAAGCTGTTTCTGTACATCCGGCGTTCAGACTGACCGGCGCAATCCGGTGATCCGTATAATACGACCATGCGGAGCCACTAAAGTGATGGGAACCTTTCCCATTTCCAGTGCTCCGCATAAGCTACTGATAATAAAACACTTTATCAAGTAATGAAAATTCTTAAATCTCCAGTATCTTATTCCTCCCGGCCCTTTGAAATCACATTACCCGCCAATCCGATCTGCAAATTTAACAAACTTATTCTACATTCTACCCCAATTCAGATGGCCAATATTATAATTTAACACTTTTTTATCTTAAATATGATCAGTTTTTTATTATCAGGAGATTTAAACTTTAAATCCGGAGTACTTTGTCTGGATCATACCCTTTGAATTCTTCAAAATGCTTGACATTACGAGGAATTCATTAATTTTGATCCCTGGAGAGGATTATCCGGCGAGAATTGCCGGGAGTATCCGGCTTACTCATTTCCTGAATAAACGTAATATATATAGTATCCATTATGAAAATGACTCTATGCCTTCCTGCTCGTCTGCACAATCTTCCTTTCGGCCTGCAAATCGAGGCCCGAGGTCACAACCCCTGCCAATGATATACAGGAACAGATCCAGGCCGGCCTGCGGCAACAGAGGGCCATGCAAACCGGGAATAATGAGCAAATGCTGCGCGATGCCGCTCTTAACGGGAATACCGCAACGGTTAAAAAACTCCTGTCAGAAAACACTAAGGCTGATGTCACCGACGAGGATGGCCGTAATGCGCTGATGCTGGCTTCATATAATGGACACACCGAAATATCACGGCTTTTACTTGATGCCGGAACGGATGTAAACCTGAAGGATAATTACGGAAGAACAGCGCTGATGTTCGCTTCGAGCGGACCGTTCTCGGAGACGGTAAGTCTCCTTCTCAGTCACCGTGCCGATCCTGACCTGACCGATCAAAACGATCATTTTACGGCACTCATGTTTGCCGCTTCGGAAGGTCAGTCCGATGTTGTGCGGATTCTTCTGGAAAACCATGCCAATCCGTACTTAAAAGATGTGGACGGCGATGATGCCGCCACTTTCGCAAAGAATAACCACCATGAGGAGGTCTTGAAGATATTGAATTCGCTGAAAAAATAGCGATTTCTCACAGAATGACCTCTTCGGGTTTTCCTCATTAGGACTGCCATGTGCAGAGAGCCCAATCCCTCTCTGAATGAACAACTTCTTCACAAAACTGTAATACTATGGTCGTCGTGTACCCTTCGTTTGTCCTCTTCATTATTCGATCATTTCAAGGTGGATTTTATTTATTTAACCCTAAACCCCTCTGCAATGAAAAGAAGAGATTTCATCCGGACATCAGCCCTGGCTGTACCGGCACTGCATTTTTTCCCGGCAGATCTTACGAATACCGGCAGAGAATTTCTGCCGCTTAAACTGGAACGGCGGACTCTGGGTCGTACGGGTGAGAAACTTTCCATCCTCGGTTTCGGTGGTATCGTCGTTATGAATGCCACTCCCGAAGAAGCGGAAATACGGGTGGGCCAGGCCCTGGATTATGGTGTCAACTATTTTGATGTAGCGCCCACGTATGGAGATGCGGAACTAAAGCTGGGCCCGGCCATTAAACCCCACCGGAAAAATCTTTTCCTCGCCTGTAAAACGCAGGAACGCACGGGCGATGGGGCAAGAAGGGAACTTGAAGCTTCCCTGAAGAGAATGCAGACTGACCATTTTGATCTGTACCAGCATCATGCTGTCAGGGAGCTGAAAGAGGTGGATACGATTTTTGCTCCCGGAGGGGCCATGGATGCATTTATCAAGGCAAGGGAAGAAGGGATCATCCGTTACCTCGGGTTTTCTGCTCATTCAGTGGAAGCTGCGCTGGCGTTAATGGACCGCTTTGAATTCGACACGATCCTTTTTCCGGTCAACTTTGCCACCTGGTATGCCGGAAATTTCGGTCCGCAGGTTCTTGAAAAAGCCAGGCAGAAAAACATGGGTATACTCGCTCTGAAAGCCATGGCAAAACAACCCTGGCCTGAAGGAGCAGAACGAACGAATAACAAGACCTGGTATGAACCCCTGTCCACACGGGAAGAAGCAAAAATGGGACTTCGCTTCACCCTTTCACACCCTGTGACAGCAGCTATTCCGCCGGGTCACGAAGATCTGTTCAGAATGGCCCTTGAACTGGCATCTCAATTCAAGCCCCTTACCACGGATGAAATCCTTTCAATAAAGAAAAAAGGGATGTCAGGTCATCCCCTGTTCAGGTATCCCATGGAGCAAAACGGGTAAAGACAATCCGTGAGAAATGAAGATCCGGAAATAAAGTCTGATCGTTCTTTATTCCCGGATTAAAAATTCAATCTTTTTTGTCCACATCCTGGCGCAAAATACTAAATATATTGCAGAACGACGGATCAATCCACCGGATTTCCATCTGCGTCGATCATATGGATCGTGTAACCCAGCTTTTTCAGAGGTTCTTCAATGTGTTCCCGGTCACCTACCACAACCCATACCATACTGGAAGGGGTAATGATATCACCCGAAACATTCCTGACTTCCGCTGTTTTGATGGTCTTCAGCTCCCGGGCATAGTCCTGAAAATAGGAATCTTTAAGTCCGTAATGCACGATCTGGTTTATCCCGTTGGAAAGGGAAGACATGGTTTCATATTTCCCGGGTATCTGCAATAATTTATTTTCCCTGTTACGGGCGACCTCATCATCGGTAGCCGGATGGAGAGTAACAAACTCCTTCAGCTCACGGTCTATTTCTCTCACGGCTTCAAAGGTTTTATCGGATTGCACCGACGTATAAACCATAAACGGGCGCTGACCGGTAGCATCCATAACGAAGGAGCTCGCACCATAACTCCAGTGCTTATCTTCCCTGATATTCATATTGATGCGGGAGGTAAATTCTCCTCCGATTATGCTGTTTGCCAGTGACAGTGCAGCCTCATCCAATTTCCCGAAAGGTTCGGTTAAATTTCCGGCAATAATAAGGGACTGTATGGATCCAGGTCTGTTCATCAGATATATCACAGGCTCCGAAGATTTTTTTACCACAAAGATATTCTTATCCGGCACGGGGCCATTTTTCCATCCGCCGAATTTCTCTTCCAGTCTGGATTTGAGTTCATCCATTTGGATATCCCCGACGACCACGAGGGTGGCATTATTCGGTTTAAACCAGGTATCGTGAAATTTGACCAACTGTTCCCGGGAAATATCCCTTACACCGGCCTCATAACCCGATCCGGAAAGGGGATTGCTGTAAGGATGGTTTTCACCATAAAGAAACCGGGGAAGTATCCGGAAGGCTATGCCATTGGGCTGTGACTTCTCACGCTGGATGGCGGCCATCTGTTCTTTTTTCAGCCGGTCGATTTCAGTCTCCGGAAATGAGGGATGAAGCACTACATCGGCCAGAATATCGAGAGCCGGATCCAAATTCTGTATCAACGTATTCAAAGATATGAAAGACTGGTCGAGGTTTGATCCGGTGTTGAGTCTGGCACCGAGACCATCAATTTCCTCACTGATCTTGAGAGCACTCCTGGTATCTGTTCCTTCATCTATCATTCCCATGGCAAGCCGGGCTGTGCCTGGAGAACTAAAGGCATCAGAAGCATAACCTGCATTAAACGTGAGCATCATGTTGACAGCAGGGATGGTATTACGTCTGGCAAGAATCACGGAGAGACCGTTGGATAGCGTTGCCCTTTCAAATTTTGGAAAGGAGAGATCAGGCGGCGTAGCTGAAGGAGGCATCGCTGAGCGGTCTACGTCGGCAAAGCTGGTTTTCAGTTCAGGAAAGGGCTGAACAGTCAGCACATACTCTCCATCACTCAGCCATTCCTGAGCTGTAGCCCGGATACCGGCCGGCTGAACTAAGGCCAGGTGATCGAGGTAGGTTTTATAATATTCCGGGTTGTCGAATAATGTTTGCGACATCGCCAGAATATCCGATTTACCTCCAAACCCTCCTACCCTTTCAAGTCCTCTGATAAAGGAAGCATATTGTTTGGCTTTAATGCGTTCGAGCTCAACATTGGAAGGACCTTCGTGTATAAACCGGGCGAGTTCTTCGTCGATTGCTTTTTCAACATCCGAAACGTCGATGCCGGGCCTGGCATCGGCAACAATCGTAAACAGGCTACCGATCTCACGGCTGTCAAGATATGCATATACCATAGTGGAGATCTGATCTTCATAAACCAGCCGCTTGTAAAGCCTGGAATTCTTACCTGAAGACAACAGGCGGGTAACTAATTCGAGGTCATTGGCTTCCGGGGTACCGTCTCCGGGTACATTCCAGACCTTGTAAATGCGGGCCTGTGGCACCCGGTCCTGCATTACCTGTCTGACAGCGTCGTGCCGCCGAGCCGTAAATGACTGCATCCTGGCTACGGGTGGTCCGGAGGGAAGCCCACCAAAATATTTCTTCACTTTAGCCAGGGCATCCTCCGTTTGGATGTCTCCGGCAACGACCAACACGGCATTATTTGGGCCATAATACGATTTAAACCAGCCTTTTACATCGTCCAGGGAAGCAGCGGAAAGATCTTCCATCGACCCGATGACGGTCCATGAATAAGGATGACCTGCGGGATAGACTGCTTTCGTAATATACTCGTCTGCCATACCATAAGGCTCGTTCTCATACTGCCGTTTTTCATTCTGGACCACTCCGCGCTGTTCATCCAGTTTAGCCTGGTCGATGGCATTCACCATATAACCCATCCTGTCACTCTCCAGCCATAAGACCTTTTCAAATTCGGAAACCGGCACGGTTTCAAAATAGTTTGTCCTGTCGTTGCTGGTAGTCCCGTTCAGGTCCGTAGCACCTATCCGGTCGAGGGCTTTAAAATAATCATCATTAAAATGTTCGCTGCCATTGAACATCAGGTGTTCAAAAAGATGAGCAAAACCTGTCCGCCCCGGAATCTCGTTTTTCGAACCTACATGATACCAGATATTCAATGCAACCACCGGAGCTTTATGGTCCTCATGAATAATGACCGTCAGACCATTGTCGAGTACGAATTTTTGAAACGGAATGTCTATTCCGGCAAAGGATGATTTTTCCTGAGCCTGATTTACCTGAAAGAAGCCTGCCATAATAGATACAAAGATTAATAGAATTTTTTTCATGGATTAGAGTTAGTAGGGTAGTTAATAGTTGGTTTTAATACGGGATTAAAAAATGAATCCCGCCTTTCGGAGATAAAATGCTTCGGCATATTTTACAGACGATTCCATACCCCTGATCCTGGGCAGGGCTTTAAACGTTTCACTGTCAAACCAGTGTTTTTTTGCCTGTGTAGCATAGGCGCTGAACAACAGCCTGATTTTCTGATCCAGGATATCTTCCTCCAGACCGACAAAGGTGTTCGGGACGCCAAGATCACCATCCCACTTGGGGATTTCGTACTCGAGGATAAAGTGATTCCTGAACGTGTTCCAGGTCAGATCACTGATCAAACGATGATCCTGATGGCGGTCATGACGGTAATGGGTAAAAATGATGTCCGGATCAGTGCCGGCTTTCAGTTCTTCAAACCTGTCCTTCACCTCTGCAGCCTGAAACGGCAAAAAACCATCCCGGAAAGAATGAATAAGTACCTCTTTCCCTGCTAATCCCGAAAGGTAAGATTCCGCTGAAACCAGGGCCTCCTGTTTTCGTACCTCAGTGGATGAGAAAACCATCCACCTGACGGTTCCCAGTCTGCCCGATTCCTTAAGTTTAAGAAGTGTGCCGCCACAACCGATCTCGATGTCATCGCAGTGTGCACCAAGACACAGGACATTTATTTTGCCAGTGACATTTAAAGTCAGATTTACCATAGTTTATTGGTTAGTATTTCTCCATACTTCCCAGTATGTCTTTCCCTTACTGTATAAATCATCCAGGTTCTGCTTTTCCTTGTATGTGTCCATGCTGGCCCAGAATCCATCATACGGATAAGACATCAGTTTATGCTCATTGATGAGCCTGGTAAAGGGTTCGTTCACCAGTTCTTCCCCATCATGAAGATAATTGAAAAATTCGGAACGGAAAATAAAATACCCGGCATTGACGTAAAGGCCGCTGTCCCCAATATGGCTGATACTTTGCACCAAGCCGAGATCGTCCAGCTTTACGACATGAAAACTCTGGGTAGGCTGATAAACCATTAAGGAGGCAACCATCCCGTGCTGAGCTTTGAATTCATCTACCATCTTGTTCAGGTTCAGGTCTGTAAGGCCATCACTGTAATTGGCCAGGAACATTTCTTCACCCTTCAGATAATCCTTCACTTTTAAAAGCCTCTGCCCGATATTGGATGTAATCCCGGTATCCACGAACGTAATTTCCCAGTCATCAATGTCGGAGTGAAGAAGCTTCAATTTCTTTCCTCCCTTTTGCAAAACAAAATCGTTTGAAACGTATTCGTGATAGTTGACAAAATAGTCTTTAATCACATCGGCCTTGTAGCCAAGGCACAATATGAACTGCCTGTGACCAAAATGGGCATAATACTTCATAATATTCCACAGTACAGGCCGGTAACCAATAGGCACCATGGGTTTGGGAATGACATCGGAATACTCCCTGAGCCTCATTCCCATTCCACCACAAAACAAAACAACTTTCATAATGAAGATGAATAAAATTAGAAGACCGTTAATTCCGGTATTGGAACGACAAATTTTCCACCCCATTCCCTGATATATTCAAGCTGTTTGCAAATTTCATCCTTTAAATTCCAGGGCAGGATGAAAATATAATCAGGTTTCGTTTCCCTGATTTTATCGGGATGAAAAATGGGAATCAGCGTACCGGGAAGGTATTCATTTTGTTTCACCGGATTTCTGTCAACGGTATAATCGATAAAATCCGTTCTGACACCGCAATAATTCAGCAGTGTGTTCCCTTTCCCCGGAGCACCGTAACCTACCACTGACTTGTTATCCCTTTTTGCCTGGATCAGGAAATCCAGAATTTTTCGTTTCGTCTCTTTGACCCGTTCCTCAAATCCTGAATAGTAACTTAGATCTTTGATTCCTAAAGATTCCTCCCTCCTCAGGAGTTCCTCAGCTCTGGCCGAAACCTTCCTGGATCGATCCCCGGCATGCTTACCATAGATTCTGAGAGAACCACCATGGGTTGGTAATTCCTCTACATCCCATAATTCAAGGCCATGAGCCGCGAAAATTTGCGATGCAGTGGTGAACGAAAGATAAGAAAAATGCTCGTGATAAATAGTGTCGAACTGATTTTCCTCGATAAGCCTCTGTAAATGAGGAAATTCCATCGTAATCACGCCTTCAGGTTTCAGAAAGATTTTCATTCCTTCAACGAAATCGTTAATATCGGGTACATGAGCAAGTACATTATTCCCGACAAGAAGATCAGGCTGTCCGTATTTTTCTCGAAGGCAGAGCGCAGATTCGCGGTTAAAAAACACGACCTCGGTAGGAACTTTCTTTTCTTTCCTGGCAAATGTAGCAATGTTTCTCGATGGTTCAATGCCCACCACAGGGATGTTTCTTTCAATAAAGTATTGCAGAAGATAACCGTCGTTACTGGCAATTTCGGCAACCAGACTTTTATTGTCAAGATGAAATTTCCCTGTCATCTCCAGGGTGTATCTTCTGGCGTGGTCAAGCCAACTATCGGAAAAAGATGAAAAATAAGCATAATCATCATAAATTTCCAAAGGCGACACCAGTTCAGGCACCTGAACAAGAAAACATTTGTCACATACATATACATGAAGAGGATAATGAGGTTCCATCTGACCAAGTTCCTCGGGCTTAACATAACTCTCGCACAAGGGCTGCATGCCCAGATCAATGAATGTATGCTTTAATCTGGTATGACAAAAGCGACATTCCGGCTGTGATTCGAATGACTTTGACATTTTATGTTCTGATCTGTATTTTGTATTAAACTAAACACCAGAAAGGCTTTTACGTTCAATCTGTGTTTAATTTTCTCTTCCGGGTTGATCGTCGTAATGAAAATCCCTCCCGATGAACAGGCGTTGTATGCCATGCCACGTCTTCTCTTTGCACGGAACGAATCTCAGACCAGAAATAAAATGACGGCGTATAGGAAATTTGTTCATCACCACCCATTAACAAAGCAAAAGGAACGGGTGGAAAATCAGCTTCCCTGAGGTTTCTTTTTATCTTTTTCCTTTAATTTTTCAATGTCCCCCTGCAGTTTCTGAACTTGCTGCTCCAGATTGCTTTTTTCAGCTTGCAGCCCTGCAATTTTTGCATTGAGATTTTCCTTTTCTTTTATGAGCTCATTGATCTTCTTTGTATAGATCGCTTTATAATAGAAATAGGAAGTCAGATATCCAATAAGCGCCGCAATCACCAGGATAACAATGATCTCCAGGGCTGCAGTGGTTTTGGTTTGAGTCAAAAGAATGATTGATCCCATAATGAGTTTATTGATTTAATGATACTTCAGCTCTTCTGTTTTTTGCACGGCCCTGTACAGTACCGTTATTTCCAACCGGTTTATCTTCACCCATCGATGCAATGATAATGCGTCCGGCGGGAACGCCTGTGTTCACGAAATAATCCCTTACGGCCACGGCCCGTTTTTTCCCAAGAGCCATGTTATAAGTACCAGAGCCGGTAGCATCCGCATGACCGGTAATATAGATCACGGCAGATGGGTTTTTCTCCAACCAGGCTTTAAACCCACTGCAACTGTTCTCAATATCCGGACCGGGAGTAACTGACCACCGGTCTGTTGCAAAGTGAATAACCAGGTTTGCAGGTGTGGGCACCTCCACGCCCGAAGTGGTGTCGGGGTTAGCCACTTCTTCGTGGGCTGGAGGCACTGTCATTGGAATAACTATTGCTTCCGCAGTTTCAATACATAACCCTTTTACCTGGCATACGTAAAACCATCCAGACAATCCTGCCCAGATCAGGAAGACAAATATCCCCGAAATAAGGATTTTCATATTTACAGTTTTTACAGGTTTAGTTAAAGGCAAGTTATAATTTAAAATGATGAAATACATAATGATAGAACAGATTTGTCAACATATTTTGTAAAAACATCCCGGTATAACCGTCCCATTTAACAGGCTCCCCTCTGCACCCGGGTAAAAGCCGGACATCTCAGCCAGGTGACAGACTGTAAGAGGCTGCTATTTATTATAAGGGAAAGGTCTGGATCTGCCTTGAACTCTTCTTGTTTCTTTGTTGGATATCAGTTACATTTATAATATTAATATTTCGCCCATGACCATAGATTACAGCAGGATTGACAGGATTTTTTTTGCTGACGGCTACCGGCTCGCCAAGAATATCATCAAAGAGCACCCGGATATGGAAAATCTGGATGAATTAAGCCAGGGACTCAACCATTCCGTTGATTCACTCATTGATACGCTAAGTGCCAGGGTTTGTCGTGAAGGCCAACCATTGCATTGTGGAAAAGGATGTCACTGGTGTTGTTCCAAGGCGGTATTTACGAATCCATGGGAGGTGATCCACCTGGGAAGATATATATCCAGGAATTTTTCAGAGGAGAGAATCCAGGGGATTTTGTCACTGCTAAGAACAAAACATGCAGTGACCTCAAAAACAGGGCTTAAAGAGATGTTGTCACTGGTGCATTTTTGCCCGTTGCTCGAAGAAAAAGTCTGCACGGTTTACTCTGCCCGGCCAATGGCTTGCAGAATTTACCTTTCGACAGATGTCGACTCCTGTATCCGCGAATTCAATAATCCGGAAAATCCCGACATTTTTGCCAGTCTCATTGATTTCCCCCTGCATGCCGGCAGGATGATCAATGAAGGTGCTGCGTCCTGGTTAAGAGAACGGGGGGTTCTCATTCCTGAAATGACCCTCGAGTCTGGTTTGCTGATCGTTCTCGAACAACCTGAACGTATCACCGGCTTTCTCAAAGGTGATGAGGCCTTCCCTTCCATAGATTTTGATCCGGAAGAGAAGAGAATCCTGAATACCTACCTGAGCAAGGACGAAAATTTTGCGAAAATTCCTGAAGAATAAATAAACGCAGAGCATCTGTAAGTTGTTTACTCAATCATATCCGTTATTAATATTACCTGATATGAAACTCATCAAGTGGATTTTCAGTATTCTGGCTTTTTTTATCGTTGCCATATTTATTGTAGCTGCATTGTTGCCGAAGGAAATTGAAATCAAGACGGAAACAGAAATTCATCTCCCTCCTGCAAAAGTCTTCCATGCAGTAGCCTCCTTTTCAAACCGTCCTCTCTGGGACCCATGGATCTCGATGGATTCCACGGCAGCAACATCTTTCGATCTGCAGGATCTTTACAACGGCTCAAAATTTTCCTGGACCAGCAAGGTTATTGGCACAGGTGAAATCACCATCGATTCCACAATTTTTGGTAAATACATAGGCTCTACCATCAGGTTCGAAGGCCAGGATACACCGGCGAAAGTCTCATGGTCGTTCACAGGCGATAAGGGTAATACCCATGTGATCTGGACTTTTAAATCCAAAGCCCGGTTTCCGCTTGGGAGGTTTGCGCTTTTCATTTCAAGGAACAAGATAAAAGAAAGCTATGCCAGAGGACTTGAAAATTTAAAAAAACATTTAGAGAAAACCGGCGTTTCCCTGAGCAGCCTTTCACCGATCAGTATTGTTCAAAAACCGGAAATAACCGCCATGGTTGCATCAGCCAGCGGTCTGATGACGGATCTGATCCCGCAGTTCGGTGAACTGTTTGCAAAAGTTGTCAGAGTCATTACCGAACAGCAGCTGTTGGTTTCAGGAGTGCCTTTCTGCTACTATTTCGATTACAACGATAATGACCAAACCGTGACCGTTTATTGTGGAATTCCTGTGAAAATTTTAGGGAAACCTGAAGGTGATGTTCTTGCCGTTTCATTTCCGGCATTCAAGGCGTTGAGAGCCGTGCACACAGGCCCATACGATGAACTCAACAAATCCTGGGAAGAAATGATGGCTTATATTAAATCAAACCACCTGCAAACCTCCATGGAAGTCTGGGAATTTTACCTTACCGATCCTGAAGTGGAACCTATCATGACAAGCTGGAAAACAGAGATCTGTATTACACTTAAATGAAAGGATCAAACCCGCTGAAGAGCAGCACGTCAAAAGACCCCTAAAAGCAGAAAACTGCCAGAAATTATCTGACAGTTCTCCGTTTCACAGCTTAATGCCGATCATCAACCAACTAACCAACTAACAGACTAAAACTAGTCTGAAACAAAAAGAATGTTAATCTTTTACTAAGATATAATAATTGTTGAATTAACTCGAAATAATCGATGTTTTATTTAACATGTCTTTTCAGGAAAATACTCTTTCTGACTTACTTTCGCCCAGAATGAAAGGATTCTACCTGTAAAGCAGGTTATTTCCCGCCATGTTTTTTCCCCTGGCCCACCAGATTTTATGTCCCGGAGCAGCCATAGGATTAAATTTCATGTCGAGCGAGAAGTAACGCATGGTATACCCTGCTCTCCTTTTACTGCTGGTATTGGGTAACGCGCCGTGTATGATCCTGGCATCATGAAGTGAGCATTGCCCTTTCTTCAGTTCCAGCCAGACTGCATCTTCTTCGTTAAACAGCTCCTGTTTTATTTCCTTTGGAAATGTACTGTTTTTCCTGTCTTGTACTTCTTCATAATCGGAGAAGCCGTTGTGATGCGTCCCCGGGATTACCCCCATGCAACCATTCTCCTTTGTTGAATCATCGAGAGCCAGCCAGACGGTGACAATTTTATCAAGCCGGTCAAATTTGCCCGCCCAGTAAGCACTGTCCTCATGCCACGGAGTCCTGCGACCTTTAAAAGGTTCTTTTGATATAAAATGACTGGACCACAAGCCGATATCAGGGCCGATAACACTCTCCACTATATTGAGGACATTCTCATGGAGAAGATAGTCAAGCAGTCTTTCATCATGGAAATGCGGCGTATCCAGTTCATCAGACAGTTTCTCTCCCTTTTCGGCCAGGTGTTGTTCAAAAATGGCAACCAGAGAGTCCAGATCCTCCTGGTCAAACAGATGCGATAAATACAAAAGGTACCCTGATTCACGGTATTGTCTTACCTGTTCCGGCAACAGGCTTGGGGTGGTTGTCTGCATGTTTTTTCTAATCTAAACAATACCGGGAAAGGAAAGGTTTACAGCAAAGACAATACGATGCGTCATCAGGAAAAAAACTGTCCCGGGTATGTCTACACTGATACCTGCCTGTAGCAATTCTCCGTATACATTTCCGCCGGTGACATGAACCGGGTAATGAGTTTTGAAAAATGTCCCGCTCTCATTCTCGGTAACAACTTCAAGATCGCACTGTCCGCTAACCTCCTATTCATTGAAGATAAATACATCCATGACAGTACCATAGCCTACTGCTAAAACCTCTTTCCTGGCTTTCACCGCCAGGTATAAGGGCTGGTTATAATGGGAAATGAGTTCCGGATCGCCTTTTGGATTCCGCCAGGAAAAAAGCTGATACCCGGGAATACCGGAACAAGCCGGTAAAACCTTTAACCTGTTATTTTTTTACCACTACTTTCTGAATTACCTTGTCTCCGTTCATCATTCCTAAATGAAGGAAATATATGCCGTTTTCAAGACTGTTCAGAGACAGTCTTACATAAGTGGTACCCGGACTAACATGCAATACAGTTCTGCCAGTGAGATCTGAGACTCTGACATTTTTTACTATCCTATCTGATTGAATATTGATGAAATCGCCGGAAGGATTCGGATAGATCTGAATTCCGTCTGAATGAGGGGATATGCCTTCCGTGCTTTTCGTAAGGGTGATATCCAACACGGGATCGGAATGAATAAGGCTCACGGTACCTTGCACAGTCTGGTAAAGATCCATCCCGACCTCGTAAGGCTGGTCTTCTCCGGCAGGTTGGTTTGAAAACACAGCCTCCCCGGCAGCATCAGTCAGAAGAGTCTGGGTATTGAATGTCACATCGGCTCCCTGAAGAGGAAGGCTCCCCTCTTTTACCTTGAAGGTAACCGTAAAGGAGGCTGTACCCGTCGTGGTCACCACCAGAGGGGCACTTTCCTCCGAACTGTTTCCTGAAGCATCAACAGCCACAATCGTTACGGAGTATGTTCTGCCGGGTTCAAGGTCATTTAATGTCACGATATTATTCGGGGTTTGGGTATATACAGTCCCATCCACGAGAACTGTATAAAAGGCCACTGTATCGTTATCAGAAGATGGCGTCCATAAGACCCTGAAGGATGTCTCAGCAATGTTGTCGGATGACAGATCACCAGGTTTGTCGGGTTTTTGCGTATCAGGTCGGGTTGCCGTGCCGTTCACCCACTCAAAGATTGCCTTGAATTTGGGAGCATCCGCAACAGGTTGACCGATATATTCCTTGGCGCCCCAGGCTCCGCCTGATCCGAATGTCCCGCTGTGAAGGTAATGGGCCATTCCGTCGAGATAATTACTCATGCTGTCGAGGTACTGGACATAGAGCTCATACATTACCTGTTTCCGGTTACCCGCATCGGCATGGGTCAGTAAATGCTGTCCGCCTTCATAGGCAATCAGCTTAAATGAGGGGTTGCCATCCCTGGTGGCTTTGTCAAGGATCTTTCTGGCCTGGCGTACAGCACCGGTGCGGTCGAGGATGGCACTCACCAGCTCATCTTTCATATTCTGATCCGATCCGTCAACGTCGTTACCGAAATACGGGGCCGGTGAGAATGCGTCGGGATAAAGCCCGTCAGGATTATAGCCGGGGTTATCGTAGATCTTCAAATGGTCTGTGATCTGACTGGGCACAACGGCCTGGTAAGCATCGATCTTCACAAGCCGAGGGGAACCACTTCCAAATACATCTTCCATGGCCCTGTACATTTTCAATGCAGCCCAGGCATGAAATTCGCGTCCGGCGGTGTAGTCATCCCCGGGCAAACCCAGGGCAGCCCCTTCCTGCCTGCAGTATTCAGCCTGACTAAAGCCAAAGTTCCAGGTTTCGTTGGAGTATTCGATGTAGACCTTTAATCCTGGTTTCAGCGGTTCACACGTCTTTTTGCCTCCAAGAGCTATCAGATCATTTGCCGTCATCTCTGCCAGGTTTTTATAAGCATCCTGGTCCAGGTCAGCATCAAGCATGTCGACACCTGTCTTAAGCAATATAGCGAGTTTCCGTACAAAATGATTTGACCCGCCTTCCATGCCGTTGCGGCTGATCACCTTATGAGGGACGGTCAGCCAGATATCACGGTTTTCGCGGTTACACAGGTCGATCATCCATTCAAAAGCCATGGGAAGCTGAAGATGATCGGCTTTCTGTTTCCTGTTCATCCATACCGACATGTCCGAATTATTGGCTGCCAGCCAGTCCATGAAACGGAAATGATCATAAAACGATACCTCATTGAGAAACTCGGGTTTCCACGGGTTGTCGCCGGTAACCGACTGAAATCCTGATACAAACGGATCATTCGCTGAACCACCCCAGGAAAGATTCCAGAAATTGGTGCCGATCAGCATTTTACCGGGTGCGTCGTTTGTTGTGGCAAATGTAGCTTGAGCAAAACCATTTGAAACATTTCCGGAGATATCCTTTGCGTAAACAGTGAATTCATGGGTAGTTCCCGGGTTGAGCCCCGGTACGGCAAATAAGGTATCTGCAGGCGTCCCGGCGATCTTTCCGTCCATATAGACCAGGTAACCCGACAACTCATCGTTATCAGCAGACGCTGTCCAGTTAAATTCGATCCTGTCGTACCGGTTGGCCGTCATGTTAAGGTTTCCGGGAACTGACGGTGGCGTCAGATCGGGTGCCTTGGTTGAAAAATCCAGGGAGACACTTTCGCCGGAACGGTTACCGCTCTGGTCGACAGCGACAACAACACAGGAATATACCGTGGCAGTGTCGAGATCACGGATCAGGATACTTGTATTTTGTGTGCTGTCCATTGCGAAACCGTCAAAATATACAACATAACGTTTCACTTCCCGGTCGTCGGTGGAAACATCCCAACTGATGTTCAGTGAGGTGAGAGTGGCCGAGCTCAACCGGAGGTTCTGGGGGACTGTCGGACTTTCTGTATCCGGGATCACAGCCAGCGGAAATGTCATCTGGCTTTTGCCATCACTTGCAAGATCCCTTGCGTCCAGAAGGAGATCCCAGTTGGATTCATCATTGGAAGCCCATACCCGGAAATCATAAACATAAGAATATGAGGGTTTGGTAATTCGCAGACTGTCGGGATCAATTCCATTTCCGTCACCCAGGTCGAGTGTCAGGGAATGAGTCTGGGGCGGGTTTATTTCACCGATCCATGCATGGGTATCCGGATTACCGTCGTAAGGAAGGTAAGCCTCCGAGGGTGCACTGTCGCCATAGCTGTGCATTCCGTTGCTGGTGGCAGATGTCATCTTGAGCTGGGGATAGGCGATCCCGCCGCTGAACCATTCCAGCTCCTGCCATTTATGGTTGGACGATTTTAGGGTAACTACTTTAAGGTACCTGTAGGTTTGTGCGTTTACGGCAACACAGGTTAGACCTGTGAGCAAGAGAAAGAGAAGTTTTCTTGTCATGTTTTATCGGGAATTTTCAGTTGTAAAAAAGGGTTATCAGGCATACTGTGCAGTTTTGAATGAACCTTCGTACAATACACCTGTCTTCTTCAAAGATATCATAACTTTTAAAAAATCAAGAAGGAAGAGCTTATATAAGCTTATTTATAAAAGTTCTTACTTTCTCTTCAATACTGTCCAGGGAGTCCAGGGCTTTTATGAAAGCACTGCCGATAATGGCACCGTTGGCATAGCTGCACGCAGTAAGGAAGGTATCCCGGTTTCCTACGCCAAAGCCTATCAGGCAGGGTGACTTCAGATTCAACATTTTGATCTTTTTAAAATAGGCTTCCTGGGTTTCATCGAAATGCTCACGCGAACCCGTTGTGGAATAGGATGAAACTATATAAATAAAGCCTTTTGTGAGATCATCAATTTCCCTTATCCGATTTTCAGGTGTCTGTGGAGTGATGAGCAGTATATTGGCCAGGTTATATTTACGGAAGAGATCCTGGTACTCATCACGATAATAATCCATGGGCAGATCCGGTATGATCACGCCATCGATGCCGGTCTCATTGCATTTCCTGGCAAAGTTTTCCATTCCAAAACGATAGACCGGGTTAAGATATCCCATAAGAAGAAGTGGAATACTTGTTTTCAGGCGGATGTTTTTAAGCTGATCGAAAAGAAGGTTTAATGACATGCCATTCTTGAGTGCTTTCTGGCTGCTGCCCTGGATGACGGGTCCGTCGGCAACCGGGTCCGAAAACGGAATGCCTATTTCCACCATGTCGGCACCGCTTTCCTGAAGAGCACAGATTATCCGCGATGTATCATTTAGTTCAGGGAAACCGGCTGTGAGGTAAACCGACAGAATGTTTTTGTCTTTGCGGGAAAAAAGTTCATTTATCCTGTTCATGATGAGATCAAAGTTTCAGGTCCAATAACTCAGTATACGCACTCATATCTTTATCACCCCGGCCCGAGACACACACAACCACTGTATCCTCCCTTTTAAAGGGAATATCGTTAAGTGCGGCAAGGGCATGGGCACTCTCAAGAGCGGGGATGATGCCTTCTTTTCTAGTAAGAAGATAAGCCGCTTCCAGTGCTTTTTTATCAGTTACGCTTATATAACTTGCTTTTCCTGATTGAGCCAGGTAGGAATGCATCGGTCCTACACCCGGATAGTCGAGGCCGGCAGAGATGGAGTATGGCTCCGTGACCTGTCCGTCTTCATTTTGCATCAGAAGGGTCCGGCTGCCGTGAAGTATCCCTGTTTGTCCCTCTGCAATGGTAGCTGCAGACATACCCGTGCCGACCCCTTTACCAGCCGCTTCAACACCCACCAGCCTGCATCCCGGATGATCAATGTAATGGTAGAAAATACCTGCAGCATTACTGCCGCCGCCAACACAGGCAAGGATATAGTCGGGGTAATCCCGGCCCGTCTGTTCTTCCAGTTGTCCTTTCAGTTCCTCACTGATCACCGACTGAAACCGGGCTACCATGTCGGGGTAAGGGTGAGGCCCCACAACCGAACCGATAAGGTAATAGGTATCTTCCGGATTCCTTATCCAGTCACGCATCGCCTCATTGGTTGCGTCCTTTAACGTCCTGTTCCCGCTAAGAGCCGGAATTACCTCCGCCCCCAACATCTCCATTCGTTTTACATTAGGTTCCTGTCTCCTCATATCCAGCTCTCCCATGTATACCACACACTTCAAACCGAGCATTGCACACACAGTGGCTGTGGCCACACCATGCTGGCCTGCACCGGTCTCGGCAATAATCCTGGTTTTACCCATATGACCAGCCAGCAAAATCTGACCAATGGTATTATTGATTTTATGGGAACCGGTATGATTGAGATCTTCCCGTTTGAGGTAGATCCTGGTATCGTACCGTTCACTGAGACGGGCCGCAAAAGTTAAGGGAGAAGGTCTGCCAGCATAATTTTTCAGTAAGGAATTAAACTGATCCTGAAATGATTGCGAAATAATAATGTCATAATAGTGAGATCTTAGCTCTTCAACATTATGTCTGAGCATTTCCGGGATATAACTTCCGCCGTATTCTCCAAAAAAGCCATCCTGGCTTGAAAGAAATGTTTTCATCCGTACAAAATTTATTTTCAATGTTCGTATAGCCTGTCCCGCTGCAGCAGGAGAACCTCCAATATTTTATTCATGCGCATTTGCGCTGGCAATTACATGGAGGTTTCGTCAGAATTGATAAGATTTAATTTTTCGAATAAAGGTTTCAAGTATCTCCGGGTCTTTTATGCCGGGCTCGCTCTCGAACCGGCTGTTCACATCCACTCCTGCAAGGTCGGGATGATTGAATGCAAGAAGGTCTTCGGCATCACCGGGACCAATTCCGCCACTCAGAAAAAACGGGTGCCCCAGATCATATTTCTTCAGTAGTTCCCAGTTAAACCGTTTCCCACTGCCGCCATAATTGACGGTTGGAGTATCAAAAAGAAAGGAACGGGTGAAAGGAATGAAAGGATTCAATTGCCTGAAATCGAAATGTTCATCCACATGAAAAGCCTTTATGACAGGTATTCCTGAGAGGCTGATCTGTTCACAGAATGCAGCTGTCTCCTCGCCATGAAGCTGAACATAATCCAGATTATATTTCCGGAAGATTGCCCCGATATCATCGATAATGGCATTGACAAATACCCCGGCCTTTTCCGGTGAAAAAGGCAAGCCGGACAGGTCAGCGGGCTTAAGGACCTCGCCGCAATACCTGGGTGATACAGAGTAAAAATTAAATCCGAGGAGATCAGGACCCAGAGCCGCCACCTCATGAATATTTACCGGGTCACGAAGGCCACATATTTTTATTTTCATTGCACCGAAGGTTTAGGCTCATTAATCGCGTTGATGAACCGGGACGCCTCTTCACCCGGATCTCCGCCACTCATAAAGGCTTCACCAATGAGGAACGCATCATAACCGGCAGCAGAAAGTGTACGGATCTTACCGGGATCACTGATGCCACTCTCCGAGACCTTCAGACAATGGCCGGGAATTTTACCGGCCAGGTGTATCGAAATATCCGTGTTCACCTCAAAGGTCTCAAGATTCCTGTTGTTAACGCCGATTATTGAAACATTGTCCGGGCATTTTTCAAGCTCTGCTTCATTGTGAACTTCAAAAAGCACGTCCAGGTCAAGTGAAAGCGCAAGTGTCGAAAGTTCGTTCAGTTTATCCTGCTCAAGCGCCGCGGCAATAAGAAGGATAGCTGAAGCACCGGCACTACGGGATTCAAAGATCTGATATGGATCAATGATGAAATCCTTTCTGAGTAGCGGGATGCCAGCGTAACTAAAAGCCGTAACAAGATCCTGGAGAGTACCGCTGAAATGAGGGTCGGTAAGAACAGACACGGCAGCCGCCCCGGCGGCCTCGTATGCCTTGACAATGTCTTCCGGTCTGGCGGTTTGATTTATGAATCCTTTTGAAGGCGATTTCCTTTTAAATTCAGCGATAACAGATGGGCCCGGATGATCGAGGGATGCCCGGAAAGATGGTCTTGCTGCATTAAAAAGAGGATTGTGCCGGAGTATCTCCATCGGAAACAGTGTTTTTGACTTCTCAATCTCAACGCGTTTTTGCGCTATGATCTGTTCGAGTACATTCATATCAGTTAACTTCTGTAAGGTCTTTTAAAACTTTCAGCGCTTTGCCGCCAAATAATGAGTCGCGTGCCATCCCGAAACATTCTTCTGTTGATTTTTCGGGATAGTAACAACGGAAAGCCATACCCGAGTTGACTACTATGGCATCGTTCTGAGCCTGCGTGCCCTTCCCTTCGAGGATGGAAAGAAAAATCGCAGCTGATTCCTTTACCGTCTGGCCTCCGTTCAGATCTTCGGCCTTCAGCTTGTTAAAACCGATATCCTCAGGAGCCAAAAGGCTTTCCCCGTTATTTGATATCAGTTTGAAATCACCCGTAAGGGAAATTTCATCGTAACCGTCGAGAGAGTATATCACCGTGTACTTTTTGTCGGTCTGCTGAAAGATATAATGGTACAGGCGGGCCGTCTCAAGGCTGAAGACGCCTGCCACCTGGTTGGGCGGGAATGCCGGATTGACAAGGGGACCAAGCATATTGAAAAACGTCTTCACACCCAGATCACGCCGCACAGGGCCTACATTTTTCATGGCAGGATGGAACAACGGCGCATGCAAAAAACAGATCCCTGCCCTGTCGAGCTGCCGCAGGAGAGTATCTCTGTCGTTGGTAAACCGGTATCCAAAATATTCCATCACATCGCTCGAACCGCAAGCCGATGATACGCCGTAATTCCCATGCTTGGCAACAGCTACTCCCGCACCTGCAACCACAAGGGAAGAAAGCGTTGAAATATTGAAAGTGTTTTTCCCGTCTCCGCCCGTTCCGCAAAGATCTATCGAATTGAACTCCGACAGATCGGTAAATAGGCATAGCTCTAAAAAGGCATCCCTGAATCCTGCCAGCTCATCAACGGTTACCAACCGCATCATAAACACGGTAAGAAATGCGGCAATCTGAGAATCCGTGAACTTTCCGGTGCCCACATCGATGAGGACGGCTTTTGCCTCCTCCCGTTCAAGGGTGAGATGAGCTGTAAGTTTTTGCAATATCTGTTTCATGTCGTATCATTTTATTTTCTATTATTCAGGTCAAAGGTCTTCCGGCTAAAGTTCCAGCCAGTTCACGATCATCTGTTTACCGTAACGGGTCAGCACTGATTCGGGATGGAACTGGACGCCTTTAAGATCATATGTGTTGTGTGACACTGCCATGATGGTACCTTCTTCATCCCGGGCAGTCACCTTCAGCACTTCAGGGAGATTATCTTCACAGATCACCCAGGAATGATACCTTCCTGCAGTAAAACTCTCCGGAATACCGGAAAACAATTTTTCATCCGAGTCTGTGACATTCATATAGGTAGCCACGCCGTGGAAAACATGTTTAAGGTTTGTGAGGCTGCCGCCATAGCTTTCGGCAATAGCCTGGCAACCGAGACAGACGCCCAGAATACTTTTTTCCGGGGCCAGGTATCTTATCAGTTCAAGGGTGATGCCCGCATCTGATGGTAAGCCGGGACCTGGTGAGATAATAATCTTATCATATTCCTTCACCTTTTCCGGGGTTATTTCATCATTTCGGTACACATCAACAGGTTCGCCGGACAGTTCTTTGATATAATGAACAAGATTATAGGTGAACGAGTCGTAATTGTCAAGTACCATGATCTTCATCGTTGTGTTCCTCCGCTAAAAATTAAAATTAAATGCCTGGTGACCCGAAGCTTTTCAGGCCGGCTTCATATTACCGGTGCCCTTCAGCCTACATTTCTACAGCCAGTTTGATGGCCTTTTTCAGGGCACCCAGCTTATTCTTTACTTCATTCAACTCATTCTCCTCAACCGAGGCGGCAACAATTCCGGCTCCTGCCTGGTAGAACAACCGGTTATTCTTGCTCATAAACGAACGGATCATAATGGCATGATTCACGTCACCGTTAAATCCAAAATAACCGATAGCGCCTCCATAAAACCCCCGGTCTGACAGCTCGTAATCATCGATAAGTTCCATCGCTCTGAATTTCGGCGCTCCGGAAAGTGTACCTGCAGGAAAGGAATCAGCAAAAACCCTGACGCCATTACTGCCTTTTTTAAGCACTCCTGTAACCTCAGAAACCAAATGAATTACGTGGGAATAAAACTGTGTCTCACGATAGGTCTTCACCATCACTTCGTCCGAGTTCCGGCTGAGATCGTTACGGGCCAAATCAACCAGCATCACATGCTCTGCATTTTCCTTCTGATCGTTGGTCAGCTCAATGGCCAGCTGGCGGTCCTTTTCATCATTCCCTGTCCGTTTGAATGTCCCTGCAATAGGATTGATCCTGGCCACGCCTTCACTAATGACCAGCTGTGCTTCAGGCGAAGACCCAAACAGCTTGTATCCGCCGTAGTCAAAATAAAAAAGATAGGGTGAAGGATTAATGCTTCTTAGTGCCCGGTACACATTGAATTCATCTCCCCTGAACTCCTGGATGAACTGACGTGAAAGGACTACCTGGAAAACATCGCCGAGGAAACAATGCTCTTTCCCTTTCTTCACCAGCGCCATATACTGCTCATCGGTTATGACCGACGTTTCGCTTCCGGAAGTGACAAACTTGAATGTCCCGGTAGACCGGTTAGCTAAAAGCGTCCTGACTTCCTCGTATCTCCCGGCACCCTGGTCTGTCCTGTTTTCCACGAGACTGAGCTGATTGCTAAAGTGGTTTATCGCAATGATAAACCTGTAAACCGAGTAGTTGATATCCGGAATCCTCAGATCTTCCGGCGCCGAATGCCTGAATTTTATGGTATCAAAATACGTGACGGCATCGTAAGCGGTATATCCAAAAAGACCATTGGCTGTCGTTCCGGTCAGAGCCTGTGAAGACCCGCTATTAAAAGAATGAATGTATTCATCAAGTGACCTGCTGACAGAATACTGGTCCTTCACCTCCAGGAATGTTTCTTCCCCGTCGGCATAGGTGATCTTTATTTGTCCCTTCTCTACCCTGTAGGAAGAAAGCACATCAAAACAGATGTAGGTCATGGCATTACGGTTACCATGATAATCGGAGCTTTCAAGAAGAATCGCATTTGGATATCGATCCCTGACCTTAAGGTAGATGCTTACCGGCGTCACCAGATCGGCAATGCCTGGCGGTAAGGCGTGTACTTCGGGGAAAAGTTTTGTTTCTTTCATGTTTGTATGTTTTGACCGACCACAAAAAAAAAGCCTGCCGGAAGTCCGACAGGCCGATGAATATCATATATATACAGCGGGGCTATCTTACATTCCTGCAGAATGTCAGTAAGAGAGGCCACCACCATATGTTCAGAAAATGCTTCATTTTGTTTTCAATCTGAAAGCAAAGATTGAATATATTTTTAAATTTAAAAAATATTTTCATGAAATTTTTATGTTGAAATGAACCTGGACTGGCATAAGACCGTTAAAATGAAACTGTCAGATGCACAAACGAACCGGAATAACATGTCTGTAAACGACTTTTCAAACGATAATTTAAGGGAAGTAAGGATTGAAGGTGTCAGGGAAATATCCCCCGGCGTTTATATTATCTGGTTACCAAGAGAGTTTGATTTTATTGCCGGGCAGGTGATTGGGATCACAGACAGTGTCGCAACCCCAAACCGTCTTTACAGTATCGCCAGTGGTGAACACGAACCTGTGGTAAGGATTTTATTCGATGTAAAAGACGGCGGCCAGCTCACTCCCAGGCTGGCTTCTTTAAAAAAGGGGGATGTGATTTTCATTACCGGTCCCGCTGGCGAGTTTACGTGTGAGCCGGGTCCTGCCTACTGGATCGCTGCCGGAACAGGCATAGCTCCGTTTGCTTCCATGTTTTATTCGGGGCTTTGGGAAAACAAGGTCCTGATTCATGGAGAGAGAACTCTTGACCGTTTCTATTTCGAAGAGGATTTCCGGCCTGTACTAAACAAGAATTATATCCGTTGTTGTTCCATGGAGAAAGGAAACGGGGTGTATGAAGGAAGGCTGACAGGATACCTTCGCGAATGTAAATTTCTTCCCGACGACAGAAAGTACTACCTTTGCGGAAGTGCCGAAATGGTGGTTCAAACCAGGGACCTTCTTCTCTCGGAAGGCATATCTTTTGGCAACATCGTGGCGGAAATTTATTTTTAATCGGATGGAAAAGGAAGCTTTATACGGAAAAACGCTGACGGAACTCGAACATGTTGCATCATCCCTTGCAATGCCTTCGTTTACGGCAAAGCAGATTGCCAGCTGGCTCTATAAAAAGGATATCTCTTCCATCGATGAGATGACCAATATCTCAAAAAAGAACCGGGATCTTCTTTCTGAGAAGTACCAGACCGGACGGACGGATCCTGTAAAAGTTCAGGAATCGGTTGACGGTACGAAGAAATACCTTTATCCTGCAAGACCCGGAAGATTTATTGAAACTGCGTATATTCCGGAAACTACCCGCAACACACTCTGCGTTTCCTCACAGGTAGGATGTAAAATGGGATGCCTTTTTTGCATGACCGGCAAACAGGGTTTTCAGGGAAACCTCACCGCCGGGGAGATTGTGAATCAGATCGGCAGCCTCCCGGAAAAAGAAAAACTTACCAATATCGTTTATATGGGCATGGGAGAACCGCTTGACAATACCGAAGAGGTTCTGAAAAGCCTGGAGATCCTGACGTCGGAATGGGGCTTTGCCATGAGCCCGAGACGAATAACCGTTTCATCCATCGGCATTCTTCCGGGACTGAAACTTTTTCTTGACACCAGTTCCTGCCATCTTGCCATAAGCCTGCATACCCCGTTTGATGATGAACGCCGCAAGCTCATGCCCGTACAGTCGGTATATCCTGCTGCAGATATCATCGAATTTATTAAACATTACGACTGGTCAGGGCAAAGAAGGATTTCGATTGAATACATCATGTTCGATGGTATCAACGATACCGAACGCCACGTTAAAGAACTCTGCCGACTGCTTAATGGCATTCAATGCAGGATCAACCTGATCCGTTTTCACCCCATACCGGATACTCCCCTGAAGAGCTCTCCCGATGCGCAGATCATCCGTTTCAGGGATGCCCTCACCGACCGGGGCATCACTACAACCATCAGAAGATCGAGGGGACAGGATATTTATGCAGCCTGCGGCCTGCTCAGCACGAAAGCACTTGTTCGGCAGGGAGAGCAGGATTTCTGAAAAGAAAGAAACTGCCCCCGTGATGCTTACCTGTTAGAGGTCAGAAAACATCATTTACCAACTAAACCATCTATGAGAGGCTGGGGGCAGTTTGGGTTTTCACCCGTTATTCGGGAATAACCGGATAAGTCTTTAATAAAGTCTTCTATGAACGTAATCTTTCCTCAACTTTTTCCCAATTTATTATTTTCCAGAAGCCTTCAACATAATCCGGTCTTCTGTTTTGAAAATCAAGATAATAGGCATGTTCCCACACATCACAGGTTAAAAGAGGAATATAATCTTCCCTTAAAGGGTTCCATGCATTTGACCCCTGCATGATCTTAAGTCCGTTATTTCTCCCTTTGACGAGCCATACCCATCCCGAACCAAAAAGCGTCACGGAAGCCTGGACAAACTGCTCCTTAAACAAATCCATACTCCCAAAACTCTTGTTGATAGCCTCAAGGAGGCCGGTCCCGGCAGTTGATAATTCAGACGGGATTAGGCTTTCCCAGTAAAAAGTATGGTTCCAGACCTGGGCGGCATTATTGTATATACCACCCTCCGTAAGCCTGATGAGATCTTCAAGAGATCTCTTTGACCATTCCGAACCTTCGGTGAGTTTGTTCAGGTTGTTGACATAGGCCTGGTGATGCTTGCCATAATGAAAATCTATGGTGCGCCTGCTTATAACAGGTTCAAGTGCATCCACAGAAAATGGTAATTGGGGAAGAGTGAAATTCATGTTCGTTTTTTGGTTTAGTTTCTGGTCCATGTAAAGATATGAAAACCGTCTTATGTCCGCTGGCCAAACAGATAAATTTTGATTAACTCATGTTTTCCTTATTTAAATTTTCTAACTTGATTTCCAAACTTTCATTTTATGATTAAATGGAGTATACCCTTTCATCTGTTTATCATGACATCAACGTTATCTTTTACGAAGACTGAGACCAATTATAAATCGGGATATGCCGATCCGGAAAAGATTGAACTCATCCGTCTGGGGGAACATGAAGACAGTCTCATCTGAACCTGAGAAGATTTTTTATTTAGTTTCCGGAAATGATTTCAAAATCAGGCATGCCGGCGTTTGTAGATATTGAGCAAAATCAGTGAAACTGCGATGATCACCATGCCTGCAATAGCTATGAGGACCGGTTTTTCATCAGGCAGAATCATCCAGGCGAGTACAGCCCCGGCAACAGGGATGAGGAATTTCCAAAAATTCAGATTAGAAACCTTTACTTCGGGCCGCTTCAACAGAATATACCAGATGGAGATAGCTGCTGCAGAAAGGAAACTCAGCCAGGCAAGTGCTGCATAGTATTCGGCAGGTCTGGGTCCGGGATGAAAGCCTTCCACAGGCAGTGAAATAAGAAACAATGCTCCACCCCCGATAAGCATGGTGGAAGAGCTCAGTACCAGGGGAGGTATGTTCTGACGGTCCTTTGCCACAATCACATTTCCAACCCCGGAAACGATATTGTTCAGAATAAGCAGTATAATGCCTGTAATGCTGGCCTCATGAACCGTCGAGAAATTATTTCGGCCAAAGCTTACAAGGATTATTCCGGAAAAGCCAAGCAAAAATATCGAAAACTTTAAAAAGGTCAGGCGGTCACCAGGTATGGAAAAATGGGCAACCAAGGCGACAAATAGCGGTCCGGACCCGATGATAATGGCAGCCAGCGCTGCAGGTACCATATTCAGACCAAGATAAAACAGGGAATACTGTACAACCATCGTAAGGAAGGCCAGTAACAGAACTTTCCCCGGGTTTCTTCGAACAATCCACAGGTACCGTCTGAATGAACCGCTAAAGGGAAGAATAATGAGGCCGGAAAGAAAAAACCGTAACCCGGCAAAATGCAGAGGACTGGTATATGGCAATCCTATTTTGATCCCTGTAAAAGCCGACGACCAGAGTAAACAGGCTACAATGGCCAGAAAGGTCGTACTGGTAATATAGTTCTTCAAGACTTCCCGGTATTTATAGGCAAAATTGATAAATTTTCTCGTATTTTTATTCTTTCCGGTCCTTCATAATTTTTCATATCCTAACCTGTTTGCAGACCAATGAAGACACCTCTGACCATTTGGTTCACCGGATTACCGGGTGCTGGTAAAACCACTCTATCCCGTCATCTCTTTAACGAACTGAAAAAGCTCGACATTACAACCGTTCTCCTCGACGGGGATAACATCCGTCATTCGCTGAATAGTGATCTTGGCTTTACAGAATCGGACAGGCGTGAAAATATCAGGCGCGTTGCTGAACTGAGCAAACTTTTGCTCGGGCATAATATTTCAACCATCAATGCTTTTATTACGCCAACCGAAAGTATGCGGGAGATGGTCAGAACCATACTCTCCCCTGACAAGCCGGTTGAGATTTACCTTGACACGCCCTTAAAAATTTGTGAACAACGTGATCCCAAGGGGATGTACAGCAAAGCCAGGAATGGACTGATCCGAAACTTCACAGGCGTTGATGCCACTTATGAAATTCCGGCTCATAGCAGTCTGACGATACACACCGGAGAACTTACCATAGAAGAATCTATGAATTTACTCCTGGATTTTCTCGATCGGACATGAGGGCTACTCCTGTTAAAGAACCGCTCCTCAATATTCATCCGTAAGGCCAAAGACCGGCTGACGTTTGATCCACCTTCCCCTGGTAAAGTCAGGAAATTCTTTGGGTTCACCACCTTCTGCAATGGATTCTTCCGAAAGGGGAGTTACGGCACTCCAGGCAGCACAATCATAAGCATCCATGGGCGCCTCGTCCTGGCGTTTGACTATTTCAACGAACGCACGGTCAACAAAAAAGTCCATCCCCCCATGACCCGATCCTTCAGCATAAGTCCCATATTTTTTCCATAGGGGATGATCATATTTCTCAAGGTAGCTTTTCATATCTTCCCATTCGTGTTCAGGACTCTTCCCTTCAACATAAATACGTTGCATGCCCTCGTCAAACTGTGTCAGCCCGCTGGTTCCCTGAACCCTGAAACCAAGGGAGTACGGTCTGGGCGAGTTCGTATCATGTGTTACGATAATAGTCTCTCCCAGTGCTGTTTCAATGGTAGAGGTGACAATATCACCCAGTTCCCATTTCAGTTTGGCATTGGGGTGGTCGGGCCCGCCGTTGGGATTATCAACGATATAGCGATGCAGTCCGCGTGATTTGGTGGCAAAAGATGAAATGGTCAGTAACCGGTTCCCGCGGTTGATGTTCAGCATGGTGGCCACCGGTCCTAAGCCGTGGGTTGGATACAGGTCTGCGTTCCGTTTCAGTGAATGCTGGGTCCTCCATGCAGCTTCGGAAACAGCTTTATCACCAAATTCCACACCGTTGGCATGAGGCGTTTTCCCATCGTTGAATTTGACTCCTCTCAGATCATGCTGGTAACCACACCGTGCATGGATCAGTTCCCCGAACAGACCATCCCTGACCATATTGAGCACCGCCATGACATCACGCCGGTAACAAACATTCTCAAGGATCATAACGGGTACACCGGTTTCCTCATGAGTATCGACGAGGTCCCAGCAATCGGCCATAGAGGTTGCTGCTGAAACTTCAACACCTGCGTACTTTCCAGCTTTCATCGAATCGACAGCCATTTTCGTATGCCACAACCAGGGGGTGGCTATAATCACACCGTCGAGGTCGCTGCGTGCCAGCAAATCCTGATATGCATATTCGCTTCCGGTGTATATCTGAGCTTTGGGAGCACCTGATTTTGCAATGATCCCTTCAGCCACATCAAAACGGCTGGGATCGATATCGCATATTGCAGGAACCTCAACGTCATCCCGCATCAGTACATTCTGTAAATGATTACAACCTCTCAGCCCCACACCAATAAAGCCCAGTCTGACTTTTTCCTTTACTATGCCACGTGCAAACATTTCGGCCGGCATTGATAATACCGCACCAGCCATTGCTGATTTTTTTATAAAATTTCTTCTGTCCATAAGCCTAATTTTAAAAAACAGTTTTATATGTGGTCCAGATATTTTGCCCTTCTTTTAAAGGCCTGATAATGAAACTATATGAGTACTGTCTGTAAGGCATAGAATATATAGCATGGGTTTTGGCTCCCCAGCTATTGTCACCTCCTACACCCATCTGTTTAAAATCAACATTCAGCCAGGTCTCATCCCTACGCACAAGGTCAGTGGTATGATAGCCGTCACGCTTTTCCCTGGTCAGGTCTTCGTTTGAAAAGTGCAGAGCTGAAAAACTGATTTGAGGATCTCCCTGTAACATCAGCCCATTCCCTTTTCCATCCAGAAGCGTAACCCATCTGACATCCGTCTTGTATCCGTTTTCTTCAGGTGAGATATAGGGAACGTACTGATCGTCAACATTGCTATGATATAATCCGACAAAGGCCGAGGTGTTCCTGTCAATATAGTTCTCCTGGGGGCCTCTTCCAAACCAGGACAGATTTTCGTAACCGTCAGGGACAGAGAACATCATACCGAACCTTGGAAGTTCCGGGAAATCTGTTCCTGAAGGAATGAAGGAAGCTGTGACTCTCATCTCTCCGGCGCCGTTAATCATATAGGACAGGGTATATTTGGCCTGGACATCGGGTAACCAGTACTCTGCATACACAGAATAATAACCTTTTTCATCCTGGGAATGACTAATCCCTTTGAATTCTGCATTTCCGGCGGCTGTCCTCCATACCTTGCACCGCTCAGGCATCTTATTGCCGAAATCATTCTCCGTCGGAGCCCTCCAGAAATTGATGCTAAGAGGGCTTTGGAGCCATTGTATATCACCGGATTTTGCAGAGACAAGTAGACCATTTGCTTTACTGAAGGAATATACTGTGCCGCCTGCTTCAATATTAATGAGGTTATTGGCTTCAAAAACGGCTTTGGCTCCTTTATCCATGGTCTTAACCTCTCTTAGAAACGGAACAGGGACCGGGAACTGCTCAAAGGCAAAGATATGTCCGGAAGGAATAATGTCGTTTCCCTCCGGAAGAAAAGCAGTGAGGTTAATAAAGTATTCAACCCCGTTTTCCGGCTTGAAGGGTACTATTCCGAGTGTGAATATTTTCGATTTGCCGGCGGGAATATCAGGGTTCATTACCATACCGTCCTGAAGGATTTTCCCTTCTGCTTCGATTTCCCAGTAGATATTGAAATTAGCAAGATTGATGAAGTTGTATTTGTTTGTGATTTCAATTTCATCAAAACTGAAATTTACCGGTTTGAAGGCAATACTCTGATATACCTTCTTCACCTCCATAAGACCGGGATGAGGTGTCCTGTCGGGAAAAACAAGTCCGTTAATACAGAATGTTCCGTCGCTGGGGATATCCTTCGGACCGAAATCTCCTCCATAAGCCCAGTATTTTCTTCCATCGGCGGTATATTTTGCCAGTCCCTGGTCAACCCAGTCCCAGATGCTCCCACCCTGCAACTGACTGTATCTCTCTATAACATTCCAGTAATCCTGAAAATTCCCGGTACTATTCCCCATTGCATGTGCATATTCGCACATAATCAGAGGTTTGGGCCTTATCTCCCTGGCATAGTCTTCCAGGGAGGATATGGTTGGGTACATGGGACAGTACACATCAGAATTCCTGCCACCCTGGGCTCTTTCATAATGCACAGGTCGGGTCAGGTCACGGGATTTTATCCAGTCGTGTGTGGCATCAAAATTGACCCCGTCACCCGCCTCATTCCCCAGTGACCAGAGGATGACGCACGGATGGTTTTTGTCACGTTCTACCATACGCTGCGTACGGTCGAGATGAGATTTCATAAATAAAGGATTGTTGCCCAGAGTCTTGTCGGGAGCATAACCCATACCATGTGATTCAATATTGGCTTCATCAATAATGTAAAGACCGTATTTATCGCACAGTTCATACCACTTCGGATCATTTGGGTAGTGACTTGTCCTGACCGTATTGATGTTGTTCTGTTTCATCAGGCTGATGTCTTTCAGCATGGTGGCTTCGGAAATCACGTGTCCGTTAAATTCATCATGTTCATGACGGTTCACGCCTTTGATTGTTACGGGTATTCCATTTATAAGCAGTTGGCCATACCTGATTTCAGAGGTCCTGAATCCGACCCTGCCAGCGATGTATTCGAATGGATTTCCCTTTTTGTCTGAGAGTGCGAGAACAAGAGTATACAGATTTGGTGTTTCTGCCGTCCATTTGTCCGGATCTTTCACCACTTTACTGAATGACAGGGGAACATCATCCCCGTTAGATCTGAAATCCATGGACTCACTGAAGATCACACTATCCTTCTTAAGAAGGGTTGCCTTTAGATTATATTTTCCTTTCTCCCCGGAAAATGATCTGACAATCCCGTCGAACCTGAAGGAACCATCTCTGTACTGATTAACAAGGCCGGGCCGGACAAAAAAGTCGTACAAATGCACTTTTGGTGTGGCGAAAAGATAGACGTCTCTCTCGATACCGCTGATCCGCCAGAAGTCCTGGCATTCAAGCCATGAACCGTCACTCCAGCGGTACACTTCCAGGGCAATTGTATTTTTGCCGGGATGAACGAATTTTGTCAGGTCAAATTCGGCCGGTGTTTTGCTCCCCTGGCTATACCCAACCTTTTGGCCATTCACCCAGATATAAAAAGCTGATTTTACAGCGCCAAGGTGCACAAATACTTCCTGACCCTGCCATGAAGAAGGCAACATGAAAGTCCGCCTGTAGGAACCAACCGGATTATAATCATGTGGTATATCGGGGGGATTGGGATGATCAGTCCATTCGTACCTTATATTCACATAAATGGGCACACCATATCCTTTAAGCTCCCAGTTTGCCGGGACATCAATCTCATCCCATCCCGAAACGTCAAAATCCGGCTTGTAAAAATCCACCGGCCTGTCGGCAGGTTTCCTGACCCAGTTGAACTTCCATTTCCCGTTCAGAAGCAGGAATTTTTCCGAAGCTGAACGGTCACCCGCAAGTGCCTGCTCATAATTTTCAAAAGGAAAAAAAGTCGCATGTGGATCCATCCGGTTTATCTGCACAATATCGGGATTGTCCCATTCGGGTTTCTCTTGTCCTGTCGCATTGATGGCAAGAAAAGTAATAAGTCCCAAAAATATGAATCTAATGGATGCTTGCATAGACTTGCGTTTTAGTTTGGAGTTTGGCAGAACAGAACGGATTGATTTCCGTGGGTTCGCATCTTTTACGGTCTTGAAGAAATGCAGGATATGATCTTACTGTAAAAATAAGGTTTAATTTGCAAAAATAGACGTTCAAAGGATTTTTTCAATCATATCCTTCATCTGGTTGAAATTCTCCGTCATACTCCGTAACAATGTGAACTGGTTTCTCGCTCTGATAAGATTATGCTCAGGGTAGGTGGTGATATAATATTGATCCCCGGTAAGGTAATCACCCAGAAAACGGATTCCCTGCATATAAGCAAACATGGCGGGTGCGTATACCAGACTGCCTAATTCGTCTTCGTTAAGCCCTGCGGGGAGATTTCTGATAAATCCCTCAGAAAAAGAACTGAAAACATCCATTCTGAGGAAAATCCTGTCCAGTGCCGGTTCATCCTCCTTACACGAATTACCAAATGACCGGATGGCATCACCGAAGTCAAAATGAGGAAGGCCGGGCATCACGGTATCCAGATCGACAACACACCTGACTTTGCCTGATGCAGAAAACAGGATGTTATCGAGTTTGGTGTCATTATGTGTCGGACGCAGTTTTATTTTTCCCTCGGATAGAATATTAGGGATATACAACATTTCTTCCGCCTTATCCTCAGCCAGCAGAATATCTTCAGCTGCAGCCTTTTTTCTTTCCGGGAGGCCATTCTCCACTGACAGGCGGAAATCCCTCAGTCTCTTTTTGAGATTATGGAAATCCGGAATGCTCTCTTTTAATGAAGGACCAGGCAGGTCACCGAGTAAAGTGATGAATTTACCGTAAGCTTCACCGGCAGCTTTGTGAACATCATTTTGATGGTCTTCGGTGAGGTCATTGGAAATGTAATTCATCACCCGCCAGTCCTCACCCGTTTCATCCGTATAGTACAACCTGCCGTCCTTGGCCGGAAAAAACTCAAGGATGTCCCATCCTGTCCCGGAGGAAGGGATTTTCTTTGACAAATGGAGGGTTATCCTTTCAAGATTTTCCATAAGGATGTCGGTATCTCTGAAAACGAACCGATTGAGCTTCTGAAGGATGAATTTACGGTCTGAAGCCGGACTATTTACCAGGTAAGTCTGGTGAATATGCCCTGTTCCATAAGATTCTGCAGAGAGGAAATCCGCATCCGTCTGAAACTGTTCGAAGATCTGTTTAAGATTGCTTTGCATATTTCAGGGCCAAAGTTTTGACGGATAAATGTTGTCGCCGGTGAGACGGCGGATCATTTCCGTAACATGTGGTTTGTCATCCTGGTAAGTAATACCGAACCATTTTTCGGAGGTCTCCAGCACACGGGTACGGGCAATACCTTCCTGGATCATCAGGTTTACCGCAAAGGGGATATAGAATTCGGCTTTGGGATCACCGGAATTCTGAAGGAGAAACTCATTGAAATACTTTTCCAGGAAATCGAAAATCCCCGGTGTAAATCCCAGGAGATTCATCGATACCAGCGCTGAATCAGGGATTTTGTGCTCAATGTCGTTTTCGTCGAGAAACACTACTTCTCCGTTAGTTCTGCATACCCTGGTACGTTCGGTGATGTCAGTGAGAAATCCATGTTCATCAATCTCACAGACGCCTCTTGACACAGTACCATAATCAGACAGTGTATTATTGATCCGGTAGCCGGCGATACAAAACTCCAGAAATGAGGTTTCCTTTTTATCGGTGAGGAAATCCGCAATAAGACTGAACGCTGACCGGCCATAGAAATCATCGGCATTGATGACTGCAAAGGGGGTGAAAATTTTGGGGGCTGATAAAAGGACCGCATGGCCGGTACCCCATGGTTTCTTCCTCTTCTCACTGATCCTGAAGCCCTCCGGGATGGAATTGATACTTTGAATTACATAGTCGACATCCATTTCATGTGGTAACCTTGAAAGGTAATGGATTTTAAAATCTTCCTCCATGTCGGGGGAGATTACGAACACGAACTTTCCAAATCCGGCTTTTCGTGCATCATACAGCGAATAATCCATGATGGTTTCTCCGGACGGGCCAAAACCTTCCATCTGTTTCATACTGCCATAACGGCTACCCAGACCGGCCGCTAATATCAGGAGAGTTGGTTTCATTCTTACAGGAATTTTAGCACACTAATTCTTTCTCAGTTTTTTCCAGGCCCTGGATAAGAGGTAAATAAAGATAATATCTACAAAAATGAACACTGCAGCCAACCGAAATTTTCCGTAAAGCACATAGCCAGTGGAAAACAATGTCGTAATGACGGCGAAACTTCCGAGGAACATGCAAAGAATGCCCGTGGGAACATCCCATCCCTGTCTTTCAACCGGAACAAGGGCAACGCCTTCCCTTTCTGCCTCGGCAATCACCTTTTTCCAACCAGGGCCTCCGGGATAAACCAGCCTGTAAAAATTTCTCAGGGTCTCTTTGTCCTCAGGTTTGGTTAAAAGCGTAACTAAAAGCCACGATGCAGTAGTAATTCCGACGCCAACAACAAGTTTAACAGGAATACTTAGTGGAGGAAAGCCGAGTTTTACGTGAAAAACTTCGAGGTAAAGAGCAACGGCGAAAGAAACGATCATCCCGGTAAGTTCTGTAAAAGCATTTATTCTCCACCAGAACCACCTCAGGATATAGATCAGGCCGGTACCGGCACCGATCTGAAGCAGGATATGAAAGGCCTGGAGAGCATTGCTGAGAAGAAGGGCAAGCAGGACGGATAATGTCATCAAAACTACAGTGGATATCCGGCCAACAAGTACAAGCTTTTTCTCTGTAGCTTCAGGGTTCAGAAAACGCCGGTAAAAATCATTCACAATATAGGAAGAACCCCAGTTTATCTGGGATGCAACGGTTGACATGAAGGCAGCAACCAGCGAGGCCACGACGAGACCAAGAAAACCGGCGGGAAGATAGGACAGCATGGCAGGGTAGGCAAAATCGTTCTGAATGAACTGAGACTGCACATTCGGGAAAGCATCCCTGAGCGACTGAATATCCGGGAATATAATGAGTGATGCCAGTCCGACAAGGATCCATGGCCAGGGCCGTAGTGCATAATGGAGGATATTGAACAATAAAGTAGCTGATCTTGCACCGTTTTCATTCTTCGCCGACAACATCCGCTGAGCGATATATCCTCCCCCTCCGGGTTCAGCACCAGGATACCACACGCTCCACCACTGCAGGGCAAGCGGCAGGATAAATACGGTAATTAAAAGGTCCCGGTCACTGAAACTGGGTATCATAGTCAAGCTTGGGCCTCACAGCAGGATTACTGATGAGCCCTTTCATTCCCCCAATCTGTGGCAAGTGAATGATGATCACGGCGGCTCCGATAACGCCCACCATAGCAACGAAAAACTGGAAAAAATCTGTTACCAGGATACTTTTCAATCCACCAATGGTACTGTAAATCACAACAATGACAGCCGCAATGATAAGAGTCCTTTGAGCAGACCATCCCAGCATGACCCCGCCGATCTTAATCAGTGCCAGGCTCACTGAAGCAATGACTACAATATTGAAAAAAGCTCCTAAGTAAAGGGCACGGAATGCCCGTAGAAAAGCAGCCGTTTTGCCACTGTACCTGATCTCGTAGAATGTCAGATCGGTAAGAACACCTGAACGGCGCCATAGCTTTGCATACACAAAAACTGTGAGCATGCCTGTCAGAACAAATGCCCACCAGACCCAGTTTCCTGCAACACCATGCTGCCGGACAATATCCGTAACAAGGTTTGGAGTATCACAACTGAAGGTGGTAGCTACCATAGAAACACCAAGGAGCCACCATGGCATATTCCTTCCCGACAGGAAAAAATCAGCTGTACTTCTCCCTGCATTTCGTGAAGCCAGAAAACCGAGGGTGAGCAAAATCACGAAAAAAATGATGAGAATAACCCAGTCAATAGTCTGTAGTAGCATAGGTTAAAATTTTGGTTGAACTTAATAGATTTTTTTCAAATTAACTGAGAAAATGTTCCCTTTTTCTCCATGGAATTATAAATCGCATCTAGTGATAAACATTATTAACCATTTTAGACTTTGCGGGTTCAAAGTAAATCATGATGCCAATGTAATTACCTGACCGGACATCATAACCCTGTCCGGAAAATTTTGCGAACTTTGTGCCTCTATTATCAAGTTCACAATTTTAAGGTTTTTTGCCTGTTTCTCTTTCTTTTAAAACCCGGATTTCAATGTCTGACGGAATGATTTGGAATATCCTGGGAGTATCAAACAGAACAGGCTTACCTGCAAAAATACATCATGACATGAGAACTGAAGCTGAGATCAGCAGAGACAAACTGTTCAAAAAACTTTGCAAAAAAGCCGGAAAGACCATGATCGAACACCACATGATCGAAGAGGGAGACAGGATCCTTGCCGGAATATCCGGAGGAAAAGATTCCTTTATACTGCTTGAAATTCTTGCCAATACCATCAGAACTCTTCCTTTTCATGTGGATATGGCTGCCATACATGTAGCGGTGGAAGATATAGGTTATTCCATAAATCAAGATTATCTAAGGGATTTTTGTGACAATCAGGGAATTCCTCTTATTCTCAGGACGGTCTCGGTTTATCCGGAACGCACAAGTAAATCACCATGCTTCATTTGTTCATGGCAAAGGCGTAAAGCTATTTTTAATGTTACGCGGGAAGATGGATTTAACAAATTAGCCTTTGGTCATCATCGTGATGATGCCCTTGAAACCTTCATGCTGAATTTACTCTATCATGGTTCTATCAGTTCCCTGCCTTATTCACTATCCATGTTCGGGGGAAGGGTCCATCTGATCCGTCCACTCCTGGATCTCTGGGAACATGACCTGCAGGATTACGCCGGTTTGAGAAATTTACTGAAGGAGGAAAAAACCTGCCCCTGGGAAAGTGAGACAAAACGGAGATATGTCCGTGAGGTAATTGAAAATGTACAGAGATCAAATTCAAATTCCAAAATCAATATGTTCAGGGCATTGGGAAACAGGTACGAAGAATATCTTCCGGAAAAGCCTAAAAAGTGATCCTTGCCAGGTAGCTGAGATTTTCACCTTCCAATATCATTTCAGCCTTTAGCCCGGCATTTTCACTCATCCATTCGAGGGTGTCATAATCAATATATAACCAGTTGAAAGACTCGGAGATGAAGCCCGAATATTCAAGCTGAAATTCCACCTCCCCATAATAGATGTCATTAAGATTCAGCAGCACAGATCCGTCGTCCTGTTGCAGGAGATAGATCAGGTTCGTGGAGTCAAAAAGGAGCTGTCCCCCAGCCTTGAGTAAATTCGGAATTTTTTTTAAAAATACGTTTAATCCTTTAACAGATTTCGTTAATCCGATGCCATTCATGAGCATCAGGATTGTATCGAATTTTCCGTCGCTGAATTCGAAGATATTACCATTGATCACCGATTGAACACCGCGTTTTCTCATAACCTCACAAGCACCCAGGGATATGTCAAGTGCCGTCACATCCATTCCGTTCTCCTGCAGGATGAGCGCATGAGAACCCGCGCCGGCACCGGCATCCAAAATACTGCCTCTGCAAAGCCCGATCGCCTTGCTCTCAAGAGCTGGCAAGTGTCGTTTGTCCCTGAAGTAATAGGAAACCGGAATAACATCATCCTCAAAATCAGGTGAGTGAACGATGATATTCTTTTCTGTGATACCGGACAGGTAATCCTGAAGTGCCAGACCTAAAACATCCGTATGATGCTTCCTCATTAATATTTTTTATTTTATAAATACCTTCTTCATCGGCCACTCTGACCTGTTTCCGGATATTCTCAAAGCAGGCAGTTGATCTGTTACCGCTTCATTTCGTAAATACAGGAACCTGGATAACAAACCTGATACAGTTTGCCGTAAATGTATAATATGCTGATGAAATTGTAAATAACTCCGCCATTTTTCTTTCGGGTCCTGTCAGGGAATTGCCGGGGTAAACATATTCTGCGGTACATCCCCAGCCCTGAAGGGAAGCAATCTGAAAAATCAACCCGTTCCCTTTAGTGGTTAAGGGTAAAAACGAGTTGATTTTTTTATTCAGTCAAAGCAGAATGAATTAAACTCTTAAATAATACAACTGTGATTAAAGAATCTTCAGTGTGGTGAAAGCCGCTATATATGAAATTTTCTGTGCACACCAAAATATTAACATTCCTTAACCCTGTCCTATCAGAATGTGATGTAATTTTGGGCCGTAATAAAAAAGTATGGACAGGCAGATCATTTTTTCCAAAGACGGCTCTCATACGATTTATGTTCCCGGACTGGATGAGCATTATCATTCCGTATATGGCGCACTAAATGAATCGGAACATCTATTTATTCGTGAATGTCTTTTGCACAGTCAGATTAAATCCCCGGTCATTTTTGAAGTCGGATTCGGTACCGGTCTGAATGCCATTCTTTCCTTACAGGCAGCCTTGCATTATGGTCTGACCATAACCTATTATGCTATTGAAAAATACCCGCTTGAGAAGGATGAGTGGTTAGCCCTGAATTACGGCCAATTGCTGACAAAAGAAATACGTCCGTACTTTAGTTTGATCCATGAGTCAGACTGGAATTGCAGTATTCCGCTGCATAAAAGTTTCACACTTTTTAAAATTCAGGATGATCTCAAATCCTTTGAATTTACCTTTAAGCCCGACCTGGTTTATTTCGACGCATTTTCCCCGGATGTTCAGCCATCATTATGGTCAACAGATGTATTTGCCAAAATTTACAATGCTCTGAATGCCGGAGGGCAGCTTACAACATACTCTGTGAAGGGCAGTGTTCGCAGAACTCTTGAAGCATGCGGGTACAGGACTGAAAAGATCAAGGGGCCTCCGGGAAAACGGGAAATGCTCAGAGCCAGCAAATAAAAAAACTTTTTTCGCTTTAAATTAATTGTAGTAACTTCGCTCATCTAATTAATAATAAAAAATTTGAATATGAAAAAAAATGGAGTTATCATAATTGTAGGAGTTGTTTTCCTTGCAATTGGATATGTTCTCGGACTTGTATCTTCCCGCAACCGGGGTGACAAGCTCTACCAAAATGAACTATGAAATTGACACTTTCGCCTATAGCTATGGCTATGACATGGGTGGATTTGTCAAAGGTAATGTTGAAAAAATGAACGATCACAGATGATTTCAGATCATGACCTCTTTCTGAAAGGTGTTAAAGCCGGAATGGTTGACAGGATGAATCGGTCATGCCAGCCTCTGAAACAGGGATGCACATCCAGAGTTATCTTATGAAAAAATCACAGGAAATGCAGGCAAAAGAAAGCAAGATTGCTGAGGAAAATCTTGCTGCCGGACAAAAATTTCTTGAAGAAAATAAGGGCAAAGAAGGCGTAAAAACCACTAAATCAGGTCTTGAATATAAAATCCTGACCGAAGGTGACGGCCCGAGTCCGGGACCCAACGATACCGTTGTAGTTCAGTATACCGGTAAACTGATTGACGGTACTGTGTTTGACAGTTCCATTGAAGCGAGGTGAGCCTGCTACTTTCCAGGTCGGAGGTGTTATTCCGGGATGGAGTGAAGCACTTCAGATGATGAAAGTGGGTTCAAAATGGGAACTTTATATTCCAAGTGAGTCTGGCCTACGGATCGAGAAAACGTTCAGGATAAGATCCCTGCCAATTCAGTTCTCATTTTTGAAGTTGAACTTCTCGACATAAAGAAATAAATCTTTAAAAAAAATCAGAAAAGACGCTGATTTTTAAACACTTTTCACATATAATACAAAAAGGAAAAAGGTTAGAATATTCTAACCTTTTTCTGTCGAGGTAATTGTCAAAAAGTAATAAAGGATATTAAATTAAATTTATACTATTGTTAAATTATTAAACTTTGACTTAAACTATGAACTTTGAAATTACCGGAACACTGATTGAAAAATATGATATCAGTGAAATCAGCAGTAAATTCAAAAAAAGAGAATTTGTCATCGAGAAAAATGAAAATTCAAATGGTTTTGAGTTTACGGATTACATTAAATTCCAGCTCACGCAGGATAAATGTGCACTCCTTGACTCATTTAAAACAGGTGAAGAACGTGAAAGTCAGTTTTAATCTTCGCGGCCGCAAGTGGGAAAAAGATGGTAACATAAGTTATTTTACCAACCTTGAGGCCTGGAAGATTGAACATCAGTCTTCTGCTCCTGGCGATGCTCATCCGGAAAATTTTCCACCGGAAAGACATCCCTTTACCGGGAGAGGAAGATTTTTCCTCACCCGACCAGGAATTTGACGATCTGCCATTCTGACAAATCTCAGCTAACCAAAAAATAAAGAACCTAACATCGCTTGATCAAAAACTAAAAACTATATATAACCTAACCTTTCAATCCTGAGCCCTTCTCAGCTCAAGTTTATATGAGAACTTAAAAAGATGATTAATGATTCTAACCCCTTAAAATCATTTATCTGCTTTGGCTTTTCATAACTTTTAAAGAACGGAAGAACAAAAACTAACCTTTTTCTATCCTGCGGTTAAACGCTATTATGATATCACTGTCCGATCGGTTGTTTTGAGTACGCTCCCTGGATTCTAACCCCTTAAAATCCTGGGACTTAAAAATATTCGGATCAAAGAACTAAAGATCTGACAGTTGTTTCAAACAATCAGCGATTGTAAAATATTCGCCTGTTTTGTTTTATATTCCAGATTTTCAACATAATCAATCGTAAAATTGAAAGTTGAGCCTTTAAAAATGTTGGATTCGATCCAGATCTCACCACCCAGCAAATTGATTATTCCTTTTGCCAGTGTCAGACCAAGGCCCAGTCCACTTTCCGGTCTCCCCTTTTCATCATCATCGAGTTTTTCGAATTTGTTAAATACCGACCTGGCTTTTTCAGCCAGAATACCTTTCCCGCTGTCTTTGACGAAAAATTCAAGTTTCCCATCATCTCTGACCGTATATCCAAACTCAATGATGCCCTTATTTGTAAACTTCAAGGCATTATGTAAAAGATTTGAAAGAACCTGTGATAACCGGTACGGGTCGGTGTAAATAAGGAAGTCACCTTCGCTCCTGTACTTGTTGAGAAGAAGTGCCAAATGATCCTTTCCCATTTTATGCTTATCAATATTAAAATAATGATAGATCTGCTGCATAAGCATGTCAAGATTGCACCTCTCCTTTTTCACCTTCAGTTCACCTATTTCAAGTAACGAAACATCGATCATACTGTCGACAAGACTAAGAAGACTGTTGCTGTTCATATTGATGTGCTCCATGTACTCTTCTTTCTTATCATGAGGTAAGTTCTTATCAACCATCAGGTTGGAAAAACCCAGGATAGCATTCATCGGAGTACGCAATTCGTGAGAGATACTGGATAAAAATCTGCTTTTCAGCCTTTCCGTCTTTTCACGGTTTTCACCGAGCTTTTTTTCCAGATCCGCAACCTTCGCTTCAAGCTCGCTTACGTAACTCTTAACCTCATCATATGTTAGCTTTCCTCTCATTCTCACAGAGCTAAAATTACACAACATCTACGTCCGTCTTCAGAAAAAATTAACTCACTACTTTCTGATCTTTCTCAGAATTTTCCTGGCACCTTTCTGATAATAGCCATATTTGCTGGCAAGCTTTGCAAACTGTTCACGTGCCTTTTCATTCTCATTAAGCTTCAGATAACAAAATCCAAGATACCATTCAGCCTGTTCAATATACAGGTTATCGTTCTGTTCAATCACCTTGGAAAGGGACTTATCGGCTTCCCTGTACTTCTGGATTTCGAAATATGAAATCCCGGTGTAGAGATTGGATGCGACCATTTTTGGATTAATCTCCAGGGCTTTCTGGAACAATTTGATCGCTTCGTCGTACTCCCGGTTTTCATATTTAAGGAGAGCACTTCTGAGTGTTACATCCAGGTTGTTGTTTGCAGACCTGTTGACCAGAGTTACATCATAAGGCTTGTAAAACTGGCTGACAATTTTGTTATCCGAAACTTTCTTAAAGAATAAGCTGTAAGTTCCGAGACTGATAACAACTGCAACAGATGCAGCAACCGCATAACGGAGAACGCGTTTCGAGGATCTTCTGTTTCTCCTCTCCAACTGAGGTGTTAGTTCTTCGTGCAACTCATCCAGTTGTGCACGTAGTTCCAAGCACTTCGGTATCTGCCAGAGCGTCATCCACCTCCCTATAGAGGTCCAGTTCCTCCTGAAGCTCTGATCTTCAAGCAGAGTTTCTTCAAACCTGGCGACTTCACCGGGATCCAGCTCGCCTTCCAGGTATTTCGAGATTAAATGCCTGTTTTTGTCCATCACTATGTGTGTTTATTAATATTCATAATTTTATATTATGCTCATAACCAATGGTTATGCAAGATTATCTATGCTGACACCGCTGCGCATGTATTGTATTGAGATTCGTTAACCAGATAATGGTAAATTCCATTATCCTGTAAAGTTTCACCGCTTATCTACATTTCTGCAGCTATGTTATTACATTCAAAGCCAATTACAATAACTCTCTTCAACAGAGTATAAATTACCTCTTACACCTGGCAGCCAAAAGGCTTACCGAAATCCGTCAATATGAAGCTCAGAAAATCTATTCTGAATTCTCAATCAGGGATTGGATTCTTTTGGAGGAGGAGGAGGAGGAGGAGTATGAGGATCATCATCAAGAATTATATCAACACCACCATCACCTCCAAGTACATTATTCATTAAATTTCTTGTCATTGCAAATTTTTCGAAATTACTGATCGAAGCTACATCTGAGTTCCGATGGAATAAAGAGTTTAAATTTTTCATCTTTTCTAATTTTTGGGGTTAATTTTTGTTCTCATTAATTAATTCCCCCGGGAAGGCAAACGTTACCCTGAAAACTCAACTATTTTTAAAATTTTCATAAAATAATTTGTATTTAATTGTATTACTGCATGTTATAAATATAAAAAATTCTTTTATAAACCGAAAACTTTTTACATTTTTACATTATCATTAAGTCCTTTTATGAAATGATAAAATAGAATCACTCTTATTGATATTAATTTGTCTGCCATTTATTTCATTCATTCTGCAGGCAGAAAACATAGATTCCCTTATAGTATGCCGAAAACCAAAAGGGAGTTACCTGGCTTAGGGAAGGAAGGTATGAGGAAGCAGCAAAACAACTATAATATGTTCTGGATCTTAAACTTCAGATACTGGTCTGAAGATTAACAAAATTTAGGAAATACTTATACTAATTTAGGAGTTTTGAATAAGGAATTGTTTCAGTTTGATGAAGCTATTAACGGCTTTTGATAAAGCTGAAGAACTTTTTAAGCAAACTGATGAAAACCCTGGCAAGATAGCAGCACTTCTCAATAATGAAGCCTCTTTGATAATGACAAGACGAGATTATACTAAAGCCCTAATCTATTTAAAACAGGCATTGCAAATAATTAACAAAAATTCAGATGTAAATATTGGAATTAAGGTTACGGTTTATGGAAATTTAAGTATAATATATGCTTTTTTTGATAACTATGGAGGAATCAAATAAGTACATGCGCCTTGCTGAAAATGCTGGTGGACTTGACTTTCCATATGAAATGAACACAACTTATCGGAACTTTTCTTTTGATAAAATTTATAAAAACAATATTGAACCTAGCCTTATATTACTTTCATAAAAGACAAAAATTAATTGAAAATACAGTATTATCAACAAATCCAATCGTGAAAATTCATTTCTATCTTGAATATGGAGATTTTCTTTCACGAAAATTAGGTAAAATTAGTGAGGCTTTTGATCTATTATGAACAGGCGAAAAACTGGCAAAAAAAGAATTTAATCCAAGAAATCCAATCTTTAATAATATCTACTCATGATATAGGAAAATCTATTCTATATCACTAAAAACTATACTGCCGCCTTAGAAAATTTTCAAAAAGTTTTAATCCTGTCTTCTGAATCGTTTAATAATTATTCACTTTCATCCAATCCTAATGATCTCACAAATTAAAAATGAAAACATTGCATACAATGCCCTTAAGTACAAAGCCACAATACTCTATAAGATCTTTATACAAAATAGGAATCTAAATACTTTAAATAATAGTATGGATGCACTTAATCATGGCGATTATTATACTTAATCAGGATCAGGCTGCGAATCGATTCAGAAAGCAGTCAATTTCTTATAAGCTCTGGTGAAAAAGATATTTACTTTACAGGACAGCAGATTGCCCAAGCCATGTATAAAGTCACAGGCGACCAAAAATATGAAAACATGGCTTTTCAGATCAATGAGCAGGGACGGGCATTCAGTCTGCTATCCAGCATCCGTTCGCAAAATGCGATGGAATACGGGGATGTGACTTACGAACTAACAAAACGGGAAACCGAAATGAACCGTAAAATCTCTGCCTATAATGAGATGGTCATGAATGAGAAACAAAAAATGATCTCCGGATACCGCCAAGATCCAGATTTGGGAAGAAAAATTATTTGAGTATTCCAGGGAATATGATGACCTGATCAAATTTATAGAGAAGAATTACCCCAAGTATTACAAGCTTAAATACGACAATTCTGTAATCAGCATTAGTGATGTGCAGAAAAAGATCTCAAAGCGTTCCATCATCGTGGAATATTCGTTTATGGACAGCCTTCTTTATACTTATATCATCTCCCAGGACAGATCTCTGGTCCTGGAACAAAAAATTGACACTTCCCTTGCAGCTGATTGCAACCGGTTTTATAATGTTATGACCAGACAGAATTTCTCGTACGATGTGACTACGACATATAAGAATTATACCCGGCTGGGTTATAAACTTTATAAAGAACTTTTCGCCCCTGTTGAACCATACCTGGAGGGTAAAGATGTGATCATCGTGCCTGATGGCGCCATTTATTATGTGCCTTTTGAGGCTTTGATTACAAAGCCTGTTAAAGATTTAACCCCTGATTATTATACCGTACCTTTCCTGATATATGAGCATGCCTTTAGCACCTCCTACTCTTCCACGCTTCATTTTAGTGAAATACCACACAGCGGAAAAGCGCTAAATGAAATCCTGGCTTTTGCCCCTTCATATGCAAACCTAACAAGCTATAGTCCCGGATTTGAACTCCTTCGCCAATCCGACCAGGAGGAGCTAATCAGGATTCCCGGTGTCAAGATGGAAGTGGATAAGATCTCAAAGGAAATGAAATGCAAGGTTTATGAAGGTGTAAATGCCACAGAGACGAATTTCAAAAAGCAGGCCGCCAATTACAAGATTCTGCACCTGGCGATGCATACCATTCTTGACGATAACAATCCATTATATTCAAAACTTGCCTTCACCCAGGTTAAAGATACTGCCAACGACAATTTTCTTCATACGTACGAGATCTATGATATGAAACTGAATGCCAGTCTCGCAGTTTTAAGTTCCTGTGGCAGCGGATTCGGTAAGTTTCAGGAGGGGGAAGGGATGCAGAGCCTGGCCAGAGGTTTCACATATGCAGGATGTCCGAGCATTCTCATGACACTCTGGGAGGTGGCAGATCAGTCAACTGTATCATTAATGGACCGTTTCTATTATTACCTCGGGCAGGGGGAATCCAAATCGGAAGCTCTCAGGAAGTCGAAACTTGAATTCCTTGCAAATGCCGACCAGCTTAAATCAAATCCATTCTTCTGGTCCAGTTTCGTCATCATCGGAAATTCGGAACCTGTTTACCATAATAAAATATGGAATCTTATCATTGATATCCTGATCCTGCTAATCCCGGTACCTGTCGTCTTCTTATTATACCGAAGATACCGCAGGGACGCGACCATCAAAAGAACATAATCCTAATCCCCATCCGCATTATATTCGGGATCTTCCTTGATTTTAAGGATGAGGTATTCTTTGCAGAAATGTTTTCTCTTTTTGATGTAGTTTTCACTTTTAAAGCCAAGGGAATCGGCAATTTCTTTCTGTGGAATACCATCAACTGACATTTTCAGTATCTTCTGGCAATCGGATGGAATTTTGATGAAAGCTCTCTGATACAGTGCGTAACGAATATCTTCCTCGTTAAATGGTTTGGGTTCTTCGAATTCAATAAAGGTATGGTTCTCCTTGAGGTTCTTATCCTGGTTTCGACTGTTCCGAAGATGTTTAAGCCAAAGCAGGCGGGCAATTGAATAAAGATATGTCTGGAAACCGCTCTCCAGCTTGAAATCAGCCTTGTCCCGGATATTACGGAAAACGACAATTAGTGTTTCCTGGAAAATATCTTTCGCATCATCTTCTGTTCCACTGTTTGTAAGAACAAGTTTGACAACCGGGGGATAATAGGTTTTATAAATATACCGTAATACCCGGTTATCCCGACGTCTCAGGCCATCTATTATCTCAGTTACTGAATATCGGTTCACAGGCAGATTTATCCTTTGTTCTCAAATCTACTAAAAAAAAACAGGCTGTCTAAAAAATTGCCGGAATCTGAGATAAAAGATCCATCGCCAGTTTTCTCATCAAACAGTCCTGCTTAGTGATATTTAAGCTTCTTTACGAAAAATCCTCATAAAAAGTTGGCAGTTAAGTAGCCTTATGGCTCTATTCTGAATAAAAGTTGATCATATCCTGGATTGCTTTCTGGCAAACTTTACAAAAACCCTTTGCTGTATTGCTTTTCATCCTGCAATCGATCTGAGGCCGGTAAATCCCTTTTGCCAAATATCCGCCCCCTTCAAACGCCCCGACTTTATTTTCAAATTTACTTTCTTCCGGAGTTGGAACAGGTGTTTTAGAACTAACCATTGTCTTCCATTTCCTGTCGAAATGAACCAGGGTTGTCAGGTTGGGTTCAACCGGCTCTTTGGTGAGATCATAAAAACCTTTATAAGCCACACTTGACGTGTAATATTCATCACCAAGGCCAGCGAAGGCATGTCCGAATTCATGGACGAACACCTGTTCTGAAGACGCATTGTCGGAAGAAAACATGGTATAGTGGTTATAAAGTCCTCCTCCGCCATATTTATCCGTATTTACCAGTACAACAATCTGATCATAGGGAACCTCTGCCGCAATGTCCCTCACCTTCCAGTAATCGGCCGTAGTCAGGTATCGCTCACTGTAGAAAGTATAAAAATTTGAATTCAGAATCGTATTCTTCCATTCATGCAGCCCTGGATTGTCTGTGCCTGAATCTTCCGACACGGAGAATACCGCCCGAATGTTAAACTTGTTCCTGTTCCTGTTGTAAGGTTCAATGGTAAACAAATAGTTGCAGTAGCGTCTCACATCATTGAAGAACTTTTCTTTTTCAGATCCGGTATAACCTTCAGCGATATATACGACATCGACTTTTTTGTGCGGATCACCGGAAATTAAAATATCTTCAGTAATATAATCGGCCGGTTTTCTATATTCTATGAGCATATCTCCGGGATTGATGAAAGTTGAGTATTTCAATTCCGATTCATCCTGGGATTGGTGCCTGTAAATATTCAAAATAACGGTTCGTATTGGAAAAGGAAACGTCAGGGTCTGTTTAAAGGCTTTTTTTATGTGAGTCGCTTCATCCGTGGTCTGCCATTCCCTGAACAGGGTGTTGAATCCACGTGAGTACAAGAGCTGATTCGTACTGCTGTCCCTGACCTCATAAGTATAGTCACCGAAGTTAAGTGTGTCGACAAGATTAATCATGGACCCTCCCCAGAAAGGTTCCTGATAAACTTTAATCTGGTAAATTTCAAATGAGGTATTATCTCCAGCCATGAGGTAATCGACACGCATCGTGTGATTTGTGAACCAAGCTGTAAAACCGGTACTGGCATGTGCCTGCAGAGATATGGTCAACAGAAGGAAAAGCAATCGTTTCATTGCATAACAGATAAATTAATCCTTTCAGAAATTGAACACTTTCAGAAAACGTAGTAAAATTATAACTTCGCCAAAGAAAAACAAATCAAGTCTTTTATCATGATCGAACAATGGATTGCCGGATTGAATCATCTTCTCCAGAAAGCAGGGCTTACAGCCAAGACAGCCAATTGGATGGAAACAATAATTATTCTTCTATTCATCATATTGCTGGCCTGGCTGGCTGATAAAATCTCCAAAAAAATTCTGATCCATTCATTAAAGACTTATGTCAAAAAGAGTAAAAATAAATGGGATGACGCACTTCTTGAATATAAGTTTTTTCAAAGACTGGCTCATATCGCCCCTGCTGTGGTAATATACTTTACCATTGATTATGCCCTTGACATGCCAAGACTGGTGACGATGATCAGAACTCTTTCTGTTCTTTTTATGATCATCGTCGGCCTGCTCATTTCTGATTCATTTCTAAGTGCTATGCATTCCATCTATCTTACGTTTCCGATTTCAAAAGAGAAACCGGTGAAAGGATATGTGCAGGTCGTTAAACTGATTATTTATTTTATCGGATTCATTTTTATCATTTCCATTCTAAGCCATACACCGGCATTGAAACTGCTGGCCGGACTGGGGGCGCTGGCAGCTGTTCTCCTTCTGGTTTTTAAAGATACCATCCTGGGGCTGGTAGCAAGTGTTCAGGTTTCAGCCAACCAAATGGTAAAACCCGGAGACTGGATAACGATGCCCAGCCGACAGGCTGACGGTACAGTTCTGGAGATTACACTGAATACTGTCAAGGTACAGAACTGGGATAAAACGATCGTTACGTTCCCAACATACTCACTTGTCACCGAAGCGTTTAATAACTGGAAAGGAATGGAAGAATCGGGAGGCAGGAGAATTAAAAGGTCTGTCAGTATCGATATGAAAAGTGTCAGGTTTCTTAATCCCGAACTAAAGGAAAAACTCAGAAAGATCCAGCTGATCAAAGATTATATTGATCAACGGGAAGAAGAGATCACCAATTTCAATCTGGAGCGAAATATCGATCCTGAAATACCCGTCAATGGAAGACGAATGACAAATCTGGGCGTTTTCAGGAGGTACATCGAAGCATATCTCAGGCAACATCCCAAAGTTAACACTGAACTCACATTCCTGGTCCGTCATCTCCAGCCTTCGGAAACAGGCATCCCTATAGAAATATACATTTTCAGTCGTGACCAGGAATGGGCTAAGTATGAATCTGTCCAGGCAGATATCTTCGACCATATCCTGGCTGCAATTCCCTATTTTGAACTCAGGGTTTTTCAAAATCCAACGGGTGATGATTTTAAAAATCTGGTTCGCTTTCAGGATGAAGCGGGTCGTTCCTGAACCATTCAAAAAACGGAATAATCCAACCCCACTGCGGAAACGTTATCCTGTGAGGAGATGGCTATGGTATATTACATAACCTCAGTCTGCAAAGCGTTACATGGTCGGGAGAAAATGGAGAGCCTCAATACTTCTTCCCTGCCGGACTGGCAACACGTTGTTTGTAAGTAACATGCTTTGCAGCACTTTTAGGCAATTTGAAAGCCCTTTTTTAATTCCTGTCGAAAAAATCAGGACAATATTATTTAAATTTACAGTTTGAAATCAGATTAATGGAATTTCTTTCATTTAATCTGAATAATAAAGGAGTAATTAATCATTTTTACCTGATGTGAAACAGTTTGTAACATACCAAATTCTGATCGCTTACTCCTTTATTCGCACTAACTAAAACCATCATATAAATATGATATTATAACTTTTCCGGCAATTATGACTACATTATTATATTAAATATTTTAGCTTACTTTGGAATTAAAATTATTTTCATAATAATTACATGGAATTTATTCATTATCAACAATAGAAATGGAAGAGATATTACAGATTGACAGCCTGGATCGGAAGATCCTGTCACTAATCACCGAAAACGCGAGGATTCCCTATCTTGAAGTTGCGAGGGAATGTAATGTTTCAGGTGCCGCCATTCATCAGAGAATACAAAGGCTCACCCGGCTGGGCGTTATCGTCGGTTCAGAATTTATGATCAATCCGAAGAAAATCGGATACCATACTTGTGCCTACATGGGGATATTCCTGGAGAGTGCAAGTTTGTACCCTGAGGTCGTCAAAAAACTTAAAGATATTCCTGAGATTGTGCAATGCCATTACACCACTGGGAATTACAGTATCTTCATCAAGGTATATACCAAGAGTAATGAGGATCTGAAGCATGTACTGGTTGACAAACTCCAGGCTATTCCGGGCATAGCACGAACGGAAACATTCATTTCTCTGGAAGAATCATTCAGCAGGCATATCCCGCTATATTAGGATTTTACGGCTATCCGTTGCCGGGTTACCTCGTACATCATGATCGAAGCGGCAACGGAAACATTCAATGACTGGGTCAAGCCAGTCATCGGAATTTTAATCCTGAGATCGGACAATTCTAACAGCCCGGGAGAAATGCCCTTTTCTTCGCTACCCAGGATCAGGACTAAAGGTCCTGACAGGCTATGGTCAAAGCCAAAGTCATCCGCTTTTTCTGTAACGCTGATGATCTTCAGGCCGGAATCCTTTAGATACCCTGCTGCATGTTCCAGTGAACTGACTCTTGAAACCGGAAGATTCAACAGTGCACCGGCTGATGTTTTAACGGCATCGGCATTTATCCTGGCTGCACCCTTAAATGGGATAACGATACCGGAAAAGCCCATGCATTCGGCAGACCGGGCAATAGCGCCAAAGTTCCTGACATCAGTCACCTGGTCGAGTATAATGATCAACGGATCTTTACCCTTCTCAAAGGCTGAAGCCACAATTTCCTCAAGCGGGCTGTAGGTAATGGAAGAGATGAAGGCCACCACACCCTGGTGATTTTTTCGTGTGATTTTATTCAGTTTCTCAAAAGGAACATACTGAAAAGGAATTTCATGCAGCCTCACAAGTGGAAACAATTCCAGCACTACCTGACTGTCCGGCTTATTTGCCAGAAGCACCCTGTCGACATCCTTTCCGGTCCGGATGGCTTCCATCACAGCCCTGATACCGTAAATAAAATCTTCCTGTTTTTTCACTTGCTATTTCTTTTAGTATTCCGGAGAATATATTTTACCTCGTCTCCAGGAACTGACGGCATCTGACCAGTACGCAGTTGAACTGGCATTTCGGTTCAATATGAAATCCCGGTATGTAAACAGATTTTTATTCCTGTCGAAGAAGAATTCAATTGGTGAATTGCCTTTTTTACCAAAATACGTCCACTTTTCAGTGTCTATGGATTTCTCCAGAAGATTTGGCGGACCAAAGACTATGTAGATCATTCCCCGGTCCGTTTTCCAACCTTCCTTATACGAGGTAAAATAGAGATTTGAATATAAAACCCTTGTGTAATACACTCTGATAAGTTCACGCGCCGCATCCATGTTTCCGGTCATTTTCAGCCAGAAGTTATCAATGGCCAGCTTACGGTTAGGTTCCATCCGCAGGTCTCTGAATTCGGCTGATGACGACAGGTAAACCAATGGGCCGAGAAGATCATCGGGCGTTTGTATTCTGGGGAAATTCTCACCAAAATTAAACAGGGTCAATCCTTCTTTATGTTCCAGGGCTTACCCTGATATGATACATTCCTCTCATAGGCAACTGATATGCCGTAGTATCATTAAAAGGCAGGGACCACACACTGTCCGGGTAGGTTTTCATCGGGATTTCAGGAGCCGTTGAGAAGATTGGCCTGGGAAGGCTTAGGTCCGGAGTATAATAATCAACGAAAAGGCTGTCATATCCCATCCGGTTGAACAGGATCCTGAATTTTTCCTGTGACGTAAAAACGTTGGTAAAAGAAGGATATCCTGTAACTGCGGAAAGTACTCTGAAGTTTTGTGGACTGAAAGGAGATGTTTTGTCCACTATGAGAAAATTTTCACTTACCGAACCCCTAAGAAGATCGGCGATATCAACCCTTGCCATATATTCTTTCCCTATTTTTGCTTTCAGTGGCAAAGCTGAGAAGAAGCTGTTCCTCATATCACTCCTGTTGAGCGTCCGCAGAACAGAGGCGGAATCGATGATACCCTTTTCCCTGTCCGGATTCATATCCGTCTCCCTGAGGACAAAACTCTCCTTAAGCCTGGCAATGAAAGCACCCTGTTCATTAGCCTGGTTAAACAATAATTCAGCCGGGAAAATACGGATGTAAAGTACAGAAGCTGAGTCGTTGATATGGTTAACCAAAAAATCAGGATGGACGGTTGCCCGTCCGGGATTATAAATATCAGCAAGGTTACCGGCAGGCCTCCTTGTTTTTTGAGGCACTTCACATGCCTGCAAAAAAAAGATCAGTACAATACCGATGGTCATAAAAGAATGCCTGTTCACTCCCTGTATTTTTTATCCCAATTTAACTAAAATCTTTCATCTTTCAATTTTTCAAGTATCAGAGTGAATCCTTTCCCAATCATTCATCTTAACATCAAGCTCCTTTTTCACTTTTTCATACTGACCGAAGAGGTTCTGATCATCAATTTTATCAGGACTGGCAAGCAGACGGTTCATTTCTTCAAGCTCTTTCTCCAACTTTGAAATTATCTCTTCAGTCTTCTCCAGCTGGTTTTCCACTTTCCTGATCGTCTTATCCTTTTCGCGCCTTTTCTGGTAGTCGGCTTTGTTATCCGAAGCAGCCAGACCATCTACATTAGCGGCCGGTTTAGCTGACCTCTCAAGATCCTTGAGTGAATCCAGTTTCCGACGCCTGAGAAATTCATATATCCCTCCGAGATGCTCGTAAATTTTATGGTTCCTGAATTCGTAAACTTTGTCCACCAGTCCGTCAAGAAACTCCCTGTCGTGGGATACGACGAGCAGGGTGCCGTCATAGTCTCTGAGGGCTGATTTCAATATATCTTTTGAACGCATATCAAGATGATTGGTCGGCTCATCCATTACCAGGAAATTATTTGTCTGCATGAGCATGCTGGCCAGAGAAAGCCGTGATCTCTCTCCCCCGGATAACACTTTAACCTTTTTATCCACCTCATCCCCGCTAAAAAGGAAGGCGCCAAGGATGTCCCTGATTTTCGTCCGGATATTACCCACAGCTACAGCATCGATGGTGTCGAAAACGGTTTTGTTTTCATCGAGCAGTTCATCCTGATTCTGGGCGAAATAACCAACAGAAACATTATGCCCTTTTTTCAGTTCACCGGTATGATCAAGCATACCGATCAGTATTTTGGACAGGGTTGTTTTCCCTTCACCGTTTTTACCCACAAAAGCTATTTTCTCTCCCCGTTCAATAACCAGGTCGATTTTGTCAAGTACGATCTTGTTTCCGTACTTTTTCCCGAGCGCTCTGGTTTCCGCAACCACTTTTCCTGATCTTGGAGCAGGCGGAAATTTCAGGTTCATCGCCATATTTTCCTCTTCCTCCATCTCAATCCGGTCGAGTTTCCCGAGCTGTTTTATGCGCGACTGGACCTGGACAGCCTTGGTCGCTTTATAACGGAAACGTTCAATGAACTCCTCCGTATCCCGTATTTTCTTCTGCTGATTCTGAAAGGCAGCGAGTTGCTGTCCCCGTCTCTCTTTTCGAAGAACTACATATTGCGAATACCTTACTTTATAATCGGTCAGGTTTCCGAGGCTTATCTCAACGGTCCGGTTGGTAATTTGATCAAGAAATGCCCTGTCGTGGGATATCAGTACTACCCCGCCGGAATATCCGGACAGGAACTCTTCAAGCCATTGTATGGACTCGATGTCGAGATGATTGGTCGGTTCATCAAGCAAAATAAAATCAGGCTTTTTAAGGAGTATCTTTGCCAGTTCTATTCTCATACGCCAGCCTCCGCTGAATTCGGAAACCTGTCTATCAAGATCACTTCTTTCGAAGCCGAGGCCGGTTAAAGTTTTCTCAACATCACCATGGACTGAGCTTCCGCCTTCCATCTCAAATCTTTCGTTCTTGGTCGTCAGGTCGTCGATCAGCTTAAGATACGCTTCAGATTCATAGTCTTCCCTGCTCCCAAGTTCCTCGTTGATGTGATTGATCTGCCGTTCCAGTTTCAATACCTGGTCGAAGGCTGCCATAGCTTCTTCGTAAACGGTTTTACCGTCATGATGGGACATCTGTTGTGGCAAATACCCTGTGGTTTGTCCCGATGAGCATACCACCCGGCCTTCTGACGGCTCCTGCCTGCCCGAGATTATCCTCATCAGCGTTGTCTTTCCGGCCCCGTTCCGGCCAACCAGACCTATACGATCGCGTTCACCGATCATCAGCGAAACATCTTCAAGTAAGCTAAATCCTCCAAACCTGACCGAAATATTATCAACAGAAATCATTCTCAAAAAAATTATCACGTAAAACCAATGTGAATAAGAATCACGATTTTCGAATCTGCAAAGTAAGTTTAATAAGCGGTAACAATGAAATAAACATTGCTGTTTTTTCCTGCACTTTAATTAATACAAAGGCATTAAGGACAGTTCAAGGTTCACCGATGTTCACGGTAATGATTATCTTTGCGAATTCAAAAATGAGAAAGATCATCACATAAAAATAAACTGATTTGTCAAGAAAAAAATTGCCATTCTACGAAAATGTTGAGATCAGCGGTGTAGCAGCCGAAGGAAAAGCCATTGCCCGGATTGACAACATGGTATGTTTTGTAAACATGGCCGTGCCGGGTGATATCGTTGATTTGCAGGTCACCAGAAAACGAAGCCATTATATGGAGGCCAGGGTCACCGCTTTCCGCAAATATTCAGATATAAGGCAGCAACCTTTCTGTGCACATTTTGGAATTTGCGGAGGGTGTAAATGGCAGCATCTTCCCTATTCACTTCAGCTGAGATATAAACAGCAACAGGTAGAAGACGCGATACGCAGGATAGGCCACGTTGAGATTCCACCGGTTCAGGAGATCATCGGTTCGCCCCGGGACCGCTTTTACCGCAATAAACTCGAGTATACTTTTTCCGACCATCGCTGGCTGAGCCAGGAAGAGATTGACACCGGCAACGTAATCACCGACACCCGTGCACTGGGTTTTCATATCCCCGGATTATTTGACAAGGTGGTTGACATACAGAAATGCTGGCTTCAGGAAGAACCAAGCAATACCATCCGCGATGTGATCCGGAATTATGCCCTGTCAAACGGTTATACCTTTTTCAGTCAGAAAGAACAGCACGGCTTTCTTAGAAATCTGATTATCAGGACGGCATCGACCGGTGAAGTCATGGTTGTGCTTTCCTTTTTCCACGATGATGAGGAAAAACGAGTACGACTGCTCGATCACCTTCTTCAGGAAGTACCTTCCATCACCTCCCTTATGTATGTGATTAATGGCAAGGGCAATGACACGCTTTACGATCAGGATATCAGGTTATTTCACGGTCGGGATCATATTTTTGAGAACCTTGAGGACCTGAAATTCAAAATAGGTCCGAAGTCATTCTTCCAGACCAACACATGGCAGGCTCTCAAACTTTACGGGGTTGCCAGAGATTTTGCCGGCCTGTCGGGTCACGAAACGGTATATGATCTCTATACAGGCACGGGAACCATCGCCAACTTTCTCGCAGCACAAGCCGGTAAAATCGTCGGCATTGAATCGGTTCCTGAATCGATCAGCGATGCCATTGTAAATTCCGGGATCAACGGCATCACAAATACACACTTTTTTGCAGGAGATATGAAGGATATGCTGGATGAATCTTTTGTGACCAGGCATGGAAAGCCCCAGATCATTATCACGGATCCTCCAAGGGCCGGAATGCATGCTAAGGTAGTGGAACAGATTCTGAATATCGGACCGGAAAAGATCGTCTATGTCAGTTGTAACCCTGCCACACAGGCCAGAGACATTCAGTTACTGAACGAAAGTTACCGGGTTACGGCCCTGCAGCCTGTTGACATGTTCCCGCAGACCCATCATGTGGAGAATGTAGCCAAACTGGAAAGGAGATAACCTTTATCCGTACCGGTTACACTTTTCCCCGAAGACGTTTGGGTAACCTGTCATCGGGCCATTCCTTTACAAAATCTATCCAGTATTGTTTGATCGTCGATTTAATATCCCGGTGCAGGATCCACAAACCCAACAGGTTGGGAATGGTCATCAGGGCGATTGTTATGTATGAAAGATTCCACACTATGGTCGTATCGGTGAATGCAGCAAAGAAAAAAGCTACTACATAGAACATTTTATAAATCACCACATAACGGGTTCCAAAGAGATAGGTTACAGCGCGGCTCCCATAATACGACCAGGAAATTGCCGTTGAGAAGGCAAATAGGAGAAGGCCAATGGCTACGATATATTGCCCGTAGTTGCCAAGGAAGCTCCTGTTAAAGGCTTCAGTGGTTAAGGGTGCACTATGTATCAGGGATTTACCCCATATCCTGACCTGTGAAAATTCATTTTGCCGAATCCTGCCCTTTTGAACATCGAGAATTCCGGTAAAAGGTTTACCGTTTGCCTTCACCGTGACATCATCGGCAACAGACTGGGCGTGAAGGAGGGTGACGGCATTGGTTATCCTGCCGCTGTCCACATTCAGTTTACCCGTAAAAAGAGGAAGGGTCGACTTTCCGGAGAAATAATTTCTGAGTTCAGTGCTCTCAGGCTTTACATTTTCATGATACATTCCGGAGACGATCCTGAGATCAGTCTCTTCAAACTGGTTATAAATCTTTTCCTTCCATACGCCCGAAGTGAGAAGGACAAGTCCTGTGAGCGTGCAAATAATGATGGTGTCGATAAAGGGCTCAAGTATGGCGACCATTCCTTCGGAAACGGGCTCATGGGCTTTGGCGGCGGAGTGGGCGATCGGGGCGGAACCCTGACCGGCCTCGTTGGAAAACAATCCGCGGTTTACACCCCGGTTGAAGGTAAAGGCAAATCCTGCTCCGAGAAATCCTCCGACAGCTGCACTTCCCGTAAAAGCGTCCTTGAAAATAGAAGCAAGCGAGGGCAGGAGGTTTTGATAATTTGTCCCGATCACGAATATGGCACCCAGGAAGTAAAAAATTGCCATAAACGGTACCAGAGTGGATGTCACTTTTGCGATACGTTTGATACCTCCGATGATTACGAGGCCGAGCAGTACAGCCAGTACTGCACCCGAGGTTATTCTGTTGATGTGGAAGGTTGTAAACAGAGAATCGGAGATACTGTTGACCTGCGGAAGGCTGCCGGTACCAAAGGATGAAAGGATGGTAGCAAAGGCAAAGAATGCGCCCAGGATGGCTCCGGTGCGGATCAGTTTTCCCGATTTGGTTTTAATATTTAGTTTTTTCTTCATGTAATACATCGGCCCCCCGGAAATAGATCCATCGGGAAGGATATCCCTGTACTTATGAGAGATCGTGACTTCAACAAATTTGGTACACATGCCAAGCACAGCTGTCATAAGCATCCAGAACAACGCTGCCGGTCCGCCCAGGTGAATGGCCAGGGCAACGCCGGCAATATTACCCGTACCCACCGTCCCTGAAAGGGCTGTCGCCAAAGCCTGAAAATGAGATGTATCCCCAATGTCACTCGGTTTATCATACTTACCGCGGACAATTTTCAGCGCATGGCCAAAATACCTTATTTGCGGGAAACCAAGATAGAATGTGAAAAACACCCCTGTTCCCAGCAAAAAGTACACAAACCATTCGTTCCCTCCCAGGTACTTGTTTAATTCTAACAGAAATGCATTGATCTTTTGCATGCGTCTGAGGATTTTTAATGGTGAAGAGGCAAATATAATAAAAATCACATGACATGCCAGATGGGGTGATTCAGAGACAAATTTTTAAGGAAAGTGACAGGATAACCGGTTATAATAACCAATCTCTTAGAGTACAGATCTAAGAAAAGCTGCCAAAGCCAGGTAACAGAAACCATCCTGACTATAGCAGCTCTCCGGTCAATGAAAAAAAATCAAATCTGCTCTTTCTCAGTGGCCTTGATCTTATCGTCGATCGCGAGTCCTGAAACGACTTCTATATTTATTCCGTCGGAAAGTCCTGTCTTTATATACCTTTTCTCAAAAACCTGGTCGGCCGTTTCAATTTCCACAAAAGAGGAATCGCCTTCAAAACGTATCAGGCTTTCCGGTATGACCATCACGCTGTCATGTTTTTCCAGGATGATATCGGCGGTAGCACTATAGCCGGAACGAATGAAATAATTATTTTTCAGATTTACGGCTGCTTTAATTTCGAACTGAATAGCCCCGTTTTCCTCAACACCTTTCGGTGCAATAAACTCAAGGTCTGCACCGAATTTCTGCTCATCAATAGCCCCGATGGACAGGAGCAGGTTCATGCCCGGCTTGATCTTCCCTACTTCCGTCTCGTCAACCTTGCCTTCAAAAACCATCTCTCCCATGTCGGCAACAGTGGCAATGGTTGTTCCTTCGCTGAATGTATTCGTTTCTATGACGGATTTACCCTCCTCCACCGGAATGTCCAGGATCATTCCGTTAATCGTTGACCTTATAAGGGTATTGGTAGCCTGATCCGATTTGGAGGTCACACCTTCCCTGATCAGGGTCAGGTTATTTCTTGCAGCTTCAAGTTCCTCCTGTGAGTTGGAATATTCGAGCTGGTATTTCTGGAATTCGGCATCCGGAATGACACCCTGCTCGTACATCAGCTTTTGCCTCTGAAAATTCTTTTTGGCATCGCTGAAATTATTCTCGGAAGTCTTTAACCTGTATTCCGCTTCATTCAGGTTGATCATATTCGGTATGATCTTCACTCTTGCAATCAGATCTCCCTCTTTGACCATCTGTCCTTCTTCAACATAAATTTTCTGAATGATCCCTGAGATCTGCGGTTTGATCTCCACTTCCTTTCTGGGTACCACTTTTCCGGTAGCCACGGTTTTCCTTACCACATTATCCACAAAAGGGTTTTCTGTGGTGTACACCAGAGGTTTGCTCCTGGACTTACCGTAAAGATATACTAAGGTCCATCCGAAAATTCCCAGGACCACAACAATCATTAATATTCTTAAAAACTTTTTCATGTTCAGTTAATTTATTCAGTTCTTAGTGCTTCGATTGGTTTAATTTTAAGGGCCCTTTTGGCGGGAATGAGACCTGCCAGAACGCCTGACAAAACAAGGATGATAAGTGAGATGACGGCCACCCTGAAGTCAATCTCAGGATGTTTGAAAAATGAACCTTCTCCGCTGGCGTTTTCAAGCAAATAATTGACACCTTCGATGACCAACACGGCAGCAACCAGTCCGACATATCCGGCAAGGGTGGTCAAAAAAACGGCTTCATTGATGATCTGAGCGATGATATGCACAGGTGTGGCTCCGAGAGCCCTCTGAATGCCGATTTCACGGGTTCGTTCCCTCACTATAACCAGCATAATATTGCTCACGCCAATAACTCCGGCCAGAAGGGTTCCGATACCCACGATCCATATCAGGAGATCGATTCCTCCAAACAGACCTCTCATCTGCTTGAACTGCTTTTCAACATTGAAGGACCCGATGGCGACATCATCATCCGGATGAATTTTATGGTTTTTCTTAAGCAGGGTAATGGCTTTTTCCTGAACAAATGAGACAGGCACATTCTCCTTTGAGGTCATGGAGAACCAGAATACCCTGTTCCCATAATTGTAGGCTCTTTGCATCGTGGTGAAAGGCATGAATATGGATGACTGTTCTTCATTCGCCCTCTCCCCTGTTTTTTTAGAAGAAAAAAGTCCGATAACCTTAAAATAAATCCCCTGTATTTTAATGTACTCACCCTGGCAATCTTCATTTTTGGCAAAGAGTTCCTCATAAACCCTTTTGCCGATAATCACCACTTTCCTTTTCTCCAGTATATCCAGTTCGTTTAAAGATCTTCCCTTGACAATATTCACCGGATCGATTTTAAAATAGTCGGGAGAATCTCCATATATACTATAGGCACCTGTCTTATCGCCCCGAACAACATTATCTCCGTTCTGGAATCCACCGCCCTGTAAACGGGGAGCCAGCAAGGCGATTTCCGGGATTGTATTTTTAAGGGCTGTTACATCGTCATCGTTAAAGGTAAACCTGCGCCCCCGGGTAAAACCTTTATACGGCATGCTGGTTCGTTGTGGCCAGATAAAAACCGAGTTGGTGGCAAAATCACCAAAGCCAGTGGTAACACCATTTTCCAGTCCCCGACCCGAACCCAGCATGACCAACAGCATGAAGATACCCCAGAAGACCCCAAAGGCTGTCAGGAAGGTTCTCCACTTATTCTGCCTCAGTGAATAAATGATTTCCTGCCACTTGTCGATATCGATCATGATCTTAAAAAACATAGTCCTCTTTTTATTCGTCCCTGAGTGCGACAATAGGTTTAATGGAAGCCGCTTTCATAGCAGGCACCAGTCCGGCCAGGGCACCCGAAACAACAAGAAGAACCGTTGCCCCGACAGCAATGCCGAAATCAGCTTCCGGATGAACAAAGAATGGATTGGGCGGCATCACTTTTGAAATGGTTTCGAGGAGTAAAACCCCCAGTACCAGTCCGATATAACCGGCAAAGGATGTGATCAGTACGGATTCCTGCAGGATCAGGCTGATGACAGATCCCGGTGTTGCACCGATAGCCTTACGAATCCCTATTTCCTTGGTACGTTCCTTCACAACGATCAGCATGATATTACTGACGCCCACAACGCCGGCTATGATGGTCCCAATACCGATTACCCAGATAAACATCCGTATCGATCTGAAGAGTTTCATCGTTCGTTCATACTCTTTCCCCTTGTTAAAAATATTCAGAGCTCTCGGATCATTAACATCGAAAGAATGAAGAGAGGAAAGCTGATGTTTTATGGATTCAAGCATCTGATCACTTTCTTTGAGCGTGGCGTTGCCGGTAGTGATCGAAACCTGGTTTATCCGGTTATTACCTGTAAAAATACGCTGAGCCGTATAAATGGGCAGATAAGCCCGCCGCTGTTCATCCTCACTGCCTTCGTCATGAAATACACCAATGACCTTAAACGGAACTCCACTGATATTGATGTATTTACCCATCGCAACCGTATCCGGGGGTTTGAAAAGAGCTTCCTTTACCTTTTCCCCGATAACCACAACCTTCCGGAACTGTTTCAGATCGATGTTGTTGATGAACCTGCCACTCAGCATGGTGAGCTCTTTTATTTTTCCATAGTCGGGATGAACCGGACTTATAGTGAAGTTTCCGTAATTATTCTTATAGGAAAAAGTATTGTTCTGCCATATCCAGAAACGCCCCGAAATCAGATCAATTCCATCGACGGACTTCTTGACGAGTTCATAATCCTCATTGGTGAATTTCACCTCACGCCCGGGTTGAAGTCCTTTGAAAGGCTTACTGGTCATTCCGCTTGAAATCCAGATGCCATTTACCGCTCCACCTTTAAATTCCTGTTTCACCCCGTTCTCAAGTCCGTACCCTGAGCCAAGTAGGATGATCAACATGAAGATACCCCAGGCGACACTGAAGCCAGTTAGAAATGTACGCATACGGTTTTTCCGTATCGTACTGAAAATCTCCTGCCATTTATCCAGATCAAACATGGGCCACTTGATTAACTGTACCGTTTACAGAGATTTTCTCAATGAATCCGTCTTTCAGGTATATGATCCTTTGTGTCATGGCTGAGATATCCCGTTCATGGGTGACGATGACGATGGTAATGCCTTCACCGTGGATCTCCCTGAAAAGCTCCATAACCTCCAGTGAGGTCTGGGAATCAAGTGCTCCTGTCGGCTCATCGGCAAGAATGACTTTAGGCTTGGTAATCATGGAACGGGCTATGGCAATCCGCTGCTTTTGTCCACCTGAAAGTTCGGACGGAAGATGGTCGGCCCAGTCGGTCAGCCCCATCCTCTCAAGATATTCCATGGCAATGCGGTTCCTTTTACGTCTGCTCACTTTCTGGTAATAAAGAGGCAGAGCAACATTTTCCATGGCATTCTTGAAGGGAATTAAATTAAAGGACTGAAAGACAAATCCAATCATCTGATTACGGTACCATGCTGCTTTTGTCTCACTAAGATCCCTGATAAGACTTCCGTTCAGGTAATAATCACCGCTATCGTATGCATCAAGGATACCGATAATGTTGAGCAGAGTAGACTTTCCCGATCCTGACGACCCCATGACCGAAACCAGCTCTCCCTGTCCGATGTGAAGATCGATCCCCTTCAGCACATGCAACTTATTGGATCCGGAAATATATGATTTATGTAGATTTTTAATGTCTATCATCTGGACTGGTTTAAGTGATGAAAAAAAATTACAAAAAATATGCCTTACCGGCTACCACATTGCAAATCAAAATATTAAACATAAATTCATATGGCGGTCCTTAAAAGAAAACGTCCGGTTTTGAACACTTCAGTACATTTACGTACAGTTTCAGAAATTGATCCTGTCACCGGTTTAACAGCAAAGAAAAAGGGGGAAAGAGAAGGAAAGCCACCATCAGGAGGCAAAGGATAAATCCTGCAATATCTGTCCTTTTACAATACGTATTGCCATTGTGTTTTAGGAATGAGCATCAAGTAATTGAAGTGTTCAGGATTTTTCCGGATACTTCACGCCGGGGATCTGAATCCTGGTCAGAGGCAATTTGTCGGGATGGTTTTTCTGAAGATATTCAATGAGTTTTTCCCTGATATATACGCGAAGGTCCCAGGAAGTCGGAGAATCGGCAGAACTCATCAGCATCCTGATCTCCATGGTCTTTTCATCGGTATTGGTGACCTGGACATTTCCGACATTTCCGTCCCAGAGTTTTGTCTCACTCAGAAGGCGTTCAAACTCCTTCCGGATTTCAGCAACAGGCATGGTGTAATCGGTGTAAAGAAATACCGTACCGAGAATATCGGCAGAGGTCCGCGTCCAGTTCTGGAAAGGTTTCTGGATAAAATACGTCGTAGGCAATACCAGTCTGCGTTTATCCCAGATTCTGACAACCACATAGGTCAATGTAATTTCCTCGATCCATCCCCATTCTCCTTCTACGATCACCACATCCTCTATTCTGATGGGTTGGGTGATCGCAATCTGGAAACCGGCGAGAATGGTTCCGATCATGGTCTGGGCAGCCAGGCCGAGGATTATCCCCGCAACACCAGCAGAAGCAAAGAGGCTGACCCCGATCTTGCGTATCGGACCAAAGGTCATCAGTGAAAAAGCAATGGCCAGGAAAATAATGACAAAAATGATGATACGTTCAAGGATCCTGAACTGGGTATAGATTTTCCTGGCATGGAGGTTATCCTTACTGGAAAGATCGTACCTGTGAAGAAGCAGAAGACGGACGATCTGAATGAAGTTAATGGAGATCCAGGCTACGGTGGCGATGATCATGATATTGGTAATAGCCTGCCCGGAGGAAACAAGATCTTTATCCTGAAGGATCATTTTCAGATTTAACTTCAGGGCCAGCAAGACGGTAAGGATCGTTACCGGCAGGATGGCTTTCCTTAGTATACGACCACTTCTCTGGATACCGGGGACTCCTTTGATCTCCCGTCTGATCCTGTTTACGGCATACCATACCAGGCTTAATCCGCCCAGGAAAACAGCTGCGGAGACAATAATGCTATTACTGATTTGCATGGATTACAAGGTTAATTTCATCATACAGGTTAAAAGCTATAACCTGCAGAATTGTTTACTCCAGGTTGATTTCTTTTCGTGATTTTGAATTCACGAACAGGATATGCCCTTCAGTCTGATACCCTTCAAAGGTCTTGCGCCCTTCATGTTTTAACGTATCAGCATGAAAACCGATAAGGCTGAGGGCTGCATGGGCGCTTTTCTCATTCACCAGTGTTTTAATTCCTTTATCCGGATCTTCGGGGATGATTTGTATATTTCTGATATTTATTGACAAACGGCCGCTGGTTACAAGGTCTTCAAGATTTTGCCGTGTTTCTTCCTCTGTCCCGGGTTTACACACATCAAAAATCCTGATATTGCTTTTTTTCCAGTCGGGATGACCCAGAATTACAAAGCTCAGAAGGATCAGCAAATTGGAATTATCCTGGTCTATACTCCGTATCCAGACGTGGATATCCTTTTTAAAATCTATTGTTGCGAGTGAAGTGTCAAGAATACAAACGTCAAAATCACCGGACCTGACAAGAGCAAAATTGTCAATAATGTTGTCAATCTCCTCCGGGTTTTGCCTGTTAAACTCAAAGATTACCATGTTGTTCTCCATGCCAGATATTCCCGGAAGCTGTATAGACTGGGCAATAGCAGAAGTGTAGGAAGGTGAAATGAGCGTATCGAGATAAACCTGGTTTTTATATTTATCATATCTTTTGATGAGGGCAACATGTTCTTCCACAGAGCGGTTATACATGGCTTTGGAGAAATATCCCTCGATAAGGTGGATATAAGTGCCGAAGCCATATTTGTAGGATATCCAGTTAAGAAGGCAGAAGGCATTATCTCTGGTGAACGATGCCTTACTGATGCAGATGGCGCTGGGTCTCCATTCACTTTGGGTCCGTCCGCGAGATCTTTTCTGCAGATATACCTGAATATTCCTGTTGATCTGAAAAAGTGAATTAGCGAAAATTTCCTCGAGACCTTTCCTGTTTTTATGGTAGGCATTGTTGAAGAGGTAGAGCAGGATCATAAACAGGGCTGCCAGAAGGGCATAGGCAAAATTCATCTTGAACATCAGCCAAACCGCCGTGATAAAACCGATAAGAGAGAGGAACCATTTGGATCTGAAAGATGGCCTGTAAGAGGGAGAAGCCCCGAAATGATTCAGAAAAGAAATCAGGCAGAGTGATCCGTAGGTCACCATAAAGAACATTGAAATGATCTGTGCAACTGCGTTAACGTTTCCAAGTGCCACGAATATAAAGGCTATAATACAGGTTACCAGGGTGGCATTGTAGGGTTCACCGGTTTTCCTGTTTATAAAAGCCAGCCGCCGGTTGAATTTTTCAGAAGGAAAGGACCGGTCTGATGCCAGGGCCTGTAAAGTACGCGGGGCGACCATCACCGATCCGATGGCGGACGAAAGGGTGGATGCGGCAAGACCAATGGGGATGATATATTTGCCATATACTGCAATCTGGCTCATGATCAGTTGATTATTTACCAGATCCTCGGAGGAGGCTGAATTTTTAAATTTCCAGGATATAAAAATGTAAATGATCATGCCACTGAATGTAGCCAGGGTTGTACCGATTGGAATCGATTTTGAAGGCTTTTTCAATTCACCGGAGAGTCCTACCCCCGCCGTCATTCCGGTAAAGGCCGGAAAGATAATGGCGAAAACAAAGAAAAACTGATCTTTGTTTTTGAATGTTGCGTTAGCCAATGAAAAGCCCGTGGACTGGGAATACGCTGTTTTTCCCAGGAAGAAGAGGACCAGGGAAGCAAAGAGCAGACCGACCACAATATAAAGAGTTTTTACTCCCATATTTGCCCCTTTTTTCAGGATTAGGGCGGAAAGGGCCAACATTGCAGGTATGCTTATTACCTGCCTGGGAAGGGTAAGCCCGATCCTGGATTTTACAAAATCAAAGAATGGTGAGAAAGCTTCTGTAAAGGCGATGACATAGAAGGCAACGGATATGGCCTGGGATAAAAACAGGGCAATGCCAATAGTGGCCCCGATGTTCAGTCCGAAGGACCTGGAGATGATAAAATATTCCCCGCCCCCTTCTACCCTTCTGTTGGTGGCGATTTCAGAAATAGCAAGGGCTGTGGGAATGGTTACCAGGTGGCCGACGAAGATCGCCAGCAGTGTTCCCCAGAAACCAAGCATCCCGACGGCAAATCCGAAACGGAGGAATAATATGGCACCCAGTATTGTGGCAATGGCTGTGAAGAAAACGGGTGCTGTTCCAAAATTCTTTTTAACTGTCATCTTGAAGATTCAGAATAAGCTAACCAATTTATGAAATCGCAGGCATATTCCATATTTTATTTTAAAAAACATTAAAATTCCCGTTACTTTGTGAAAATTTAGATAATACTGTATAAGCCATGATCGTTGATTTTCTCATCCTGATCCTTGGATTCCTGCTGTTACTGAAAGGCGCCGACTGGCTGGTAAAAGGCTCAGCCTCCATTGCATTAAAACTCGGCGTTTCGGAATTGGTAATCGGTCTGACCATTGTTGCTTTCGGCACATCAACACCGGAGCTGGTGGTAAATACTCTCGGAGCCATCCGGCATCTCAATGGGATGGTTCTGGGTAACGTTCTGGGAAGCAACATTTTCAACATCCTGATCATTCTCGGCGTGACGGCCCTGATACGGCCGATAAGTGTCGGTCTGAGTACAATTCGCAGGGAGATTCCGTATTCTATCCTGGCCGGAGTGGTCCTGTTTATCATTGCCAATGACAATTTTTTTGCCAAAATTCCCGACAAGATCACCCGGTTCGACAGTGTCATTCTCCTGGCCTTCTTTATTTTATTTATGTTCATGGTCTTCGAGACCATTAAAAGTGATAAGAAAATGAAGGTTCCCTATGAAGGTAAAGAGAAGACCATCATCCTGGTACTCTTTATCCTTGCCGGATTTGCCGGGCTTATCCTCGGGGGAAAACTGGTGGTTGACCGGGCTGTTAACATTGCTCAGCATTACGGACTCTCTGAAAGGCTGATCGGTCTGACCATTGTGGCAGCAGGAACATCACTTCCCGAACTGGCAACATCTGCCATGGCTGCATACCGGGGAAACAGCGATCTGGCTATCGGAAACATAATCGGTTCAAATATTTTTAACCTTCTCTTTATTCTTGGGATCAGCGGTGTCATCACCCCTATCACCTATTCCCCGTCTTTCAACACCGATCTTCTCTTATATCTTTTTGCCAGTCTGCTTATCATGTTGTCCATGCTCACCGGTAAAAAAAGGACCCTTGACCGATGGGAAGGCCTGGTTTTTCTTCTGATCTACATCGGGTATGCCATTCATCTGTTCCACCAGTCATGACCAGGATTACAAGCACACAGAACCCTCGGATAAAGGACCTTCTCAGGCTGGAGAAAGCCGGGGTAAGAAAGGAAACAGGACTTTTCGTTATCGAAGGATACCGGGAAATTATGAAAGCGGTCCACAGCGGATTTGAAATCAGGTCTTTGTATTTTTGTCCGGAAATCCAGGATGAGCAGCTGAAGCACTTCACGGCAACGCTGCGGGTTGAAGAAAAAACCGAAGTTTCCGGGCATGTATTTTCCCGAATTGCTTACCGTGACAACCATGACGGTTTGCTGGCGACGGCCCGGTCCAGATATATAAATCTCGATGATCTCCGGCCTTCGCCAAAGTCTTTATACCTGGTGATTGAGACCGTGGAAAAGCCGGGGAACCTGGGGGCGATATTACGCACAGCCGACGGAGCTGGCGTAGATGGTGTTATCGTTTGTGATAACCGGACGGATATCTTCAATCCGAATGTCATCAGGGCCAGCCTGGGTTGTGTTTTTACTACCAGCGTTGTAGTGACAGGGTCGGAACAAGCGATCGGTTTCTTTAAAGATCATGGGATCACAATATTTTCAGCGGCCCTGCAGGACAGCAGAAGTTACTACGAGGCTGATTTCAGGAAAGCCTGTGCCATTGTGCTGGGATCGGAGGCGGAAGGACTGAGCCCGGTATGGCGTGAAAATGCAGGAAGCATCATTCATATTCCCATGCACGGGGCAGTTGACTCCCTGAATGTATCCGTTTCGGCGGCCATCCTGATTTTTGAAGCCGTGCGTCAAAGAAACACCACATGACAGTGCTTCTGCTATTTTTGAGATAAACTAATTCTACTTTGACAGTTTAGCTTTTTCAATGATTTTTCAGCTTGTTTACCCCAGCCCTAAAGGGAGCAATCTGAAAAATCAATCTGTTCTCTTCAGAAATTAAGCGTAAAAACGGGTTAGTTCTTCTAATCTGTCAAAGTAGAACTAAAAAGCACTAAATTTGTTATTGTACCTGAGTGAAGAGGCTTTCATCCTGCAGACAACAGAGTCCGGTTATGCAACCATTTCTGTAAAAGAATGATACTTCACCTAAAATGGCCTGAAAAAACATTAATGAATAAACATCATAACATTTTTGAATGGCCCTGGCACACAGGAACGCAGCGCTGTTTTAGGTTCCTTAACGAAAAATCTGTGACGTCTGATTATGTCAAATACCCAAAAATATTAAACTTATGAAATATGACTTACTGGTTATCGGTAGTGGCCCCGGGGGTTATGTAGCTGCCATCCGTGCATCACAGCTTAAACTGAAGGTTGGCGTAATCGAACGTGAAAATGTCGGCGGCATCTGTCTCAACTGGGGTTGCATACCTACCAAATCGTTACTGAAAAGTGCCCAGGTCTTAGACTACTTCAATCATGCCGAGGAATACGGTCTTAAAATAGAAGGCCAGGTCAAGCCCGACTTTGAGAAAGTCGTTAAGAGAAGCAGGACGGTTGCAGAAGGCATGAGCAAAGGTGTGCAGTTCCTTTTCAAAAAAAACAAGGTTGACCAGATCGACGGTTTTGGCCGCCTCGTTGCCGCCGGGAAGGTGGAGGTTGAAAAAGACGGAAAGAAAACCAACTACGAAGCCGATCATATCATCCTGGCCACCGGTGCACGTTCCAGGGAACTTCCCAATCTGAAGCAGGACGGGAAAAAGATCATCGGCTACCGAAAGGCAATGACCTTGCCGAAACAACCCGAATCCATGGTCGTTGTAGGTTCAGGAGCCATCGGAAGTGAGTTTGCCGGGTTTTACAACAGCATGGGAACCAAGGTCACCCTGGTAGAATTTCTCCCCAATATCGTACCTCTTGAAGATGTTGAAGTTTCCAAACAGCTTGAACGGTCCTTTAAGAAAGCCGGGATTTCGGTGATGACCTCTTCATCGGTTGAATCGGTCGATACCAGCGGGAAGCTTTGCAAGGTGAGTATCAAGACGCCGAAGGGCATGGAAGAGACGGAAGCAGAGATCGTACTTTCTGCAGTAGGTATTACCCCGAATCTTGAAAATATCGGCCTCGAAGAATTGGGTGTTGTGGTTGAAAAAGGCAAAATAAAGGTTGACAGCTTTTTCCGGACGAATGTGAAAGGTATTTATGCCATTGGGGATATCATTGCAGGCCCGGCCCTGGCACACGCTGCTTCGGCCGAAGGCATCTGTTGCGTTGAAAAAATCGCCGGCATGAACCCAGACCCTATCGACTACAATAACATTCCCGCCTGCACCTATACCAACCCTGAGGTCTCCTCTGTCGGTTTTACGGAGCAAGCTGCAAAGGATGCCGGTTATGAGATCCGTGTCGGTAAATTTCCCTATTCCGCCTCAGGAAAGGCTGCTGCTGCCGGTCAGAAGGATGGCTTTGTTAAACTGATCTTCGATGCCAAATACGGTGAGCTGCTCGGTGCTCATATGATCGGCGCCAACGTCACCGAGTTGATCGCTGAAATGGTGGTGGCAAGGAAACTGGAAACGACCGGTCATGAGATCATCAAATCGGTTCACCCGCATCCGACCATGTCTGAAGCCATCATGGAAGCTGCGGCCGCTGCGTACGGTGAGGTGATTCATTTATAAAACAGGCCGGGAGGTCACTCCTCATAAACCGGTTTTTCTACCTTTCCTGTAAATACTACAGCTCCTGTTTTCTTCTCCCTGAGGATAAACAGGAAGGGCCTGTCGACGATAAAGGACGACGGTTCGGAAACGGAAGTGTACTCGATCTCAACGGCGGTTACAGCTGCCGCTTCTGTCCCCTGTTCATTTACGTCGATGAAGGTCTTGTGGATTACTCTGGAAATACTGAGATTCTTCAGCTCCTCCAGCATGCCGGAAAAATCAGCGGAGGCTGAAAATGCATTGCCAAGACCCATGTTTTTGAGGGCTTCGTTCAGAATTGTCGAATATTCGAATTTGAATTTCGGTAATTTAATGAGCAGGTCTTTTGCCTCACTGAAATTCATAAGCCAGGAACCTTCCCCGTTGGCTGTAAGCCAGGCGGTAAGATCAGACACTGTATGAGCTTCCCCGGGAAGTAAAATATCCATGACGAATTTTCCGCTGCCGTAGGGTAATTCCACCGCTCTGAACAGATCATTACGGTAGTATTCAATATCGCCTTCCATCTGCATGGTACTAACCTGACCCACGGAACCGTCCCGATAATGAAAAGGCATATCACCGGTTTTGTTTTTATCGAAGGCGAACGTCCAGGTACCATTGAAATAGATTGCATTGATAAGGTACATGACGGCATCGGGGGGAATTTGATCCAGGATGGCAGGGATCTTCCCGTGAGTGTTGTCTGAAACCCAGTTATTGATAGTCTCTGTGGCATCATTGCTTCTGAAATCAATATTCGCCACTTCAGCTTTGTAGTAATATGCGTTCGTATCGGCAAATGCTTTCATGAGAGTATAGAGGTTATGAACCCATATTGAATTTGCGATCTCCAGCGTCACCCTTGGATCGGCTTTAATCAGGTAAGTCAACAGGTCGCCGTGAATGCGGTTCAGGTCATGCCGGCTCAGACCATTGAGCCGGAGTGTCTGTTCAAAGGCCTGTTTTGTCTCATTTTCAGCTCCGTTGTATGTCATTCCAAGGGCCATAGCCACACTGAGCGGGGATAGCATGAAATTATCCTCCTCATTTATTTTATCTGTTTCTGAAAGAAGATCGTAGGCGAAAGCATTATCCGCAGCGATCAGTTCAGCCGCTTTCTTATCCGTCGTAAGGTAACCGGGGTTCCTGTCGATGTTATCTTTCTTCTGACAGGATGTATTAAAGGCAAAGCTCAGAAATACAATCGGCAGGATCCATGCTGATTTTTTCATAATGAATGGTTTTTGAGTTTAATGTTAAAATGGCAAAACCTCACCTGATTTTGACCACTTCTGTCTAATGATGATCCTGAAGCATTTCGGGTTGCGTACTTATAAAAATTTTCCACGCAACGTCGGTCCCTGTTTTTTCATCTAAAGGAAAGATGAAATCGGAATCCGTTTTAAAAGATATTTGTCCATCCCGGGAAGAGTGATAAATTTACGATAATTTAACTGGTGTGACAAATATCTCTGACACGATAATCGATGGTTGTAAAAAAGGTGACGGCAGGAGCCAGGAAGCACTGTACCGGCTGGTTGCCCCGTCCATGTATGGGCTCTGTATGAGGTATGCCGGGAATAAAGATGATGCAAATGATATCATGCAGGACGGCTTCATTAAGGTGTTCAGAAAAATCGACCAGTTTACGGGGAAGGGATCGCTCGAAGGATGGATCCGGCGTATTATAGTCAATACTGCCCTTGAAAAGTTTCGCAGTCAGATTGAAACGGAGAGAATAGATCATCGGGTAAACAGTCGTATTGAATTGTCCGGCACAGAGACCATAGAGAAAATCACGGCGGATGAGATAGTGGCTATCGTCGGAACTCTAACTCCCAGATACCGTATGGTTTTTAACCTCTATGCCATTGAAGGTTACAGTCACCGGGAAATAGCAGAAATGATGGGTATTACTGAAGGAACATCCAAATCGAACCTGTCAAGGGCAAGGATCATTCTGCAGGAAAAAATAAGGACCCTGTATCAGGAATCAAGGGACACGAAATAAACATGGAAGCGAAAAGAAACCATCTTGACGACGTTTTAGGTGATAAACTGAAAAATTTCAGCAAGGAACCTCCTGAAATGATCTGGGACGGCATCAGGAAAAACCTGGATGCCGGCAGGAAGAAAAAGACGATCGTATGGATAAGACGGATGGCTGCCGCTGTTGCTTTGTTGACGGCCATCGGCACGGGATATTATTATATAAGCCGGCATGGGGCCGAACGTCTTAACACACCCATCGCCGTTCGTGAAAAAGACAGTACGATCACACCGGAGGTTCCTGTTTCTGTTCAGCCAGGGACAGCAATCCGTGAGCCATCTGCAGGGCAGGTCCGAAATTCAGATACGATAAATACGGCCCTTCCGGTTTCGAAAGAGCAAGCTTATAAAGAAGCGGCTCCTGCCTTGAAAAACACTCCTCCCGGTCCCCGGATGGCCGACGGATCACTGCCGGAGACCAACCAGGAGACCTATGGCCTCAGGCCGGAGGAGACTGCCACTATTCACCTGCAGGCAGTAATTTCACCCGAGGATTTCAGAAATGTGTTTCCCACTGAAAATCCTTCCTATGCGGATGACACCATTATACCCAGGCAACAGAAAGCAGTAAAGTCTCCGGATTTACTGACACTGTATATTGAACCTTCGCCTGTTGAACCTGAAAAAAAGGACAGACTATCGCTTTCCGCCGCCTTCAGCCCGGTTTATTCCTACCGCAGCCTGGGCGGGGAAAAATCGCAGGTATCCCAGTTCTATAATCAATCGGAAAATGCCAAAATCAGTTATTCCGGCGGGGTAAATATCGGTTACCAGGCTTCAGACAGGCTGAGTATCAGAACAGGTCTTGTGTATGCACGCCTTGGCTTCGAAGTGGGTGCGGTTAGCATCCTCCAGGCCAGTCCCGAGAGTTACAATCAGCCGGCCGTCAATAATACTGTCCTCCTGGTCGAAAATTCCACCGGTGAAGTCAATTCCAGTTCAGGGAACAGTGTTCTCCTGTCGGACAACAGTGATCCCTACAGGTACTGGATAGCCTATTCCTCTTCCCTGGACAGTAATCCGATAAAGAGTCAGCCCCCTGTTCAGTCTCCTGATGTAAGTATAAACCAGTGGTTCCATTTTGTTGAAGTGCCGGTCATGTTCCAGTATACAATCATCGACCGGACCTATGCCCTCAATCTTCTGGGCGGAATGAGCACAAATTTTCTCCTTGCCGATGACGTTATCCTGAAAGACCACGGGGAGAGCAGCTACCTTGGTACCACCGGAAATGTCCGTAGGGTTAATTATAGCAGCAATATCGGCATTGGTATCAATATTCACCTGAGTGACAAGCTTTTTTTTACTTTTGAACCCCAGTTTAAATATTATCTGAATTCCTTCAATAATCATAACCTTATAATCTCTAAACCGTATTATTTAGGGTTATACACTGGTGTCCGGCTTGCTTTATGATCCTTATCCGGAATCATTCAGAATATGCCTGCAAAGGACTGATTTCAGGATAATTCTGCAATAATTCCCTTCTTTTTATGTTAGTTTTGTGTTTTAGCATGCCCAGACAACCAGCCCGGAAACATACGTTCAGTTGAAAAAAAAAGGATTTATGAAAAAGAGATCTGTAAGACAGTCGTGGATGATTATTGTGGCAGCCCTTATTCTGTCTGTGGGTATGGTATTTATGAATAATTCGACTACCACTTCGGCTGAAGAAACCCGACCCCTGCCCGAAAGGCCGGTTAATAATTATGCGATTTTCTCAGTAGACCTGCCCGAGCAGTTGGAATTTGCCGGCGAGAAAGTGCCTCTGGACCAGGTGGACATACGGGAAAGCCTTGACCGGGAAGTATTGGTGAATACCTATTGGCAATCGCAGACCCTGCTTTTTATCAAGCGGGCCAACCGGTATTTTCCTGTCATTGAAAAAATTCTGAAAAAGTATGATATCCCCGATGATTTCAAATATCTTACGGTTGCCGAAAGCGGGCTGACCAATGCTGTTTCTCCTGCCGGCGCCGTCGGCTTCTGGCAGCTTCTGTCCGGAACAGCAAAAGAAAACGGTCTTGAAGTAGATAATGAAATTGATGAACGGTACAATCTTGAAAAGTCCACCGAAGCCGCCTGTAAATATTTAAGGGCTTCTTACGACAAATACGGCAGCTGGACGCTGGCTGCAGCCTCCTACAATGCGGGCAGAAAGGGCATTGATCAGCAGATCAACAGGCAAAATGAAACACAATACTATGATCTATTGTTATATGATGAAACTGCCCGGTATGTATACAGGATACTTGCTTTTAAACTGATCCTTTCCAACCCGTCTAAATTTGGGTTCTACGTAGGTGAGAAGGACCTGTATCCGCAAATCCCGTATTATGAGGTAAGCCTGGATGGCCCGGTGAAGGATTTTCCTGATTTTGCAAGGCAGTATGGGGTAAACTATAAAATACTGAAGTGGCTAAATCCATGGCTGCGTGAGAGTTATCTTACCAACAGCCGGAATAAAACATATTATATTAAAATTCCCAGGGAAGGGTTTTTTGATCCGACGAGGGTCGATACCCTTAACGGGTTAGAGGAGGAGAATTGAAAACGCAGGATCATCATTTACCGGCCGGGACAGGAGAAAGAAAGATAAGCGTGCTTGGGGCACGGGTTCATAATCTTAAAAACATCGATGTTGAGATTCCGCGCAATACGCTGACGGTCATCACCGGGCTCAGCGGAAGCGGTAAATCTTCGCTGGCTTTCGACACGATTTATGCTGAAGGCCAGAGGAGGTATATGGAAACCATGTCGGCCTATGCGCGTCAGTTTCTTGGTACGATGGAACGGCCCGACGTGGATAAGATCACCGGACTGAGTCCTGTCATCTCCATCGAGCAGAAGACCACCAACAAGAATCCCCGCTCGACCGTCGGAACCATAACGGAGATTTACGATTTCCTAAGGTTGCTTTATGCAAGGGCTTCCGAAGCTTTCTCTTATGTTACCGGAGAAAAGATGGTGCATTATACCGATGACCAGATCATCGATATCATCATTGAAAAATTCGCTGGAAATAAAATATACCTTCTTGCGCCCGTTGTGAAGGGACGAAAAGGTCATTACAAGGAACTCTTTGAACAGATCCGGAAAAAGGGATTTATCTCTGTAAGGATCGACGGCGAGATCATTGAACTGACACACGGACTGCGTGTTGACAGGTATAAAACGCACAATATCGAGATTCTGATCGATAAGGTTGAAGTGAAGGCCGGTGACCGGAAACGGCTCCGTGAATCTGTAAAGATGGCACTGGACCAGGGCAAGGGAATCATGATGGTTCTCGAGAAAGACAGTGAAACCCCCAGGTTTTTCAGCCGGAAGCTGATGTGTCCCACCTCCGGGATCTCCTATAATGAACCCGCACCACACTCCTTTTCCTTCAACTCGCCGCAGGGTGCCTGCCCACGATGCAATGGTCTCGGGGTTATCAGTGAAATCGATATCAGCAGGATCATTCCCGATCAGACGCAAAGCATAAAGAAGGGTGCTATCAAACCCCTCGGCCCATATAGAAATTCACTGATTTTCTGGCAACTCGAATCCCTGGCCAGAAAGTTTGATTTTTCGCTGGGGGATCCGGTACAGGATATCCCTGAAGAAGCACTTAACAGGATTCTCTATGGCACGGAGGAACCGCTCAAACTCTCCAATACGCCACTGGGGGTCTCCTCCAACTATTTTCTCACTTTCGAAGGTGTAATCAGCCATATCCAGAACCACAACGGAGAAAATAATACGCGAAGCCAGCAGAAATGGGCGAACCAGTTCATCCGAAAGATCACATGCCCTGAATGCAACGGAGCCCGGCTCAAAAAAGAATCACTCTATTTCAGGATAGACAATAAAAATATTGCCGAACTCTCACAGATGGATATCACATCCCTTTACACATGGTTTCTGGACATTGAAAAAAGGCTGAGTGAGAAGCAGAATATCATCGCCCGGGATATTTTTAAAGAGATCCGGAACCGGCTGCGGTTTCTGCTCGATGTAGGCCTGGATTACCTTGCCCTCGGCAGACCTTCAAGGAGCCTTTCAGGCGGAGAGAGCCAGCGTATACGGCTGGCCACGCAGATCGGCTCTCAACTGGTTAATGTACTGTATATCCTGGATGAGCCCAGTATCGGGCTTCACCAGAAGGATAATCTTAAACTCATCCGCTCGCTCAGGCAGCTCAGGGATAACGGAAATTCGATCATCGTAGTGGAGCACGACCGTGAGATGATCGAATCGGCTGATTTCATTGTAGACATGGGTCCTTTCGCAGGCCGTCACGGCGGACAGGTGGTGGCTGAAGGCAGTCCGGAATCGATCATGTCGGTTGAAACCCTGACCACCGATTATCTTCATTTCCGCAGGGTTATCCCTATCCCGGCCATCCGCCGCGAGGGAAATGGTCAGCAACTGGTGTTAAAAGGTGCCAAAGGGAACAATCTCCGGAATGTTACGGTATCTTTCCCGCTCGGAAAATTCATTTGCGTTACCGGTGTCTCCGGCAGTGGAAAATCCACACTGGTGAATGAAACCCTCCACCCGATCCTGAGCCGGCTTTTTTACCGCAGTGACAAGGAGCCTCTCGAATATGAAGACATCCAGGGTATTGAGCATCTCGACAAGGTCATTGAAGTTGATCAGTCACCCCTCGGCCGCACTCCACGGTCCAACCCTGCCACATACACCACTGTCTTCGGAGACATACGCAAACTTTTTGAACAGACACCGGAGGCAAAAATAAGGGGGTACAATGCAGGCCGTTTTTCATTCAACGTGGCAGGCGGACGTTGTGAAACCTGCAGGGGTGCCGGCGTGGAAACCATTGAAATGAACTTCCTTCCCGATGTATATGTGACCTGCCGCGACTGCAACGGGAAACGCTATAACCGCGAAACGCTTGAAGTCAAATACAAAGGCAAAAATATCAGCGAAGTCCTAAACATGACCATAAACCAGGCTCTCGATTTCTTCAGCAACATCCCGTCCATCAAGCGCAAGATCAAAACCCTGAAGGAAGTGGGCCTTGGCTACATCACACTTGGTCAGCCTTCCACCACCTTATCGGGCGGGGAATCGCAGCGGGTGAAATTGTCATCCGAACTGGCCAAGAAAGATACCGGGAAAACCCTTTATATCCTGGATGAACCTACCACTGGTCTTCATTTCGAAGATGTACGGGTTCTCCTCGAAGTAATAGGTAAACTGGTTGACAAAGGAAATACCGTAATCATGATCGAGCATAATATGGATGTGATAAAGACTGCCGATTATATCATTGATATCGGTAAAGAAGGCGGAACAGGCGGCGGTGAGATCATCGCCACAGGAACTCCTGAAGACCTGGCGAATATGGAGGAATCCTATACCGGGCAGTTCCTTAAAAAAGAACTGATGAACAGTTATGAAAGACAGCAACCTCAGATTGCGGGTAAATGACGCTGAATCCCGGGCTTTGACGCATCCTTCACCAGAACAGATCATATTGTTTACCACCATTTCATACTAAATCAAAAAAAATACTAAATTTGAATAAATCATAAAAACTGAATTATATATGTCATCTAGTGAGGAAAAAATTATCAATGCCTTCAAGGAGAAAGACTGGAATGAAATTAAAACATCCGATTCATGGCAGATCTTCAAGATCATGGCCGAATTTGTAGAAGGCTTTGAAAAACTGGGCAGTATCGGCCCCTGTGTCTCCATTTTCGGATCGGCCAGGACCCCTCCCGACAATAAATATTTTAAACTGGCGGAAGAAATTGCCTTCCAGCTAACCCGGCACGGTTATGGAATCATTACCGGAGGAGGCCCCGGAATTATGGAAGCAGCCAACATGGGAGCAAAAAAAGGCGGGGGAAAAAGTGTAGGCATCAACATCGACCTACCTCACGAGCAAAGTGCCAACCTGTTCATTGACTCTGATAAGCTGATCACATTCAAACATTTCTTTGTCAGAAAGGTCATGTTCCTGAAGTATGCCCAGGGATTCGTCGTCTTGCCTGGCGGATTCGGCACTTTTGATGAGCTGTTCGAGGCCATCACTCTCATGCAGACCGGAAAAGTCGGACGGTTTCCGATTGTCCTGATCGGCAGTGAGTATTGGGATGGCCTGATTACATGGATCAGGGATGTCATGCTCGAAAAGGAGATCACGATAAGTGAAAAGGATTTGGACCTGTTTAGCGTAGCCAATACAGCAGAGGAAGCCGTGGATCACATAAACCAGTTCTACTCCAAATACCTGCTCAGTCCCAACTTCTGAGACTTCCCGGTGTTGATAATAACCCGGTATTGTTGATATCTTGAATGAAATGATTCTTTCATCGTGCGGCATATCTTTATACTTTTCGCAGATATACCGGATAACGTATGATCAAGAATTTTGTACTGCTGTTTAATTTTCTGGCCTTTGCCATTTTCTCATGGTTTGCGGCGCAGGAAATCAATGTCAGCATGCAGGTACCCGCTGAAGTTCATGGCGGACAGGATTTTCAGGTTACGCTGATAATTGATAAGGGGAGCCTGGAGAGTTTTTCACGCTTTACTCAGGAACTGCCTTACGGATTAACCGCCAAACGTGTATCCACTGCCAATGGCGATTTTACTTTTGAAGATCAGCGGGTCAGGCTTATCTGGCTGAAACTTCCCGCCGAACCTAAGCTTGAAGTCACTTATATTGTGAATGTGGATAAGCGGCTGAAAGGTTCTTTCACGTTGAAGGGAGAGTTATCCTTCATCGAACAGAATGAGCGTAAAAATATTACCGTGGAAGGAGGTCATGAGATCAGAATCATCCCCGATTCCACCGTGGCAGACAGTATGCTGGTGGACATCCATGATTTTGCCAAAACGGCCCCTGAGCTGCTTTCGCCCGGAAACGAAAATCTGACCGTCCTCAGAAAAGATCCCGTGCAAACCGGCCCTCATGAAATTACGGTAAGCTTACTGGTCAAAAAGAATCATCTCGATAAGTTTGCCAAAATTGAAGAATATCTACCCGCAGGGTTCAGAGCCGTTGAAGGCGATTCAAAAGACGGAATTTTCTCGTTCAGTCAGGGCACAGCTAAAATTCTCTGGATGAATCTGCCACCGGAGCCGGAATTTGTTGTCACTTACAAGATCATTCCCGATCCAGGAAAAAAGCTTTCTGACTTGAATATTTCGGGATCCTTTTCGTATATTGCCGGAAATCAGTCAAAAACAGTTGCCGTTGTAGCGAAAAATTTTAATCTTGCGGAAGAGGAAACAGGGAAGGATACCACAAGCGGCCATGTAGCGGCTGTTCAGGAGACAAATCCGGCAACCGAAACCACCGGCCCGGCAGAGACCGGGTTGGTTAAGACTGCTACAGAAACGCCGAAGGGATTGGAGAACAAATCTCATCTGCTTCAACCTGCCAAAGGGATTTATTACAGGGTGCAACTGGCGGCAGGTCATAAAAAGATTAATATCGACAACTATTTTAAGAAACGTAAAGTGACCGATCCCGTGATGATGGAGTTCCACGAGGGATGGCAAAAATATACAACAGGTTCTTTTGATATTTACCATGATGCCAGGAATTACAGGGTGAAGATATGGAACACCACACCTATTAAGGATGCGTTTGTATCCGCTTATAATAACGGAACACGGATCACTGTCCAGGAAGCTCTGATGATTTCCAGCCAGAAATGGTATCCCTGAAAGAACCTTATATACAGGTAAGGGATGATAAACCGAGTATTAGCAGGGCTGGTTTTTTTATTTGTTTTTTCGTTGCCAATTTGTGCACAGGATGTCGAGGATATTCTCAATGAGAAAATCCAGTTGGAAAATCCTGTTTACAAGCCTGTAATCAGCTTGAGCTCAGGTGTTCTTGGTTTTTACGGAGACATCCGTAATAACTATTTTACTCCCACGATCGGAGATTTCGGATACAGGTTTACCGTCACTACCTTTCTCGACCAGAACCGATTCTATAAACTTAATCTTTTCTTCCTGTATGGGAGTCTTTCTGCAAACCAGCAGTCGCTCACAGATCTTTCAAAAAACCTGAACTTCCGGACTGATCTGACGAATTTCGGCATTACAGCCGAGTATGACTTCAACCATCTGATCCCGAAAAGTAAATTCATCCATCCGTATATCTCCACCGGCATCGAAAATATTCAGTTCAATCCGAAGGGCGATCTTTTGGATGAAAACGGAAAACGTTATTATTACTGGAAGGACGGCACCATCCGTGATGTCCCGTATTCCGCGAGTGACCTTACCAACGGTGAAATGCTCTACCGGAATTACAGTTATGAAACCGACCTGAGATCCATGGAAAGAAAGCTTTACGGACTTGGAAGCTACAGTAACTCCACATTCTCCATTCCTGTGGATGCAGGACTGGATTTTAAAATCTCCGACCGGGTATCCTGCCGCCTTGGTACATCCTATCATTTTACCTTTACCGATTACATGGATAATATCAGTTCTACCGGAACTTCAGTGAAAGGGAAAAAAGGGAATGACAGGTTCAGTTATACTTATTTTTCACTGCAGTTTGATCTTTTCTCCCAACCAAAATCCAAAATTGTCGAGAAGCTATTCGCAGAGCTGGATTTCGACGATATCATGTACGGTGATGAGGATGGAGATTTTATCCTCGATGCCGTGGATCAGTGTCCGGGTACCCCCGCCGGTGTGGCTGTGGATACCACAGGTTGCCCTCTTGACACCGACGGTGACGGGATCCCTGACTTCCAGGATAAAGAACCCGGAACGTCTCCCGGGGCATGGGTCGATGATCAGGGCCGGACGATCACTGAACAGCAGTACCTGTTGACATTACTTGACCGAAAAGATGCTATGAAACGCGAAGACATCAAAGACTATTTCAAATCTATCGGCAGTGGGTATGTCAGAAAAGCTGTCACGGAAATTCCTGAGAAATTCAGGCAGCTTGATAAGGATAAAGACGGTTATATTTCATTTGACGAACTCCTTCAGTGCATCGACGATTATTTCGATTACAAGCTTAAATTCACTGTAGAGGATATTTACGAACTGAATAATTTCTTTTTTGAACAATAGACTGCCTGACTCTGAGATGATTCCGATGGCCTGATAACTTTAAGGGTAGCAGGTTAGACTGATCCGTCAGACATACAGAGATTCCCCTTAAGACCTGTCAACGGGCAACGTGCTGCAAGAATTCTTCCGGATTTCAATTCCAAAATGACTGTGACGTAACCCTGATTCCGGCCAAAATTCTCAAACATTCGGGATGCTGATGAAGAAAACTGATGAACAGGCAGTACCCTCAGGCGCCCCGGCTTACAAAACATACCGGCATCCATAGTCCGTAATCGGAAATAAATTACTGTTGATATGGATTTTCTCTGACCATTAGTGATGTTTCTGCATCCGGTCAAGCTGTCTTCTGGTATCATTCTTTTTTATGGATTCCCGCTTGTCATAAAGCTTTTTACCTTTTGCCAGAGCGATATCCAACTTGGCATAACCATTTCTTGCAATGAAAATCCTGAGGACGATAAGGGTTAGCCCGGTCTCCCTGGTTTTCCTGGTAAGTTTCCGTATTTCGGTTTTCTCCAGCAAAAGTTTCCTGTCCCTTACAGGATCATGATTATAATGGCTGGCAAATTTATATTCGGCAATATTCATGTTCTTGACAAATATTTCACCATCCCTGATATAGCAATAAGAATCGGACAGGCTTACCTTACCCATGCGGAGGGACTTAATTTCCGAACCTGTCAGCACCAGTCCGGCAGTATATTTCTCGAGTATTTCATAATCGAAATACGCCCTTTTATTTTTAATATTTATCGTGTTCTGACTCATACCGGCCGTTGATTTCAGTTTCAGTAGGTAGCAAAATGATTAATTAACAAACTGTACATGCTGTTGAAAATGACGGTCAGCAGCAGGAATATCAGGATCATGAGCAGAGAAGAAATGAAAAGGAAAATAAGCCTTTTGTCTTCGTCAATCTTAAGCAGGTGTGTGATGCCCAGCCAAAAAACAAAGAAAGAATAGATACCTGTAACCATCAGGAACATCAGTTGCGGAAAAAGCCGGGAAATCATCAGAGCCAGGAAAAAAGGTGCATGAGAGTATATCACCAGGTTGAAGATGGTATTTGAATCGACCTTGGGATCAAAACTTTCAGTTATCTCGGTAATAAGCCATCCGGCAAAATATACTTCGAGAAAGACTATCAGGAAAGAGATAAGCCCGTTGATAAATACATAGCCGATCGAAACAGTATCTTCAATATCGCCAAAAAACAGGGAACCCAGCACGGTACTTACTCCTACGATGACAGACATGGGAAGCAGGTACTCAAAAATAACACCTCTCTTTTTCCGGTCCTCAAAAGTAATCTCCCGCCAGGCCTGCTGTGGATGTAACAGCAGTGTTTGTGTCCTTATATATATCCTTCTGAAATCCATAAATAGCTTATTCGGTAAAATTAAGATAATTTTGAGAAAAACTATCTTCAGGATAATACATTCGACCATGACGCTGAACCACAAAGTAAATATGATCACCGTCCTTGGACACACAGCCGCCGGAAAGACATCTTTTGCTGCACATCTTGCCAGTATGACGGACGGAGAAATTATTTCAGCTGATTCCAGGCAGGTATACCGGGGAATGGACCTGGGAACGGGGAAAGATTATGAGGATTATATCATCAACGGACATCCGGTACCCTGCCATCTTACAGACATTGTTGATCCGGGTTATGAATACAACGTCTATGAGTTTCAGCGCGATTTTAAAAGGGTATTCAGTGAGGTAACTTCCCGGGATAAAATGCCGGTGTTGTGCGGGGGAACAGGATTATATCTTGAAGCGGTTCTCAACGGATATGAGCTGATCAACGTCCCGGTGAATAATGCATTACGGCAAAAAATGGAAGGCATGCCGATGGATGAACTGGTATCCTGGCTGGCATCCTTTAAAAGACTTCATAACACAACCGACACCACAAGCCGGAAGAGGATCACCCGGGCCATCGAGATTGAGCTCTATTACCTGGAACATGAAAAAGACCTGTCGCGGATACCCGGTACTGAAGCCTGTCATTTTCGGGATCTCCTTTGACACGGGAATTGAGGAGGGCCAGAATTACCGAGAGACTACAGCTCCGGCTGGACAAAGGAATGGTTGATGAGGTAAAGACTTTGCTGAAATCAGGAGTTCCTGCGGAGAAGCTTGAATTTTATGGTCTGGAATACAAGTATCTTACCTGGTATATCAGCGGGAAGATCAGTTATGATGAAATGTTCAGCAGCCTGAACTCGGCCATACACCGTTTCGCAAAACGACAGATGACATGGTTCAGGAAGATGGAGAGAGAGGGAACGGTCATTCACTGGCTTGACGGGGAACTGTCCATGAAGGAGAAACTGGAAATCAGTCTTGAGATCCTGCGGAACCAGCAGAACCGGCTCAGAAATCCCAGCTGAGGGAGTAGATGATATAGGATAGAGAAAGGGTGATCAGAACATTGATGACGGCGAAGAAGACGTTATACTCCTTCCTGAATCTGCTGATCTTCCGCCTGACCATAATAGCGATGTTCGGAACGAAAAAAGCAATAATAACCACCACGTAGTATATATTAAGGTATCTGTCTGTGGCCGGATCTTCTGTTTCAGGAGGTTCACCGGCATGAAAAAGTACCAGATAAGCAAGGACCAGAAACACCGCCAGGTAAAGAAGGTAACTGGTTTTCAGGGCGATGGTGGAAACGGGTCTTTTCCTGTGTACCCGAAAAGGGCGAAGGATAATGATCGACACCACGAAAAGAAAAATAAACGTGCCGATAAAGATCAGATGCAGCAGGAAATTAAGAAAACCGTTCATATCCGGGACTTTTTCAAAATCTAAAATAATGTATTTGGATCAAACTACAAATTCCTGTGTTGTAAAGACGTGCCTTCAGGCTCGTCTTCACAACAAATTCATGAAAATCATTTCAAATATTTATCCAGCCATTTAAAAAATTCCCGTTGCCAGAGGATAGCATCCTGTGGTTTAGTGACGAAATGGGTCTCATCGGGAAAAACGAGCAGTTTGCTGGGAATGCCTCTGAGCTGAGCGGCATCAAAAGCCTCCAGGGCTTGGGTATAGGGAATTCTGAAGTCTTTCTCGCCTGTAATAATCATGATGGGTGTATCCCATTTATCGACATACAGATGGGGCGAAAATTTATAGCTTTCCGGTTCAGGCTTCTCCCAGTAGGGTCCGCCGATGTCATGGTTAACAAACCACGTTTCCTCCGTTTCGGTGTACATGCTCACAAAATCGTAGATACCGCAATGGGCAATAAAAGCTTTAAACCGCTTGTTGTGATGGCCGGCAAGGTAAAAGACCGAATACCCGCCATAGCTCGCACCTACGGCGCCCAGCCTGTTTTCATCCACATAAGGTTCTTTCTTCACGTCATCGATGGCACTCAGATAATCCTTCATATTCTGGCCACCGTAATCGCCTGAGATTTCAGCATTCCAGGCCTGGCCATAACCCGGCAGACCTCGACGGTTAGGTGCCACGATGATATAACCGTTAGCTGCCATGATCTGGAAATTCCAGCGGTAGGAGAAAAACTGGCTGACCGGGCTCTGAGGCCCGCCCTGGCAATACAGCAGGGCAGGATATGATTTATGAGGATCAAAATCAGGCGGATAGATCACCCAGACCTGCATGTCCTTGTTATCGGTAGTTTTAACCCATCTTTCTTCAACCCTGCCTGACTTAATATGATCGTAAATGTTCTTGTTCACAAAACTGAGCTGTGTCTCCTTGCCATCCGGCAGATCCACCCTGAAGATTTCAGTTGCCATAGACATGGACATTCTTTCTCCGGTAAGAAAACCGTTCCCCAGCGAAAACGACTGGTAATCATGGATGCCACGGGTGATCTGCCTGACTTCTGCCGACCGGGTATCCACATGATAGACCTGGTACGTCCCGTGATGGACGCTCAGAAAATAGATTCCCGTATTATTTCCGTCCCAGACCAGGTGTTCAACGCTCTGGTCAAAGTTTTGAGTCAGGTATTTTTTTTCATGGGTTTTTAGGTCCATGACGAACAACCTGTCCTTATCCGATTCATTTCCGGGGGTCTCCATACTCTGCCAGGCTATTTTGGTCCCGTCGCCTGAGAAGGAGGGATATTTATCATATCCGTTCATACCACTGGTAAGGTTCACCGTGGAACTGTCGTCGATATGATACAGGTAAATATCGGAATTCGTACTAACGGCGTATTCCTTACCCTTCAATTTTTTGCAGGTGTAGGCGATGTAATGTCCGTCGGGACTCCAGGAGATTTCCGCCTGGTCAAAATAAGGGGCCATAGGGGCATCCCAGGGTTCGTCCTTCATGATATCGGTACCACGGGTGATCGTTCCCTTCCCATAGCCGGCAACGAAGATATGACTGTAAAAGAAATCTTCCCAAGTGTTCCAGTGCCGGTACATGAGGTCGGTGATGATATGGACATTGGAAAGAGGCAGGTCGGGATAGATGTCCTTCGCTGTCTCCCCAACCTTCACTTCTTTCAGGTATAGAATATGTGCTCCGTCGGGGGCATACTCAAAACCTGTGATGCCACCCTGGATATCGGAAACCTGTGTTTTACCTGAACCATCGGGGTTCATCTCCCATACCTGGTCGCTGCCGGCAGCATTTGAGATATAGCCTATTTTATTTCCGCCGGGCGTCCATCTCATGTTATGGTAAGTACCGTCGGAAGGGGTCAGGAGTTTCATTTCGCCTCCCGCAGAAGGGACAGATGCAATATCGGTAACCCTGGCTTCCGTTTTATAATCGTAACGGGTGATATCGAAAATCACTGTGGAACCATCGGGAGACAGCCTGTCTTCAGTGATCCTGCCGAATTTCCAGAGAATTTCGGGTGTCAGGCGGCCACCCCGGATTTCCTGATCTGTCAGTTGTCCCGAAAAATCGTTGTTTGTGGTTTCTGCGGCCTTTTTGGGTGTGCATGAAGCAAAGAAAAGTGTCGGCAAAACGAAGATAAGAGCGAAGAATGATTTCATTTAAAACATATTAGTGTTGGATGTCGGCTTAGCCAGAGAAAATTTTCATTTAAATAAAAACGGACACACGGGGCAGCAGATATCGCATCTTATTCATTTGCCCGTGATGTCCGTAAAGCAGTTCAGTATGAAGGCATGAATCAGACTGGTTTTTTTGTGAGCTCAGCCCTAATTTTTCCTTCGATTTCTTCAGCAAGTTCAGGATTATCGATCAGGAGTAATTTAACGGCATCACGGCCCTGTCCCAGCTTGGTATCGCCATAGCTGAACCAGGATCCGGCTTTCTTGACAATATTGAGTTCAACGCCAAGATCGATCAGTTCTCCGGTTTTGGAAATGCCTTCACCATACATGATGTCGAATTCAGCTTTCCGGAATGGTGGTGCCACTTTATTTTTGACGACCTTCACTTTGGCCCGGTTACCCTGGATCTCCTCGCCTTCCTTGATCTGGCCGGTGCGTCTTATATCGAGGCGCATGGAGGCATAGAATTTCAGAGCGTTACCACCGGTTGTAGTCTCCGGGTTACCGAACATCACTCCGATCTTTTCTCTCAGCTGGTTAATAAAGATACAGCAGGTATTGGTACGGTTGATGTTTGCCGTAAGTTTACGCAGGGCCTGTGACATCAGCCTGGCCTGGAGTCCCATTTTAGAGTCTCCCATTTCCCCTTCGATTTCAGCTTTCGGGGTAAGGGCGGCCACCGAGTCAATAACGATAATATCGATTGCACCCGAGCGGATCAGGTGATCGGTAATTTCCAAAGCCTGTTCACCATTATCGGGTTGAGAAATCAGCAGGTTTTCGATATCCACGCCCAGTTTCTGAGCATAAAAGCGGTCAAAAGCATGTTCGGCATCGATGAATGCAGCTATCCCTCCTGCTTTCTGCGCTTCAGCGATAGCATGAATGGCGAGGGTTGTTTTTCCGGAAGATTCCGGACCGTAGATCTCAGTGACTCTTCCCCTCGGATATCCGCCGACGCCCATTGCTACATCCAGTCCAATCGATCCGGAAGATATGACCGGAATATTCTCAATAGCAGTTCCGCCCATTTTCATGATCGCCCCTTTTCCGTAACCTTTTTCGATCTTATCCAATGTAAGCTGCAATGCTTTTAATTTTTCATTTTTGATGTTCTCAGTTTCGTCTTTTTCCTTTGCCATGTTAACTTTTTCTTATTAATAGGATAACGTATCAAATATCTGCCTGCTATGGTCGTTGGTTTTGACCTTTTCAATGATTTTATTGATAAAACCATCTTCTGAGATGATGAATGTCATCCTGATGATACCTTCAAATTGTTTTCCGTACATTGATTTTTTACCCCACGCACCATATTTTTTGATCACCTCCTTCTCCGGATCTGAAACCAGGTGGAACGGCAGTTCATATTTACTGATGAAATTCTGGTGTGATTTTTCACTGTCGGCGCTGACACCGATCACTTCATAACCACGGTTGATAAATTCCCCGTAATTATCCCTGAGGTTACAGGCTTCAGCGGTACAACCCGGGGTATTATCCTTCGGATAAAAATAAAGCACGATCTTCTTTCCCCTGAACCGGGCAAGACTTATTGGGTTACCATTCTGGTCTTTTGCCTCGAAATCAGGAGCTTTGTCTCCTGTTTTTAATGTAATCATAATGTCAATCGTTAAGTGTAAAAGTACAAATTAGTGATTAAAAAATTAGTTAGTAACTTCAATGTTTATCAACAATCATCGAAGAATTTTAATTGCTATTTTTAGCCGGATTATCGGAAACTGTCATCGATGATAAAACAAGGAAGGAGTCTTTATGTTTAGAGCTTTACACAGTGGGTGGGTTGTTGTAATCCTCCTTTTTTTTAATGCCGGCAGTGGTATTTGTCAGAATCAGTCGGCATCGACCCCTGAACTCAAAACTCAGGCAAAACAAGAGTTTGATAATGGCAACTTTTCATCGGCATATGAAGCGTACAATATCCTTTTAAAAAGGTATCCCAGAGACGGATTGTTCCATTACTATGCAGGAATCAGCCTTTTAGAGCAGCATAAGAACCTTCCTGTTGCCATTGAATACCTGGAATATGCCTCGACAAAAAGCATGGTTCCCACGGATGTTCTTTATTACCTGGGGAAAGCGTACCGGGAGAACTATCAGTTTACCGAATCGCTGGGTGTATTCAGGAAGTATGCTGAATCAGCTGATAAGGCAGGAATCAGGACCTTAGATCCCGCTCATCAATCAGAAATGTCGGGCAATGCCATAGAGTTTACCCACAACTACAATCCTTTTGAAGTGTATGAGACCTCCCTGTTTTCCTTTTCCGACTCGAACTATGTCAGGCAAATAAAAAACAAAGGCGGCAACCTTACGGTCAAGCCGGAGGAATTGTTCACTAAAAACGAGGAGAAAGGCGACCTGACGAATTACTACTTTAAGCCCCGTAATCTCAACAAGGGAGATTACGTCTACTATTCTGGTTATGGCAGGTCGAAGAAAAAGGGGGCCGATATTTTCCGGGTAAAACGAACCTTACGCAACGGATGGAGTGAGCCTGAAGCGGTTACTATGGTCAACACCGACTACGATGAGATCATGCCCTATTATGATCCGGTAAGCAGTGACCTGTATTTTGCCTCCAACGGACACAAAAGCATCGGCGGCTTTGATGTTTTCAAATCACATTACGATAAGGACAGGGACAATTGGAGTGAGCCTATTTCGATGGGGTTTCCTGTGAACTCCCCCGACAATGAATACCTGGTTATGCCCGGTCCCGACCTGGGCACACTGTTGCTTATCACCGACAGGCAGGGTCTCGATTCCATGTTACTGGTTTATATCCTGCAGATGAAAGAACCGAAAAAATCGCTGGCCAACGCCAGTCCGGATGTAATTCGGCAGATCGGGGAACTCGGCGGTATCGAGGCAATTTCTTCAATCATCGATATGAGGACGGAAGCTGTAGACCTGTCACCTGTGCCCACAGATAAGGCGGTGGCAGCAGCAGAACCTGCCGTAAACAAGAGCCTTAACCTGCCTGATCAGTATCAGTCCAATGTTAAAAAAGCGCTTCGCTACCAGGTGAGTGCCGATTCTTTGTCGAGGCTGGCAAGGGAAGCCCGCATAAACGTGAAAGAGATGCCTGATCCCAACGAGCGTTGGGCATGGCAACGCAAGATTATCGCCTGGGAAAAGGAATCAGGTGATTACCAGGAGAAGGCGGATCAAATTTACGCTCAGGTAAAGCAAATGGAGCAGGGTCAAAGTTCGCAGGCTGTTCCTCCTGCCATTCAGAAAGACACGGTTATGAACGATATCACCCTGTATACCTACCGGGAGGCAGAAAAAAAACCGGTGTCACCAGCAAAGATGCAGGTTAAAGAAGAGAAAAGTCCGGATACCGGTGATACCTTCCGTACGGATGCCGAACCCGGAGATAAAGTCACGCCCCCAAAAAATGCTGATCAGTCTTTGAATCATTTCGTCATCCTTAGCAAATCACCTTATAGTGGCAGCAATCCGTTCCCGTTGAACACTGAAATCCCTAAAGGCTCATTTTACCGGGTCCAGCTCGGGGTCTTTAGTTCCTCCATCGGATTCGACACCTTTGGAGGAATTACTCCGGTTACAGCTGAAACGGTACCAGGGAAGAGCCTTACCCGTTTCTTTGCCGGAAAATTCTCCCATTACGAAGATGCCCGCAAGGCTCTTGAGAAAATCAAACAGGCAGGTTATAAAGATGCATTCATAGTAAGTTGGTACGACGGACAGAAAACGCCGGTAAGCCGCGTTCTGGAACTTGAAAAACGCGATGCTGCCAGATAACACAATTCAGTTGTTTTATCAGAATTAATTTTCTAAATTTGATTTTGGATTAAATCTATTCAGATGACGGACAGATTACAGGATAAACCCCTGACCAGGAAAAAGAAAGATTCTGAAAGTTCTTCCTGTCACTTCCTGATCCTTTATAATGACGAAATCCACACGTTTGATTTTGTTATGGACAGTCTTATAGAGGTTTGCGGCCATTCGAGCGTACAGGCGGAACAGTGTACCATCATTACGCACTACAGGGGGCAATGTGATGTTAAAAAAGGTGATAAAGAAGAGCTTCAGGAGATGCAGTTAGGTCTCATTAAGAAGGGTCTTAAAGCCATTGTTGATTAACCGGTTCAAAGCATGACAGGGGTAATAATACTGATCTTACTTGGACTCCTCCTTTTTATCATTGAATTTCTGATCATTCCGGGAGTTACAATAGCCGGTATAGGAGGAATGATCCTGACCGGAGCGGGTATTTATCTTGCCTATAAAAATTTAGGTCCTGATACCGCACTTTTTGTTCTTCTCGGAACGCTGGTGGCCTCGGTGGTTATATTGTCATTTTCACTCCGCGCCAAGACCTGGAAAAGAGCGATGCTGAACACGAATATCGACGGCAAGACCAGTGAAAACCCGGCAGAAGGGTCAATCAACCCGGGAGACAGGGGGATCACGGTGACAAGACTCGCCCCGATTGGCCGTGTGAATATTAACGGTATCATCCTGGAAGGTAAATCCATTGAAGGATACCTCAACCCAAAAACAGAAATCGAAGTAGTAAAACTGGTCGGAGCCCAGGTCATTGTTAAACCCAAAAACTAATTCAATATGGAAATTCAGTTAATTATCATAATCGTCGCCTCGATCATCGGCTTATGGATTATTTTTTATTTTATTCCAATAGGACTTTGGTTCCAGGCCCTTGTCTCCGGCGTCAGGATCTCTCTTCTTCAACTGGTTATCATGCGCTGGAGGAAGGTTCCTCTTGGGATCATCGTCAGGGCTATGATCGAGGGGTCAAAAGCCGGTCTGGATATCTACAGGAATGATCTCGAAGCGCATTTCCTTGCAGGGGGACATGTCGAACGTGTGGTTCATGCCCTCGTGTCAGCCAATAAAGCCAATATTGACCTATCGTTTAAAATGGCCACTGCCATTGACCTGGCCGGCCGTGACGTTTTTGAGGCTGTTCAAATGTCGGTAAACCCGAAAGTGATCAATACGCCGCCGGTTACCGCCGTAGCCAAAGACGGGATCCAGCTCATCGCCAAAGCCAGGGTGACGGTCCGCGCCAATATCAAACAACTTGTCGGTGGCGCCGGTGAGGAGACCGTTCTGGCAAGGGTAGGTGAAGGTATCGTGTCATCCATCGGATCGGCAGCCAGCCACAAAGCGGTTCTTGAAAATCCGGATTCCATTTCCAGGGTTGTCCTGGAAAAAGGTCTTGATGCCGGAACGGCTTTTGAAATTTTATCGATTGACATCGCCGATATCGATATTGGAAAAAACATCGGGGCTGTGCTTCAGATGGACCAGGCCAATGCCGACAAGAATATAGCCCAGGCACGGGCCGAAGAAAGACGTGCCATGGCTGTGGCCCTCGAGCAGGAGATGAAAGCCAAGGCACAGGAAGCACGGGCAAAGGTAATTGAAGCCGAAGTTCAGATCCCCCTGGCTATGGCCGAAGCCTTCCGTTCGGGAAACCTCGGTATCATGGATTATTACAAGTTCAAAAATATCCAGGCAGATACCGGCATGCGGGAACGTTTCTCCAAACCCGACGATAAACCGCAGGGACCCGGACATGGCGGAAGTCAGAAGAAATAAAACGGAATATATTGTTATAACATCGTTTGATGTACCAGGTAACAATCGAATAAATCCCATCGGTTCAATATGATACGTAACATGAAAATTCGTTTTCCCCTTTTTTTCATTTTCCTGGCTGGTATTTCCGGTTGCAACACAACCCAACCTGAAGGTTGTTTCCCAAAAGAGAATCTTCCGGACTATATTTCACCCCTCACCTCCTTCGGTCAGCGGGCCGAATGGTCACTGGACGGAAAGAAGGTCTTTTTTGTCGACAGCGCCGGCGGGGAAGTCTGGATGGTTGATGTGAAATCAAAAAAGACAAGTCAGGTCTCTGAAAGCAACTGGCGGCCCGAAGGTTGGGGCTATTACCGGATCATGGCACTGTCGGACGGTAATTACCTGCTGACATGCGGGCCCGACAGAAGGGGGACGGTGATTCAGATCGTGAAAGGAGATTTCTCACAAAAACCATGGACGCTGGATGAGCCGATCAATGAAGGACCTGCCATTTCACGCAAAGACATGAAGATTGCCTGGACCCCCGCCCAGAAAAAGATCTGGCTGGGAGAGATCGTATTCCAGAATGGCGTTCCTGAAATTGAGAACAGGCGGGTTGTCGTCGATAACTCCGATGTGGTGGCAGACAGTATTAAGTATGAGGGCATGATCGAACCACAGAGCTTCCGTCCTCCTGATGAAAAAGAACTCATCTGGTCACAATACGGTAAGGACGACCACGGCCGGTTTTCCAGTGAAGTGTTTGGCTGCGACCTCGCCACCGGTAAACTGACGAACTACAGCAAAGCCCCGAACCAGTACGATGAGCCAGAAGGAATGTTTCCTGACGGAGAGTACACTTTGGTGGAATGTGACCATCATCACCCGGAAGGAACAGCCTTTATCGACATCTACAAGCTGAAGCTCGACGGCACGGGCAAACACTACGAACGTCTTACACACTTCAGCGACACGAAGGGCTACCGGTCGTCCAATCCTGTGGTGAGTGATGACGGAAAATACATTGCATTCCAGGCTTCTGAAGCAGGCACAGCCGCCGGCGTAGGCTGCGGACTTTACCTTTTCGATCTTCAGAAATATGCCAAAGAAAATCCATCCTCTGCAGAACAATGATGGCAGTGAATTTTCTTTCCTGACATGATGATGTTTTTCTTTTGCAGATATGTTTTGTTTTTTTACTTTTGCTGAGCTTTTAAAAAGCAACCGTACACTACATTCTGGCTTAAAAGACCTTTAGTCACACACCGTAAACATATTGCTGGAGAGATGGGTGAGTGGCTGAAACCACCGGTTTGCTAAACCGGCGTACTCTGCAAGGGGTACCGGGGGTTCGAATCCCCCTCTCTCCGCAATCCTAAAAGCCCTTTTTGCGATAGCAAAATAGGGCTTTTTTTATTCCCTCTCATATTCTTTTACTTCCTTGAGAGTTCAGGTCAAACGATCAGGATTAATTTTATGCCAGCCTTTATGAATAATTGTATGGTTTTACTCAGACAAAACCAGAGATGCAACCTGTAAATGAAAAAACCTCGGCAGAACTAAGGCTTTTTTACTTATTTTTATTCCATAGTGTAACAAAATCATCAAAATCAAGTTCCAGATCTTCCCGGATTATTTTACGGAGCAATCCTTTTGGCAGATCCTGGTTTTTATGAACAGGAACAGTGGTCATCCTGCCATCGGGATGTTTTAGCCTGTGGTGTGAACCATTAATACGAATAACAATAAATCCGATATTCTGCAGGAATTTTAAAAATGCTTTTCCGGAGATTACAGGTAATTGAGGCATCGTCTGTTAATTTAACCCGCTGCATTTTTAATTGACACCTGCATTTCTCTGAAGCCGACAAAACGGTTGATATGCGGGCCATTCTCTTCCTCCTCCTCAATGCACATATCAATGACTTCCTTAATATTGCTCAATGCCTCGTCAATGGTAACCCCATAAGAATGACATCCTTTAAATACAGGGCAGCTCACGATATAGTAATTATCTTCGTCCTGCTCGATAAGGATCGGAAGATGTAATGTTCTTGTTGCTGACTTTTTCATTTTCCCTGGTTTATTAATAATACAAAGATATGGAAATTCCAAGATTTCTTTACTACGATCGATAATGAGGTTGTATACAAAATCCTTTCGCCCCCCCCGATCAATATCATGGCTGGCTTTGCAAGTAGCCTAAGCGGTTGTAAATGGAAGGATCTGTCAAAACAAGCCTGCGTTTCCTCTTTTTCAATTGAAATATTTTTTGAGCGTTAAAGGAAAATATATTAGCAAGAATGAGTGGAAAGAATTTAGCTTTTGGTCACCTATAAGAAGGAGTAACAAGTATTTATTTTTTAAGCTGACTTTAAAAATCCTTAATAAATCGATGAACACTAAGAAATCAAAGACATATATAAGAGGCTTGAAAAAATATTTGTAACCATTCAGACTCCCAACCTTATTTAAAATTCAAGATTAAAAAAATGGGTAGTTATTAACAATTCATGGCATATTTTTACTTTTTTTTCTGGCATCAGACACTTTACTAGCAATTGTTAGTTACAAATTATCAACTATCAGGCCGGAATAATTTGAAATTTACAATTTGAATCCCGGAGGTCAGATTGAGTTTACGGATATCTGACATACGCTTATTTTGAAAAACGACGAATCTATTATATTCAGGAAGAATATCTCCTTCAGGAACTACCCTTGTTTTTAAGTTTCCGATATAGAGGACACGTGTATTATTCTAATAATGTCTTACGTATTCTGGGGTAACCCACCCCCCTCCCACCACCCTTAATGACAAAAACCCAAAAATCTCGTACCCATCTGCGTATGTTATATAGCAGATTAGCCATTACCACCTTCCAACCAGGCTACTTAGGATACAGGTCGAATTATTCATCAGGCAGTCCACCCTCCCTGCCTGAAGATTTCATTCATCCAGCCCCGGCCTTATGAAGTTTCGGGCATCCCGGAAGTGATACTCTGCTTCCTTTATAAGTGATGAGAGATCCTTTAAAAATTGCAATATCTCATCCTGGTGATCGGGCATATACTCAACCAGCGCCATCAGACCTTTCAAGGATTTATCCATGGATAATAATGCAACTTTGGCAAACGCGTTGCGGTCAAATTCCCCTTTAGAGATCGCGTCAACAGGGAGACTTGCTCGTTCTATCCTCGACATGATAATCCAGGTATAATACCCTACCACATACATGGAAAATTTAGCCTTATCAAGCGGGGGGACATCGTCCATGTAGGTATGAACCCAGTACAAAGCTGTCTCGGCATACATTCTTGCTCTCACGTTAAGATCATCATAGACCGGTTCGGGTCCGCCAAATATCTCTTCATCTCTTTCATTGACCCACCCAATACCTGTACCTTCCCAGGAATCCTGCAAAAAGTCCATTGTCACATCGAGGATGCACATGATCTCCATATCCGAATCCTCTTCGCTCTCTTCGCGGATCCACTGGTCCTTCACATACAGAGCACATTTGGTTTTAGAGCTGCACAGCATGCACCAGCGGTCACAATAATTGAAGATACCCGGAACAGCATCCGGATTGCTATCGCTGCCTGAGCCGACTTCTGTGTAATTTTCGTTTTTCATTAGTGCAAAGGTTAGCTTTCACTCCTTTATGGAAATAATTGAAAAAAATCAGCGTCAGGTTGTCCACTTTTTTCAGATTTATTTCTAAAACCATTCTCAATGTCCGTGTTTACTGATGTTAAGGGCAGACAATAAATCGGGTATTCGTCTTCAAAAGTTTATTCGAACGACAAGAATAAGCCTGATTATTTTAAAATGATGGCGAACCAGATGCCGGGATAGAGTGTCGACTCAATATTATTTAATGTCATTCAGAGGGCTTATGAATCCATGGCCATCCTGTGAAAAACGGGTCATAGTGCCCTGAACATGCTTTCAATGAATTTCGATTTGCTTAATAATCTGATTCATCCTGATCCAAAAGGGCAGAGGGTATGGGTATGGGTCATCCGGAAGCTTAAGTATTCTAATAATTTCATAAGTACTGTGGGGTCTCCCACCCCCCTCCCACCACCCTTAATGGCAAAAACCCAAAAATCCCGGCGTCTCCTGAATATGTTTTTTAACATACTATGTGTAAAGTCTCTGTTGACCTGGTTATTAAGGATGCCCGGTGATCTGTCCATGCCGCCTTTCATCCTTCATCGTTCTGCGGAGGAATGTACATCTCCAAAGGAAAAATGAGCCGTTCCAATTCTTCCCTGAAAAACGAAAGCATCAATGCAAGTTCAAGAACATCGTCCTGTGAATCCGGCATGTTTTCAAATAAAACAGTCCATGCTTTGAGAGATTTATTTAAGGAAGATGAGATCAGTCCGACCAGACCGGTGCAATCGGCTTCCAGTGCCGTGTCTCTCTCAACAGCCAGCTCTATACGGCGAAGCTTGTCGGCCATAAACCAGGAATGAAAGTCCAATATTTCCGCGGCATCCAGCATCACATTAAGAATTATAAATTCTTCCCTGTGATCATCCATCCAGTCCATTGTTTCAATCGTATAGACCAAAATGCCCTTTGTTAATTTCAGGTAATCGGGATCAGATTTTTCAAATAAGGTTTCAGTCTCTCCTGGACGAAATTCGCCATTCTGTTCGACTTCAAGCGTTAAAGCCAGTACCCTGTCTATTGCATCCATAAACTCTCCGATTTTATTCTCATTACAAGAATTTTCACTGGTGAAGAACAGGGAACATTTCTGTCTTGACCGACAGGTATGGCACCATTGATCACATTTGAGATGTATCACGGGTTGAAGTCCTCCTTGTGGATTACCCGCATTTTCTTTTTTCTCCTGGTTATTATTCATAAGTAGGAATGTTTAAGTTCTGACCCTTAATGAAAAAACTTGAAAAAAATCAGCGACTCACCTGCGAGTTTTTTCACTTTTTCCTATTAAGTCATAAAGAAACTTCATGAATTCGAGGAACAGGGCCTGGATGTTTTCCGGCAAATCTTCACGTTGCCGGAAAAATCATGTATAATTTTTTGTAGTTTTAAATCTTGTTTGGAACCATGGAAAACATTGAAAATCTACAGCTGGATCTTGCTTTTAACTTTGTACAGTACACCGGTAAGAATGTCTTTCTGACGGGTAAGGCGGGCACGGGGAAAACCACTTTTCTGCACAACCTGATGTCGGCATCGAACAAACGCATGGTAGTGACCGCCCCCACCGGTGTGGCAGCCATTAATGCGCGGGGTGTCACCCTGCATTCGTTTTTCCAGTTGCCGTTCGGGCCATATATCCCGGGGCTGCAGCGTGGTGCTACTACCGTTCAGAATGGCCTGAAAAGCGGATATCAGTCATCTGGGCAACATTTCAGCCGCGAAAAGATCAGCATCATGAAGAGCCTTGACCTGCTTGTCATCGATGAGATCAGTATGGTGCGGGCCGATGTGCTCGATGCCATTGATGAGGTTTTAAAGCGCTTCAGAAAAAAGTCGAAGCCTTTCGGAGGCGTGCAGTTACTGATGATTGGCGACCTGCAGCAACTGGCACCGGTCATTAAGGAAGATGAGTGGGAGATCCTGAAGAACCACTACGAGAGCGGCTTCTTTTTCAGCAGTCACGCCCTGCAATCCACCGAGTATATCAGTATTGAACTGAAACATATCTACCGGCAGCAGGATAATGACTTCATCAATATCCTCAACAATATCAGGGATAACCGGATCGATGCAGAAACGATACGGACATTGAACAGCCGGTACATCCCCGATTTCAAGCCTGCGGATAACGAGGGGCATATCATCCTTACCACCCACAATGCGAGGGCACAAAAGATCAATGATTCACGGCTGTCAGAACTTCGGACTGAGGAGTATATCTTTAAGGCCCGTATCGAGGGCGACTTCCCTGAGTACAACTACCCCACCGATCAGCGGCTGGTATTAAAACCCGGGGCGCAGGTCATGTTTGTGAAGAATGATCCTAAGCCTCAGAAAGAATTCTTCAATGGAAAGATCGGGAAGATCACCGAAATTGACGACGACATCATTTATGTCCTTTGTCCGGGTGAAGATTCACTCATCGCCGTTGAGCCGCTTGAGTGGGAGAACATGAAATTCACCATCGACCAGGAGACTAAGGAGATCAGAGAGAACATCCTGGGACTGTTCGTGCAATACCCGCTGAAACTGGCCTGGGCGATTACCATTCATAAAAGCCAGGGTCTCACTTTCGACCGGGCAGTGATCGATTCGCAGCTTGCCTTCGCCCACGGTCAGGTCTACGTTGCCCTGAGCCGCTGCCGCTCACTCGACGGCCTGGTATTGAGTAGTCCGGTCAACTACCACAGCCTGAACACCGATCTCAGGGTCGAGCATTTCACCGACGGCCTGCGGCATAACCCCCCTGATGGTGTGCTCCTGGATCATTCGATGCTGGAATATGAACACAGCCTTATCAAAGACCTGTTTGACTTTTCCCCTGTATTGTACAGACTGGACGGAATACTGAAAACGGCGTTACAATACAGGGAAAGTGTAGTGGGTGATATCCCCATGGTCTTTACCGGAATGATGAACCGGTATATGGAGGAGATCAATGAGATTGTTGTGAAATTCAATACACAGATTGACCAGGCATTTAAGAAAGGTATGGATGAAGCTTTCAGGGAGAGGATGAAAAAAGCGGCGTTATACTTCCTGGAAAAGCTCGAAGATATCATCACGGCTCCGTTACAGGCACTTGAAATTGACACCGACAACAAAGCGGTTGCCAAATCGTTCAAGGATGTGACCATGAAGCTCTGGGAAGATAACTATGTAAAGCTGTCGTGCCTGAGAGCCTGCAGTACGGGCTTTTCAATTCGGGATTACCTTTCGGCCAGGGCAAAATCAGCAATCTCTGTTCCCCAGATGAAAACAGTGCGTACGAGGATCAATGAAGCAAGTTTCAGCAGTCACGGCGAACAAGGTTTGTTTAACCATCTCAAAGCCTGGCGGGTAGCTAAAGCTGAAGAGATGGATCTGCCGGTTTATATGATCATGCAACAGAAGACGCTGAAAGAGCTGGTGCATTTTCTGCCTGTCACCGAAAGAGAGCTGATGAGGATCAAAGGTTTCGGGAAGAAGAGGTTGGAAGATTACGGACAGGAGATCCTTGAGCTCATCAACGCTTTTGTAGTCAAAGAAGGTATACAGATTGAAGAACGCGAAAACGTAGTGGAAAAGCATCAAAAACAGGAAAAAAAAGATCGCCCCGATAAAGGTCACACATTCAGGATCAGTTATGATATGTTCAGGGAAGGCAAGACTATTCCCGAAATCGCGGCCCAAAGGAATCTTAAGGAGGCAACCGTTGAAAATCACCTGGCTTACTTTGTCAGTCTGGGCGAGGTAGACATCCTTGAGCTCATCGATGAACCTGCGGTCAACACGATCTCAGAATACTTCAAAAGCAGCGACAATTACGGGCTGAACGATGCCCGGGAAGCGCTGGAGAACAAGTTTACTTACAGCCAGTTGAAGATGGTGAGGGCATATTTGAGGAGGAAGGAGGAGGTCAGGGAAGGATAAATCAGCTCATTATTGTGACGAAAATTTTGGATCCTGAACGGCCGGCTGGCCGGTTACCGTTCGGATAAAGCGTCTAACAAGATCCCTTACGAACCGGAAGATGTAACGGGCAGACATATGACCTGGACAGTTTTTTCCTAAATAGGAAATCTTTCCAAAACCAGTCATAAAACTTAAGTAAAATAACGGGAGAAAAAACCGGAAGGAGAAAAAACGGGAACCAAAATGAAAACATTTGTCATGCTTTACCTGGCTGGGATATATCCTCCAGGTACGCCGTTCTTCGACAGCACGATCTGCCACAATTGATTCCGTCGGGCCCGGAAAGCACCTGCGCTGGAAAGGAGGTAAAATTTCCACATCCGGTAGAAACGCTCAGAATAGTTCTTTTTCAGGCTTTCCCAGGCTTCGTTGAAATTCGTATACCACGCCATGAGGGTCTTGTCATAATCGGCTCCGAAGTTGTGCCAGTCCTCCATCACGAAATGACGTTCGAACGCCCTGCCGAGCTGGGCGACGGAAGGAAGCATTCCGTTGGGAAAGATATATTTGTGGGCCCAGGGGTTGATCGAATGAATCGACAGAGGGCTGCCAATGGTATGCAGGAGAAACAGTCCGTCATCCCTGAGACAGCGGTCAGCTACCTCAAAGTAGGTACTGTAATTCTTGTATCCCACATGTTCGATCATTCCGACGCTGACGACGCGGTCGAATTTCCCGGTCAGTTCGCGATAGTCCATCAGTTTAAACTCCACGGGAAGCCCTTTACAAAGTTTTTTTCCCAGCTCGACCTGTTCTTTTGACACGGTAATGCCTGTCACTTCAGCCTTATATTTTTCAGCGGCGTACTTTGCGAAAGCACCCCACCCGCAGCCGATATCCAGTACCCGCATCCCGGGTTTGAGATAGATCTTCCGGCAAATCAGATCCAGTTTGTTCTCCTGGGCTTCATCGAGAGTTCGGGCACCTTTCCAGTACGCACAACTGTAATTCAGCCGTCTGTCGAGCATGGCCTGAAAAAGGTCGTTGCCGGTATCGTAGTGCCTTTCCCCGATGATGAAAGCCCGCCGTCTCGACTGCAGGTTAAAGACCCTGGCTGTGGCCGCCGTTGCCAGGACAGAAAATTTCCGTCTGATCTTTTCTTCGAGCCTCTCCAGTAAAATCCTTGAAATAGTTTCATCGAGGGCTTCCGCCTCCCACCAGCCATCCATATAAGCCTCTCCGATGCCCAGCTCCCCTTCGGTGAGGGCACGCCGGTAGAAATTCTCATTGTGGACATGGATATCCCAGGGGTTGGGGCCATTGATCTGTATGCCTGTCCCTTTGAGGAGCTGTTCCGTCAGCAGCTCGAATTTGCGGGTCGATCTGTTCATAACACCGATGTTAATTCTCTCTTTTTCCGATTTCCCGATGGCTCGGGTTATAAAAATGGCAATGTAATTATTGAACATCATGATCACAGGAAAGGTTAATCCGGAACTATATTTTCTTGCGGAGGGAGAACGGTTGTCAGGACTTCTGAAGTTAAACAGACCGATATACAATATAATGGGATGATCGGTCCACTGAACAGCGGCTGCAAGAAAGTGGTCAGGCCAGGTAATGAATGAATGCCTGTAAACTTCCCGTAAGGCCGGAGGTCAAGGGATATTAAACCGGACAAAACTCAACAGAAAAGCAAAGAGTTTGTTACACATTGTTACAGCATTACAAAGTAAAATGTCATATATTCAGACCTTCCTGTTTGGTTTAACGCTGGCCATCTCCATTGGGCCGATAGCCATCCTGATCCTGAACCAGAGTATCAACTGCGGACTCAGAAATGGTGCTTTGTGTGGCCTGGGAGCAGCAACAGCAGATCTTACTTATGCCGTGGTTGCTTTTACAGCCGGGAGTTACCTTTTCCCGCTGCTGGAAAAGCAAAAAGAGATTATCCCGCTGTTATCCTCCTTAGTGCTCATACTTTTCGGCATCTGGATGATTTACGTTACCCTTAAAAAAAAGTCGGGTGACAATACCGGAAAATACTCCCTGACATGCAAATTTCCATTTGCCACCACGTATGGATTAACTATTGCCAATCCATTGACGATCATTGTTTTTGCCGGTTTAGCCGGCCTGGTTTCCGGTGGCGGGATGGGTCATATAACTTTTCATGCCCTTTCCATATTTGTCGCCAGTCTTTCCGTTCAGCTGCTGATTGCTTTTGCAGGAAGCAGGCTGGCCCGTTTTTTTTCCCGACCATCAACATTAATGTATTTTAACCTGGCCAGTGCATTAGGAATTATGCTGTTCGGATTATCGAAGCTGGTCTGAAAACCCGGTCCAGGGCATCACGAGCCAGGATTGAAAAGTTGCGTTTTATCTTTCCGTCATTCTTTTACTGACCGGTCTCGCAGCCTTTCTTATCATTCTAAATTTGGTCTTATGAAAATCAACAGGCTTGAAACATTCATGAAAATCCCGGCTCTGTTATACCCTTTTTATATGGTGTACTATTACCGGTTGCATCAAGATCCGGATAGCGCTTTCAATGTCGTTTAGATAAGCTCCCTTCGACTTCGCTCAGGGTTTGCGTTTTAGAAAATTATTGAGCGTAGTCAAAATAATTTTGACAGAAAAATAGATATGTCGGTCCCTGAGCGAAGTCGAAGGGTGGTCCCTGAGCGCAGCCGCTTTTGTGTTATATATTGCTTTTATGTCGAGATCGATACCGGCGATGTGAAGGGTGTCAACTAAGATGGTATCTCAAATAAGATGATCAGGAAAAAATGATATTTCACATCATTTAATAGTGTGATAATAATATTTTAATAGCATGTAAATCTTAAGTTTAGTAACTTGTGTGCATGATAGTGCTTCAGATCATATCCGTTATTTTATGCCTGGTGGCGTTCCTTGTTTTATGGATTTTAGTGGCACCCTTTGTTATCATTATCGATACCGTGAACGAACGTTATTTAGTAAAACTGGTAACCTTTGGAAGTGCTGAACTGCTTTTAAGGGAAGACGTCATTAAGATCGTTATCAGGGTGCTTTTTTTAAGGTTCAGCATAGACCCGTTTAAACCTCGTAAAAAGAAAGCAGGAATTAAGAAAGAGAAGCCTGGGAAACCGGCAAAAAAGAAGCCCTTTTTCCGCTCGTTAAGGTCAGGAAGAAAATTTATTATTCAGATGATCCGGTCCTTCCGGGCAGAGTTGGAGGCCGAGGTCGATACCGGCGATGTGATCACCAACGCTTACCTGTTCCCGGCTGCCGTTTTCCTGAACCGGGAGAATATCCATATTTCAGTCAATAACAGCGGGGTAAACAACTTCAGGCTCGAACTTCGAAACAGAATGATCATTGTGCTCTTCATTTTAATACGATACAAGATAAGTCGTTGGTAAATTATAAACTAAAAACGAAAAGCGATGGAATTAAAGATTGATGAATTATTGAACAAGGTGACCGATCACATCGAGAAGATGGTAAAAACCGAAACCGTGGTCGGTGAAGAATTCAAGCTGGGTGATTTTTCCTGCAGGCCGGTAATCAAAGTCGGAGTCGGTTTCGGCAGCGGTATGGGCCAGGGCGAGGATCCGAAGAAGAAAGCTGCAGGAACGGGCGGGGGTGCCGGTGCAGGAATTGGAATCAGCCCGGTGGGCTTCCTGGTTGCCAAAGACGGTGAAATCTCTTTTATCAGTACAGAGGGTAAGAAAGGTCTGTCGGGACTTTTTGAAAAAGTTCCGGATCTGATGGAGAAGATGATGGAAATGAAAAAGAAGAAGGAGGAGGCAGAAGAGGGGAAAAAATAGGCCGAAGCCTGAACAGACGCTGAAAATAAAGGAACGCGGTTCCCGGAAGCATTCTGCCGGGATGCTTAGGGGAATCGTGTTTTTTCTGTTTTTAAAAGAATCTTATTTACCTTCACAGTGGGTATAAAAATTATGATGACCTTACCAATAAAATTCCGGTATTAATGAATATTCCAAAAACAACTTCAGGCAACGTTTGCTACTTTTTTATCAAGACCCGTACAAGGTGCTCTTCCTGGAACGAGCCTTCGATACCATGAAATAAAGTGCTCGGACGTGGGCGGAAAAAGAATTTGATGAAGACATCCTTTTCATCCGGCATCATCTCCTTCAGCAAATCATTCTGAGGTAAAAAAATCAAAAATATACCGTAATAATATAATAGAGACCTGTGGCAATGAATACGATGGAGACAGCACGGCGGAACCATACTTCGAAAGCCCGCAGCCGGTTATACAGGCCGCCCACCCCGGAAACCGTAAAAGCAATGAGCCAGGCGAAAATAATCACAGGAATCCCGGTAGCCACCGCGAAAACTACGGGAAGGTATAATCCTGAAGCGCTGGTGATGGTCATCGGGATAAGCATGCCGAAATAAAGCACACCGCTGTAAGGGCAGAAAGCCAGGGCAAACAGTATACCGAGCAGCAATGCATCCCAATATGTCCTGGTGCTTTTCTCCTCAAATCTCCGGGTCAGTTTTCCCAGGCCCGGGAACCTGACCTTCAGGATATCGAGCATAAACAGGCCGATAACGACCAGTAGCGGGCCGATAAATTTTTCACCGTACCTCTGAAACGTTCCCGAAAGGGCAAACCGGTCGGCGCCCAGGAAAATGATGAAAGCCAGCAGTGTATAGGATACTGCCCTGCCCAGGGTATAGACCAGACCGTTGAAAAAAACCCGGTTCCTGTTTTCAATATCCTTACCAATGAAGCCTATGGCCGTGATGTTTGTAGCAAGGGGGCATGGACTGATGGCGGTCATCAGTCCCAGGATGAGTGCGGTAACAAAAGGCAGCGAACTATTCTCGAGCAGTCCGCTCAGAATACGTTCCATGTTCAGAGCAACGGTTTGATCGCGTCATTCAGAATTTTCCTGAACTTCTCCGGATCGGTACGTGCATACAGGAATCCTTCACGCGTCAGGTCAATTTTTTTATCGCCTTTTACAATGAGCAGGGTCTGCCCGGAGACACCCAGCTCTTTGCCCTTTGCTTTGCCCGTTGCATCATCGAGGTTGTAAGCAGAGAAGCCAACATCACTGCCCTGTAATTCACTCACGCCGGCCTGTGCTTCAGCCTCGATAGCCCTGCAGGTGGCACAACGAGCGTTAAAATGAAAATAATACACACTGACTTCAGATGCGTCAGTGCCGGCTGCCCCGGCTTTAGCGGTAGATGACTGGGCACAGCTCATAACAGATACCATGAATGCCATCAGGGCAACAAAAGTGATTTTTACTGTATTCATATCCGGTTTATTTAAATTTCATTAACAAATCTTTTAAATCGTGCACTGAAGGAACCCTGCCCCGTACGACAACCTGCCCGTCAACGACCAGTGCAGGAGTGGCCATCACACCGGTCTTCATGATCTCCATAATGTCCTCCACCCTGGTCACAGTGGCATTGAGATCCGCTTCAGTCACCGCCTGCCGGGTGGCTTTCTCAAGGGCTTTACAGTTCGGACAGCCTGTTCCTAAAATTTTGATATCCATAAATCTATGATCTTCAGGATTCTATTCGTAGTTCGTCTAATAACGAACAAAGCTACAAAAAAAATGAATAGCTTTTGATTATGACAACGGAAAAGATTTTTTCATTTAACCTGTCACAAACGTTCAAACATATTTCAGAATTATTCTATATTTACAGTGAGCAAAACGGATTTACAAAGATACCCTTTGCCCCTGCTCATACCCTGGAACCCCACATATACAAAGAAATCCTTCCAGGCACTAGTTCAAATCCGATGATCAATACGATGTGGCTAATAAGCCAGTTTGATCTGGTTGGAAGTAGTTTGTTTATATTTTAAGGAATGGAAGAAGCATTAATTTCAAAATAGCATGGGAACTGTAAGATCTAATCATATTATAGTTCTGTGCCTGATCTTCAGCCTGTTTACCATCCGTGATCTTTCCGGGCAGGTGGTGATCAACGAATTCCAGGCTTCGAACCTTTCATTCATACAGGATCCTGATTTCCACGAATTCTCAGACTGGATCGAATTATACAATGCCGGGAGTTCCGGAACGGACATCTCCGGATACTATCTTACCGATAATTTGCTGAACAAGACCAAATGGCAGATCCCTGCTGGAACTTTCCTTCCGGCCAATGCTTACCTGCTCATCTGGGCTGACGGTATGAACTCGGGCCTGCATGCCGGTTTCAAACTGAGCGGCGACGGTGAAGAGATCGGCTTGTTCAATCTGCAGGAAGAGCTGATCGATACGGTTACCTTCAGTATTCAGTATTCAAATGTTTCCTTCGGACGAGATGCGTCTGGCACAGGCTGGGTATTTTTCCCCGATCCCACGCCGGGTGCCCCAAACGGGGAGGATGGTTACCCGGGCATAAGCGGTGAGCCACAATTTTCCCTTACAGGAGGATTTTATGACTCGGCCATCACCCTTAACCTGTCTTCAAATGAAACCGGAGCCTTTATCAGGTATACTACAGACGGCTCTGAACCGGATGCCTCTTCAATGCAGTATGTCTCTGCTTTTTCCATACCGGCCACAACGGTTGTCCGTGCCAGGATATATGATGATGGCATGTTGCCAGGAAAGACTGTCAGCCATACCTACTTCATCCATGAACAGGAACATGATCTCCCGGTACTGTCGATATTTACAGGTCCGGAAAACCTTTGGGATCCTCAGAACGGGATCTACGTGAATTATGAAGAAGACTGGGAAAAACCCTGTGGCCTCGAATATTTTACCCCTGCAGGGGAATCTGCTTTCAGTTCGAATGCAGGTCTCAGCATCTTCGGAGGTGCCAGCCGGGGTGCTGCCCAGAAATCGCTGGCGGTATATGCCCGTTCTGAATATGGTAACGGGCCAATAGAGTATCCCCTCCTGCCCGGAAGGGAGACCGGCCTATACAAATCCTTTGTCCTTAGGAATTCAGCGAATGACTGGAGCGGAAGCTGGCGGGGAACCATGTTCAGGGATGCCTTAATGCAAACGATTGTCGAAAACAGGGCGGACCTTGATTATCAGGCTTACCAGCCGGCAGTCATCTATCTTAACGGGGAATACTGGGGAATTCTCAACCTCAGGGATAAACAAAACGAGGATTATTGCGAAGTGCATTACGGCATCGACAGGGACAGCGTGGATATCATTAAGAATAACGATGTAGTTGCGGGCAATGATGTGCTGTACAATGAAATGATGAACTTCCTGGAGAACAATGACCTCTCTGCGGATGAAAATTACAAGGTCGCTGCATCGATGATCGATATCGATGAATTTATAAGTTACATGATTACCGAGATCTATTGCTGCAATATTGACTGGCCGGCAAATAATCACAGGCTCTGGAGGCCGGAGACCGTGGGAGGAAAGTGGAGGTGGATGCTCTTCGATATGGATTTCGGATTTAACGGCTTTCAGTGGGCGCCGCCTTCAACCAATATGTTTCCTGAAAGCTCTCGATCCCGATATCGACGATTATGTCAGGAAAGGAGAGAAAGCTCCCTGGGCAACGATGGCCTTCATAAAGCTGACGCAGAACGAAACGTTCAGGAAAAAATTTATAAGCTCATTCATCAGCCAGGTCGGTACAACGTATAATCCCGGCAGGGTTATCCATATCGTCGACTCCCTGAGTGCCAACCTGGAAACTGAGATGCCACGTCATATCGCCCGGTGGTCGGCTGACGGTGGTATAACGTCCATGCCGGACTGGCGGCAAAACATCCAGGGAATGCGGGATTTTGCCAACCAAAGGCCTGCCTATGCCCTCAGTCAGCTGGCGGAAACGTTTGGTCTGCAGCCGGGTGATAAAGTGCCGGTGGAGATTATTTGTGAGGATGGAGGTAAAATCACCCTGGACGGGACACCTTTGGACAGCCAGGATTTCACTGCCGATTATTACAAAGGGCTGCCTCTGAATCTTTCATTGTCGACGACCGAAAGTTATCGTTTCATCGAATGGACCGTTGAGAATCCTTCCGTCAATGGCGGGGAACCGGTATCTTTTACCGAAAATCCGGTGGATATCAATATTGAAGGTGCAACAAAGATCACGGCCCGGCTGGAGAGTGATGATGACATCCCGGAACTGAAGATCAATGAGATCATGGCCGGTAATACGAATGGTATTGTTGATGAATTTGGAAACCATGATGACTGGATCGAGATTTACAATGCAGGATCGAAGGATGTAGATCTTGGCGGTTTATTCATGACCGATTCACTGGGTAAACCGGCGAAGTGGAAAATCCCGGCCACACAACCCGAAGTCACGACGGTTAATGCTGGTGGTTTTATCGTTTTATGGGCCGACAATGAGCCGGATGAGGGCGTCCTGCACCTGGGTTTCAAACTGGATAAATCGGGGGAACAGGCCGGACTCTTCAAACAAATCGGTGAAGACATGGTCGTTATCGATTCCGTCTCATTCCCTGCCCTGTCATCAGACATATCCCTGGCCAGGTATCCAGATGGTACCGGGCCCTGGTCTGATAGCTGCCCTATCCACTCCGGGATATGAAAACAGCAATACAGGTGTGAACAGATTTAACCAGGATCTGACGGAACCCGTCGTCTACCCGAACCCGACCACCGGCATCATCAGGATCAAATGTACCGGTGAAGCTGACCTGGCGCCCGGACATAAGATATCGGTAAGCATCATCGATTATTCCGGAAGGACGATCAGGAATCTGACTTTCACCGGCGGAGAATCTGTGGAAACAGACCTGTCTGATATGCCTGCCGGACTCTACCTGGTAAGGCTGACTATTGGCGGAAAATACTTCACCAGGCAGATTATTCTGATGAAGTAAGACCCCAAAAATTTTCCGGTGGTTTGTCAATATCCCGAATAGAGATTTACAGGAAATTGTTTCTCTTCTTTGTGGTAAAAGGATCAAAAAAGATCGGAAGGATTCGTCTGTTTTGTTTCTGTTTCACCCCGGGTATCTGCACTGTGGCGAGTTCGTATATATCTTGCCCGGGGACAGGATCTACAAAACATTTTCCCGATAATGGAGGGATTTTATTGCCGGGTACAATTTCATGTATTCTTTAAATTGATTGTCATAGTGATGGACATATTCTGCCTGTGGGAAAACAGTGTCGGAAGTTTTTATCCATTCTTCAATGATTTCAATTTCAGACACTCCGGTGGTTGCAGACCTGGCAAGGATTGCAGCACCAAGACACCCGGCCTCTACAATCTCTAAATTTGTAACTGGTTTATTCAATACATTTGCTTTCAATTGAGTCCATACTTTACTCTTTGCCCCTCCGCCGACAGCTCTTAACTCTTCGATAAAAATACCCGATTCCTCAAGAATTGCCAGATTCAACCTCATTTCAAATGCAACACCTTCCAATAAGGCCCTCATAATTTCATGCCTGGAAGTGTGAAAGTGCAACCCAATTATTGCTCCGGCAATATTGCTGTCGAAATATGGGGTACCTGTTGGAGCAAAGTATGGAAGTACAAGAAGTCTTGAAGGTTTGTCCGGTAGTGATTCCAATAGAATTTCATAAATATTTCTACCGGTTTTCATGGCCATCGACTTTTCCTTTTCCCCGAATTCATCAACAAACCACTTCAAAACATTCCCCCCTGACAGACTGAAAGCCACTGTACAGTACATCCCGGCTAAAGTATAGTCGTAGGTGCAATAATTGTTTTTAAAGAGTTCCGGATTAAAAACGGGTTTGGCAAAAACAGGCGTAATACATTCGACGGTACCGGTGGCATACATGGCCGTCTTTTCTTTCACAATACCGGCACCGAGGGCAGCGCATGTCTGATCGTGACCGCCGGTAATTACTGCGACCTCCTCTGTTAGTCCAAGTTCCAGAGCAATAGCCGGAGGAATGGTCCCTATGATTGTTCCGGAAGGCAGGGGCTTTGCTAATTTGGATGGTTGTAAATCAATTGCCTTAAGTATCTCATCATCCCATTTATGCAGAAGAACATTAAATAACATTGTACGTCCTGCCAGGGAATATCCAATGGCGGGTTCAAGACCCAGTTTGAGATGAATCAGGTCTTCGAAACACAGAAATTTCGCAGTACGGGCCCAAAGATCAGGCTGATACTGTTTATACCAGAGGAGCTTAAAAAGCGTAAACATCGGGTATGCGGTATGTCCGGTAATGGAATAGAGTTTTTCAGCTCCGAATTCCGAGCAGAACTGCTCAACAAAATTCACAGCCCTGGAATCTGACGATACCATGGCATTCCGGAGAATTCCGCCATCTTCGGAGACCGGGGTAAACGCTTCTCCTTGTGAAGATACTGCCATGGCCCTCACACGATCGTGTTTGGTATGAAGGGCAATCTCCTTAATTACTTCAAAGCACTTGAGGCAAACCTCGGAAGAATCAAGTTCTGCCAGCCCTTCACCGGGATAAATTAAATTGTATTCCCGGTGTGCTGAGGCAACAACTTTTCCTCTATCATTAAAAGCTACCCCCTTGCAGGAGCTTGTGCCGATATCAAGGCCTAAATAACTCATATGTATTAAATAAATATATGCCGCTATTTTGTGTTCCGCTAAACATACCAGATGGATAAATAGTCTTTAATAATTCTTTTCATTTCCCTGAAAATAATATCCTGACGATATTTTGTAGTAAAGTATTGAATTGATTTATCATGATCAACTTCAACATTTTTACCAATAAGACCATTATTCCTTAGTTCTGCTGCCAGTTTTTTCCCGGTGATTTTAGAAGCATTTTCAAGCATCCGGGTAAATAGAACCGGGGATGTATCTCTTTCCAGAATTGTCCAGATATTTACTTTACAGATACCATCATCAAAGAGGTTATGAATTTGATCATTTCCAACTGAAGACGCTCCATGCAGTACAATTTTTGTCCCGATTTTGCGCTTGATTTCTTTTGCAAGTTCACCGTGATACCGCAATTCAGCTGTGTTTGCCCTATGTTCGGTACCCAGGTTGGCGACAATAAGGTCACATCCCGTTTGCTGCAAAAAGATCTCTGCATTTTCAGGGGTAGTTAAATTATTTCCACCTGTACCCGCATCCATGATTTCATCGCAGGCACCTTCGATAAGAATTTTCCCGGAATTTTGATCAACAAACCTGTTTGTAGCCAAAATATTTTCAGAAAGACTTAAACCTGAAGCATCAAACATGATCGAGGAAAACATTTTCATGTCCCACGAGAGCAGTTCTTTATCAATATCATGCTGTATATGATCAAGATGAACCAGGACTCTTAAATCTTTATAGGGGCTTATCTCTGAGGTTAAAATCCTTAGATCCTCGAGAAACAGTCGAAGACCAACTTCCCAATTTCCCGTATGCGAGTAATTCACGCTCTGGCTGCGATGTGAATAGCAATTCGTAATTGCGATTGTGACAGGCAGGTAATTATTCCCTATTTGCTCTCCATATGATTTCACGGCATCAAGAACTGCTTCTGTCGTTGTAAGATTTTCGGTGCAGAAACATGGTATAACCCACTTGAGTTCAGATGCCTCCTGGTATACTTCAAGAACCTCCTGTTTATCAACAATAAGTGCCATAGTTGTAAAGATATTGAATTTTCATCATAGAATTGTTGCCTTATACTATCCCAAATAATCACTATAAAAAGGTAGAATGGTTCTTCTACTTCCTCAATCCTGTCAAAGCGGCCTGCATTTTCATAAATTGATTTCAAAGTAATCATCATGAACACGGCTAACCTCACCTCCAAATACAATTCCTTATCCTTTCTCCCCCCGGAATTTATGATAATAGCGCTGTGGAAAGCAGACCGGTTGCCTCTGAGTGAGGGTCATATCACTGTCTGCAAATATCGTATTTCTGACCCCATCAACATTGTAATTCCTGATCTTTCCACAACAAATTTTTTTTAGATGTCTAATTCATTAAATATAAGAAGAAGAAAATATTCTAGGTCACGGGGGTCCAATAAAATCAAAAAACATCAATTTTTCCAGGCTAATCGCTTGATAATCTGAATGCCAATATTCAAATTTCAAAAGCAAGCACCCCGTTTTCGAAGAACAGGTAATTTTATAAAAATATCTCTTCATCCCACTTTAAAAATTCGTTGCACACCCTATGGGGTGCCCGGGAACACTCCCTGTTAAATATTCTATCGCTCTCTGACCCCTCTGGGGTCTATTGGACCAATCCGATGAATTTTGTAAAGCCATTTCCCTTCAATGATCATCATTAGATCAAAAAATCGTAATCACGATGAAGAAAGCCTCCGCTGAGAGGCAGACAGCAATAGCATGGCAGACAACATTAAACAAGGCACGCCGTAGAGTGTGCAACGAATTTTCGTTTTACCGAACAACAGTGAATTTTAATAAAAAAATTCTCACCATTTGACTGATGTATTTATTTATATTTGTAATAAAATCATGATTTTAAGAGGGACCGTCAAAAAATCATTCTCTTTTTTACGATCGCTAATCAATTTTTATCCAATTCAGATTTTAGTTTCTTACGCAAGAGATTATCAACTTTATTTGTTAATCTGGCTCTTACCATTTTTAATCACTTTAAACAGTCTCGGGGTTAATTTTGGAATACCATCACTTTTCTTAAATCCGGAACATGAAGGTCATTCAGGAATAATCTCCTTCCTTTTTATGGGTTTGGCAACAGGTGGATTTATCATGGCTTTTCATGTTTCTTCTTATGTAACAATGATTCACCGGTATCCTTTTATAGCTGCCGTCTCCAGACCATTTTATGTTTTTGCACTAAATAATTCTGTGATACCTTTTATTTATATAGCCGTATATCTGTTTCAAACCATTAAAAACCAAAGTACACAGGAGTTGATTTCATTGGGTCATATACTCTTAAACTGCCTGTCATTTCTTTCAGGTGTATTAATTTTTATATACCTGTCATTCGGAATTTTCTATCTTTTTGTAATAGGACTTCCTTCCATTTACACTTTCAGCGCAAAGCAGTTGGAGAAAAGATGGTTCAAAGGAGCTTATAGAAAGTACAAAAAGGATCGGGACACTAAACTTCAGAATATATATTCAGGAGCCCATGGTCTTGTTAATGTTCAGTTTTACCTCAGGGGCTTCATGAAAATAGGGAAAGCCCGCGAATACAGGCATTATAATGAAACGATCCTGACAAATATACTTTACCATCAGCATTTTAATGTGCTCTATTATGTCATAGCAATATTGGTGTTTATCATTGTCCGGGGGCAAATGAAAGATGATGCATTCCTTATTTTGCCTGCAGGGGCAAGTTTATTGCTGATATTTACAGTAATAATGCTATTGTTTACCCTGGTCTACATCTTTTTTAAGAAATGGACCTTCTCATTTCTTATTCTATTCATTTTTGGCCTCAATTATTTCTATTCTTCCAAAAATAGCTGGAATGATAGTGCTTACGGGCTTAAATATGAATCAGGAAATGAAAATATAAACATATTACAACACGGGGATTATGAGAAAGATTCTCTTGAGACCATTCATGTTCTCGAAAAATGGAAAGAAAAAAATTCAACTATAACTGCATAATCACGGTAAACCTAAAATGGTGTTGATCTGTACCAGTGGTGGCGGACTTAAAATGGCCTTGTGGACTTATTTCTCATTAGGTTACATAGACAGTCTGACCAATGGATCTCTTTTAAAACACACCCAGTTAATAACCGGAGCCTCAGGGGGAATGTTGGGAGCTGCTTACCTGCGGGAGCTTTATCTCGAACATTTGAACGGCAAAATTAACAGCTATTATTCAAATGCCCGTATTGACCGGTTATCAAAAGATCTTTTAAACCCGATTCTCTATAGTTTTTCAATGAGTGACTGGTTTTTCAGACTGCAACGATTTTCTTATAACGGATACAGCTATTACAAGGACCGGGCATACATGTTTGAAAAATATGTGAATATAAACTTAGGTTCGGTCCTTGATAAACCTTTATCTGCGTATTATGAGCCCGAAAAAACGGGATTAGTACCCATGATGATTTTTAATCCCACGATAATGAATACCGGTTCAAGGCTTATTATTTCGCCTTTGAATGTTTCATACCTCGTTAAATCAGGTTATTCAGATAGTTTGCGAAATTTAGAGTTTCGTTATCATTACAGACCCTTTGGCGCAGATAGCCTTAGATTTCTTTCAGCGATACGAATGTCGGCAAGCTTTCCTTATGTCAGTCCACGGGTTGCGTTACCTGGAAATCCGACGCTGACAGTTTTCGACGCCGGGATCAATGACGATTTCGGTTACCTGACGGTTTATAACTTCGTAGTTTTTTTTCAGGATTGGATAAGGAAAAATACGGATGGAGTTATCATTATTAGTCTGGATGAGAATAATGATTATAAAGAATATTACTATAATAAGCCATCCATTGTTTCTGACGTCCTGAAACCTGCCAGTTCCCTGGTATCTAATCTGTCAACCATTCAAAAATCTAATTATCTTCAGCTATTATACTCTCTAAACAAGGTTGTTCCAGGTAAATTTTACTTCATAAAACTAAATTTTGGCTCTCCGGATAAAAAAATTTCACTAAGCTGGCATTTGACAAAACGTGAAAATCAAATCATTCTAAAATCTATACATTCGGACGATAATAAAATGGAGATTAGCCGTCTAAAGAGTCTGTTGGAATAACGGCCCGGCTTACTCAATAAAATCTTTTTTAATCGTTATACCCATGACCAAATACATCCTGCTTATAGTCCTTGTTACCAGTGTTGCGGTTTCCTGCGTTTTCATCCGGGGTGAAATCCCGGGAAGACAAAACCTAAGGAATCCTTATAAACGGCCGTTCAGTTCCGGATCCATCTGGAATATGCCTGTTGGTACCGGTGCAGTGTATGTTCATGCCGGAATTGAAAAGGCCATGGCTAAGGGAATGACCGTGGATGAAGATATTATCGTGTTAACACCCGGTGCACCCATGACCGGTATTTACGCCAATTATGCAGATTGGGACCCGGCAAAAGACCGGTGCAAAACAGAAGGTAATTTACTTTTTTCAGCGCCCATCCCTTCAGGTTTTATCGTTAGCAGGGATACCTGGGATGGTCTGACACCAAACTCGGGACTGGCGGTTCTGATGCCTGACGAAAGGACGATCAGACAGACCCAGCCTTTTGCACGCTGCGAAGCAAACCAACCAGGGACTTCCCATTATATGGCCGCCGATGAAGACATTTACGGAGATGGTTATTACGGTTCACATGGCGGATCGGGTTTATCCGTGATCGGCGGCTGTTTGCGGGTTGGTGAATTAATGCCGGGATCAGGTGCGGTAAAACATGTCTTAAAGGTGAATCTGTACGGGGCTAAAAATTTTTATTACGATACGATCACCAGAGGCTTCCGATGGCCGGCCATGCGATCTGACGGCTATGCCGCCGCAGAATACGGGAAGAAAAGAACAACACCCTTCGTAAAAGCATGTCGCATGGGAGCTCTGCTTGCCATACCCCCTTTCATTTCCCTGGACTCACTGAGTTTTGAAACCGTTCCGGGACGTCGCCTGGCTGAGGCTTTTCGCGATTATGGAGCGTATGTAGTGGATGATACCTATTGGGATGTCTATGCCATTGAAACCGAATGGGGTCCGGACGGACGTGTAAAAGATGAATTTGAAAAAGCCTGGGCTTTTGAAATGGATCCGGACAGCAAGGATACACCCTGGAGCAGGGATATGGACCGGATCTTCCTGAACCTGTATGTGGTTATTAACAACACGGCTGATGCTGTAGGCGGTGGAGGAGAACCCGGGGTACCGATGGCACAGGAACTGGTGAAAAAGTGAGGTATGAGGTGTGAGAGGGTGAATTTAAATGCAGGCTGGTAATTACAACTTCACCCGCAAAGATATTTCACAATCCATAATATAAAAGAAGGTGGCGTAAACCTCAGTAACATGCAAGAATTCGCTCAATGAAACGTCAAATATGGTAAGGCGTTGACATTTTTAAATGAAGGGCGATATACCTGCGTGCTGAAATCCCGGGATCACAATTTCACAACAGAACGTTTAAATGAAAACGATGAAATGGATATTTATTTTTATATTCGGTCATTCAAAACTCTGTTTATCGCTGCTACGATCAACCTTTAAATAAACACATGACTTTTATGAAAACAACAGCTGTCGCTCTCTTTTTCCTGTTTTCTGTCAATTGGATGGTTTCGGCCAAAGACTGGTATGTTTCCGGAACGGGAAATGATTCAAACGACGGTCAATCGCTCAAAACAGCATTTCGAACGTTGCAAAAGGCGGAAAACGAGGTACAACCCGGCGACGTGGTCTGGATCGGGAACGGCATCTATTCCAACGGGGGCCGATCAAACAGTGCCCCGGTCCTTTCTGTCACCCGTTCAGGAAAAGCCGGGGCATGGATTACCTGGAAAGCAGTTCCGGGGCAAAAACCCGAAATCAGGCCACAGGGCTGGGCAGGAATTGAAATTTCAGGCTCATATCAAATTTTCGACGGGATAACGGTAAAAGGCAATAATGATTCGATCACACTCATCGCCGCCCAGGAGGATGCAAAAAAAGAAGTTCCAGATGCATTTTACAACACCAATGGTATTATCGTTGACGGACGGAAAAACTCTGCCGATCAAAAACCACATCATGTGACCATCCGGAATTGTGTGGTTTGCAAATGCGCCGGTGGAGGAATCGTGGGAATTGAAACCGACTACATGACCATTGAAGATTGCAGGGTTTTTGACAATGCCTGGTTTATGCGATACGGCGGATCAGGTATATCGACCATTGAAAACTGGGCATACGATGATGCACCCGGTTACCATTTCATCATCCAGCGAAATTATGTCTGGAACAATAAAACCCTGGTTCCTTGGGTGGTCACGGGGAAATTGAGTGACGGAAACGGGATCATCCTGGATGTATCGGACCAGGAAAGGCACGGCCCAACCAACCCAAATGCCGATAAGAATTTAGAACAGAATGCTGACACAACCAAAAAGCAATCAACGGCCACAGTCAGCCATCGCAGGCCACGCCGGCCCGAATGGAATGGCCGCTCACTGATTGCCAATAACCTCAGTGCCTTTAACGGCGGTTCGGGTATTCATACTTTCCGTACAAAACATGTAGATATTATTAATAATACGACATATTGCAACGGCGGGATCGTCGGTTACCAGGAATTGTTCCCGAATAGTTCGGAAGATATTGTGATCATGAATAACATTATCGTTCCGCGTCCCGGGGGGGAAGTAACTTCGAATTATCATAATACCAATATCCGGTGGGACTATAACCTGTATCCCGCCAGCCAGGATGTTTTCAAAGGGGAACATGACCTGGTTGCTAATCCGGAATTTATTGACATCCGGCCCGATATTGTCGAAGGCGATTTCCGCCTGGTCAAAGGAAGTCCGGGACGGGATTCGGGAACCGACGAATTTTTACCGGAAACCGACATTACCGGGAAAGCCCGCCCTATAGGTAAAGGATGTGACCGTGGGGCGTTTGAACAATAGCAGGAAAAATCACCTGGCGGTTGGAAAATGATGTCCAAAAAACGTGGTATTTAATTACGATGTACTTCTAAGCCCTGACCGCACCCGGCAATGCACTTAGTATCTTTGTGCTGTCTGGGATGTAGGGTTCTGAAAAATACAGTTCAAAATATAACCGAATACCAAAGCAAATGAAATCAACACTCTTGTTCACCGGAATGATGATGATCGTCCTGCCGGCCTTCGCAACGGATTATTACGTGAACAGCCGTTCGGGAAACGATTTAAATCCGGGAACCAGTGAATCGATGCCATGGAAAAGTATTTCCGTGGTCAATTCAAAAACCTTTCAGCCCGGCGACGTGGTCAGCTTTGCCCGGGGAGAGAACTGGACAGGGGAACTGGAGATTGCTTCCTGCGGGACGAAAGAAAAACCCCTCATTTTCAAATCTTACGGGTCTGGAAACAAACCCGTCATAAGTAACCCTGAGCCAGCAAAATTTGTTGTCGATATTACCGGCAGCTGGATCGTTCTGGACGGGTTCCTGGTAAAAGACTCACACGATGCGGCTGTTCATATTGCCAAAGGAGCCAGTCATAACGTGGTCCGGAACTGTGAGATGACCAATACCGGTATGGGTGTCGGGGCTTACGGCAAATACAACCTTTTTACGCTCAACTACGTGCACGATCTGCACATCATCAATAATACCCCTCGCGACGTGAATCCCGATGACGATTACGGCGCCGTGGCATTCTGGATGTTTGCTCCATGCAACGAAATCTCATATAACAAGGGCATCAATTGCATCGCCCCCAGTTATGACTATGGGCACGACGGCGGTTTTTTTGAAATATACGGCAATGGTGACAGCACATACGTTCACCACAACTGGGCAGAGAATTGTTGCGGGTTCCACGAATCGGGCGCAGGTCCTGTCAGGGGAGTCATCATTGCTTATAACGTCGCAATAGACAATGGCGGATTTATCTGCCTGCACCTGGGAAAGGGTTTCCATGCCGATGTGGAAAACATGCGCATCGAGAACAACACCATTATTTCGAAAAAAGGCACCACATGGAATAAGTTGCTGGACTGGGCAGGAGGGAAACCCTCACCATCGATCATTTCCGTGCGGAACAACATTTTTGTGATTGGCGGTGAAGAAAAGGAGAAGGTTTGCGCAGAAGGAAACTTTATCCACACCAACAATCTGTATTATTTACTCGACGGCGCCAGTGTGGGTTTTGATCTCTCATCGGGCGAAATGGTGGCCGACCCGTTATTCATCAACTTGGACAAGGATGATTACCACCCCGGCAAAAACAGCCCGGCCATAGATGCAGGTATTAACCTTGGATATACTTCCGATTTTGACGGAAAACCCGTCCCCTCGGGGAAAAGGCCCGATATTGGAGCGTTTGAATATTGATAAACAAAAGACGTTTCAAAGTCCTGATACACCCTGTATTAAGACAATTCCGCCGGATGCCCCATCCTGATAAGCTGCCAAAGTCCGGAAAGGAGATCAGAGAAGTTGGTCATCAGTCAATTCACAGAGGCATATGACGGGTAATCTCTGCTTTGAGGAAACTCCGGTCGGTTTCAGATCAACCTCAACCTGTGAACCTGTTTATTTTGGTGACACGTAGGTATCAATCTCTGATTCATTTTCAAAATTCAGATGTTCTTCAATGGCAGTGATCAGCCAGTGTTCGGTATGCTCCACCGCATTCCCGGGAGTAAGCCTGGTAATGGGCCCCAGCGTTTCAAGTTCAAGGAAGTCCCCGTTTACATAAGCTTCATTATTACATCCATAATCTTCGTAACGGGCAGCCGGATCAAAATCAAACATTATCATCACAAGAGCTCCGTCCCCATGGTATGCAGCCCACCCCTGTTTATTTAGAATTCCGATCTTTTGTTCCGAAGTAATGGCAGCATCATGCACCAGTTGGATATATTTGTTTCCCCAGGTATACCGCGGATCGCTCATATGAGTATAATACCAGAGTACAACGGGGCGGGCCGGTAGCAGAAAATCAGCCGGGTCAATATAAGGCTCCTGGGGCAGAATAATCCTTCCTCCGCCGGCAAATGCAGTTATCGCCCATGGTGCCAGTTCAACTTCCCAAAGGTTATGGTTCAAAATCCGGTGTACGATATCCACCTGATCGCTACCAGGACTTAGCGTAATTTCCATCTCTTTGATCAACCCGGTAATTGGTTCGATATCCTGGGTAAGTTTAAGCGTCTTTCCATTCCATGAATGATTGACTTTCTTATTATCGGGGGAATAGGTCCGCGGCATAACCTCAGGGCTGTGCCATAAACGATGTCCTCCATAAATGCGCCAGCTGTCACCGCCGGTTTGTCCTTTATCATCTTTCGAAACGTGCAAAAGATTAGGCCCGTTCACAAAGCCAAAACTGATGATCCGGGGACCAACGTCCGTGGTAACAATTAATTCAATCTGCCGGTTGAAGAGCCTGAAGCAGTTCGGCCAGCCTTCAAAGCTTACATGTTCTTTCATACTCATTTTTCAAACCTATGTTTAAATCCGGAAATAATCTCGCAACCCGATTTTGTAACCAAAACCAGGTGTTCAAGACGAATACCATAGCCATTGGTATAAATCCCCGGTTCCAGTGCGATGACCATATCCGGCTCGAGGTAAATATCGTTATAGGGAACAATACGGGGTTCTTCATGATACCTAACCCCTACTCCGTGCCCCCCGTGATGATCAAATCCACCAGCGGGAGCAAGATTAGTTCGCATTATCTGATCGATTTCATTTGCCCGGATCCCCGGCTTAACCGCGTTTATAGCCTTCCAAAGCGTTTCCTGTACTAATTTGAAATGTTCTTTCTGCTCCGGGGATGGCTTGCCCAAAACCATGGAATTACAGGTATCACCCCAATAGCCATTTAAGCAAGGTGTTAAATCACTAAGTATTATATCGCCAGATTCGATTTTTTTTGGCGAAGGATTTCCACCGGCTGAAAATGTGCGAACACCACTTACCAGATCAGCCATCATGGGAAAGCGTTTACCGGCGGCCACTTCCATATCACCCCGAACCAATGTAAAAAGCTCGAGCTCAGTCATATCCGGTTCAGCATATTTTAATACGGCTTCCTGTCCGATGTCACAAAGCCGGGTTGCGGCACGAATGGATAAAATTTCATCTTCCTCCTTGATCATCCGCACGCGGGACAACTCATTGGAAATATCCACAAACTCCAGTTCCGGGTATTTTGAAGAAAGATGCTCTGCAATGGAATAGGGTAAAGAATTGGCTTCAATACCAACGCGGATATTACCCGAACCGGCTTCCCCGACCACCCTGGTAAGTATTTCAAGAAAATCTGTAGTTGAATTTCAGGGGTTCTTCATAAGTATAGCTGGAATAGGGCAAGACCGTTATGCCGGGATCAGTTTCCGTTATCTGGTCCGCCTCGTTATCTGCTATAATCAAACTGATTTTCCTGGAGGGACTGATGAACAATGCTGCCGGAATCAGCTGAAACGGTGACGATCCGATTTCGAAATCATAAAAGTAGCCGCAGAAATACTTAACGGATGATAACGAGGTTATCAGAAACCCATCAACATCGTTGGTTGCTTTAATTTTATCAAGTTTCCCGGTTCGTACTTTCATGATGTAATAATTTTGATTTGGTGTAAATTTCCCTTATTGACAGCCCTGGTTCAGGAATTAAGGTTTTTGAAAAAATCGCCGGACTTTTGTAAATCACAGTAACAGTCAGAAATGCATACTGTGAAGGAACACTTCAGACCATGTTTATGGCAGTTAAAATTATCCGGTTACACATAATCCCAATTTAAAAATGATCTTCCCGTGTCCTGATTCAAACCGGCAGAGAATAACATATATATGAAGTTTCAAACAACGGCTCCATATTTCTTAATCACTTCAGGATTTAATTCAATACCCAGGCCCGGAACTTCAGGGACATCCATGAAACCGTCGTCGTTCAGCTGAAATGGTTTCGTCAGTAGTTCTTTACGTATTGCCGACTCTGTAACCGAAAATTCCAGGAAAGGTGCATGTTGAACGGATGCGATAAACTGGATGGAAGCCGCTACCAGAATGCCTGTTTTAAAGGCGTGCGGAATGCATAAAATGTTTGCATCGGCAGCAATAACAGCTATTTTCTTAGCTTCGGTCAATCCACCGCAGCGTGACATATCAGGTTGCACCACGTCAATCCCCGTCTCCTCGATAAGCCGTTTAAATGCCATGCGCCCGCTTTCTTCCTCGCCGGTGGCAATCCGAACGGGTGATTGCTCTGAAAGTCGCCGGTAACCATTCAGGTCCTCGGCAGGTAAGGCCTCTTCCAACCAGTAAATATTTGACTGCTCCATTGCCTTTGCCGCATAAATAGCTTCTCTCAGCCTGTAACGCTTTCCAATGTCGATCATCAGCTCCATATTCTCTCCGGCCGCTTTACGGGCAGTCTTAACAAGCTCCACATCAAACCTGACATCATACCCTAAGGGTCCCCACCCAAGTTTGATTGCTGTATATCCCAGTGCTGCATGTTTTTCCACCAATTTTTTAACTTCGTCTGCAGTATCGGGCATAAGAGCACTGGCGTAGGGACGCACCCTGGTCACGTAGCTTCCTCCCAAAAGTTTATGTACCGGCTTGCCTGCGGCTTTGCCCATGATATCCCAAATTGCCATGTCGATGCCACTCATCACGTGCATTACAGGCCCACTACGGCCATAATAATAAGTCTTCGCCCACATGTCGTTCCATATTTGCTCGTAATCAAATGGGTCAGCGCCAACCACCACTTCCTTTAGGCCATAACAGGTACCGTGAGACATGTACGCTTCAACAATTGCTTTACCAACGTAAGGAGCGGTGTCCACTTCACCATACCCGGTAATGCCTTCGTCGGTTTCAACCATTATGATCAAATCGTCCTGGGTGCCATCGGCTGCTGAAGAAATTTCGGGCAATCTGAGAACGATGGCCTTTACATCTGTAATTTTCATTCTGTAGTAATTTTGATATTAGAGTTAGAATAGCTTGTCCCGATCGTGCGGGAGAAACATACATGAGTGATTATAATAATGTCACGTTTAGCTCCGTTGAGCTTTCCGTCTCAGGCGGATCGGTTGCGTTGTCATCTGTCATGTTGGTTTCATAATCGGGAAATTATGCAGTTACTGGTTATTAAGTGCCTTTCTTTTTTTGCTTTCACCCCATACTTTAAGCAGAGCAACCAATTTGTTTTCATAAACGGTTACCATCAGGGTGCTTATAAATACGATGCCTCCCCCCACGATCATCATCATCGATATTTTCTCGCTTAATATTAATATTCCCAGTAAAGCAATAAAAAAAGGCAACAAATAATTGCTCAGAATTGCCTGGGTCACATCCATCCTTTTTAACACATAAAAGAATAATAATGAAGGTATGCCATAAACAAAAATGCTTAGTTCAAGGATCCCGTACAGCGTTATATCATCGGAATGAATAAAGGTGCTTAAGTGAAATGGTTCCACCCATATCAGCAAGGGTATACAAGCGATACTGCCGATGATGGAGCTATAGACCAAAATTTCAAGTTCCGTAAATTTTTTATCTACCAGCATTTTACAATACGTATTGTAAAAGGCACAGCATAAACAGGCAAATAAAAATATCAGGTTTCCGAAAAGATATTGACCATGAAAGAAATTTATTCCTGATATATCTGAAACCGAAGTCATAAGCACTCCTACAATCGCCAGAACAAAGCTGAATATTCGAACAGCATTCAATTTTTCCCCAAGCATTATTGAGGCTAAAATGGCAACCAACACCGGAATTGTTAACGTTATGATGCCTGCATTTGCTGCCAGCGTCAGCTTAGAACCCAGGGTATATGCGTACTGCAGCAACAGTAAACCGATCAGTCCCGATATGATGAAGTATTTTATCTCATTCCACCGCCACCGGAATTTCACATTCCGCCTTTTATTCTCCATCCACAGCACAGGTATGAAAATTATTGTACTCACAAGCAACGGGATAAAAGCCACGGTTACGGGACCAAGCCGGTCACCGATTAAGCGTATTACAGGCACCTGTGTTGCCCACATAAAATTAATGATCAGTAACAAGGACCAATCGATCGTTTTATTTGATTTTATCTGAATCATCGAAGCAAAATATTACAAAAATTACGTATCAATTATTTTGGGGGCAACCCGGAACCAAATCCACCGTCAACCACAACGGATGATCCGGTCATAAATGATGCATCATCACTGGCCAGGAAAACGGCTACCCTTGCCACCTCCTCAGGTTTACCGATGCGCCAGAGTGCATGCAATTTACCGGCATCCTTACGGGCCTGGGCCGGGTCAGGCTGGCTTTGAAAATACCCTTCGGCAAGACCGGCATCGATGTACCCGGGGCAAATACAATTAGCCCGCACTCCTTCATGGCCATGGTCGATAGCCATTGCTTTGGTCAGACCGATGATCGCAGATTTGGTTGCACAATAGCCTGCACACATCGGCTCCACAAAAAATCCGTTTACCGATGACATATTTACAATGCTGCCTTTGGACTGCTTCAGGTAGGGCAAACAATATTTCGAGGTTAGAAAAATGCCACCGACATTGATGGACATCTGAAGGTTCCATTCTTCAAACGAAATGTCTTCAACGGTTTTATTTACCTGAATTGCCGCATTGTTTACCAGTGCATCGATTTTCAAATATTTCTTTACGGTAAAGTCGACCAGCTTTTTGACGGATGCGGGATCAGATACATCAGATTTAAAAGGAACGGCTTTCCCATGTTCAGCCTCAATCTGTTTGACCGTTTCTTCGGCTCCCTGCAAATTTATATCGGCCACCACAACAATAGCCCCTTCTTTTGCAAATTCGATGGCACATGCCCTTCCGATTCCTGAACCTGATCCGGTCACGATTACTACCCGATTGTCTAGTTTCATTTTAAAAGTGTTTAAAGTGCTTTGTATTTATTATAAACTTCGCGTAATGATTTCCCGCTAAGGAGTTCATTCCGCGATAAATTCTCCTTATTTACTTTTTCCCTGGCCAGTTGAAATACATCCTGTTCAACGGCTTTGGGAACGACGACAATTCCGTCAAAGTCTCCATAAACTATTTCGCCCGGATTAACCAGCACTTCACCGCATCTAATGGGAACGTCATATGCCTGAACAATGGCACGCCCTTTTGAGTCCAGTGGTCTTATCCCGGTGTAAAAAACCGGGAACCCCATTTTTATTATTTTTACACAATCGCGAATCTGGCTGTCGCACACACAACCTGCCACGCCATTTCTTTTTGCAACGGTACTCATTAATTCGCCCCATGGAGCATTGGTACCGCCATAATCAGTGGAATGAACGACAACATCTCCGGCCTTCAGGGAGTCCATAGCCTCAATCTCCAATCCATAGGGATTTTCCTCAGCTATATAATCCGTTTCCATCCATCGAAAAGTGCGGGCACGACCAATAAATCCGCAATTTTCAGGATCCGGCAACAGGGGACGAAGTCTCTGATGCATCGCCTGATTGCGATATCCGAGTTCATCAAGAATATCACAAACTGCCGCGACATAGAGATTCTCTTTTATGAAGTCGAATATTTCAAAATCGCCCAGAATTCCAGACATGATCGTTTCTTTTAGTTTAATGATACATCAGGCCGCTTTTATTATTTCGGCTTTGACAGATTAGAAAAATAAACCCGTTTTTACCCTTCATACCTGAAGGGAACAGGTTGATTTATCGGATTGCACCCTTTAAGGCTGAGGTAAACAAGCTGAAAAATCATTGAAAAAGCCAACCTGCCAAAGTAGAATTATTATGAAAATGTATTTGGGGATACCCATGGACAAGGTACCTGACAAAACCCACAAAACAATTCAAGCAATAAAAATAATGCTTTTATCATAAATCACAAGCCCAATGCCCCCCTCATTTGTATTGGTCATCCCAGGCAAATATCAGAATACAGGGAAGGGGTTTTAATCTAAAATACAGCTATTGAGAATGTGGGGTATGAAATATATTCACCAGGTATTTCCCGTAAACTCACTGATTTCCTTCGGCGATTAAGTTAAGATATACCTCTTTAGCTTTATTATACCTGCCGCATACTTCATCCAGATCGTGGGTATAATATTTGCTCCAGATTTGTCCGGGTTGTATATTTTGAAGAATATTATCAATCCAATCCACGAAATACCGGGCGTCATCGGCATTTGCCTTAAATGGTTTGTTTTTCAAGGATAAAAAAACAGGAGCGGTATGCGTTTGATGGCCTGTTTTGCCCATCCGCCGGGCACATAACCAACCACTTTCATCTAATGTCAACTTTGTATGCATCACAACCGGCTTGCCAGGCCGGGTCGTACCGGATTGTGTTGCCACAACCCTGCCGTTGTAAACGAGTTCAATACTTCCTGTCAAATTCTTCACGGATGACCACATCACATTAATCGTTATGGGACCGCTTTTCTCAAGTTTAATTTCGTCGCCGGGAATGGAGGTGCCGTTGACCCTGAGATCCAGAAATTCATTATGCCCGTCCCGCGAAACCACCGTTTTACCTTTTTTTATCCCTTCAATCCATTTCTGATAGGTCAACCCTCCATCATCACAAAATACATACGTTAAATTTGTACCAAAAGGATCGCCCCCGTTGCACGGATAATCGGTACCCGCTGCCAGTCCAATTCTGAAACCGCAGTTCAGTAATTTATAATAGGCATTGATTGCTCCGTCGCCACCATCACAATCTTCCGAGATAAAGTCTATGGTACCCAGGGCAGCTTCAACAGGGAAATCCATAGGTATACAACAATTTAATTCCTTAGGAATCTGACCGTTCAGATACTGCATGTGCGCAAAACCACATACTGCATCCTGTTTTTTGGCCCACTCCAAAATTTTATAGGGCGATTCTTCCCATATTTTATAGGCTTTATTAATCCCTAACAATACGAGGTGGCCTCCCAGAGCCTGATGCGATTTCTCAAAATCGTTGGCATCCCAGTGCCATTCGGCCGCGTAATGAATAATACGTCCCTCACCGGATAACGGGGAGTCCTTTCCGTCCACTTTCAGGAGATCGGCAACGCGGTCGGGAGCCTGTGAGTTGCCCATGTCCGATAAAACCGATATCACCGCCAGATCATTGGCAGCCATGCGCTCCTTTAATTCGCCGGCAGGAATTGGAGTACTGCCGTCACAACTGCGGTGCACATGAATATCACCGGAATACCAGCCTGATGGCTCAGGATTGGCTTCTGATGACTGATCAGAGGTTTTTGTCGATTTGCTGTTCCGGCAGGCTGAAATACTCAACATTGTCATTACCAGGAGGCAGGAAATACTGATTCTGGTTGTTTTGTGTAAGTGTAAGTTATTGCAGAGCCCTGTTTTATACATCATTGGTCTGATATTATAGGATCACATTAAGGTATATCCTGGTTGCAGATAATAGTACGTTAGTACATAAATTTAATGGCGGAATATAGCAAAAATTTCAGGAACGGTGCGTCAAAAAATGGAAGACACACCACCTGTTCAATTGACCGCTGCACAATATTTTATTGAAGGTTCACCGGCAGCATAGCTGGTGCCGGATTTCTGATCTATAAAGATCATCACCGGTATTCCCATGATGCCTTTTACCGCGTCAACACTGTGCCCGCGTATAATCAGGTTTTCTATCAGTTCCGGATCCGTTGTATTCACAATAAGGCCGTTCATCCTCAATATGCGCTCAGCGGCTGATGCTGCGGGATTAAAAGAGTTTTCAAAATGATAGGTCCTGAACCGGGGAGCACTTATGGCTTCTTTAGGCATCATACCGAATTCTACATAATCAAGGAAAAGTTCCACTGAAACCTGGTCTTGAACATCACCACCATTAATACTCATGGCAAGTACCGGTTTCCCATGTTTCAGCACGATGGTCGGGGTCAGTGTTATCCGCGGGCGCTTACCGGGCTGAAGTGAATTTGGGTGGCCCTTTTGAATATTCAGGCTGCTCATCCGGGTGTTATGGGCGACGCCAAGGCTTTCGCATACACCATATTCGGGGTTTGAACTGGGTGTGGCGGCCACCACATTACCCCATTTATCTACAACGGCACAGGTCGTTGTGCCATGTACTCCAGGATGATATTCCCCGGGGCCGGAATATGGCGACATTGTCAACGGATCTCCGGGACGTATTACCTGGGAAGCATACATCATATCTATTAATGGCCATCGCAGGGCCGTATATTCATCTGAAAGCAATTGCTTAAGCGGTACGTCCACAAACGCTGGATCACCGTAATATTTGTCGCGGTCGGCATAGGCCAGTTTCATGGCCTCGGTAGTCACGTGAACATAATTCGCCGACAGGAAACCCATATTCCCGATATCGAAATGTTCGAGCAGTCTCAAGGTTTGCAACATCACCGGACCCTGTGTCCAGGTATTGCACTTATATACCTCGTAGCCCCTGTACGTAGACGATACCGGTTCTTCTACTGTTGTTTCGTGCGTGGCAAGGTCAACTTTTCTCAAAAAACCTCCCGATCTGATATAATAATCGTTTAAGGAATCGGCAATATCACCTTTATAAAAGCGGTCACGTGCGACACGAATTTTTTGCTCCCGCGTACCAGGAGTTGAGTTCTCGGTCTCAATAAGTTTGCGTAATGTAACGGCCAGGTTTCCGTACCAGCTTTTTTCGCCGGTATCGAGCAATTTCAGAGTGGGCGCTACTACCTGCGCAAAAGACCGGGTGCCCTCGAGCTCAAGGGCTGCCATACACGTACTCAGGGCGCTCGGTACGGTTGAAGCCTTAATGCCTTTTTTCGGGATGCCATGCTTGTAATACCAGTCGATAGCTTCTTTATCCAAAGGTGCACCGCCCATGCCATTAAAGACTTTTACTTTACCGGTTTTTGCACTGTAAACCATAAAAGGCACTTCTCCCCCGATATTAAAATTGCCATAATCAGATACCGCCAGATTCAGGATAACCGCCACTGCGGCATCCACGGCATTGCCACCACTGGCAAGAATATCCAGACCTGCCTGTGTGGAAGCGGCAGTTCCACCCGCCACCACTCCTCTATTGCCCGAGGCGTGCCAGGTTAAGCCGGGTTTGTCCGGTTTTGTGCAGCCCGCAATTATGAATACTGAAAAAATTAAGCAAATAATTGCAGCAGGAATGTTGATCATGTATCGTTTCATAAATAATATTGAGATTATTTTTATATAGTACCAAAGATAGATAATTCAGATTTGTAGCCTTTTACTTTTTGTAAGGGAGCCCTAAAAAATTTTCGGGCTATACAGAAGATAAATTTGTGAATAATGAATTTAGTCGGTTATTAGTGATTTTGTTTATTAGTTTATTAGTTTATTAGTTTATTAGTTTATTAGTTTATTAGTTTATTAGTTTATTAGTTTATTTACTAATTCACATTATACCACAAAATTGATAATTCATTCAGCTTTAATTCTTTACAAATATAAGAAACGCTGACTTGTAAGCAAGCTTGCGTTTGACACTTGTCACCTGCAAGATTCTTCAAGGGAACAAGGGAACAGGCGAACAGGGGAAGAGGAAGGCTAAAATTGCGCGGGTTTCTCATAAAGTCTCGGGCTGCCGGTACGGTAATACTCAGGGATATCAGGGATCCCGTCACCATTGACATCAGGCTGGTTTTGCAGGAACCAGACAAGGGCAATCCATTCTTTTACCTCTTGTATTCCGGGAGCGCTGGCATTTCCGTCGATTATCCCATCATCGATGGATTTCAGCGGCTGGCCGTCCTCGTTCTTCAGCGTCACCCTTACAAGTCCGTGACTGAGTTTTTTAATGATCCCGACAAACTGAAGGAGGTAAACCGAGGCACTCAGGCTGTAAAGTTTTGTGTTGTGTTTCGACCAGTCAACCGGTGTAAAGCCCTTCACGGGATCCCCGGTCTCAATGGAGGTAATCTTATGAAGCAGCCCTTTATGAGGATCGTAGGTTGCTCTTAATCCCCCGAAATAAATATAATTATCCTTATTCCCTGCCGGTGCGATGTACAGGATCTCCAGGATTCCTTTCAGCTCTTTTCCCGTAACATATACCCTGGCCAGCGGGTACCCGGGGATACTATCTTTACCGCTTCCCAGAGGTGCTACCCTGAATAGGTCAGCAACACTTTGTTTGCCTGTCATTCCCGGGAGGATATTATCCCTGACCATTCCTGCAGCGAACAGCGACACATCGACGCCTCCGGGTATATTCCTGTTCAGGTACGAATAGATGGCGTCGGAGATTAGAGGACCTAGATTGCTTTGTTCAAGAAGGGTATCTTCGTCACATAATACGGGAAAAGCGGTTTCCGTGATGATCGAACTGTATTCCAGGTCCAGGGATTTCAGAAAATCTTTTGATATCAGCTTTTCCTGTTCATCAATTTTTTCCTGTATCTGGGGATCACCGGGAATTGCATCGTTTATCGGTATTACACGGGAATCGGAGTGCACAACCTTCCCATCCTTTACCTCCAGCTCCAGACGCCCGAGTCCGGTACCGTAAGCGCCGGTCTGGACAATAGGCGTACCGTTTACCACCAGGTTATCATCAATGAGGGTATGAGTATGACCACTGATGATCACATCGATCCCGGGAACCTTTTTCGCCAGTTCCACATCCTCACCGGCCCACTGACCGTCCTTGTCCCTGGCAACACCGCTGTGGGACAGGCAAATCACCAGGTCAGCCTTTTCCTTGTTTTTGAGAAACCTGGCATATTTTTTAGCCGTCTTCACCGGATCTTTAAACCGGGCCGGCCGCACAAGAGGAGCATCATGGATGGCGCTGTAGCCTAGAATGCCAAAGATCCCGATCCTGAGCCCGCCGCGTTCAATAATACGGTAAGGTTTAAGAGTACCGTTCTCAAAGAGTGCTTCAAGATCATCATCTCCGTGGTCCTTTTTTGAAAAGGCCAGGTTGGAAGCCACGAGCAACGGAGCAGAGTTCCCCTCGCAGGAACTTACCAGGATCTTTGCCAGAACTTCCGGACCAAAGTCGAACTCGTGATTGCCCAGGGTCACCATGTCGAATCCCATCTGTTTCATCAGTTTCAGCTGGAAACCGGTGGATGGTTCGAGGGGTGCAAAGAAAGTCCCCATCAGGAAATCACCCGCATCCAGTACCAGCAGTTTGTTCCCTTCTTTTTCCCTCTCCTCCCCGATCAGCGCCGCGATCCTTGCAAATCCCCCGACAGTATGATCATCATTTACGGTTAGGGGGGTGTATTCCGACTCGGGTGAAAAGCCGTCCAGGTGACTGTGAAGATCATTGGTATGAAGGATCACAAGCCTGACAGGCTCAGGCTGTGCCAGTACCATGCAGGACCAGAAAAGGAGTGGAACCGTTAAAAGGAGGAGTTTCTTATTCATACGGGGGCTTTAACCAGATGAATTTTAAATAAAATTATGATTTTAATCGTTACCGACAACAGGTGATGAATAATAAATGCAGAAATCTGTAACCCTTCCTCCGAACAGAACTCAACCTATTAAAGCAGAAATCATGGATGCCGGGTAAAACTGGAAATCGATAATTTTCCCATACTGCTTGCCTGTTAACCTGAATAGCAAAATACATCAGGCAGGCAGCAACCGGTTAGCCGGATGGAAAAATTGATACACATCCCCATTTTCCTGCTTTTCCCCTGAACCTGTTTTGCTTTCTGCTTTCCGGGAAGGATAGAATTCGACGTTAAGCTTCGTTACAAAAAACTTTGGCTGCCGCTTTACTCCCGCAAAGAAACCGGCTGTATGCTTCCCCCAATGTTGCAACCCGGAAGATATATGTTGCGCAGGGAAAGGGGATGCATCAGCGGACACGGGAGATTGTTTTTATCCGGCGTCATGCAACAAAGCGAAAAATTATGGGTATAATTACCAAACATTTAGTGAAGTCTGTGACAAGCAATCCATGCCCTATTGTCTCCGTCATACTCAAAGTGTTAACAGAGGCACGAAATTATCGATTAATTAACTAATCATTACGACTCAACCAACACAAAAATGAAAAGATCCCTCTTACGTTTTTTTCGGGAAAACCTGCCCCGGCTTAAAAAGCTCACGCTTCCTGCGCGTATTACGTTTATTATCAGCGGCATTGCCGCCACAGCATGGTTCCTCGTCAGGGTCATTCCAAAACCCTCACGTGCCACCTATCCGTGCATGAGGGCTGCAGCTCCTGTCATGTCAGGTTTTGTGATCTACCTCCTTTCTCTCGGGGGCACTGTGGCTGCCATCCGGAAAGCCCGCAAACTTTTTTCGAAAGCCAGGTATACTGCTGCCTTCTCACTCCTCATGATAGCAGCAGTCTGCATGACCTTCTACATGATGAAGAGTTCCAGCCTGGCCCACGCAGCCAATACCATCCTCGATGAACATCCCGATGGTGTCAATGCTCCCATGGGGACGCCCGAGGGAGTAAAACCCGGCCGGGTAGTCTGGGCCTGGAACAAGGATGCTACAAACGAAAACTGCACTAATACGGGGCAGACTGGTGCCGACAACAGCGAAGCGGACGACTATTATTTCCAGAGGAAAAACAACAACCAGACAGTAATAAATGCCATGGTGGACTCATGTATCCTCAGGATTGCCGGCGTTGATGAAGAAACTGTTGCATGGGATTCGATTTTCCGTTACTTCAACAATTCAAAGGGCAAGGGAAGGGTCGGCTATACTGCCGGTGAAAAAATCTTCATCAAGATCAATATGACCGATGTCTGGACCGGTGAAGGGTCTGGTACCTGTCCCTTCGGTCAGTACTGGGGCAAAATTCACCCTGATTTCTCCAGGATCAACACCCAGGCCGATATTGTTGAAACAACTCCCTTCTCGATCCTGGCCGTGGTCAAACAGCTGGTAGAAAAGGCAGGTGTTCCTGAAAACATGATCTACATCGGTGACCCGATGAAAGAAGTGTACAAGGACATGGCCGATCTTATCACTGATGAGTTCCCCGGGGTGCATATTCTGTACAACGACTATTACCTCACCGGGCTCGATGCTGCTGCCAAAGCTGCAAGAGTCGCCCTCGTCAAGGGCAGCACCGACGTGATCACTTACGCCAATCCAGTTCTGGGCACCGATTATTTTTACACCATCATCGAGGATGCATCCTACATGATCAACATTGCATCCCTGAAGGCCCATGCCTGTGCGGGCATCACCCTGTGTGCCAAGAACCATTTCGGTTCTCATACCAGCCCGAATTCCAGCCACCTTCACCCGGGACTGCTCGGCCTCACGAACGATGTGATCGACAATGGCGGTTATCATAAGTACAGGGTACAGGTAGATCTGATGGCACATGAAAAGCTGGGGAGGAATACCCTGCTGTTTATCGTCGACGGTCTGTACAGCGGACAGGAAGGGTATAGTGACGCCAACTCGGTGAAATGGAGGATGGCACCATTCAACAACGATTACCCTTCGTCGATCTTCATGTCGCAGGATAATGTGGCACTGGAATCGGTATGTTTTGATTTTCTGTGGACGGAATATGACGGGACAGGCGGACGTACGAACCGTCCGCACTATGACGGTGTCGATGACTACCTGCACCAGGCGGCCGACCCATCCAACTGGCCCGAAGACATTACCTATGCACCCGACGGTACCGTTCCCGGGAGCCTTGGTGTTCATGAACACTGGAATAACCCCGTGGATAAGATGTATACCAAGAATTTCTATGATGCCTCAACCATGGTGAACAACCGGGGTATAGATCTCGTGTCGGTACCCTATGATCTTGTGCAGCACCTCAACAAGACAGACGCCATAGCCAGGACATATTCCAATGATGCCTTTACGGTTTATCCCAATCCGGTATCTGACCAGGTCTGGTTCAAATACAGCCTCGATTCAGAGGCGGCCGTCCGGATTGAGCTTCTGGACCTCAATGGCAGACTCATCGCCTGTGTTTCAGATCAGCATATGGATGCAGGTGTACATACCGAAGGCTGGAACCTGACATTGGCAAGCGGGAATCTCCCTAACGGCATATACCTGGCCAGGGTGATCATCAGAAATGATCAGGGCATGTCCATGCTCAGTCGCAAAATAAATGTTTTTAGATAAGTACTGGATTCATTCTGCCGGATGGGGCAGTCTCATACGGTGGTATCCTAACTTTCAAAATAAAAATATTATGTTCAGAAAGACATTGATTGCCTTCGTGACACTGGCCTTACTGGCCGGTTGTTCAAAGGATAAACCCGGGAGCAATGGCAACCCGGTGATCATTAATATCGACAGGCTTACTTCAATCGTCACAGGCGATAACGGCATCATCTGGATAGGCACAAATTCCGGATTGCTTGGATATGACGGGACAAACTGGAAACTGTTCACTCCTTCCGGCCAGACCGGCACGCCGGCATTGTTATCAGACCTGGCTTTCGACGGAACAGGGATTTGGATGGCCACCATGGCGGGAGCCGTTTATGCAGAGGTGTCATCTGGAAACATTTTAGCAACTACCGCTTATTCACGCGCGTTCACCGGTTCAGATACCGTTTCATGCATCAACGTAGATCACCTGGGGATACGCTGGTTTGCCACACCCATAGGGATTTCTGCTAAGGACGGGGAATCGTGGCCGCCGGTCACCCATTTTTACGGCCCGGCCATCTTCAGTTCCTATCCGGTGACTTCCATCGGGGTAGTAAACGACACATGCTATGCCGGCACACAGGGCGGAGGACTCGTCCGGTATATCAGGGATGCCGACGGGGTCTCAGGGGCATCGGCACTCTGGCCTTCAAACGGCTGCGGTCTGAACGATAATGTGATCCATTGCCTCTTTACCGACAACACAGATAACCTGTGGATCGGGATGCCTTCCGGCGTTCAGAAACATGTAGGTTCCAATCCCTTTATAACCGGCACGAACTGGGTTCTCTATACCACTGCAGCGGGTCTGGTCAATGACGATGTCACAGCCATCACCCAGGATCAGGACGGGTCGATGTGGTTTGGTACCGGTACCGGGATCTCCAGGTTCGACGGGATGAACTGGACGTCCTTCACCGTTGCTGACGGGCTGGCAGATGACAGCATTGCAGATCTCACTGCCGGCGTAAATAACAACATCTGGGCGATCACCGACACGACCCTCTCCCATTATGATGGAAGTGGCTGGTCGCCAGTGGAGGTCCCAACATCCTTTTCCGTAAATAAGTGATGCTGAAAAGCGGTCTCCGCTTTTCGCGTAAAGGAACCCTGTACCCGTAATCAGGTGGTCAGGTGGTCTGCTTTTACCTTTATAAAGTGGAATAACCAATCAGGTATTATCCCGTTTACCCGGATTATGATTTATCTGGTTAAAGTAATATCGGCTGTGATCGTTATCGTTTCGGGTGTGCCATCACTATTAAGGTCTTCACTTTCGGTTTCCGTCGTCCTAATATGCAGCTTATTGGAAGTCAGTTCAACTATATTAAATGTATACGGAACATCGTTATTGGAATCAATCGTCAGTGTTTTACCATCGCCACTGATACTCCATGTTCCCGAATCAGTTGAGCCACCCATTGTGGAGGTATATGTTCCGTCTTTCTTTATATCAAGGGTACCGGCAAGGGCCTGCTGGCTCGTCTGATTAAACGCATCAGCATACGTTTGTGCAACGACATTTGATAAACCGGCATCATCCATAAAGTACTGAGACAGGGTCTTGTCACCAACCATGGCATTGACCGAAACGGTACCGGTAGTCCATGTCCCTACTATATCTTTCGTAGGAGTTGAGTCCTTCTTGCAGGAGGATAAAATTAATCCGGTCAGGATGATCAGACTAAAGTTTCTGATGAACAGGTTGTTTGTTTTCATTTTGGTTTGATTTAGTTTAGAATTCCATTAACAATGTAACTTCTGATCATATGCTATTCAGATTCTTATTCCTGCATGTTACCTGATTGGTAAATCCCTTTTAAAAAATATCCAGTTTAGACTCCGATTACTTATTCCCGTGATATTAAAGAACACAGACCCCTGTGAAAAGGTCCGGAATTGTCTGGATTATTAAAGCTAATATCAAACAATAAAACACAAATAATGTTCGGCTAAATAACGGATAAATGGATCTCTTTACACCAGTTTATATTTACCAGTTCCGGCAATGGCAAGCAGATCATTTATCCAATCTGTTTTTTGCCCGACCGGTCCGGTTGAGTCCTCGCCGGACAGGGCACAGAAAGGGGCTTCGTTATTTTTAGGATGTCTTTACTTGAAAAGGGGCCCTCCCCCGCCTTCCAAACCCACCGCCCTTAATGACTTTCACCCCCCGGATCTCAGCGTCCCCATTTCCTCTTTTTGACGAAAAGTTATCAACTCACCCAAAATGATGACTCTCATTTTGATGAATGCCAGCCGAAATCCATATTTTTTTCCTTCACTGCAAAATTATTTCAGTGCTTTTTTGTATAAGGAGATTTTGTCTCCAAACCTGCACCGATTATAAACCCGCCGGTAACCGATTCCTGTAAATACGTGGTCACCGGGATAGGACTCACCTCTAAGAAAAAAATGGATGAAACCGGCGTTCATTCAAGAGACATGCCTTGGCGTGTGCCTATACGAAAATGAAAAACCGGTGTTCATTCAAGAGACATGCCTTGGCGTGTCTCTACGAAAAAATGGATGTAACCGGCGTTCATTCAAGAGACATGCCTTGGCGTGTCTCTACGAAAAAATGGATGTAACCGGCGTTCATTCAAGAGACATGCCTTGGCGTGTCTCTACGATTGCTTCTACGTTGTCTCTAACCTCTAACCACTAATCTCTAACCTCTAATCTCTTCTAATCCCTAATCTCTAATCCCTCACTCCCTCACTTTTACCTTTCAAGGTTAAAAAATCCCTGTTTCCAATAGGCCTGAATAGTATTCTTTTGTTTAAATTTCGACGTCATGATCTGTCAGGCAAACCTTCTCCGGATGGATGGGACGGTGATGGTGACCGGCTGCCGGCACAGGCTTACATGACAATTTTAGATTATTGTACGGATTCATCTTAAACAAATCAATCCATGGAAAAAAAGATCATCATTATTGGTGGCGGAATCGCCGGTTTATCCGCCGGATGTTATGCCAGGATGAATGGCTATGCTGCTGAAATTTATGAAATGCATAACGTTCCCGGCGGCCTTTGCACGTCATGGAAAAAAGGAAAATATATCATCGACGGATGTCTGCACTGGCTGACAGGATCAGCGCCTGCCGACAGTTTTTACCGGATATGGAAAGAACTGGGTGCAATACAGGGCCGGAAAATTTATGACCGCGAAGAATTTTACCGGTACACGGGATCTGACGGCAGAACGCTTATCCTGTATAGTGATGTTGACAGGCTCGAAAAGCATCTGAAAGAACTCTCCCCTGCCGACGGGGAAACCATCGAACTGTTCTGCCGGCTGATCAGGAAATTTTCAAAATTCAAGCCGCCCATGGATAAAGCCTATGAATTATTCAGGTTTCCCGACATTGTCAAAATGATCTTTAAAATGATGCCTTTCATGAAGACATTCAGTTTCTGCAGCAAAACCACAATGGAGGAATTCGCAGGGAGGTTTAAAGATCCGTTACTACGGGAAGTCTTTCCCCTGATCCTGGTCGACAAGGATATGAGCTTAATAAGTTTAGTTGCAACAATGGCCCTGTTAAATAACCGGGCGGGTGGTTTTCCTGAAGGCGGCTCCCTGGAATTTGCCAGGGCCATAGAAAAACGCCTGTTAAACCTGGGAGGAAAAATATTCTATGGCAAAAAAGTTGAAAAGATCCTGGTTGTGGATGGAAAAGCCTGCGGCATAAGACTGGCAAAGGGGGAAGAAATCTCCGGGGATTATGTCATCTCCTGTGCCGATCTGAATACCACCCTATATCAGATGCTCGATGGTAATTATATTGAACCCCAGCACGAAGATCTGTTCGGTCATTCAAAGATCTACAAATCCTCAGTACAGGTTTCCTTTGGTGTCAACATGGATTTTTCCGGGGAGCCTGATTGTATTGCCCAAATTTACAAGCTAAACAAACCAATGTTAATAGGTAATCAGAACTCTGACTGGTTTATGGTGCGCAACTTCAGTTTCGATCCGACCCTGGCCCCCGTGGGAAAAACCGTCGTTGAAACTACATTCATGATCGATGATTATCATTACTGGGAAAAACTTTATAAAGACAGACCTGCCTATAAGGCGGAGAAAGAGAGAATAGCCAAAATGGCAGCAGAAGAACTGGAGAAGAAATATCCGGGATTTATTTCCGCCATCGAAGTAACCGATGTGCTCTCTCCCATGACGTATGTAAGGTATACCGGCAATTTCAAAGGATCGTACATGACCTGGGTGATGACACCGGATCTGATGAAACGTCACCGCATGATAAAAAAGACCCTTCCCGGACTGGAGAATTTCTGGCTCTCAGGGATGTGGGTTCAGCCTCCCGGGGGCGTTCCCACCGGCGCCAAGACTTCACGCGATGTACTCCAGATTATATGTCACCAGGACAGGAAAAAATTCGTAGTAACTGAAATATGAAGTTTTATAAGACGATTTAATATACACAGGGATTCATGCTATGTATAAACCAATATCCGGGTATCTTCGCCAGGTTTCAGAGGTACCGTTTACAGTATATTCTCCAGTTCATCACCCTTCCATGATCCGTCAACTTTTTCTTCGTATTTAATGAAACGGTAAGGAGGATCCACAGAAAAATAAAAATAATACTTATCCGGGGCAAACATAGACTGCCACCCTCCCACCGAAAGTTCAAGCACGTTGCAGTCGAAAGTACCTGCTTTGACCGTTACCGTCTTCCCTGTCACTTGTTTCAGATTCATGGTTAAAACGCCGCCATATGCGTACATGTAAGTTTTGAATGAAACACTGTTACCGGTATTAAAAGGAAATCCCCGGAAAGAAAGAAAATAAGCCAGGGGAGAATAAATATTGGTCTCATGGGTTAAAATATTCTTATCGACATTTTTTTCTTCATTATAAAAGCGCACAGAATCGCCTGTCTTAGTAAAATACTGTACAACTGAGTTGGTTTTCAGGTCAACACGTCGTTCTGAGATGGTCGTCAGATCTGAATACCGGACATCTATTTCATTTCTGAAGAGTCCACCCTCATCAACCACGATGGAATAATATTTCATGTTGTCCTTCTCTTTCAGACTGATATTGATTTTTGAAGTGATGTATCCCACCTCTGCATCGAGATATTCATGCAAAACATACGATTCATGATCCGGTAATCCTGGATTTTTAAATACCGGTTGGGACAAAACAAGATATCCGGGTAAGTAAAGAAGCAAAATGAAAAATGGTATTTTCATGATGATTAATAATTTAACCAATCTAAATCCGATAGGTTTAAACATCATTAACAGAAAATTGAAATAAAAATTGTACCAGGATTATATTATCCTGTCACTGACTTTCAGATTATGTCGTAGCTAATAAATTTTAGCGGAATTTGAAAAATCATTATATCCATGTTTTTACAAGAGACATAGCCTTTTACCTCGTAGAATTTGAAAACAACAGCGTGGAAGAAAATGGCGACACGATGAAAGTAAACAGTCGTTTTTGCTATGGTTTGCAGAAATTTTTCGACTGATGAAAGGCCATATGGGCCGCTTCCGGCCGCATTGATCCCAAAATTGAAATCAGTAGTGTAATTCTTTCAATCTCTCTCTGAACTTCCAGCGTTGCATAACCGCCTTGTGAAGACCAGCAAGGAAAAGATCTTTCTCACCGGTAAGACCATGAATCACAGATAGAAACTGTTTTGTAGCCGTTATCCTATCAATTGAAGCACTCGCCTTGGTTGCAGTATGGTTGAAGGACTGTCACCCAGTCCGATCTAATTGGGTAAAATCGCGATATACCCGTCGAGACCCGGTAACCAACCAGGAAGACTTTCCTGCCCACCAATTGAGGATGGTGATTCATCCAGAATAAATTTCTTGAACCACAAAATCACCCGGTTCACCAGGGCAATCCAAAACTATGTGCTCTATGTGACTATGTGGTAAATTCCTGACCCCCGGAAAACTTAATTTGTTTATGGACAGAATAGATTAACCACATAGTCACATAGAAAAGCCAAAACGATGTGCCTGACTGGTTAACAAAAGTGTTCCAGTGAATACTTTAGTACATTAAAAATAATACAGATTTTGACGGAAGAATCAGAAAATCCTTCTGCCATTTCCCTTCCGACGGTTTAAAAGTGAGTATTGAAGCATCATCCGGGGAGTGATTCTGCAGAATTTCATCGGTTAACAAAATAGCGGCAGACGGGTCTGGAGAAACCGGTTTTCTGATACCCTGATCCTGCGAGGTAAAATTGATCAGAACCATTAAATGCTGATCTTTTCTTTTCAACAAGATCACCTCCGATTTCAGGGGTGCAGAAGAAATAGAGGGTACAATCGTATCTGGCCTGAATTTCAGGATGATTTCAAGCATCATGCTAAACGGGGACTGTATCCACTTGTCAGACGGATAAAGGCCGCCGTATTCCATCCGACCATCTTTTAAGATCAAGCCATTATACCCGTGGGTTTCGAAAATTGTGATCCAGCCGACCTTTGTCTCTATAAGGTGCTTTAATGAGACAAGACCCCATTGAGCACCCAGAACTGTCATTTGCCGTTTGTCGAATGGTCCTACCAAGTCGGCAGGTTTTTCTTCTTTTGTTGCATCAGGATTTGAACGCCTTAGGAGTGAAATTACGGAAACATGGATACCTGTACCGGGAAAGGCAGATCTGGCGGATTTGACCGTGTCTGCCTGCGCCTCCAGGTTTTCGATAAGACTCATATCATCGAAGGCATGTACCTGGGGGCAGATGCTGTAAAGGACAAAATCAACCGGATCCGGATTAAACCGGTAGCGGTTGATTTCCGCAAAATCGAAATCCGTACCGGCTCCGGTTTTGACTCCGGGGAAGGTATCCCGGACAACCGGCAAAAGATCTTTCAGTGAATTCAGACGGGTTGTCTTCGATCCGATGGTAAAAAACTCGATGCACCTAACCTTTTCAGTGATTTTCTCAAGTATTTTGAAGGCCTGAATCAGGTTTTTATGGTCATTCCCATTGACGTGAAAAGCTATTTCTGCAGCGGTGCCGATATCTTCCACATCACGGATAAACGGTAACAGTGCTTCATACCAGCCATTAAATGAGAAATCTATGTCATAACGCATATGGGTAATTCCTGTTTTTTTCAGGAGATGAATGGCAGAGGAATCCGGTTTTCCGTTTTCTGTCCGGTACAGCGAACCTATGGAAGGCACCCCGGTCATGAGGTCATAATGAAAGGAATAATGAATCAGCCCATCCTTTTCCACATTTTCAGATTTTTTATCTAAGGATGGCAGGTCGGCCCGAAGGGTTATGGTTTGTTCAACCCGGTCGCCTGTATTCATTTTAACAGGGAAAGGTTCTTCAAGGGGCGTAGAATAAGTTTTAAACGAAGCATCGCTCCAATTGCGCTGGTCCTCCATTTCGAATACATCCCCTTCAAACGCAAGTTCAACATAACCGGGTCCGGGCCACCATCCTATCCGCTGTATATCCACAAATGGCTGATGAGGGTTGATAATTCCAGGGAAACGGCCCATTTCTTCCATACCGTTTGTGTGAATTATTTTGCAGGACTTTCCTGCACAATCATCAATGGGATGCAGAACACAGAAACCGATACGGTTTCGCCAAAAGTCAGATGTGACCCTGCCGGAAAAATGATACTCCAGGCGGTTATCTGCATGCCCTTTTAAGGTGCAGTCAGCTTCAAAAACCACGGGGTTTCCAAAAAGCATTTTGAATGTGACCGAGAACTGACGGGTACCTTGTTGAATGTTAAGATTGTGAATTTCTGTGCTTAACGTTCCCCAATTGCGATCACGGACGGCCAGGTAGATCATCCGGATGATTTCCGTATCACCGGATTTAAGATACCTGACGATTCCGTTGTGAAAACAGAGTTCAAGGTCACCTGCCTTTAACCTGTGAAAATCATCATCATGATTTGATCCGGACTTCATGGAACGGTTTTCATTCATGAAAAGCTAAGTAATTGATAAAATCTGGTCTTTGACATTATCCGGATCGAATACTTTCCGCCAGTCTTCTTTGATAAATGTCTTAAGTCCGCGTTGCAAGGCCTTGTTGGCTGCATCGGAAAACACTGCCCCAGGCAATTCGTCAAAGAGAACGGCCATCTGGATATGCAGGTGACCCAGTAAAAACGCCCTTGCTGCTTCAGCCGGTACACCCTGTTTGATCACTTCATTCAGTCCTTCCCGGATGACATACACACAGGTTGATGCCAGTGTTTCTACCAGGGCTGGTTCCAGCAGGCCCATTTGCTCAGTCGTTATCCGGAAGGCTTTTGATACGGGTGCATAAAATGTTTTTGCCAGCTGTTCTCCCTGTTGGTAATCGTCTTCCGTTCCTTTCAGCAGGGCGCAGACAATGGTTTGTTTAGCAGCGACGCCACCAAAGTGGTCTTTCATAGCTTCCTCGGCGGGTTCCCAGTTGAAGATGGAAGGATGTGAAGGGTGTGCAATGAAATACGCTACATCGTCCCTATGGAACAATTTCCCGGCCAGTGCAGCGGCCGGATCAAGGGTTACCACAATGGCCCCGGGTTTCATCAACGGAATATAGTGTGTGGTGACCTTACCCAGCGCCACATCGGGTACGGCAAAGATTACCATTTCAGCCTTCCTGACGGCCTCATCATCTTTTTCAACCTGTATGCCAGCATCCTTTAACCAGGCGATACCTTCCTTACTTATTTCAAAGTAAGACATGTCATAATCTGAATTCCCAAGGTTCCTTGTCAGCCGCATTCCCATTTTTCCTCCGGCCCCGATTAATACAACGTTTTTCATGGTTGTTGTTTTTAATTAGTTAAATTCTGAAAGTTTTATCACCGAGTTTAAACGGGCCGATTCGTAGGCAGCCCAAACCATGCGCACCGTTTCAAAGTTGTCGTCCCCGGTGGTTTCAGCAGTTGAAACGCCCAGCATGTCCTGCAGGATATCATTGTTACAGGCAACGATACCCGGCGGTTCCGGTTCCAGCCGGTCGGTCTGCCAGGGGTATTTTTGCATGGTGATATGTTCGTATGATGTTTCATTTCCCACCGTAATGGCAAAGTGATAATCGGCATCGAGCCGTATGCTCCCCTTGTCACCTTCAATTACCAGTAACAGCTGTGGAAAAATTTCCTTTTCAAGAGGTGAGCTGAAAGATATTTGCTGAACACAAGCCATTCCGTTTTTCATGCGAATCAGGCTGGTTGCCACATCCTCTCCTTTTATGGTGGTATTGACCGTCTGGATTTGGGTATAGATCGTATCCGCTTCACCAAAAAGAAACCGGAGCACATCAAATTGATGCGACCCCTGGTCTGTCAGGGCAAATTTTTCCAGGGTAGCCAAAAAAGGCTGTGTTTCAAACAAAGGGAAAGCTGTATTCCACAATGAATTGCATCGAAAGGGCTTTCCGATAACGCCTGAATCAATGATTTCCTTTACCCGGCGTATCTGGGGTTGCCAGCGGTAATTCTCATGTACATAAAATCTTACGCCCGAATCCCTGGTTACCTGCATCATGTGTTTGGCCGTTTCAAAATCCTGGGCCATGGGTTTCTGGCAAATGACATCCTTGTGATATCTGGCGGCCAAATCGACATACCTGGCATGTGTCTCGACATTGGTGATGATATCTACAAAATCAATATTTTCATTTTGCAGCAGGACTTCGGCATCATCATAAAATTTTGGAATATTAAACCGTTTCGCCAGGTTTTCGGCTTTCGACAGGGTGCGGTTAAACAGGGCGACACATTCGGCACCTTCCAGTTCCTGCCATCCGCCCAACTGAAACTGTGACCAGAAGCCACATCCAAAAATTGCAAACTTCAGGTTTTTACGCTCGTTCATCATACTGTTATTGTTTAAAAAAGGGGATAAGAAAAGAAACACTCTCCCTCACCCACTGTTCCTCTTTTTCTATGGTTTTATCCAGTTTGTCTTCAGGCGTTGTCCATAGTTCCAAAATGGCACTTTCACAACGGCCATACTGACGGATGCCTGATAATAACCATGGAATATTTAACATGCCTTTGCCGGCAGGCGCACCTTCAACCAAAAATCCCATATTGTGCCAGGTGCGTTTGATGACAAATTCCTTTAAATGAAGATTGATGGTATAGGGCGCCAGGATCTTTACGACCTCTTCAATTCCTTCGCCGGCACCCAGGGAATTTACTGAGTCGAGACAGATACCGACCCGTTCAGGATCCGTTTCAAGCACGATACGTTCAAATTCCCTGGCTTTGAGACGATCATGATTTTCTATGGCCAGTTTTATGCCGGTTTCCTTCAGGAGATCAATGCTGCTTTTAATGACTTCAATAACCTCCTCAATGGAAGGTTCATACGTTTTGGTGTCGATCACCATCCGTAACAGGGGGGAAGAAAAGATTCCGGCAATTTTCAGATAATGTTCCAGGTTGTCTGCCGTTAATCCGCGGCTACCCACTTCCACACGGATGCCGCTTGTCCTGGCCTGGTCTGCTATTGATTTTAGTTTATCCCAGGAAAGATTATGCAAGGGGAGATTATCCGCAATCTGTATACAGTCAATATGCAGTTGCCGGGCTTTATCGATTAATCCTGCAACCGTCAGCGGTTTCTCCGGCAGATGACCGGGAATGCCGATGGCCCAGCTGTACGCGTACGATGAAATTCCCAGTTGCATAAGCATTTATAATTGATCACGAAAGCCTTGCATAAACGATGAACAGCAAACCGATGATGTAGGCCAGAAACATTGCACCAAGCAGGTAACCGGTCTTTCGGGAAGCATCCTTAAATTCTTTCCAGACGAATATCCCCCAAATGGCAGCTACCACCGGGGCAGCATTACTAAGACCGTAAGCTATGGCAGGACTTGCTGCCTTATTGGCCATAAAACTGACCGACATTCCCAGACACCAGATCGCACCGCCCAGTATACCCATCAGATGCTGCCGGGGCGTTCCTTTCAAATAATCTGCAAAAGTTACGGGTAAACCTTCAACCGGTTTCCGCATAAAAAGTGGATTATAAATAAATGTGGTCAAAAATACTCCCACCGAAAAGAATACGACGGCCGTATATGGTGTCAGGTAACCAGCATATTCAGGTGTAAACTCCCGGGCCAGGGACCGGTCCACAAACCGGTAAAAGAAAGCAATAGCCACACCGGCCAGCAACGAGATCACGATGCCCTTTAAAGAAGGTTTTTTCTGTTGTGAAGCCAGCTGCCTGTAAGATAACATACTTAATATTACTGCAATGACGACGATAGCGCTTCCCCCGAACAGGAGGGAAGGATTTCCCTGTGGCGTAGCAATATACAGGACAACAATCCCGAGAATCCAGCCAATACCTCCGCCAATCGGAAAGGCAACCGACATGCCGGCAATCGCAATGCCCGCCGTTAACAACAAGGTGCCGATATTCCAAATGGCCCCTCCCAGCATGGCAAATCCGATGTTCCCAAGTGAAGCCTGCTTCAGATCAGTAAGAAATGACCTGCCTTCATGGCCAAAACTTCCGAACGTGAAGGCCATGAGTAAGGAAAACAGCAAAATTCCACTCACAAAATCCCAGTAAAATAATTCAAAACGCCAGCTTAAACCAGCTACATTCCGGGTGTTTTGCCAGGATCCCCAACAGATCATGGCCAGGAAACACAGTGCTATAGCCACAGAATAGTTTTCAACGGAGAACATATTATTATTTATTAGTTAGTGTGTTACAGGTTAATTGTTATGTAGTGTTATGATACAAGTTTAAGAAATATTCTTCAACCTCAAAAGAGATTTCAGAGAAACTTTATAAAAAGAAAGATGAAGGTTTTAATGACAAACGGAATCCGTATCTGATCACAGAGAATTCCGCTTTATGAGTGAAAATTCGTTGGCGATCTTCTCTCTCCGGTTTCCCTTTAACAGCTCAGCCATTAAAACCCCCATCTGGTAGAAATCAGTCGACATCACGGTAATTCCGCCTTTAAGAACCTCCTTTAAAGGGGTATCATCATAGGAAATGATTCCGACATCGGCACCCAGCTTCAGGTTAAGCTCTTCCACCGATTTAATCACGTTGATCAGGTCACGGTCATTAAACAGCAGAAATAAATCTCCTTTGCTGATTTGATGTGTTTTAACGTCCTCAATGAAATGATAATGAATGAATTGCTCATCACAGAATCTCCTGAAGCCTCTCAGTATTCCATCGGGGATAAACTGGAAATTCCGGTTACTGATGAAATGGAACAGCCGGTATTTTTTGATTAATTCAATTCCACTCATCAGCCCATGGTAGGCATCTGACTCAAAATCCTGAAAAACACCGGGTACGAATTTAAGGGAAGGGATATCCTTATCGATAAGGATGCATTTGTTTACCGGAATTTTTGAAACAATGGGTGAGACATCATCATTAAAATGCGGCATGATACCCAGGTAATCGTAGTCTTCCATATTGTCAAAAATCAGCTTTTCAAATTGCTTCAGTCTATAGTAATGGAAGAAAATGTCGACTTCGAAATCGTTATTGAGGTGTTCAACGATCGAACGGTAAAGCACTTCTTTATAGCCATTCATGACATCGAAAAGCAGGAACACTTTTTTCTTTTTTACAGCCGACTTTTTAGCAACATAGAATCCTTTGCCATGAACGGATTCGAGTATATTCCGGTTCTGCAATTCTTTGTAAGCGAGGATGAGTGTATCTCTGGAAACATTGATGGCTTTATGGGCTGTATTAATAGCCGGCAATTTCTGTCCACGGAACAGAATGCCCTTATCGATCAGATCCATGATCTGATCAACAATTTGTTCATACTTTGGATGCGATGAGTTGGGATCAATGGAAATATGTTCCGAAATGTCAAACCTGCTTTGCTCTTTTTTTTTCATCGTGTTTTTGAAGGGTATGCGGCCTTCTGTTTACAAGCTATTTTAATTTTATGATGCCAGACGATAAGCCAGCTAACAGTGAGCATTATCCAAAGATAAAGTTCCTTTAACAGGAAAATACGTCAGGTATAAAATGATGTTCCATGCAGTAAAAATACTCATCCCGGAGAGGAATAGATACATAAAAACAGGAAAAAGGATACGGAAAATTGATGTGTCGGCATGTATAATATTATTATTCAGTGATTTAAATGTGTCGATCCAGAATTCAAAGTCGTCTTGTGGCTGGAAAATTCCGGATATTGCGAAAACGGCAAGGAAAATGTATTTTTATAGACTTCATATAACCTTTAATTCCGCCTACTCATGAAAACTGCTTTTTTCACCGTGTTCCTCACCCTGCTGGCTGCCTGTACAATGCAAACCGGGCCTGATAAAAGTTCCTCCCCACTTTCCATGGCACAGCCTGCGTCAGAAGGCATCTCCGAAGTGCGGCTCGCCCGTATCGACAGCATGCTGACTGCATCGGTTAAGGAAAACGAAATTCCGGGTGCCGTAGCCCTTATTGCCCGGCATGGGAAAATCGTCTTTTATAAAGCCTATGGAAAAGCAGATGCCGATACCGGCCGGGATTTCAAAACCGACGACATCTTCCGCATCGCCTCACAGACCAAGGCCATCACGGCAACTGCCGTTATGATGCTCTGGGAGGAAGGGAAGTTTCAGCTCGATGATCCTATCGCAAAATACATCCCCGAATTTGATAACCCGCAGGTACTGGTCAGCTTTAACGAGGCCGATTCCTCCTATACTACCCGGCCTGCTGCGGGCCCTGTCACGATCAGGGATCTGCTCACCCATACCTCGGGAATAGGTTACGGAATGATTGACTGGGATCCCCGCTTCAGGAAAATTTACCAGAAAGCCGGTATCATCGATGCCTTCACCGCAAAGCCTGTCTTGCTGGCAGATAATATCAAAAAACTGGCAAAACTACCCCTGCATTTTGATCCGGGTACCCATTATTCTTACAGCGAAGGTCTTGATGTGCTGGGCTATCTCGTGGAGATCATGTCGGGCATGCCTCTCGATACGTTTTTTCGTGAGCGTATTTTGAATCCCCTGGGAATGGATGATACCTGGTTTTATCTCCCCGATTCAAAAGCTGCACGGCTGGTCCCTGTCCAGACCTGGCAGGATAATAAATGGATGCATTTCCCTTCCGCCTCATTTTTATGACCCGGAATACCCGGTGAAAGGTGCAAAAAGCTATTTTGCAGGAGGTGCTGGACTTAGCAGTACAGCAAAAGATTACGCAACCTTCCTGCAGATGTATCTCAACCAGGGTGAACTGAACGGCAAACGCCTTTTAAGCAGGACCACTGTTGAGTTTATCCTCACCAACCAGATCGGCACCCTGATGGATGACCAGGGAGACTATTACGGACTCGTTTTCGGGGGTGAAGATGAAAAAGCCCAAAACCTGGGAGGTAAAGGTCATGCCGGCACCTTCCAGTGGGGCGGATATTTCAACACCCAGTATTTTGCTGATCCCAAAGAGCAGATCATCGGTATCCTCATGAAACAAACCCAGGATATCCCCTCTGATAATACAGGATGGAAATTCCGGCAGATGGTGGAAACAACGATTGATGATTGAGGGGAAGAGAAGATGGTTTACCGCAGATTACGCAGAGGACACAGATTAGAAGAAGGATTTTTGGGAAGGTTTGTAGTTATGAGAAGAAGGAAAGCGGATGACACGGATTGAGCGGAGGATCACGGATTTATTCTTTGGGATTTGGTGATTGGTGATTATCTGAAATTCAATGATGAGAAAAATTCATTGGCGGCGATGATTTCATTCGTAAGTTCATCCCTTTTAATGAAGAGATAAGGGACATGGGAGAAAGCAATACCGGTGATACCATATCGAGTAACTGGATACGAATAAGAAAGATACACCCCCCGGGCGCCAAGTTCTTTTACAAATTCCTCTTTCCCCAGGCCAAATTTGTCAAAAGGGTATATTTTTCATTTATCATACTCCTGGCATAAGTGATAAAGGGATCCAATTCTTTCCTTTCAAGCCATTCAGCCAAAAATCCCATTCGTTTGGTTACAGAGATATTCTTTACTAGTTGATTATATTCGATTATATTAGTCCACTTTTCAGGTAACAGAATAAACCCTCACATGATGGATGACAACACAACCGAACCTGCGAGCTCGGCAGAGCTAAATGTACTTTATAATAGCCGATCATGTGAGTTTCGTTTTATTGCTCTGGTTACCAACACTTTTTTAAGTGCGAAACTTTAGTTATTATTAATCATGAAAATGAAAACTAACAAACCAATCTTTTTAATTATTCTTCTATTACTTGCGTTTGGTCACTCCAGGGCTCAATTTATCGATTCTTCTATTGTTCGTGTTAAAACTCCATTGGAAGTAAACATGAACCGGATTGGAAGTATCAAACCCCGCAACACCAAAGAAATAAAATCCTCAAGAATTACCGTAGGCTGTGAAACTCTTGACAGAGATCACACTGTTTGGGACAACTACAAAGATTATTTACCTCCACTTGGAGTAAAGAAAATCCGTTTACAGGCTGGCTGGGCAAAATGTGAAAAAGTTCAGGGAGTTTACAACTGGAAATGGCTGGATGAAATTATCGATTACGCGGTAGCCAATGGACTCGAACCCTGGCTTCAACTTTCGTATGGAAACCCAATATACAAAGGGGGTGGAGGAATTAATTTACTGAATTCATTAATGTCTTCGGAAGAAGCTTACACTGCATGGGACGTTGGGTGGAAGCATTGGTTACCCGATATAAAGACCGCGTAAAAGAATGGGAAATTTGGAACGAACCTGACCATCCGATGCAGAAAATCAGTCCTGAAACAACAGCCAAATTAAATATTCGTACTGCAGAAATTATTAAGCGCATTCAGCCTGATGCAAAAATTGCCGGACTTGCATTTGCGTCAAACAGCAACCAGGAATATCTCGACCGTTTTCTAAATGTAATTGCCAACTCAGGGAAGCTGGATTTATTTCAGTGGATTAGCTACCCAGCTATACCATGAGACCTGAAGATGCTTATACCAAAGAAAAAGTACTTGGCCTAAGGTCGATAATTCAAAAGTATTCAGATAAAATTCTGTTGCGTCAGGGTGAAAATGGAGCGCCGTCAACCTATATTCCGGGTTTTGCATTAGCGGAATATTATTGGACAGAATATACCCAGGCAAAATATGATATGCGCCGTTTGCTGGGCGATTTGGGCCACAATATTGAAACTTCGGTTTTTACTATTATCGATATCTATTACAATTGGGGCGATCGGGCTGTTCTCAATACCAAAGGATTGATTCAGTCAGACATTACGATGGCTGCAATAAGGCCAAAAGTAGCCTACTACGCTGTTCAGAATGTAGCCGCAATATTTGATAACCAATATGGTTTTAACCCCTGATTTTAAATATACAACTACTACCAATGAATCAATTTCGGTGTATGGATATCAGCACCAACAAACATAGCCTTTTTTGGTAACGCTCAGGCTCGATGGGAAAAATG
>CAVXSF010000006.1:0-25579 GCA_963764345.1 uncultured Bacteroidales bacterium | reverse complement strand
TATATGTGACGCAGCTACCTGAGATTGAGTGCCGTAAAATAAAGATACATAATTTTTCAGAATTGACTAATTCAGAGCGTTGAAAGGTAGCTGTGGCACATATACGATGTTGTGCAAATGTTGCTTGTTACGCCTCTATTATATTTTTTTTAGTATTCATCAGTCTTGCATTCCGGAAATGCCTATTTACCTCATTAACCAATTTGTATGGTCTATTAAAAACCTCTTGAGATAACTTAAAATAGTCAGAGAGTTTCCGTATCGTGTCCTTTGAAAGCCCTTTATGATAATTTAGGATCTTAGAAATTGTCCCTTTTGATAAATTCAATATTTCAACTAAATCTTTTGCTTTCAAATCATGCTCTTCCATCAAGGACTTAAGTAATTCAATTGGGTCGGAATCATTAAAGGTATTATGTTCATTATCCCACTTCTCGATCAAAAGAGTAAGCAAATCAATCTCATCCTTCTTTACTTTATTATCATTTAGAATCAGTTCTTCCAGGATGTCACAATATTCTTTGTATTGCTCCGCATCTTTTATTACTGTATATTTTAATGTTTCCATTTTCTTTTCTCTCAAATTACAATTAATAAACATCAACCTCATACTGTTTTCCCTCGTTGCAAAGCTTTGTGTAATCTGCATGAGTGCCAATCCACTTAATAAATAGATGAACTCTCTTATTCCCAAAGTAATATTTACAAATCAGCCTGAAATTATTTCCGCCAATATTAAATACCACTCTGTCAGAACCTTTGCCAAGAATATCTGCACTATTAAAAGTTAAGATAATCTCATTCGGTTCGTTCCAATCAACTCGTTTTATCAGCGACAACCAAATTTCAAATGACATACGTGCCTTAGCATTTTTTAGGGTGTAATCCTCAATCGACTGTTTTTTAATCAAATGTACTTTCATCTAATTATCCGCAAATTTACGAAATAAGTTTCATTAAAGGAAACTTCACTTGACAATTTTATTAAGCAGGATGGTCTTTTTGCAATTTTGCACAACGAGTGGCTAAACACACCCATTGTGTTTACTCCTCAAATTTGAGGAGTAAACGTAACAGTTGCATTTATTTTGCATATGTGTTCAGCCCCTCTATTTTAGTTTAGTTAAATAAATATAGCAATATTTTTAGAAATCCAGGTTGTCCTTCGGACGTTTGCTTGTGTGATGTCGTTGGCGCATCGCACTGTTTTTATCATAAAAAATACAAATTCGCGGCTTACGCTCCTGTCTCCCCTGGCACTTCACAGCCTATGCACTGTACCGGCTGTTGACAACTGAACGTTTTTATCAATATTTTGTCTGCCTGTCATTTATATCAACATTCTTTTAAACTTACAAACCTGTCAGTAGTGTGAATTATGTAACTAATACCCGGAAATGTGTAATGGTTACTCTGATTAATGGGATAACCTTTGTAAGGTGAAATTTTATTCACCAATGTATCGCCAGTTGCGACAACAAAATCTAAAGTCATGAACAAAACTGAAGTAAAAGGAAACTGGAATGAACAGAAAGGTAAACTCAAAAAGAAATTTGGATTCCTGACTGAAAATGACCTAATGTTTGAAGAAGGTAAACAAGAGGAAATGTATGGCAAACTGCAAATCAAGTTGGGCAAAACCAAAGAAGAATTGCACAAAATCATTAATGGACTTTGACAACCCATTTTTATCTGACAATCAGGTCAGAACGATTAGAAATAATGAGACCTCCATGTATTTGCCTGCGCAAACGCGCATGATCAAAATATTGGAGGTTCTCACGCTGCAGCGGGACAGGCCATCCGGCTATTGAAAATATTACGTGTCAGCCTGGTCGAATTCATCTGTATTTTGATTATGCACTTTATTTAGAGATTTCCTTTCAAAATGGTCTTTTTTAGCGAGATACTGACTTGGATTAATTTGCATGATTTTTTTAAATGGTATTGGCTGTTCCATGATGGGTAAATATGGGCTCATCGTCGGTTGGCCTTTGCTTATAACCTTATCCATCGTAAATGAATAAACCATTGTCCGTACCAAACCACTTTCTGTTGTATTTATCCACTTCGATTGAATAAATATTAAATGCATGCAGACCCTCATCCCACGTAAATTCTTTCCATGATTCACCGTTAAATTCAGCCGCTCCATAACCAGAACCAACATAAATATTGCCTTCCAGGTCAGCTTTAATTATCGTACTACCACCGTAGGGTAACCCATCACTTTCTGTGTATTTTGTGTAGGAAGTATCTTTAAAATGATATGTGGATCCGGCACAAGCCCACAGGTCTCCGGCTCTATCTATTTCCAAATCAGAGGTATATCCAAGGTCATAATGCTTCCATTCGTTTCCGTCAAACTCTGAAAGTCCCTTTGCTGATCCTACCCAAATATTCCCTTTCATATCAGATTTAACACATTCACACCCCACTAAATTTTCGTAATCAGTATACCCGTAATTCATCCATACTGTATCATTGTATCTTGAGATTCCTCCAAAAGAAGCCAGCCATTTGTTTCCTTTGTCGTCAATTTCAATATTTGTAAGTGAATTCTGAACCAAATGAATCGTTTTTGTAATCCAATTTTCATCCTTTAATATTTTCAACACACCATTCAGTGCAATCCAGAGATTATCAGCCTGATCTATTATGATGTCGGTGCAATTCCATCCGGGATCTGTCAAAGTGTTCCAACCCTGTGATCCAAGTTTGTAAGCTCCATTTTTTGTACTCAGAAGAATGCCGGAACCCGGATTATAATACATTTTATGAGCCAACCGGGGAATATCCAGTGTATCCCTGAAATTGTTAATGGCGAGGTAATACAGTTTATCAGCCAATATCCAGAGTTTATGTTCATGAAAATCAATGTCGTAAATATCTCCCGGAAATATTAAATTTATCCACTGTGTTCCATCAAATTTTGATATGGCATCCGGGTGACTTACCCATATATTACCCTCATCGTCAGCTACCACTTTATGAGCCAGGTTGCTATAAAGCCCGTCTCCCGCTGAATAGTTAATCCATCCTTCATGATTGTACACCGATACACCTTTATCTGTTGCAGCCCAGATATCTCCGTCCGGATCGATGAGAAGTGAGTTAATATTGTTTGAACTCAGGCCATTACCGGTAGAAAAGTAATTCCACTTATCTCCGTTCAACACTGAAATCCCATATTTTGAATCCCCCTGGTGACCAAACCATAAGCTACTGTTTTTATCCCTGATTATTGCTGAAACATTATTGCCAGCGAGCCCATTGAATGTTGAATATTGACTCACAATATTCCCGTTTGTGTCAGCGGCAAAAACACCATTCGTGGTACCAACCCAAATTGTGTCATCACAGCGATAAAAGGTAGTTATCACATCAGTTTCAGAGAATGATCTCGTACTGAGAGACAATGTCCCTGTGCCAGGTGATTGTGAAAAGCCTTCATAATGCGTACAACATAAAAAGAGAATGCTTAGTAACAGCAGTTTAGTTTCATTGAGCATAACAAGATATTTTATTGGAAAGTGAATAACCCAATCAGAGGAGAGCTTATGTCGCTACCCCATTTTTGCTACAGGTTTAAATTTAGCATTTTTTTTTATTTTTTCGAATCCATACAAATTCTGTTGGGCTCAAATTTATGAACAATGATGGGAATAATTCGGACCATACTGACCCCCTGGGACATCGGACTACCCTTTGGCGAGAGTAAGAAAGCATTGTTAACCTCAATACTGGTGCGGTGGACCTTCCCCTTCGGGGGAACCGAGGGGCAGCGAAGAGGCGCTCAACCTAATATGCATTCGCTCCATCCAAAATATTGATGGATCACTTCCTGGAAATCTCAAAATCAAATCTGATCAATAAGCATATTTTGTTATGGTTTCGAAAGTGCTTTTCTTTATTATGAAATCAGATATTGTATCATATTTGAAACATATTTATTATATTTGTGTTTAAGATGATACAATTAAAATGAAAAGCAAGAAGCAGATATTGTTTCCAAAGCACCAGAAGCTGTTAGAGCAAATGGGTGAAAATATCAAACTGGCACGGAAAAGGAGAAAATTAACCACTACCCAGGTGGCTGAGCGCGCGAATATTTCCAGGAGCGCTCTTTATCGTCTGGAAAAAGGAAACCCAAGTGTGTCGATTGGTGCTTTATTTAACGTAATGAGGGTTTTGGGGCTTCAGGATGATTTCCTGAAGCTGGCTGCAGATGACGAGCTGGGAAGGAAATTACAGGATTTAAAATTGTTAGGTAACGACTAAAAATCCGGACTAAAACTTCGGCAATTAAATTATGGCAACAGACAAGACCGACATATTGGTTTATGCACATTGGGCAGGAATGCCGGAACCGAAACGCATCGGCACGCTGTCTGCACACCAGGGAAAAGGCAGGAAATCGTTTAGCTTTGAGTATGATGCTGATTGGCTCCGGTCGAAAGAACATTTTTTGTTGGATCCGGACATTGGCTGGTACTCCGGCCTTCAATTTCCGGACAAGAAAGAAAACTTCGGTGTGTTCATGGATTCGATGCCGGATACCTGGGGCCGTTCCCTGATGAAAAGGAAGGCTGCACAGAAAGCAAAAGAAGAGGGTAAGCCTGTTCCTTTTATGCACGACATTGATTTTCTGCTGGGTGTTTACGATGAAAGCCGTATGGGTGCTTTGCGGTTCAAGGTGGATCCGGACGGCCCGTTTCTGGATGATGACAAGGATTTTCCAACGCCTCCCTGGTCTTCTATCCGGGAATTACAATACGCATCTGATATGATAGAATCGGATGCAGATGGTGAGGAAGTAAAAAAGTGGCTGGCCATCCTGCTGGCTCCGGGATCATCACTGGGTGGCGGCAGACCCAAAGCCAATATCCTGGACAATGACAGTCACCTGCTGATTGCCAAATTTCCTTCACGGCACGATATGGTGGATAAAGCTTTATGGGAATTTCTGGCTTATCAGCTGGCGCTGGAAGCTGGTGTCCGGATGGCTGAATCGAAAGTGGAAAAAATATCCGGACATCACCATACTTACTTCACCAGGCGGTTTGACCGGGCAAACGGAGAACGCATTCATTTTGCCTCCGCAATGACTATGACCGGAAACAATGAAGATACCATTAGGGACAATTCACCCAGCTACCTGGAACTGGCAGAGTTTATACAATTTTCAGGGGCAGCTATTGAAGAAGACCTCCATCAGCTTTGGAAACGTATTGTGTTTAATATTGCCATCTCGAATACGGATGACCATTTACGCAATCATGGTTTTATCCTCAACAAAGGAGGCTGGCGTTTATCACCAGCCTATGACATTAACCCTTCCATTGATAAAAACGGGTTGGCCATAAACATAGACACCCATAACAATGCCCTGGATTTTGACCTGGTAAAAAGTGTTGGAGAATATTTTCAGCTAAAAGATGCACAAATGAATAAGATCATCGCCGAAGTTAAAGCCATTGTGAGCAACTGGAAAAAGATTGCCCTGAAAATCGGAATATCCAGGGCTGAACAGGAAATGATGGCATCTGCTTTCCGGTATTAATCTCGAATTTTCGATCGGAAAAGCAATTGAACCACAAAAGACACATAAAATCACTGAAATTTATGTGACCTTATGTGCCTTATGTGGTTCCTCTTCCTCTTCGAAATTCACCATTCAGGGTTCAGTATTCGATTCTTTTTCCCGGCGGGAAAATGAAAAAAGCCTGATTGTGCAATGCAGAACCAGGCTTTTTGATTTGTCGGGGTAGCAGGATTCGAACCTGCGACCCCCTGCTCCCAAAGCAGGTGCGCTAACCGGACTGCGCTATACCCCGTAATCTTTATTTCCAATACTTCAATAACCCTTAGGATTCAATCCTGCGACCCTCCCGACTTCCTTTGTCGGGATGCGCTAACCGGACTGCGCTATACCCCGTAATCTTTATTTCCAATACTTCAATAACCCTTAGGATTCAATCCTGCGACCCTCCCGACTTCCTTTGTCGGGATGCGCTAACCGGACTGCGCTATACCCCGGTGATAAATTGGAAGCACCACTTCAGGCTGTTTTCGCCAGGGGCGAAACGCTTTCCTGTACACTGTGGCTGACTTCCAGTCTGCCGATTCCGGCCATGGACCGTACCGTGGCAGACCAATGTCTTCATTATTTCAAAGAGGCTGCAAATCTATATATTTTAATCGGTTTCACATAGGGTTTTCCTGAAAAAATATCCCTGTTCCGCATACTGCTATCACGTTTTCTGATTATCCTAAACATGAAACAGTACCGGCTTTTACAAAATAATGATTAAGTTTGAAGTTGGTCGCTGTCTTGCTGTGTAAACCCCTGTTAATGTCATGGTCATGGAAGTCTCAATATTGAATAAAAGCTTACTGCTGGCCTGTTCTGCCAGCCTGCTCCTCTCCTGCTCCGGCCGGGAGAAAAGCGAAAAAAAACTGCCCAATATCCTGTTTTGTATTGCCGATGACCAGTCGTTCCCCAACGCCGGGGCCTATGGCTGCGACTGGATCAAAACGCCAAATTTCGACCGCGTCGCCAGCGAAGGCATTCTGTTCATGAACGCATATACTCCCAATGCCAAATGTGCCCCGTCGAGAGCATGTATCATCACCGGACGGAACTCCTGGCAGCTTGAAGAAGCAGCTAACCATGTCTGCTTTTTCCCGGCGAAATTCAAAACCTTTGCCGAAGTGCTTAAGGAACACGGCTATTTCACCGGCTATACCGCCAAAGGATGGGCTCCGGGCGATCCCGGAATGGTGAACGGTAAAAAACGGGAGCTTCTGGGTCAAAACTTCACTGAACTGAAAACGGATCCGCCGACAAAATACATCTCCAGCGAAGATTATGTGGCGAATTTCAAAGCTTTCCTCGATGCAAATTCCGGTGGCAAACCTTTCTTCTTCTGGTATGGCTCCCGCGAACCACACCGCCCTTATGAATTTCAGAGCGGGATAAACAAGGGGAGTAAAAACAGGAACGAGATCGATCATGTATTCAGCTTCTGGCCCGACAATGACACTGTGCGTGCCGATCTCCTGGATTATGCCTATGAAGTGGAATATTTTGACACACAACTGGGCAAAATGCTGCAGATCCTGAAAGACAGGGGACTCCTTGAGAACACCCTGGTAGTGGTGACCGCCGATAACGGCATGCCCTTCCCCCGGGTCAAAGGACAGGAATATGAATATTCCAACCACCTGCCTCTGGCCATGATGTGGAAAGAAGGGATAAAAAACCCCGGCCGTAAGTTCGACGGCATCGTCAGTTTCACCGATTTTGCACCTACATTTCTCGGTATGGCCCGCGTGGATACCGCCTCAGATGGTATGAAACCGATGGAGGGGCAAAGCCTTATCCCCGTGCTTTATGATGAAAGTGATGCCAGCGGCCGTGACTTCATGGTCATCGGCAAGGAACGCCATGATGTCGGACGTCCCAACGATGAGGGTTATCCGATCAGAGGGATCATTTCCGGCGGTTATCTCTACCTGAAGAACTTTAAGCCTGACCGCTGGCCGGCCGGCAATCCCGAAACCGGTTACCTCAACTGCGACGGGTCGCCTACCAAATCATTTATCCTCAACGACCGGAGAAAAAGCGGACACAGCATCTACTGGGACATGAGTTTCGGAAAAAAGCCGGAAGAAGAACTGTACCACATTGCGTCCGACCCGGAATGTATCATCAACCTGGCCGGCAAAGAGAAATTCGCCGGTATGAAAACCAGTCTCGCGGAACAGCTGACAACCGAACTGAAAAAAGAAGGTGATCCAAGGATCTTCGGAAACGGCGATATCTTTGATCATTACATCTATGCCGATGAGAAGACCCGCAATTTCTACAACCGGTTTATGGCGGGAGAAAAAATGCATGCCGGATGGGTTTCACCTTCGGATTTTGAGAAGGATCCGGTTAAATAATCCGGCAATCTTTTGCCTGCAGATCAGTCAAAAAAATTGAATGCCTTTTCCTGTTCCTAAATGATTCAGATTTTCCGGCCCCGACCTCCGCTCCTGCCGTCTTTCATCTTTTTTGCCGGCGCCAGTAAAGCACTAAGCCCCTTTACATCGACAATATCCTGCGGGCGTCCTGAAGCTGATTTATTCGCGATAAAGTCATTAAGACCAATGAACTTAATCACCGTACCATCTATTTCAACTTTTTGCAGATTCCCTACAGCATCCTGAAACAGAACCCCGTCGATCGTGTTTAAAATATCAATTCTCAACGGCGGGTAACCAATCTGTGTCACGTAGCCGGGCTTTAAAAAATCTTCTTTCACAATACCCATCGAAGTAAGTCCGAACTCCGTTACAACTTTAATCATACGTGCTGCATTTTCCGATGTCATATTAATCCAGATATCCAGATCTCCGGTATGTCTTGGTTTGCCATGAAAAGCCAGGGCATATCCTCCTACGATCATATACTCCGCCTTATACTTGTGAAGGAGATGTATGAAGTCCAAAAAATCTTTTGCCAGTATCATGACCTGTATCTGCTTTTAACCAAAAATGTCTTATCCATGACCTGCCCTTTTCCAATAGTCTGTGAAACTATGTATGTAATAGCTTCCAACCTGCTGGCGACAGGCTGGGACAACCAGTATGTCAGATCCTGTGCAGCTTCATCCGTTACTTTAACAGGTTGCTTCCTTACCACCGGTGATATTTCCCTGTTTTTCATACCTGTTGTTATTTGCCTGGTGATGACAATGTTCCGTTGTATGCAGACCTCTTCATTTTCATATGATGTTTTTGCCTTGCTTAAGTAATTGTTCAGAGTATTATAATTAAACCGGGGATAACTGAGACATACATTTTTAAGGTTTGAGAATATTTCAAACCTGTTTTTGTCCCGGTTTTTCCAGAAAAGAATAACAACCCTTTTTGTCCCAATTTCCAGTTTACTCATATACAAAAATAACAAATATAATCTCCATATTTGTTAAATATACTGTTTTTCTGAATTATTGAAAAACACGTTTGCTGGAGAAGAGCCGGGTGAATAAAAAGATGAACAAACAAAATATCGACGGAATAATATCGGGTCCGCATATCATGGATCATTCCCTGACCTCCCATCAAAAAATTCAGCCTTACAGGGTCAATCCATCAAAAAATTTAATTAATTTGTCCAATTAGGTCTTGTATATTAAATCATCTTAATTTACGTATATGAAAATTCGTTTTTTCATCGGACAACTATGTTCTCTGATCCTGGTAATAACACAAATTACGTCTGCACAGCAAAAAACTGAAAAAGTCATTATTTCGCAAAAACAGGATGATGCCTGGTGGACCGGCGTCATCAACCAGGGTGAATTAATGCCCGTTAAAAACGGCTATACCGCCGACCTCAGCAGCAACTACGGGAACCAGGTGCAACCGCTCCTCCTCTCTGATAAGGGTGAGGTTATCTGGTCAGACGATCCATGCGTGATCAGAATGAATCACGATACCCTAAGTGTCATATCTGAGAAAGCATCGATACAGTATTCCCATCCGGGACAAAACCTCAGGGAGGCCTTCCTGTATGCATCGAAGACATACTTCCCTCCCTCCGGCAAGATGCCCGATGAACTGCTCTTCACCGCACCACAATACAACACGTGGATCGAACTGATGTACGACCAGAACCAGGCCGACATTATGCGCTACGCCCGGAAGATCATCGCCAACGGCTTCCCTCCCGGCGTGCTGATGATCGACGACAACTGGCAGGAAGATTACGGGAAATGGAACTTCCATCCCGGGCGGTTTCCGAACCCGAAGGCCATGATCGATTCCCTTCACCAGATGGGCTTCAAGGTCATGCTCTGGGTCTGTCCCATGGTGAGCCCCGATTGTGATGTCTACCGCTTCCTGGAGGCAAAAAAGATGCTCCTCGAAGACAGCAGCGGCCAGGCAGCCATCGTCAGGTGGTGGAACGGGGCCAGCGGACTGCTCGACCTCTCCGACCCGCAAACCCGGTCGTGGTTCAGGGAACAGCTGGACAACCTTCAAAACCAATACCACGTCGATGGATTTAAATTCGACGCCGGTGACTTTGAACATTATGAAAACACGTTCTCCCACGGCCATCCGGCAAACCCACAGGAACAATGCATGGACTACGCGAAAATCGGTCTGAGTTATCCCCTGAACGAATACCGCGCCATGTGGAAAATGGGCGGACAGCCGCTTGTTAACCGCCTCAGGGACAAAGCGCATAACTGGGAAGATCTCAACAAACTCATCCCCGACATCCTGGTGGAAGGGCTATCGGGGTACACCTTCACATGTCCCGACATGATCGGCGGAGGGGAATTCACTTCCTTCCTTCCCGGGAACACCATCGACCAGGACCTCATCGTCCGATCCGCCCAATGCCATGCCCTGATGCCCATGATGCAGTTTTCAGTGGCCCCCTGGCGGATCCTCGATGCAGCTCACCAGCAAGCCGTTCATCGTGCCGTTGAGATCCGTCGTGAGTTCACACCCCTGATCCTCAAGCTGGCCCGGGAATCGGCTAAAACCGGCGAACCTATCGTGCGTACCATGGAATATGTTTACCCGCACCAGGGATATGCGGCCGTGAATGACCAGTTTTTCCTCGGCGACAAGATCCTTGTGGCACCCGTGGTCGAAAAGAATGCGGATGTACGGAAGGTCATTCTTCCGAAGGGAAAATGGAAAGACGCAGCAGGGAAGAAATACCGCGGAGGCAGAACCATTGAGGTGAAGGCGGGCCTGGAAACGCTGCCTTACTTTGTGGCGGAATGAAATGAACGCAGGCTGTAAATCAATCTTATATCAGGATTATTCCGGGATGGTGTTCATTCCTTGCTATTCCCGGTAATCGGTATTATTCGGCACCAGCCCCAGGCTGCCCAGGAAATCCATGCACGCCGCCTTCACGTTGTAGTCCCTGTTCTTCATGTCATGGGATTTTCTGACCGTCTCAACGAATGGTGCCTTATCCCGTGCATAGATCAGATAGTTCACGGCCATCAGCGCCAGGAAATTGTTGTCGTTCAGGCACCATGACTTTAACCTGACTTCGGCATCGCTACTGCCAAATACGCCAAAATTTATAGCCGCGGCGGTGATGGCTGCCGGTGGATAAGGATCATCCATGGCTTTCGTTAATTCATCCCTGTAACCTTGCAGCACTATGCTGTCCTGCGACCTCAGGCCAAGGGCTGCCCAGTAACGGACAATTTTGTTATTGTTCTTCAGCCACCCGGCCTGCTCCGCGGCAAAAGCCTCTCCCCTTTTCCCCGACAGCGAGGCGGCCAGCCAGATGGTTTCCACGGGGTACCTCCGATCATCTGAGCGATATTCATAGGCCGTGGTAGTATCCGAAAGGTTCGCGATCTCATATTCGGGCAGGAACATGACATCGCGTGAATCCAGCACCTCGCCTGCGAGCTGACTGCGCATATGGTCCAGCACCAGCTGTGAGGCGGGATCGTTCACCAGGTTGTGCGTCTCCCAGATATCATTCTGTATGTCGAACAGAAACTCTGCCGGACGTGGTTCGAACAGACTTTTCTGCAACGGATCGAGCTTTCCTGAAGCGAGGTCGTGCCGCATCTGTTGTTTGATCTCCCCGATCTCCATGTAACGGATATACCTGGCTTCGGGCATGAAAGGCATAAAATTCCGCGAATACATATATCTTCCGTCGGTCACAGAACGGACCATGTCGATGCCGTTGTCGGAGCGGTCTTCAGACAAGACAAGGTGGTCGGTTGGTTTCGACCGGTCCTTCCCCATCAGGATCCGGCCTTTCATATAATCCGGCACCACGCCTCCGGCCAGGCTGATCACCGTAGGCGCCAGGTCTTCGAAGTCGACAAGCTCATCGGTCACCACTCCGCCGGTGCCCCAGGGAGAAAGGTCTTTGTACATGTCGGGGATCCAGATCACGAAGGGTACCCGGTAGCCCAGGTTGATACCGTTGGTCTTGCCTCTCGGTTCGCCTTCGCCGTGATCGGCATAGAAAAAGATGATGGTGCTGTCGCGCAGATGGTCTTTGTCCAGCCGGTCCAGCAGTGCCCCGATCTCATTGTCGGTGAGCTTTATAGAATTGTAGACCCGGGCAAACTGTTTCCGCATCTCCGGACTGTCGCGGTAAAATGGGGGCATCAGAAAAGCGGTATCGCTGACGCGTTCATTCTCCGGCAGCTTATCCAGCACATTTTCCAGATACCAGGAGTACGATTCGGTCATGGTCCTGGACTGGTGCGAATCCATGAAGTTGAAAACTGCAAAAAACGGCTGTCCGGCTTTCCGGTGCCACCAGCCGGCATCTCCCGAGCTTTCGTTCCAGGCTTCCCGGATATAGTCCTTCTCGTTGGCGACGTTGTAATCGGTCTTCTTATTGTTGGAGGTAAAATAGCCGGCTTGCTGCAGGTAGTAAGGGAAGCCTTTCATGAAACCGGGTATGGGATATTTGCTGCGGTGGTTACCCGTTCCCGTTTGGTAAGTCTTCACGCCGGTGATGATAGCCGTGCGGCTGGGAGAACATACTGTACCTGTGGAGAAGGCGTTGGTAAAGCGAACGCCTTCTGCCGCCAGCCGGTCGATCACCGGCGTGCGGGCATCAGGATTGCCGTAACAGCCCACGAACTGCGGCGAGGTATCCTCGATGGTGATCCACAGTATATTCGGCTTAGGAGGTTCCTGTTTGCTGCAGGAAAACAACGCGACCGTCAACCCCAGGGTGATTCGCAGGGAATGGCTGAGCAACGGAACAACGGGTCGGAAGGAAGAGTTCATAGCGGTTCAGATTATGGGATTCAGCAACCGGTTATATAATTTAAACGAATCTGTGGTGCATCGCTTTGAAGAGGATCACCACAGATCCCGATAACTATGCGGGACAGAATTAACACAGATTAAGAAAAAAACGATAGTACTGCATGCATCTATAGAACTTACAGGGCATGACAGAAAATTTCTTCAGGGATCCGCGCCTTGTTCATGCCCTCCGAACTCCATTCCAGGTCCAGGAAAGGTTTCACCGATTTCTGTCCCTGGTAGCTGATCCGGAACGGATGCAGGCCGGCTTTCAGCATAATACTACCCTGTCGTTCGTCGCCGGGCGTATAGTTATAATCCGCATCGATGACGGTGGCATCGTGTATCCGCATCACTGCGCCGCTGTTGGAGCTAAGATAGAAGGTATAAGTGCCGTCGGCGGGAATGTTCAGAAAGCCCTCAAACGATACCAGGAGTGATCCGGCCTCCTCAATGGCCTTGCCGTCAGGTGCCGGTGCCGTTCCCGATGCGGTGTCCTGCATAGCTGACATGCCGGGAACCCAGGGGTATTCGCCGCTGTATGCATGCCATACAATACCTTTCCCGGTGTTCCGGGGATTAACTGCCGGTACCGGAACACTGTCATACGGCCTCGGTGCGGATGCATTGGGCCGGCGCATCTGCAGAGTGCGGGCTTTCATCCACACCTGGAGAGTATCCATGCCCGGCTCACCTGCCAGGTTATGGATCTCCTGCGGATCGTTGACCACATTGTAAATCTCAAAATCATCACCGGCAGACTTAATATCATACCTCACTCCCAGCAGGTCACCGGACCTGATAACCTGCATCTGGTTGCGTATCCGCCCCCGGTGCAGCGGGCTGAACTCCTCGTAAGCGGGTGTCTTCCCGTTAACGAAATATTCCACGTACACCACCTGGCTACGCTGGTTGCCGGCCCCCGTCAGCTCAGGAAGGAGGGAGATTCCGTCCATGATTGCCGGAGCAGGAAATCCGGCGGCATCCAGAAAGGTAGGTGCCCAGTCATATGAAGCTCCCGGGGTGGTTATCTCTTTTCCGGAGGCGATATGCCCGGGCCACCAGGCGATCACAGGCATGCGCACACCGCCTTCCCAGCAGTCGCGTTTGATACCGTCGAAAGGTCCGAAGCTGTTGAAGAAATCAGGAGTATTAGGCCGGTACTCTTTGGGGAGATAGGATTCCCTTGACGGTCCGTTATCGGAGGTAAATACAATGAGGGTATTCTCGTCGATATGCAGGTCTTTCAGTAGTTGAACGATATCACCGACGGCCTGGTCGATGCGGCGGGTAGCCGTGGCATAACGCTTATAAACGTCAGGCCAGGGGACTTCGGGAGTGGACGGATCGTGATCATCATCCCAGGTAGCCTTCGCGTAATCGGGGTGTACCCAGCTGTCGATGGAATCAGAGGCAGTGCTGATCATGTGTCCGGGTTGCCCCAGCCACTGCATGCCTCCTTTTAATCCGCCGCCGTCAGGATAGGCCTGTGTGGGCAGTTCCAGAACTGCATGCGGCGTATCGTATGCCAGGTACATAAAGAATGGCTTTTTGGAGTCTTTGCCCCGTTCATGGTGCACGATCCATCGTTTGGCGGCAGCCGTCCACAAATCAGCGGTATAGCATTTGTCGAGACCTGCTGAGATTTCGGTGGTATCTTCCCATACCTGTTTCGCTCCGTCGTACAATCCTTCTTTCGGATAATGTTCATGCCCGTCGACGTGTCGCATATAACCCAGGAAATAATCGAATCCCCGTTTAAGCGGCCGGGCCGGCCACCGGGAGCCGTTTGTATCCCACCGGTCATCGCCCTGCAAACCATACTTACCAATGGCTGCAGTGGAATACCCTGCATCTCGTAACGTCGAAGCCATGGTGTAATTATCTGCCAGGGCCTTGTCGAACTGGTTGTCACGCACGTTGGCATGGCCCTGACTTAGGCCTGTAAGGATTGAAGCCCTCGAAGGCGCACATACAGGGGCAGCACAGTACTGCTGCGTCAACAGGGCCCCCTGTGCTGCAAGAATGTCGAGGTTTGGCGTGAATTCCCAGGGCTCACTCCTGTCGTTGGCTTTCGCTCTCTGGTTTTGAAACAAAACGCCCACGTCACCATAGCCCATGTCATCGGTCAGGATGAATATGATGTTGGGGTGTTTACGGCCGTTTTCTCCGGATGGCCGGTTACCTCCGGTGCAGGAGCCAACCATGGCGGCCAGTGCCAGGGATGGTACGATCAGTGAATGAGATTTCATTTGGTTCTTATATTTCTGAGGCTGGCAAACGTCATGCGACGGTTTCCACCAGACCCTGGTTACTTGCAGAAGGACGAATTGACTTGTATATGCAATGTTAAGAAAGAATCCTGTAAATCGTTTGGAAACGGTTTAATTATTGGGGAAAAATTTAAAAATCATCTAAGTTGAGTTGTCCGGTACCAGGGCACACACGACCCGTATTCAATCTGTGTAAATCCGCGTAATCTGTGGTGTATACCTCTTCAAAGAGTTTCACCACAGATTACGCAGATTTACACAGATTGAATACAGAAGACCTAAAGACCTGCTATCAATTGTTTAAGCCTGGTTTCGGCAATTTTCAGGCTGTACTCAAAATTAATAAAGCGGGTACTGGATTTGACGAAGTCGTCCTGCGCCTGGTGCACTTCGAGGGAGGTAGTCTGGCCGAGCCTGAGTCGCTGGAGGCTGATCTCGAGGTTTTCACGGGTGAGCTCCTTGTTTTCCCTTTCGATTTCCAGGAGACGTTTCTGGTTCTCAAAATCGTTGAATGCATTCAGCAAAGCCGTATTCACCCTGAGGGTTACGTACTGAAGATCGTAATCGGCAGAACTCATGCGGATCTTTGCTGCTGACACCTGCCTTTTGTTCTCCCCGGCGCTGTAGATGGGGATGGCAATCGTTCCGCTGATACCCGGACCGTATGTCCTGTTTGTCAACAGCGATCCGTAAGGACTGTTGCTACCTGACAGGTAATATCCCGCCCTGAAGTTTAAATACCGGTGAATAGGACTTTTGCCATGATTTCAAATCCAGGCGGGCGATATCGAGCTGTTTGCGGTAAGTCAGGATACCGGTGTTGGATTCGTTGACTTTTTTAAGCAGTTCATCTTTGTCGGGGGTAAACACTGCCGGAATAGAATCGGAAACCTCGAAGGTGGTTTCAGGCTTCTGTCCGAGCAATGTGTTCAGTGTTTTTATAGCTGCGTCGATCACCACCTCCTGGTTGATGGCGGCTTCCATGGCCACGTTCAGATCGATCTTCGCCTGGAGCAGGTCAGTCTTCAGCATCGATCCGGCGTTAAAACCGGCCTGGGCGATCGTGACCCGCTCATGGTTGTAATTCATGGCTTCGTTTATCGAATTCAGTTCCTGTTTCTGCCGTACCACATCGTAGTACGCTGAAATGACATCGTACATGGTTTGCAGAACCTGGCTTTTGAACTGGATCCCGCCGAGTGCCTCGATCTCATCCAGCTTATCTTTGGCAACGAACATCTTGCCGCCGTCGAAAAGGGTCCATGAAAGTTCAGTACCGGCATTGAAAGCCGAGGTTGGGTGCCCCGAATAGTTGTTCTCCCCACCGTTATTCAGTTGCTGGTGTATGGTATTGAGTTCGTAATTTCCCGAGCCACTCAGTTGCACTTCCGGCAGCATCCCGGCGTTCCCCGGTGTATTGTTTACTTTGGCGATGTCGGCATCATTACGCGCCACGAGGATATCGTAATTGTTCTTCAAAGCTATGCTTACGGCATCATCCACCGTCAGCAGTGTCTGTGCGTCTACGACGGAATGAACCACCAGGAAAATAAGCAACAGTTTTAATTTCATCTTATCGTTTTTGTTTCGTTGAACAAAGGGTGTCTACGAAAAAGAAGCTTTAGTTTCACCACAAATTATCGCCTTCCCCACTCAATCCCTCACTTTCGCCTTTCTTCTTTCTTTTTCCCGGCTCCTTCCTCCCCTCGCTCACCCCTTAGTCCCTAAAGGGGAAACCCAGCCCACCGTAGAATTTTCTAAATCCTTCTTCTGTCTCCGAATTCGTTATTCATTATTCATGATTCGATATTCATTATTCATTATTCTTCTCTTCCCTTTCGCCTTTCTTCCTCTATTTCCTTTATTCTTTTTCCCGGCCTCTTCCTCCCCTCGCTCACCCCTTGATCCCCTGAAAGGGGAAACCCAGCCCGCCGTAGCATTTACTAAATCCGTCTGCTGTCTCCGAATTCGTTATTCATTATTCATGATTCGATATTCATTATTCATTATTCTTCTCTTCCCTTTCGCCTTTCTTCCTCTATTTCCTTTATTCTTTTTCCCGGCCTCTTCCTCCCCACGCTCACCCCTTGATCCCCTGAAAGGGGAAACCCCAGCCCGCCGCAGCATTTACGAAGTCCGTCTCCTGTCTCCCGTTTCCCGTTTCCCGTCTCCGACTTCGATATTCATTATTCTTCTCTTCCCTTTCGCCTTTCTTCCTCTATTTCCTTTATTCTTTTTCCCAACCTCTTCTTCCCCTCGCTCACCCCTTGATCCCCTGAAAGGGGAAACCCCAGCCCACCGTAGCATTTACTAAGTCCGTCTGTTGTCTCCGAATTCGTTATTCATTATTCATGTTTCGATATTCGATATTCATTATTCTTCTCTTCCCTTTCACCTTTCTTCCTCTATTTCCTTTATTCTTTTTCCCGGCTTCTTCCTCCCCACGCTCACCCCTTAATCCCCTAAAGGGGAAACCCCAGCCCACCGCAGCATTTACGAAGTCCTTCTCCTGTCTCCCGTCTTCCCGTTTCCCGTCTCCGACTTCGATATTCATTATTCTTCTCTTCCCTTTCGCCTTTCTTCCTCTATTTCCTTTATTCTTTTTCCCGGCTCCTTCCTCCCCACGCTCACCCCTTAGTCCCCTTAAAGGGGAAACCCAGCCCACCGCAGCATTTACGAAGTCCTTCTCCTGTCTCCCGTTTCCCGTTTCCCGTCTCCGACTTCGACATTCATTATTCTTCTCTTCCCTTTCGCCTTTCTTCCTCTATTTCCTTTATTCTTTTTCCCAACCTCTTCTTCCCCTCGCTCACCCCTTGATCCCCTGAAAGGGGAAACCCCAGCCCGCCGCAGCATTTACGAAGTCCTTCTCCCGTCTCCCGTCTCCCGTCTCCCGTCTCCGATATTCATTATTCTTCTCTTCCCTTTCACCTTTCGCCTTTCTTCCCACTCAATCCCTTAATCCCTCAATCCCTAACTCACTAACTTTCTATCCTTCTTCCCCGACATCAAAATATACATCACCGGTATCACAAACAGTGTAAGCAACAACGAGAAGAGCAGTCCGCCGACGACAACGATTCCCAGTGGAACACGGCTTGAAGCGCCGGCGCCAAGGGCGAAAGCGATGGGCAGGGCTCCGAATATCGTGGCCAGTGAAGTCATCAGGATTGGGCGGAAACGTGAGGAGGCGGCTTCAAAAGCAGCAACTCTTTTGATCATCCCGGCTTTCTGTTTCTGGTTGGCGAATTCCACGATAAGGATCCCGTTCTTCGTCACGATGCCGATCAGCAGGATCATGCCGATCTCAGAGAAAATATTCAGTGTCTGACCTGTGATCCAGAGCGACAGTAAAGCACCTGCCACGGCCATAGGCACAGTGAGCATGATGATAAACGGGTCGCGGAAACTTTCGAACTGGGCGGCCAGGATCAGATAGACGAGCAACAGCGCCAGAACCAGGGCAAACGAAATATTTGAGCTGCTTTCCTCAAAGTCACGCGACGGTCCCGACAGGGCTGTAGTAAAAGTATTGTCGAGCTCTTTGTCAGCGATCCGTCTCATTTCAGTAATTCCGTCACCCAGGGTCATACCCTTGGACAGGGTGGCTGACACGGTGGCCGACTTGTACCTGTTATAATGGTAGAGTGTCGGCGGGTTGCTGCTCTCTTCAATCTTAACCAGGTTATCCAACTGGATCATGTTACCCGTATTGGTATGGACATACAGCGAGGATATATCTGCAGGTTTGTCACGGTCTTCGCGGGCCACCTGTCCGATCACATAATATTGTTTATTATTCCTGAGGAAATAGCCGTAGCGGCTGCCACTGAATGCATAATCGAGTGCGTCGGCCACATCCCTCTCATTAACACCAAGGCTGGTAGCTTTCAGACGGTCGACCCAAATATTCAGCTCCGGTTTGTTGAACTTAAGGTCGACATCGACATTGCTGAAAACCGGGCTGTTCTGGGCGTCATCAAGAAATTTGGGCAGCACTTCCCTGAGCTTCTCAAAATCGAGATTCTGCAATACAAATTGCACAGGCAACCCCCGGCCGAAGGCGGTTGAAATGGTCGGTTCCTGGCTGGCAATGACCCGTGCATCGGGGATGGTCTTGTAATAAGCCGACAACCGTTCGTATATTTCCTCCTGGGAAGCTTTTCGTTGGGTGGGGTTCGTAAGGAAGGTGATGATGAAACCGCTGTTGACACTGGCACTCGATCCACCGCCATAGCGGGCAAGGACATAGTTTGCCTCCGGAACGGTATCCAGATTTTCCGCTGCGATTTTATCCATGATCTCCCGGGTGGTTGAATATTCGGTTCCTTCCGGTGCGGTAACATAGGTCCTGACATAACTGTGGTCTTCGAGGGGTGCCAGTTCGGTTTTCAGGATTTTAGCCAGGGCAAAAATCAGCACTACGCAAACGCCAAGGATTCCGAAGGCGAGCCACTTGTTCATAATGAAGTAGCTCAGCATCCGCCGGTATAACCCTTCCATGCCCTTAAAGAACGGTTCGGTATTGTTATAGAAACGGGAATGGTGGGTTGCCGACCCCCCAAGTTTAACGTTGAGCACCGGAGTAAGGGTAAGGGAAACGAAGGCCGATATCAGAACGGCACTGGCCACTACGATGCCGAATTCACGGAACAGCCGTCCGGTGAATCCCTGCAGGAAGATGACCGGGAATGAACACGATGGCCAGGGTTAGGGAGGTGGAAACGACGGCAAAAAATATCTCCCGGGTACCTTCGAAAGCCGCCTGCCATTTATCCATACCCCGTTCGATCCGTTTATAGATATTCTCAGTGACGACAATGCCGTCATCGACCACGAGACCGGTGGCAAGGACGATGCCCAGCAGGGTAAGCACGTTCACCGAAAAACCGAAGATGTACATGACAAAGAAGGTTCCGATAAGGGAAACAGGGATATCGATCAGCGGCCGAAGGGCGATGACCCAGTTCCGGAAGAACAGGAAGATGATGAGCACCACCAGGGTAATGGCAATGAGCAGTGTTTCGACCACATCGCGTACCGATTGCCTGACAAACATGGATTTATCGCGACCGATGTTCAGGTCCATACCTACCGGCATCGTTTCCTTGATCTGATCCAGTCGCTTGTAAAATTCGTCGGCAATCTGAATGTCGTTGGCCCCCGGCAGTGGGATCAGCACGAGGACTACTCCGGTTGCCCCGTTAATGGTGGCTTCCGATTCTTCATCCTGAGGCCCCAGGACAGCTTCGCCCACATCCATCAGCCTCACTACCTGGTTATCGGATTGTTTGAGGATCAGGTTATTAAAGTCTTCCTCGCTTTCCAGACGCCCGTAGGTTTTGACGATCAGTTCCGTGGATTTTCCCCGTATCTTTCCTCCCGGCATTTCGACATTTTCCCTGGCCAGGGCGCTTTTCACATCGGATGCCGTCAGATGGTAAGCAGCCATCTTGCGGGGATCGAGCCATAACCGCATGGCCGGTTTCTGCTGTCCGTAAATAAATACAGCACTTACCCCGGGAATCGTCTGTAATTTCTCCTGCAGGACGTTCTCGGCATAATCGCTCAGTTCAATCCCATTCATATTCCTGCTCTGGGCAATCAGGTAGATGATCGGGTCGCTGTTGGCATCGGCCTTGGTAACGATGGGCGGTGCATTGATATCCTGGGGCAGATTCCGCATCGCCTGAGACACTTTGTCGCGCACATCATTGGCCGCCTTTTCGAGATCGGCACCAAGGTCAAACTCAACGGTGATCGAACTTGAACCAATAGCTGAACGGGATGTGATCGATTTGACTCCTTCAATGCCATTGATGGTCTTTTCCAGCGGTTCGGTGATCTGTGACTCGATAATCTCAGCATTAGCCCCGGTATAGGAGGTCTGAACGGATATGACAGGCGGATCGATAGCCGGGTAAAGGCGGATCCCGAGAAATTTGAATCCGACCACCCCCAGCAGCACGATGATCAGGCTCATCACGATTGAGCCCACCGGGCGTTTCAGTGCAAAATCGGAGATCATCATAAGGCCTTGCTCGTTACGGTGGAATAGTTCAGCTTACTGCCCTCCTTAAGGAAAAGGATGCCGGTGGTAATAACGGTGTCACCGGGCTGAACACCGTCAGTGATCTCGATGGATGACTCCTGGCGTATCCCTGTTTGCACGTCAGCAAAATGAGCCATGCCGTTCCTGGCCATGATCACACTCTTGCCTTGTTCATGAGGTATAATGGCCTGGGTAGGGATGACGATGGCATTTTTATTCTCGCTGAGCCGCAGTAATACATTTGTAAAAGCCCCGGGAATCAGGTTGTTGGATTTACTGTCTACCAGGGCCCGTACTTTCAGGTTCCGGGTAGCTGCATCGATGCCCCGTTCGGTAGCAAGTACTGTTGCATCGTACTGGTTGGCCTGGTTATACAGGGTGAACTTTACCTTCATCCCCGGCCTGATCACCGGACCGTACTTTTCCGGTACGCTGAAATCCAGTTTAAGCCGGTCCTGCCTGCGGATGGTAGCCAGTAAGGTTGAGGGCGTAATCTCTGCCCCGATGCTGACGTTCCGTAATCCGATCACGCCATCGAAAGGCGCCAGGACTACCGTTTTGCGAATGAGGGCTTTCTGTACTTCAATATCGGCCTTTATGGAATTCAGCTGGAGACCGGTCTGTTCATAATCATTTACACTGATTCCGTTAACATTGACGAGTTCGGTCTGCCTTTTATATATCTGTTCCTGAATGGCAAGCTGGGTTTGCAGTTTTTTCAGATTAGCCTGCAAATCATCATCAAATAGTTTTACCAGAAGGGTGCCTTCTTTCACAAACTGTCCTTCCGGAAGGTTCAGTATCACTATGCGGCCGGCAATTTCATTCTTCAGCTCCACTTCTTCATAAGCCAGCAGCGAGCCTGAAACTGAAATTTCGTTTATGAGTAAGGAGGGTTTTACAACATAAGCATCCACACTGATGAGGGGCTTCCCGCGAGCAGGATCTTTAAGTTCCTTCCCTCTTTTTTTGTTCAGGCTGAATCCGATAACGATCAGGATCAGGACCAGAGCCGTGACATATATCCAGGAAGATGTTCTTTTCATTTGCTATCTTACGTTATGTGATGAAAGATTTTTATCTATTTGTTTCAACAAAGCGTATAACTCGTCAATTTTATCCTCAGGAATGTCTTGAAGGGCTACCTCGGTCGAAGCATGAATGGCCTTTCGAATTTCAGGGATGCATTTTCTGGCTTTTTCGGTTATCTGCAGCCTCATCTTCCTGCGGTCATCAATATTCCTGACCCTTTCTACATAACCGTTAAGGGATAAGTAATCAACGATCCTGACTATCTGCACCTTATTACTCGACAACTTTTCCGCCAGTTCATTCTGGGTCAGCATCCCCTCCGCGGCTTCGATAAGCAATAACGGATAAAATGAACGTTCAATATCCAGCTCAGCCAGGTTTTTCTGAAGGTTCGACAGAAACATCCGGCTGATGCCGGCCATAATACGGCCAATGGGTTCCCTGATGTAATAATCCGTTGTGGTGGTCATACTCTCTCTTCATTTCATGCGGAACAAAAATAATTATAATTATGAACTGTTATCACTGTTAACTATTTTTTATGACAAGATTTTCCGGAAACATTTCGGGTGTAACATGTGTTTCTCCTTACATGCATAATTGCTGAATGGAAATAACACATAACATGGAAAGATTCCTGAGGTTGGAAAACCACGATATACCCCTTTTAGGTCTTGGTACCTATGGTATGAAAGGGAAATCGGGGATCAGGTGTATGATCGATGCCATTGAAGACGGATATCGTCATTTTGATACGGCTCAGATGTACAATAACGAGGAAGAGGTAGGTGAAGCCGTCAGGCAAAGCGGGATTGACCGTAAGGATGTTTTCATCACCACCAAAATCAGTGCCTATAACCTGAAACCGGATTCTATAGAGCAATCCACCCGCCGCAGTGTGGAGAAGCTCGGGACAGATTATGCCGATCTCCTGCTCATTCACTGGCCGGGTTCAGGGATGGACCTGCAGGCGTGTATCAGGACGATGACCCGGCTTAAGGATGAAGGGCTGACAAAGCATATCGGGGTCAGTAATTTCAGCCCTCAACTTTTTGAAGAGTCCATGGGTTACGGACCTGTCATCTGCAATCAGGTTGAGTTTTCGCCTTACGTACCAGCCCTGGACAACCTGGAAATGGCGCGCAGACACCATGTGATGATCACTGCCTACAGCCCTTTGGGAAAAGGACGTATCAGCAGGGATTCCCGGCTTGCAGAGACCGGAAGGAAGTACCATAAAACATCAGCACAGGTGGCCTTACGATGGCTGCTGCAACTGGGGCCTACCACAGTGATCCCGAAAGCTTCGGATGAGCTGCACAGGAAAGAAAACGCTGACATTTTCGATTTTACGTTAAGCAAAGAAGACATGGATCATATCACCGCCGGCCTGTGAACGGGCCTTCACAGGAAGACCCCAGGGCATTCAGGTATTCCGCCAGAAGGCGGATCGTGTCATCCCATTCCGCAAACCAAATCATTAGTATTCATCATTTAATATAAAACATTATGAAAACGAGTTTAGCAAGTGCAAAATGGAGAGGTAATCTCAGGGAAGGAAAAGGCAATATCAAGCTGCCGAGTGTCAGCCAGGAGTTATCGTTTACGGCTTCGTCACGTTTTGAGAAAGGGGAAACATCGAAGACTGATCCGGAGGAGCTGATTGCTGCAGCACATGCCGGATGTTTTTCCATGGCTTTATCTGCCCAGCTTGCCGCCAATGGCTACACGGCAACGCTGATCTCTACCGAGGCCAGGGTGACCATCGATAAATCGGGTGAAGGATTTGCCATCACGAAAAGTGCATTAAGCACCACCGTTGAAGTGCCCGGCATCACTGAAGAAAAATTCAAAGAGATTGCCGAAGCCGCCAAGAAAGGGTGTCCGGTATCAAAAGCGCTGGCTTCGCTGGAGATTACACTGGAGGCAAGGCTGGTATAAACAGCATTCCACCTCTCTCCAGGGGAGTGGGAGTGGAGATTGGGAGTGGAGAAACTAAATGAGTTATTTAGTGATAATCGGAAAACGATTCCTTCGTGCAACCTCTCCCCCCAGGCCCCCTTCTCCTGGAAGGCGAGGGGGTGTTCACTCCGATTAAATGTGCTGTAAAACGAGCAGTTTTTTAGTAATGTACTACTGAAAGTTCGAATGAACGAAACGGTCATCAAAACGACTTAGCTCATTAGAAGATAAGCCCCTCTCCCTCAGGGGAGGGGTTTGGGGAGGGGTGGAAAGGTGGAGAAACTAAATGAGCTATTTAGTGATAATCGGAAAACAATTCCTTCGTGCAACCTCTCCCCCCAGGCCCCCTCTCCTGGAAGGCGAGGGGGTGTTCACTCCGATTAAATGTGCTGTAAAACGATCAGTTTTTTAGTAATGTACTACTGAAAGTTCGAATGAACGAAACGGTCATCAAAACGACTTAGCTCATTAGAAGATAAGCCCCTCTCCCTCAGGGGAGGGGTTTGGGGAGGGGTGGAAAGGTGGAGAAACTAAATGAGCTATTTAGTGATAATCGGAAAACAATTCCTTCGTGCAACCTCTCCCCCCCAGCCCCCTCTCCTGGAAGGCGAGGGGGTGTTCACTCCGATTAAATGTGCTGTAAAACGAGCAGTTTTTTAGTAATGCACTACTGAAAGTTCGAATGAACGAAACGGTCATCAAAACGACTTAGCTCATTAGAAGATAAGCCCCTCTCCCTCAGGGGAGGGGTTTGGGGAGGGGTGGAAAGGTGGAGAAACTAAATGAGCTATTTAGTGATAATCGGAAAACAATTCCTTCGTGCAACCTCTCCCCCCAGGCCCCCTCTCCTGGATGGCGAGGGGGTGTTCACTCCGATTAAATGTGCTGTAAAACGAGCAGTTTTTAAGTAATGCACTACTGAAAGTTCGAATGAACGAAACGGTCATCAAAACGACTTAGCTCATTAGAAGATAAGCCCCTCTCCCTCAGGGGAGGGGTTTGGGGAGGGGTGGAAAGGTGGAGAAACTAAATGAGCTATTTAGTGATAATCGGAAAACAATTCCTTCGTGCAACCTCTCCCCCCCAGCCCCCCTCTCCTGAAAGGCGAGGGGGTGTTCACTCCGATTAAATGTGCTGTAAAACGATCAGTTTTTAAGTAATGTACTACTGAAAGTTCGAATGAACGAAACGGTCATCAAAACGACTTAGCTCATTAGAAGATAAGCCCCTCTCCCTCAGGGGAGGGGTTTGGGGAGGGGTGGAAAGGTGGAGAAACTAAATGAGCTATTTAGTAATTATCGGAAAACAATTCCTTCGTGCAACCTCTCCCCCCAGACCCCTTCTCCTGGAAGGCGAGGGGGTGTTCACTCCGATTAAATGTGCTGTAAAACGAGCAGTTTTTTAGTAATGCACTACTGAAAGTTCGAATGAACGAAACGGTCATCAA
>CAVXSF010000005.1:0-93738 GCA_963764345.1 uncultured Bacteroidales bacterium | reverse complement strand
GTTTTTGTCGCTGACTACACTCGTTCAGTTGGCGTCTTGTTCGGATGAATATTCAAACGCGCGGAAACGGCCGAAATGCTCGTCAACAATTTGGCGCAGGATGAACTGCAAAAAATTTTCAAAGAATACGGCGAAGAGCGCTGGGCCGGACAAATTGCCCGCAACATCGTAAAAATCAGACGGCAGACAAAAATCGGCACCAGCAAACAGCTGGCTCAAATTGTGGTTGATTCAATTCCGCGGCAGGCGGCGTCCAGGCAAAAGATCCATCCTGCCACCCGGGTGTTTATGGCCCTGCGAATCGCCGTAAACAGAGAACTGGATACCCTCAGGACCTTTTTGGAATACGCTGCGGATTTTTTAAATCCGGGCGGCCGTCTGTGTGTGCTGTCCTTTCATTCGCTGGAAGACCGCATCGTAAAACAGCGGCTGAAAGCGCTCGAAAAAGGATGCACCTGTCCGCCGCAGCTGCCCCGCTGTGTTTGCGGCCAAAAACCGCAGGTTCGAATTCTGACAAAAAAAGTGGTCCGGCCGACGGCCGAAGAAATCGCGGCCAACCCCATGGCCCGAAGCACACGTCTGCGGGCGGCGGAAAAGTTATAAGATCTGTGTCCAGAAATATAAAAAATATCAAGAAACAGCGCATCAAGCGCGATCCGAAAGCGATCATGACCTATCTGGTGATCATGCTGGTATTTATTGCTGAACTTTTGTTTTACACCTGGTGCCGAGTGCAGAGCGTTAAAATGAAATATGACATCGCCGAACTAACAGAGACCTCCCGGAAACTTTCGGCCATGCAGGACAGTTTAAAAATCGAACTTGCGCGCCTCAAGTCACCAGCAATAATCCTTGAAGAAACAAGGTGTTTGCTTTACGATTGAGATGAAATGATTACCTTTGCGCGATCAATTGAATGACTATGAAAGGCAAAGTGGTTGTAGGATTATCAGGTGGTGTCGATTCCAGTGTTGCAGCATGGTTGCTGAAAGATCAGGGCTACGATGTCACCGCTGTGTTCATGGTAAACTGGCATGACACAACCGGTGTTCTCAAGGGCGATTGTCCCTGGGATGAAGATGTGCTGTTTGCTGAGATGGTTGCCAGAAAAATAGGCATTCCTTTTCATGTGGTAGATCTGAGTGAGCAGTACCGGAAGCGTATTGTCGATTATATGTTCAGTGAATATGAAAAGGGAAGGACTCCGAATCCGGATGTCCTGTGCAACAGGGAGATCAAGTTTGATGAGTTTTTTGAGGCCATCAAACCGTTCGATCCGGAATTTGTGGCTACCGGACATTATTGCAGGAAGGATGTCATTGAAAAGGATGGAAAGATCCTTTACCGTCTATTGGCCGGTGATGATCCTGGAAAGGAGCAGAGTTATTTTTTATGCCAGCTCAATCAGGCACAACTGTCCAAAACACTTTTCCCGATTGGTCATTTGCACAAGAAGGAAGTGCGGGACATAGCCAGGAAAGCTTCCCTGGCATCAGCAGAGAAGAAAGATTCCCAGGGAATTTGTTTTGTCGGGAAGGTGGATTTGCCTTCCTTCCTTCAGCAGAAGCTGGATGCGATTGATGGCGACATTATTGAGATACCGTCAGATCTGCCTCAATATTCAGAAGGGAAAGACATCCAACTCCGTCAGGTATGTTCACCCTGGGTTTACGATCCATCAGACGGCGAGGTTGTCGGGAGACACCGGGGGGCGCATTTTTTTACCATTGGACAACGCAAAGGAATGAATGTGGGAGGGAAGAAAGAACCTCTTTTCGTCATCGCTACTGATACGGTCACAAATGTGATTTATACCGGTCAGGGCCAGTCGCATCCCGGCCTGTACCGTAAGGGACTTTTTATGAAAGCGGATGAAATCCATTGGATCAGACCCGACATGGTTATGGTTCCGGGTGAAGACAGGTCTTATATGGTCAGGATCAGGTATCGCCAGCCACTTCAGAAAGCCATTCTCCACATGAGGGATGAGGGCATGTATATTGTCTTTGATGAACCACAAAGAGGAATTGCCGCCGGACAGTTCGCAGCCTGGTATGACGCTGATGAGTTACTGGGTTCAGGGGTCATCGATGCCTGAAACAGGGATAACGGGAAACAGAATTCATTTTTCACCTCCTTACTCTTTCACTTCAGTTAGGATGCGATGCCTTTAAGAAGAGAAAGCAGGGCAGAGATCAGAAGAATTCATCTTCGGCATTCAGGTCCGAACAGGATCCGTAAATTTTCACCGTCAAACCGTTCAAAAGGTTATTTCCCCTGAGGTTCGCTGCAATCCTGGTTCGTTATAACCAGTGTTTCCACCGCGAAACCCTGCCGGACTGCATCACTGACGAGCATATCATAAACCGGTTTGCTCAGGTGCGGTGTTCGTGACAGGATCCAGAGGTATTTCCGGTTGTTGGTGCCTACCAGCGCGTACTGATAGTTTTCGTCAAGAGCCAGGATGCGGTAGTCTCCTTTTAGCGGCCAGAAGAACTGGACTTTCAGCCTTGCATTCCCGGTACCGGAGACGGTAAAAGCTTTTCCCGTGATAGAGGTCCACTTCCCGGACTTACGGCAACTGTTCTTCACCGTAACATAGTTTTTACCAGTGATTCCATATTCGGCTGTAGTGCATTCACAACCGGTCATGAACCGAGCCGGGAGATGGGCAATATCATACCATTTCCCGGCGTATCTTTCCAGGTTCACTTCACTGACGGTTTTTACAGGTATTTTTTCTGATGTACAGCTCATGAGTGCAAAAATGATGAACGGGTAAAATACATATTTCATTTTCATTTACGATAACATTAAAAGAAATGTGTTTTTCTTTCTAACTATCCGGACTAAAATGCAGATCGTTCTGAAAACGGAGAAATGAGTTTCGTTCAGATAGAGGAAAAATAAACCGTTATTCCGAACGACAGGTTCAGTCCGCCAGAGGTGTGATGATTATGGTTCGGATTGTCGCCGGCAGGTTTCCTGTTTATAAATTTGTACTGCAAAAGTCCTTCCAGAGCGATATTTTCCTTGAAAAAGTAATTGGCGCCAACACCGCCGGCACAGTTCAAGAATATTGTGCTTATCATTGTATGTTGATTCCGAAACAGACTTGCTGTTGGAGACCCCGAATGCCACCAGTCCCTCGGCAAAAGGTGAAATACCCTGGTAGAATCCCCTGTAGTACCTGGCAACAGGGCCTGCCATGAAGGTATTAGAGGATGATTTTGTATCATTGTATTTGCTTCCTGAATGGGAATAGCTGATCAATCCACCAAGTGCAAAACGCTGTTTGATAAAATAGCCACCCCTGGTGTATATGCTGAAATTCGAATTTTTTGTGGCATCACTGGTGTAATTGTCTGCTTTGTCCTTTTCGGAAGAGAAGCCTGCAGAAAGGCCTGTAGTGCCGGACAGGAATTTGTCTCCGGTATTAAACTGGGCAAGCGCCGGTCCGGCCATCATAAAAAAGGCAAAAATGATCAAGCTGCATGTTTTCATAGGTAGAGGTTTTAGGGGTTAATTTGCAGTAAATATACAAATTACACCTTTTTTGAGCATATTACAGGCCGGAGTTTGATAAACGGTCCTGGTTTCATGGTGGATATCACTTTCTGCGAAACATCAGCGAAGAAATAAGGATAAGGGGGTATCTGTTTGCAGGAGGTCCGTTTCAATTTTGTACCTTCGTGCATAAATTTTTTCCGGATGTCAGACCTACTCGTATATAAAGCTTCTGCGGGATCGGGAAAAACCTACCAGCTTACCCGGACATATCTTCTGATGCTTTATCGGGATCCTGTTGCATACAGGACTATTCTGGCGGTAACTTTCACGAATAAAGCCGCAGGGGAGATGAAAGCCAGGATTCTTGAATCGTTATACCGGCTTGCCAATGGTGATCCCACAGTTGAAGAATACCGTATTGAGCTGATGAGAGAAACCGGCAGGACCCCGGCTGATATTACCCGTCTTGCCCGGGAGATCCTTACAACCATCCTGAATGATTATTCCTCATTTTATGTCAGCACCATCGATAAGTTTTTCCAGATGGTTATTCGCGGATTTGTCCGGGAAATCGGTTTGCAGTCGGGTTATAACCTGGAGCTGAACAGTGACAGGATTCTTACGGAGGCTGTTGACAGGATGATGGCCGGTCTGGATAAGAACGAATGGCTTTGCCGCTGGCTGGTGAAATTTGCTGATGAACGGATATTTGCAGGAAAGCCATGGGATCCGAATAAGGATATTTTCAGACTTGGCACGGAGGTTTTCAAGGAAAAATACCGGGAGATTTTTGATCAGCCGGCATCGCCTGAATCCTTCGGGGAACTCCTTGAAGGATACACGGCTAATCTTGCAGAGACGGTGAACGGCATAACCGGGCATCTCAGGAAAACAGGCGGGGAAGCGATCAAGGCTATTGAGGAAGCAGGTCTCGGGGTCGATGATTTCGCGTACAAATCGGCAGGAGTAGCCGGTTACCTGAAGAACCTGGCGGAGCAGGGCGTTGTACCCCCCACTAAACGTGCGCTGGCAGCCAATGAAGATCCTGATAAATGGTATTCTTCCGGTTCGCCGGTAAGGGATGTCATTGTAGCCCTCACCGACCGGGTACTTGCAGGCAAGCTAAGGCATGCTGTCGAGTATTATGATGAAAATGTTGTCAGGTATAACACGGCCAATGCCATATATAAAAACATCTTTGCTTTTGGCATACTGAATAATATTTCATTGAACATCAGGGAGGTCGTCAATGAAAAAAATATCTTTCTACTATCCGATGCCACCTTTTTCCTGAAAAAGATTGTTGACGGAAATCCGACACCCTTTATCTATGAGAAATCAGGCAACTACTTCAGTCATTTTATGCTGGACGAGTTCCAGGATACCTCGGGATTCCAATGGCAGAATTTTGCTCCTCTCATCGATAATGCCCTGTCTCAGGGTAATAAAAACCTTATCGTGGGCGATGTAAAGCAGTCCATTTACAGGTGGCGGAACAGTGACTGGATGATTCTGGCCAGGGAGGTAGAGTCTTATTTCCGGAAATATGTACCGGACGTCGAACCGCTGACTGAAAACTGGCGGTCGCATGAAAATATTGTCAGGTTTAACAACACCCTTTTCCATAACGCCGCTGAAATCGTCTCCATGCTGGTGAAAAATGACTCAGAGGAAGCCTCTGCCGGAGCGTCTTTTTCTGAAGGATGGACTGATCTGGTTTCCGGGATCTATCGGGATGCTATGCAGTCGGTACCGGGAAAGTACACGGGAACAGGCGGACATGTCTCTGTAGGCTTCAGGGAAGCCGCGTCCAACGAAGAGTATACTTTATGGCTTAAAGACACGCTGCCCGGGATCATTAAGGGTATTCAGGACCGGGGGTATGCCGCCAGGGATATCACGATCCTTGTCAGAACAGGTACGGAAGGGCGCGTTATTGCGAACCTTCTTATGGATGAAATGAGCCAGCCTGACGGACGGTACAACTTTAACGTGATATCAAATGATTCACTGTATCTGAATGCCAATCCCGCAGTGAACTTTCTGGCGGCACTACTGGGTTACCTGAAGAATCCGGCCGATCAGATCAACCTGGGGTTCATACGTCATGAATTCATGCGTTACCTGGTGAAGGATCCGGAACCCTTAAGCGACATGAATACCCTGTTCATGAATCTTAACGATCAGGGCGATTTTCACAGGGTATTCGGGCGTTTTTACGGGGAATTTGACCAGATACGCATCCTGCCTTTGTATGAGCTTTCGGAACGCCTGATCGATATTTTTGAGCTGAACCTGGATACCGAAAACCTGTCGTATATCCAGGCTTTCCAGGATATTGTTCTCGATTTTGTAAGGAATGAGACCTCCGATATCAATGCCTTCCTGGATTACTGGGAGAAAAGCGGCTCTTCTGCAACCCTTGGTATCTCCGAAGCTCAGGATGCCATTCGGATCATGACCATTCATAAGGCAAAGGGGCTGCAGTTTAAGACAGTGATCATCCCGTTCTGCCACTGGTCGCTAACCCCCGACACCAAAGGCAGCAAGGATCTGTATCTATGGTGCAGTACGGAAGGAACTGGTTTTGAACCGCCCGGCCATGTGCCCGTGAAATATCACCGTGATCTTCTGAATTCCGCCTTCCGCATGGAATACCTCAATGAAAAATTTCATAGTTATATTGATAATCTCAACCTGCTGTATGTCGCTTCTACGCGTGCAGAAGAAGAGCTTTATATCCTGGCAAAAAAAGACCGTGATACTTCAAAACAGGGTAATACCGGCAATCTGCTTTTCGAAATCCTGAGCCACGGTCACCAGCCTCCGGGATCTTATCCTTCACTGGATCCGGAGAAATACTTCGACACGGGAAGCCAGAGCTTTTTCTTTGGAACACCTCATACTGCAGGAACAGGCGTCAGGGCCGAAGGCAAAAAGGATACCATGGAGACGGTATTTTTGAATTCATATCCCATAACACATCCTGGTGACAAGCTTAAACTGAACAGCAGGAATGCCTATCTTTCGCAGATGCAGGAGGACGTGTCACAAGCCCTCGGCTATGGTACCGTGATGCATGAGATTTTAGCAGGTATCCGCACACAGGGTGATCTTGAACATTCCGTGATGCGTGCCTTCTCGCAGGGTAAAATCAGCCGTGGACAGAGAACGGAGATTTTGGCACTGCTTCAGGAGCGGCTGGCAGCGAAAGGAGTGACTGAATGGTTTGACCGCCGTTACCAAGTGAGAACCGAACAGGATCTTGTTCTGGCAGGGCGGGGGATACTGCGGCCCGACCGGGTGGTATACCTTGATGATCATATCGCAGTGGTTGATTATAAATTTGGCCTTCGACAGGATCCGGCTCATTTCAGACAGGTGCATGAATATATGTCAGCACTGGAAGATATCGAGCACCGGCCGGTCAGGGGATTTGTCTGGTATTTTACGCCGGGCAGGATTGAGGAGGTAAGCAGATGAATTCAATACCTGAGTGGTTTGGTGAACGGCGGTTCAATTCGTATGCCGGGTACATTAAGAAACAATTCGGAGGCAGGGTGCAAAAACTGGCCATCGATGCCGGCTTCACTTGTCCTAACCGCGACGGGACAAAGGGCAGGGGAGGATGTACATATTGCAACAACGATGCCTTCAACCCGTCCTACTGTATGCCGGAGAAGAGTGTGACCCGTCAGATTGAGGAGGGTCTTGAGTTCCACCGGAAGAGGTACCGTCGTTCCCTGGCGTTCATGGCCTATTTTCAGGCCTATTCCAATACATACGCGCCACTTGAAAGACTGAAGGATCTGTACACGGAAGCGTTGTCTTTTCCGGGCATCGCCGGACTGGTGATCGGTACACGTCCCGACTGTGTGGATGAGAAGGTTCTTGATTTTCTGGCCCGGCTGGGTGAGAAGTATTATATCCAGGTGGAATACGGAATAGAGTCGTGCTTTGACGATACTCTTCAACGGATCAACAGGGGGCACGATTTCAGGACGACGGCCGAAGCCATTGAGAAGACAGCACAGCGGGGGATCAGAACAGGGGGGCATATTATTATCGGACTTCCGGGAGAAGATCACGGCAGGTATATGGAAACTGCAGGCATCCTATCGGCACTACCGTTGCATTCGTTGAAATTTCACCAGCTCCAGATTGTGAAGGGAACAAAGATGGGCGAGGATCTGCGGAATCACCCGGCAGATTACCCTGAATTCAGCCTTGAAGAATACCTGGATCTGATGGTTGAAATCGTTGAAAAACTTAATTCATCGATATTAATCGAACGCATTGCCGGTGAAACGGTGCCCCGGTTTAATCTGAGACCGGGCTGGGAGTTTCGGTATGACCAGGTCCTGGGCCGTTTCGAAGCTCTTTTGGAAATGAAGGACACCTGGCAGGGGCGGAAGTTTGACGGCCATGAGAATGAAGGCAGGTGACCGACCACTGGAAAGGTATTAGGAAAAGCTGTTTTTCCCGTGGCCGGAAACGCCGGATCACAGTTACCTGATTGTGAAGGGCGGAGTGCTGAGATCCCGGATGCAACCGGATCTTTTTTACTGTGGCAGTAAGGTTTGTTCAGAACATAAGTCAAATAAGAACAGCAATATATGAAAGCATTTCTCGAAAAGCTGGCTTATCATCTCCACGACCACTTCGGTGACGCGTTGGGAAGGCAGTGCATTATCTTTCCCAACCGACGGGCAGGAGTATTTTTCAGGCATTACCTACAGAATACGCTGGAATCTTCGGCATGGTTACCACAGATCCATACCATCAACGGTTTTATGGAGGAACTGTCGGGATTGAGTTATGCCGATCCCATTGAACTGAACTTCGAGCTGTACAGGATTTACTGTGGACTGGTTGGTAAACCTGAGACATATGACGAATTCTATTATTGGGGAGAGATGACCCTAGGCGATTTCAATGATATTGACAAATACCTGGTGAATGCGGGGGATCTTTTCCGGAACATGGCAGATCTGAAAGATTTGGACAATATCTTCGATTACCTCAGCCCTGCTCAGAAGGAATTAATCATCCGGTTCTGGAGTCATTTCAGGGACAAAAACCTGAGCAGTGAGCAGCAATCCTTTCTGGGATTATGGGATATTCTGCATCCGCTTTATACTGGTTTCCGTGAAGTCTTATTCAGCAGGCAGACGGGTTATGAAGGACTTGTGTACCGGGAGGTTGCCGAACGAATAGGCAGGGAGGAGTATCCGGACATCCCTGGTGAAAAGGTGATCATTTGCGGCTTTAACGCTCTCAGTGCGGCAGAGAGGCAACTCTTCAGGCATCTGAGAAATTCAGGCCGGGCCCTGTTTTACTGGGATTACGATCATCAGTACAGGGATGATACAGTTGCCGAAGCTGGCCGGTTTATCAGGCGGAACCTTGAAGAATTTCCACCAGACCCTGATTTTCCGGAAGATTTTAATAACCTGGGAAAGAGGAAGGTTTTCCGTGTTTTCAACCTGCCTTCAGATGTCCTTCAGGCAAAAAAACTTCATAAATTACTGTCGGATAGGGAGCTGCTGCCGGAGTCATCGTTCAGCGATACGGCAGTCATCCTCGGTGACGAGGATCTTTTACAGCCGGTATTGTCGTCACTTCCCGACAATATCCCCGGTCTGAACATTACCATGGGATACCCGCTCAGGAACACACCGGTTTTCAGTTTTATCGATAATCTTTTAAGACTCCAGAAAAATTTCTCATCGGGGTCTGGTCAGGTTGGTGGCCGGTTTTACTACAAAGATGTTCTTTCGGTTCTAAATCATCAGTATACGAGAGCTATTCCCGGGAAAGATGCCGAAGAGATGTCGGCAGAGATTCATAAACTGAATATGATCTATATCCGGTCATCCTTTTTTGAAGGAAACCACCTGTTTTCCAGGATATTCAGAAAAGTCGGATCAGCTACTGAAATGATCAGCTACCTTTCAGAGATCCTGGATATACTGGTATCGCTTATCATGGGCGGTGAAGAGCGGAAAGATCAATTACCGGGCGAGGGGGAGTTCATTTTTCATATCAGGACCAGGCTGAATAAGCTGTATCAGGTATTCTCGGAAAATCCGGCATACGATGGCCTTGAGACATTCATACGCCTGTTCAGAAAGCTTTTAAACAGCTCGCGGATTCCTTTTGAAGGTGAGCCGTTGCAGGGTATTCAGCTTATGGGAATACTGGAGACCCGGCTTCTGGATTTTGATAACCTGGTTTTCCTGTCCCTTAACGAAGGTGTCATGCCTGATCCTTCGGCCGGTGAATCTTCTGTACCGGCCAGTCTTCGTTATGCCTTCGGCATGCCCACCCGTGAAGACAAGGATGCCATCTATGCCTATTATTTTTACCGGTTAATTCAACGTGCAAATCATATTGATATCATGTATAACAGCAAAACGGAGGGATTAAATACCGGCGAACCAGGGCGGTACATTTACCAGCTGAAATACCTGTATAACTTTGATATTAGTTATGAAACCGTATCGTTCCGGACGGGAGGAAAGAAGCCTGAGGCTATCGGTATCGATAAGACAGATGCTGTGATAGCGAAACTTACCGACTTCACCATTGAGGGTAGCAGGAAACTTTCTCCGACTTCGATTACCACCTATCTGGATTGTCCTTTACGCTTCTATTTTACCTACATAGCAGGCATCAGGGAAGAAGAAGAGGCGGCTGAAGACATCGATGCCCCGGGATTTGGAAATCTTCTGCATAAGGCTATGGAATTATTGTATGAACCCTTTGTCTCAGTTGAGGTTACACAGGCTGATTTTAAACGGATCATGCAGGAAGATCACATTAAGGACTGCCTGGATGATGCCTTCAGGAAGGTGTTTTATAAGACCGTCGCTCCAGCGGCGGAGGTTGTTCCCGAAGGCCGCAATATTATCGTATATGAGGTGATCAGGAAGATGGTTTTGGCTATTCTGAAGAATGACAGCCTGCATGCACCTTTCAGGATCCTTGCACTGGAAGAAAAAGTGGAACGGATATGCACTGTTGGGGACAGGGGCCTGAGGATTCGGATTGGAGGTACGATTGACCGGAGGGATGAGCGGGGCGGTTTGGTCCGGATCGTGGATTACAAAACCGGACGGGCAGAAAAAGTATTTGCTTCTGTCGATCAGCTTTTCGAACGTGAAAACTGGCCTTCGGGCAAGTCGTTAAAAGCGATCTTTCAGACTTTTGTCTATGCCTGGATAATTGACGGCACCTCGGATCATGCCGGGGTAAAACCGGAACTATACGTGGCCGGAGAGCTTTTTATGGACAATTTCTCACCGGATATATTTATTAAGGCGGACAAGGAGAATGCCCGTCCGTTGAGGAACTTCAGTGAAATAAAGGACGATTTTGGATCACATCTTGACGGGCTGATACACGATATTTTCGACCGGAATATACCCTTCAGCCAGACTGAAGACATAAACCGCTGTTCATACTGTCCGTATTCGGGAATATGTCACCGGCCCGGAAAATCATGGTAACGGCTTACCTCAGTATTTTTCTGACGAAGGCCACTGTGAAATAGGACATCAGGAAAACCCCGGTAAAGCCCTCTACGCCGGAAACCCACCTGATGGCTCCGGAGGGGTAATAATCGCCGTACCCGATTGTCAGAAAGGTAATTGCGCTATGGTAGAATCCCCGGCCGAATGCGTTGAGGCCGGCGTCGTGATTCACGGATTCTATGATCTCACCAGCACCGGTGAGAATCAGAATGACATACAGAAAACTGAAAAATGTATAGCCGGTTAACATGCTAATGATCACTCTCCCTGGGTTTGTGGCGTAGTGTCCTACTTTATCGAAAACCAGCAGTTTAAACAGGTATGCCGGGTAAGCCCAAAGGGCATTCAGGGAGTTTATGCTGAGGGCTTCGTGCAGGTTAGCCCTGGCTTCAAAACGTTTAAAACGGACATAAGCAAGGTCTTCATCATTATACTGTCCGCATACACTGAAGTTTTCCTTCAGCGTGCGGAACTGTTCCGCTTTGCTTCTATCGTCTGCATCAGACTGGTTGGCGATCAGCATGGGTACCCTGTTCCTGATCCAGTCGATATAAATCCTGCCGATGAGCCTCATGCCACTGAAACGGATCTGGCCGATGTCCTGTTCAATCCCGTAAGGCATGAGATCGATAATATCCCTGACGATGGTATCGGAAAGATCAATACTCCGGCAGGCAGCTACACGCAGATCGGTGTAATTGTCGAGATGACAAGAATTCAGCGAGAGACTACCAAACCGGCCGTTATAGAATGAAATGGTTCCCGGGCCAAAGACCGTCCTGTCGAAAGCAATTTCGGTACCTGACATCTCTGCCAGTTCAAAATTGACCGCACCTTCACTGAATTCCGCCCGTTTCATGATGAATTTTCCATTCTTCAGCTCGCAGCCTTCGAAGGAAACATTACCCGTTCCAAATCTGCTCCGGTTAAAGTTCACCCTGCCGGGTCCGAATTCCACCGTCCGGAAATCTACGTCCCCGTCACCAAAGTCGGCCCTCTCGAAGGTTTTGTCACCCTGGCCAAAGCGGGCATAATGGAAATCGACCCTGCCGCGGCCAAACCGGGCGATTTTAAAGGACACCTCACCTGAATTAAACTGAGTATTGATGAAGGAAACATCACCATCATTGAATTCGGTATTGGTGAACAGTTTGTTCCCGGTTCCAAAATCACTGTACTGAAAATCTTTTTTGCCTGTATTGAAAACTGTATTTTTAAAGCTTATCTCTCCGCTATCGATTTTGACATTTGAAAAATCCAGTCCTCCGGAAGCAAAATGAATGTAACTCATGTTGACATCAAGCCCGCCCGACGAATACGGATGAGTTAAAGCTAATCTGTCCTTTGGCAAAGAAGCTGTTTTCAAGCGAAAATAAATCACCGGTGAATCTTCCGAAAGAAAAATCAAAGGGAAGGTGTGAATCGAAAAAGCAGGATTTTGCCGAGAAGTTATGGACCGGGACAAGAACTTTTTTATCCAGGCTCCGGGATTGACGATATTCGGTCAGTGAAAATTTATGGATATAGCAGTAGTCGAGATTCAGGGATCCGTTTATATCGATCAGGCGATAGATGTCTTCCGGTTCCGTATATCCGAGGATTTCGACCACCGGCGTGCTCTGACCCGGCAGTTCAAACCGGACGATGGCGGTTTTGGGGTGCCTGACACCTTCCCCGGTAACAAATTTCAGGTTTTTGATCTCGACATGATAAGAAGTGTAAACGGGGAACATAGCAGTCAGTTAAAGATTAAAGACAAATATATTAAATCAACTGAGAATCATGCTATACATCGGACTGATTTAAAGCGCACTATCTGTTTCCGTATGGAACAGCCACAGATGAGCAAATACTTTTAATCTTCATCACGAAGCAGTTCGGGTCTGAGTTTTTTTGTTCTTTCGAGGGCATTCTGCATTTTCCATTCTTCAATCCGTTGAGCATTCCCCGACATGAGTATTTCGGGCACCTTCCATCCCTTGTATTCAGACGGCCTTGTATAAACAACGGGAGAGAGCAGGCCGTCCTGGAATGAATCGGAAAGGGCGGAGGACTCATCGGAGATTGCTCCCGGCAGAAGCCTGACAATGCTGTCGGCAATTACGGCGGCTGCCAGTTCACCACCGGTCAGAACATAGTTGCCGATTGAAATTTCCATGGTGATAAGATGGTCGCGTACACGCTGATCCACACCCTTGTAGTGGCCGCAAAGAATGACCAGGTTTTCGCAGGTAGACAGCCGGTTAGCCATTGGCTGGTCAAAAAGGAGGCCATCCGGGGAGGTGTAGATGACCTGGTTATACTCACGCTGTGATTTCAGAAAGCTGATAGCCCTGTCAATTGGTTCTATGCTCATTACCATTCCGGCTTCCCCGCTGAAGGCATAATCATCCACCCGGTGATGCTTATCCGTTGAGAAGTCCCTCAGGTCATGAACTATAATTTCGACCAGCCCGGCCTCCCTCGCACGCTTCACTATCGAATGATTCAACGGACTCTCAATCAGTCCGGGCAAAACGGTGATGATATCTATCCTCATGGTTTTTTTTTACAAAAGTAGAAATATTTTAGTTTAGGACGAGCCCGGCTGTTCATCCTCTTCCTTCCCGGAACAATCTTCCGGAAAGTGACCGGATATATTCACGGCCATGCTTTTCACGGACAAACGGACCCGAAGTCGGCCTTTTTGGGCACACTGTATTTTTTCGCGGCCTCTTCACCGTACTCAAACCTATTAACTAAAAATGACAAAATGACATATATAAATTATATATATAATGACAAAATGACATGTTTTAGATTTGAGATTTCAGAAATTATGTCGGGAAAACGGGATGGCACATCCTTTGACTAAAGCTATTTCAGAATACAGATTTAAAACCAAACAAAAAAATAAAGCAATGACATTATTAAGAGTTTACAACAGCAACGGGCATGAAGTACCGAATCGTGCTTCCGATTACAGGTTTTCAGACCTGATGAGGGATTTCTTTGGAGAGACGGAAGCTTCTTCCACTCCGAAGGTCAATATCCTTGAAGAGAATGAACGTTTTACCCTTTTCATGGCTTTACCGGGCGTTGAAAAGTCTGACGTGAACATCCATGTTGAAAAGGACGTGCTGAGTGTTTCGCGTAAACCTTCAGAAGGAGGAGAGGCAAGTCAGAGTTTCAGTCGCCGGGAGTTTGATTACCGGGCATTTGAACGGACTTTCAATCTTCCCGAGATGATTGACACTGAAAAGATCGAAGCTTCCATGGAAAATGGCATACTGAAAATTGAACTTCCTAAAAGGGATGAGGCGATAGACAGGGGGCCGGTTAAGGTCAGCATCTCATAAACGAAAAGAGAAAGAGTGACAGAAGATGTTACGGGTTTTTAAAAAAGGGCTGCTTCCCTCACGGGGTGCGGCCTTTAACTTGTCAGGGCATACCTCCGGGAATAAAAGGATAATTAAACTTTTGTACTTACTCTTTGTTTGGTCATGTAAGGAGCCATATACTTATAGCCAATTCATGATCACTTCATTAGTATATCAGATGATTCATTTACAGGAAGGGTATTTAAAATTAATCTTATTACCTCATCCGAATACCTTAATTTTGTTGTAATTTGTCAAAAAAGTATGAAACGAGTTAAGAATGTGGTAATTTAGTAAATGGAAATTCTAAAAAAGGAAAAAATGATTTCCTATGAATATAAAAGATCCCAAAAACTCTGTTCGTAACGAACCATTCGGCGAGGAAGCCGAAAATACGCATATTGAAGAACATTCAGCCGGCCAACCAAATCATGATTCCGGGAAAGAAGGACAGAGCCCTTCAGAGGAAGAGGACAGAGAGCCGGAAGTCCCTAAAAAGACGAAGTCCGGACCTAAAACAAAGAAGAAGGTTAAACCGGTTGAGAAAGAGGATATTGTTTCGTCTCCTGCAGAAAACGTTTCTGAGGATGTTACCGGCGATGAAGTGACCGAAGAGTCAGTACCTGAAAGTACGGAAGAGTCTTCTCCTGTTCCTCTAGCGGATGCCATAGCAGACACCCCGAAAAAAGAGGATGAGAGCGTGCCGGAGGTACCTGCTGCCGTACCAGTACCCCGTAAACCGGAAGAGGAAGCTGTTAATTACAATCTTCTCAGCAGAGAAGATCTCGTCAGCATGCTTGAAGATCTGATTTCCGGTAAGAATATTTCAGACATCAGGGATGATGTAGAGGCCATCAAAATTGCATTTTATAAGAAACAGCCTCCGGATGGGGAAGAAACCCAGGAGGTTTCCCCGTCAAAAGATGCCGAACCTGATGAAACCGGACCTTCGGTGGATCAGGAGGGAGAAAAGTTCAGGGATCTCCTTAAAAAATATCGTGATATCAAGTTTGACCTGACGCGGGTTGATGATGACGAGAAGGAAGCGAACCTGAAAGAGAAATACAAAATCATTGATGAGATCAATGAGCTGGTCAACCGCGATGAATCGATAAACAAGACTTTTCAGGAATTCAGAGATCTCCAGAAGCGCTGGCACGACGTTGGTGTCGTTCCTCAGCAAAGTTTGAAAGATCTCTGGGAGACCTATCATTATCATGTTGAAAAATTTTATGATTATATCAAGATCAACAAGGAACTGCGAGATCTTGACCTGAAAAAAAATCTTGAAGCTAAGATCGGACTTTGTGAAAAAGCCGAAGCCCTTCTCCTGGAGCCTAATGTGGTGAATGCGTTTCAGACACTGCAAAAATTCCATGATCAATGGCGGGAGATCGGCCCTGTGTCAAAGGAGAAACGGACTGAGATATGGGAGCGGTTTAAGGACGCCACATCAAAGATCAATAAAAAGCATCAGCAATATTACCAGGAGCTTAAGGAAAACCAGAAGAAGAATCTGGAGTCGAAAACCATTCTGTGTAATAAAGCCGAAGAACTGGCAGGGTTCGAACCGGAAAGTCATGACGACTGGGTTAAGAAAACTGCAGAGATGTTTGAACTTCAGAAGGTTTGGAAGACAATAGGATTTGCCCCAAAGAAAGATAATAATCGTATATATGCCCGTTTCAGGGCTGCCTGTGATCATTTTTTCGAGAAGAAACGGGAGTTTTATGCTCAGAATATGGAAGAGCAGCAGAATCATCTGCAGCAGAAACTCGATCTATGCATCTCAGCTGAAGCATTACAGGACAGCACCGATTGGAAAACCACCACTGACGAGCTTATCAGGCTTCAGAAAAAGTGGAAAAGCATCGGACCTGTTCCCAGAAAGTTCAGTGATGAGGTGTGGAAGCGTTTTAGGGCTGCCTGCGACCGTTTTTTCAACAGAAAGGCCGATTTCTTCTCTAAGATTGATTCTACCTATGAAAAGAACCTGAAGGACAAGGAGACTCTCATTGAGGAGATCAGGAATTTCCAGCAGGACGATAACCAGAAGCAGAACCTGTATCAGCTCAATGAATTCCAGAGGCGCTGGACTGAAATTGGCTTTGTGCCTTTCGAAAAGAAGGACGAAATCATGCAGAAATACCGGGAAGCCATCAATCTTCATTACGATAACCTCGAGATGGACGACCACAAGAAAAGCATGCTCAAATTCAGGAATAAGCTGGATAATATAAGGCAGAAGCCGCGTCCTGAAATCAAGATGAGGTTTGAAAGAGAGAAGTTAATGAATAAACTGCAACAGCTGAAAAACGATATCAGTTTGTGGGAGAACAACATTGGCTTTTTTGCCAATTCGGAAAGTGCAGAGACTATGGTCAAGGATTTTGAGCGGAAGATCTCAAGATGCCAAAGACAAAATAAAGTTGCTGGAAGAGAAGATCATCTTTATTGATGAGCTTGATTCTGATGAAGATTAAATTCGCATTTTCTTCCTTCAATATTACCCCTTCTAAGAATTAATTATTTACTTTGCGGATTAAACTTCAAAAATCGAAATATTGGCCGCAACGAAATATATTTTTGTAACAGGAGGCGTTACCTCATCACTGGGTAAGGGCATTATTTCCTCCTCTCTTGCAAAGTTGCTTCAGGCCAGAGGTTATCACGTCACCATTCAAAAACTCGATCCATATATCAATGTAGATCCCGGAACGCTCAATCCGTATGAGCATGGTGAATGCTATGTCACGGAAGACGGTGCTGAAACCGACCTTGACCTGGGGCATTATGAACGCTTTCTGGGCGTGCCCACATCCCAGGCAAACAATGTGACCACCGGCAGGATCTACCAGTCGGTGATCAATAAGGAGACGGAAAGGAGATTACCTGGGCAAAACCGTTCAGGTGATCCCGCATATTACGGATGAGATAAAACGCCGGATCAAACTTCTAGGGACACGGCATAACTATGATGTGGTGATTACGGAGATTGGAGGGACGGTTGGTGACATTGAGTCGTTGCCCTATATTGAATCGGTCAGGCAGTTGAAATGGGAGCTTGGTCCCGAGCAATGTCCTGGTCATTCATCTCACACTTGTACCCTACCTTGCTGCATCAGGAGAGCTCAAAACCAAACCCACACAGCATTCGGTTAAGGCACTGCTCGAAAACGGAGTACAGCCCGACATCCTTGTTTTAAGAACTGAAAAAACACTGAATAAAGAGATCAGGAAAAAGGTCGCGCTTTTTTGCAACGTAAATCTTGAATCGGTCATTGAATCCATTGACGTATCCACCATTTATGAAGTTCCGCTTCTGATGCAGAAGGAGAAGCTGGATGTGACGGCATTGCGGAAGCTCAACCTGCCCAATGGCAGTCCTCCCGAGCTGAAACCCTGGAAAGAATTTGTTGATAAGCTGAAAAACCCCACCACAGAGACAAAGGTAGCCCTGGTTGGGAAGTACGTTGAATTACACGATTCGTATAAATCCATTCTTGAATCCCTGATCCATGCCGGTGCGGTCAATCTATGCAAGGTGAACGTGACCTGCATCCATTCTGAAACCATCTTCCCGGATAACCTGGAAGAGAAACTCGCCGGATATAACGGGATTATTGTAGCACCAGGTTTCGGTGACAGGGGTATAGAGGGAAAGATCCTTGCCGTTACTTATGCGCGTCAATATAAAATACCGTACCTGGGCATCTGTCTGGGTATGCAATGTGCCGTCATTGAATTTGCCAGGAATGTGCTGGGGTACAAGGATGCCCATTCAACTGAAATGACTCGCATGACGGAACATCCGGTCATCGACCTGATGGAGGATCAGAAGGGGGTAACGGAAAAAGGCGGCACCATGAGACTTGGTGCTTATCCCTGTGATGTTAAAAAGGGCAGCCTTGCCTTTGAAGTCTATCATGAGGAGCATATCAGGGAAAGACACCGGCACCGTTATGAATTCAACAACGATTACCTGGCAGATTTTGAGAAAGCCGGCATGATTCCTTCGGGGATGAATCCGGACAGCGGACTTGTGGAGATCATGGAACTGAAAGGTCATCCATGGTTTATCGGTGTACAGTTTCACCCTGAATACCGCAGTTCAGTGTTAATCCCGCACCCGTTATTCGTAAATTTCATAAAAGCAGCTCTCGTCTACGGGGAGACAAGGGGAGAGAGGAAGTAACTTAAAAAATCAAGTAATACAGGATGGACAGGAACTCAGTAATAGGTATTCTTATCATTGCCGTTATTCTCATTGGCTACAGTGTTCTTATGAAACCTTCCCAGGAGGAGATGGAAGCGCAGAAGCGGAGAGCCGACTCACTCAGACAGGTACAGACAGAGCAGATGCTTGAACAGCAAAAGCAGTCAAAGGCGGAAGAGGCCCCTGCTGTGGACACAGCAGCTGCTGTGGTTCCGGAAGCAAAGAAAGAATTAAAGAAGGACATGGGGATATTTACCCCGAGAACAGTGGGTGAAGAGAAGTATTACGTGCTTGAAAACGACAAGCTAAAGCTTACCATATCGAACAAGGGCGGCAGGCCTTACACTGTCCAGCTGAAAAATTTCCAGACCTACGATTCTCTTCCCCTGATCCTTTTTACAGGTGACTCGACCGTTTTCGGCCTGCAGTTTTTCTCTGACGGCCGCAGCGTTTCCACAAACGATCTTTATTTTGATAAAATCACGGAAGAGAACCTGTCCGTTGCCAAAGACAGCTCGGTCAGCCTTGAGATGCGTCTGCCCGTGGATTCCTCAGGGGCATATATCCAATATAAGTATACGATTCACCCCGGTCGGTATCTCGTAGATATCGACCTGAGTATGAAGAATATGGAAGAGTACAGGACCGATAACGTTCAGCTGAACTGGGTGCAGTTTGCCCCCCAGCAGGAGCAAAACCGGTCCAACGAGCAGAACTGGTCTAACCTGTATTACCGCTATTACCAGGGGGAAGTTGAGAAATTCAAAGCCAGGACGAAAAAGGAAGTGCAGGATGTGAACGAAACCACGAAAATTGACTGGCTTGCCTATAAAGATCAGTTCTTTGCTTCCGTCCTCATTGCAGATAAGATACCTTTCGAGGGCGGGTATATAGCTTATGAGAGACTTCCCGAACCTCACAAGAACCTGGCCAGGTTCAGTGCAGAATTAGCCATACCCTATGAGCGGACGAATGATTTTCTGATGCCCATGCATTTCTATTTCGGCCCCAATAATTTCAAAGGGCTGAAGCGCATCGGGTTTAACCTCCAGGACCTGGTTACCATCGGGGGGTCGATCATCAGGTGGATCAATGCCTGGGTGATCATACCGATCTTCAATTTTCTGAACAGGTTTATCAGTAATTATGGGATCATTATCCTCCTGCTGACCCTGATCATCAAGCTGGCTTTACTGCCCCTGACATTCCGATCCTATATGTCGCAGGCAAAGATGCGGGCTCTGAAGCCGGAGATTGAGGAACTCAATGCAAAGATTCCGAAGGACAAGGCTATGGAACGTCAACAGGCCACCATGGCTCTTTATAAAAAGGCCGGGGTAAACCCCATGGGCGGATGTCTGCCCATGCTGTTCCAGATGCCTATTTTGTATGCCATGTTCAGGTTTTTCCCTACCTCCATTGAACTGAGGCAACAACCTTTCCTCTGGGCGCACGACCTTTCCACCTACGACTCCATTATGCATCTTCCCTTCACCATTCCGATGTATGGAGATCATGTAAGTCTTTTCACCCTTCTGATGACCGTATCAACGATACTGTCTATGCGACTGAATAGCAGTCCCACCGGTGCCGATACACAGATGCCCGGGATGAAAGGAATGATGTACGTGATGCCGGTGATGTTCATGTTCATCCTGAACAGTTATTCAGCCGGATCTGACGTATTACTATTTCCTCGCCAACATGATCACTCTTGGACAAAATGTTTTGTTCAAACAATTTGTGGACGAAGACGAACTCAGGAAGAAACTCCATTCGAGAAAACCCAAAGAGATAAAAAAATCGGGCTTTCAAAAACGGCTTGAAGATATAGCCAAACAAAGAGGCTATAAGGCGCCGAAAAAATAAGAATAAAGTATTTAGGGGCAGGAAGTAAGAAAACTCCCGGGCTGCATAATACAGGGAAGAAGCCTTTTGATTATTTTCAGGTCACCGTTCGGAGGGAAATTTTTACTAAAAACCTGATCTGTCCGGCTCTTACAACGTTGAATACTCCAAAATTTGCGGGTAAAATTACATCAGTATATTATGGCTTCAAATCTAAAAAACCTGTCGTCTTTCGATCCTGAAACCATGCCGGATGCGTCGAACATGAAATTTGGCATTGTGGTGTCGGAATGGAACCATGACATTACCGGGGCCTTACTCAACGGCGCCCTGCAGACCCTGTCAGCGCTTAAAGTCAAGGATGAAAATATTCATGTGAAATGGGTTCCCGGAAGCTTTGAACTGACGCTTGGCGCACAGTTCATGGCCGAATACACCAATGTTGACGCTGTGATCTGTCTTGGATGTGTCATTCAGGGGGAGACACGTCATTTTGATTTTATCTGCCAGGGAGTAACCCATGGGATCACTGACCTCAATTTAAACTACAGTATGCCTTTTATTTTTGGGCTACTGACTACAGACACCCTTGAACAGGCCAAAGACCGTGCAGGCGGGAAGCATGGAAATAAAGGTGATGAGGCAGCGGTGACAGCCATAAAAATGGTTGCCCTCCAAAAAGAAATGGAGTGAAGACCAGGAAAGACATATCACTGGCGAACCACTTCATATGCAAATGGCTGCTCAAAAACCCTAAACAATTGTAAGCGCCCTGGACTTCACTCTGGGACCGGCAAGATAGTGTCATATTGAAAGACCTTTCGGCTTACTTCGGCTACGCCCGGCAATCGCCGGGTGTCTGTATTTTATCCTTCTGTAAAAATAGTATAATTTCTGATTTTCAGTCTCAGCTTTCACAGGCATTCACGATAGTAATTCGTTAACCCCTAAAAGGTTTTGGAGTTCTTTTTCCTATTGGCGTTTGAGTTAATCTTTGAGTAATAACATCATTTAAAATATATATATGTTATATTTGAGATTAGTTGCCATTTCCAGGAAGTATGATTATACTGCTTTGACGGGTAAATACCTGTTATCCGTCAATTATCTGCGTCCAAAGATTATGGGATTCAAATCCGGATGCAGTTCCCGGGAGAATTAGCGTGTATCCCTGTCTGAACATAATACTCTACACCCTATGAAAATCAAATTCACATTATTTGTTACCAGCCTGCTGTTGCTGATCTCAAATACATCGTTTCCCGCCAACATTATATTTTTGTCGCCAGTGAACGACGATGTTGTACTCCTGTATTTCAGGGAGGGTGAAAAGAACACATCCGAATCTCCTGGCTATACAGCGGCGGGATGTTCGGATATCTGGAATACAGGTATCCTCGATGCGGCAACCGCTAAGAATACGGGTACTTACACCATAACAAGCACGGATGATGAAAACTACACGAATGCCGTTAATCCTGAGAGCATAGGTTATAAATCGAAAAAGGAAGCCGGTTTCAGTACTTACTGGGTCTATCTGAAGTTACCGTCGGCACTGAAGGAAGGTGATTCATACACGATCGGATGGGGAAGCCTGGCCTCCAATAAAAGTTCGGAAACCTTCATTTTCAATACCAAAAATCTACGGTCGGAAGCTATTCACGTGAACGAAGTGGGTTATGCCCCGAATGCAGGATTGAAGTTCGCGTATATTTATCAGTGGATGGGTACGGCAGGCGGAGCCGATTTTGCTTCATATGAAGGCAATCCCTTTTACCTGGTCAGAAATTCCGACAGTACGATTGTATATTCGAGTGCTGATTATGGTAAAGGGCTGGAACTCAGAAAAAAGATGCAAATTGAGAATTCGGGCGTTTCCACTGTTGGGTGGCACGGCAGCGACATCTGGGAGTGTGACTTTTCCGACATTGGAAATTCTGTGTCCGTTGCCCCCGGCGAATACCGGCTTGCCGTTGACGGCGTTGGATGTTCCTTCCCATTCAGAATAGATAAAGATGTGTATACTGATCTTTCTTATCTGCTTGTACGGGGACTCTATCACCAGCGGAGCGGTCCGGCCAGGACAGTGGAATATACGCCTTTCGTAAAACCCGTGGACCATATGCCCGGGGTTAATGGTTTCGAGATTACTTATTCCACGCAGGCGATATCAGGTGATGATGGGCTTAATTTTGAACAATTACCTGCCAAGGCCACCGAATGGGTCTGGCCTGGCAACCCTTATGATCATATGCTGGACGAACCCGATGGTTGGGGTTGGGGAGGATATTTCGATGCGGCCGATTATAACCGTGGAAGCCATCACCTCCAAATCAGTACGGATTTGATGCTCGTCTATGAAATGAATCCAGGTAAATTCCATGACAATGAGCTGAATATTCCGGAGAGTGGTAATGGTTTGCCTGATTTCCTTGATGAAGCCGAGTGGGGCGTCGACTTTTTCCGCCGCTTGAAGGGACCGACCGGTGGGATTTGTGGCGGACTTGAAACCACGGGTTATTATCATCCTTCATGGGAAGACAATCATAAGTGGTATGCATTTGCTGAAGAAGCCAAAACGACATGGGATTATGCCGGGACGGCAGCACAGCTGGCTTACTGTTACGAATTGGCAGGCCAGGACCAGGCAAGCATAGACAAATGGGTGAAGGAAGCCACAGATGCCTATGCGTGGGCTGACTCTGCAAGTTCCGGGAACGAGGGCCGTTCATATATTGAACAGAAGTATTATGCTGCTGCCGCACTATACAGGATGACGGGTGATCATAAATACCTTGACGATTTCGTTCAATGCCGTTCCTGGTACTCTGATCTGAATACAAGTTACGGAACTTATATCTTTTGCCTGACGCCATCGGACCGGTGGGGGAATTTTACCACTGAGGAAAAAACACTTCAGAGCAGCCTGATAGCCACCATCCACGATCTTGCATTTCAGCAGGGCGTTGATCAGGCCAGGGATAGAGCAATGAGATTTATTAAAGGTTCGAATCCGACGCTCGATTGGGGTGGTTATTATCCGCATGTGATGTTGCAGATGGTTTATCAGCATCTTTCGGGCGATGAGGATGTTATGGACCTTCTTTTCACCACGGCCGATCTTTATCTCGGGGAAAACAATGACCAGCAGGTATTCATAACCGGCGCGGAAAGCGTGAATGCCGACAGGGTGCTCAGGGACATTCTGCACATTGATTCAAACTATGACGGTGTCCCGGGATGGATACCGGGAATTCCGCCCTATAAACATACCAGCACGGTATACAATGCAAGCTGGTTCACCGAACCTTCAGATCCTCATGCATGGCCGGTAATGGAACAATGTAACGATTCGCGTGATTATATCCCTGCTTCCGAGTTTACTGTTCATGAAACGATCGACCCCATGGCTTCCTTGTTTTCTTATCTGAAAGCCGCTTCCTCAGGGAAACAATTTGTCATAAATGTCCAGATCCCTGAAGATTCTGTGTTTATACCGGGTTCGGATGTTCCGGTTTCAGTCATGGCATCGGTTTCTGAAGGAACGATATCAAAAGTCCAGCTTTATTCAGGAAGCACGATTGTTGGCGAGGACACTCTCGCTCCGTATGAGTTTACACTGGACGCACTTCCTGCCGGCGTTTATGACATCTCGGTAAAAGCATGGTCGGAAAGCGAGAACAAAAAATCCAAATCGGTAACCGTAGTGGTGGATGACCAGCCCCCGACCGATCCTGTGAACCTCCATTTCACCAACGTTGAAGCATTACTGATAGATTTAGCCTGGGATGCATCATCCGATGATGCCGGGGTTAAGGACTATGAGGTATTCGTCAATAATGAGCTTCTGAAAACATCGATCCTTCCGGAATGTACCATCAACGGACTGACCGCTGACACCCGTTACTCCATATATATTGAAGCGGTCGACTATGCCGGGACCCATTCATCACCAAGTAATACAGTCGATACCATTACCAAATCCGGGAAATTTGTACCCGGCCTCATCCAGGCTGAGGATTACGACGGTGTTGTTGGAGAAGTGGCTTCGGAGGCTTCAGGTGATGTCGACAATACTGATTATGTAGGATGGTTCGATGAGGGAGAATCGCTGGAATATGCCGTGAGTATTGAAAATTCAGGGGGGTACCTGGTAACGTTCAGGGTAGCCAGGGGAATAGACCCCGGCGAGTTTGATTTCCTGGAGGGCACAACACTCCTTAAATCCGTTTATGTTCCCAATACAGGAGGATGGGGCCAGTGGGCCGACGTTACAGACATAGTTTACCTGGATGCAGGTCAGCAGAGCCTGATTATTGAAAATACCGGTAATCCTTTCAATATAAACTGGATGAATTTTGAACCTGCGATAGCAACCGAAAGTGTAACCATCGATAATTGTCCGGACGATTCGATTGCAACAGGAGTGGAATACAATATGACGGCCACTGTCAGCCCGGTGGATGCCAGCGATACGTCGGTTACGTGGACCTCTTCGGATGAGTCGGTAGCAACGGTGGATGCCAACGGAAAGGTAAGTGCTCTGTCTGAAGGCAATGTGGAGATCAGTGTTAACACGAATTACGGCGGTAACCAGGATATTTGTAGTATCAAAGTTTATCGTTACAACATCGGTGTCCAGCCTTCCAGGCTTTCTGATTTTACCATGTATCCGAATCCTGCACAGGACGGAAAACTGACGCTCAAAGGCGAAATTCTTAAAAACTCGCAAATTTACCTGACGGATACCGACGGCCGGGTCATTTTTAAGAAAATCAATAGGGGGAATTCTGAGATGATGATCAATACCGGGAATCTGAAAGCTGGTATTTATTTCATCAGGATCGTAGGTACTGAAAATACGCTGACCAGGAAAATGATTGTCAATTAATCATCACACCGGGAAATAAAACCGGGCAGGTTAAAAAACTATGGGCTACATTGAGGTGAACGAATTTTCACCTTATGTAGCCCACGAGTGTTCTTTTATACACGATCTTTCGTGCATACTAAATTTTAAACCTATTTATTCTTCTCCAGCTTGGCACGGTCGATATATTTAGCGATATCCTTGCCTTCATTTGAATCCGGATATTCTTTCTGGATAGTTTCATACGAATCGACGGCCTTTTGATAATCGCCCATCTTTTCATAGACGATGCCTTCCTTTTTCAGTATGATAGGTGTGGTAAACTCATTGGGATATTTTTCGATTCCCTTGTTGTAAAATTTAATGGCATCGTCATATTTCCCCAGTTCAACGGAGGCATCGCCCAGGCTGCTGAATTTTGCCGGGCCCACGAGGACATCTTTTGTCTTAAAATCATCCAGGTACTTGATTGCCTTGCTGTAATCTCCCAGGTTCAGATAGCAGATACCTGCATAATAACTTGCCAGGTTGGCTGATTTGGTTATTCCGTAGTCATCAATGATCTGTAAAAATCCGGGGAAAGTACCATATCCGTTGAGGGCCAGGTTGAATGAATCTTTATCGAAGAACCGTTCAGCCATAAACATTTGCTGAGAAGCTTCATTTTCAAGCGGAGTGATATACCACCGCTTAACGCCTATAAAAATCAAAACCGCCAGAACAATGCCCAGAACGATAAAAGAAAGGGTTTTTGAATTGTCTTCAATAAATTGCTCAGTACGTGTCAGGGCTACTTCAATTCCTTCAAGATTTTTATCCTGATGCGTCTGTTTCGCATTTTTAGCCATATTTCAAACTTGATTATTACTGGTTTTTAAAACAAACGCAAATGTAATTGTTTTTTGTTAATTACCAGCAATCGACCAAAAAGAAATCGTTGATTTTGAGATCCTGTTTTCATCCCGAAGTTATTTTTGTAAATTTGTTTCCAGAAAATATTGAATATGTACCTGAAAAATCTTTCCATTGTTAATTTCAAGAATTATGCGCAGGCTGATCTGGAATTCAGCAGCCGGATCAATTGTTTTGTCGGGAATAACGGTGTAGGTAAGACCAACCTTCTGGATGCCATTCATTACCTGGCTCTTTGTAAAAGTTATTTTAATCCGGTTGACAGTCAGAACATCATGCACGACCAGGATTTTTCGGTCATCCAGGGAGAGTTTGAAAGAAATGACAGGCCGGAGGGTATCTATTGCGGGATTCAGCGCAACAAACGCAAACAGTTCAGGCGAAATAAGAAGGACTATCCCAAGCTTTCGGATCATATCGGATTATTTCCTCTGGTGATGATCTCACCTTCAGACAGCAGTTTGATTCTTGATGGCGGGGAGGAAAGGCGGAAATTTATGAATGGAGTGATTTCCCAGTACGATAAAATATACCTTGAGGATGTGATTCGTTACAACCACATTCTCATCCAGCGCAATAAACTGCTGAAACAGATTGCCGGAGATTCGGCAAAGGGAGGTGAAATGCTCGATATTTACAATGAGCAGTTGTCGGGTTACGGGCAGTCCATTTTTGAAAAACGGAAAGCCTTCATTGAAAACCTCGTACCCGTATTTTCAAGGTTCTATACTTATATTTCGGGTGGGACTGAAGACACCGGGCTCAGGTATGAAAGCCAGTTACTGAAGAAAGAGATGTTGCCTCTTCTCCGGGAGGGCCTTCATAAAGATTGTGTTTTGCAGTACACCACTGAGGGTATCCACCGCGATGACCTGGACATGCTACTGGAGGGCTATCCCCTCCGGAAAGTCGGATCCCAGGGGCAACAGAAGACCTACCAGGTGGCACTGAAGCTTGGCAAGTTTGAATTCATCCGGCAGGTTTCCGGAATTACGCCGGTATTGCTTCTGGATGATATCTTTGATAAATTTGATGCCGTCCGGGTTGAACAGATCATCAGGCTGGTATCGGAGAACGACTTCGGGCAGATCTTTATCACCGACACTGCAGAACCGCGGATGAAAGCTATGCTGGAGCGTATCGGAACGGATCACAAAATGTTTGTAATTGACGATCAACAGAAAATCAGGGACATGACATGAGACGAAGCAAGACGGCAAATATTTCCGAGATCATTTCGGCCTTATTAAAGGAGCAGGGGCTGGAGGGCAAGCTGCAGGAGAACCGGCTGATAAACAGCTGGGAAGATCTCCTGGGCCGGTCAGTGGCAAAGGTTACCAGGAATATCTACATCAGGGAAAGGACACTTGTTGTGAGTCTCACTTCTTCTGTGGTACGGAACGAACTGATGATGATCCGGGATGAGATCATCAAAAGGCTGAATGAGCGGGCGGGCAGGGATGTCATCGATCGTATTGAACTCAGGTGAGGTACCTGTGCGGAAAGTAACAGGCTCAACCTGGGCAGCAATGCACAGGGCAGAAACAGGCATACGGATTCCTCCGGATTCCGGCCATACATCTGTTCTCCCTTTCACCTGATCAATGGATTATTCAGCTCTTCCGTGATGCAAACAGCCTTTCACCTGTAAAAGCGGTCGCTTGTTGAAAAGAAAAAGTCACATTCATTTACCGCATTTTCATCGCTGTCGGATCCATGGACAGCATTATTCTGCATGGATTCGGCATACAGCTTCCGGATAGTCCCTTCATCTGCTTTGGCCGGATCGGTTGAGCCGATCAGTTTCCGGTAGTCTTCAACGGCATTCTCTTTTTGCAAGAACACCGACAACGATGGGCCCTGAGATCATGAAATCCACGAGATCTTCATAAAAGGGTTTTTCCTTGTGAACACTGTAAAATTCCAGGGCCTGTGTTTTGTTCATCCGGGTCAGTTTAAGTGCTGCGATATGAAACCCGGCGTCATGAATCCTGTTCAGTATCGGGCCGATGAATTCGTTCTTTACAGCATCCGGTTTGATGATGGTAAAAGTGATCTTTCCTTTCATACGATTCGGTTTAAAAAATGATGGCTAAGATAAAATTTATAATTGGATTCATGACCGTCTTCCGGAAAAAAGGCTTTGTATTCCGCGGCAGGCAAGACAACATTTTCATCTCATCCGGGTTATTGATGCATAAAGTGTTCATCAAAGTATGATAATGCTTATCTTTAAACCTTGAAAATAATCCACAACGTGAAACAGGAAAACAACTACCAGCCGGGAAAGTTAAAATCACTGATAGACAAATCTACAAATATTCTTATCGGCACGCATCTCAACGCCGATGGTGATGCTGTGGGGTCAACACTGGCCATGGCGATGGTTTTGAAAAAACTGGGTAAAGAGGTTCATGTGGTAACGCCCAATGATTATCCGGCTTTTCTCGGGTGGATGGCCGGCAGCGAGATGATGATGGTATACAGGAACAGTCAGGAGACGGTTAAGGAAATTTCCGGGACAGCTGATCTGTTGATGTTCATTGATTTTAACGATCCGGCGAGGCTGGACAAAGCCGAAAAAGTCATTCTTTCATCGGACGCTCCGATCGTACTGATCGACCATCATCCCAATCCTGTTGTTATTGCCGATCTGGTTTTTTCCGAGCCACAGTACGGATCCTCGGCCGAGCTGGTATTCAAACTGATATGTGATATGGGTTTCAGAACGCTTATAGACAGGGATATTGCTGAATGCCTGTATGCAGGAATCATGACCGATACCGGCAGTTTCAGTTATTCATGTTCCTATCCTGAGGTATGGCATACGGTTGCCGATCTGATGTCGTGGAATATTGACCGCGACGCCATACATGCCCGGGTATACGATAATTATTCGCAAGACCGGATGCGGCTTATGGGTTATTGTCTGAATGAGAAGATGCAGATCTTTCCCGAATTCAATACCGGCATTATCAGCCTTAGCCGGGAGGAGATGGCGAAGTTCAATCATCAGCCGGGTGACACGGAGGGATTTGTAAATCTGCCTTTTAACATCAAGGGCATCAAGTTTACGGCTATGTTCATTGAAAAGCATAATCACGTTAAGATATCCTTCAGGTCGAGGGGTAATTTCCCGGTCAATATCTTTTCGAGTGAGCATTTCCGTGGGGGTGGTCACGTGAACGCATCCGGCGGGGAATGGGACAAACCTCTGGAAAAGGCCATTGAGAGATTTATTTCGTTGCTACCTTCGTACAAAGAGGATCTTAAATGAGATATCCGGCATTCATTCTGAAAGGGTCTCTGATCGCCTGCGTATGTCTTACCACAGGCTGCCGGCCCAAAACGCAGGTTCCATCGCATCAGGCTGAACAGGAGAAGCACATCAGCAATGAGCTGATGAATATCAACCATTATATGGTGAAGCGGAACCAGGAGATGATTGAGAATTTTATTACCCGGACGGGCTGGGATATGCACAGCACCGGCACCGGCCTCTGGTATATGATAATACGTCACGGGCATGGTCCGGCAGTACGGGACGGAGAGACCGTCTTCCTGAGCTGCAGAATATTTCTCCTGGACGGGGAAGCCGTGGATTCATACACTTCTGTTCACCCTGAATCCTTTGTGGTTGGCCACGGAGGAGTGGAAGCCGGTTTGGAGGAAGGTGTGAAATATTTGCATGTCGGAGACAGTGCCCGGTTTATCCTGCCTCCCCATCTGGCCCACGGAAATTTTGGGGACAGTGGTAAAATCCCTCCCGGGGCCATACTGTTATATGAATTAAAACTGCTTGCCGTGAAATGAAATGAAAAGGATCCTGTTTTTTTTATTGCTTTTATTCACCGGTGCCTGTAATCTTTTTCATCACGAGGCCTACAAAAAGATCGGACCTGATCTTTATTTCAGGCTGATCCGTCTTGGTGAGAAAGGGCGTGACGCTGCCTTGGGTGATTATATCACGGTGGACCTGCTTTACGCAACGGCTGACGATTCAACGTTTTTTCACGGAACAAGGAAATTTCTCCTGGAGGACAGCCCTTATCCGGGAGCCATAAATAAAGTATTCCTCAGGCTTTCAAAAGGTGACAGTGCTTCAGTCTTCCTGTCAGCATCCCGTTTTTTCCGGAATACGCTTAAAAGGGATTTGCCCGGCTTTATCGGAGAAGATGATGAAATGAGGGTGGATATCCACTTGATCGATATTCAGACACCGGAGGACTTCAATCAGGAAAAGCGGATGTTTCTTTCATGGGCTGAGGAATTGAACAGCTCGGAAGCCACACTGATCCGTAAATTCCTGTTAAAGGAAAAGCTTGATATTCAGCCAACAAAGGAAGGATACTACTTCGTAAGCCTGAAAGAAGGGAAGGGAAAAAGAGTCGAGAAAGGACGTCATATATATATTCAGTATGAGGGCCGGTTCCTTAACGGGAAATATTTTGACAGCACGTTGAAACGGAATGATCCGCTGGATTTCATTTATGGCAGTGAATACATTGTTCTCCGGGGTATTGATGATGCACTTGGGAAGATGCGGGAAGGCGGGAAGGCCCTTGTCATCCTCCCTTCAGACGAGGCCTTCGGACCGGAGGGTTCTGCAGGCGGCATTGTACCTCCATGGACAGCACTGGTTTATGAACTCGAAGTGCTGAAAGTTGATTAATTTAGTTTAACAAGCAACCTTTTTGAGTAAATTTGCATCGTTAAGAGGAAATCACAATTCATCCGGGTAAATTGAATTCCATTGCCTCTGAAGATAATTTTCAAGGCAGTAATATCGTTATTCAGATGCTTAAGTCTGGAACCGGTGTCATCTGAAATATCACCGGCAAGTTTTTAACCTATTCTCATATACAATCACATGAAGCGCCAATCCTTAAAAATCCTTAGTCTTTTCCTGATGATCCTTCCATTGGTTTTAAACTCCTGTTTAAAGAATAAGGAGGAAGATCTTCAACGGCAGGAACAGGATAAGCTGAAAAAATACCTTACCGACAATAATATAACTGTTGCGCCTACGCAATCGGGTCTGTATATCGTCACTGATTCCGTTGGTACAGGCGATATGCCTTATGCGGGTGATTTCGTCGATATTGATTACACAGTCTGGAAACTTGATGGAAATCTGGTTATTATGACGACAGACAGTGCAGTAGCAAAAGAAAATAATATTTTTTCCGGTGACTTAATTTACGGTCCTGAACGGGGTGTGGTCGGATCATATGTTATTCAAGGGCTCAATGAGGGGTTAGAGAGCATAAGGGAAGGCGGGAGTGCCACACTCATTGTACCTTCAGATCTTGCCTGGGGCACGAATCCCTATTCCCCGGTAGGTCCATATAGTTCGATTATCATCGATGTCAAGCTTCGGAGAGTTATGCTCGATCCGGCTGCATATGAGCGCTCCCTCATAACCAAATACCTGACAGACAACAGTATTAACGTGGATTCGACGGCAAGTGGAATCTATATTATTGAGAATATCCCGGGAACGGGGGATACGGCAGATGTAGACCGTAATATGACAATGAATATTAAAGGTTCGCTGATGGATGGCCGGGTTTTTGCACCCAACAAGCTTATTCATGCAGTCATCAGCACGTCCAGCTCCACCCTTTTTACCAGTGGATTGACCGAAGGCATTAAAACGATGAGGGTTGGGGAGAAGGCCACGATCATCGTACCCTATTACCGCGGATATCTGGGCTATGGCAAATATATATATGACGGCTATACACGTGTGATTATTCCTCCCTATTCCTCCCTGAAGTATGAGGTGGAACTGGTGGCGATTAATTGATGTTCCGGCCAAGAAGAAAAATACAGGGTCGCTTGTGAAAGCTGACCCTTTCTTTTTTCCATCCGGCGATTTTCATGGTTCTGATATATTCGCTGGCAAGGGTGATATCGCAGGCAATACAAAGAAGACTGTCCTCGTCGCAGGTTTTGAGTAACTCCTCAATCATCCGGTCGTTACGGTACGGAGTCTCAATAAATATCTGTGTCTGGCCGTATTTCACCGCGGCATTTTCAATTTCCCTGATCTTTTTAGACCGTTGTGGATTATTCACAGGCAGATAACCGTGAAAACAGAATTGTTGTCCGTTAAGTCCTGAAGCCATCAGGGCCAGCAGAATAGAGGAAGGACCGGTGAGGGGAATCACCCGGATACCCTGCTGGTGGGCCAGGGCAGTGATCTCGGCACCGGGATCTGCCACGCCCGGAACACCGGCTTCTGAGATAATACCGACAGAGATACCTTTATGGCAGGGGGAAAGATATCCGGATTTCAGTTCGTGGGGAGTATGTTTATTGAGCTCAAAAAAACGGATGTCGTCGATGGGTTTCGGATAACCGCATTTGATCAGGTATCGCCTGGCTGTACGGATATTTTCAACAATGAAATGATCCAGTTCCCGGATTATTTCCATTACACTTTCCGGTATGACAGAATTTAACTGACTATCACCCAGTGTATTGGGTATCATGTAGAGACAGCCTTTCATTTTTTCAGGTAAAAATAACCAAAGTTTCCTTATGCGCGACAGAGGTCGTGCGTTCATTTTTGCTAATTTCGTAAAGAAAAATTCGCTCCAAATTGAAAATTACCTTTTTAGGCACAGGAACCTCACAGGGTGTACCAGTTATTGGGTGTCATTGCCGGGTCTGCATGTCTTCCGATCCGCATGATAAAAGACTCAGGACTTCCATTCTGGCCGAGGAAGGGGATACGGCCATCGTGATAGATACCGGGCCCGACTTTCGTCAGCAGATGCTGAGAGCGAAGGTGGATAAGGTCGATGCGGTTATTTACACGCATGAGCACCGGGATCATATCGCGGGACTGGATGACATCCGGGCGTACAATTTCATTCAGCAGAAGCCCATGGACATTTTTGCTGAAGAAAGGGTTATCCGGGCATTAAAACATGAATTTGCCTATATTTTTGCGGAAAAGAAATATCCTGGTGTACCGCAGGTTCATCTTCATCGTATTGATAATGAGCCATTTTCTATTAACGGGTTAAGAATTATACCAGTCAGGGCGATGCATTACCGGCTTCCGGTATATGGATTTCGCATCGGAGATTTTGGTTATCTGACCGATGCAAATTATATTTCTGAGGAAGAGAAGGAAAAGTTTATTGGTGTTAAACACCTTGTCGTTAATGCCTTGCGTCATGAAAAGCATATTTCACATTTCACCTTTAGCCAGGCCGTTTCCCTCATCAACGAACTCAGTCCGAAACGTGGCTATCTCACTCATATGAGTCACCAGATGGGGCTTCACGAGGAAGTCATCAGCGAGCTACCGCCTAATATACTCCCGGCATGGGACGGGCTGACCATTGAGGTATGATGTGTCAGGTGACCTTCAGGGCTCTTACAAAGAGAAAGACTGAAATTCCACTCAGGATAACAAACAATATACCTGCCAGCAACATGGCCATGGGCAGTGTATATACATCCATATACCAGCCCAGGAAGGGCCCGATGAGGGCAAAATTCATACGGATAATAAAATTTCTGACTGATAGGACGGTTGCACGTTTGTCAGAGCTGGTCATCCTGTTGATGTAGTCTTTCAGCACCGGTGTGGCAAAACCTCTGACGATGTAAAACAGGAACAGAATGGAAAGGGCATAGGCAGAATGAAAGAAGTACAGGCTGATATATCCCGCCGGCACCAGGACAGCTATGATTAGTACGGATTGTATTTGTCCCAATCGGGTTTCGATCCTGTAGGCAATGAAGGACATGATGCCTGCCGTCAGGTTCAGGGCTGTCCAGAGAATACCGAACATTTGCAGGGTAAGGTGAATATGTTCAAAAAAGGGCTGGACGAACCAGGCCATGGTCAGTGTTGCTGTACCGATGATGGATGAGAACAGGATATTCCGTTGAAGTGGTTTATGATCGAACAGTGAAAATTTCACGACTTTCAAAATATCACTAAAGCGCAGCTTTGTCAGGCTTTTATGTCGTGAAGGTTCAACAAGCAACAGGGATGACGGGACGGCGATGAAGGCTACAAACGTTTGTGCGATATATGGATACCTTAAGGAGGCTGCGGCCAGCAGGCCACCCAGAGTGCCCGCCACGGCTTCAGCAAGGTTCCCCAGGGAGGTTATCCGGCCTTCAAACCGGATGTATTCCTTTTCACGTTTCTGGTCGAGCAGCGTATCATACAGCAAGGCAGAATCGGAGCCGGAAATGAAACTCTGACCTATACCGAGAACTGTTTCGGCGATCAGAAATCCCCAGAAGCCAAAGGAAAGGCTGTAGGTCAGGAATCCGAAAAATCCCATGATGGCACCGATGACCAGTGACAGTTTACGCCCCAGGACATCAGCGAAGTATCCCGAAGGGATTTCAAGAACGACAATGGTAACGGAATAAACGCCCTGAAGAAGCATAACATCCTTCATACCCAGTCCGTTGGCCTTGTAAAAGGGAACAACGATGGGCATGTATAACATGAACCACTTGGCAATCTTGATTAGATAAAGTTTGATTATATTGGCGTTCAGTCTCAAGTGGTCCTCTCTTCTATGGCATGAATGATTTGTTCAGAATGCAAAACTAATATAATACAGGAACAGCCGGAAACATTTCATTTTAAATTGTTATCTGTAAAGGATGATCATATGAACAGGACTGTAAACTGGTTTTCCGGGAAAGGATTCTGATGATTTGTCTTTCTGCGGACATAATAAAGTCAGTATTTGGAACTGCCCGTGTTTTTTTAACGTAGACATTGTTTGGTGTACTTTCCATGAAACTGTGAAAGGATAAATATGAAGTTGAAACATATCGTTTTTCTGTTGTTCCTGGTCATTCCTTTTATCGGGGCCTTATCGCAAGAGGACCCGGTGGCTAAAACGTTCAGGAAGATCATGCCGATGTCAGACAGTACCTATCTTATCCAGACATTTGACCAGGATTCGACTCTTCTGTTTATCGGAACCCTGGCATCGCTTGTTCCTGAAATCAGGAATGGAAGGTTCAGCTTTTACAACAAACAGGGAAAGGTGGAAACAGCCGGTTTTTATTACCGGAATATCCCTTATGGAAAATGGTTGTATTATGATCTGGACGGTAAACTCACACAGGTGATAGACTATAAGTATGTGCTGGATTTCATTGCCGGTAATCCTGAAACTTCAGATGCCATGTCAGGCCTGGTTAACAGCGGGGATCAGGCTGCACCACTTTTTGACACCGCAGACGAAGCAGGGGCTGGCCAGCCATACCTGATTGCCCCATTGCCTTTATTCCAGGGAAAAGATCCGGCTTTTCTGACCGATTATATTCAGAATCATCTCGTATATCCTGTGTATGCAAGGGATATGGGAATTTCAGGCAGGGTATTCGTCAGGTTTTCCCTGGATAGCACAGGCAGGATCAGCAGCGCATCAATTCTTTCATGGGAAAATCCTGATCTGAGCATGGAGGCTCTCAGAGTGATCATGGAATCGACGGGATGGACATCGGGGAGCACACCGGATGGAACACCTACCGGGGTGACCTTTACCATCGGTGTAAATTTTAGTCCTGACAGATAACCACCTGCCATGAAAATCCTACAGCATCTGCTTAAAAGATGAGCTTTTTCAAATTCCTGATCCGAAACCATTGCCCTGAAAACCTTTAGTATATTTACCCCCGTGATGCAGTGTGAATGGCTGAAAAAAGTTCTCCTCTGACATGAAAAATCTTCGAATGATCATGATTTCTATCCGGCCTTCCTTAATTCTGATCTTCGGTGTTATTCGGGCATCGGTCCTGATTTCTTGTTACCGGGAGGAAATAGACAGGTGAACGAACTGAATTTCTAGCCTACCGTTTGGAGTTTCAGAATTGTTGACTTATTTTTCGGTTGGAATAATAATCAACTAACCTTTAAAATATGAAACTCACTATCTTTACCACGCTTGTTTTAACAGTTGCACTTTTTAGTTGTAATACCATGGATAATAAGAAACAGTCGGACACTGCAGCCTATCCTTCTTCAATGTATGAATATTCAGCAAACATTGAGCCCCGCTGGATCAGCTTTGAGAATCGTACCGGTGAAAAAGGCAAAGGCGGGATGGAAAACAACGGGGCAAAAGGACATCCTTCTGATATGATCCACGCAGGACAAATCCTTTCGCTGGTTGACATTGCAGGGCCCGGGATCATTAACCGGATGTGGTTCACCATCTCCGACCGCTCGGAATATACGCTCAGGGGCCTGGTGTTGAAAATGTACTGGGACGGGGAAGAGAAGCCGGCTGTTGAAGTACCTTTCGGTGATTTTTTCAGTGTCGGCCTGGGAAAAACGGCGACATTTCAGAATGCACTGTTTGCCAGTCCGGAAGGCAGGTCGTTCAATTCCTTCGTCCAGATGCCTTTCAAAAAACACGCAAAGATTGAGATCGTGAATGAACTGCCTTACGATATTGAAATGATTTTTTATGATGTCGACCTGCAACTGATGAAAACGTGGAATGACGACTACATGTATTTTCACAGTTACTGGCATCGCGACACGACGACCACTCCGGGCACGGATTTTGAAATTTTGCCTGAGACCATGGGCAAGGGCCGGTTTCTTGGCACAAATATCAGCGTGAATGCCAACCCGCTTTACCAGCCCTACTGGTGGGGTGAAGGAGAAGTCAAAATATACCTCAACGGCGACCGTGATTTCCCGACCCTTGTTGGCACCGGGACAGAAGATTACATTGGCACGGCATGGGGGCAGAGCAAATTTTTCAATGAATATTCCGGCTGTTCCGTTGCCGATCCTGAAAACCTTCAGTGGTCCTTCTACCGGTTTCATATCAAAGATCCGGTGTATTTCAGCAGTGATTGCAAGGTGACGATACAACAGATGGGAGGAGCGGCAAAAAGGCAGGTTATTGATATGCTGAAACGTCATGTACCTCTCATACCTGTGACCGTAAACAAACCTGAACCTCCAATGGCCATGATCTTTCACAAGGACAGTATTGCAGACCTTGAATCTCCGGATCTTCCGGGTGACGAAGCCTGGACCAATTTTTACCGTTCCGATGATGTGGCAGCCACCGTATATTTTTACCTGGACACACCTTCAGACTCTTTACCGGAAATTCAGCCTCTGGCCATCCGGACGTGGAATCTGAAGAGTAAGTAGATCCTGATACACCGATAACCAAACGCGTGCAAATATGAATAAATATATGATTACAGTTTTAACTGTCTGTATGCTTACCGTTTTAAATATAGCATCCATCAAGGCACAGACTTCAGCACTTCAGCCCCTGTCAGCCGCCAGTGTCATTGACCGTATCAGGGAGCAGAGTGGTGTTTCCTGGAGCGGGGAAACCGTGGATGTGATCAAAGCTGGAAATCCGGCCACCAGAGTCACCGGCATTGCAGTCTGTTTCACGGCAACCATGGATGTCTTGCGTCAGGCTGTGGAAAAAGGTTGTAACATGGTCATTACTCACGAGCCGACATTTTATAATCACCTGGATCAGACTTCAAACCTGGCAGGGAACAGCGTTTTCGAAGAAAAGCAAAAATACATCAGGGATCACGGCCTTGTCATTTTTCGTTTTCATGACCATATTCACCGGATGAACCCCGACGGCATCGAGGCAGGCATGATCGAAAAACTTGGTCTTCCCGATCCGCAGAAAGGCTTTCCCTCTCCGGTTTTTAAGTTGAAGGAGACCACGGTGGGTGAATATGTAAACTACCTTTCCGGGTTATTCGGAACAGATGCCATAAGATGTATTGGTGATCCGGATATGAAGTTTACAACTCTTGGTATGGTTGTCGGGGCGCCGTCTTCGTCCTCCCAGATAAACATGCTGGAAGAACCCGGGGTTGAGGTTGTGCTTACCGGTGAATCCCGTGAATGGGAAACGGTCGAATATGCCAGGGATGCCGTTCAACAGGGAAGGCATAAGGCCCTGATCATTACCGGTCATGCACTCTCCGAAGAAGCAGGGATGGTTTGGTGCACCGATTGGCTAAAAGGATTTATACCTGAAGTACCGGTCGTTTTTATTCCGGCAGGCGAACCTTTCATCAGTTCACACTAAGTAGCGGTCCCTGAAGTCGAAAGTGGTCCCTCAAGTCGAAGGGCTGTTATAATCTGAAAGAAAAGCTATATCACCTCTACTTTTTAGCCCCCTCCTTACCTCATTCATAATTCTCCATCCTTCATTCTGGCGGATATTTTCCAGTTTTTGACCAATGAATTTCCCTGCCGGGAAAAAATTATTATTTTCATAATTGAAACGGTAAAATGCCCGGACAGGTTTGTCGTAAAAAAAGACAAAACAGATTATATCGCTTGTCTGGTTTTTAAATTTTCAGTCAGATACAGGAATAGTCCGGGAAAGGACTGGTTAAAAAGTTTATCGATGATAAGAATTAAAATTCTATTGAGCCTTTGTATGCTGGTAGTTATCAGTCACAAAGTAAATGCGCAGGACGCGCCGGTTAAATTTGGAAAGGTTGACAGGGCAGCTCTTGAAATGAAAGTGTATGATAAAGACACTTCCGCTGCTGCAGTCATCCTGTGTGATTATGGCTATTTCATTCCCAGGATTCCCCAGTTCGTAAGAGTCCTGAGAATCAAGATTCTGAAAAAAGAAGGGTATTCCTGGGCCAATCATATTTTCTCAACATCTTCCAAAGCAAGTATCAGCGGATTTACATATAACCTTGAAAACGGGGAGGTGGTAAAAGAAAAGCTGCGCAATTCCGACATTTATACCGAAAAGATTACTGACGGGTATTTCAATTCAAGGGTTGCCATGCCCAATGTTAAAGAGGGATCTGTTATTGATCTCGAATTTAAAGTTGTGGGTGTTCCTTATGATTGGCATTTTCAGGAGACCATACCTGTTGTATGGAGTGAAATGAAAATTGAACCTTATTCGACTTTCAGGTTCAGAAAATATTTTTACGGTTTTGAACCATTGTTTATTCAGTCGGATTACCGTTGGGTTGCGAAAGATGTTCCGGCTTTCAAGGATGAGCCTTTCATGAATTCAAGAGAGAATTACATGACCAAATTTGATTTTGATATGTACTCTCTCATCCTGTTTTATTTGGCGCCCGATTGGAATGCCATAAGTTTCCAGCTTGAAAATTCCTCTAATTTCGGGATTGCCCTGAAGGCCTCGAGGTATCTGAATGATATAGCTGATGAAATAGAGCATGCAACTCATACGGATGAAGAAAAAATTGCCGCTGCCTATGATACCATCAAGAGAATCAAATGGGACCACAATCAGAATCTCTTCGCGTCCAATCCGAATTTGTCCTATACCTTCAAAAAAGGTATAGGGAATTCAGCTGATATAAACCTATCCCTTTTACAATTAATAAAAAAGCTGGGTATTGAAGCTTATCCGGTAGTACTGAGCACACGAAAAAACGGAATGCTTTCCCCTTCTTATGTAGCATTCCGAAAACTCAATCATGTTATCGTGTACGTTAAAACAGCTGAGAAAACATATATGTTTGATGCTACAGAGGATTACTCACCGTTTGATCTGTTACCTGAGAAATGCCTCAACTGGCAGGGACGCCTTGTCAACGGCGATCAATCCCGGTGGATAGATTTGACGACGGATAAAAAAGATAAGGAGCTCGTCTATTATAACCTCCAGCTAAAAAAGGATTTAAATTTTACCGGCAGTTTAAGTCATGCCAGGTATTATTATGCGGGGTATAATTTCAGGAAAAAATATCATTCATTCAACAGTGAAAATGAATTCCTGGAGGATTTTAGTAAAGAAAAAACAGGGCTGAAAATCCTTAATGCTGACCTGGAGAATCTGGACAGCCTGAGACTGCCGGTAAAAGATATATACAATATCTCAATTGACGGACAGGTGAACCAGATCGGGGATGAGCTATATTTCAATCCTCTGTTTTATGACAAGATGGATGAGAATCCATTCCGGTTGGAAGACCGGAAATACCCGGTTGATTTTTCCTGTCTGACTGAAAAAAATGTCATTGTCAATATATCTCTGCCTGCAAATTATGTGGTAACCGGTTTGCCCAAGCCGGTGCAGATGAGCCTGCCGGATAAATCAGCCTCCTTCCTCTACCAGGTTTCAGACAGCGGGAACGGGATTATGCTAAACTTCAGATATACTATAAACAAAGCTGTTTTCGCTCCTGCAGAATATGCGGCTTTGAGAGAATTCTTCATAAACATGATTGCGAAAAATGCGGAAACGGTGACACTGAAAGTGAATTGATATGATTAAACGGTTTATATTTTTAGCTCTGGCTGTAAGTTTCAGTTATCAGAGTGCTTTCACAAAAGGGATCCATTACCGGGTTTCGGATATTCCTGAAAATCTGGTCAAAAATGCAAAAGCAGTGATCCGGGATAAGTCAGCCCTTCTTGAGGTTATGTCGCCGGGTAAGGCTGTCTATAAGGTTAAATATGCCATTACCATTTTAAATGAAAATGGGTTGAACAGATCCTGGTTCATTCAGCCTTATGACAAGTTTTCTTCAGTAAAAAATATAAAGGCAAAAATATACGATTCAGGCGGAAACCTTGTGAAAAATAAAAGCAGTCTTGAAGTTGTCGATTTTAGTGCAATATCGGGGTTTTCACTGTTTGAGGATACCCGGGTCAAGGCCATAAATCCGAAATTCAGAACCGTTCCCTTTACCGTTGAATATACATATGAGATACATTATGACGGAATCCTTGATTATCCTGACTGGATGCCCGTTGACGACTATAATGTCTCTTCAGAACATTCTTCGTATGAAGTCATCATGCCTTCAGGTTTTGAATTAAGATACTTTGAAAAGAACATCCATTTGGCGCCGGACATTAAAAAGGGTGCTAAATTCATTACGTATACCTGGCAGACATCAGACGTTGAAGCAAAAACCAGGGAATCTTTCGGTTTGCCTTTCCCAGAGTCTTTTGCCGTGGTATACCTTGCGCCAGACCACTTTGAAATAGACCATTATCCGGGAAGAACGGATTCCTGGAAAGATTTCGGATTGTGGATAAACCAGCTTAATAAGGGTCAGGATGTCCTCGGTGAAGAGACACAGGAACATATAAAAGAAATGGTGTCGCAGGTTCCTGATACGATTGACAAAATCAGGATCTTGTATCAGTACATGCAGAATAAAACGCGGTATGTAAGTATCCAGGTCGGCATCGGAGGGTGGCAGCCATTCAGTGCAAAAACGGTGGACGAATTGTCGTATGGAGACTGTAAAGCCCTGACCAATTATATGAAGTCACTTCTGGAAGTTGCCGGGATCAGGTCATACTATACTCTCATCAGGGCAGGTAAGGACGCTCCATTTCTTTTGAAAGATTTTCCGTCAAACCAGTTTAACCATGCTATTCTGTGTGTACCGGTGAAGCAGGATACGATCTGGCTGGAATGTACCAGCCAGTATATTCCTTTCGGTTTTACCGGCGAATTTACGGATGATCGTGAGGCTCTTGTTATTACGGATACCGGCGGAGTGGTGGTTCATACGAAAATTTATCCGGCAGAGGAGAATACAAAGTATACCACATGTACGGTAACCCTCCATGAAAAAACGGATGCCACTGCCAAAGAAAAGACCAGGTACTCAGGCATTTTCTATGATGAAATGAACAAAATACTGCATGTCGACGACCAGGAAAAAAAGAAAATGATCAGTGACAGACTGGATGTTCCCGGCTTTCACCTGATCGGTTTCAGGTTTGAAGAAAACAAGTCCTTCAGACCTTACCTGGATCAGGAAATTAATATGGATATACAGGGTTTGGCTACCCCGGCAGGGGACCGGATCATTCTTCCGTTAAATGTATTTGACAGGGAAGACGGACTTCCGGTAAATATCAGCAAACGGGAAACGGACATTTTTATCCGGAGGTCGTATGCCAAAATCGATACGATTGTGTATCAGATACCGATAAATTATGAAACCGAAAAGATACCGGCATCTGTCCGCATCGGGGATTCAATATTCGGGAGCTATTCTGCCGGGATATCTGCTTCCGGAAACCAGGTTACCTTTATCAGGAAATTTTCCCTTAACAAAGGGACTTACCCGCCTGATCAGTATCCTTCTTTCGTCCGCTTTTTTGAAGAGGTAGCAAAGTATGACAACCAGAAGTGTGTCCTGAAGAAAAAGAATGTTCCGGATGTTTAAAAGATTAAGCCTTTATTCCGTCACAGTTCCCTTCAGCCTGATATCTCGCGATGATGCTCCGACAAGAATATCGAATTCACCGGGTTCGAGGATCCAGCCTTTAGCCGGATCATAATAGCTGAACGACTTTTCATCCAGAGGGACACTGACCCTGGCAGAACTGTCCGGCATGATTTCAACTTTGGAAAATCCCTTAAGTTCTTTCACAGGACGTGGTAAGGACGATTTTTTGTCACTTACGTACACTTCAGCCGTTTCTTTACCTGTTCTGCCACCCGTATTTTTAATGGTAAACGTAACATTATACCGGTGATCTCCTGTTTTGTCAAGGGCCAGGTCCGAATACTCAAAGTGCGTGTAGGAAAGTCCGTATCCGAACGGGAAAAGGGGTTCAACGTCGTAGGAGTCGTAGTACCTGTACCCGACAAAAATCCCTTCGTTGTAATGCACGGTGCCATCACTGCCGGGATATTCGCCCAGGGCAAAAGCCGGTGTATCTTCAAGATGTTTCGGCCAGGTGTCGGAGAGTTTGCCAGAAGGATTTGTTTTGCCGAAAGAGGACATTTGCCAGGGCTGTACCTGTTTCACTGCCGATATACCCCGTTTCCAGCAGGGCAGGGGCATTCACAAGCCATTCACCCGGGGTGACGGGTCCTCCGGTGATCAGCACCACAACAGTATTTGGATTTACTTTCATGATTTCATGAATCACTTCATCCTGTTTATAGGGAAGATGCAGGCTGGTTTTGTCACCGCCTTCGCAATCCAGCCCCCAGTCGTGGTTCAGACCGCCAACAAAGAGGACTACATCGGCATCTGCAGCGGCTTTTTTGGCACGGGCCAGTAATTCTGAATCCAGTGTATCTGATGCCGGATTGTAACGGTTATAACCTGTACGGGTGTATTTATAGCCGGGTTCCCAGGTCACTTCGGCACGGTCGCCCACGAAGTTTTTTATACCCTCCAGAGGGGTTATTTCATACCTGGCTTTGATGATGGTGCTTCCTCCGCCATGGGACTGTTTCCGTACAGCATTATCGCCGATAACGGCAATTTTCTTCACGGATGACAGATTGAGGGGAAGCAGATTTTTGTTGTTTTTAAGAAGGACAATGGCTTCTTCAGCAATAGCCAGTGATACATGCCGGCGCTCCGGTGTAGCCAGTTTAGCTTCCATGCCGGTTGTATCATACGACGGCCTGTTGAACATGTTGAGCTGCGACATGACATACAGGATACGGCGAACTTTATCGTTTACCACCGAACTGTCGATTTTTCCTGCCCGGATCGAATCCAGCAGAGGCCGGGCCATATAGTACTGATCGAAGGGTTTATTGGTACCCATTTCGATATCGAGGCCGTTTTCAGCGGCGCCCATGGTACTGTGGGCTGCATCCCAGTCGGAGATGACCACGCCTTTGAAGCCCCATTCGCCTTTCAGGATATCTTTCAGGAGGTAACTGTTCTGGCAGCAGAACTGGCCCCTGAATTTATTATATGCGCCCATAACGGCCAGCGCGCCGCCCTCTTTCACAGCCGACTCAAAGCCCGGGAGGTAAATTTCCCTGAGCGCACGTTCACTGGCTTCCACATTGATACTATTCCGGTCTTTTTCCTGGTTATTCAGCGCATAATGCTTTACACACGAGGCCATGCCTTCTTTCTGGACGGCTTTGATGATGTTGGGAACAAACTGTGTCACCAGGTAGGGGTCCTCACTCAGGTATTCCCAGTTCCTCCCGTTCAGCGGGGTCCTGTGAATGTTGATACCTGGTGCCAGGGTAATGAACTTATTTCGAATGACGGCCTCTTCTCCGTAAGCTTTTCCAAATTCAGTGGCTAACGCAGGATTCCAGGTCGAAGCCAGGGCCGTAAGACACGGGAAGTATGCCGATGAATCGTTTGTCCATTTTGCAGAACCCCAGTCGGAGAGGTTGTTTTCCTCACGGATCCCGGCCGGACCATCAGACAGTGTGAAGCCGGGAATTCCAAGACGTTCGACGGGTGGCGTGGTGAAATAGGTATTCCCATGGATCATCGAGATCTTTTCTTCAAGGGTAAGCTGTGAAAGCAGTTTGTCAATTTTTTTATCCTGCGCACTTTGGTGAGCACAGGAGGCTAACAAGTCCGGCCAGAAGGGTCAGGAGGAGGAGCTTTTTCATCTGTTTCGGGAGTATTTGAGTTAACGTGCGAATGTAACAAAAATTTTTAGAGCCCTGTAACCTCCGTTAGGCTATTTAAAAATCAGGAACGGCTGAGCCTGCATTTTCAGTAAAACTTTCGTATTTTAACCTGCTCTAATCCGTTGTCGGCAAAATAAAAAAATATGAAGAAATTGTGGATGGCCTTTTTCATTGTAATGCAGGTATCTTATACCGGATATTCGCAAAGTCTGCTTATTGAGGCTGAGAGCTTTGAACACAAGGGCGGCTGGCTTGTCGATCCTCAGTTTGTTGAAGAAATGGGATCTCCCTATCTTCTGGCACATGGTTTGGGAAAGCCGGTTGAAAATGCATTTACGATGGTTCGTCTGCCTGAAACAGGACTTTATCATCTATGGGTAAGAACCAAAAACTGGGCGCCCGGTGAATGGACACCCCCTGGTGAATTCAGACTCCTGGTAGATGGCACACCTGCCGGGGCAACACTCGGGACGGAGCCCGGCTGGGCCTGGCAGAATGCCGGATCTGTGAATATCACCAAAAAAAGTGTTAAGCTGGAGCTTGAAGACCTTACCGGTTTTGAAGGACGATGTGATGCGGTATATCTTTCAAAGGCAGCGATCCCTCCCCCCGACGATCTGAAATCATTGAAGGACTGGAGAAGGTCCGTGACAGGGGAATCGCCGGTACCTGAAAGGCAGATGAACTTCGACCTGGTTGTTGTCGGGGGTGGCATCGCCGGATGTGCTGCATCTATCGCAGCGGCTGAACAGGGGCTGAATGTGGCGCTGGTTCATGACCGCCCTGTGGCAGGAGGAAATGCAAGCAACGAGGTCAGGGTCCATACCCTGGGGATATATGGTTATTTTGAGCGCATCCTGAAGATGCTGGATACGGAGCACTACCCTAATGGTTCACCCGAAGCCGGGAAAGAGGATGAAAAAAGAATGGACAATCTCCATAAATACCCCAATATTCATCTTTTCCTCAACTGGAGAGCTTATTCGGCCAACACCCGGGACAATCGCATCCTTTCTGTGGATGCACGGGAGACCTCGACCGGGGAGCGTATCCGGTTCATCGCTCCTCTTTTTGCCGATTGCACCGGCGACGGCTGGATAGGTTACTGGGCCGGTGCTGAGTACATGTACGGCAGGGAGAAGGTGACGCAGTATGGTGAAGAATACGGTAAATATGGTGAACTGTGGAGTCCTGCCAATCCCGATAACCGGGTCATGGGTTCATCGGTTTTATGGAGATCGGATACTGCTGATCAGAAAAGTATTTTCCCTGAAGTGCCCTGGGCGACAGAAGTTGCAGGGCGTTATGCAGCTGCCAATGGTGAATGGCAGTGGGAGTTTTCAAGGGATGACCTGAACCAGGCTGAAGATGCCGAAGCAATCAGGGATCACATGTTCAGAGCTATTTACGGATCGTTTTACAATGAGAAGCAGAAACCGGGCAACGAAAATCTTGAGCTGGAATGGGTGTCGTACATTATCGGGAAACGGGAATCCAGACGGCTGAAAGGAGATTATATATTTACGTTCAACGATGTAACGCAGCACCGCCGGACTCCCGATGCGGTGGTTATGGAAGACCGGGAGGTAGATGTGCATTACCAGGATGACCTCGTTGATCTGAATAGTCCTGATTTCCTCTCTACTGCAATATTTTACAAAACGGAACGGTACTATGTACCCTACCGGTGCCTGTACTCTGTCAATATTGAAAACCTCTTCATGGCAGGACGCTGTTTCAGCTGTTCACATGTGGGTCTTGGCGGACCGAGAGTTATGCGGACCACCGGGCAGATGGGTGCTGCCGTGGGGTATGCGGCGTGGGTATGCCATAAATATGGAGGGATACCGCGTGATGTTTATGAAAAACACCTGGACGAATATATGAAAGTGATAACCGGTGCATCAATGAATTGACAGGATTCCGGTTTTGGACTTCACGTAAATACACAGTTTATGAAACGCCTATCTTTCCTTTTCCCTTTTTTATTATTTCTGAATGTCATTGTTCAGGCCCAGAAATTCGACGGGCTTGCCGAAACTCCGCCGATGGGATGGAACAGCTGGAATTATTTCAATTGCGAAGGCATCAGCGAGGAGGTGATCAGGGGCGTGGCCGATGCTGTGGTGAGCAGTGGCATGCGTGATGCAGGGTATCTTTATATTGTCATTGACGACTGCTGGCAGGTTGGCCGCGAATCCGACGGCACCATCATTGCCGATCCGCAAAAGTTTCCTTCGGGCATGAAAGCCCTCGCCGACTATATTCACAGCCAGGGGCTCATGTTCGGGATTTACTCAGATGCCGGCCGTGAGACATGCCAGGGGCGTCCCGGCAGCCGGGGGTATGAGTTTCAGGATGCCAGAACATATGCTTCATGGGGTGTCGATTACCTGAAATATGACTGGTGCAATACCGGTCAGCAGAATCCTGAAGAATCCTATCTTCTTATGAGGGATGCTCTGTATAAAGCCGGCCGGCCTGTCGTGTTCAGTATTTGTGAGTGGGGACTGAGCAAACCGTGGTTATGGGCCGGAGATGTGGGGCATCTGTGGCGGACAACAGGCGACATCAGGAATAACTGGACACAACCCGATGCCAAGGAAGGTAAGGTATGGGGCGGGGGAGTGCTCATTATTCTCGATATGCAGGCCGGACTTGAAAAGTATGCCGGACCGGGACACTGGAATGATCCCGACATGCTGGAGATTGGAAACGGCATGCTTACCCCGGAAGAAGAAAGAGCTCAGTTCAGTATGTGGTGCATGCTCTCAGCCCCTCTGATGGCTGGAAATGATCTGCGGAATATGACGGGCAGTACCCGTGATATCCTTATTAACCCCGATGCTATTGCTGTAGACCAGGATCTCCTGGGAAAACAGGGTTTCAAGTTTAAAGACGAAGGGCTTTTCGAGATCTGGAAGAAGGAATTGTCGGGAGGAGATTACGCGTTCTGCTTTCTGAACCGGGGAGAAAAAGATATGGAATATACGATTGACTGGACTAAAATGGATATCAGCGGTCCAAAAAAAATCAAGGATATCTGGACCGGGAAGAGTGCTGGAACTACCGTCAATCCGTTAAAAATTAGCGTCCGGTCGCATGATGTGGCGTTTCTGAGGCTTGGGAAATAGAGTCTTTGCAGGGTTTCAGTACGGATGCTCACTCTCACCTTGAATTTTCCTGAAAAATCACAATTTTGTTTTGGTAATCGGAAATAACAGGTTAACTTTGTTCGCAAAATTACGAACAATCATGGAAGTTAGTATTGTGATAAGTGAAGAGCAGAAAAAACTGGCCCGATACGCTAAAGCGATGGGGCACCCTGTCCGGGTTTATGTACTTGAACTCCTTTCAAAAAATTCGTGTTGTTATAGCGGCGATCTCACCGAGATTCTGCCGATTGCAAAATCCACGCTGTCACAACATCTTAAAGAACTGAAGGATGCCGGTCTGATCCAGGGTGAGATTGAAGCTCCGAAAATCAAGTACTGTCTGAACCGTGAAAATTGGGAAGAAGCACAGAAGCTTCTTTTTGGATTATTGAAATTATGATTTTTTTTACTAAAAACGTTCGCTATTCTGCGAACAACGAACAAAAAATAATAATATGGAAATTAAAGTATTAGGCACGGGCTGTGCCAGGTGCAAATCCCTTGAAAAAGTTACGGTTCAAGCTGTTGAAGATCTTGGTCTGGACGTCAAAGTTGAAAGAGAAGAAGATATCAGGAAAATCATGGCTTATGGTGTAATGCGGACACCGGCACTGATGATTAATGACAAGATCGTTTTATCGGGACAGGTTCCCGGGCTGTCTGAGATGAAAATTCTACTGGGCAGCAGTGTCAGCCTGGGGAATCCGGCTGACTGACAGGGAATATATCAGTTTGTGGTCTGGATTCAATGAGGATCAGCATAGCATTTTACCGGCATTGGCTTCCCAATGAAGTCTGACTGATGAGATGCAGAAAATGAAATATTTATGGAAGTACTAAAACGTCAATGGATAACTGTGCCTGCAGGAATAATCCTGTGGGTAGTAGTGTATGTGAACCTGCATCATCTTGCTCAGCTTGTCACCGACAATGTGTTAAGTATGCCACCAGGGCACCGGTTGACTGAAGCCGTGAGGTTCTTCGTCTATGAAGTACCCAAGGTTATGTTGTTACTGGTACTGATTGTTTTTGTCGTCGGGATTGTCCGCACCTGGTTTTCCCCGGAAAAAACGAGAAAAGCGCTGGAAGGCAGATCTTTGTTTACCGGGAATATCATGGCTTCCTTGCTGGGAATTGTCACTCCGTTTTGTTCCTGTTCGGCGATCCCGTTATTCCTTGGATTTGTGGAGGCAGGCATTCCGATCGGGGTAACATTTTCCTTTCTTGTAGCGGCTCCTATGATCAATGAAGTGGCACTGGTACTACTGATCGGATTATTCGGATGGAAAGTCGCCTTGATTTATGTAGTCACCGGATTGGTCATAGCGATTTTTTCCGGACTGGTAATTGGCAAACTGGGTATGGAAAAATATGTAGCCGACTGGGTTTTTGAGGTGAAGGCAAACCATACAGGGCCGGCTGGTGAAAAAATTACATTTGTTCAACGAATGCAGGCGGGTTTTCAGGCAGTACGGGAGATCGTGGGGAAGATATGGATTTACATCATCCTGGGTATTGCCATTGGTGCCGGTGCACACGGATTTGTGCCCGATGATTTTCTGGCCGGGGCTTTAGGCCGCGGCAACTGGTATTCGGTTCCCCTGGCCATTGCGGTCGGTATACCTCTTTATTCCAATGCGGCAGGTATCATCCCTATTGTCAGTGTTTTGATAGAAAAAGGTGTGAGTCTCGGCACAGCCCTGGCTTTTATGATGTCGGTGGTCGGGCTTTCACTTCCCGAAATCGTAATCCTGAAGAAAGTCCTGAAGTGGCAGCTGATAGCCGTTTTTATTGGGGTTGTTGCCATCGGAATCGTGATCGTCGGCTATGTCTTTAACCTGATCATGTAAACCGGAATTTCATTCTTGCCATTCTTTTTCATGTTGACAGTTCACGTTCCCCGTTCACGATCTCAGGCATGTAAAGCCTTTTTCCAGGCCGTTACATTCCCCCGGTATAATCCTGTGGGAAATCTTCCCATTCCATGATTTCCCATCCTGCCGGTTCAGAGGGGAAAATGAACCCAACCGGGATGGAAAATACTTCACTCAAAGCCAGATTGTAAGTCTTTAAAGTTTAGTATTATATACCTCATCATTTTAAGAAAATATCGATACATGTTAAATATTGTTAATCACTGCATGCGTGATTCATCTTTGTTTCGCATTCAGGGTTTCTGGTATATAATTTGAAGCTTTTTAAGGATTAAAAAAAATAATATGAAAAAGACAGCAAGAATCCTCTTGGCCATGATCCTGGTGGCAGGTTTTGCATCTGCCGTTTATGCAGGGCCACCACAGGATAAAAAGGCGGTGCGAGAGGCTAAACAAAAAGAAAGAAGGGCAAAACTCGAGGAACAGTTTGCAAAAACGTCTGAACTCATCGGAAACAAAAGTTTTGTCCTGGAGGCCGACTGGTTGAGTAATCAGTATGGTGAAAGAGTTCCTGTAGTTCCTGACCTGAATTTTATCAGGATCGATACAACGTATGCGGTTCTTCAGATTGGTTCGACGCAAAGGATTGGTTATAACGGTGTTGGCGGGGTCACTGCCGAAGGCCGGGTAACGTCATGGAAAGTGAACAAGAATGAGAAGAAATTGAATTATCATATCCAGGCGAATATTATAACCAGCCTTGGTGTTTTTGACATCAGCATGAATGTTAGTGCCGATGGTAGAGCAACGGCTTCGATAACGGGCATGAGGAGGGGCCAGTTGAATTATACAGGTAGCCTTGTGCCGCTGGATCAGACACATACTTACCAGGGAGAAACTACATACTGAGTAAGTGCTGATCTTTGTTCGCGGGCAGCAGGCCTCGCTGAACCAACAGGTAAAGGATGAGGAGGCCGGTACCATTTTCGTTTAGACCGCAGGTCAATCAGAACTGTTAGAAAAGAACAGGATGCAGATCTGCGGTTTTTGTTGTTAGCCGGAAAAGTGAATTAGTGCCTGAAATATTTAGTATCCATTCAATTTTCATCTATTTTTGAAAAACAAATAAATATCCGGCTTATGGGGATGACAATGACGGAGAAGATTCTTGCTGCACACAGTGATCAGGACATTGTAATGCCGGGTGATATCATTGATGTAGAGATAGATGCCAGGGTGGCCAGGGATTTTGGCGGGGCAAATGTTGTTAAAACCCTCCGTGATTTCAATCTGGGCATTGATGATGCATCGAAGACGTATTTCACGTTTGATTGCAATCCTACGGGATCGGATCAGAAGTATGCTGCGAACCAGCATATTTGCCGTATCTATGCACGGAATCACGGCATCAGAGTTTACGATATCAACAAAGGTATCGGGACGCACATTCTGATTGAAGAAGGCTTAGTCTACCCCGGTTCCACTGCCGTGTCAACCGATTCGCATGCCAATATCCTCGGGGCGATCGGGGCTTTCGGACAGGGAATGGGTGATAAGGATATTGCTGCTGCATGGAGTAAGGGCAAAACATGGTTCAAAGTTCCTCCATCGGTTAAACTGGTCCTGAAAGGACGGTTTCCTGAAAATATTACGGCCAAGGATATTGCCCTCAATCTGCTCTCACATTTCGGACCTGATCGTTTGCTTGGATATGCTGTTGAGGTATATGGCGATGATGTCGATCATTTATCTCTCGATGACAGGATCACCATTTCATCGATGGCTACTGAGATGGGTGCCATCATTATTCTTTTTGTTCCCAACCGGGAAGTGATGAGATATTGCATGTCGAGGACCGGTAAGCCCGTTCAGCCCCTGCAGGCGGATGACGATGCGGTGTATACCCTGGAGGAAGAACTTAATGTGGCACATTTTACACGCCGTATTTCAAAGCCGGGAAAACCCACCGATGCTGTCGAAGCCGGAGAAATTGTTAAGATCAGGATCGATTCCGCCTTTATCGGAAGCTGTACCAACGGGAGGATCAGTGATATGCGTGAGGCGGCTGAAATTCTGAGGGGACGGAAGGTGGCGGATGGTGTCGTTCTGAAAATTGTTCCTGCTACCGACCTTGTCTGGCAGAGATGTCTGGATGAGGGTCTTATCGACATTTTCAAGGAATCCGGTGCTATGGTTTCCAATGCCGGGTGTGCGGGATGTGCTGCCGGGCAGGTAGGACAGAACGGTCCCGGAGAGGTGAGCATAAGCACAGGGAACCGGAATTTTCCCGGTAAACAGGGGCAGGGAGACGTTTATCTCTCTTCACCTGCAGTAGCAGCAGCTTCAGCTGTAGCCGGATATATTACTACGCCTGACCATATTCCGGATAAACCTTTGGCAGAGATTTTCCCTGAACCTGAAAAGCAGACTGGTGTTACAGTGAGCTCAGGGCAGAAGAAACCGGTGGACCCTAAGCCAGTTGTACTGAGAGGACGGGTATGGTTCATTGAAAGGGACAACATCGATACCGACATGATTTTTCATAACCGTTATCTGACCATCACAGACCCATCTGAAATGGGAAAATACACGTTCGACAACCTGGAAGGTTTTACTGGTTTTGCAAAGAAGGTAAAGAAGGGTGATATCATTTTTACCGGCAGGAATTTCGGTGCGGGAAGCTCGCGGCAGCAAGCTGTTGATTGTTTTGTTTCTCTTGGCATCCAGGCTATTATTGCAGAATCTTTCGGTGCTATTTATGAACGTAATGCGATCAATGCGGGTTTTCCGGTACTGACATGCAAACATATCCGGGAACTTAAACTCACTGATGGCGATACGATCGGCATAAACCTGGAAAGCGGAGAACTGATCAACATTTCAAAAGATGTTCACGTCAAAGCTGAAAAATTCCAGGATGTTCAGATGGAAATATATCAACACGGAGGACTGTTTTAAATGACATTGCTAACCCTAAAATACCTGTTATGAAGCTTATTATTCCTGAAGGTTACAAGCCTGTACTCGATCTGAAACAAACAGAGAAAGCCATCAAGCTTATAAAAGACACGTTTGAGATCTCGCTTTCTTCCGAGTTGAGACTCCGCAGGGTCACGGCCCCACTTTTTGTTCTGAGAGGCACCGGTATCAATGATGACCTTAACGGCATTGAACGTCCGGTATCCTTTAAGATCAGGGATATGTCCGATCAGACCGCTGAAATTGTGCATTCCCTCGCCAAATGGAAGAGGATGATGTTACGCGATTACGATATCCGTATCGGATATGGCATTTATACGGATATGAATGCCCTGAGGCCCGATGAAGAGCTTGACAATCTCCATTCGATCTATGTAGACCAGTGGGACTGGGAAAAGGCGATCACCAGCGAAGATCGTAATCTGGAATACCTCAAGGCCATCGTGAAGCAAATTTATGATGTGATTAAACGGACGGAATTCCAGATCTACGAATATTATGAAGAGATCGAACCTTTCCTCCCGGAGGAGATTACATTTCTTCATTCGGAAGATCTTCTGGAGATGTATCCTGATCTTCCGCCGCGGGAACGTGAAAACCGTGCAGCAGAGAAATACGGCGCCATTTTCATCATCGGTATCGGCGGCAACCTGGCCGACGGAAAGCCGCATGACGGGAGGGCTCCGGACTATGATGACTGGACAACGGAAACGGGCGGGGACCACCAGGGCCTGAACGGTGATATCATCGTGTGGAACCCGGTATTGAAAATGGCCTTTGAGCTTTCATCCATGGGGATTCGCGTTGACAGGGAAGCTCTGAAACGGCAGCTTATCATCCGTAAATGCGAAGACCGCAAAGGCTTGCTTTTCCACAGGCGACTCCTGAACGATGAACTCCCGGATGCCATTGGCGGAGGTATCGGTCAGTCGAGGTTGTGCATGTTCCTGCTCAGAAAAGCTCATATTGGCGAGATTCAGTCGAGCATCTGGCCGGGGGAAATGGTTTCTCATTGCCGGAAGAGCGGAATCATTCTGATCTGACCTGCCGTGAAAGGCATCATCCGAAAATTTGCCGGGCCGGTTCGGCCTGTAAGGATATGATCAGTTTTGTCTGCCGGCTCTGCCTGCCGGACAGCCTTTGTTTTCAGGATTTATTAATCAGGTGGAAGAAAGCAAAGCCTTTGAAGTCAGGATGTGCCGGGAAAGATGAAAAAAGCTCTCATTTTTTTTCTTTTTCAAATCCAAACATTATTATTTTTATGCCCGGTATACAGAAACATGTTCGCTGCTGTTTCGTATTTATGGGACCGCTAAAATCCCCGGTCCAGAAGGTATCCCGGAATCAGGGATTTTACCCTAAACAATTTCTGAAAGAAAGGTCTTATGAGTATACATCCCAATACAGTTATTCACCCTGATGCGGTTCTTGGAAAGAACATATCGATCGGCCCCTTTTCCTTCATCGACGAGAATGTGGAAATTGGTGATGGAACATGGATAGGTTCCAATGTTTCTATTATGAGTGGTGCAAGAATAGGCAAAAACTGCAGGATTTTTCCTGGCGCTGTTGTCTCCGGCATACCCCAGGACCTGAAGTTCAAAGGCGAAAGCACCACTGCCGAGATCGGTGATAACACAACGGTCAGGGAAGGTGTGACGGTCAACCGGGGCACCAGTTCCAGGGGGAAAACCGTTATCGGGAGCAATTGTCTGCTTATGGCTTATGTACATGTAGGGCACGACTGTATTATCGGGAACAACTGTATCATTGGGAACAGCACCGGCGTTGCAGGTGAGGTGGTCATCCAGGACTGGGCGATCATAAGTGGTTTATGTGGTATCCATCAGTTCAGTACCATTGGTTCACATTCCTTTACCAGTGGTCTCAGCAAAGTACAAAAAGATATTCCGCCTTTTGTCAAGGCTGCCCGTGATCCCCTGTCTTATGCCGGACTGAATATCGTCGGATTAAAAAGGAGGGGATTCTCGGCAGAACAGGTTTCCGTCATTCATGAAATATACCGGATCATTTTCCAGTCGGGGAAAATTACTTCCGAAGCCTTAAAATCTATTGAAGAAAATTTTGATCAGACTCCGGAACGGGATGAGATCATAAATTTTATCAGGACTTCAAAACGCGGTATCATTAAGGGATACAAGGGCAACCATAACGATGATATCGATTAATCCTGAAGGGCTGAGCCTATGCAGAGGTTTTCTGCCAGGGTTGAAGAAGGAGGCAAGCAGCATCCGGTATTTCAATGCTTTAACCTGGAATAACTGGTCATGAAATACGCATCATGATTTATCTGCAACATTTTCCCTCATCCAGTTAACCAGCCCTTTTTTCTCCAGGATTTCATTTAGTTTACCCGGCAGTGGCTCGAAGTGAAAGGTTTTGGTGCCTGTGTCAACTATTCCGCGGGTGGTATCAATCCTGATATTTTCACCGGGCCGCCATTTTTCAACCACTTCAGGAAGAACCAGCAGGAGAAGTCCCTGGTTGATGGCCGAACGGTAAAAAATACGGTTCACTGATTTCACGATCACTGCCTGAATGCCAGCATAAGCAAGACCGACGGCAGGATGTTCCCTGGAGCTTCCGCAGCCGAAATTGTCACCGGCAATGATGATATCTCCATCTGCCACTTCCTTTGAAAAATTAGCGTCAAATCCGGCCAGAAGATGCGGCAGGATGGAGGCCGGGTCGGAACTGTGGATGGTATAGGTCAGGTTACCGGCAAACATCTGATCGGTGTTGAGGTTGTCGGCATCGGCATAATTCCATACGTTGCCTGATTTACGGTGCTCATTTTCCTCAATCTGAATGGTTTTGGATGGTTTGTTCGGGAATGGGAAAGTATCTTCAGACCTGACCTGTCGGGGATCCGTGATGAAGCCGTTTATGGCTGACCAGGCCACGGTGGCGGGTGATGCAAGGAATATGGAAGCATTGGGGTTCCCCATCCGCCCTTTGAAATTGCGGTTTGCTGTGGAAATCACGTTAAAGCCATCGGCAGGAATACCCTGACCTGTTCCCAGGCACGGACCGCAGCTTGAGCTCAATACGTTTGCCCCGGCTTCGATCAGTATTTCAATGATCCCTTCCTTCAAGGCCTGGAGATAAATTTCCTGTGATGCAGGGATGATCAGCAGCTGAAAACCATCGGCTACTTTACGGCCCTTCAGTATTTCAGCTGCGGTCCTGAAATCTTCAATCCTTCCGTTTGTACAGGTTCCAATCAGTCCTTCGTGCACAGGTGTGCCGGCCACTGCAGCTACTGCCCTGATATTGTCTACCTGGTGCGGAGCTGCCACGAGAGGGAAGACCTTTTCCAGGTCGACAGTGAATTCCTTTTCATAGCGGGCATCCGCATCGGCCCAGATGCCGTTACTGAGCTTATCTTTTTTGTAAAATGCCGCGAGAACATCGTCAGGCGGGAAGACTGCATTTTTGGCTCCCATCTCCGAAGCGAGATTGGCCATGGTCATCCGGTCGGATATGCTGAGTGTGCGGACACCATCGCCATGGTATTCAACAGACATGTAGTTGGCTCCTTCCGATCCGAGCATGCCTATGATCCATAGAGACAGATCTTTGGCATAGACGCCGGCATTCATCCGGCCATTTAAGATTTATCCGGATACTTTTGGGGACCATGAACCATGTTTCACCTGTTTTCCAGATCCCGGCTGTCTCAGTACGGTCGATACCGGCAGCGAGTGTATTAAAAGCACCCGCCGTACAGGTATGACTGTCGCTGCCTACAATTATCATTCCCGGAAGAGCATGGTATGACATGATCTGATGACAGATCCCCCGCCCGGCATCATAGAAATTCGGAATGTCAAACTCCTTTACAAAATTACGTATTGCCTGGTAATCGTTTGCCAGCCCGGCGTTCGTGGGCGGTGCATTATGATCGAGGACCACAAGGAGGCTGCCGGGGTTTGCCGGTGCTGTCCCGTTCATCTTCTCAAAAGTTTTCCTAATACTGATTGTGTTATCGTGCGAAAGGACAAGCGAAGGGCTCCGGAAAACAATTGCACCGGCAGGCGCACCAAGAATTTTTTCTGCAAAGGTCTTTCCCATCTTTTTTCTGGCAAGTTTCAAAAAATATTACTGAATTGTTCCACATCCCCGGATGTTTTTTAATAGTCCCGAAGATGATTTTCTTTTGAACTGAAATATTTTTTATTATCTTTAATATAGAAAACGATTAACCCTCTTTCACATGCTTAAACATCTCCTTTTCCTGTCCTTCCTGTCATTTATAATTCATAAGTGCAAATGCACAATATATCGGGACAATATTCTATTCTGACACTGCATCGGCACAGGGATACATCAATTTTGATATTACCTCCACAGGTATAGACCATATTGAATTTTCCGCAGGCCGAAGTGAAACAAAAACAACGTATACAGCGTCAGAGATTGTCGGTTTCGAATTTTATTACAATGATAATCATGAGCATTTGTATAAGTATCAATCCGTTAATATCTCCAGTACGACACGAAAATTTAATGTATTTCTGCTGGTTTTGTATGAAGGTAATTTCAAGATACTGAAAATGGAGAGAAAACTTTCGCCATCCTATTATATATTTGACCGCACTGGCAAATTGACCCTGCTTGAGAAACAACACAATCAGTTTAGAGATGTACTTGCAGAATACGCCGACTCATGTGAATTTTCTTCGAAATACATCAGCCACACAAAATTAAATACCAAATCACTTATAAAATTTGGTCAAAGATATGATTTGTGCAGATTCAAGAATGTGTATTCCGGAAAACTCCAAAACTTCATACTTTATTTCAGGAGGTTTTCAAATGAATCACATAAACATTGCCGATCCCGGTTATGTGCTGGAGGATTTCAGCCACAAAACCTTAAAATCAGCTATTTCTCCTGTAATTGGTATTGGTATTGATATCCCATTGACGAAGAAGGGAACACTTGCCCTTACATCTTCATTTAATTATTATAAAACAGCTATTTATGACGGATACGATGAGAATAATTTGATTAAAGAGCTTATTTTTAACCAGCATACTCTCGAAATCCCGGCTTCTTTGAAATTTCGCTTCAGCCCGGGCAAAACATCTATGTTTTTATCTGCCGGACCAGCTGTTCAGATTCATTTGGAAAATGAAATCAGGGAGCATATTCAGGAATTCACTAATAACAATCTGTCGTTAAATAATTCGTACTTTAGTCCATACTCTTTTAATAATTTATGCATATCAGTTAATCTTGCCGGAGGTTTGGCTTTTAAAGTCTCAAACCATTTAAAATCAGATGTTTCAATCTTTTATAATTCGACTTTGAGCGAAAAGCACGATCTTAGCTCCTATATACTTGGCTTTAAACTCAGGATATATTTATTACATATTTAAGAATCATTCATAAAAGTATTTGAAAATGGCGGCTGTTATAAAACGGGAAACCAACAAAAGAATGCATGTGGTAATAATCATTCTTTTACTGACCGGTTGTGTTAAAGATGCTGAATTTTCCGGTGACACAAAATACCCGTCTCTTGAGACCCTTGCCGTAACCGATATTAATAAGGACGGAGCAACTTTAAATGGTGTATTTCACAGCCATGGAAAAGTGAAACCGGAAAAGCTTTGGTTCCATTGGGAATGTCGGAACTGCCCGGGAGTTACTTATGCATTACTCCGACACAGTGGATTGCCTTCCGGCGATCATGAAAAATTTTCCTTACGGCTTGAGAGTACTTTAGTTGAATAATTATGAATATTATGTAACCGCATATGCATCTACGAAGGCATATGTGATTTCCGGGGTCCAATGTCAGATTTTATCAGCCAGGGTTCAAAACCATTTCCGGTTGTCCTGGATTTGGTTCCTTCATCAGGAATGACCGGTTCAATAGTTATTGTTAATGGTCTTAATTTTGGCAATGATATTGAGAATCTAAGCGTCAGCCTGCACGGGCAGGATTGCCAGGTAACTTATGCTTCACCTAAACAGCTTAATATAATTATTCCTAAATATTCCGAAAGCTTCAAGGATAAGCTTATCGTGGTGTGTAACGGAATGGAATGCCGGTACAGCAGGGATTTTTCTTACAAAGTTTTATTAAAGCCCAAGCCATAATGAAACCTACGGATTCCGGATTTTCACTCTCATTCTTTTGTGCTGGCAGATTTTGGTGAAAAGTGATGTAATTTCAGGTGAAATTCATACTTTTAACCTCGAAAGCTTAAATTGTGGTCATTCCTAATATGATCAGAAAATGTCTCCACTCTTCAATCATTTGCTTATTCCTTTTGTTATTGCCATATTTCTTGCCATTAATATGGGGGGCAGTGGCACCGGACCGGCTTTTTCCGCCGCATATGGTTCAAATGTTCTGCGTAAAAGTCTTATCCCGGGAATATTCGGCATCATGGTTTTTCTCGGTGCGATCCTGGCAGGGAAGGGCACTGCTACGACCCTTGGGAAAGATCTGCTTGATCCCTCAATGATGTCATTCACTCTGGTGTCTATCATCTTGTTCTCGGTGGCCATTTCGCTGCTTGTTGCCAACCTTGCCGGCATACCGCAGTCGACCAGCCAGGCTACGGTACTTGCAATTGTTGCACCGGCAATTTATTTCCATCAGCTGAATTCCGACAAGTTGTTGTTTCAAATCATCCCTACCTGGTTCATTCTGCCGGTGATTTCTTTTTTCCTCAGTTTTTTCCTTGGGAAATATATCTACAGGCCGATGAGGAAAAGGGGATATACCATGACTACGCGCTCCAGCAACCTGAACAGGATATCCATTATCAACATCCTGATTGTCGTCATGTCGCTGTATGTGGCGTTTACCATCGGCGCAAACAATGTAGCCAATGCTGCCGGGCCTATTGCCAGTATGACGGCAAATGAACTTCATATTTCCCCTGACAAGAATTTCATTCTGATCATGATCCTGTCCACTCTGATTGTGGCACCGAATTTTGGAATAGGGAGCTCTATCTTCGGCCAAAGGATTCTGGAGAACACCGGGAAGGAGATCGTCCTGTTCGGTAAATTTGAGGCAGTCATTATCGCCTTTGTTTCGGCTTCTTTACTATTGGCTGCTTCTGTCACGAAGGGGATACCCTCCTCCCTGGTTCAGCTTAACGTGGCAGCCATCCTGGGTATAGGTGTAGCCAAGCTTGGCACCAAAAATATCTTCAGAAAAACAGAAGTCAGGAAGTTCTTCCTGATGTGGATCATTGCGCCGACGATCGCTTTTTTACTTTCGCTGGGACTGACCTTTATGGCTGACAAGGTAGGGTTGTTGTGAGGATTCCGGAAGGCTGTACACGCGCCCCCTAGACCAAAGGACTTACTACTGAACTATGAAGGAGGAACACATCGCCCTGCGCACGCCCCCTGACCCCCTGAAGGGGGAACACAGCGCGCGACTTACCCCTGAACTATGAAGGAGGAACACATTGCCCTACGCACGCCCCCTGACCCCCTGAAGGGGGAACACAGCGCGCGGCTTACCCCTGAACTATGAAGGAGGAACACATCGCCCTGCGCACGCCCCCTGACCCCCTGAAGGGGGAACACAGCGCGCGGCTTACCCCTGAACTATGAAGGAGGACACATTGCCCTACGCACGCCCCCTGACCCCCTGAAGGGGGAACACAGCGCGCATTTCACCCCGAGCTGTTTCAAAGATTACCGATCAGCGTTTTCGTTGTCCGGCCAGGAATATCAGCAATGCTAAAATAGCTGTTGAAGCAATCATCAAGGCAACAGGCAGAATGGATTTTGTGTGAAAGAGGGCGATAGCTGCCGATGCCAGGCCGGCAATACCGATCCGGATGGTTCCGAGGAGGGCGGAGGCACTCCCGAGGTTTTCGTTGAACGGTTCAAAAGCCAAAGCCGTAGCATTGGGATTGGTGAATCCAAGGCATAACAGAAGAAAAAAGAAGTTGATCATAGTCCCGACTTCACCATACCATCCGCTCAGTGTGCCAAGAAGAAACAGCAATGCTATGATCACCTGGCCTGACATGGCGATCCTGAATATTTCCCTGCTGCTGAATTTCCTGAGTAATAATACATTGAGCTGACTTCCTCCGATGAAACCGGAGGAAAGTAAGGCCAGGATGACCCCGAATGTCTCCGGCTTTACATGAAAAACCTGCATAAAGATGATCGGGGCACCTGCAATATAAATAAACAGGGTGGCAAACGAAAAAGCCCCAGCCAGCGCGTAGGTCAGAAAATCTCTTTGTTTCAGGATAGAAATGTATCTTTTAGTCTGGTGTTTAATGTTCAGTGAAATACCGGGATCGGCAATATACTTTTGGGGTAAAGTGAAAATAATCAGCTGCAACAGACCTACAGCGAGCAGTGAAAGAAAGACAAAAATCCATATCCATCCGAAATGAGTCGTGATGAGACCCCCAAGTGAAGGAGCGAGAAGCGGAGATGTCCCAATCACCAGGATCAGCATGGAAAATATCCTGGCGCTTTCCTCCTGTGTGAAAAAGTCCCTCACCATCGTAATGGCAGCCACGGTGGCAGCAGAAGCTCCCAGGGCCTGGATAAACCGGAAGGTGATAAATTGTTGCTCGTTTGCTGCCATCACACAGGCAATGCTGGCTGCAATGCTGATTGCCAGACCGAAATACAGAGGTTTCTTCCTGCCAAACTTGTCCAGAAGCGGTCCATAGATGAGTTGACCAAGCGAAAAACCAATAAAAAAGGTGGTCAGTGAGAATGTCATATGAGCGGAAGAAGTTCCAAATTCCTCTGCAATTACCGGAATGGCAGGCAGATATGTATCGACGGAAAACGGGACCAGGGTGGTCAATGCCCCTAATATCAGGATGATTTTTGTGTCGCGTCTGCGGGCAGTCTGATTCCTCATACAAAGAGAAACAAGCTAAACGGATGATGGTTTGCATTCAGGGATTCCGGGACATGAAATTCGGATTTCTGAACAGGGATGATTTCGGGCTTACGGTTTGCGGGTAAGGTGCATCCATCCGGCATTCTTCTTCCAGGATTTTTCAGGCTTATTCTGTATCCTTGTCTGAAAACAAAATCTCCCGGTAGCTGGTAGCAGGTTTTTCATCCCGGATCTGCAATTCCGCTGAGAGAATATACTTTCCGGCATCACGGGGGATTAAAAGTTTGACAATACGCCTGGTTTGTTGCAGCGCACATACTTCGAATGCGTATGCTTTCTGATGATAGATCCTGCCGGTTTGAAGATTGACCAGTTTCAGGATGAAGGTGCCGGTTATCTTTTCATCCCGGTCGTTGGTGATGACCACCGGCACTTCAAAGCCTTTAATGGGCGGCCAGCCGGAATGATAGGTTTTCATCTCCGTCTTCCAGTAATCGATACATATGCCGACAGGGGCAAAGGCATCGGCAACATATTTTTTAAAATATGGGTAAAGTGTCAGGCTGTCGATATTGGTGAAGATATCACCGGTGGCTGCATATCCGGCTGAAAAATCGAGGCCGAATACTTGCAGAACACCGAAGAATGTCCTGTTTTCACGCCAATATTCCGTGAGGGCGGCAAGCATAGTGGCGTAGTGGTGAAATCTCTGATCAGGTGTAGCCTCCGGCCCGAGGACGGCGTCATAATAGGGTTTGGTCAGTGTCGTAGGGCTGCCATCGCGGTTAAGCCACAGGTAGCCGTATTCGTTGAGAACGCATGGAAAGTCCCAGTACTCATCGAATTTGCCATGTTCATAATAAGCCTGGTAAGGTTCATAGAAAGTATAGCCGATTTTGTCTTTGTCAGGCAGATCGGAGAGGCGGAAAGGCGCTCTGACCTTTGCACGGGGATTTTTATCTTCACTTCCCACGTTATAAGATGCAAAATAGTTATGAGCTTCACGATAATCATTTTTTCCGGCGGGAGGTGACCAGCCGTTATCCCAGGGCCTGTTCGAAAGGTCGAGATGCCTGACCCTGTTGATCGCCTCACCTGTAGCCGGGGTCCAGGTTTCGTTCTGGGCATCCCAGGCACAAACGGAAGCATGGTTCCAGTGTTCCCTCATCCAATGGGTATATTCGTTAACAAGCCTGTCGGCCGTTAATTTTGGCGGGTATACACCGTATTTCCTGACCGGATCGTCCAGGTTCTTTTCCCTGGCTTTCTCACCGGCCATCTGGTTTTGAATGGCGTACCACATGGGATATTCATCGAAGATGACAAAACCCTGTTCATCGGCAATGTCGTACCAGAAATTAGGCAGGGCAGAGATAGATATCCGGTACGAATTCCAGTTCAAACTTTTAAAACGTTCATGCAATGTTGTGACCCATTTGTAATCCCAGGGTTGCTGCCTGCAGAGGGTGTCTTCGAAAAAGCGGAAAAGGGCAACGTTGGTGCCACGAAGGAAATATTGTTTTTCATTCAGCAGCGCTTTGTTTGTATAACTGCTGTCGACGCGGAATGTCCGCATACCGAACCTGGTGAAGGAGGATTCTGCGCCTTTGCGTATTTCAAGAACGTACAGGTCAGGGCTTTCAGGTGTCCATAGTTTAGCGTTGGGGATGCTGACCGTGAATTGGATCTTTTTTGTTTCCAGGGGTTTTAGAAGTACGCTGACATCCTGTGCGCCGGCTGCCTTTTCTTTGGTCTGATCATCGTAAATCGAAGGGGAGAGGCTGAATTTTTCAACTTTATTGAAGGGATTGACCAGTTCAGTCTCGACCAGTGCCTCATTCTTTTTAAGGTCGGGGGCGATCTGAACATTCGAGATATACGGTGCTTTGGAAAGGACTACATCCACATCGTCGTAGATACCGGCATAGTACTTGTGTTTTTCCACCTCACCGGCAGTACTCACCGTGTCAGGTCCGTTACTGATATGAGCACCGATGCGGACTATCAATTCGTTCTTATCCCCTTTTTTTATCAGAGGCGTTATGTTGATATCTGAAGATGTGAAATTCAGCATATTCCGGCCTGCTTCTTTTCCGTTAACAAAAACGACGGTTCCGTAACGGGATTTTTTTATGATCAGCCGGGCAACGTCATAAGGGGCATTTTCCGGGATGGTGAAGTATGTTTTATACCAGTATGCTTCCCTTTTTGACGAAGCTACGCCGGTTTCCTTAAAGGTGGGAACCGCGCTCTTTATCAGGCCCGGTACAGTTACGGTATGGTTGAAATCGGAGGGCATCTGTTCCAGAGAACCTTCCGCGACCTTCCATGTTCCATTCAGAGAGATCACCGTCCCCAGGGGTTTTTCACCTTTCCAGCGGCCTTTGATATAATCTGGTGTTTTGGGCTGGCATGCCTGCAGGACAAGAAAAAACAATATAGAAAACCGTAGAGCTCTCATTGTTGCAGCTTTTTATTGTGCAAGATACAAGAATAAAAACAAAGGGACGACGGAACGTTTTCTCAGATTACAGATCCCTTGATGGACGTGGCTTACTTAATATTTCATACACTGGGCTATTCAGCCGGTTTCTTCCAGCTCAGATGCACCTCAGCACCTCCGACGTTCTCAAAATAATCGAGGCGTATATCGGCTTTCTGTCCTTTTACAAGGTTGATGGTACCTTCGTGTATCTCAACACCATGGGCTTTCCAGTCGTCAATGATGAGCTTCCTGTTGATCCAGAGGCGCAGTCCGTCATCTTCAGCGGTATAGAAATGGTAGGTACCGGATTGGGGTATTTCAAGTTTCCCGGTCCATCGGATGCTGAAGGCATCATCGGGGAGGCCTTCGGGTGCTCCGCCGGCCCATTCGAAATTAATCTGTGGGTCGGTTTCGGTTTTTACCAGCGATTCAAAATTTTTGCCCTTGTAATAGGATCCGGTCAGCCCGCCAGCCTCTCCTTGCAAGGTAAACAGATCACTTGCGGGAATGGAATCAGTTTCAGGCATGTAGGAAAAATCGAAAACGCTGAGAGCAGGCTTCCGGTGAGCCGATAGCATGATACCGGACAGTTCCTTTACGATCTCAGGGTGTTCTGCCGAGAGGTTTCTCGTTTCCCCGATGTCGTCTTTCAGGTTAAACAGTTCAAATTGTTCAGGCAGAATATTACGCTTCGTCCTGATGAGTTTCCAGTCCCCTTTACGCACAGCCTGCATATATTTGAGATACCATGGCACACCGAATTCGAAGTAGATATACTCATGCAGCCGGGTTTGTTCGCTGCCGGTGAGCGCGTTGCGGAAAGAGATTCCGTCTGTCGGAGGAGTGAAAGTGGTACCGGCAAAATCGCAGAAGGTAGGAGCAAGGTCCCAGTGTGCCCAGATCACATCGCTTACTTTGCCGGCAGGAACAGTGCCTGGTCCCCAGGCGATCATGGGAACGCGGATGCCACCTTCATACAGATCCCTTTTAATGCCACGCAGGGGTCCGTTATCGTCAAAGTATTCATTTTTCACACCGCTATAACCTTCATCGGCCCCGTTATCACTGGCAAACAACACGATGGTGTTTTTGTCGAGACCAAGATCTTTAAGCAGTTGAAGGATCCGTCCCACATCACCGTCCAGTTTGGTTATCATGGCGGCATATTCAGCGTAGGGTTTGTCATTGTGCTTGAATTCATTGCCGGTGTATGGCACCTCCTTAAAGATGCTGTTACCCTTTTCATCCAGGTAAGGTTTGAGATCTTTTTCCGGAGCCAGAAGTTCGGCGTGGGGAAGCCTTACGGGCAGGTAGGCAAAGAAGTGATTATTTTTATTATCACGGATGAAATTCAGCGCATCATCGATTGCATACTCATAGGAATACCTGGAGGAATCAATGGGGACATTAACGGTTTTTCCGTCCACGATCTTATTGATAGAATCCTGGTAATAATAATGGGCCTGTACCTGGTCAGTGTAACCTGTGAAGGCATCCCAGCCCTTCAGCGCCGGATCCCCTGTTGTACCGGCATTTCCGAGTCCCCATTTTCCGAACATCCCGGTAACATATCCGGCATTGTGAAGCACCTGGGATAAGGTGGTATCTGAAGGCCTCAGGTATACATTGTTTGCGTTACCGCGGATATAGGCATGCCCGGTATGAAGGCCGGTCATGAGGGTACACCGTGACGGGGCACATACCGTGCTTCCCGCATAGAACTGGGTGAATTTCATGCCTTCGCTGGCCATCTCATCGAGTTTCGGGGTTTTTATCATTTTCTGTCCATAGCATCCGAGGTCACCATAGCCGAGATCATCAGCCAGGATATAGATGATATTGGGTTTTTCGGCCTGCTGTTTTGCATGGTCGTTGTGGGCGCATCCTCCGAGAGCCAGAAGCATGCCGGTGAGGACTTTTACATCGATGTTTCGCATGGGGGTTGGAAAATTTTCGGTTATTGTTATGACAAACATAGTAAATTTTTTGGGAGGATGGGAAGAAGTGATGAGGTTATGAGGTTATGAGGTTATGAGGTGAAGAAGTTAGGAAGTTAGAAAGTTAGGAAGTTAGAAAGTCAGGAAGTTAGGAAGTTAGAAAGTGAAGAAGGGATAATTCCCGGAATTGTATCCCCGAACCGCAGAGCGGTAGCCCAAGCATAGCCACGGTTTTGCCCGTGGTGGGAATGAACGGAGAAAGACGCACGGACGAAAAGGAAAAAAATGATCCCGGTAATCATCGCGTGGAGAATTTCATTCCTGTTCATAAGGTCGAAATAGTCCTATACAAAAAAGGACTGAAATATTTTTGCAGTGAGAAAAATAAATGATGATTTCAGCTGTCATTCATCAAAATGGATGTCATCATTTTGGGTGAGTTGATAACTTTTCGTCAAAAAGTGGAAATGGGGACGCTGAGATCCGGGGGGTGAAAGTCATAAAGGGCGGACGGTTTGGAAGGCGGGGGTGGGGCCCCTTTTTAAGAAAAGACTTCTTAAGAATAACGAAGCCCCTTGCTGTGCCCAGGCCTGTGGGGATGGGAGGAGGTTAGGAGGTCAGGAGGTTAGAAGGTTAGGAAGTTAGAATGTTAGAAAGTTAGGAAGTGAAGAAGGCGAGAGGGGAAATGAAGAATAATCCATGGAAATGCTACCCCGAACCGCGGAGAGGTAGTCCAGGCATAGTCACGGTTCCGCCTGTGGTGGGAATGCCCGGAATTTCTGCATTACAATGAGGTGTTTCGTCATTATTCCCGGCATTCCCGGAAACATGTCGAGGAAAATTACATCCATGGATATGAGGTCGAACGGTTCCTATACAAAAAAGGACTGAAATATTCTTGCAGTGAGAAAAAAAAATGATGATTTCAGCTCACATTCATCAAAATGGATATCGTCATTTTGGGTGAGTTGATAACTTTTCGTCAAATAGAGGAAATGGGGACGCTGAGATCCGGGGGGTGAAAGTCATAAAGGGCGGACGGTTTGGAAGGCGGGGGTGGGGCCCCTTTTTAAGAAAAGACTCTCTTAAGAATAACGAAGCCCCTTGCTGTGCCCAGGCCTGTGGGGATGGGAGGAGGTTAGGAGGTTAGGAAGTTAGGAAGTTAGAGGTTGGAGGTTAGAAAGTTAGGAAGTTAGAAGGTTAGAAGGTTAGGAAGTTAGGAAGTTAGGAAGTGAAGAGGGAAATAAAGAATAATCCTTGAAATCGTCCCCCGAACCGCGGAGCGGTAGCCCATGCATAGCCACGATTTTGCCCGTGGTGGGAATAACCGTTGAACGACGCAATTACGAAAAGGAAAAAAGAATAATCCCCGGAATCGCTCCCCCGAACCGCAGAACGGTAGCCCATGCATAGCCAAGGTTTTGCACGTGGTGAGAATGCCCGGGGAACGACGCAGGTATGAAGAGGAATATGAATGATCCCTGGATTACTAATCGGGAGACAAAGAAAGAGAATTCTGTTACAATTTTTGGTTAAAACAATTAATATACAACTAATTACAATGATTTCTTCGGATTTATAATATATTGTCCTGATCAGCGATGATAAAAATCTGTCAGGATACTCGTGAGTCAATATTTGTTACAAGATATCCTGTACTACCATGCTCCCAGGATAAGTCCGGCGAGAGAGAAAAAGACCACGTAAAATCCGGCGTCGATAAGGATGAGCCGGAAGGAACGGCCGGCAAATAAATGGGTGACGGCAAGGGAGGTTGTTACCCATAAAATACTTATGAACAGACCAGTCAGAAGACCCGACACAGCTGTTGCTCCGGGACCGATCACCATGTCGAGTCCGGTGACGGCAATGAAGTGCAGAACCGCCGAAGGTCCGAATAATTTAAGCGAGCTGCCTTTTTTGGAGGAGTCAAACACTGGCCTGGCATCTTCGGTCCATGCTTTGCCAAACAGTTTCTTTGAATGCCAGAGAGCCCCAAGGGGGAAGGACAGGATAGTTACGACGATTACCGATAACCAGTTTATATCTGTACAATGGAATGTTGAATTCATGGTTTTCAATGTTTGATTACGGATTCTAAATGAATGATTTACTTTTCCCGTTCTGTTGTCAGCGACAATGTCACAATTTCATGCGGTTTAAGTTTTACCCTCACCGTCTTTCCATCAACAGCCGGTTTATTAATGGATTCCTGTGGAAATTCGATGATATTTACACGATGGGCTGCTGTAATCGTCACCGGCAATTTTACCGTTGTTGTAGTTTCTTTTCCGCATACTTCCACCAGGCGTATGATCAGGTTGTTGCCATCTTCACCCTGTTTAATACCGCTAAGGATGACCGATGCAGGCGACACAGCCAGGAAGGAATCTTCTGCCGGCCTGGTAGCATGAGTTTTTACCAGGGCGAGAGAAGGTGGTTCGGCTGCGTAAACGGGAATGTTGAACCGATCTGCTTCCTCCCAAACGCCGGTTTTCCAATCGCCGGAATGTGGGTAAAGAGAGTACTGGATGTGATTGATGCCTATATTGGGATATTCATCCGGGTAATAAGTTGCTCTGAGCAGCGAAAGTCTCAGCTGGCCGTTTTCAAAGGAATGGCCGAATTTTGTCCTGTTCAGCAGGGCTATGCCATCGGTATCGTTTGTTACATCAACCCATTCCTGGGCCGGGACTTCCTGACCGTTTACGGGGCGTTCCACCACGTCAAAGGGAACCTGGTTTTCAAAAACAGGATGGTCGATGTTCAGATCAAAGGTTGCCCTGAGGAACGGGGCATCATGCTCACCATCACCGGTTTCAAACCAGTGGGCATCGAGATCAAAATCGATACGCGGATAGGATTTGTATATGTACGTTTTCTGGATGAATTTTGAATTTCCCCATTTTTTCACCACTTCAACAGTGGCACGTACCGGACCATTTTCAACGATTTTAACGCTCTCCACATCGGAAATGTCCTGAACATCCTCAATCTTACCTATATCCCAGGCATTCATTCCGTTTGGTGCTTCCATGAACATGGTCAGCTTATTCAGCCGGCCGTTGTTGCCGATGTATTCTTTTCCTGTCCGTTTATCCTTTAACCGGATTATATCGCCGGTCTTCATATCGAAACCAACAGTGAAGTAATCCGTCTCAAAAGTTCCCTTTTCCACGGGTACCGGCTCCGTTTCGATCCCGGGTCTGGAAACGTCGGCATAAAAGGTTTTATATCCGCCGGCGGGCATATCATCAATCACAAACTGGATCCTTGTACGAAATCCCGGGGGTGAGACTTTGCCACCGGTAATCTGGGCCGGGTAAGCTTTTCCTGAATCATCCCTGACCAGGACAGTGGCCGAGATACCGTCCGTCGGGATAACCACATCAGAACCATTAAAATCGCTCCAATGGGTCAGACTGGCGGTTACCGGACTTGCATAGGAGAATACCTCTGCCTCAGCCAGGACTTTTCCATCACGGGGCTGCATGTTAAGCACTACCACAGGCTGACCCATTCCCGGTTTGAATTTTATCTCATCAGCCAGATGCCGGAAGCCTTGTTCAAAGATTCCACCCGATTTTTTCTGAACCATTTTATGATCAGCCACTGCATCCCGGTATGTCTCGTAAATAGCCGATCCCGGCAGAATATCATGAAACTGGTTAAAGGCCACCGTTTCCCATAAACTCTTCAGTTCAGACGCAGGATAGGGTTCGCCGAAAAGCCATCGCAACGAAGAGACGTATTCTGCCCTGTATAACGACTGTTCACTTTTACGGGTATTTTCCTTGATTTCGGCAACAGAGGTATAACAGCCCGTAAAGATGAACTGCATTTCCCCATAATGTGTCGGCCGGTTTTTCATCTCACTGGCAGATACCTTGAAAAATTCTTCTGCGGTGGTGAATTTTACTGCCGGGTAATGAGGTGTGGAGTCCAGTTTATGGATCATATTGATATCCTTGAGTGTTGGTCCGCCGCCATGATCGCCAACGCCGGTAGGTACAAGGATACGATGTTTTTCAGGGGACAATGCGTCGATTTCATTTTTTATGGCCGGCGTAATTGTATTGCCGTAGCCAATCCCGGAGAAACAAAGTACTCTTGAAGAATCGGGCCCTGTCCACCAGAATGTTCCTGCGTAAGGATTACAGCGCATAAAGTAATAATAATTGCAGCCGGCCAGTTTCAGTATCTGCGGATATTGGGAAATATGGCCGAAATCGTCGGGCAGCCAGCCCACATGAGCTGTCTTTCCGAAATTCTCGTAGAAAAACCGCTGACCCAGGAGAAATGAACGGCATAAAGCTTCACCGCCGGTAAGGTTAAGGTCCCCCTCGGTCCACATACCTCCCACGGGTTCAAAGCGGCCTTCCTTTACATACTTCGTCACTTTTTCAAACAGCGGAGGGTCAACCTGTTTGATATACTGATAGATGGTAGCCTGGCTCTGCAGCATGGTGAAATCACTGTATTTCTCCATCAAAGCCACTGCCTGCCTTATATTGTCGTGGAACATTTTTTCACTCTCCGGGTACGTCCAGAGCCAGTTCATATCCATATGAGCATGACCGATAATCTGGATGGTATCCTTTGACAAATCCGGAATATTCTTCAGTTTATCTTTGAGCATGGACCGGTAAACCCCTCCTAAACGGTCGTACCATCCACCGGCTACATCCAGCAATGCCTTTCGGGCACCCAATACGGATGCTTCATTCAAACCATACACCTGTTCTGCATATTTAAGTTCCCTTGCAGTCTTCATCGTTTCAGGGCTGCAAATGCTACTGTTATCGGCAAGTTGCATAAGAAGGTCGGTGGCCAGGGAAGAGGGAAGGTAAACCTGATGCTTACCGTTCTGATTGCTAAGGCTGAGCTGCAAGTCTTTTTGTGCGAGAATGCCTGCTGCCTGCTGAACGGGAAAGCTTAAGATAACCGTGATCTTGCCACAGGGTGATGGGGTCTCTATTGCTTTGCCTGCGAGGATTTTATTTCCGGCATTCATGATCCCGATCTCAGTTTTCCCGGTGATGTTTAAGTTGAAGTTTTTGACGTTAACCTGTATGCCTGCTTCTCCTTTATTGCTGAATGTGGAAACACCATATACCTGCAAACCGGGAGCAACTGCAAGTTCATTTATTGGTGGACGGCTTATGACAGTGTTGACAGGAAAGGAAGATAGCAGGTTACAGACGAGTCCCCAGCCGCCTCCGGCCTGTTCAACCTTTACAAGCAGCCTGTTATATCCCTTGTTTAGTTGAATGGCTATCGTATCCTCGTTTTCAATCATAGCCCGGTTTATGACGGTCTTACTCCAGACCGGCAGACCGTTGAGCCAGACCATAGCCCCGTCGTCCGAACCCAGAAGTAGAGTGGCGAGCTGGTCTTGCTTCGAGTATATATAAACGAAAGCATAAGCCATGACATTAGTTGTGCGGGAGAAACCGGCATGAAGGAAATCAATGGCATGCTGATCCACGGCTTTCCAGAGTACATCTCCGGCTTTATTCCCTACACCAGGGGTTATGGATGTTTCATCGATAAATGGCTGAGCCGTAAGGTTCCCGTTTTCCTGGTTACTGAATGATCCGGCAACCAACCAGTGTGGTATTGGGCTGAATTCCTGGGCACTTAATTTAAAAAATGTAGTTAACAACAACCATAGCATTGCCAGGGCATAAAAGGTCCTCTTCATGATAAAAGAATATTATAGGTACACCTAATCAGTTCTTCACTTCGATTCGCAGGACAGGCTGACACAAAAACTATTTTAGTGGTCTTCAGCGGTAAAGGAGCATCGATACCGGCAGTGACTGGCGTGGAATACCGGGTCCTTCGATTTCAAGCCTGAGCATTTCACCGTAATTCCCTTCGAAATAATCCAGTCTGACCGGGTATTTGCCCTTTTTCAGATCAATGGTTCCTTTTACGGAAAAAGGCCCGTGGATACCATCATTATCCGCGACCATGGTATTATTGATAAACAAGCGGGATCCGTCATCGCTCAGGGTTGAGAAGCTATAGGATCCGTCACGGGGAATTTCAATAAATCCGGTAAACTTTACTCCCCAGTAATCTTCAATGGTTTTGATACTTTTCAGATTGAATCCGTTGACCTTACCTGTTCTCAGGTGTTTCATCTGATCATAATCCGGGATACTGTCCCATTTTCCCTGGAAATAGGCATAATTCAAGCCGTTAATACCCGGATTATAGATATCGTAATTTCTGCCTGTCACGTAGCCGGGCCTGATATCTTTGCTGAAACTACGGGCCTTGACAGTGCAGGAGCCGGAAACCTCAACAGGTTTCGTGTAAAGGGGGGACATTTCACCGGGTTCTGTACCGTCGAGTGTATACCTTATCTGTGCCTGTTGATCAGGGCAGGACATGCTGACCAGGATACTGTGTCCTGTCGACTGATCTTCCGGCATTATGGATACGGTTGCTGAACGGGCGTAATCGGTTTTGGGGATGACCACATTGCTGGACTCGAAGTGATATTTTCCCGAAAGAACTTCATATGCAGCAAAACCATCCTTAAATTCAACAAAAGTCACACCTTCCGCCCGGGACGCTTCCTTGCCACTTTCCGATACGGAAGAAGTGTCGTTGGCCGGAATGAATACATGGGCGGTAGTGTTGACCGGGATTTGAATGTCCCAGGAGAAGTTGTTGTTCCCGTCCATTTTCCATTCACTAACGACTCTGCCGTAAGGTGAATTATGACTGGCTTTCACAAAAGTCACCCCTTCTCCGACCAGCGGTTTCATGACCAGGGATTTAAATCCGGGTTCTGCCGGGCGGATACCTGCGAGGTATTCATGCATCCAGATAATAAGGTCACCAAGAAGCATGACATGATTACCGGAGTTCATGGCCGGGTTGGCCGTGTTTCCGTTCCACAGTTCCCAGATTGTGGTAGCTCCGTTTTTAACCATGTACCCCCAGCTTGGATAGGTGGTTTCGGTAGCGAAACGCATGGCGATATCGGCTCTTCCGCAGTCGGTGAGAATCCTTTGCAGGTACATGATGCCGATAAGTCCCACCGGTATATGCCCGTGATATTGTGTCTCGATGCTCTTCACGGCATTATTGAAAACGGCTTCTTCCTTATCCTTTGGTACGAGGCCGAAAGCAATGGATAAAATATTTGCCGTTACCGTGTTGTTACCGTAGTAATTTTCCGAAGGGACGAAAAACGTTTCGTTAAAGGCAGTTTTCATTTTTGCGGAAAGGGTATCAAAACGGGTTTCATCATCAGGCTTACCCAGTAGTTTGGCAAAACCCTGCATGAGTTTGAGATCATGATAGAAGAAGCTGGTTCCCAGCAGGGTACCGGCAGTTATGCGGGAGGGATCCTGGCTGTGGATCATATCCAGGTTTTCGGGAGGCATGCACCAGTCGCCATATGTGTCCCTGGGCATTAGTCCGTTTGAGCCGTATTTGTTGACCATGTAAAACACCCATTTTTTCATGGCATTGTAATTTTCTGCGATGGCAGGAACATTGCCGTACTGGTTCAGCAGCATATCCATGACCATGATGCCGGTTCCGTCCCAGGTGACATTGTCGTTGTACATGGCCCAGTATGCCGGGCAAACATCGGGAATGCTGCCCTGAGCGTTCTGGGCATCGCGCATGTCACCGAGCCATTTCTGATACAGGCTTCCGTTATTGAAAATATAGCTTTCGCCCCGGCACCCCGTAGCACGGTCTCCCAGCCAGCCCATACGTTCGTCGCGCTGCGGGCAGTCGGTGGGGAAACTCCGGTAATTGCCACGGATGCCCCACATGGCATTGGTATATATGCGGTTGATCATGGTGTCGGAACATACAAAACTCCCGTTTGAAGCGAGGTCATTGTTCACCACACATCCGTTGATGGTGGAAAGATCCGGTTTTGATGCAAGTCCCGACAGTTCGACATACCTGAAGCCATGGTATGTGAACCTGGGCTGCCAGTTCACCACGCTGTCATTGTTAAAGATATACGTATCGGTAACTTTTGCAGACCTGATATTTGCAAGATACAGGTTCCCGTCGGGCTTCAGGTTCTCGGCAAAACGCATCGTCACTTTGACGCCGGGTTTGCCTGTGGCTGTAAGCGAAACCCATCCAACCATGTTTTGACCCATATCGTAAATGTAAACGCCCGGTTTTATTTGTTTGACCGATAAAGGCTTTATATGTCCGGTAACGCGAATGGGTTCGTTAATTTGACCGGTAAGCTTTCCTTCCGGTCCTTTCACAGGGCGCGCGTCCATCCAGTTCACGGCATCGAAGCCGGCCCTGTCCCATCCGGGCATTTCCAGGCGGGCGTCGTACTTCTCACCGTCAAATTCATTGTTTTCGGTGATGGGACCTTTTACCGTCAGTTTCCAGGATGGGTCTGAAGGAATGATCTGGTGAGTGCCGTCGGCATATTCAATATCGAGTTGCATCAGCAGTCTGGGGAATCCATAGTTCTGCATCAGGAAAGGCTCATCCTTGCGCATGGCAAAATAGCGGCCGTTGCCCAGGATCACGCCGATGGCATTGTGGCCGGGTACCAGTTGAGACGTGACATCATAAGTATTGTAAAACACTGTCTTCGTATAGTCGGTGGCGCCGGGAGCGAGAACGCGGTTTCCTGTCCTTTGGCCATTCAGGTGAAGCTCATAAAGACCGAGCCCTGAAATATATACAACGGCTTTCTTTACCTGCCTGGTAACCTCGAAATCTTTCCGGAGGTACCGTGCCGCCAGTTTCCTGAACTGGCCGGTCGCATCTTCACCGGCGAACGTACTATCTATACCGATCCATTCGGCTTTCCAGTCCCCTGGTTTCAGTAATCCCATACTCCAATGTGCTGTTGAGCTCCATGGTGAGACATGACCGTCCTTATCCCAGATCCTGACTTTCCAGTAGCAGTTCATGCCGGATTGAAGTTCTTTTCCGGCATATTTAACCAATATGGATTGATCCGATTTTTGTTTTTTGCTGTTCCACAGGTCGCCCTTATCCTGGTCAAGTAGATCTTGGGAAGAAGCGACCAGAACCTGGTAAGCGTTTTGTTTCTGACCACGGGTTGAGCTTTCCATGATCCAGCTCAGGTGCGGTTGAGTACCGTTGATCCCCTCGGGCTCAGCCTGATTCTCGGTGGTGAGGGTATTGATTATAACGTCGCTTTTGGGAGCATTACAGCTCGAAAGCCATGCGAACACTGAAACAAGGACCGTTAGGTTCGCTATTTTTTTGATTTTCATGTCGGGAAGATTTGTTTGGATGTAGAATACAATAATAGTGTAAAATTGGGATTATTCACAATCCGGGATTTCCAGAAAAAGGGAACTTAACCGGGAAAAGTCATTTCCGGATTGTAATAATACAGACTACCTCGTAACCTCACCCCACCGGACTCCTCTCCTGGAAGACGATGGGGCGTTCACTCCGATTAACTCTGCCGTAAAACGATCAGTTTTTTAGTAATGCACTACCGAAAGTTCAGATGAAAGAAACTGTCATCACAACGACTTATGTTATTAGAAGACAAGCCCCTCTCCCTCAGGGGAGGGGTTGGGGAGGGGTGAACAGGGAGAAGATTAAACAGATACCGATAGGTTATCGGTACAGATAACACAGATTAATTTGGGAGAGGATTATCAGAGGAAGATTAAACACAGATTACGCAGATAACACAGATTAGTTTGAGAGAGGATTATCAGAGGAAGATTAAACACAGATTACGCGGATAACACAGATTAATTTGGGAGAGGATTATCAGAGGAAGATTAAACACAGATTACGCAGATAACACAGATTAATTTGGGAGAGGATTATCAGAGGAAGATTAAACACAGATTACGCAGAATAAAGCTAAAGTTTCCGGCGTGTTAAATAACATATAATTTGTACGCTGAGATTTGGGTTAAACGGCCATTTAAGGGTGGTTGGGTGGGGGGTGGGATCCCCTAATATAACGTTATTATATACTTTATACTACTTGAGAGCTCTTCTTCAATTTGGATCTTAAAAGGAAAGACGAACACAAGTTGAAATATTGGATGATATACGCTGATTTTTCAACGATTTTTACATTAACCATTATCCGGGGGGCATGGGGGAACCCGGTATAACATTGTTGTTCTACACTAACCGGTAGAAGAAATCGCGGGGCGGAACATCTCATTCATGCCTTCATGCTTCTTTTTGCCTGAATTTTCAAAAGTAATCTCTACCGGTAAAACAGGGAGGTCGTTTGCAGAACTGCAGATACTGTGAAGATGGCATTGGAACGTGCCGGCCCGAATCCGGCAGGATCATATCCAGACTGGTGGCTGTCCCCCTGGTGAAGGCGAACTCATTCAGCCAGGAATATAGGCGGGGCGGGGAACTGAAATTGCACATGATTATTTAAACAGTATTTAGAGGGCAAAAAACAATTCAATTTGTTTACCTGAAATATAAAATATGAAACGCTATGGATACAAAAATTTTTGTGAACCTGCCGGTCAGTGACCTGAGCAGGTCAATGGATTTTTTTAAAAGTATGGGATACCGTTTTAATCCTCAGTTCACAGATGATACGGCTGCCTGTCTCGTCATCTCCGACGATATTTATGCCATGTTACTGACTCACAACAAAGCCAAAGAATTCACGAAAAAAGACATTGCCGATGCCACTAAGACCACAGAGGTATTGGTAACCCTGACTGTAGACAGCAGGGAGAAAGTAAACCAGCTTGTGGATACTGCACTTAAGTCGGGAGGCAGTAAAGCCAGGGATCCGGAAGATTATGGATTCATGTATGGCCGGAGCTTCAATGATCCTGATGGTCATATCTGGGAAGTGATGTGGATGGATCCGGCTCATGTTCAGAGCGATACAGCAGCATCCGGTCAGCAGGCCTAAACATATATGTAAACCGGGAAACTTATGAATGCAAGTAAAAAAGGGGAACAGACGGGATCATCAGGCCGTCAAAAGATCACCCCATTCCTCTGGTTTGATGACCAGGCTGAAGAAGCCGTGAATTTCTATACTTCTGTTTTTAAGAATTCAGCCGTTACCCGTACGAACCGTTTCGATGAAGCCTCCGCCAAAGCTTCGGGGAGACCTGCGGGAAGTGTGATGACTGTAGCTTTCAAACTGGAGGGCTTTGAATTCAGTGCTATCAATGGCGGCCCTTACTTCAAAATAAATCCATCAGTATCCTTTTACGTGACCTGTCCGCAACCGGAAGAGATTGATGAACTCTGGCAAAAGCTTGAGAAAGGCGGTCGTATCCGTATGCCGCTCGATAAATACCCGTTCAGTGATAAATACGGCTGGATCGAGGATCAGTATGGTGTATCGTGGCAGCTGATCATGGGTAACAGGCAGGAGAAGATCATTCCATGCCTGATGTTTTCAGGACCACAGCAAAACCGGGCTGAAGAGGCGATGCACTTTTATACCTCCGTATTTAAAATGTCTGACATTACCATGAATGCACATTATGAAGCCGGGCAGACAGATATAAAAGCGACGGTTGTGCATGGCGAATTCCGACTGGAAGGGCAATTGTTTATTGCCATGGACAGCGGGGTCCCGATGGATGATGTACAATTTAATGAAGGCGTATCGATGGTGATCAATTGTGCCGACCAGGCAGAAGTTGATTATTATTGGGATAAGCTTACCGCGGAAGGTGATAAATCGGCACAACAGTGTGGCTGGTTAAAGGATAAATTCGGCTTCTCCTGGCAGGTCGTCCCGGAAATACTCCCGAAGTTACTCAGCGATCCCGATCCGGTGAAGATAGGCCGGGTATCAGCTGCACTGCTGAAAATGAAAAAGCTGGATATCGGGCTTCTGCAGTCGGCGTATGACGGCTGAAGAAGCGGAAGGTTGTCGCTCCCTAACTCCCAAACTCCCAAACTCCCAAACTCCCAAACTCCCAAACTCCCTAACTCCCTAACTCCCTCTTATTCCACCTCACCCCCCGGCCCCCTCTCCTGAAAGGCGAGGGGGTGTTCACTCCGATTAACTGTGTTGTAAAACGATCAGTTTTTTAGTAATGCACTACCGAAAGTTCAGATGAAAGAAACTGTCATCACAACGACTTAGGTCATTAGAAGAAAAGCCCTCTCCCTCAGTGAGGGGGTGTTCAATTCGGTAAACGTTGTTGTAAAACGAACCGTTTTGTGGTAATGCGCTAAAGGAAATTCGGATGAAAGAAACTGTCATCACAACGACTTAGGTCATTAGAAGAAAAGCCCTCTCCCTCAGTGAGGGGGTGTTCAATTCGGTAAACGTTGTTGTAAAACGAACCGTTTTGTGGTAATGCGCTAAAGGAAATTCAGATGAAAGAAACTGTCATCACAACGACTTAGGTCATTAGAAGAAAAGCCCTCTCCCTCAGTGAGGGGGTGTTCAATTCGGTAAACGTTGTTGTAAAACGAACCGTTTTGTGGTAATGCGCTAAAGGAAATTCAGATGAAAGAAACTGTCATCACAACGACTTAGGTCATTAGAAGAAAAGCCCTCTCCCTCAGTGAGGGGGTGTTCAATTCGGTAAACGTTGTTGTAAAACGAACCGTTTTGTGGTAATGCGCTAAAGGAAATTCAGATGAAAGAAACTGTCATCACAACGACTTAGGTCATTAGAAGAAAAGCCCTCTCCCTCAGTGAGGGGGTGTTCAATTCGATAAACGTTGTTGTAAAACGAACCGTTTTGTGGTAATGCGCTAAAGGAAATTCAGATGAAAGAAACTGTCATCACAACGACTTAGGTCATTAGAAGAAAAGCCCTCTCCCTCAGTGAGGGGGTGTTCAATTCGGTAAACGTTGTTGTAAAACGAACCGTTTTGTGGTAATGCGCTAAAGGAAATTCAGATGAAAGAAACTGTCATCACAACGACTTAGGTCATTAGAAGAAAAGCCCTCTCCCTCAGTGAGGAGGTGTTCAATTCGATAAACGTTGTCGTAAAACGAACCGTTTTGTGGTAATGCGCTAAAGGAAATTCAGATGAAAGAAACTGTCATCACAACGACTTAGGTCATTAGAAGAAAAGCCCTCTCCCTCAGTGAGGGGGTGTTCAATTCGGTAAACGTTGTTGTAAAACGAACCGTTTTGTGGTAATGCGCTAAAGGAAATTCAGATGAAAGAAACTGTCATCACAACGACTTAGGTCATTAGAAGAAAAGCCCTCTCCCTCAGTGAGGGGGTGTTCAATTCGATAAACGTTGTTGTAAAACGAACCGTTTTGTGGTCATGCGCTAAAGGAAATTCAGATGAAAGAAACTGTCATCACAACGACTTAGGTCATTAGAAGAAAAGCCCTCTCCCTCAGTGAGGGGGTGTTCAATTCGATAAACGTTGTTGTAAAACGAACCGTTTTGTGGTAATGCGCTAAAGGAAATTCAGATGAAAGAAACTGTCATCACAACGACTTAGGTCATTAGAAGAAAAGCCCTCTCCCTCAGTGAGGGGGTGTTCAATTCGGTAAACGTTGTTGTAAAACGAACCGTTTTGTGGTAATGCGCTAAAGGAAATTCAGATGAAAGAAACTGTCATCACAACGACTTAGGTCATTAGAAGAAAAGCCCTCTTCCTCAGTGAGGGGGTGTTCACTCTGATTAACTGTGCTGTAAAACGATCAGTTTTTTAGTAATGCACTACCGAAAGTTCAGATGAAAGAAACTGTCATCACACGACTTAGGTCATTAGAAGAAAAGCCCTCTCCCTCAGTGAGGAGGTGTTCAATTCGATAAACGTTGTCGTAAAACGAACCGTTTTGTGGTCATGCGCTAAAGGAAATTCAGATGAAAGAAACTGTCATCACAACGACTTATGTTATTAGAAGACAAGCCCCTCTCCCTCAGGGGAGGGGTTTGGGGAGGGGTGGACAAGAGGAAGATTAAACACAGATTACGCCGATAACTCAGATTAATTAGGGAGGGTATTATTCAACGGTATTTCTCAATGAAATCATCCACCTCGTTACAAAAGAAAACCGGATCCTGGAACATGATGGCGTGGCCGCTGATGGGTGAGATTACCATCGATTTATCTTCCGCGGGAGTACTGATACGGTTATAGATGTCTTCCCCCAGCCCTTTAGGACATACAAAATCATATTTGCCGTAGAGGATCAGAGTCGGCTTCACAATTTTATACAAGGAATCTGAAAATTCCGTTTCTTCCAGGTCTTCATTAATGGCGGCATGTTTTGAATAAAGGTAGTTAAACAGCATAGACATCAGGGGCCAGTCCTGTTTTACAATTAAATCAGTGAAATCGGATACGCCGACAGGTTTCACTTCAGGAAAATACGTCTCCGCTGCAGAGGCAAAAGATTCCAGTTCCTGGGCATCTTCAAGTGAAGCAACTGACGGATGGGAGAGACAATACGAAACGACAGGTTCCCATTTTCCTGTATTTACATTTTCGGCGACCTGTTCCTGTCCGATCGTTAACAACATCTCCCGCGTCAGGCTGTCGTTTAAAGGGTAACTGTGGCTGCCATCGGCCATAATCCATCCTTTCACCATATCCTGATCTTCCTTATCCGTCATAAACGAAGAGACGATCATCCCGCCAAAGCTATGTCCAAGGATAAAGACTCCGGCATCCTGGCCGTACCTGGCTTTTAGAAGTTCAATAACTTTTTTCAGATCATTGGTCATTTGTGGCAGGTTCAGCTTGCTGCCATTGTTGTTTCCCTGGGATGCTCCCGCATTTCTCTGATCCCAGTATACCACCGCGTACTTGTCCTCAATGTGACGGCTGATATATTCGGTATGATAGATTTGTGAGCCGCCACCGGGACCGCCGTGGACAATGATCAGAAAGGTATGGCTGGCGGTATTTCCTTCAACCAGTATCCTCATGGAGGCTCCTTCATTGTCGAGGTAGAACGTCTCAGAAACATGGGTTGCGATGGTGATGGTTTCCTTCTGACAGGAACCGAAGATTAGGGCGGCAAGAACGAGTGAGAGGATTTGTTTCAACGGGATGTGGATTTTGATGTAAACCTGACCCGCAGAAAATCCGAAGGTGTGAAAATCAATCCCGCATCAATGGCAGGACGGAGATAGATGGTGCTGTTGTATGGGAACATCATGAGGAGATTTAATTTTAAGAAGGCGATAAACGGTTTGGACCGGGTGACTGAGAAATCATAACCGACTCCTTCACCCACAGACAAAAGCATGTAGCTGTAACCTGCATGTTTCTCAATAGTCACTCTCCCGTTATTATCGATCCGGTATGTGGTAGCGCCGAGGTAGGTCCGGCTGTACCCGATTTCGGGAGAAAATTCGGTTAGAAACCCACCGGATTTTGTCCGTCTCATAATAAAGCCTGCTGTTGGATAGATATTGTCATGGAATTCAGGATGATGATACCATCCTATATTAGCAGTTATAAAACGGTACTTAGTTAGACTTGGTATCTTTCCTGGTCTGTTTTTCCTGGTTACTCTGATGGATTTTACCGGTACTTCTATTCCTGCCCTGGCGCCGGGATAGATCAGTGAGCTGTTGTAAGCCAGTTTCCATCCTACCGGCTTCCTTATCACGGTCAATGAATCATTGCTTTGGGAAAAGGTCGTTACCGGAAGGAAGGTAAGCACTGTGAAAAGGAGTAATTGCCGGGAATCCATTTTTCGTAAGGTCAAATTATCATCTCATTACTTACTTAAGGAATCATGATCCCCGATGGATAATTTGGGTATCCTGTCAGCTTCCGTTCCTTTTGTTAAGCAGCATTAAAATAATAAGATTACACCGCCGGGATGTAATTGTTCTGACCATGAAAAAAAAACTGTATAAAAGATTTTCCTTAAAATCTAAAAGACAGGCCCGTTTGAATACCGATTCCTCCCAGGTTGGATTTTACACTGATCTTTTCACTGCCTTCTCCGTTTTTATATTCCATTTCCACCGGGATAAAATTATAACGCAGACCAGTTTTCAGGTACAATGAGGGAAAAAGTCTGATATCTCCGCCTGCATTAATGTAAAGTCCGATAGCTGAACCGATGGCCTCCATGTCGGGCGGATCGGAACTTTCGGTTGAGTAATTCATTTCAAGGTCATAAAGCGGAACAACATTTATCCCTGCTTCATAGTAAAGGCTCATCGCTGATGAATTCTTGAACCGGCCGGAAAGGCCTAAGGTGATATTGATAATATCAGCCATATTCTCGTAACTTGAAAAGGTTGAATCGGTGTTAATAACCGACAGTTCGTTATCCATATGAGCCAGGTTGCCGCCCAGGGATATCCCGAGATTTTCGTTAAAAAAATAGCTCACCTTCATCTCCGGCGAAAAGGAGAATCCGTACCCCGAAAAAGATTCCATAGAATAGTAGGTTCCGTCCGGTAAAGCATACTGCGTAACACTGTTGATTGACTTCAGATGCAGTGATGTCGGAGTCCATAAAATGACGGATCCGCTGACTTCGAAATGCTGTGGTGTTTCATTTTGCCCAAACATGGTAAGCGTGCTTAAAAGCAAAGCGATAATTGTGCATGAAGTTTTCATTGAGGTTTGGTATTAAGGGTTTAGTATAAACTCAGGAAATTGGGACTGATCGGATCAGATAAAAGTATTCATAAGGTTTCCCGGGTAAATGGTGAATACGGCCGGCAGGTATTTTCCGTTGAACATTATAGTCAGGAACCAACGGATAGTTGGTAAATAAGCGGGGACATCGTCACTTTGGTCCGACCGGATAAAGATGCAGGGGTCTCCCGAAAAAAATAATTTTTCATAGTATTCCTAAGGAGAGGGTAATTTTGAGTGCAAAAGTGTAAGTAAAGGGTGTGCTAATTTAAAGGATTCATTTGTAGTCATTGGTTAAGGATGGATTTGATTCAGGCTTATGAATTGAAACTAAAGTAGACAATTTTCAGGAATCGTACAATTTTTAGTTTTCAAAGCAATCAAAGCATTCTCCGGGTAACATTTTTTTTTTATCTTTGCGGTCGATCCGGAAAAACCGGAATACAGACTGGTTCCGTAGCTCAGTTGGATAGAGCAACAGCCTTCTAAGCTGTGGGTCGCGCGTTCGAGTCGCGCCGGAATCACTCATAAAAAAGCCCGCCAAATAGCGGGCTTTTTTATGAGTGATTCCGGCAGGATCATAAGCAATCTGGTGACATATCCAATAATGACCCTCCTATTGAGGTAAGATGTGAGTATTACCTCCTTGCTCTCATCCACCATCCTGACCGGCGTGTAGACACAGCTACGATGCAGGAAATAAATAACCTGTAAGAGAAACTCTCCAGGAAACTGATCAGTCAGAATTTCACCGGATTCCGGGCCAAGGCAGAAGAAAAGACAATCTACCCGTTTGCCGAAATGATCGCCAGGATATTCAACCTCAAATGCGTGAACATCGAGTATAATGTACCCCAAATTTAGGACAGTGATTTAAGTTGTAAAAATAAATCTTAAATTACCTGCCCTGAAATGGGGTACATTATAAAACTCTGTAGCACAAATAATCAAAATTGAACCAGAACATTTACCTCCGGATAGTTGGGTTTTTTGTACAGCTTTTTTTTAAACAAATGCAAGTCTAAATGAAAACAACATTAATCATAATTCTTATCCTGTTATCATGTGGATGTAAAAGCACATTTTGTCCTGAATTTCCTAAAGTTTTAACGTGTTATTTTCCATATGAGGATGTTCAAATCATCAAATTTAAGAATAGCACTAATGACACTGTTGCTTTTAGTTTAATTACTTATGATATTTCTGGCAGCTATGATATTAAATGGAATTGTAAATGCGGATGTGATTCACGCTTAGACTATTTTATGGAATCAGACAGTTCACTTCAATTAAATATTGAAGGAAGTTTAGGTTATTATTTCGATGGGAGCAGTTCAGAACTTGTATGTAAATTCAGTAGTAAAGAGTTTGATGATCGTTTCTATTTTTCCAAAATATTTGATGATCAATCTATAACAGATTCTAATGAACTATTGGGAGATACAATTAATATCAACAATGAAAGTAATTACAGATATACCGAAGTTACCATCGTGAAAAACGAGGGTATTGTGCAATTTTGGGATAAAGAAATGAATGACTATTGGGTTAAGCTTTAATTATCTTTATTATTAATGGTTTTTCCAATAATCAATCCTTTATACAACGTATTGCATATCCGCATGAATAAGGATTAAAACGAATATAAGTATCTCCTAATGAGGAATACATATAAACAAATACACCATCATCACTTCCGGCTGATTCGGATCTTGTCCAATAATTAGCGTAACTTCCCATTCCCAGGTATTCCTGATTTTCGTAAGTCCATCCACCGGGTAAAGCTGTAAATCCACTGCTATTATCATTATTATCAGATGGTAATTCCCAATGAAAATTTCTTAGCCCCCTAAATCATCGGACACAATGATTTGGGGGCCAAACCTCCGGTTTATTCCAAAGTACATTGTCCTGTATCCATATGTGCAAGCCTGATGGCCGATGGCACAGGCCCGGCGGTACTTTTAACATCCCGTCAGGTTTAAGCTTTGCCAGATCATAAAAGACACCCTTGAGAATAGATAAAAACGGCTTCAGGATGCATAATTTGTATATCAACATCAATATTCTCCGGGTCAGGATCTGATCCTGAAAGGAAGAATTTTGATCTTAAGGGGTTAAAATGTGATCTTAAGGGGTTAAAATGTGATCTTGATGGGTTAAAAAGTGATCTTGATAGCTCAAAAAGTGATCTTGATACCTTAAAAAGTGATTTTGACTGAGATTATTGGTATCCTGAAAGCTTTCACATGAATCCTGGCACGCAACGTCTGTTTATCAATCAACGGATTGTCCAAAAAGACCCATACGTGTCAGAGAGCGATGGAATGGTGTTTAATTCGCTTTTAACGGTAGGCAATATCCATAATTTCAAAGACGAGATCTTCCCCCGGTCGTTTTAAAATAGCTTTGTCCCCAACTTTTTTATTTATTAATGCTTTGGCTACAGGTGATATAAAGGAAATTTTGCCTTTGGAAATATCTGCTTCATCAACTCCTACTATCTGAAAAGTCTGAACCTTTTTGGTTGCTTCTATTTTGAGAGTTACTGTTGCGCCGAACTTTATTTCATTGTGTGGCTGTTCTTCCAGATTAACAATTTTGGCTTCAACAATTCTGCTGTCCAACAATTGTAATTTTGCATTGATCTGGTTCAACGCTATTCGTTTCTCATTTTCATTGGCACTATTCAGATTGTCTTTTTCATTGACCATGCATCTGTTTTTCGGCCAATAGTTCATCCATACCCACCCGGGTCACATAGTTGGTTAATCCTTCCGGCAAAAATGCCCTCGGTGGTACTACCGGAATTTCTTCCTGATCGTCTTCTTTAACAAAACCTCTGCTCATAGTTGTGTATTTGTTGAGTCGTTGAGTTGTTGAGTTGTTGAGCTGTTCGTGACTCCCAAGATTACAACTAAACAACTAAACAACTAAACAACTACAACAACTAAACAACTAAACAACTAAACAACTACCCAGTTTTCGCTATTTGCCGATTTTTCCAATGCTTCGAGCACTGCCACGCACTTTAATATGCTTTCATGGCTTCTCGGTTCCTTCCCCGTACGGAACATTTTAATCATGTCGGTATCGTTCAGGGGAGGGTCGGGTTCATTTACACGCGATTTTAATTCTACTACTCCATCCTTGGTTTCCAGATAAGTAGTCCAGCCATAGAAAAGACCGCCGAAAACTAATGTTGCAAACAAGCCGTTTTTATACAACAAGCTTGCACTCCCTTTACTTCCGTTCCTGGTAACTTTAACTCTTACAATATCGTCCCCGAAAATATACATCAGGGGTTGCACCAGGTGGACTCCGTAAAAAAATATCCCTCCATATGGAGAATCCAGATCGGCAGGGCCGTAACGGACAACATTATTAAATTCACCCATTTCCTGTACCTGCTTTTTCATGTCGAATGTTGCAGCGCTCTGGGCAATGGAACTGTAGGAAGTAACAGGTGTCCCCTTTTGCCGGGCCATCTCAAGAAATTTTTCCCCTTCAGACACCCTGTAACAAAACGGTTTATCAATGAATGTAGGGATTCCTGCTTCCACAAAAGGCCGGGCCGCATCGAGATGGTATTTCGGATGCCTGTGATCGACAATTAATGCATTGATCTTTCCAAGCATCTCCTTGGGATCTTTCACCATAAAAGGAATGTTTCCTTCTTTCATGGCCTTTTTTGCAAATTCTTCTGTTTCCCCCCAAACGTATTTGAGTTCAACTCCCGGGAATTTTTTTTCGATATTGAAAACCTGTCCATACCCGATTGTATGTGTGTTTTCAGCCCCAATAATGCCAATGACCAGTGACCTTTCAGTATCATCATTCCGATCTGCCATTTTCAGGACTGAGGCAGTAACTGATGAAAAACCCAGGGCTGATGCGGCAGTTCCAGCTCCTATCGCTTTCAGAAAGGATCTTCGTGTACTCATTTTGTTTTATTTTACAGGTTCATTCGAAATAATTTTGATTTTAGAAGTAGAATGGATCTCCATTCCTAATATCTCTTCCCAGATTAGTGTTCAGGTTTCCTGCGCTTAAACAGATACCTGTCTATCCCGGTTATCCGGCTGGACGGAAACAGGTACAAAACCAGCAGTGAGGCCATCTCGATCAGGTTTTTATTGACCACCCAGTAACTTCCTTCCATGTGGGCACTCCCACCCGGTGATGCAAACGGAGGATAAGCCAGGTAATAAAACAGCAGGAGCAATATTCCCAGAAGTTTGGCCGGTTTCGACAACAGCCCGATAAAAAGACAAAGCCCGATAAGTACCAGTCCCCATTCATTAAGCAGGTCAATGATCCCCATAAGCTGTGTATGGGCAGCCATACTTTTGAACATTGGGGCAAACGGTCCGGCTGCCCCAAGAAGGTAGGGTTTGGCTGTCCATCCGGGTGTATAAAATTTAACCAGCCCTTCATACAGAAAATGCCAGCCAATCAAAACCCGTAAAAATGTCAGCCCAAAAAGTTGCTTGTTCGAATAATTTGCGATGTCTGTCTGATACCTTTTCATAATTTTTTCTTTAATCTAACCGATAATAGCTTTTTCATTTTCAGAGTCCCACGTTACCATTTTCCCATATCTGTAAGCCAGGTTTGAGAGATTGAATGTTACGGCTTCTTCAAAACCGGCGTCAATGTTACAACTGGTTTTTGCCTGGCCACGGATGGAATCCAGCCATTCTTTTAAGTGCAGATAAGTTGCATCAATCACTTTACCATCGATAAACGTAGGGCCATAGCCTCCTTTTATATAGGCCCTCGCTGTTGCGGAAGTGACAGCATCCACGTCGGCATCAGGCTCATAATAGTAAAGCGGATTGGAAGAATCGGTCGGGATATTTTTGTATCGTTTTGAAGAAGCATCCTTGTAAAGCATTATCGCCCGGTCGATATCCATGGTTGCTTCAGAACCCATAATGCGAAGTTGCCGGTATATGCCGCTTTTTAATGTTCCGTTGTACGAAACAGAAAGATCCCGTGACGGGTAGTTAAAAACGGCATTGATCACATCAGGCATATCCCCGTCGTATTTATAATAATATTGTCCACCTGTTGTCACAACTGATTCGGGGATTCCAAGGCTCAGTACCTGGTTCAGACAATCGTACTGATGCGAAAAATCGTTACCGGTGACACTTGTTCCGTAGTCACTGTATCGTTGCCAGTTAAAGTACCTTTTGAGGTCGAAATCGTGCCACGGCGCATTACCCAGGAATTCTTTCCAGTTGATGTTCTCCGGCGTTCCGAGGTGATCGTACTTCCTTTCCCTGATCCAGGCTCCGTCCAGACTGTTCCTGTTGGTATGAGCTTCAACCATTGAAACGGCGCCCATGATACCATTCCGGTACATTTCATTTGCCATTTTGAAGCTCATCTGCTGGCGGTTCTCATGTCCAAGTTGAAATACTACGCCGGTGGATTTGATCACGTTCCTGAGTTCGATGGCTTCCTCAATACTATGAGTCATTGGTTTTTCCAGGTAAACATGTTTACCTGCTTTTGCGGCAGCAATTGCGATAGGGGCATGTGCGTGATCCGGCGTGGCGATGATGACTGCATCAATATCCGGGCTTTCAATCATTTCCCTGTACGTTTGGAAAAGTATGGCTGGCCGGGTTTTTCCCTGTAATCCACCAGGGCGGATATCATTGGCCGAAGTTTCTATTCCGCGTTGTGCATGAATGGAAAACGTATCGCAAATTCCAGCCAGTTCCATATTTAATGGCTCCTGCTCCAGAAATTTTTTCATCGCCTTATTGTATTGCCCGTTTACTTTGAATGCTTCGGTAAAGTCGGGGTGCATATAACCTAAAGAATTCAAAAGCTGGTCGCCACGCCAACCGTTGCCTATCAAGCCGATCCTGATCTTTTTGGAGGGATCCTGATCGGTCGGGATCAGCTTTTCAGAAGGAGCTTTGAGTTTGTTTATGCCCAACATCCGGGATGTATCCTGCCGGTGTTCATCCAATTCCCTGTCGATGTTGTTTTTAAAAGCGAATAAAAAATACCCTAAAAAGGGCAGTGCTGCCAGTCCTTTTAAAAAGTCTCTTCGCAGAAATTTGCGTTTCGGATTATTCATAATGTTTAATTTTTCTTTGACAGGTTGTCTTTTTCAATGATCTGAAGTGTTCAGGGGTTGAGTTGTTGAGTTGTTGAGTCGTTCGTGGATCCTAAGTTACGACTAAACGACTAAACAACTAAACAACTAAACAACTAAACAACTAAACAACTCAAACACCTAAACAACTCAACACCTAAACAACTCAACAACTCAACAACTAATTAATATAAAATTTCTATATTACAACAAATTTGGCTATGGAATATGGGGAAGGTGAGAAATCAATATATTGCTGTCACTGCGGCATTTATCATTCTCGTTTGGACAATTGATGCTGCGGTAGAATATTATATAGCTTATCCCGCATACTCCTTCCCCGGAATGTTTTTACTGAACATACCGTTTTCAAGCCTTGTACCCCGTCTCATTTATTCGCTCATCATTGCCGTATCCGGTTATCTCCTGGTCCGAAGCCATACCCGGTACCTGTCTGTCAGGAAGCGGATTGAGGAACAGGAAGAACGGTACCAGCTCATTACCGAGCACAGCAACGATGTGATCTGGACCATGGATCTCAATGGCACCCTAACTTATATATCTCCTGCAGTTGACCGGTTGGTTGGATTTACGGCAGCCGAAACGACCGGCAAATATTTCGAAGAATCCCTGACTACGGAATCCCGGAAAATTGCAGCCGGTCTTTTTGAGCATTTCCTCGGCATTATCCACCGTGATCCGGGCAGGATTCCTTCTGCTGTCACCGAACTGGAACTCGTTGCAAAAGACGGCAACCCGGTATGGGTTGAGGCCTCGGTTACCATCATTCCGGAACGTGGCGGGAATCCCCGTTTTTTCCTCGGTGTTTCCAGGGATGTTAGCGAAAGGAAACGAAGAGAAGGAGAACTGCGTCAGAGCGAAGAAAATTACAGGCTCCTTGCTGAAACCACGCTTGATTTTATCATGGTTCAGGACACGGAAGGCTTCATCACTTATGCCAATTCAGCGGTACTCAAAGCTACCTTGTATACTATCGAAGAGCTGAAAGGTCTCCAGCTTTCAAATATCATACCCGGTGAATATCACCATGTATTGAAAAGTTTTGCGGAGCGGAGAGAAGCTGGAGAGAAGACGAGATTTCTTTACGAGATAGAATTTGTTACCCGGGAAGGAAGGCGAATGCCGGTTGAAGTCAGCTCTGCACCTATCATGGTTCACAGCAGGGCTATGGCCGAGCTTATCACTGCAAGAGATATCAGTGAGAGGAAGGAAGCACAGAAGACCCTGGTGGAAAACGAACGGCGTTTCAGAAGCTATATCGAAAACTCACCTATTCCGGTGTTCATCATAGATGTAGAGGGTATTATCCGTTTTGTCAATAATGCCACATCGGTCTATCTTGGTTATCCGGTGAGCTTCCTGATCGGTAAAACTTATGCATCGGTGAAACCCCCTGGGGAAAAGGAGAAAGTACCCCGGCAGGGTGTCAGGGTTTTAAAAAGCCGCAAACTCGACGATGAAACCCGTTTTCTCTGTAATGACGGGCGTGAAGTACATGCAATGGTCAGGGGAACAGCGCTTGAAGATAACTCATTCATCGTTTATGCTGTTGACATCTCGGAAAGGATTCTTTCTGAACAGAAGATCAGAGAGACGGACGAGAAAATCCGTGAGCTTAATGCGGGTCTGGAAGAAATGGTCAAAAAGCGCACAGCGGAACTCCAGATGGCTAACAAAGAGCTGGAAGCATTTTCCTATTCTGTGTCTCATGATCTTCGGGCGCCACTCAGACATATTTCTGCCTTTACCCGGCTTATCGAACAATCACCGGTCATTGCCGGTGAATCCAAACTAAGGCACTATTTTGAGAATATCATAAGTTCTGTCGACAAGATGAACGACCTGATCGAAAGCCTTCTATCCTTCTCGCGCATGGGACGGATGGCCATCACAAAGACAGAAGTGGATTTTACCAGCATGGCGGAAGATATTCTGGAGGAGATGAAACCCGAACTTTCCGGACGGAATATTCGTATCGATATTGGTAAGCTTGGTACAGTAATGGCTGACGCTGGTTTGATACGGCTGGTATGGTACAACCTCATTGCCAATGCAGTGAAATTTACCAGGGATGAAAAGGACGCGGTGATCACTGTTGGCAGGGAAATGGTGGGTGAGAGAGAAGCATTTTTTGTTCGTGATAACGGAGTAGGATTTGACAGTACTTATAAAAGCAAACTTTTTGGTGTTTTCCAGCGCCTGCACAGTGAGTCGGAATTTGAAGGTACAGGTATCGGACTGGCCAATGTGAAGCGAATTGTCACCCGGCACGGCGGTGAGGTTTGGGCTGAAAGTGAGACGGGTAAAGGTGCGGCTTTCTATTTTTCTTTACCTTAAAAGAGAGTGAATGAAAGCAAAATCCTGTGTCTGGATCATCGATGATGACAAAAATGACATCGAGCTGATGGAATCGGTGATTTTTCAGTATATGAAGGATCATAAATATTTTCTCCTTCGATAATAGTGAAGCTGTGCTGAAGGAGATGAAGGATATGCGGGAAGGCCGCTTCGACAATAGCACGGTCCCCGGGGCTTATCATTCTCGATCTGAAGATGCCGGTGCGTGATGGTTGTGAGGTTTTCAGGATGTTAAGAGCGGAAAAATACCTGGCTACCACGCCGGTGGTTATTTTCAGTTCATCAGGAATGGAGTCAGATATCAGGAAATGTTATAATTTAGGGGTCAATGCATTTGTTTCGAAACCTGTGCATTTGGAAGATTTTGAAAGAACACTTCATTCTATGCTCGACTTCTGGCTTAAAACCTGCGAAGTCACTGAAGGTCATCAGTTACAATGAAAAAATACAGTATACTTTACGTCGAGGATAACTCCACTGATTTCGAGATGGTGAAAGCCATTCTTGAGGAGGGTGAGGTGCTGAAAGAATTAAAAAGGGTTGAGAAAAGGGATGAATTTATCGATGCGATCAGCAACTTTCAGTTCGATCTTATCCTTACCGACTATTCCCTACCGGTTTTTCATGGCCTGGAAGCCATAAAAATCGCCATACAGCTGTGTCCGCAAAAACCAATCATCATGATCACGGGTACCCTGCCCGACGAGGTAGCCGTTGATGTGATCAGAAAGGGTGCCTGGGATTATGTTTTAAAGGAAAATATTTACCGGCTTATTCCCGCTATCAACAGTGCCATGGAACGGTTGCAGATGCAGCAGGAAAAAGTTGCCACACTGGAGGCTCTGAAAGAGAGGGAGGAAAATTACCGGAAACTGGCCGAGTCATCCCCTTATGGAATCATCGTTCATGCCGGCGGAGAGATCGTCTACCATAATAAGCAGGCTTTGCAGGTTATGCGTGAACAAGACGGTATTTCTCTTGAAGGGATAAAGCTTACAGACTATGTCCATCCTGATTACAAGGATGTCATCGAAAAACGGATGAAAAAGCTGTATTCAGGTAAATCAACCGGAAAACCCCTTGCGATCAAATTTTTAAATTCAAAGAAGGAAACCCTCATTCTCGAAGTGGCTTCCTCCCCGATAACCTATAACGGAAAACCTTCGGCACAGGTCATTTTCAGTGATATTGCCGAAAGAAAAAAAATGGAGAATGACCTGATCAGGGCCAAAGAAAGAGCAGAAGAATCGGACCGGCTCAAGACGGTCTTTCTCGAAAATCTTTCCCACGAAATCCGCACCCCCCTGAACGGGATCATTGGCTTTGCCTCACTCCTGAAGGTCAACGACCTTACCAGAAGAGGAAAAGTTGAATTATATCCAGGTAGTGGAAGAATCCGGACTGCATCTGCTTACCATTATCGATGACCTGATAGAAGTGTCGAGGATTGAAGCCAAACAGGTTGAACTGCATCCCGAAAGTTTTAACCTGAACAACCTGTTCGACGAGCTTCTGATCATTTTTCACTGAAAGCATCCGGTTCAAAGACAGCCCGGTGGTCCTTGGTCTTACCAAAGCCATGAAAGATGAAGACAGCTGGATCATGGCGGACAAAGGCCGGCTCAGGCAGATTCTGTATAATCTGCTCTCCAATGCCCATAAGTTTACCTCTCTTGGCCGGATCGATTTTGGATATGAACCTTCCGGCGATGATAAGATCCTGTTTTATGTCAAGGATACCGGGATAGGCATCGCAGAAGATGCCCTCGAAATTGTATTTGATCGCTTCCGGCAGGCCGATGAGAGTACCACCCGCAAATATGGCGGCAATGGTCTCGGGCTTACCATTTCAAAGGGTCTTGTTGAAGCTATGGGGGGAAAGATATGGCTGACCTCAAGGCAAAACCAGGGCAGTGAATTTTATTTTGAAATTCCTCAAAAAACCTTCACTGTAAAGGAAAAAAAGGGAGCTGCCGGAAAAGAAGAACCATATCTTTATAACTGGGAAGGAAGGAAAATCCTCATCGCAGATAATAGCGCCCAATCGTCATCTCGTTCGCCGCCAGCAGATCGCGCAGGATTCGCACGCGGTTGCTCGCCTCCGCCGCATAGCGCGAATTGGGATAACGCTGCAGCAGCGTGTCGTAGGCCGCCAGCGAGCGCCGGGCATAGGTCTGGTCGCGCTTCGGATCGAGCACCTGCTCGTAATAGGACATGCCGATGATGTTCTGGGCGAGATCCGATTCTTGCGTGCCCGGATGCAGCGTCAAATACCGGTCGGCGGCGGAGACAGCGTCGTCGTACTTGCCGGCCCTATAATAGGCATAAGACGCCATGACGATCGAGCGGCGCGCCTCCTGCGAATAGGGGTGGTTGATGTCGACCTGCTCGTATTGGTGCGCGGCCGCGTCGTAATCGCCCTTGTTGACCATGGCCTCGGCCTGACCGTAGATCACGTTTGGCGGGTCGTTATTGACGATCTCGGGCTTGCTGCCGAACAACGATCCGCAGCCGGCGAGCACAGCGGCGGCGAGCATCATGCCGAGCAGGGCGCATAGGCGCGGCACGATGCGCGGTTCTCCCGGTCCCGACATGCTTCCCCTCAAAATTGCCCCTGGCGCGAGACATCGCGCCCATCCGGCCACGCTAGCCCGGCTCCCTAGCACCCAACTAGCGGATTATGGTGTTTTTTTGCTCTTGGGCGTCCCGCAGGCGGGCATCGGCCCACAATCCAACGCATAAACGAAGGGGCCGGACA
>CAVXSF010000004.1:0-292102 GCA_963764345.1 uncultured Bacteroidales bacterium | reverse complement strand
TAATCACCACTCCCCACTCCCCAAACCATTATTTTATTACCTTTGTCAGTAAATACCAGGTTGTGATATATCCAGACAATTTCGAGAAGAAGATCGGAGCCGATAAGATCCGGGAGCAGGCTGCAAAATTCTGCCTTTTCGATCCCGGCAGGGAAATGATTTGGCAATCGGTATTTTCGTCCGATCCGGAAACGGTAAGGGCCAGGCTGGAGGAGGTGGAGGAGTTCCGGCAGATCCTCATCCACGAGGTGGAATTTCCCATTGGCTATTTTATCGACATCTCACAACCGCTGAAAAAAGCCCGGGTTGAAGGCACCTTCCTGGAGGAGCAGGAATTCTTTGACCTTAAAAGAGCCCTGGATTCGGTCAGGTCTATCCTCTCTTTCCTGAAGTCAGATGATGCCGTTAACTGTACCCGTTTGTCGGCCATGGCCCGGGAAGTGATGGTATTTCCGGTGGTCATCGACCGCATTGGCAGCATTCTCAACAAGCAGGGAAAGATCAGGGATAATGCCTCCCCGGATCTTCAGCGCATCCGGAGGGAGATCAGCGGCAAGGAGGCGTCCATATCGAAAAAGATCAACCGTCTCCTGGAGATCGCCCGGCAGCAGGGTCTGGTGGATGAAGATGCTACATTGACGATCCGTAACGGCAGGCCGGTGATCCCGGTGCCCGCCATGAATAAGCGGCAGATCAAAGGGTATGTTCATGATGAATCGGCTACCGGAAAAACCGCGTATATCGAACCTGCCGAGGTGGTTGAGGCCAACAATGAACTGCGGGAACTGGAAATTGCCGAGCGTCGTGAGATGGTAAAAATCCTTACCGGGATGACGGATTTCATTCGTCCTTACATCGACGATCTCCGGCTTTCGCATCATTTCATGGCCCGGATCGATTCGGTAAGGGCAAGGGCACGTTTTGCCCGGGATATCGCCGCGGTGATGCCCTCTGTAAGGAATGAGCCGGAAATCGACTGGCATTCGGCCGTTCATCCGCTGTTATTCCTGTCCTTCCGCGAACTGAAGAAGGAAAACGAAGTCGTTCCGCTAGACCTGAAACTCGATAAGCAAAACAGGATACTTCTGATTTCGGGCCCGAACGCCGGTGGCAAATCGGTTTGTCTTCAGACGGCCGGATTACTTCAGTATATGCTTCAGTGCGGCTTCCTGGTCACCATGTCGGACACGTCGGTATGCGGATGTTTTGATAGTATCTTCATCGACATGGGGGATGAACAGTCCATCGAAAATGACCTGAGCACCTACAGTTCCCACCTCATCAATATGAAATATTTTACGAAGAACGCCGGTCCGGCCAGTCTGGTGCTCATCGATGAATTTGGCAGCGGTACAGAGCCGATGCTGGGAGGAGCCATCGCCGAATCAGTGCTGGAAAGTCTGAATACCTCACGTGTATTTGGTGTCATCACCACCCATTATACCAACCTGAAACATTTTGCCGCTTCGGCCGAAGGGATCATGAACGGTGCCATGTTGTTCGATACCAGTAAGATGCTTCCCATTTACAAGCTTGTCCCGGGCCGTCCCGGATCATCCTTCGCCTTTGAGATCGCACGGAAGATCGGTCTGCCCGAAGACATCCTGAAATCGGCCGAAGACAAGATCGGTAAGGATCATGTGGATTTTGAAAAACATCTGAAAGATATCATCCGCGATAAGAAATACTGGGAGGATAAAAGACAGCGGATCCGTCTGGCCGAAAAACGTCTCTCCGAACTGGTGGAGAAATACGACATGGAGCTTAGCGATACCGATAAGCTGAGGAAAAAGGTCCTGAAGGAAGCCAAAGATGAAGCCGAGCGGCTACTCTCCGGTGCCAACCGGCAGATTGAGAATACCATCAGGGAGATCCGGGAGAATGAGGCTGAAAGAATGAAAACGAGGGAAGCCAGAAAACGACTGGAGACCTTCCGGGAGACCGTCAGTGAAGGCTCTGGCGATGAAGTGCTCAGTGATGAGGGTGATGAACTGACACGCCGGATGAAAGAACTGAAAAAGACCAGCGAAATGATCGGGGTCCGGAATCCGGCGTTGGGACGAAAACCACCAAAAGTTCCCGAAGAACAGGATCCTGTGATCCGCGCCGGCGACTATGTGTTGATGATCGGGCAGGAGACTCCCGGTGAAGTGCTTCAGCTGAAAGGCAAAAAGGCCACCGTGGCTTTCGGAAGTGTTCGTACTGTGGTCAGTACGGGAGTTCTTGAAAAAATCAGCCGGGAGAAATACAGGAAAATGGACCGCCCTGTTTACAAAGCTTCACAAACGGACGACTGGACGTCGGGCGTACGAAAGCTGAATTTCAGCCCCAATATCGATCTTCGCGGGAAACGGGCTGATGAGGCTATATCCATGCTGACCGATTTTGTAGATCAGGCCGTAATGGTACAGGCCCGTCATCTGAGGATTTTGCACGGGAAAGGAAACGGGATCCTCCGGGAACTGGTCCGCCAGTATCTCTCGGCTATAGATGTGGTAAAATCATACGCTGATGAGAATGTCGAACGAGGAGGCGCCGGGATTACCATTGTTGAACTGGATATATAAAAATGAATGTTAATCTACAGTGAGCATATCAGCCCAAGGCTGAGGTATATTGCAGAATTCATCCTGGGCGATCTGTTGGGGGTACAACCTGTCTTCACCACCGGGCGTAGTGATGCATCCGGCTATGATGGGCCCGTAATTTCGTATTCGGCGCAACCGGTAGACGGCAGTCTGCAGATCCTGCCATCCCGATTTCTTGAAGAGAACACCATCAGGATGTTCAGTCCGGAGGTGACGGACAGCGGGGACAGGACGCTGCTGTTTCCCTCTACAGAAGGAAATTTACGTTTTGATATCTTCTCCGCCGCTTTTTACCTTCTCACCAGATACGAAGAATATCTGTCGTTCACAGCCGATCAGCACGGCCGGTTCCCTGCTACGGAAAGTCTCGCGTTTAGACAGGGTTTCCTCGACATACCAGTAATCAATCGCTGGGCGAACGTGCTGTCAGCTGAATTACAAAGAATATACCCTCGTTTCCTGATATCAAGACCGGGCCCGTCTTTTTGTCCCACGATCGATATCGACGTTGCATGGGCCATTCGAAACAGGGGCCTCTACAGGACACTGGGCGGTATGGCCAGACAAGCGTTCAGGGGTAATGCCAGGGGATTGGCGGAAAGGATCGCTATACTTCGCGGGTCTCAACCTGATCCGTACGACTCCTATAGCTTTATCAGGGAAAAACATGACCAGACCCTCACCGTTTTTTTACTGGCCGGCTCCGGCGGAAAATTTGACCTGAACACCCCGGTACATCATCCCGCCTGGCGCAGACTGGCCAGAGACCTCTCTTCTGATTTCAGGACAGGTTTTCATCCTTCCTATCACACAAGCGAAGACCTTCAGATGTTCAGGGCCGAGAGGAAGATCCTGGAAGAGGTCACCGGGCATCCGGTTACACGGTTGCGGCAGCATTTCCTGAGGCTGAATTTTCCTGCCACGTACCGGAGGTCGGCGGAAGAAGGATTTGAAGAAGACTATTCCATGGGGTTTGCCGACAGGACCGGTTTCAGGGCAGGAACCTCTTCGCCGTTCAATTTTTTTGATCTGGAAAGAAACCAGGTGACGTCATTGAAGGTTTTCCCCTTTGCAGTCATGGACCGTACACTGAAGGATTACCTGAAACTAGGTCCTGCGGAAGCCATTCAGAAAATCAGTGAGCTGGTTTCTGTTGTCGGAAAGGAAGGCGGATATTTTATCCCGGTATGGCATAACGACTCGCTGGGTAATAAAGGGGAATGGATAGGCTGGTCAGCTGTTTATGAACACATGCTTTCACAGATTAAAGAAACCTATTGAGATGATCAGATATATCGAACAGGGCAAAATAGACCGGAAGAGTTGGGATGAATGTATCCGGAGCTCCAAAGCAGGATTGATATATGCCTTATCATGGTACCTTGACATTACCGCACCCGGCTGGGGAGGACTTGTGGAAGATGATTACAGGGCTGTGATGCCCTTGACCATGAGAAAAAAGGCTGGCATTACTTACCTTTTTCAGCCCTTTTACAGTCAGCAGCTCGGCATTTTTTCCGGGACATGGGTTAACCCGGAAAAAGCCGGTGAGTTTCTCGGTGCCATTCCGCCCTATATCCGATACGCACACTTCAACCTGAACTATACCAACGATCTGAGAGGACTTACCTTTCCCGTGCAAAGCAATTCGAATTTTGAGCTCAGGCTTGGCCGGAATTACACCGACATTCATGCAGCCTTCTCCGATAATACGAAGCGAAATATACAGAAATCATTGCCTTTCGTGGAGTTGACCGGGAAGATCGGGATTACCGACCTGATAAGACTGAGGCGTGAAAACGCTCCGGTGAAAAGGCCGCGTGAGCATTACGAATGGATGAATGGTTTTGTCGATAAGGTGATTGCCATGGGGTACGGCCGTCTTATAGGCGCGAAAATTGAAGGCCGGCTGGTGGCCGCAGCTTTTTTTGCTGTTTTCGGCGGGAGAATATACTATCTTATCCCGGTTTCCGGTGATGAAGGGAAGACATCGAGGGCGATGTTCAGTATAGTCGATCATATCATCGGAAGTTATGAAGGAAGCGGGATGGTCCTTGATTTTGAAGGTTCAAATATTCCGGGCATTGCCAGGTTCTTCACCGGATTCGGAGCCAGGGAGATTAAATATCCAACCGTGACGATGAACAGGCTGCCCGCTGTTTTCAGGTTAATAAAAGGCTTACCATGACTGAATTAAGACATATACTGGCACCTGTGGCATCGGCCTTCTCCCTTACCCGTATGATTCGCCAGACCGGGAAGATGCTGATCTTTCCTTTTTACCACACCGTCAGTGATGATCCTCCCCCTTATATCCGCCATCTGTACAGGGTGAAGAGTACGGATGAATTCAGAAGAGACCTGGACGAATTGCTTAAATACTTTGAACCCGCCTCACCCGGGTTGCTTACTGAACCGGATACAAGGGGCCGCACGGATAAGCCGGCCTTCATACTGAGCTTTGATGACGGACTGCGGGAAGTAAGTGACATCATCGTTCCGCTCCTTGAGAAAAAAGGCATCAATGCCGTTTTTTTTCTAAATAACCATTTCATAGGTAACAAAGATCTTTTTTTCAGGTACAAAGTATCGCTGCTTATCGATAAAATCCGCAGGACAGACCTTTCAACTGCTACAAGGAAGGAAGTTGAAGCAAAGCTGAAGCTTTCGGTATCAGGCGATGAGGCTCTGGTGACCAGTCTTTTATCCCTCGGCTATGACAGCATCAGCCTGATTGACAGACTTGCCGGCATCCTTGAGGTCGACTTCGGTTCCTGTCTTTCAATGAACAGGCCCTATCTGAACGAAACGGAGATCAGGAAACTGGTAGAAAAAGGCTTTTATATCGGCGGTCATAGTATGGATCATCCGTCTTTCCATGAAATGGATGCTTCACGCCAATATGAAGAAATTGTGAACAGCGTTTCTGACCTGAAAACGAGGTTCGGAATAGACTATTCTCTCTTTTCCTTTCCTTTCAGTGATGAAGGTGTGGGTGAGGAAGTCTTCCAGAGATTATATAACCCACGGCACCGGGAGCTGGATGCATCTTTTGGGACGTCGGGGCTGAAGCGGAACGAGCCGTTTCCGCATTTCCAGCGGATATCACTTGAAAAGTCTGCCGCTGATGCTGAAACATATCTTAAGGCTGAGTATTTTTATTATCATCCTGAAATCCTTTACCGGACATAACAACGTAAGACGTTAGGGAAGACGGTAAGTCCTCTGATCTATGGTATGATTTTTCTGATTTACAGAATGTGTTTTTTTAAACTCACATGAGAATTATTATATTGACCCATGAGTATGGAACCATAGGACACATTTCATACTGATAAGAGTCATTGAAAAAGAGTTTGGCATCCGTTCCGGTCTGGAAGATATCATGAATATGCATACCTTTGAGAATATCTGTAGAGCCATACCGAAAAATCATTTTGTCTGATGGAGTTTATACGTGTTAAACGAGTGGATCTCAAGCGGACAGCCGACGAGATGTTGGCCAGGGAGGGTAAAAATATTGCGATTACCCCCTGGCGCGCTCAAAGCCAGGCTGAGAATCCTTATGCCGTCGATGAAGATGTCCTGTTGATTTATGCCAGGGATGACCATGGCGACATTGCCGGTTTTACAGGGCTTTTACCGGGCATCCTGAGTGGAAAGAAACAGGAGCGGATTTTTTGGGTATCATGCTGGTATGCTCATCCGCATTACAGGGGAGGAAAGGTCTCCGTCCCCCTGCTGACGGAATCCCTCGAGATTACCGGCCGTCGCATTATCCATACCGATATTTCCCAACGTACAGCCGCTTACCTCAGCCGCCTGGGTGATTTTTCCATCAGGGAAAGAAAGGGCGCCCTGATCCGTATAAGGTCTTCCCTGCATTCCCGGGCGAAAAACCTGAGACCGTATTCCTCAGCCACACGGCTGGTGAAAGCCGTGTACTACACCGGATTGTTTAAACTCAGCGACAAACTGATCAATGCGGCAATGAACATCAGTCTGGCATCCTGGCTGAAAAAAAGCCAGTCGGAGATGTCGGCTGAACCGTTTGATTTTCCTTCTCCCGGGCAAATGGCCTTTATCAGGGAGAAATCCATCAATGACTTCACCCGGCCTGATCAAAAACAGATCGAATGGTGGATGAAGGAAGGCTGGCTGATAAAGAAAACGTCACGGAATGAGTCGCTCGATCACCGGTATCATTTCAGCTCATTTGCCGACGAGTTCCGGCTTATCTGGGTAGAGGTTTCCAGGAACAGGGAAAGGCTGGGCATCGCACTTCTTAATTTCCGGGACGGCACCATTAAGACGCCCTACCTTTGGTATGATAAAAAAAACGAATCGGATTTCTTCCGGGGATTATACCATCATATACTTTCTGATCGCCGTAACAACGTTCTCTTCACTTCGCATGAAGCCTTTGCGGACTATGCGGCGGGTCTGAAACGCACCTGGCTGGCAATGGAAAGAAAGCACAGGTTTTCAGCAGTCACTGCAGAGCTTGCTGCTATTTCCGGCGATGGCTGTGTGCTGCAGGACGGCGATGGGGATTATCTCTTTACCTAAGCCATCTGCCCTGTAAGAAATTTGATCTCGGGATCATTCATGTCGGTCTCTACCAGTTTCCCGTCGAAACATTTAAGGATTCGTGCCGGGAATTTTTTCAGCAGGTTATAGTTATGCGTGGCCATGACCACGGCCCTTCCGTTTTTACTGATCTCGGTGAGTATGTTCATAATACCTTCAGACGTTTGCGGATCGAGGTTCCCGGTAGGTTCATCGGCAAGGATGATTTCCGGATCGTTGAGAAGGGCACGGGCTATGACCACCCGCTGCTGTTCACCTCCCGATAACTGGTGGGGCATCTTATATCCTTTGTAACCCAGACCTACTTTCTCCAGGACCTCCCCGATGCGGGTATTGATCTCATCCTTGCTCTTCCAGCCGGTTGCCCGGAGAACGAACGACAGGTTTTCATGTACACGACCGGTCGAGCATGAGCTGAAAATCCTGGAATACGATCCCGAGTTTTCGTCTCAGATAGGGAATCTGCCGCTGCCTGATGGAAACCAGGTCGAACCCTGCAACGACGGCATTCCCCTCAGTGAGAGATATCTCCGCATTAATCGTTTTGATGAGCGACGTTTTTCCGCTTCCTACTTTTCCGATCACAAAAACAAACTCTCCTTTCTGAACCGTGAAATCAATATCGGACAAAACAAGGTGATCCTTGATGGAGACGGATATGTTATGAAATTCAATAATGTTGTCAAGGGCCATGGAAATGCAATTTTAGGATGAATTGTACGTTTTCTATCTGAGAATTCGAATTTACAAATATCAGGCTTCTGTGGCTAATATTAAAACTATTAATTAACAGGTACCTGTTAATTAAAAAGAAAATCCCCTCCTGATAGGATGCTCATTTATTCTTATTTTTACAGGATACTTCAAAGAAACTGGCATGATTAAGCGAAAATTTCTGATCTCCCTTGCGGTTCTTCTCTTCTTACCGGGGACTCAAATGGTTTTTTCACAAAAATCCGAGATCTATACCTGGTCCGGAAGTAATTTCATGAAGGGGATGGAGCTGTTTGAGAAGGAAAAATACGGAGCCGCAAAAAATTTCTTTGAAAAGTCACTTGAAGGGATGGAATATGGTAAGTCGGAGCTTAAAACAGAAGCCCAATATTACCAGGCCCTATGTTCCATCGAACTGCAGAACCTGGATGCAGAATATCTGGTATACCAGTTTGCCAAGGAGAACCCGGAGAGCCCGCTCATAAACCAGGCTTATTTCAGCCTGGCCAATTATATGTATATTAAAAAGGACTGGCCGAAAACCATCAGTTACTTTAATAAAGTCGACCGGTACTACCTTGACAGCGACGAGCTCTCAGAGTATTATTTCCAGAAAGGGTTTGCATATTATATGCGTAATGATTACGAAAATGCTAGGGTGTCATTTTATGAGATCAAGGATACTGACACCGAATATTCCTCTCCTGCACTTTATTATTATTCTCATATCGCGTACGTCCAGGGAAATTATGAAACCGCCCTTAATGGTTTCCTTGCGCTTGTCAGTGACGAGACATTCGCCCCGGTAGCACCGTACTACATCTCACAGATCTATTACCTTCAGAAAAAATTTGAAAAAGTCATTGAATTTGCCCCGCCGCTCATGAAGACCGTAAGTGAGAAGCGTGCACCAGAAATGGCCAAGATCATTGGTGAATCCTACTTTTACCTGGGAAGATATGAGGAATCCATACCTTTCCTTGAGAAATACAGGGATGATGTGGGGCATTTATCTATCGATGATAAGTACCAGCTGGCGTTTGCCTATTATATGACTGGAAAGTACCAGGAAGCCGCCACAATTTTTGAGCGCATCTCCCTTAACAATTCAGAGATCAGTCAAAGTGCCCTTTACCACCTGGCAGGTTGTTATATTCAGCTTGGGCAGGAAAACAAAGCCCGTGCCGCTTTTGCTTCAGCTGCCAGGATGAATTTCGACCAGACCATTAAGGAAGATGCCCTCTTCAATTATGCCAAAGTGACCTATCAGCTGTCGTACACACCGTTTAACGAGGCTATCCGGGCGTTCAATTCTTATATTACCCAGTATCCGGCATCCAAACGGACCGATGAGGCATATCACTATCTCGTTTTGGCCTATATGAATACGAGGAATTACCGGATGGCCCTCGAATCACTTGAAAAGATCAAAGACAAGGACAGTGAAATTGAGAAGGCTTACCAGAAGGTAGCCTTTTACCGTGGTCTTGAACTGTTTACCAACCTCAGGTTCGACGATGCCGTCTCCATCTTCGACAAATCCCTGAAATTCGGCAATTACGACGACATCATCAAAGCCAGGACATATTACTGGCTCGCCGAAGCCTATTACCGTATGGGCGATACCAACACTGCTGAAGATTTTTACAATCTTTTTCTCGACGAGCCCACCTCCCTTCAGACACCTGAATTCAAGAACGTAAATTACAGCCTTGGTTATCTTGAATTTTCCCGCAAGGATTATCCGAAAGCCGAAGGATGGTTCTTAAAATACACCAACCTGGAGCAGAACAGCCAGTCGGTGACCCTGGCCGATGCATACAACCGCCTGGGCGATTGCCGTTTTATTCAGTCAAGCTACTGGCAGGCCATAACCTGGTACGACAAGGTGATTGCCATGGGAAAGGCGGACGTGGATTATGCCTATTACCAGAAAGCCTTTACCCTTGGATTGGTTGACCGTCCACAGAGGAAGATCGAAACGCTTAACGAGTTACGGTCCAAATATCCGCAGTCGGCATACAACGACGATGCCCTGTATGAGCTGGGAAGAACGTACCTGATCCTCAATGACCCGCAGGATGCAAAGAAGGATTATACTAAAATTATTACCGACTATCCGGGCAGCAATTACCTGAGCCGTACACTCCTCCAACTGGGACTGATCGATAAGAATTCCGGAAATAATGTGGAGGCCCTGACCTATTACAAACGGGTGGTAAACGATTATCCGGGGACAACCGAATCATCCAATGCCCTGAAATCAATCAAAAACATTTATGTCGACATGAACGATGTTGATGGTTACCTGGCCTATGTTCATGAGATAGGGCAGGGGGTGTCGGTCAGTGAACAGGATTCTCTTCTTTACTCCGCGGCAGAGAATACATACCTGGCAGGAAACTGCGATAAGGCAGTCCATGACCTGGATAACTACCTTCAGCGTTTTCCCAACGGGGCCTTCCTTCTGAATGCCAATTATTACCGTGCCGATTGTCTCCTGAAGCTCAACCGTGCCGATAGTGCTTTCAGTTCCCTGACCTATATCATAGACCAGCCCGCCAATATGTTCACCGAGCCTGCACTGGTGGCCGCGTCGCGTATTGCTTTTAACAAGGAGGATTATAATACGGCTGCCGGACTTTACCAGAAACTGGTCACCCTGGGCGAAAACAAGACGAATATCCAGGAAGCCGAGACAGGACTCATGCGATCGTACAACAAGCTTGGGGAATATCAGAATACCATCAATGCTGCCAACGAGGTTCTGCTTCAGGATAAGCTGGAACCTTCGGTGGCCAGGGAAGCCAAATACCTGATCGCGGATGCTTACTTCAAACAGAACGACATGCCCGGGGCATACGACTGGTACTCCCGCATCGCCGGGGAGGTAAACAGTGAACAGGGTGCGGAAGCCAAATACAGGATGGCTGAAATTGATTATAACCGTGGCGACGTGGATAAGGCCGAAAACGAGGTATTTGAGTTCATCAAGATGAATACCCCATATCAGTTCTGGATGGGAAAATCTTTCCTGCTGCTTTCGGATATCTACCTGTCAAAAAAGGATGATTTCCAGGCGGTTCAGACACTGGAAAGCATTATCAATTATTATACCACGGAAGATGATGGTATTAAAGCTGAAGCCGTCAAACGGAAAAAAGCCATCACCAACAGGGTAGATGAAGAGAACAAGTCTGCCGGACCAGACAGCACCATCAGTGTGCCGGATAGTTTGTATTAGTTGAATTAATCCTGATCGTTAGCGTTATGAAATCCTACTTAAAGCTTATTTCCATCCTGCCGGCACTGCTCCTTATGCCCTCACTGCTTTTTGCACAAAACCAGATCGGTAAGCAGGTTAAGGTTGTAAAGCCTTATACGCCAACCCTTTCTGATGCAGAAAAGATTAACCTTTTGCCTCAGTTCAATGATTCGACCAGGATATCGACGGATTTTCACTATTCCATCATACCCAAACGCTATGATACCCACTTCAGTGTTAAGCCGATTCAGCCGGCAAGAATGATTGGACTACCCCTCGAACGTCTTTATAAAAGTCAGCTATCTCTTGGATTGGGAAATTATTTTACCCCATATGCCGAAATCACGGTGAACCAGCTCAGATCGAGAAAAACGGATATGGGTCTTTATTTAAGACACCAGTCATCAAACGGCAGGCTAAAACTGGACAATGGTCAGAAAGTACCTGAAAATTATAGCGATAATGCAGGGGAACTCTATGCCAGACATATCTTTTACAAATCTGTGGTGGAAGGCGGATTGTCCGGCGGCTATAACTCGGTCCTTTATTACGGTTATAATACAGCACTCAGAGATACTGTTCTGGAAAACAAAAATAACCGGCAGAAAATCTATTCCGCCGGCGTACGCATGGCAGTCTATTCAAGCTATCCCGATTCGTCCCATCTGAATTATCGTCTCGACTTGAAGGACCAGATTACCCGTGATGCTTTCAGAAATACAGAAAACGCACTGAAAATTAACGGGAAGGTTGAGAAATTTATCGGTGACTGGTATTCCGGATTAGAGACAGGCGTGGAATATTACAATAAATCTGCCGGGATCGACTCCACGGATAACCTGGTGATCAGGTTCAATCCTTATGTCTCCAAAGCCGGTGAAGACTGGCGGTTTCTGATTGGGTTGAACACGACAACGGATATTCGGGGAAGTGGGGCTATTCATATCTATCCAAAGGCCGATTTCCAGTTCAACATTGTCAAAAATGTTCTGATCCCTTACATGGGCATTGACGGTTACCGGGAGATCAACAGTTACCGTAAGATCCTTTTCGAGAATCCTTACATCGTCCCCGGGCTGTCGGTAAGAAATTCAGATTACGGACTGAACGGATTTTTCGGACTGAAAGGGCAGTACAGTTCAAAAATGGCTTTTGATTTCAGGCTTTCCTATACCCAGGTCAGCGATATGTACTTTTTTGTGAACGATACGACCAATGTCCTTCAGAACCAGTTCACCGTTCAGTACGATAATGCCGCAGTCCTGAAAACTTCGGGAGAGATCACCTGGAACCAGAGCGAAAAATTGCAGTCTGATGCTCACTGCCCATTACTACCACTATACTCTTGACAGCCTGGCATATCCATGGCAAAGACCGGATTTTGATGCCAATCTGGGTGCTTCATATAACCTCAGGGATAAAATACTGGTGGATGCCAACCTGTTCTATACCGGCAAGAGGTTCGCGCCGGGCACTCCCGAACCCATTGAACTCAAACCTTACCTTGATGCCAATTTGTCGGTCGAATACCGCTATACAAAGCTCTTGTCTTTCTTTGTAAAACTGAATAATTTCACGGCCTCAAAATACCAGATCTGGAACCAGTATCCTGCCCAGCGCTTCCAGGCCATGGTCGGATTTACTTATGCCTTGTAATCAATATCTTAGAAGTGTTTCCGAACGTTTTTAATGTTGTCCCGCTTCAATGTTGTTCTGCCAGTCTAATAATTTGAATTTCAGAGCGGTTACACTGTTCATTCTTTGTTGAAAAACTACCAAAAATACTTCGTTTTCCCCATGTAAAAACCGTGGTTTTTTCGTATCTTTGTTTAGAAAATTTGTGATGTTGGATGGATAATGTAAATAATTGAAATACAGGCTTTTTAATATACGATTAGGGGTCTTGACAAAGCCCCGGTTTTTTACCTGTCAGGAAGGCAGTTTTAAGCAACCCAAATCACGGATCGGACATTGACCGGAGGGGATCATTATCATGATCCTAAAGGTATATTTTGTGTTGACATAAATTATGAATTCATGGATAATAAAGAGAAAGAATTAAACGAAAATTTAGTTGAAGGAGCAAACGGAAAAACCTATACCGCGACCAACATTCAGGTCCTTGAAGGGCTGGAAGCCGTTCGTAAGAGGCCTGCCATGTATATTGGCGATATCAGTGTTAAGGGTCTTCATCATCTTGTATATGAAGTTGTCGACAATTCTATCGACGAAGCCCTTGCCGGTTATTGCAACAACATCGATGTGATCATCAATGAAGACGGATCGGTTACCGTCACCGACGACGGCCGGGGAATCCCTGTTGATATCATGGAGAAGGAGAAAAAGTCTGCTCTTGAGGTGGTGATGACAGTGTTACATGCAGGTGGTAAATTTGACAAGAATTCATATAAGGTATCGGGTGGACTTCACGGTGTTGGTGTTTCCTGTGTAAATGCCCTTTCCTCTCATCTGAAAGCAGTGGTTCATCTTGGCGGAAAAGTCTATGAACAGGAATTCGGAAGAGGTAAGCCCCTGTATTCCGTCCGGGAAATAGGGACTACCGATAAAACCGGAACCATCATTACTTTTTTACCGGATAATGAAATATTCACGACGACCACCTTTAATTTCGAGATCCTTGCTTCAAGGCTTCGTGAGCTGGCCTTCCTGAACAAAGGAATCAAGCTTTCCATTATCGATAAACGGGAACTTGAGGAGAACGGGAACGGCAACGACAATGGCCATGAAAACGCTAACGGCGAACAGAATTTTCGTCATGAGAGCTTCTTTTCGGAAGAAGGATTGAAGGAATTTGTGCGGTTCCTGGATGTGAACCGTGAGAAACTCATCGATGAGATCATTCATATCGATACAGAGAAAAACGGGGTCCCCGTCGAGATAGCTCTTCATTACAATACTTCCTTTACGGAAAATATTCACTCCTACGTGAATAATATCAATACCATTGAAGGCGGCACCCATCTTGCCGGATTCAGGCGTGGGCTGACCCGCACCCTTAAATCTTATGCCGAAAAATCCGGTATGCTCGCCAAACTTAAATTCGATATTAACGGAGATGATTTCAGGGAAGGGCTTACCGCGATTATCTCAGTAAAAGTGGCAGAGCCACAGTTTGAAGGTCAGACCAAGACCAAACTGGGCAATTCCGACATTATGGGTGTTGTTGATGGTGCTGTCAGCGGCGAGCTGACCAACTATCTGGAGGAGCATCCCAAGGATGCAAGGACCATTGTATCCAAAGTGATCCTTGCCGCAATGGCCCGGCATGCTGCACGCAAAGCCAGGGAACTGGTTCAGCGTAAAAATGTGCTCTCAGGTGCCGGCCTCCCGGGAAAACTGGCCGATTGTTCCGACAAAGATCCTGCAAAAACTGAAATTTTCATTGTTGAGGGTGATTCTGCCGGCGGAACGGCCAAACAGGGACGTGACCGGAACTTCCAGGCTATCCTTCCCCTTAAGGGAAAAATACTCAATGTGGAGAAAGCCATGCAGCATAAGATCTTCGAAAATGATGAAATCAAAAACATTTTTACAGCTCTCGGTGTGAACATCGGAACGGAAGAGGACAGCAAAGCCCTGAATATTGAAGGACTTCGTTACCATAAAATTATCATCATGACGGATGCCGATGTCGACGGAAGCCATATCTCCACTCTGGTCATGACATTCTTTTTCAGGTATATGAATGAATTGATCCAAAGCGGGTACCTCTACATTGCTACGCCACCTCTGTACCAGTTAAAAAAAGGTAACCAGGAAAAATATTGCTGGACGGAGGAAGAACGTAAACAACTCGTTGAGGAGATGTCAAAAGGTGTTGCCGGAGTACACGTGCAGAGGTATAAGGGTCTGGGTGAAATGAATGCTGAACAGCTGTGGGATACCACGATGAACCCGGAACACCGTACTCTGCGCCAGGTGACCATTGAAAGTGCCGCTGAAGCCGACCGGATCTTCTCCATGCTGATGGGCGACGATGTGCCGCCCCGTCGCGAATTTATCGAGAAACATGCCAAATATGCCAAGATTGATGCCTGATCCCGGGCTTAATCTTTCAGGTCAGTAATAAACCATGCGGGGGTGCGATAATTCGCACCCCCGCATGGTTTATTACTGAATCTTCGTAACGGTTGGGTTTAAACATCTTTCCCGAAATTTGTATCCTGATCGAAAAAATGTGTAATTTAATACCCCCTAAACAAGTAATTATGCCTGAAGAAAACTGGAATAATGCGCCGGATTACCGGAGTGAGGAAGTCAGGGAGATACTCGGACATATACCGCACTGGATCGTCAGATGGGGAATCCTGTTGTTGTTTATTACTATAGGACTCATTCTCCTGGGTAGCTGGGTGTTCAAATATCCAAGGATCGTTTCAGCAAGCATTTATGTGACCACCGAAAATCCGCCTTATAATGCCGTCGCCAAAACCGACGGGAGGATTGCAACCCTTCTTGTCCAGGATAACCAGAAAGTAACCAACGGTCAGATCATGGCCCTGATTGCCAGTACAGCTGATTTTAGTGATGTTCAACTGCTGAAATCTCACCTCGATACCTACAGGCTTTTACTCGATAATCCATCAAAGGATACCGTTATACATTTTCCGGGCAACTTGAAGCTGGGAGATATTCAAACTGCATATGCCAATTTCCTGAAGCAGTACGAAGATCTGATTAATTTCATTAAACTCGATTACCATGATCTGAAAATAGAATCGTTGAAAGAAGAGATTAAACGTTACCAGGCTTATTCATGGACGTTGAGAAAACAGAGCAGGATCATTAGTGACGAGGTGAATCTGGCACAAAACCAGTTCAGCAGGGATTCGACCCTGCACAGCCAGGGTGTCGTTCCCCAGGCGGATTTTGAAAAATCTAAGTCTGCATTCCTGGTAAAACAACGGGCTTATGAAGAATCCCGAAGTGTCATCGTTAATAACGAGATACAGATTTCAAAACTTCAGCAGACGATCCTCGATCTCGAACTGCAGAAAAACGACCAGGCCGGAAAACTTAAACTCCAGGTCATTGAAGCTTTTGATAATCTATCGGCATCCCTGGCTGCCTGGGATGAGAAATTCATCCTGCGCTCCTCGATTGACGGGATTGTAAGTTTTACCCGGTTTTGGAGCGAAAACCAGAATGTCACACAGGGAAAAGTGGTGATGACCGTTGTCCCGGAAAATCCCGGTGATATCATCGGTAAGATTGAGCTGCCCATTTCTGCCTCCGGGACAGGGAAAGTTAAGACGGGCCAGGATGTGAACATCAAATTTGCCAATTTTCCGTATATGGAAAACGGCATTGTAAAAGGAGAAATCCGGAATATCTCAATGGTGGCCAGCGATAATGCCTATTCCGTTCTTGTCAGCCTGCCTGACGGGCTTACCACCACCTATGGTATTAAACTCGATTTTGCCCAGGGTATGCAGGGTACTGCGGAGATCATTACCGATGATGTCAGGCTGCTGGAAAGAATCGTGAATCCGGTAAAATCGGTTATTACAAGACAAAAAGAACTGCATAAGAAAAAGGGGCAGTCCGGTATTTAAAGCCGGGAACCCCTTTTCATACAGGGGCGAAAATTTTTTATCCCTGTATGAAAAAGAGATCTCATTTCATCAGGCTTTCTTCCAAAGACCTTCCATTTCTTCAAGTGTCTTCCCTTTTGTTTCAGGGACAAGTTTCCAAACGAATACGGCCGCAAGTATACCCATTACACCGTAAATCCAGTAAGCGAATCCTTTATGGAAGGTTCCGGAAAGCCAGGGATTGCCATCCATGATAGGAAATGTCCAGGAAATGATCAGGTTGGCGATCCACTGCGCTGCCACGGCGATAGACATAGCACCTCTGATGGAGTTGGGAAAGATCTCCGACAGGAGTACCCAGGTTACGGGTCCCCACGACATGGCGAAAAAGGCGGTATAAGTGAGCATAAAGATCAGGGCGATAAGGCCAAGGTTGCCGAAATAGAAACTGAAGCCCAGGCAGATCATACTGGCAGCCATGCCCAGCGCCCCGATGATCTGGAGAGGTTTGCGGCCGAACCTGTCGACGGTGAAGATGGCCAGAACCGTAAAGACAAGATTGACGGCCCCGACGATGATGGTCTGAAGCAGGGAGGTATCGGTTGAGCTTCCCATATTACTGAAAATGCTGGATGCATAATATAAAACAACGTTGATCCCCACAAACTGCTGGAATACGGACAGGAATATCCCGATGACGATGACCAGTCCTCCGTAACTCAGCCAGGGAGAGTTTTTATGTACCAGGGTTCCCTTGATTTCAGCCAGCGTTTCCTGTGCCTTCGAAGCGTTCGTAAGTCTGGTGAGCAGATGCATAGCCTGGTCTTCCTTACTTTTCAGGACCAGGAATCTTGGCGTCTCGGGCACGAAAAACAGAAGGATCAAAAAGATGGTTGCTGGTATGGTCTCTGAAGCAAACATCCAGCGCCAGCCGGTCTGGTTGATCCATTCATCCTGTTGTCCGCGGGCAATGGAATAATTGACAAAATATACCACCAGCATACCAAAGATGATTGCGAACTGGTTCCATGAAACCAGCTTACCCCTGATCCCGGCTGGAGCGATTTCAGCGATATACATGGGCGAAAGCATGGATGCCAGCCCAACGCCGATTCCACCGATGACGCGGTAAAAAATAAAGCTGCTGATGACCTCAGCACCCAGGAAATTCATTTTATCGGGAAAAGCCGAACCGACCGCTGAGATCAGGAATAAGGCAGCAGCCATGAGGAGTCCTTTTTTCCTTCCAACCGTTTGACTGACATAACCTCCTACAGACCCTCCGATAATGCACCCAATCAATGCACTGGCAATGGTAAAGCCGCTGATCGAGTTGGCCATGTTTTCCGTCAGTTCATTTGGAAGGGCCAGAAATTTAAAATACACTAACATTCCGATGAGTACGATCAGGATCACGCTGTAAACTGTTCCCCTGGCAGTTCCGAACAGCCGGTAAAAGAAGCTGCCCACCAGGATGGCTACAATCGCAAAACAGATGGTGGCCGCAATTTTAAATTCCACGATGACCTTTACGGCCATGTCGGGATTACTACGGAGAGGTTCTATGAAGAAGTTCCCCAGGGCTTTTATTGCACCGTTGATCACCGCGGTATCATAACCAAATAACAAGCCTCCCAGGGTTGCTACGAGGGTCAGGCCAAAGACCAGTATGAAATTTTGACGGGATGAATTCATGATTTTTGGGTTTGATATGGTTGAGACCGTTCTTTCCTTCTTCTACCTGAGAGGAAGAAAGGACTCGCCGGGACGCAGATGACAGGTCCCGGTGTGTCCGGTCATATTAATAAATACGATATCTCAAATGTACTGATTGATCAGGGCTTCAAACATCTCCTGTTTACCACTGATTTGCAACGGTTCACCTTTGGCGATCGCAATTTTCCGGAGATCTTCCAGGCTCAGCTTTCCCTCTTCGAATTTCTTCCCGTCGCCCGAATCAAAAGAAGCATACCTTTCCTTGCGCAGTTTCCGGTAGTCTGATTTCTCAAGAATCTCTTCAGCAATGAGAAAGGCTCTGGCGAAAGCGTCCATGCCGGCGATATGGGCGATGAAGCGGTCTTCCAGATCGGTGGAATTCCGTCTCACTTTTGCATCGAAATTGATACCACCGGTGGTGAAGCCGCCCGCTTCAATGATGACCAGCATGGCTTCAACAAGTTCATAGATGTTTATCGGGAACTGATCGGTATCCCATCCGTTCTGATTATCACCCCGGTTGGCATCGATACTGCAGAACAGTCCGGCATCTGCGGCCACCTGGAGTTCATGTTGGAAAGTATGACCGGCAAGTGTGGCATGGTTCACTTCGATGTTGAGTTTAAAATCATGGTCGAGGCCGAAATGACGCAGAAATCCGATAACGGTTGCTGTATCAAAATCGTACTGGTGTTTAGTGGGTTCCATAGGTTTGGGTTCGATCAGGAACGAACCCTTAAAACCGTTCTGTCTGGCGTAATCTTTAGCAGTGTGGAGGAAACGTGCGAGATGTTCGGTCTCTCTTTTCATATCGGTGTTAAGCAGGGACATATACCCTTCGCGTCCACCCCAGAAAACATAATTTTCTCCACCCAGGGCGATCGTGGCGTCAAGGGCATTCTTTACCTGGACAGCTGCCCACGGGAGTACCTGGAAATCAGGATTGGTGGCAGACCCGTTCATATACCGCGGATGGGAAAAGAGATTGGCTGTTCCCCAGAGCAGTTTTACCCCTGACTCTTTTTGCTTCTGCCTGGCATAATCGACCATGACACCGAGATTATGTTCCGTCTCATTGATGCTGCTGCCTTCATCGATCAGATCGAAATCGTGAAAACAATAGTAGGGCATACCCAGCTTCGTGGTCAATTCAAATGCGGCATCCATTCGGTCCTTTCCTCTTCCGACGGCATCGCTTTTCTCATCCCATGGAAAATTTCTGGTCCCGGGACCGAAAGGGTCGCCGCCTTTTCCGGTCAGGGTATGCCAGTATGCCATGGCGAAGCGGAAATAGTCTTTCATCGTCTTACCGTTCCGGAGTACCTGATCGGGATTGTAAAATTTATAGGCCAGCGGATTTTTGGATGCTTTTCCTTCGTAGTGTATCTTCCCTATTCCGGGAAAAAATTCCTTGTCACCTGTTAAATATTCCATTGTATTAATCGTTTTTAGTTATGGATTCAAAATAGTTCAGCCAGTTCCGGTAGGCTGCATCATATACTTCTTTGTGCCGAATGTCGGGTTCGACCACTTCGAGCCGTTCAAGATTATTAAAAGCCCCGGAGACTGAAGAATAAATACCGGAGCCGATTCCCGCCCCGCGGGCAGCACCCTGGGATCCATCGGTATTGTAAAGCTCAAGAGTTGCACCGGTGATGCCGGCAAGGGTATCCCTGAATACGGGGCTGAGGAACATGTTGGCCTTCCCGGCCCTGATCACAGACGGATCAATACCGGTCGTTTTCATGATCTCCATTCCGTAGTGAATGGCGAAAACGATGCCTTCCTGACCAGCCCTGATCAGGTGAGCATTGTCATGAAGATTGAAGTTCAGTCCGTGAATGCTGCAACCCGGATCTGCATTTCCCAGCATACGTTCGGCACCGTTGCCAAATGGCAGGATACAGAGACCTTCAGATCCGGCAGGTACCGTGGAAGCCAGGTCGTTGAGTGAAGGATAGTCCAGATCGCTCGACAGGTTCTTCCTCAGCCAGGAATACAATATGCCGGTACCGTTTATGCACAGGAGTACTCCCAGCCTGTTCGCCGTTGCGGTGTGATTGACGTGGGCAAACGTGTTCACCCTCGAGAAGGGATCGTATTTCACTTCATCACTGATGCCGTAAACGACACCTGAGGTTCCTGCTGTGGCAGCAATTTCTCCCGGCTTGAGTACGTTCAGTGAAAAGGCGTTGTTTGGCTGATCTCCGGCCCTGTACGATACCGGTATGCCAGCCGGAAGACCAAGCTCAGCAGAGGCTTTGGCTGAGATTCTGCCCTGATCGGAGAACGTGGGAACGATGTCGGGGATGACACTCCGGTCGAAACCGTAATATTCAAGAAGAAAATCAGCTACTACACCTTGTCTGAAATCCCAGAAGATGCCCTCGGATAAACCGGAAACCGTCGTACTGACCTCTCCGGTCAGACGCATGGCTATATAATCGCCGGGAAGCATGATCTTCCAGATTCTCTCAAAGAGACCTGGTTCATTTTCTTTGACCCACTTCAGCTTTGAAGCTGTGAAATTGCCGGGTGAGTTCAGAAGATGTGACAGGCATTTTTCCGGACCTATGTCCAGGAAAGCCTTGTCACCATAAGGTACAGCACGGCTGTCACACCAGATTATGGAGGGACGGATGACTTCCCTGTTTTTGTCGATCATGACCAGCCCGTGCATCTGGTAGGAAATGCCTGCCGCCCTGATGCGGGTTGCATCTACCTGGCTGAGCACTTCTGCAGTGGCCAGGCGTAAATTGGTCCACCACTGCTCCGGATCCTGTTCAGCCCAGCCGGGCTGTAAGGCCGTTATGAGCATCTCTTCCCGCGGATAAAAGGCCGAGGCCAGGGTTTTTCCCGACCCGGCATCAAGTATACTGGCTTTTACCGAGGAGCTTCCAATATCATATCCGATCAGATACATACTTTTTACATTAGAGTTAAAATTGAAATCCTCCGAACTGATTAAATCTGTCGTTGTAAACTTTTTTATCGAAACGGAAGAGCCGCGCCGGTTTATGGGCAACCCCCGTCTCTTTCTCATCCAGGCCAATGAGGTAATCCGCTTTCAGCACTTTCTTCCTGAAGTTACGGTTATCCAGTGCCCTGCCCATGATAATTTCATAAAGATTCTGAAGCTGCCTGATCGTAAATTTCCTGGGAAGGAGTTGCATCCCTACTGGTTCGTATTGCAGTTTTTTGCGAAGGGTCCTGAGCCCTTCCCTTAAAATGAGGGCATGATCGAAAGCCAGATCACTGATATCGCTGAGAGCAAACCAGCCGGCATTGTTCTGTTCGGCAGGTTCCCTCCGGCTTTCATCGATTTTTATAAGAGAATAGTAGGCAACCGTCACAACCCGCTCCACAGGTAATCCGGTGGTTTCCCTCAACCAGCGCAGATCCCGTTCCTGGCTGATCCTGTCGGGGGAGCCAAATACCCGGAATTGCCTGAGATAGATATTCCCAAGACCGGTCAGTTCCCGTAATATCCGGTTTGCAGCTGAATCGAGGTCTTCCTCGTCGGTGATGAAATCGCCAGGCAGCTTGTAATCGATGACGAAATCTTTACCATCATTGTCTAGCTGGTATTTTCGCTTCAGAAGGAGGACCTTCAGTTTTTCACCATCAAAACCAAAGACAACACAGTCGACGGATATGTGCGGATTTAGCTTCAACCTTCTTAATTTTCGTTCACCTAAAAGTAAAAAATGATTTAATAATTTGCAAACTTAGCGTAAAATATACGCTAACTATTTTTCAGGAGGCGGTGTGACAGGTGAGCGAACAGGGGTGGGAAGGTGTACTATCCTTTTTTGTGACAATGCCTATGAACGTAAGCAGGAACACCCTCAAAGAAAAGCGTACACCGGAATTGGCGGGAGCAGGGGGGCATAATGTGCCGGTAAGCACGGATATATTGATCCGTTGCACACTCCGCGATGAGTTGAGTAGCGCCGGGAACGTCGGGATCTGTGATTTCATACAGATCCTTTTGGTTCGAAAGGTTAAGTCTCTATTTTAGACAGATTCTAATTAAGGTGGGATTGCTGAACGGAGATTCATATTATTCTTAATTTTGGGGTCAAAGCGAAGGAGGAAACCACGATGGATGTATTGTTCCCCGGTCACAAACCCGTTGCGTTTAATGTGATGCTCAAGCCGATTGGCCCGGTGTGCAACCTTAATTGTACTTACTGCTATTACCTTGAAAAGAAAAATCTATATCTGGATAACCGGAATTTCCGGATGCCTGATGACGTTCTTGAGTCGTTCACAAAGCAATATATTGAAGCACAGGAGGTACCCGTGGTCAGTTTTGTCTGGCAGGGTGGTGAGCCAACGCTTCTTGGTGTGGATTATTTTCGCAAAGCATTAAAGTTACAGGAAAAGTATGCCAACGGTAAAAGGATTGAGAATGTTTTTCAAACCAACGGAACGTTGATTACGGATGAATTCTGCGAGCTTTTTAAGGAGCATAATTTTCTTGTCGGCATTTCGATAGACGGTCCTGAGCAACTTCATGATCATCACCGGCTGACCAACAACGATACCGGGTCATTTGAAAAGGTAATGAGAGGCATTGACCTTCTGCACAGGCATAAGGTGGAATTTAATACTCTTTCGGTTGTGAACAGGGAGAATTCTTATCATCCGCTGGAAGTATACCGGTTCTTAAGGGAGATTGGGAGCGGTTTCATTCAGTTCATTCCCATCGTTGAACGGAAGGCCACGCGGTTAAGGGACGATGCCCCTAATCTTGTAGCGCCGAACTACAGGGAGGAAGCTCCGGTAACTGAATGGTCTGTGGAGCCGGAACAGTACGGTAATTTTTTGAACACCATTTTTGATGAATGGGTGAGGAAGGATGTCGGCAGGACCTTCGTTCAGATCTTTGACGTCACACTGGCCAACTGGGTGGGAGAGAATCCCGGTTTATGTGTGTTCACGGAGACCTGTGGTGAAGCTACTGTCATGGAGCATAACGGAGACCTGTTCAGTTGTGATCACTTTGTATACTCGGATTTTCTTCTGGGTAATATTATGGAAACTCCGCTGAAAGAGATGATCAGATCTGAGAGACAGCAGATTTTCGGGAGAGACAAGAGGGACCGGTTACCTAAATATTGTTTTGAATGTGATTACCGGTTTGCCTGTCACGGCGAATGCCCAAAGAACAGGATATCGCTGACGCCTGCCGGTGATCCGGGGCTAAACTACCTGTGCCCGGCTTACAAACTGTTTTTCGGGCATGTTCACCCGTATATGCAATTCATGACTGACGAACTCAGGGCCAAACGCGCTCCGGCAAATGTAATGCAGTGGGTTCAGCGGCTCGACCGTCAACAACAACAGAAAGAAATACCCAAAAAGGAAATTGGAAGAAACGACCCGTGCCCTTGTGGAAGCGGGAAAAAATATAAGAATTGCTGCATGAACCTTTTCAGGGCATGAACTGAAAATCAGGAGGGTTATTTACTTTTCGGCAGGTCGAAGATGAAGGTACTGCCTTTATTGAGTGAGCTTTCAACCCGCAATTCCCCGCCATGTTTTTTGATAAATTCATGACAAACGATAAGTCCCAGTCCTGTTCCTGATTCACCGCTGGTACCAGGCGTACTGTGAAACTCATCCAGTTTGAACATCTTTTTCTGATCCTCCGGTGACATTCCGATACCGGAATCTTTGACTTTGATAGTAAGTCTCTCAACATTTTCAATGACAGACAGGCTGATTTCACCGCCGGAGGGTGTAAACTTAATGGCATTACTTAGGAGATTTCTGATGATCGTATCGACCATGTTATAATCGGCAAAGGCGATGGGATTTTTAATTACCGGCGGAACAAGCCTGATCTTTTTATTCTGGGCATTTACACTCAACATCTGGAAATTTTCACCGATGATATCTGTCAGGTTGATTTCCGTGGGATTGAAATTGATCCTGTTCGTTTGTGTCCTGGCCCAGTTAAGCAGATTTTCGAGGAGTGAATAGGCACTGGTCGAAGAATCTTTGATTAACTTGATGAATTCCAGTCTTTTTTCATCTTCTATTGAATCATAGTTCCGTGTAAGCAGGTCGGAGAATCCCATAATGGAGTGAAAGGGATTTTTGAGGTCATGGGCAATGATGGAAAAGAATTTATCTTTTGAGGCATTCAGTATTTTAAGTTCGTCCCTGTTTTTTTCAATTTCCTTTTTCTGTTCATTGATCTTTTCTTCGGCGTGTTTAATCTTGGTAATATTCGAATCGATGGCGATAATATGCACCAGCTCTCCCTTATCATCCAGGACCGGAGATATTGTGGTCTGTGACCATATCTGTTGGTTATCGTTGTCAACCGCCCGGGCTTCGTAGATAGCGGGTTTTTTTAATCTGATCACCTCATCGAGAACGGTGTTGATATCGTCGCTTGAGGAAGTTTGCCGGAGGTTCCTGCCTTTTTTCCTGATGAATTCCTCAAGTTTCATTCCGTAGCGACGCTCAAAACCGGCATTAACCCATTCAAAATTACCATCTTTGTCCATAATCACGATGACGTTATCGGTTTTACTGGCAACAATGGACAATTTCTCAAGTTCCTTGTTGATGCTGATCTGATGTTCGGCCTGTGTCTGCAGCTCTTCCGATTGCTGCTGGATCTCTTCCTGTCGTTCTTCCAGGAGCACATTTGCCTCCTGCAGGTTTTCGCTTTTCTCCATCAGTTTTTTCTCGGCAGCTTTCTGAAGAGTTATATCTCTTCCGATACCAACAATCCCGATTACATCTCCCCTTTCATCATAGACCGGTACCTTTGTTGTGGAAACGACAATTTGATGACCATCAGCGTTCAGCCCTCGTTCTTCCTTATTGACAATGGCTTTGCCGTCGTTCATTATCCTCTGTTCATCCTGAAAATATTCTTCGGCCAGACTTTTTTCATAAAAATCAAAGTCTGTCTTACCGATCAGTTCCTCCGGATGATTCGCTCCCATTACCTTTGCAACATGGATATTCCCGATAATAAACCGGCTCTTTCTGTCTTTGATATAGATTCGGTCTGGCATGCTGTCGACAAGGATTCTGAGTTGTTTCTTTTCCTCCAGCACCATTTCGGTCTGTGTTCTGAGTTCTTCCTGCTGCTGGAGGATCTCTTCCTGACGTTCTTCCAGAAGTGAATTGGCTTCATGCAGGGCCGATGTTTTCTTTGCCAGTTCTTCTTCGGATTTTTTCCAGGCTGTCACATTTCGTCCAATACCTACCAGTCCTATTACATTTCCGGACACATCACGAAAGGGTATTTTTGTGGAGCTGACCCAGATTTCCTTCTTATCCTCATCGAGTCCTTTTTCCAGGTGGTCAATGACGGCATTACCCGTGGTCATGATTTCAATCTCGTTCTTTCTGAATTCATCTGCCAGTTTTTTCGGATAGACGTCATGATCCGACAACCCGATAAGTTCTTCTCCTTCTTCTTTCCCGACCGTACGGGCCAGTTTCTTATTAGCAATGATAAATTGGCTGTTCAGATCCTTGATATAAATAAAGTCAGGGAGGGTGTCAATGAGGGTATACAGAATATTTTTCGATCCCAGGGGTCCCTCTTTTTTTGCCAGGTCGTCGATGAATTTCTTCTTTTTGTTAATCGAAGAAAGTTTGATGAGGAAAATGACAATAAGGGTAATTAGGATTAGGGCAAAAAGATGGTAAATCCAGAGATTTTCTTCAATGAATGTATTAATGGAAAGAATGTAATGAAATCCGGAAACAGTTAAATATACCGGTGAAATCCCATCCAGTACAATGTATTTAAAGAAAGCGGCCTGCATTAACAGGAAAGTTTAATATCCCAAAAAAAAGTTATCCCTTTTCGATCCATACTTGTGATCTCAAAGTTATTACAAATATATCCATTTTATAATAAAGATCATGTTTTCGTCCCATTATTTACGTGTAGAAACAGATCGAAAGGACAGGTTCTGAATGATTCCCCGTGTATTGCCGGCGAAAGACTTATCATTTTTCCTCAGCCCCCTTATTTTCCAAACAGGTGTGGCAGCCAGAGACTAAGTCCCGGGATATACGTTACAAGGATTAGGACTACTATCATGGCCACAAACAGGGGCAAGAGAGGTTTGATCACTTTTTCAATTTTTATATTCGCCACACTGCAACCAATGAAGAGCACAGAGCCTACAGGGGGTGTACATAGACCCACACTCAGGTTCAGCACCATGATGATGCCAAAATGGATAGGATCCATACCCAGTTGAGCGGTGACTACTGGCAGAAAAATGGGTGTAAAAATCAGCACCGCCGGAGTCATATCCATGAAAGTGCCTACAACCAGCAGGATGAGATTGATGATCAGCAGGATGATAAAGGGGTTTGAGCTGATATGCAGCAATCCTTCACTTACATTCTGGGGGATATTTTCATAGGACATGATCCAGGAAAGTCCAATGGACGTTCCTACCAGAAGAAGGACTATTGCTGTTGTCTTCACCGATCTCAGGATGATCTGCGGCAGGTCTTTGATCCTGATCTCACGGTAGATGAATGACAGGATGAGTGCATACAGAACGGCAATGGCAGAGGCTTCAGTAGCGGTAAAGTACCCGGCAACAATTCCCCCGATCACAATGACCAGCAGCAGCAATGAAGGAATGGCGTCCACGAATTTGAGAAAAGCGTTAATCGTTTGTTCTTTTCTCCGTATCAATCGCCTTGCCACAAGAAAGGACAACCCCAGGCTGAGTAAGGCAAAAACCGGCACGCTGACGGTTTTTGGCATGTACCCGGCAAAACTCCGTAAACCGGCACCCACAGCGATGATGGCAGCCGTGATACCCAGAAACTTCAGGATGACAGAGGTGACACCGCGCACTCCCCGGTTTCGGTAAACCAGCATCGACATGGCGACGAGCATGATCGACACACCCGTGAGTATCCCGGGAATATAACCGGCGAGGAATAGTGCCGTAATGGAAGCACCCCCGCTGGCAAGGGAATAGACGATAAGTATATTACTTGGCGGTATGGAAAGCCCTGTGGTCGCCGAAGTAATATTGACGGCTGCACTGAAATTTTCATTGAAGCCCTCTTTCTTCATCTCCGGGGTCATGATTGTCCCGATAGCTGAAGCTGATGCGGCAGCCGAACCGGAGATGGCCCCGAAAAGCATATTTGCGATCACGTTAACGAAAGCCAGTCCGCCCGGTAATCCACCAACCAGTACCCTGGCGAAATTTATCAGCCTGATTGCAATCCCGCCGGAATTCATGATGTTGCCTGCCAGTATGAAGAATGGAATGGCCAGAAGGGCAAAGCTGTCAAGGCCGGTTGCCATCCGCTGGGCAAAGGTGGTAAAAGCCGCCAGGGAATCGATGGAAAAAAGCATGGTGATGATACCCGAAACGCCTATGCTAAAGGCTATCGGAACACCTATCGACAGGAGAATGACAAAGCTGAGGACCAGGATGAGGATTTCCATAAGCAGGCAGGTATAGGAATTACTTTTTCTTGGTTATCAGATAAATATTAAAGAGGCTGTAATACATGATCAGAATACCGCTCAGGGGTACAACGGTATAGACATAACCTAAGGGCAGTTCAAGAGCGGCCGATTTAACATCGAGGGCAAACCTTGTATAAACCAGCCAGGAGCCTCCGATACCCATGACCAAAAGGGCAAACAGGAAGACGATGAGATTGATCAGTACCTCGAGGGACCTTTTACGGCTTTCCCTCGTTTTCTGTAACAGGATGTCGATGGCAAGGTGCTCATTCTTTCCGGCTACATAAGCCGCACCCAGCAGGCCGGTCCAGATCAGCAGGAAGCCGGCCAGCTCATCGGTGAAGGAACTGGGAGACGAGAGTACATAACGGCTGGCCACCTGCCAGATGACGTCAATGACCAGTACTGACATCACAAAAACCAGTAAGACTTCAAGCGTTTTATTCAGTATTCTGTTAAATTTCATCCGTTGCCATTTCAATATTTAGGTTTTCCTGTTTCCCCATCCCATGACATGCCCCGTGTAGGTCGTAACTTCCGTAAGAAACGTCACTGCACGGCCTGGATTCTTTTTATAAGACTGTATATCTTTGGCTGATCCCTGAACATTTCATACATGGGTTTTACCTTTTCAGCAAAGGGTTTCTTGTCGGGGTAAATAACTGTTACTCCAGCTTTCTTTACCGCTTCAAGCGATTCCTCGACCGATTTTGCCCACAGTACCCGTTCTTTAATGACCGATTCATTGGCCGCCTGCTGCAGCCACTTCCTTTCCTGGTCGGTAAGGCTTTTCCAGACTTTCAGACTGATGATCAGAACATCGGGGACCATGCTGTGCTCATTCAGGGAATAATATTTACAGACCTCGTAATGATGCGAGGTATAAAAACTTGGGGGATTGTTTTCAGCACCGTCCACCACACCGCTCTGAAGGGCAGTATAAAGTTCACCGAACGAGATGGGGGTAGGTGAGCCTCCCAGTATTTTGACCAGTTCCATTGAGATCATGCTTTTCATAACCCTTATTTTCAGACCTTTCAAGTCATCGGGTGTGTAAATCGGCTTATTGACGGTGTAGAAACTCCGGCTTCCGGCATCGTAAAAACATAGACCCTTGATCCAGTAAGGCTCGGGATGCATCAAGCAATTCCCGGCCGATTTCGCCGTCGAGAACTTTAAATGCATGTTCTTTGGAGTGGAAAATATAAGGCATCCCGAGTACTTTATATTGATCGACAAAACTTTCCATAACGGCGGCCGAAACTTTAGTCATCGCCAGGCTGCCGATCTGCAAAAGTTCAACACATTGCTGTTCTGATCCAAGCTGACCGGAAGGGTAGATCTGGATTTGCAGCTTTCCACCGGAAAGCTCTTTACAACGATCGGCCATGTAAACCAGGGATTTATGAACCGGGTGTGAAGGATCGAGGCTGTGGGCCAGTTTAAGAACCTTTACCTTTTCTTTATGTGAACACGAAAAAAGGGTTACGCTGAACAGTAGAATAACGAAAAATATCCTTCTCATAACTTTCCTCCTTATTGACCCCGGATATTACGGATAAGTTCCAGGGTATCGCTTATCCTTTTTTCCAGGGTCTTCCAATCCTTTTTCCCGACCAGGTCTTTGCTGATCAGGTTTGAACCCATGCCGACACAACAGACACCGGCACCGAACCATGACTGCAGATTATCTTTGGAAGGATCCACATCTCCTGTGGGCATAATCGATGTCCAGGGTGACGGACCCAGGACCGCCTTGACAAACTTCGGCCCGCCGACAGCAGATCCGGGAAATATCTTTACTATTTCGGCGCCGAGTTCTTCAGCCCTCGAAATTTCAGTCAGCGTTCCGCATCCCGGCATCCACAGTACTTTGCGGCGGTTGCATGTTATGGCCATATCTTCCTTCAGCACAGGCGAGACTACAAAATTTGCCCCCAGTTGAAGGTATAAAGCAGTCGTTCCCTGCATCCACCACCGATCCGACGCCAAGGATCATCTCAGGAAGCTCCGCAGCCGCAAACTTATTAAGCGATTCAAAGACCTCATGCGCGTAGTCACCCCGGTTGGTGAACTCAAACAATCTGCCGCCACCAAGGTAACAGGCTCTCAGTACTTCCTTCATTACCCCGGCATCGGGATGATAGAGGACAGGTATAAGACCTTGTTCTCCCATTTTGACAGCAACCTGTAATCTTGTAAAACGTGCCATTATCTTTCGATTATTGTTCGAAAATAGTGAAAGTTAAACGGATTTCAATAGAATTTATTTGATTCTCCTGAAGGTGACCGGATTTTCCATCAGGCTGGCATCCTTCCGGATGATGCCGAGAACGTTTTCCAGGTCATTAAATTCGGGATTCGCAGTGGCCCAGAAAGCGTAGAACCAATAGCTGACCGGGACGCCCTCATTGGTTTTCAGCCTGGCATAGTAGGTATCGATGATACCCTCACCCGAATTTCCTCGTCTTGCCATATCCTGCCAGTTCATCGTCGCGTATCAGGAGAGCCATGGTCAGCATGGCGGTATCTTCCGACTGGACCGCATGGGTGAGCAGGGCGGTGTAATGCTCTGAAACCTTTTCAACATAAAGGGAATCGCTGTGCATATTTACAATACCGGTTACAAAGGCGACGCTGTTGCCGGCCCTGCCTGTGATCAGGCTGCTCTTATACCTGTATTTGCCGGCAGTGATGGAGATGTACTGGTTGATATTGAAGCTGTCCTTTCCGGCTTTCCATTCAGGAAATCCAAACATAAATTCACTTTGCAGCGGCCCTTCAAAAAGACGGTTAAAAGTACCGAAGCCATTATCCCCGATTCGGTAAAGGGAGTCGTTCACCGACAGGGCGATTGAACCTGCTCCCAGCGAGTTTCCAACCTTGAGGATATCCATACCCCATGAACTGAGATTATGGTATATGGCACCTACCACCAGACCATTGGGCATCTGAATTCTCCGGTTGTACCCTACACTGTCGAGGACCATTTCAGCTGTCTGTTTGCCGAATATGTCCGTGCCGTTTCTGAGGTCGAAATAATTTCTGAAACCGACTTTATCATTTTCCCATGCAGGGCCTTCCATCTGGAATATTTTGGAGGTGACCCTGGTATCAGCCGTCTGTGCCCTGGTGGCGGTATCGAGTTCTTCAGGATGATCCACATGCCTTGCAAAACGGATATTGGTCCTTCGTTTGAAAACAGGATATTGCGTTCCGGGAACATAAACGACATTTACATCTTCGGATCCGTTTGCAGGCAGGCTGAGAAGGACCAGAAAATCATCGGTGCTGCCGTCGTGATTGAAATCAACACACTGGGAAGGAAGGGTATCCCCGTTGAAGATAAATATAGGAAGCTGACCGGCAGGGATTTCACCGATACTGTCGCGGTAAAACTCCGCAGGAATACGAACGACCTCTTCCTTTAGCGCCGTGCCGAGCGGATTGGAAAAACGTACCGTAACGTTCTTTTTCCCGGTGCAGGAGGCCAGCAGGAGAAGCATCCCCATGCTGAAAAGGTGATAAAACCTAAATTTCATGATGGTTTGTTTTGAAGGTAAATAATTAATCCGCTGATTTTTCATTCATTGGCCGGTTTGCCTATCGTGGCCAGAATACCACCATCGACATATACTACGATGCCATTTACAAAATCGGAGGCCCGCGGATGCCAGGAATATGGCGGTACCTGCAAGGTCGGAAGGCTCACCCCAGCGACCTGCCGGCGTTCGCTGAAGAATAAAATCGTTGAACGGATGACCGTTAACCCTGATCGGGGCGGTTTGGTCTGTGGCAAAATACCCGGGTCCGATGCCATTGGCCTGGATGTTGTGCTTTGCCCATTCAGTGGCCATATTTTTGGTCAGCATTTTCAGCCCGCCTTTGGCCGCCGCATAAGCAGAAACCGTATCCCGGCCCAGTTCACTCATCATGGAACACATATTTATGATTTTCCCGTGGCCCCGCCGGATCATCCCGGGCACAATATGTTTTGCCATGATGAAGGGTGCCACAAGGTCGATATCCAGAACCTCCCGGTAGTCTTCCACCTTCATGTCGAGAATGGGAATCCGTCTTGATGATGCCGGCATTGTTCACCAGGATATCGATCGGACCGACTTCCTCCTCAATTTTCTTCATATACCGATGACTTCTTCTTCATCGGTGACGTGAAAAGGATAGGTATGGACATCAATCCCGTCTTCTTGCGTACTCTTCGGCGGCTTTTTCCAGCTTTTCCGGGAAGATGTCGTTGATGATGATTTCTGCTCCTGCACCGGCCAGACCTTTGGCTATGGCCATGCCAAGTCCGTGAGTGCCCCCTGTGATCAGGGCTCTTTTGCCTTTCAGGCTGAATAATTCAAGTGACATTCGAAATGGTTTTAAGCGTTAACATTGAAAATCGTGAAGATATTACCTGATGTCGCCGATCCTGACGGCATCCATGTCGCCATAGTCCAGATTCTCACCGGCCATACCCCAGATAAAAGATATAATTGCTTGTTCCTGCAGCAGCATGAATGGACCAGGGCGGCGATATCACGGCTTCTTCATTTTTCAACCAGATATGGCGTGTTTCCTGGGGTTCTCCCATGAAATGACATACGGCCTGATCTTCAGGTACTTCAAAATAGAAATAGGCTTCCATCCTTCGGCTGTGCACATGCGGTGGCATGGTGTTCCAAACACTGCCGGGTTTTAAGTTCAGTCATACCCATCTGAAGCTGGCAGGTCTGAATGACGCTGTTTACCAGGAGTTTATTGATCTTCCGGGCATTGGATGTTTCGAGTGCACCGGTTTCGGCCACGTCGGCATCGGCAAGGGTAACAAGCCTTGTGGGGTAGGAGGTATGTGCCGGTGCCGAATTGATATAGAAGTGTGCGGGTTTGGACGGATCGGCACTTGCTAAAGATGACTTCTTTGGCTCCGCTGCCGGCATAAAGCGCTTCCTTGTACCCGATTTTCATTTCTTTACCATCAATGGTGATGATGCCGTTCCCCCCGACATTGATCACGCCCAGCTCACGGCGGTCGAGAAAATGACCCGACTTGAGCGGGTCGATGGTTTCGAGCGCAGCTGCCTTTTAGACCGGAACACAACCTCCGACGATCAGCCTGTCGTTGAAGGAATAAACCAGATTGATCTCATCGTTTTTCATGATCCCCTGAACCAGAAATTCTTTCCTGATCCGTTCGGTGTCGTAATGCCGCGCATCTTCAGGATGATTGGAATACCGTATTTCATAATTGACTGACATAATGGTAAGGTTTTATATATTAAACGGTCATATTTCTTAAGAGTTGAACCACGGACAATCAATTTTGGTTTGATGACTTCTCTTTTAATGTCCGGGAATGCAGGATTTTCCAGGTAGAGCGATGCCACCCGCCGTCCCATTTCTTCAGGATTCTGGTCGGTGGATGTAAGCCCGGGTTGCACAAACTCAGTGAAGGGCTCATTCGCAAAACCGGCAATGCCGAAATCGTCCGGAACATTGAGCCGGAGCTTACGTGCTGCAAGCAGTGCACCGAGTGCGGGAAAATCACTGGCTGCAAAGACGGCATCCGGTCCGGCTCCCGATTTGAACAGATCCAGAACTGCCTCGAATGCTTTTTCGCGTGTAAGAGTATCCTCAATGATCAGGCGGGGATTGAAAGAAATACCGGCTTCTGCAAGTGCATCGATATACCCCTGTTTACGGTCCCGGTAAACCGAGAGGTTTAAAGGTCCGGCCATGTGGACAATTTTCCGGTAGCCGCGGGAGAGCATGTGCTTCACGGTTTCGAATGCCCCGTGGTAATCATCGAGTTTCACACTGCTGACATCCAGGGACTCGTCCACCCTGTCGAACATCAACACATTCATGCCTCTGTCGGCCAGCTCCCTGATATGAGAAGTGGATTTGGTGCCGGCTGCGAGGGAGATAAACAGGGCATCGGCACGCATATTCATGAGTGTCCGGATCCCTTCGATTTCTTTCTGACTGTTTTCAAGGCTTTGGCAGATCATCAGGTTAAAGCCTGCGTGATTCAGGATTTCTTCCATACCACTGATGACGCCTGAAAAGAAGAACCTATTGATCCGGGGAATGACGACGCCTATGGTCATGCTGGTGCCTTTCCGCAGGGAAGAAGCGATATTGTTTGGCCGGTATCCTTTTTCCAGGGCCAGTTTATGAACGGTCAGCCTTGTGGAAAGGCTTATGCGGGGGTTATTATTCAATGCTCTGGACACTGTCGAAGACGATACCTCAAGGATCTTCGCCATATCGTGTATGGTGATGTTTGACTTAGCCATAATGTGCAATCGATTGCGCAAAGATAAATAATTTACTGTAATATGAAACATTTGACACCATCGAAAGCAGCGATTTGATATCGGATTATAAAGGAGGATCTGGAAAACTACCTGTATGTGGCAAGGGAAAAGATCCCGGGCTTTATTCACGATAGCAATCGGGACCGAGAAGATGCCTTACTACTTAGCATACGTTGCAGCCGGATGCATGGCAACATCGTGATCCTGAGGCCGCAGGAACGGATCAATAAATATCACCCGTTGGGTTAAACTGTAACTGAATATTAATCGTTAAATATACGGAAACAGTGTTACAGGAAATCATGAACACAGCAGCATTAAAAAAAGAGCTTCACAGCTATATAGAGAAAGCGAATGAAAGGTTCCTGAAAATGGTTAGTACATTAGCTAAGAGCTATGAGGATGAAGAAGATATTGTTGGTTATGAAGCCGATGGCAGCCCAATAACAAAGGAAGCCCTCATAAAAGAAGCCAGAGAATCTTCTGCACAAGTTAAGTCCGGGAATTACATCACCCAGGTGAACCAGCTCATCGATCGTAATGTTAAAAAACTTGGCGATTTTATCCACAGCGGTCAAGTGAGATCTCTCTCTGGCTGTTTTTAATTTTGAGTAGTTTGAGAAAATGACTAATTTACTGTCAGAATTTGAACAATGCCGAAATCTGAGATTGTCATATATCAATCTGCTAAAGAATCTGCTGAAATTCAGGTTATACTTGAAGGCGACACTATTTGGCTTTCACAAAAGCAAATGGCTGATTTGTTTGAGAAAGATTCAGATACCATTGGACTTCATCTGAAAAATATATTCCATACAGGGGAACTGGAGGAAAAGTCAACTACCGGGGAATACTCGGTAGTTCAGAAAGAAGGGAACAGAAAGGTCAAACGGAGTATCAAACATTATAATCTGGATGCCATAATATCAGTAGGTTACAGAGTCAATTCTGTACGGGGAACCCAATTCCGGATCTGGGCCAACAAAGTACTCCGGGAATACCTTGTGAAAGGAAATGCCATAAATCAGCAAGTTCTGGAAAAGAAAAACAAAAAATTGAAGCAGCTGCAAGAGACGGTCCGGATGATACGAAATTCAATCGAGACCAAAGAACTATCCAGTTCTGAAACAAAAGGGCTTATTGGATATTATTTCAGATTACTCTTATGCACTGGATATTCTGGACCAATATGATTACCAGTCCCTGAAAATTACGGATACTACAGAGGAAGTTAAATACCGGCTGACCTACGAGGAAGCAAAAGAGCAAATCAGGAAAGCAAGAAAAGTGCATGGGAATAGTGAACTGTTTGGCAGGGAAAAAGATAAATCGTTCAGAAGTTCTGTCGGAGCTATTTATCAGACCTTTGACGGGAAAGACCTTTATCCCAGCGTGGAGGAGAAAGCTGCCAACCTGCTTTATTTCGTAACCAAGAATCATTCTTTTACGGATGGTAATAAAAGAATTGCAGACAATGCTCTGGTGGCCTTAACCCTGATGATCGCAGTCAGCAAACCTGAAGAAAAGGATACAATGATCCGCATTATTGTGAATCTAATCAATAAAAAAATAGTTCTTTGATTTCGTCATCAATATAGAAGATTATTATCCTAATTATGAGTATTATGGATTAAGGGAGATGATTGGTACGATTATGGGGCCAGATTTTACGATCCGGCTCTTGGTAGGTGGCATGTGATAGATCCTGCAGTTGAAAATGGACATTTTGATTTTACTCCGTACGCTTATGTATATAATAATCCCCTTAGGTTTCTCGATATGTTTGGTCTAGACAGTACTGAAGCAGCTGCTTTAACTAAGGCGGCCGAAAATGCTGTTAAATGGATTATTGACAATTATGGAAGTACTTCATCTCAATGTAATAGGGGGGTAAATCATGCTTTTAGCGAACTAACAGGGAGTGATGAATTAGAGGGACTTGATGCGAATGGCATGTTAGACAAAATTGAAAAATCTGAAAATTTTGAAACTGTTGAACAAAAAGATATGAGCACTGATGCGAGCGATGGTGAAATAATAATTGCTGGAAAAAAAGAATCTGGTGGTGAATCTGGTTATGTTGTCTTAGGTGTTCCAGGAGAAGAAGCTTATAGTGGAACGTGGAAAGAGAATGTTCCTCAAGTCATGGATACAGTTGGAAATAAAAGGTTTTCAAAGGGTAATATTTCTAGATCATGGGTCACAACAGATAAATCCGATATAAAATACTACAAATATACCGGACCTCGTGTAGGAACAACAAATAATCAGACCTATGAGGGAGGAGAATTACCTGGAGTAACTATAAAAGCCACTTCTCCCTCTATACCATCATTTGCGCCCTTATCAAAAATATTAAACTTGAAATGAGAAAAATAACACAATTGATAACCTTAGTTCTTATGATATTTATACTTGCGCAATGCAACATAAATAAAACAAATGATAAAAAAAGTAAGGTATCACAGACAAAAATTACTGGTGAAAAATTAATTGGTGAGAAGTTAGATAACTCTAGAGAAGCGGAGATTAAAAATAGTTACGGATTTGTTATTGTTGATTCATTTAAGGTGAAAGTTAATGATGGATCTAGAATGGATATTATTCTTGAAAAAATTAAAAATTGGAGTGATCCTGGTGATTTTCATAGGATTATATTTAAATGGCAAAATAAAGAAAAAACGTTTTTCAATATAAATGGTTGGATCAAAGCTAATTCTTATTTATTACAATATGTTCCTGATTTTCTAAATTCAAATATTTTAAAATCAAATTATATTTTTTTACAAAAAAGTTCTGAAAAAGATACATTACTTTTTGCCTTTGGGTATGTATATGCGAGTAAGGCAGGGTTATTAACTATTTTTAATTTATCAAGATTTAATATGCCTGTAATGATTTTTAATGATAATTTTTTCCTCTATGATTACAAGGATATAAATAATGATGGGAATATCGATATTTCTATTACTAAGTTTAGCAAAGATAAAATTATTGATAACAAATATTTGAATTATTTTCTAGTAAATGGTTTTTTTCAATCCAACGATTAATAAGTAAAATTAAATACTTTTAAATTAATATTCATTTTTATCTTACCCTGCCAACTGCCTATGTACATTATCTTTAAAAAGGAATGAATCCAAAAACTCCTTCACCAACCGCTTTTTATCTTCCGGTAGTTTTTCCACTTTTTTGAACATGATCAGCAGCTCGTTATCGCTGATAGTGTTTCCTGCCTTGTCCTGCATGGTTCCCTTGATCAGGTAATCCGGTGAAGTGTCCAGTGCCTGAGCGATCCGGTCAAATACTTCGGCCGAAGGCCTGGCGTCGCCTCTTTCATAGCGTCCAAAATTGCTGTAATTCTAAATGCATGAATAAAACTATAATCCGGACGCTGATTTTTTGCTCTTTTTCACATTAAAGGGTGAAGGGTTCACGGACAGCCTGTTGTTTGGTCTCTTAACGTATTTTTAACAATCTGGTGTGAAATACTGAAATCACACCTAATAGACATAACGCCGATCCGGGTCATTATGAGCACCTGGTGGCTGAAGAATACTAACCTGATGCAGTTGCAGTATATGGCCGGGCCTAAGTACTTAAGTAGTACGGAGCGATACCAGCTGAATAACCTGGATAAGTTGCAGGAACTGTTGGATAAGTATCATCCATTGGCAAACAAAAACCTTTAAGGTCGCAAATTGCGACCTTAAAGAAATATAATTCAGTTTTGTAAAAACCCAAAACTATGAGTGAATCCGGAAAAGGCATATCGATACCTGATGAAATTGTAATGAGCAAAATCTATTTGATCAGGAATAAAAAAGTAATGTTAGACATGGATCTGGCTGAACTATATGAAGTAGAAACCAAGCAGCTTAAAAGGGCAGTCAGACGAAATATTAGCCGCTTTCCGGAAGACTTTATGTTCGAGTTATCTGATATAGAGTTTACAGACTTGAGGAGCCAATTTGGCACCTCAAGTTGGGGTGGTGTTCGTTATCCACCGATGGCTTTTACTGAACAGGGTGTAGCTATGCTGTCTAGTGTATTAAACAGTGAAAGGGCAATCTCAGTAAATATCCGGATCATCCGGATTTTTACCAAAATGCGGGAGTTACTTTCTACCCATAAAGAAATACTCCGGAAACTTGAACAGCTTGAAAGAAAGGACATGGAGCAGGATGAAAAACTTATGCTGATCTTTGAATATCTCAAGCAACTGGAAAAAACAAAACAGGAAGAACTTGATCAGAAGAATCGCCCCGGGATAGGATATAAACAAAACAAAAAGAAATAGTCATCTACTTCACCCTCCCCGCCTCCAACCCTTCTGCAGCAGTTTTTTGTCCTGCCTTTTGCAGTTGCCGATTGCGCCGCGCATTGCAATAGCCAGATCCGAAAACTCAATTAAAAGAAAAAATCGCTACTTTTAGTCTACAATTGCGTTCTTTGAACAAGGATTTATGGAGGATTAGGAGCTTCTGGGAAACGCAAAAAACGGGCGTAAACTGGTATGATTACGGGGCACGGTTTTATGGAGTGACCAACTACACTAAATATTTCATACATCCACTCAGCAATTTCCAGGTACCACCTCACTCATATCTTCCCTGACTTAGGGTTCGCAGGTCCGACTTATATTTTTTCATTAACCGTGGTTTCAGGCCGTGTACCGGCTTCCTCTCCGGGAACGAACTCCCGGTTCGTGTGTCCCGGATACTTTTGGATGTTCTGCTCATGGTTAGTTTTGTTTTCTTATTATGAGTTAAAAAATGAATATTTGTTTCACGGAATGCTTCTCCGCAGGATGAAAAATGCCTGTTCTTTTACCCTCTTTGTACAACTAAAAGTCGCAGGTATTTTCCGTTTGAAACATTTATCCGGTCCCCTTGTTGTTCCTAGAAGCAAAATGCTAAAAATGAAATTATTTCATCCGGAAGTCTTTCAGGGGAACCTGAAAAGGAACAATTACTTCGAAGGCTGGTATCTGAAACACGTATCGCATGACTTACGGCACGTACTTTCCTTTATTCCGGGCATATCACTGGCTAAAGGTGACCACCATGCCTTCATTCAGGTCCTTGACGGTGTTTCGGGACAATCATGGTATACAAGGTATGAATTATCCCGTTTTGAGTGGAAGCCGAAACTGTTCAGTATCAGGATTGGGGACTCCTTTTTCTCGAAAGAATACTCAGAGATGAATATTTCGGACGGGAATCTTCAGATCAGCGGCAAAATTGAGTACAGCAACATAGTGAATTACCCTTCTTCCTTATTTTCGCCCGGCATCATGGGCTGGTATTCGTTCGTCCCGTTCATGGAGTGCAAACACGGCGTGGTATCGGTGGGCCATGATCTCAAGGGTAACCTGTATATGAATGATGAGGAAATTAATTTTGCCGGCGGAAGAGGGTATATTGAAAAGGATTGGGGCAGTTCATTTCCGGCTGCCTGGATCTGGCTTCACTCAAATTCCTTTAAAAATAAAGATACATCAGTTATGCTCTCAATTGCGAAGATACCATGGCTGGGCAGCTATTTCATGGGATTTCTCTACTTTTTATATTTCAGCGGAAGATTTTTCCTGTTTTCCACATACAATGGTTCAAAGATCATCCGGACCAGCCGTGAGGTGAATGCTATCGATATTCAAATAAATGGGAGGGAACAGAACATCTTCTTTCATATACTCCTGAACCGCTCGGGAAACCTGCGGGCACCTCAACGGGGTGAGATGAAAAGGCTGATTAAAGAGAGTGTTGATTCGGTGGTGAATGTGGTTCTGAAGGATAAGTCGGGGAAGACTTTTTTTCAGGGTGAAGGACTGAGAACCGGATTGGAAGTGACTGAAAATATTTTTGAGATCCTGAGAAAGGATGCGGCATCACCCCGGATGTAACGGCCGTACAACCGGAATGCCTTCTCACGAAACCGATACTGAGATTCAGGATTGTTACTTTAATAGACGGATTTTCAGGGGAGGCATTTAAACAATTGATCATTAATTATGTTAGATAGCAATAGAAAATTTTCGGTGTCGGGGTTCCTGCATTGTTCACATTGAATCCGTTTCAGGACGGTTCATAGATGGGCGGGATTGGAAGCGTGGGAGTGATACAGATCAGACTCCAGACCAGTATCACCTGAAAATGATATTTGACTGAAAGAGGTTTTGGAAGCACCTTGGATCAATTTCAGTTAGCGGACCAGATTTTTCACAGACACCAGAGTTTATGTTTCTTTTCTTGTTATCACCCTTTTCGGCCCGTTCTTCTGCATCTTTTCCTGGGATGTCCTCCCGTAATACATACCAGCTACATCGTCCATGGATGTTCTTCCTGTGCGTCATTCTTCTTTTAATGGTTTCCCCTTCCGGTTTTCCGCAAACCACATCCCGGGCCTCCCATCCCTCCGAAAGATACAGATTCAGACCGATAACAGTGGATGATGGTCTTTCTCAGAATCTGATTTCATCCATTTGCCAGGATCACATCGGATTCATCTGGATTGGAACTAAAGATGGTTTGAATCTCTACGACGGTTATCATTTTACCGTGTTTAAGTATGAGCCCTCGGATACGTTTTCGCTAACCGATAACTACATAACAGCGATTTATGAGGATCCCCTGCATCGACTCTGGATTGGGACTTTTAGTGGGGGCTTGTTTTATTTCAACCGGCAATCCAAACGGTTTATTAATTTTTCAAATGATCCCGGAAATAGTAACAGTCTTTCAAATAATCATATAAAAGCCATAGCAGGCGACCGTATGGGGAATGTCTGGATCGGAACGAACGGTGGCGGGTTGAACAGGCTGTTTTGCCCTGATGGTAAACGTTTACCTGATAAAGATAATGTCATTATTGTGCGATACGATAGTCCTGAAAAAGGTTTTCCTGAAGATCATGCCAGAATAAGCACACTTTTTTTCGACCAGTATCAGCAACTCTGGGTAGGAACCCAGCACAATATTTTTCGATACGGAGGTGCCGGTCAGCCCGACGAATTTCAAAAGATTGGGTTTGAGCTCACTTCTGAAGCTTCCAAAGCAGCAGGTACAACATCAGGAGATGACAATACCGGGGCGCAGGTTATTTTCGCTGACAGCAAGGGAGGTGTATGGATGGGAAATCATTTTGGCCTGTTCGCTTTTGACCAGACAAAAAAGGTTTTTAAGTCATACAAAGACTTTCCCCCGATAAATGTTATGACAGCCACCAGCTTTGTGAACGGGGACAAGGAACAGATCTGGATCGGAAGCGAGGGGAATATCTTTGTTATAAATACTGCTACAGGCAATTATTCGCATCTGTCTAATGAAAAAGATCAAAAACTGGGATTACAGGGAGGCTGGTTTTCATGTTTATTTGCCGATATGGGTGGCACCATGTGGGTCGGCAGTAACGGACACGGACTATCCCTGTTCAGCCCGGGATCGGTAAAATTTGTTTATCCGAATGACATCCTGGCCGGCAGTCATTCATTCTTGTCCACAGTCCGAAATATCAGTATCCGGACATTTTTTGAACGGCCCGGGGACCCAAATACATTATGGATCGGGGCAAACGAGGGTCTGTTCCGAACGGACCGTAAACATGGGGTGATCACCCTGGTGCCTTTTAAAGATTTACCGGGAGGACAGATCGGTTCTGTATTTTATATTACTGAAGATGAAAAGGGAAATTTGTGGATAGCATCAGGCATCGGACTGGTAAGGTTTAACCCTGATGACGGGACTTACAAATGTTTTAAAACGGGATTAACGGAAGGTGAAAAAAGCAGGGAACCGAGGGTGAGTTATGTTCATTGCAGTAAAGGGCATATTTGGATTCTGACGCCGAATACCATTGCCGAATTGGATCAGAATAAGGGGCAGTTTCATCATTACCGGTATAATAGTTCTCCCCTTGATGGTTTTAGCGAAGCAGTTTTCCCATCCATGTGGCAGGATGCAGAAGGAAATTTCTGGATAGCTGCGAAAAACGGGTTGCATTATTTTAACGTTGAAACACATAAATTAACCGATGCAGGGCAAGGTTCCGGCAATCCGGGTAACGTGCTTAACAGCGAAATAAGAGCAATGATACCAGATCCTTCAGAGCCGGGAAAAATTCTTTGGCTGGGCACTGCCATGAGCGGTTTGTGCAGATTTGACACCCAAACCGGTGATCTCACCAAATTTACAGAGAAAGAGGGTCTTGCCAATAACATCGTTAACGGCCTGTTATCTGATGGAAAAAAGTATTTATGGATAAGCACCAACAGGGGATTGTCCAGGTTTGACATTGAATTGGAATTGTTTACCAACTACGATATGGCTGATGGTTTACAAAGCAATGAATTCAACCGTGGGGCATACTATAAAAGCGCGGATGGCGAAATATTCTTTGGCGGGATCAAAGGCTATAACTGTTTTTTCCCATCCGCCATTGTACCTGAAGAATTTATGGCGCCAGTCGTTTTCACCGGTTTGCAGTTATATGATGATAACCATCTTTCAGTCAGTGAAAAAATGTTTGATGTTCAGGAATCACATCATTTGAAATTATCTTTCAAACAGAACCATTTTACCATTGATTTTGCCTCCCTGGATTTCGCTTCTCCCTTAAGTAACGCTTTTGCCTTCAGTATGAGCCGGGCCGGCGACCATTGGGTAACTACCGGGAAGGAAAGGAGTGTGACATTGGCTGAACTGACCCCGGGGAATTACATACTCAAGGTACGTGGTACCAACAGTGATGGCGTTTGGAGCAATAAGGAAGCTACACTGGCTTTGACCATCGGGCGGCCATGGTGGCTGAGTTTCTGGGCCTATTCGGCGTACCTGTTAATCCTGTCCGGAATATTGTACGGCCTCCGGAAATATGAGCTTTCACGTATAGTTTTGAAAAATCAGATGAGGATTGCCGTAATCGAAACCAATAAACTTAAAGAACTGGACCAGCTCAAATCAACGTTTTTCGCCAACATTTCGCATGAATTCCGCACGCCACTTACCCTTATTAACGGTCCACTCGAACGATTGATAGAAGAGAATACGGATGTAGAAAACCATAAAACGTTTAAAATGATGTATTCCAATGCATCCCGGATGCTTCAGCTGATCAATCAGTTGCTGGATCTGTCGAGAATTGAAAGTGGTAAATATGTCCTCAGGGCTCAAAGAGGAGATATTGTTACTTTCATTGGCGGGCTGGCCATGTCGTTTGCCTCATTAGCCGATCAGAAAAAAATCGTATTGAACCTCGAAGTGAGTCCGGAGCTGGAAAATCCGGAATTCAATGATCATTTCTGTTTCGACCGGGATATTCTCGAGAAAATATGTAATAACCTTATCTACAATGCTTTTAAATATACTCCTGACAATGGCCGGATAACGGTCAAATTAAGTAAGGTTAACAACTACCGGCAGGAAGATTTCCTGGAGCTGATAGTAAAAGATACCGGTGTTGGTATTCCTGAAGACAAACTGCTTTTCATATTTAACCGGTTTTACCAGGCAGACAAGTCCGGATTTAATAACCATGAGGGGACCGGGATTGGTCTTGCCTACGTAAATGAGCTTGTGAAAGTGCATAAAGGTGAAATAAGTGTCAGCAGTGTACCCGGGTCAGGAACCACGTTCCGGGTGCAGTTCTCTGCCGGGGAAAGTCTGTTGTCAGCTGACCAGATCACGGATGAAATGGATTCACACGAAGCGCAAATTCAGCCTGTGGAGCATGAGACGGATGCTGATAGTGTTATTCACAGCAGGGCAACGTACAGTAAAGATTTGGAAAAACCCTGTGTTTTGATCGTTGAAGATCATGTTCAGGTCAGAAAGTATATTGTCGACTGCATTCAGAAAGAATACCGGGTAATGCAAGCTCCGGGAGCACTTGAAGGATTTTCCATGGCAGAAGAATTTATCCCGGATTTAATTATAAGTGACGTTATGATGCCCGGGATGGATGGGTTTAAATTTTGTGAAAAAATCAAGACCAGTGCGGTTACCAGTCATATCCCCGTCATTCTGCTTACGGCCAGAGGCGATATTGGTGACAGACTCACCGGACTGAAGACGGGTGCAGATGATTATCTCACCAAACCTTTTAATATCAAGGAATTGCTTGCCAGAATCAGTAACCTGATTGAAAGCAGGCGTGTCCTGCGGCAGAAATTCAGCAGCAACAGTATCATCAAACCGGGTGAGATTTCGGTAACTCCTTATGATGTCTCTTTCATGGAAACGTTGCTTGCTGTGGTGGAAAAGAATATCGGGGTTATAAGCTTCTCAGTGGATACTTTGGCAAGAGAGGCCGGGATGAGCCAGTCACAGCTCCACCGGAAATTAAAAGCCATAATCAACATGCCGGCCAATCATTTCATCCGTTCCGTGCGGATGCAACATGCTATGAAATTGCTGCAAAGCGGGGCGGGAAACATATCGGAGATTGCTTATATGGTCGGGTATGATGAACCCGGATATTTTTCCAAATCATTCCTGAAATTTTTCGGTAAACTTCCTTCAGAAGTAAACCGAAAATAATCCGGCAATAGCCAGGCTCTCCGGTTGCCGCCTGCACCCGGAATATCCAGTCCTGATAAACGAGTTCAGAAATTTGAGTTATAAGCTCTTTATTCTGGCTATGACTTTCTTCTTCTTCTTCTTCCCTTCTTTTTCTCTTGTAAGACAGGAAATTCCTATTTTATGACAGAAAAGTTCTACCCCTGCAGGGATCCGTTATCGTAGATTTGTCGATGTGTTTGCTTATTCGTTTAACTAATTTATTAAGATCATGAAAAAAGCTGTATTATTTTCCGCCCTAATATTATTCACTCTCACCCAGGTTTGGTCTCAGGATGTCGAGATACCACAAATCGGCTCCCAGGCTCCTTCCTTTATCGCAATGTCGACGAATGGAAAAATCGATTTTCCGAGGGATTTCGGTAAAAGCTGGAAAATTATATTTTCTCATCCCAAAGATTTTACACCGGTCTGTTCGTCCGAGATTCTCGAACTGGCTCGTGACCAGAAGGATTTTGATGCCTTAAATGCCAAACTGATTGTCCTGTCTACTGATCTACTTGACCAGCATGAAAGTTGGAAAACGGCTTTGGAAGGGGTTAAATCCAATGATAACGATGCTGTTAAGATTGAATTTCCGATCATTAGCGACAACGATTTTGCTGTCTCAAGACTTTACGGAATGATTCATAATGAAGAAAGTTCAAGTAAAAATATCAGGGGCGTGTTCTTTATCGATCCTGATAATAAAGTCAGAGCAATTATGTTTTATCCAAATGAAGTTGGAAGAAACATTGAAGAACTGAAAAGAACCCTGACCGCACTTGAATTAACGTCTGACAATAAAAATGTTGTGACACCTGCTGACTGGAAGCCTGGTGACGATGTACTGGTTCCTTTTATTTCCCAGGAAGAACGTAAAAATATCGACAAACCGGGTTCGACTTACCGGCAGCTCACATGGTTTATGGTTTATAAGGCATTTCCCTGATACTATTGCGAAACTATAAAATAAATACAGAGGGCGTCATAAAGGTATTTTCAAGGACTTTTATGACGCCTTCTTTTATCTTCAGTATAATCAAGCAGGACAGATCCCGAATTCAGGCTCAGATCTTTGAAAAATTACATTCTTTGCCCCGTTCTTTCAATGAAAAGACATCAAAGCAGAACATATATGAAAAGCTGGCAGCTTGTTCCCTGATCCAGCTAATGAATATATCGAATAAAACATTTGCGGGCCTTCAAATCTCTCATGAAATGATCTACTTTACATAGATTATTTTGTTATTTAAAAACCTGTACAAAAGCCCGAACTGAACGGAAAAATTGCTCAGCTTGTCAGGAGCCAGCTTCGTTAATTTTTGATGCCCCATATCATATCCGGCTTTCATCTGAATACCGTAATTGTTTTCCATAAATAATCCAAAACCGATCTCTGATGAAAACCCGGAACAAGATATTTTCTGTTCACCTTCTTCCCCGTTTCCCTTCACCTTTTTCAATGCTCTTTCCTCTTTCATCACAATTCACTATCTTTATTCACCTTCATTTATTCATTTTCCCGGTATGGTATTTTTGCCTTGCCGGCTTATTATCACTACTGCTATGGACAAGGTGACCAGTTACATTTCAAAACAAAGCATCCCTGCCGGGGAAGCTTACCGGGGCGAAATGCTTCGCAGATCCATTTATGAACTGATTAAGAAGGATTACCCCGGATTTACCATGAACGATTACATTTCCATTACCGAGCTCAACAAATACCGGAAGCAATACCTTACAGGGCTGATCAGGGAAGAAACTGGTGAGGTGGATACGCTTGAGACAGAGGTGGTAGATTCCATTACCCAAAGCAAGATCCTGTCGGAAAATATCGAGGATGTGATCGATGAGAAATTCTCTTTGGGACAACGCATAGCGGATCATATAGCGGAATTTGGGGGAAGCTGGACCTTCATCATCATCTTCTTTACTTTTATCCTGGGATGGATGGCCTTAAATGTCATAGCCCTGGCAACCAAAGCATTCGATCCCTATCCCTTCATCCTTTTAAACCTCATCCTGTCCTGTCTTGCCGCCATCCAGGCACCCATCATCATGATGAGCCAGAACAGGCAGGAAGAGAAAGACCGGCAGCGTAGCGAACACGATTACAAGGTCAATCTGAAGGCCGAACTGGAGATCAGGATGCTGAATGAAAAAATGGATCACCTGATCGTCCATCAAAGTAAACGGCTTCTTGAGATCCAGGAGATCCAGGCGGATTACCTTGAGGATATTCTGAAAAACATCAGGGGAAAAGACGGCAAAACTAATTTGGCAAAACCCTCCAAATAAACAAAATATCAAATGAAACTTCCGTGACACGATTATAAATTCAGATGGAGGTAGCATAAAAGGACATGTACTTCTCGAAGCGATCTCATGAAGGAAGTGAATAACTTAGCGAAGCGATCTCACGACCAACGGGAGTGACATTAGGCTTAATTCAAAAAGCCTGGTGTATGGAAGCACTCCCGCTGTAGCGGGACAGGCTATGAGACCAATAACTTAAATTAAATATTTACTCATGAAATACGGTTATTTTGACGACAAAAACAGGGAGTATGTAATTACCACTCCGGAAACGCCTTATCCATGGATCAATTACCTGGGGAACGATCATTTTCATTCCATCATCTCCAATACGGCCGGAGGATATAGTTTTTACAAAGACCCCCGGTTGCGGCGTATCACCCGCTACAGGTATAATAATGTACCTATAGATTCAGGAGGTAAATACTTCTATATCCGTGAGAACGACCTTGGTATCTGGTCGCCGGGGTGGAAGCCGGCCAAAACGCGGCTGGATTTCTATGAATGCCGTCACGGTCTCAACTATACGCGAATAAAAGGCGAGCTGAACGGACTAAGTTGTGAAGTCTTGTATATGGTTCCTCTCGGGGTGGAAGCAGAAGTCCAGAGAGTGCGCTTCACCAACAATACCCGTAAGATCAGGGATTTTAAATTTTTTTCGTTTGCAGAATGGTGCCTGTGGAACGCACAGGACGATATGACGAATTTCCAGCGGAATTTCTCTACCGGTGAAGTGGAAGTGGAGGGTTCCGTTATTTACCACAAAACGGAATACAGGGAACGTCGTGATCATTATGCTTTTTATTCGGTCAATATACCGGTAAGCGGTTTCGACACGGAACGGGATGTTTTTTTGGGAATGTACAACGGCTTTGACCGGCCCGACTCGGTTTTTAACGGGAAATCGGGCAATACTGTCGCCCATGGCTGGTCACCCATCGCTTCTCATTGCCTCGAGATATCCCTCGAACCGGGGGAGTCGCGTGACCTTATATTTATGCTGGGTTATGTTGAAAACGAACAGGACAGGAAATGGAAATCAAAAGGTGTTATCAACAAGACCGGGGCTGAAAAAATTATACAGTCTTTTTCGTCGTCAGAATCTGTAGACAGAGCTTATGCCGATCTCAGGGCTTACTGGGATGACCTCCTGTCTTCATGGCAACTTGAACATCCCGATGAAAGACTGATGCGGATGGTCAATGTATGGAATCCGTACCAGTGCATGATCACTTTCCAGATGTCGCGAAGTGCTTCGTTCTTTGAATCCGGCATCGGGAGAGGTATGGGATTCAGGGATTCCAACCAGGACCTGCTGGGATTTGTACACCAGATTCCGGGGAAAGCCAGGGAAAGGATCCTCGACCTTGCTGCCACCCAGCTTGAAGACGGCGGAGCCTGGCACCAGTACCAGCCCCTTACCAGGAAAGGGAACAGCGAGATCGGTGGTAATTTCAACGACGATCCCCTCTGGCTTATCGGATCAACGGTGGCATATATCAGGGAGACCGGCGATTATTCCATACTCGATGAAAATGTACCTTTCGATAACAATGAGTCAAGATCGGCACCGCTTCTTGAACATCTTAAACGGTCATTCAATCATGTGGTAAACAACCTGGGTCCCAACCTGCTGCCCCTGATAGGACGCGCCGACTGGAACGATTGCCTGAACCTGAACTGCTTCAGTAACAATCCGGATGAATCTTACCAGACCACTGAAAACGGGGAAGGAGGGAAGGCGGAATCGGTTTTGATCGCCGGCATGTTCGTGTTTTTTGGTGAAGAATACGCATCACTTTGCGATAAACTGGGGCTTATAGATGAAGCAGAATCGGCGCGCCAGCATATTGAGCGGATGAAACTGGCCGTGGATGAGGCCGGATGGGACGGGGAATGGTTCCTGAGGGCTTACAATCATTTTGGTGAGCCGGTTGGGTCATCGAAGAACAAGGAAGGAAAAATATTCATCGAATCACAGGGTTTCTGTGTTATGGCCGGCATTGGGAAAGAGGATGGGCGAGCCGCTAAAGCCCTCGAATCGGTGAAAAAACATCTCGACTGTGAATATGGTATCGTCTTAAACCACCCGGCATTCACCGAATACCACATCGAGATGGGCGAAATCACCAGCTATCCTCCGGGTTACAAAGAAAATGCAGGAATATTCTGCCATAACAATCCATGGATCATGATTGCTGAGACCGTCCTCGGTAACGGCAATCGGGCGTTCGAATATTATCAGAAAATTGCACCTTCCTTCCTGGAGGAGATCAGTGATCTGCATAAAACCGAACCTTACGTTTACTCGCAGATGATCGCAGGCAAAGATGCTTACCGTCCCGGCGAAGCCAAAAATTCATGGCTCACCGGAACGGCAGCATGGAACTTCTACGCCATCAGCCGGTATATACTGGGTATTCAGCCTGAATTCGACGGGCTGAGGATCAATCCCTGTATACCCGATAACTGGAAAGGCTTCTCGGTGACCCGGAAATTCCGTGGTTCCGTCTACCATATCACCGTTACAAATCCAAAAGGGGTGAGTAAAGGGGTTAAAAACATGAAGGTGAACGGAAAAGACCATAAATCCACCCTCATTCCGGTCCATACAAAAATAGGTGAGTATCATGTGGAAGTTGAGATGGGCTAGATGTCAGGACATGAATCTTATAATAAACAAAAAAGAGAGTTTTCAATTTCTTTTAAAAAGGCCGGGGGTTTAGTATCTTTGGCCGCAACAGAAAATTAAATCCAACGATCATGATAAAAAAGGTTTTCCTTTTCACCGCACTGCTGAGCCTCATCCTTTCCTGTAACAGGGCTCCCCAGGAGACCACGTCTTCTGCAGACAGGGAAATTGAACATAGAATAGATACCGTACTGGCCAAAATGACCCTCGAGGAGAAGGTCGGGCAGATGAACCAGATCAGTACTGGGGGTGCAGCCACCGGACCCGTTCTGGGCAGCAATGATGATATGGCTGATCTCCGGGCCGGCAAGATAGGTTCCATCCTGAACCTGGTCGGTGCTGAAAGAACCCGGAAAGCCCAGGAGATCGCCGTGAAAGAAACCAGGCTTGGGATCCCGCTTATTTTCGGTCTGGATGTAATACATGGTTACCGCACCATCTTCCCCATACCTCTTGGAGAGACTGCAAGCTGGGATACTGCAGGGATCAGGGAATCGGCACGTATAGCTGCCATCGAGGCTTCAGCACAGGGAGTGCAATGGACATTTGCCCCTATGGTCGACATTGCCAGGGATCCCCGCTGGGGCAGGATTATGGAAGGCGCCGGAAATGATCCCTTCCTGGGTAGCATGGTAGCCAAAGCCAGGGTCGAAGGATTCCAGGGTAATAACCTTGCCGATAACAATACGATCGTGGCCTGTGCCAAACACTTCGCCGCTTACGGTGCTGCCGAAGGTGGTCGTGACTATAACACCGTGGATATCTCTCTCCGCACCCTCAACGACATTTACTTACCCCCTTTCCATGCCGCTGTGGAAGCCGGAGTGGGAACCTTTATGAATTCATTCAATGAAATAGCCGGTATCCCGTCAACATCAAATCCTTACCTCCTAAGAGATAAGCTGAAAGGGGAATGGGGCTTCACAGGCTTTGTCGTCTCCGACTGGAACAGTGTTGGCGAACTGGTGAATCATGGCGTGGCAGCAGATAAGTCCCAGGCTGCAGAATTGGCCATAAAGGCCGGCACTGATATGGACATGTGTTCCAATTCCTATATCAAGAACCTACCCGCACTCGTGAAATCCGGCGCTGTAGATGAAAAGCTGATCGACGATGCCGTAAGAAGGATCCTCAGAATCAAGTTCAGACTCGGGCTGTTTGATGACCCCTACCGGTATTGTTCAACCGAGCGTGAAAAGGAACTTCTGCTGTATCCTTCCCACGTTGAACATGCCAGGGATATTGCCCGCAAATCCATTGTGCTTTTAAAAAATGATAACAAGATCTTACCCTTGTCCAAAAAAACCCGGACTATTGCCGTGATTGGACCTCTTGCTGATTCCCAGGCCGACCTTATTTCCAACTGGAGTGCAAAAGGGCGGCCTGAAGAAGCCGTCAGCCTGCTTACCGGTATCAGGAAAAAACTGACAGGTACTAACATCCTCTACGCCAAAGGCTGCGAGATCACCGGTGATTCAAAAGAAGGCTTTGGCGCCGCCTTAAGTGCTGCCCGTCGTGCCGACGTAGTAATCGTGGCTGTTGGTGAAAGTGGAATGATGAGCGGGGAAGCCCATTCCAGGTCCGATATCTCCATCCCTGGTGTCCAGGTCGACCTGCTGAAAGAACTTCATAAAACCGGCAAACCGGTGGTGGTAGTACTGATGAACGGAAGACCCCTGACCTTTCAGTGGACTGCTGAAAATATGCCGGCTATCCTGGAAACATGGTTCCTCGGAACCGAAGGTGGCGACGCTATTGCCGATGTACTCTTCGGTGACTACAACCCCTCCGGGAAACTTCCGGTCGATTTTCCTTTGTCAGTCGGACAGATCCCGGTATATTATAACCATAAGAATACGGGGCGCCCTTATGTGAAAGGAGACTTCTTTACGTCAAGGTACCTCGATATTCCCAATACACCCTTGTATCCGTTTGGTTTTGGCCTGAGCTATACCACCTTCTCCTATTCGGACATCAGTCTCAATAAACCGGAAATCGCATTCGGTGAACCCCTGGTGGTGTCGGTGAAAGTAACCAATACCGGTGACTATGACGGGGAGGAAGTGGTCCAACTATACATCCGTGACCTGGTCGCCAGTGTAACCCGCCCTGTGAAAGAGCTGAAGGGATTCAAGAAGGTCATGATCAAAAAAGGTGAAACGGTGGATGTGAATTTCACACTGACTTCCGATGATTTTAAATTTTATGACAATAACATGAAATACGTTGCCGAACCTGGAGATTTCAAAGTCTTTGTCGGAACCAGTTCGGATGATGTAAAAGAAGCCTCATTTAAACTTACAGACAATGCCAGCAACAAATAGATTATTCTTTATTTTTCTTGTTTCAGCCATTATTTTCACATCCTGTAAAACGAAGAAAACCGAACAGTTCACCTTCATTACTTCAACCCCTCACGACCGGTGGGAGGAATCATCCTATCCGGTAATGCCGTCAGGTCACGAGGGCATTCCGTTGATCACTGTGGATCCGGAAGCCCTTCAACAAACCGTTGACGGCTTCGGTGCATGTTTTAACGAGCTGGGCTGGGATGCACTGAACGTGCTGCCCGACAGCAGCAGGCAAAAGATTCTGAAAGACTTCTTCACCCCTGAAGGATGTAACTTCACTATTTGCCGCGTCCCTATCGGTGCGAATGATTATGCACGCGACTGGTATTCACTCGATGAAACACCCGGTGATTTCGGCATGGAGCATTTCAGCATCGACCGGGATAAGGAAGTACTCATCCCTTATATCAAAGCAGCCATGGCTTACAATCCGGATCTGAAGGTCTGGGCTTCCCCATGGTGTCCTCCCTCTTGGATGAAAACCAATGATAATTATGCCTGCAGACCGGCAGAGGTGAACGATCTCAGTCCGGAAGGAGCCGGAAAGGAGGGTGTGACTGAGTTTATTATGAAAGAGCCTTACCTGAAGGCTTATGCGCTTTATTTTGAAAAATTTGTACAGGCTTACCGGAAGGAAGGGATCCACCTCTATGCAGTGCATGTACAGAATGAGCCCAATTCATGCCAACCCTTCCCAAGCTGCGTCTGGAAGCCCTCCGACCAGGCAATATTTATCGGCCGGTACCTGGGACCCCAATTCAAAAAAGACAACCTGAATGCACAGATCTGGTATGGTACATATGAACGGCCTTATATAGAAAATGTGGATACCATCCTTCAGGATCCCCTCGCCGGACCATACATTACAGGAGTGGGTTTCCAGTGGGCCGGGAAGCAGGCAATTGCCGGCATCCATGAAAAATACCCTGATCTTAAGCTGATGCAGACCGAATCGGAATGCGGCGACGGATCGAATGACTGGAAGGCTGCCGAATATACGTGGTCGCTGATAAAACACTACTTTGAAAATGGCATCAGTGCATACATGTACTGGAACATGGTCCTCGACGAAACAGGGAAGAGCCGTTGGGGATGGAAACAGAACAGCCTGATCACCGTCGACACCAAAACCCGGAACTTCAGATATAACCCGGAATATTACCTGTTCAAACAACTGAGTCATACGGTTAAACCCGGTGCTGTGAAACTGAAATCACCCGCCGGATTATGATGATATGCTGGTTTTCCTGAATCCTGGTAACGAGGTGGCTGGTATCATCGTTAACACTGAATTCACAAAGGTCGTCAGGCAGATCAAAATCGGTAACCATTACCTGGTAGTCAGCATTCAGCCTAAATCGTTCAGCTCCTTTACGGTGAAGTTGTAACAGCGAAAAAGTGCTTGTATTGAAAGTCTTAGCCCTTTCTGCCAAATGTTAACCTTGGGAAAGTCTTCCTGTCCCGGGGAGATTTGGGGGAGATTACGGATGGTTTATTTTTCAAATCCGAAATAGGCCTTTGCATTATAATAGCAAATCCCTTCGACAATTTCCCCCAGGAGTTCCATGTCGCCAGGCAGTTCACCTTTTTCCACATCCTTCCCGATGAGGTTGCATAGTATCCTCCTGAAATACTCATGTCTGGGGTAGGAGAGGAAGCTGCGTGAATCGGTGAGCATGCCTACGAAACGGCTCAGCAGTCCCATATTGGAAAGGGTATTCATCTGTTTCTCAATACCGTCTTTCTGATCAAGGAACCACCATCCGGAACCGAACTGTATCTTACCCGGTATCGTGCCGTCGTTGAAATTGCCGGCCATGGTTGCAACCAGTTCATTGTCACGGGGATTGAGGTTATAGAGGATGGTTTTGGCCAGCTTGTTTTTGGCGGCCAGCCTGTCCAGGAACTTCGACATCGGGCGGGCCAGTTCAAAATCACCGATCGAATCGTATCCCTTGTCGGCGCCGAGCTTCTCAAACATCCCGGAATTGTTGTTCCGGATGGCTCCCACATGATACTGCTGCGTCCAGCCTTTTTCAAAGTCCATCTCAGCCAGGTGGAAGAGCAGCGCTGATTTCAATTGATGCACGGCGGCTGTTGAAAGCTTCTGGCCTGTCATAACCCTGTCGAAGTGGTCAAAAACCTCGTTTTTTGTAAAATCGGCGGCATAAAAAGTTTCCAGGCCATGGTCAGACAGACGGCATCCAAGACTATGAAAAAAATCCTGTTGTTTCGCCAGGGCAGACAGAAGGTCGTCAAAATGTTTGATCACGATGCCGGATGTCGCTGACAGACGTTCAAGATACGTTCTGTATGAATCCGGATATTCAAAGGCAAGAGCCTTGTCGGGCCGCCAGGCCGGCAGGACGCGAATCCCGAACTTCTCGTTTCTCAGCTGTATATGGTGCTCAAGATCGTCAGCCGGATCATCGGTGGTGCATAACGTTTCCACCTTCATCTTCCTGAGCAGATTCCTGACGCTGTACTCTCCGGACTGGAGTTTTTCCGTAGCCTCATCATAAATGGCATCAGCCGTAGACGGATTTAGTAGTTTCTCAATACCGAAATATCGTTTGAGTTCGAGATGTGTCCAGTGATACAATGGATTTCGGATGGTCATGGGTACCGTTTCGGCCCATTTCCGGAATTTTTCCCTGTCGGGAGCATCGCCGGTACAATATTTCTCATCGATACCGTTTGCACGCATGGCACGCCACTTATAATGATCGCCGTCGAGCCATATTCCGGTCAGGTTTTCAAATTTCCTGTCGGAGGCAATCTCCGCAGGTGAAAGATGACAGTGATAGTCAATGACTGGAAGACCTTCCGCATGATCGTGATATAATTTTTCCGCGGTTACGGAATGCAGCAGGAAATTCTCGTCAAGGAAGGTTTTCATAACAGTTGTTTGAATAAATGTTATATGCTCAAATGGGGAACAGACGTTTGAGATGCCGGTCATAAATGTTTTCTTCCACCTGGCGTCCCACGATGTCCTCATGTACTTTGACCATGTTAAGGTAGACGTTGCTGTATTCAGCAGCGATTTTATAACCGACATGGATCAGTTGCCGGAACCCCGGGTTGTAATCAGGATGTCCCGGAATATGCCGGAGGGTGTTGGCGAATTTACTGCCAGACCATTGACTGACCTCTTCGGGTGAGGGCAACTGCGACGGGTCGATGTCGATGACCGTGGCGTAAGGACCACACAACTCATCCATTCGACCGAGTGCTTTACGGTAGATGGACTTTGCTAAGTCAAGCGCCTCATCTCCCGCAAGAGCCAGTCCGATAACCTCTTCAAGCCAGGTTGTCCCTGCAGTTTTGACATGTATTCCGGCATCGTGTTTACGGATCAGTTCTCCCATGACCGGGTAAATGGAGAATTTATCACTGCCGGAATGTACGGAGAGTTTCAGGTTCTCCGGGAGTCCAAATTCTGCAATGGCCTTCTTGATGACGAGGATGTCGATTTCAAATTCTGCTTTGAAAACATCCAGGTTACCTCTGTAATCCACACCTTTATTAAACCTGCCGGAGAATTTGGGGGCAATGGTCTGCAACGGAATGCCTTCCTGGGCCAGAGCCGAAAGGATAAAGAACATTTCCTCCGGCCCCTGGGATTGATCCACCTCATCCATCGACACTTCTGTAATAAAATTCCCTGTGCCCTTCTTTTCCTCGATATGCCGGTAAATGTTGCCGGCCTGTTTTACTGCGAAAAGAAACTTGTTTGCAATATCTTTTAGATTTTCTTTAGTGATATGCAATGATTCAGGCAGTCCGGCAAGTTTCAGCTCTCCGGTGTACTTTTCATTACGTTTCAGGAAAGTTTCCACATCGGACGGATCAGCCGGTTTCCCGATATAATCGGCCACATCGATGGTGAAAAAATCGGAGTGACTGATGAAATGATCCACGTTGGTGAGGTTAATATGGTCAGCATCGACGAAATAATCCCCTTTCCAGCCCAATTCCCTTACCGCCTCGTCCGCTTCCATCCGTGGTCTCCTCCGGCGAAGTATGGATGATCTGGTGCTCACGGTTCGATTTATTCCATACCGGGGTTAAATCTATCCCTGCGGCATTGGCCCTTGAGATGGCCCTTAGCTGTGCTTTTCCCTGAAGGCCGAAACGGTCTCCCGTGCCAAAGGAGTATTTTCCGATTTTTATCATAACAGAAAGTTTATATTTAAAAGATTACCGATTACTGATCTGTCCATTCAAAAAAGTTTATTCAAACCCGGGCTGTCAGCCTGTATCCCGTCTGGTGACTCCCATGTCCCGCCGGCTCTATGCGTTCTTCTCTCAAATAACAAACAAATCATTACCATTGTGCTTGCTGATAGAATAACTGCTCAGGAAAAAATATCCGTGTACGGACACGAAATTAACTCCAAATTTCGTTATTTCCAATGATATTTCTTTATTTTTGCTGGTGAGATAGCATGTATATTCTGGATGTGAATTTTGTAAAATATTGTGGATCATTGTTATAATTGAAAGTCCGTATTAAAGATATCGCTCGTATGGCCCGGGTTTCACCGGGGACTGTGGATCGTGTGATCCACAACAGGGGAGAAGTGTCGGAAAAAACGAGGGAAAAAGTGAAGCATATCCTTCATGAGCTTGATTATAAACCGGATATAATGGCAAGGACACTGGCTACCAAAAGAACCTTTCTCTTTGCAGTACTGATGCCCGTGTCCGTAAACGGAAATGATTTCTGGATTGCTCCGAATGCCGGAATTGACAGGGCTTTAACTGAAATAGATCATTTCGGCATCATTATACGGCGCTTTTACTTCGATCAGTTTGACAAGGCATCATTTGCAAAGCAGGCTGAAGCTCTCATGAAAGAGACTCCTGATGCCGTTCTTTTTGCACCTGTATTTCCACAGGAATCTCTTGAATTCGTGAGGAAATGCAAATCTGCGGAAATTCCGGTAGCCTTGTTTAATTCCAATATCGATGAACTCGACGATGTATTTTATATAGGCCAGGATACTCTTCAGAGCGGATACCTCGGGGCGAAGTTGCTGACCTTCGGCATGATGGGGGAAGGAGATATTCTCATGATCAGCCTTTCAGGGAACATGGAGAATCATAATGATACCATAAGACGGGAAAGAGGATTCCGAAAGTTTTTCACCGACAATCCTGACGTGAATTTTAATCTGATCACCCTGGAGATGAGCCAGCCTGCTGAATCATCTCTTTCCTTTAAGCTGGATCCATATTTTATCAATGCCCGGGTCAAAGGTATTTTTGTGCCTAATTCAAGGGTTTACCATGTGGCCGCCTACCTTGAAGAGAAGGGGCTGCAAAACATAAGGCTCATTGGTTATGACCTGTTACCTGTCAATGTGGAGTTTCTGAAGAAGGGACTCATCAATTTTCTCATCAGCCAGAAGCCGGAAGAACAGGGTTACCGGGGTATCATGACGCTGTTCGGCAAGATCATCCTTAAAAGGGATGTACCTTTGGTTCAGTATATCCCTATCGATATTCTGACAAAAGAAAATATTGACTATTACGAATACAGATAATTTACAATTATGGCAAACCACACATTTTCAGATCTGAAAGGAAAAGTTTGCGTCATCACTGGTGGCGCCGGAATTATCGGAACAGCAATCGTGAAAGCTCTGGCTGCCGCCGGTGTGAAGACTGTTATTCTCGACCTTCGGAAAGCTGTGGCCGAAGAACTGGCTGACGCATATCAGCAGGGAATCTGGTACCGATTGTGCCGGTATGGAGAGCAATGTGCTCGATATGGCCAGCCTTAACGAAACTAAAAAGGAGATACTTAAACGCTTCGGTAGGGTAGACATCCTGATCAACGGAGCCGGTGGTAATTCGCCTCAGGCTACAACGAAGATCGAACAAATCACCCCTGAAAATACAGATAACCTTGAGGATGGGTTTTTCGGACTGGAAATCGAGGGATTCAGGAAAGTGTTTGATCTGAACTTCATGGGAACCGTGATGCCTACCATGGCTTTTTCATCAGACATGGTGAAAAGGGGTGACGGGGTGATACTCAACATTTCATCCATGAATTCCTATAAGCCTCTGACAAAGATCCCGGCATATTCGGCAGCGAAAGCCTCGGTGAACAACTTCACGGAATGGCTTGCCGTCCACTTTGCAAAAACCGGGGTAAGGGTCAATGCAGTTGCGCCGGGTTTTTTCCTGACCAACCAGAACAGGTTTTTACTCATCAATGAAATCACAGGTCAATTAACTGAGAGAGGAGAAAAAATTCTCGCCAATACTCCCGTGGGAAAGTTTGGCGAACCGGAAGATCTTCAGGGAACAGTCCTGTACCTTGTTTCGGATATTTCAAAATTCGTGACCGGTATAGTCATCCCTGTCGATGGCGGATACAGCGCCTTTGGAGGTGTCTGAGCAGAAAGGAGAATCAATCAAAAATCAATCATCATGAAAACCGGGATATCCATCATTTTTCTTCTGATTTTTTCTCTCTCTTTCACGACCTGCGATTTACGGCAGGAGAGCCATTCCGTGCAGGGATGGACAATCCTTTCGGATCATTACACCAATGCACTGAGGAATGAAAGAAATTGAACTGCTGGTGCCGGAATACCTGTCCTTCCTTGAAAAGGGGCCATCGGGTCAGTTCGACTGGACGGAAGATATTTACCGCGCCATGATATATTACAATTATGTCAGTGAAAATCCGGACAAGCCTTACACGGTTGAAATTTTCAGAGACGTTCCTTACAAAGGTCTGAATGAACGTCGTGAAAATACGATCTACCGGACGTTTTTACATAACTCTAAACAGGATTAGTCATGCCGAAAAATGTCATTGTCGCACAATCGGGAGGACCGTCTCCCGTCATTAATAATTCTCTCAGAGGGATCATCGATGCCTGCAGGTTGTTTCCCTCCACATTCGGGAAAGTGTATGCAGGATGGCACGGGATCGAGGGCGTCCTGAAGGAAGAACTTCTGGATTTGTCAGCACAGGCTGAGGAAGAGATCGCCCTTCTAAGGGTTACACCGGCAGCCGGTTCGATCGGTACCTGCAGGTATAAACTGAAAGATCACCAGGAAGAGGATTTTGCAAGGATCATTGAAATTTTTAAAGCCCACAATGTTGGCTACTTCTTCTATATTGGCGGCAATGATTCGCAGCATACCGCTTACAAAGTAGCAGAACTGGCGAGGGAGAAGGGGCTCGATCTGGTTGCCACGGGAGTGCCCAAGACCATTGACAACGATGTTGGCGACAGTGAATTCAGGCTCATCGACCATACTCCGGGTTATGGAAGTGTGGCAAGATACTGGTCTCACATCATCCAGAATGCCAATGAGGAAAACATGGGATCTTCTCCGGCTGATCCTGTGCTGGTGATCCAGGCTATGGGAAGGAAAATCGGCTATATCCCCGCTGCTGCCAGGCTGGCTGATCCTGAACGCCAAATGCCATTGCAGATCTACCTTGCCGAATCGGGTCTGACCCTGGAGGATATGGGCGATAAGGTGAATGACCAGCTCAGACAGGACGGGAGGTGCATGGTGGTGGTCAGCGAGGGGTTTAATACAGGCTCCTCCGGGGATGTGAAAGATGCTTTTGGCCATACCTCATTCGGATCGAGCGGCCAGTCGGTATTCCAGACAGTAGTGAACTACCTTAATAAATCGGGGTTTAAAGTAAGGGGGATGGCCCGGGGGCAGGTTATGGGAACTGACCAGAGAGATACGATGATCTACGCTTCAACAATCGATCTTGACGAGGCTTACAAAGTGGGACAGAAAGCCGTTGAAATTGCCATGAAGGATGGTAACGGCTGGATGGCTACCATTTTAAGGGAGCCGGGATTTATCTATAATGTCACCTTTGATAAAGTCCCGCTTGAAAAAGTGGCACTCTCGGAACGAACTTTTCCGGCAAAGTGGATCGCTGATTCCGGTACTGATGTTACCAATGAATTCCTCGATTATGTGAGGCCACTGGTAGGAGAAGACTGGGTGAGCGTGCCAATAATTCATGGCAGGCAGAGATTTGCCAGATTCAAACCGGTCTTCGCGGATAAAAAACTCAAGGAGTACTCCCCGCAAGCCTACCGCTAGAAGATGAACTCCGCCGGTTTTGGGATGTTAAATGATTAAACAAACGTGCAAAAAGATGAATAATCCACACGACACACTTACGAAACTTCAACCTGAAAAGGAATTTTTTATCGGCATCGATTCCGATGGTTGTGCATTCGATACCATGGAAATCAAGCAGAAAGAGTGTTTCTGTCCCAATCTCATTAAATCTTTTGAATTGCAGAAGATATCAAAATATGCCAGGGAGACCTGGGAATTTGTCAACCTCTATTCAAAAACGCAGGGGTGTGAACCGGTTTCTGGCACTGATTGAGACGTTCAGGCTTTTATCTGAAAGGCAGGAGGTCATAGCCAGGGGTATGGATCTTCCCGATCTTAGCCTGCTGGATGGGTTGGACCAGGAAGGAAAGTAAGCTGGGAAATCCTGCTCTGGAAGTTTTTGCCGAAGAGGTGGATGACCCTATTATTGACCGGACCTATGCATGGTCCCTGAAGGTAAATCAGGACATCGGTGAAATGGTCTACGGGATGCCGCCCTTTCCGTTTGTGAGGGAATCACTTGAAAAAATGGTCGGTAAGGCTGACCCGATTGTGGTGTCCCAGACGCCTGTCGAAGCACTGGAGAGAGAATGGAAAGAAAACAGGATTGAGAAATATGTCAGGCTTATCGCCGGACAGGAGTATGGTACTAAAAGGGAACACCTCGCATTGGCTGCCAAAGACAAATATCCTGACGATAAAATCCTGATGATTGGCGATGCCCCGGGAGACTTCCAGGCAGCCAAATCAAATGGAGTGCTTTTCTACCCTATAAATCCGGGACATGAAGAAGCCTCATGGGAACGTTTTAGTAAAGAAGCCCTTGAACGGTTTTTTAACGGAACCTACAAGGGTGATTACGAAAATGATCTGATCCGTGTCTTTGATAGCTATCTGCCCGAACTTCCACCGTGGAAAAAATAATGATTGTCATATTCTGAACCAATCCGATTAGGAACTATGTTATATTTCGGCAAAGGTGGTACCGGTGTCAGCATCGGAAGCGAAGAACTGAGGACATCGGTTTTCGGGGCCCTGGACAAGATGGGCCCGAGAAGAAAGGTCCTCGTTATACCTCCTGATTTTACCAGGTTGCATTCGAAGGCCGGAGAGATCACTCAACTTATATATGAATATTACGGGAACCGGCTAACCGATATTCTCCCGGCAACAGGTACCCATTTTCCAATGAGTGAACAGGAGATCAGGCACATGTTCGGGAGCATCCCCCCGGGATTGTTCAGAACTCATGACTGGCGCAGCGATCTGGTTACGCTGGGCAACGTTCCGGCCTCGTTTGTAAGCGAGGTGGCTGAAGGGAGGGTGAATTATCACTGGCCGGCCCAGGTTAATAAACTTCTGGTAGAAGGTGATTACGACCTGATCCTGTCGGTCGGACAGGTCGTGCCTCATGAGGTCATCGGCATGGCCAACTACAACAAGAATATTTTTGTTGGCACCGGTGGTGCGGAAGGGATCAATAAGAGCCACTTCCTTGGGGCTGTTTACGGGATGGAACGTATTATGGGCCGTGCCGACACGCCGGTGAGAAAGGTGCTGGATTTTGCATCTGAAAATTTTGCTGCACAAATGCCGGTGGTTTATATCCAGACAGTGATTGGCAAAAACGACACGGGGCTGGACATGCGCGGTTTGTTTATCGGCGATGACCGGGAATGTTTCAACCTGGCCTCAGAATTATCCTTGAAGGTGAACTTTAAGCTCCTCGGAGAGCCATTGAAAAAGGTGGTTGTTTACCTTGATCCCGCTGAGTTTAAGAGTACCTGGCTTGGAAACAAGAGCATTTACCGCACCCGTATGGCCATCGCCGACGGCGGTGAGCTTTTTGTCCTGGCTCCCGGACTTCGCGAATTCGGTGAGGATCGGCAGATTGATGCCTTGATCAGAAAGTATGGCTATTTAAATACACCGGATATTCTTAAACTGACTGCTGACAATGAGGACCTCCGAAACAACCTTAGTGCGGCCGCACATCTCATCCACGGATCATCAGAGGGCAGGTTCAGTGTGACATACTCTCCCGGATTCCTTTCCAGGGAGGAGATAGAAAGCGTGAATTACCGGTATGCTCCGCTTGAGGACATGCTGAAGAAGTACAATCCTCAGGAACTGAAGGACGGTTTCAACAGCCTGCCCGGAGGGGAGGAGATCTTTTATATTTCAAACCCGGCCCTTGGTTTATGGGCCCATAAAGATAAGTTCTGAAGTGAAGAAGATACGCATAATTGCCGATGATAAGATCCCTTTTCTGAAAGGCGTATTCGATGATGTGGCTACTGTTTCCATGTATCCCGGAAAAGACATCAACGCCGGCCTTATAAGGGAGGCGGATGCACTGATCATCCGGACAAGGACCCGTTGCAACCGGGATCTGCTGGAAGGCTCCACGGTCAGGTTTATTGCCTCCGCAACTATTGGCTACGATCATATCGATACGGAATACTGCCGTGAAAAAGGCATACAATGGACCAATGCCCCGGGTTGCAATGCCTCCTCGGTGGAACAATATATCGTTTCAGTATTGCTTAACCTGGCAGTAAGCAGGGATATCAGGCTTGGGGATATGACTATTGGCGTGATTGGCGTCGGAAATGTGGGTTCAAAAGTGGCAAGGGTAGCTAAAGTACTGGGTATGAAAGTGCTTCTGAACGATCCTCCCCGAGCCAGGACGGAAGGCAACGAAGGTTTTGTGAACCTGGAGACCATTATGGAGCAGGCTGATGTGATTACTTTTCATGTTCCTCTGAACCGGGAAGGACAGGATAAAACACTGCACCTTGCCAGTGAAAAATTTTTTGGCCGGCTGCCAAAAAAACCATTCCTGATCAATTCATCAAGAGGTGAGGTTGTGGATGGAGAGGCTCTGATCGGGGCGCTGAGGACGGGCAAGCTAGCGGCAGCCTGTCTCGATGTCTGGGAGAACGAACCGGATATCTCCGGTGAACTTCTCGACCTGTTGGATATCGCCACACCTCATATTGCAGGGTATTCGGCGGATGGGAAAGCAAACGGGACGATGATGAGCGTAAGGGCCGTATCCCGGTTTTTCGGACTCGGCCTGGATGACTGGACTCCCCGGTCTGTTCCTGCCCCGGATAATCCGTCCATCGTGGTTGATTGCACGGGAATGGATGAAACGGAGATACTAAGTGAAGTGTACCTTTCATCCTATGACGTCAGATCGGATGATGAAAGGCTGAGGGAAGATCCAGGAAGCTTCGAATATCTGAGGGGACATTACCCTGTAAGACGCGAACCCCCTGCCTATTCCGTGAAGCTTATAAACAATGCCTTTGATCATCTTCCGCATTTACTGGAGGAGCTGGGCTTTGCCGTGCTTGAAATCAGTTGTTTTTGTTAGAAAATAAAACTCCGGGTGCACCGTATTTGTTTCTTCTTCAACTGGAGCAGTCAACAGAAGATTTACCATCGCCGGATGTTCTCCGGGGATATTTGAAAATAAATGTATAACTCATGAAAAAATCTGCAGACATCGGACTTATCGGACTGGCCGTAATGGGCGAGAATCTGGTATTGAACATGGAAAACAAAGGCTACACCGTAGCAGTGTATAACCGTACAGTTGAAAAGGTCGATAATTTTCTTAATGGCAGAGGTGCCGGGAAAAATTTTATCGGGGCTCACAGCATTGAAGACTTTGTCGGATCGCTGGAGCGTCCCAGGAAGGTCATGATGCTGGTTAAAGCCGGGCAGCCGGTCGATAGTATTATCGAACAGTTGGTTCCCTTGCTTGAGAAAGGGGATATTATCATTGACGGCGGGAATTCGAATTTTCATGATACCATTCGCCGTACCAAATATGTTGAGGATCTGGGCATGCTGTATATCGGAACCGGCGTTTCCGGAGGAGAGGAAGGTGCCCTGAAAGGTCCGTCTATCATGCCCGGTGGGTCTGTAGCCGCCTGGAAATTTGTTCAGCCTATATTCCAGGATATTGCGGCAAAAGCCAATAACATTCCCTGTTGTGACTGGGTGGGTGAAAACGGTGCCGGTCATTTCGTGAAAATGGTTCACAACGGCATTGAATATGGTGATATGCAACTGATTTCCGAAGCTTATTTCATCATGAAAAAGCTTCTGAAAATGACTGCCGGGGAAATGCATGATGTTTTTGATGAATGGAACAAAGGCGATCTGGACAGTTATCTTATCGAAATATCCCGTGATATCCTCGGATATATGGAGGATGGGGAGCCGCTGGTTGAAAAGATTCTGGATACTGCAGGTCAGAAAGGTACCGGGAAGTGGGCAGGCATCTCTGCACTGGACATCGGGGTGCCTCTGACCCTGATCGGGGAAGCTGTGTTTGCCAGAATCCTGTCCTCACAGAAAGAGGAAAGGGTGGAAGCCTCCAAAGTCCTTAAAGCTCCCGAGACCGATTTCACCGGTGATAAAAAGAAATTCGTTTCCGACCTGGAACAGGCTCTCTATGCCTCCAAAATCATCTCATACGCCCAGGGCTATGTGCTGATGCGCGAAGCGGCCAAAGAATATGACTGGGATCTGAGGTATGGTGCTATTGCCCAGATGTGGAGTGGTGGTTGCATCATTCGCTCTGCTTTCCTCGGGAAAATTACTGATGCTTATAATGCAGACCCTGGATTGAAGAATCTCCTGCTTGATCCCTTTTTCAAGCAAAAGATCCATGATGCCCAGGAAGCCTGGCGGAATGTTGTGGCTACGGCTCACCTCAACGGTATTCCCATACCGGCCCTTGGAACCGCTCTCTCCTATTACGACGGTTACCGTTGCGACCGGTTGCCGGCCAATATGCTGCAGGCTCAGCGGGATTACTTCGGCGCTCATACCTACGAACGGATCGATAGGCCGAGAGGGGAATTTTTCCATACCAACTGGACCGGCAGAGGCGGAGATACAGCATCAAGTACTTATAATGCCTGAGAGTTATGAATTTTTCATGGTATTGTATAAATTTGATTTTTCTTTCACATCTATAAAATTTTTATCATGAAAAGAATAGTAACGATGCTGGTATTCATCATTTCCTTTATGATGTTACCGGCCTGGCTCTTTGCTGAGGTCAAACTGCCACAGGTACTCAGCAGTAATATGGTGCTCCAGCGAAACCAGGATATCCGAATCTGGGGCTGGGCTGACAAGGGGGAAAAGATCTCGGTCAGCTTTGCAAATGTGGTCAGGAAAACAAAGGCCGACAAAAACGGCAACTGGATGGTAAGTTTTCCTGCCATGAAGGAGGGTGGACCATACTCAATGGTTATCAATGGCAAAAACAAGATCGAACTCGATAACATCCTGATGGGTGATGTCTGGATCTGTTCAGGTCAGTCCAATATGGAATTCCAGGTTCAGCAGGGGAATAATGCCAAAGAGGAAATCAAGAAAGCCAATTATCCCGAGATCAGGCTGCTGGATATTCCTCATAATTTGCAGATGTTCCCTGTCAATGATGTGCCGGCAACCTCATGGCAGCTCTGCACATCAGAGAACATTCCAACTTTCTCTGCTGTCGGCTATTTCTTTGGCAGGGATATTCATCTCGATACCGGTGTACCTATCGGACTGATCAGCACAAACTGGGGCGGGACGAATGTGGAAGCCTGGACAAGTAAGGATTATATCACCAGGGTTCCCGAATTCACACACAGCCTGGATGATGTAAGCAATCTCACCCTGGAAAATCTGAAAAAGAAGCAGGAAGCCATGATCCAGAAGTTACTGGCAGAATTCCATATTACTCCCGCGGACAAGAATAAACCGGTCGACTGGTCGGGTGAGACTGTTGACATGTCGTTGTGGAAGACCATGAAGGTCCCCGGACTATGGGAAAGCCAGGGAATGCCCGGCATTGATGGTACAGTATGGTTCCGCAGGGAATTCGACCTTCCGGCCTCCGTGGCTCAGAAAGGGGCCATGCTTAACCTGGGAAAGATCGATGACAGCGATTATACCTGGGTCAACGGTGTTCAAGTCGGGGAGAGCATCAATAAATATGATGTACCAAGGCACTACAAGCTCAGCCCTTCCGTGCTTAAACCCGGAAAGAACGTAATCGCTGTTAAGGTTATCGATACTGGCGGCGGTGGTGGTTTTTACAGTCCGGCAGCCGACATCAGCATCACTTCAGGTGATTTCAGCCTCAATCTTGCCGGGACCTGGAATTATATTCTTACCGGGGAAGGGCTGAAATATTCAACCAATCCGATGGGCCCGAATGAAAAACCATCCACCCTGTATAACGGCATGATCTATCCGTTGCTTAACCTGAAGGTTAAAGGAGCGATATGGTACCAGGGAGAAGCCAATGCCGACAGGGCTTATCAGTACAGAACCCTCTTTCCTTTAATGATCCGTTGCTGGCGGGATAAGTTCAATGAACCAGATATGCCCTTCATCTTTGTTCAACTGGCCAACTTCATGGCGGCAAAGCCTGAGCCGGGGGAGAGTACCTGGGCAGAACTACGTGAAGCACAGACGATGACCCTCGACAGCCTCAAGAATACGGGTATGGCTGTGATCATCGATATCGGGGCAGCCGACAACATACATCCGAAAGACAAACAGGACGTCGGTTACCGCCTCGCTCAGAATGCGCTCAAAATCGCCTACCATAAAGATGTTGTCAGCATGGGCCCTCTGTTCAGCTCGGCTGAATTTAAGGACGGAAAGGCTATTGTGAGCTTTACCAATGAAGGATCAGGACTGATGATCAAAGACAAATACGGGTACCTTAAAGGCTTTGCACTGGCTGGTCCTGATAAAATATTCCACTGGGCGAAAGCCAGGGTGGAGGATGGTAAGGTCGTGGTCAGCAGCAGTGACGTAAAGAATCCGGTGGCCGTCAGGTATGCGTGGGCTGATAACCCGGATGATGCCAATCTCTATAATAAGGAAGGATTACCAGCTTCTCCATTCAGAAGCGATGACTGGCCGGGAATTACCCTTGATGCAAAATAAGAGCGTAAATTTCAAAAGAATTTCTAACCGGTATACAATTGTAAAGAGCAGAAGGACGAAAGTTCTTCTGCTTTTTGTTTGTTAATTCTTACCCGTATTTAGTACGAATTGATCAATTTTGATACATTTTTCGCTATAATATTAATGGTAAAGAACATGTTTAAATAAAATTATCTATTTTTGTCATTGAAGACCACTTAGTTTACAAGACCACTCAAACCTAAAAAATGAAATTTATGAGAAACAGCATGTTATTTCTGCTGCTACTTTTATTCATTGGCATTAGTGCGTACGGGCAAAAAGAGGAAAAGTTTGTGTTCGCTAATACACTGAGTGACACGACCAGAGCCAAAGTAGATTACGCATTGGCAGGCAGAAGTTATTTCGGGGACAGGATCGCAAGGAAGATGCTATTGGTAGAAAAAACTTACACTTACGTTGAGAAGGGAACGCCGATGTCCCCCAGTGACAAAACGGTAGTGCAGAAGCCAACCATTTTTTACTCTATCAAGAAAGTGTCAAAATATTATAAGAAGGAGGTTAAAAAAAATCGCATGACTATGGCCGAGGCCAGCGACAAACTCAACAGGGACTTGAATATCGGTTATGCCATTTTTTCCCAGGACACAGATAAGTTTGAGGCTTATCTTCGTAATCTGAAGAAACCTGCGGATATTGCAAAAGCTTTTGATGACGTTGAGCTGAAGTAATACCTGTTTTTCGATTTGAACGTTTGTTAAATCAGATTTATTTGTTAAGGATTGCGGCGAGGAGGAAAGCGAGAAATCTTTTATTCATTTGAATTATGAAAAGAAATATCATTTCGGTTTTACTACTCCTTCCGCTGGCGGTCTCCTGCGTGAACAAGGGAGCAAAACAAGACAAGGCAACAGCGGCCGGTTCGGAAAAGGTTGAAAACACTTTTAGTTACGACAGCAGCTTTCTTGTCAGGGCATATCAAACCTGTTTTCCTGTCGGTGGACGGCAAAGCATCGCTGATCATTTCCCCGGAATACCAGGCCCGTGTAATGACCAGTACAGCCGACGGACCTTCAGGAAGGTCATTCGGATGGGTCAACTATGATCTTATTGCTTCCGGGAAAATCATGGAAAAGATCAACCCGGTGGGGGGTGAAGATCGCCTTTGGCTTGGCCCTGAAGGGGGTCAGTTCTCTCTTTTCTTTCCTCCCGGCAGTGATTTTGTGTATGATAACTGGCAAACTCCGGCCGTCCTGGATACAGAACCCTTCAATCTTATTGAATCAAATGCTTCTTCGGCACTTTTCAGTAAATCATTCCGGTTAAAGAATTATTCCGGGGCAGATTTTGACATTCGTATCGACAGGCGGGTGAATCTGTTGAACAGTGATACCATTCGAAGAGAATATGGTATTTCCCCTGGTGATGGCGTAAAACTAGTCGCCTACGAATCGATCAACCAGCTTACCAATACAGGTAACCGGCCGTGGGAAAAGGATAGTGGCCTAATTTCAATCTGGATACTGGGCATGTATGTACCCTCACCGTCGGTGGTCATCTTTGCTCCCTACAAGAACGGCCCCGGTGACCAGGATAAACGGCCGCTGACAACATCTTATTTCGGGACGATTCCACCGACGAACCTGAAGGTGACCGATAGTTTTGTCTTTTTTAAGGGTGATGGAAAATACAGGAGTAAGATCGGGATCCCTCCCGAAAGAGAAGGTGGATATATCGCTGCTTATGATCCTGACAACCAGATTCTTACCGTAGTCATGCATAACAAGCCTCCTCAAGGATCAGTATATGTCAATTCACTCTGGGAGAAACAGGAACACCCGTACGACGGCGATGTGGTTAATGCCTATAACGACGGACCGCTTGAAAATGGAGGTCAGCTTGGTCCTTTTTACGAGCTTGAAACCTCCTCACCAGGAGCTCAGCTGGCACCTTTGGGAACTCTGGTACATATACAACGGACCATCCATTTCACAGGAGATGAAACAGCACTGAATAAGATCGCTGAAAAAAACCTCGGGATATCGCTTTCTGTTGTAAAAAATGCCTTGAAATAACCGGGTGCTACCCGTTGAAGCCGCTTTTACGGGTGTAGCTTTCCTGAATGTTAATATAGTAAGCCTTGTACTTGATAAAGTGGTTGCCTTTCTTATATTCCCACATTACATTCCTGGCTTTGTATATCTTGCCAATACAGGCTTCGAAGATGAGTGTATAATGTATTCCAGTTACTGCCTCGGCATGCAGAATTGATTTAAACTCTATGCTCCGGTCTGCAAAATGTCCGATAACCGGAAGATTATATTTCTTCTGGCTTCGCTTATTAAGGACCTGCGCATTTACAACAGACTGATCTGATTTTGAATGATGATTACCGGACATGATCATGAATGGTTTTAGTTAACCTCCGTTCTGCTAAAGTATAAAATAATACTAAGCCCATACAAACCTTTAACGAAGATTTTACTGTTCTGGTTTCCAAACTCCCCTTTATTTTTTGTTTCATAGTCGAATTGAAGATTTAAACATTCAAAACGGATAATTGTTAATCCAACATAAAATCCTAAATGTATTTGTTTTGTTTAAGCTTTCATCCAACACACACCGGGATTCTCAGACCTTCGTATCAAACCGGGATGCGTTTTTAGTGAAACTTGACGAATTCCAGAACATTCTCCGGTCTGTTCGCCAGGGGGGTACTGAAAAGGCCAGGGAAAAACATAAATCAAGGGGAAAGCTTCTGGTAAGAGAACGTATTGATCTGCTTACGGATCCCGGCACACCTTTCCTGGAATTATCAGCACTTGCGGCTTACGGGCAATATAACAATGACTTTCCTTCGGCAGGCATCGTTACTGGAATCGGCATCATCAATGGACGTGAAGCCATGATCATCGCCAACGATGCCACCGTTAAAGGCGGAACATATATCAGGGAGACCATAAAAAAGCATATCAGGGCACAGGAAATAGCCCTGAACAATCATCTACCCTGTGTCTATCTGGTTGATTCCGGAGGGATCTTTTTGCCCCGGCAGTCGGAAGTGTTCCCCGACCGTTTTGATTTTGGCAGGATATTTTTTAACCAGGCCACGCTCTCCGCCAATGGAATACCGCAGATTGCCGTGGTGATGGGTTCCTGTACTGCCGGTGGTGCATATGTGCCGGCTATGAGCGATGAGACAATTATCGTAAGAAACCAGGGTACTATTTTCCTGGGCGGACCCCCGCTTGTTAAAGCAGCCACCGGAGAAGATGTAACCGCAGAAGAGCTTGGCGGGGCCGAAGTACACACATCCGTTTCAGGCGTTGCTGATCATTATGCCGATAATGATATTCATGCTATCCAGATTTGCAGAAACATCTTTGAGACGTTCCGGGTTCAGGGCCGTCAGCAGGCCGGTACAGAGAAACAGGAGATACCTTTGTACGATATTTCGGAACTCTATGGTATCGTTCCTGCAAATCCACGTGATATTACCGATGTGCGGGAAATCATTGCCCGCATTACGGACGGAAGCCGGTTTCATGAATTCAAGGAACGGTACGGGACAACCATCGTGACGGGTTTTGCACAGATCATGGGCATGACGGTAGGGATCATCGCCAACAGCGGTATCCTTTTTTCAGAAAGTTCACTGAAAGCCACTCATTTCATTGAGTTATGCAATTTCCGTAAGATCCCGCTGATCTTTCTGCAAAACATCACCGGCTTTATTGTCGGAAAAGAATTTGAACACAGGGGTATAGCCCGTGATGGTGCCAAACTGGTACACGCCGTGGCAACTGCCGTGGTTCCCAAAATTACCGTAATAATCGGTGGATCCTATGGTGCAGGAAATTATGCCATGGCAGGAAGAGCTTTCGACCCTGATTTTCTTTTTCTATGGCCGAATGCACGAATAGCCGTCATGGGCGGAGAACAGGCTGCCGGCGTACTGACAAGCCTTGGCGGAGAGAAGACCGGTAGCCGTTTACCGGATGACAGGAACGGAAATCTCTCGAAGGAAATACTGGAAAAATACGAAAGTGAAAGTTCAGCCTATTACAGTACCTCGCGGTTATGGGATGATGGAATTATCGACCCGGCCCAAACCAGGGACATCCTTGGCATGACCCTTTCGATCGTACTGAACCGGGAAATCGTCAGCCTAAAACAGGTATTTACAGAATGTGATATGAAGAAAAAACTCAGATTTACAGAGACACGGACAGAAGGCAGAATAGCCACCATCATGCTTGACAGGCCTGAAATGCATAATGCTTTCAATGCCGGCATGATCGCTGAGCTAACCTATGTCATGAACCAGTTCAGTGACGACGAACTTACCGATGTGCTCATTCTCAGGGGAAACGGGAAATCGTTCTCAAGTGGTGCAGATCTGAATTATATGAAAGAACAGTCATATATGACTGAAAAGGAAAACCAGGAGGATGCCCTGAAGTTCGCAGGATTGTTCCATTCAGTCTATGCCTGCCGCAAGGTGGTGATATCGCTGGTACACGGGCATGTTGCAGGAGGAGCTAACGGGCTGGTCGCTGCCTCCGATTTTGCTATTGCCTCTGACAGTACAATCTTTAGATTCAGTGAGGTGAGGCTGGGACTTGTTCCTGCTTCCATTTCCCCCTATGTAATCGAAAGGGTGGGCCCGGCAAAGGCAAAGGAAATGATGCTTAGCGGAAAAGCGTATAGTGCCGAAGAAGCCTTGAAATCCGGACTTATCAATCAGAGTTGCCGGGCTGAATTCCTGGATGAGGTACTCGATCTCACTACGCGCGAAATTCTGAAAGGCTCACCTTCAGCCCTCCGGAACACCAAACAGATGATCAACAGTATGAGAAGTATGATGACCAGCAATGACTGGACAACGTATACCTCACGCATTCTGGCCGGGGCGAGATCTTCTGACGAAGGACGTGAAGGGATTTCTGCTTTTTTGGAAAAAAGAAGGCCACTCTGGTTACTTGAAAATGAATAATCATGTTCAGAAAAATATTGATAGCCAACAGAGGTGAAATAGCTGTTAGGATTCAAAGGACAATAAAAAAGATGGGATTGGCATCAGTGGCTGTCTATTCACCGGACGACAGGAATGCTTTGCATATGCGAATGGCTGACCAGGCGTGTCTCCTGGATGGCAACACTCTGGAAGAGACCTATCTGAATGCCGGGATATTGATCAGAACGGCCCTGGAGACAGGTGCTGATGCCATTCATCCCGGATATGGCTTTCTCAGCGAGAATGCTCATTTTGCTGAAGCTGTGAAGCAGGCCGGGATAACATTTATCGGTCCGCCACCGGAAATCATCAGGATGATGGGTAACAAGACCAGGGCAAGAGCTGCTGTATCTGCTCTCGGAGTTCCGGTGATCCCTGCAAAAGAAGGCGATCTCACAATACTGCTCGAATATATCCGGAAATCAGGTCCCATTCCCGTTACCTTCCCTCTGATTATTAAAGCGGCAGCCGGCGGGGGAGGGAAAGCCATGCGAAAAGTCATGAATATCACTGAATTAGAGGAAAGCCTGGAAATGTCCTCACGGGAAGCCATGAATTACTTCGGAAATCAGGAACTCTGCATCGAAAACTATTACGAAGAAGCCCGTCACATTGAATTTCAAATCCTGGCCGACCACTTTGGAAACACGATCATTCCCGGCGAACGGGAATGTACTGTTCAACGCCGCTACCAAAAAGTCATAGAAGAAAGCCCTTCGACATTCCTTAGTGCTGACACACGTAAAAAGATGTTCGACACTTCTCTTCACATTGCCAGGGAGACCGGATATGTGAATGCAGGCACCATTGAATACCTGGTCGATAAGGACCAGAATTTCTATTTTCTGGAAATGAACACCCGTATTCAGGTTGAACATCCGGTTACGGAAATGGTAACCGGACTGGATATGGTTGAACAACAGATCCGGATTGCCGCAGGTCAGCCACTTACCATCTCCGGTAAGGAAGTTATACCCCGTGGACATGCCATACAGGCCCGGATATATGCTGAAGATCCCGTTGCTGGTTTCATGCCGGCCCCGGGAATGATTTACACATACCTGGAACCTTCAGGTCCCGAAGTCAGAACGGATTCGGGTACAGACGGTCAGACAATGCTGCACACCGGCTACGACCCTCTTATTGCCAAGGTGATCACTCACGGGAACAACCGCGATGAAGCCCTGCACAGGCTTAAAACTGCCCTTGAGGAGTTTGTTATTGCCGGAGCCCGGACAAACCGGACGTTTCTGCTTCAACTGATCAAAACGAAGGATTTCATCAGGAACCGGATTTCAACAGGTTGGCTTGAATATACCGGCGGGTGCATCCTCGATGAACTGGAAAGGGCTGCTGCTGCGATCCCTGGTGAAAAGGTACTCGCGCTATGGCTTGCGAAGATCCTGATGCTGAGTAACGACCGGGTCGGGAACAGAACCTGGAGGGAGATAGGCTATTGGCGCCAGACGGTCGTTAAATCGGTTGTATTCAATGCTCATCCGTCCGGTATTTATGTGAACAGGATACGCAAAGACCACTTCATTTTCAATTATGAAGGGGTTGATCATCAGGTTCAGATACATTCAGTCACGCCGGGAGAAGTGATAATCAGCGTGGATGGTGTCCGGATCTCCGGAGCGGTAAGCTCCGGTTACGATATTGAGGACATGGTATTTTTCAAAGGCTTTGAATTCAGGCTGAGGTCTCTCGATTTTCTTCCTTCTGAACCATTTATCCGTGATCTCCCGGGGCAGGCTTCAGACGGTTTTCGGATCATTAAGTCGCCACTGCACGGCAGAATCGTCAAATTAAATGCAACGACAGGATCGAAGGTCTCCAGGGGTGAGCTGCTTTTTATCCTGGATACCATGAAAATTGAAAACCGGATAATCTCACCCTTTGACGGTCATATCAGGGAAATAAGGGTAAATACCGGGGACCAGGTGGCGGTTAATCAGCCCGTCCTCGTTATTGAATAATGTTGAACGGTTAATGAAATCTGAATTATGAACTTAACGATTTATGAATCAGGGGAGCATGAAAAATTACGTCAAAAGGTTCGTGCCTTTGCTGAAAATGAGATTAGCCCGCTGGCTGCCCGGCTGGATGAAGAAGAGGAATTTTCACCCCTGTTGACCCTGAGAATGGGTCAGCTCGGATTATTTGGGATTACCATACCGGAATCTTACGGCGGGCATAATAAAGATATGCTGTCCTACATTATTGCGGTAGAGGAAATAGCCAGGGTAGACGGTTCACAGGCGGCCATTCTGGCGGCCCACAATTCGCTGGGGATTTATCCCATATACCGCTACGGTACAGAAGCCCAGAGAAAGGAATTTCTCCCTGCGCTAACCACCGGAGAAAAACTCTGGGCCTTCGGACTTACGGAAACCAATGCAGGATCCGATGCCCGTGGAACGGAAACTTCAGCCGTTCCGGAGGGGGATGAATGGGTGATCAATGGAGCAAAGCAATATATTACCAGTGGCTCACTCGATATTTGTGCCGGGGTAACTCTTCAGGTTATTACAGGGGAAAAAGACGGTAGAAAAGAGCTGACAACCATCCTTGTCGAACGTAACCGTAAGGGTTTCACAGCCGAAAAGATGACCGGGAAAATGATGTGGAGAGCAGCTGATACGGCAAGACTGGAATTCAAAAATGTGAGGGTGCCTTCCCGGAATCTTCTTGGCGAAAAGGGAAGAGGCGCCCGTAATGTGTTCGAAACTCTCGACGGAGGCCGTTTGTCTATCGCTGCAATGGGACTGGGACTTGCTGCCGGTGCCTTCGGACATGCGCTTGAATATGCGGGGAAAAGAGTACAATTCGGCAAACCTATAGGAAAAAACCAGGCAATAGCCTTTAAATTAGCGGATATGGATATGAAGATCGAACTGGCCAGGAACCTGCTCTATAAAGCCTGCTGGATGAAGGACCAGGGAATGGAATTTACCCGCGAAGCCGCCATGGCTAAACTATATTGTTCTGAAATTGCACGGGAAGTTGCCGATGAAGCTGTTCAGATCTTCGGCGGGGCAGGACTTTTTAAATCAAGCCCGGTGGAACGTTTTTACCGCGACCAGCGACTGTTGCAGATCGGGGAGGGGACTTCTGAAATATTAAGGCTGGTGATTTCAAGACAACTTGGATTATAAACCGATCATGGAAAACAGAAAAAAAGACCATATCGAACTTGCTTTTGAGTCAAAGACCGGAACAGGGCAGGTTGACCGCAGGTTTTACTATGAGCCGCTGTTGAGTCCACATCCGTCAGGATTAGGTCGTGAATTTAGTTTTGGGGGTAAAAATCTCAGAATTCCGGTCTGGGTATCAAGCATGACAGGTGGAACGGAGCTGGCTGGGAAAATTAACCGTAACCTTGCCCGCGCCTGTCGTGAATTTGGAATGGGAATGGGCCTGGGTTCCTGCCGAATCATCCTTGACGACGACCGGTACATTGACGATTTTGATATGCGGGAAGAGATCGGTGAAATGCCACTCTTTGCCAACCTCGGCATCGCACAAGTGGAGGAACTTGTTGGAAGAAATGAGACGGGAAAAATTACGATGCTCCTGGATCGTTTGAAAGCGGATGGGCTCATCGTTCATGTCAACCCGCTCCAGGAATGGTTTCAGCCTGAAGGTGACAGGCTGAAAAAATCGCCGTACAAAACCATCAGCACTTTGTTGTCACAGATTGAGAGACCGGTAATTGTAAAGGAAGTCGGCCAGGGTATGGGTTATCACAGTCTGAAAGCATTGCTGGAGTTACCTTTGCTTGCAGTGGAATTTGGGGCATTCGGAGGTACCAATTTTGCAAAGCTCGAACTGATGAGAGACAAGGATAACAACGCTTCATTGTTTGAACCCCTGACCAGGGTTGGCCATGATGCGCTGGACATGACCCGTATGGCAAACCTGATTAACAGCCAGGTGACGGTGAAAACCAAAAACCTGATTATCTCGGGGGGCATTCAAACCTTTCTTGACGGATACTATCTGGTCTGTAAATCAGAAATTCCCGCCATATACGGTCAGGCTTCATCATTTTTGAAGTATGCCAGAGAAGACTACAGCCAGTTGAAGAATTATGTAATGCAACAGGTGAAGGGACTGGAGATGGCGTATGCCTATCTTAAAATCAGGGAGGAAGAATGAAGGAAATTATTCATGGGTTTTCCAGGCTGACAAGGGAAGAAAAGATACGAACCGCTTCAGGATGGGTCTCCGATGGTGATGCCTTCCTTAAGGAACTCGAAAAACTGCATTATGCCGGTAAAGTCAATGCGGGGGATCTTGAAGATTTCTCTGAGAATGCGATATCACTTTATCCGTTACCCTTCAGTGTGGCACCGAATTTTTTGCTGAACGGAAACATGTATCATTTTCCGCTTGTGACTGAGGAGAGTTCGGTTGTTGCCGCCGCAGCCGCCGCTGCGAAATTCTGGGCTGAAAGAGGGGGATTTCATGCACGGGTACTGGGGACCATTAAAACAGGACAACTGCACTTTACATGGAAAGGTGCTTCTGCTGATCTTTTTGCAGTTTTGCCGGAACTGGAAAAATATATAAGGCAGAACCTGCATCATCTCACCGCTGCCATGGAGGAGAGGGGAGGGGGAATAACCGGTATGGAACTTCTCGATATGACCGGTCAGCTGGAAAATTATTACCAGTTAAGAATTTCTTTTGAAACCGGCGATTCCATGGGGGCAAATTTTATCAATTCCTGCATGGAGGAGGCAGGAAACCTGGCAGGCGAATTTCTGGCAGAAAAATATCACATAAAGAAGGACGATTTTGAGGTGATCATGGCCATCCTGTCGAACTTCACCCCCGGATGTCTGGTGGAAGTGTACGTTGAATGTAAGCCAGGCCACCTCTCACAACCCGGGATGGAGTATACCGGTTGGGATTTTGCCCTTAAATTTAAAAAAGCCGTTGATATTGCGCTTATCGACCCTTACCGGGCCGTGACTCATAATAAGGGGATATATAATGGCGTCGACGCATTGATGCTGGCCACGGCCAATGATTTTAGAGCTGTTGAGGCGAATGGTCATGCTTATGCAGCACGTGACGGTCAGTACAGGGGACTTTCTTACGTCACTCTGGATAAGGAACGTTTCCATTTCGGACTGAGGATACCCGTTGCCCTGGGAACGGTAGGCGGACTTACCCGGCTGCACCCATTAGCAAAATGGTCTTTCGACATGCTGGGAAATCCCGGGGCTTCCGAACTGATGATGATGGCTGCCACGGTTGGCATAGCCAATCATTTTTCAGCCATTAAGGCCCTCATCACCATTGGAATACAGCATGGACACCTAAGAATGCACATGGTCAATATCCTGTCTGCTCTGGATGCCAGCAACCAGGAAAAAAATGCCGTTCTTGAACATTTCGATGGAAAGACAGTTTCTTACAGTGATATCAGGAAATTTCTGGAGAAAAAACGAAGCAGCAAATAAGCTTTGACGAGGGGAAAACTATGGAATTACGATCAAATGGCAAGTTGATGCTTACCGGTGAATATATGGTGCTCAGAGGGGCAGAGGCTCTCACCCTGCCACTCAGGAAAGGACAGACTATGAAAGTAACGACCGGCAAAGGCGTCCCTTCTGTCAACTGGAAGACAACCATTAACGGATGTCACTGGTTTGATGCCAGGTTCAGCATTCCCGATTTGGCCATTGCTAACACAAATGATTTTCCAACAGCGCAGAATGTCAGGGAATTACTTCTGGCGATAAAAAAAATTAAACCATCTTTCCTTTCGGAAAAAGGTTTTTATCATGTGGAGAACAATCTCGAATTCAGTGTAGACTGGGGGCTTGGAAGCAGTTCATCACTGATCAGTAACCTGGCACGCTGGGCTGGCATCGATCCCTTTGATCTGCATTTTATGGTCTCGGACGGTTCGGGTTATGATATTGCTGCGGCAGGATCCGAGATACCCCTGGTGTATGGATTGCATGATCAGAAGCCTTCGTTCAGACAGGTCCGATTCAATCCTGTTTTTAAGGACAAGCTGTACTTCGTTTACAGTGGCCGCAAAATTAGTTCTGCTTTCGAGGTAAGCCGGTTCAGGGATCTGGATGGTTCTGCCGATAACATGGTTGGGGAGATATCAGGAATTACCCGTCAGATTGCAAATTCAGTAAATTTCGATGAGTTTGTCATGCTTTTGAAGAAGCATGAAGATATTATCTCGGGCATTATCGGTAAAAAACCGGTCGCAAAATCACATTTCGGTGATTTTAAAGGGATGGTCAAATCACTGGGTGCCTGGGGCGGTGATTTTTTGTTGTTTGCAAGCGATTACCCCGGGGAATATATAGCGTCATACTTCAGAAGGAAAGACCTGACGAAGTGGTTCAGGTACGATGACATTATTGCATGGCCAAAAAATCCGAAGGATGAAGGAAACAGTTACACCGCTTAGTCCGGCATTTGACCCGCCCTGCCAGAACCATGTTACCTGGTCGGCACCTTCAAATATAGCCCTCATAAAATATTGGGGAAAATCAGGGGACCAGCTGCCCGGGAATCCCAGCCTGAGCATGACACTGGATCGTACCATGACCACCACCTCCGTTTACTATCGGATCCTTCCCGGCGCCGGTTTTTCATGGCACTTTTATTTTGATGGCAGAGTTGAACGATCTTTCGAAAAGAAGTTAGAAATCTACCTGACAAAAGTCAGGGGTCTCCTGCCCTGGATGGAGCATGCCGAGATCACCATCAATACATGTAACAGCTTTCCACATTCATCGGGTCTTGCCAGTTCTGCCAGCGCAATGGCGGCTTTGTCCTTGTCCCTGCTGAGTATAGAGGAAGAGATTAACCTGAAAAAAATGCCAGAAAACGAGTTTAGACGAAAGGCTTCGGTTTTGGCAAGATTAGGCTCGGGAAGCGCTTCCAGATCGGTTTATGGCGGTTATGTAGTTTGGGGAAGGACCGGCAAAATAAGCGATTCTTCCGATGAGTATGCCGTCAGCCTGAACGAAGGGCTGCATCCTTTTTTTAAGAATATTCACGACGCAATACTCATCGTAAACAGTAAACGCAAACCGGTGAGCAGCTCAGAAGGCCATGCCCTGATGAAGCATCATCCCTTTGCAGATCCAAGATACAGGCAGGCTAAAGTTAATATGGAGAACATGATCGAAATATTGAGAAAGGGAGATCAGGATAAATTCATTGCCCTGACGGAAGCTGAGGCGCTCACGCTTCATGCCCTGATGATGAGTTCCAATCCAGGGTATATCCTTCTGGAACCTGAAACTCTTGAAATAATCCGAAAAGTCCGGCAATATCGTGAACAAACCGGGCGGTTTATTGCTTTTACATTGGACGCAGGACCAAATGTACACGTACTATATCATGATAGCGACAAGCACGAAACGGAAGAATTTATCGGAAGAGAACTGATGAAATATTGTGAAAATCAAATGTTCATCCCGGACCGGATAGGTTCCGGGCCGTTAAAAATCTGAAACGTTAGATTAGATATGAGAAGGGTAGATTCCGTTTTTAGTGCCAAAATTCTGTTGTTCGGTGAATATACCGTCATTTTTGATTCAAAGGCCCTTACCATTCCTTACTCTTTTTTCAACGGTCACCTGAGTTTTGTAGGGGAAGACAAATATACCCGGTATGATATGGCAGTGCAGTCGAACAGCGAGCTGCATACGTACCACGACTTTTTCATTAAGAACAAATCTCTCATTGAGGAGGCTTCGCTCGATATCCTCAGGTTCAGGAAAGATCTCGGGGACGGGTTGTATTTTGAATCAAATATTCCACAGGGATTTGGAGTGGGGTCTTCAGGTGCGCTTGTCGCTGCCATTTATGAAAAATACAGCTCCAACCGTATCGAGGTTGACGATCAGGATTCGGACAAGACCCTTAAATACATTTTCTCCCTCATGGAATCTTATTTTCACGGAACAAGTTCGGGTATGGATCCTCTGAACTGTTACATAGGTGAACCTTTGCTGTTCAGCAGTAATGACAATATTAAAAGAGTATCCGTACCACACCATGAAAATAACAGGGACGGAGCCATCTTCCTGATTAATTCCGGTTTTCCGAGTACCACAGGTCCGCTGGTCAAGAGATTCCTGGACAAGACGCTTGATCCAGGATATAAACGTCTTATCATTGATGATCTGATACCGCTCAACGATATGTGTATCGGTTATATTACCCGGGGGAACATGATCAGTTTTTTTGAATTTCTCGGAAAAATGTCTGCCCTTCAGCTGGAGCTTTTCCGCGATATGATTCCAAACCGTTTTGTCTCTCTCTGGAGAAACGGCCTTAGCTCAGGTGATTTCAGTTTAAAGCTTTGTGGTTCGGGTGGAGGTGGGTTTCTTCTCGGCTTTACCAGGGATTATCAGACGGCGAAGGAAATCATGAGATCGGAAGGCTTTGAGATCATGCCGGTGTTTAAAAATTCAAGTTTCCGAACAAAAGAACCGGAATGACAACCCGTATTCGCTTTGGATCCTCAGGTCTCATGCAGCAAACGTCTCCTTCGGATGTGTATTTCAGGGAATTATTTTTTTAAAACAGGGATTTCATGCAAATTTGGATAAGAAAGCGGAACCTTCGTTTTCCGTGGTTGTTTTCTTTTAACAGTTCTTAATCAGACAATGGCATGACAACCGGTTTAAAGATTTGGATGGCTCAGATCAGGGCGAATTTCCTGATCCTTTCAGTATTTTTGGTTCTGCTTGGGAACCGCCCTGTATTTAAAATACCCCGGGGGGAATGGGAACTTCATCCTGGTAAAGGTGTTGTTCATTATGGTTGGTGTTGTTGCCGCTCACATCTCCGTCAATCTTTTTAACGAATATTCGGATTTTCACACCAAAATTGATTTCAAAACGAAACGGACCGCGTTCAGCGGCGGCAGCGGGATGATGGTTGAGGGGAAAAATTCACCTTCTGCAGTGCTCCGGGTGGCTGTTATCACCCTGGTCATTGCGCTCACGGCGGGTGTTTATTTCAGTATTAAATCTCATTGGATCATCCTGGTTTTTGCCCTTCTCGGGTCTGCAAGCATATTGTCGTATACCGATTTTCTTACGAAATATATGCTTGGAGAACTTTTCGCAGGATTGACACTGGGGACACTGGTTGTACTCGGGACGTTCATTTCTCTCCGGGGGATGCCCGGAGTTCCTTTGAAATCCATTCTCCCGGCTGAAGTAGTCTGGTTAAGTATTCCTCCGGGAATATTAACGGCTCTCCTGCTTTTTATCAACCAATTTCCGGATATTGATGCCGATAGATCCGGTGGGCGCCGACATCTGGTGATAGGGCTGGGTGTTCACCGGGCAGCATGGGTCTATGCCGGTGGGATGACGGCAGTGTTTGCCATCATCCTGGTACTCCCTCTGGCTGGTATCGCTTCTTTCTGGGTGTATCTCGGACTTCTGCCTTTGCCCCTGGCCGTGAAAGCCAGCATTATCGCGATCCGCTACGGGGAAAACCCGGTAAGGGTGGTCCCTGCCCTGGCTAATAATGTCCTTACGGTACTGGGTGTTGACTTATTATTAGCAGTGGGTGTCTTTATAGAAATCCTATAGTGAATACCATTGCAACCCAGGATTTTCAAAGTTTTTTGGGTTGGGAGGGATGAAAGCCTGGCATACATCCTCCGTGGTTCCGGGTGGATCAGAAAGACCGGGGATGCATGATGCGCGGGTTTTTAACCGAAAATGCCGCTGACCATACCTCCGTCTACTGAAATAGTCTGGCCATTAATATATCCCGATTGAGGGGAAAGGAGCCATACTGCGAGCGAAGCAAGGTCGTCGGGATTTCCAAGCTTTCCGGCGGGTATCGATTCAACATATTCCTGCTTTGCCTCCTGCTCGGTGATGCCCTTCAGTTCACTTTTCTTTTTGTAAAGACGAAGCAACGCCGGTGTTTCATGGTAACCCGGAGCAAGGATATTCATAGTAAAATCTGTTCCGGCCACTTCCCGGGAGAAAGATTTCACAAAGCCCACCACGGCCAGCCTGAGTGAATTGCTCAGAACCAATGTACTAATGGGCTGCTTCACGGATACGCTCTCGATGAAAAGTAACCGGCCATACCCAATGGCCATCATATAGTCTGCCAGCCGCTGGGTAAGATCAACCTTCCACCGGACAAGCATACGGTAGGCAGTATCCCAGTCTTCCGGTTTTGTCTCCATGAAGGTAAGTGCCGGCGGCCCTCCGGCATTGATCAACGCACCGTGGTATTCGCTTTTGCCGGGTGAACGGAACAGTTTATCGAGGGTTTCCGGATTTGTAAGGTCACCGGTAAAAATGTCGATCCGGTCGGGAGAAAGTTCTTTCAATGCCCTGAGTGGTTCAGGATTTCTGGCAACGGCTGTTACCATGGCGCCTTCTGAAACGAGAGCCTCCGCGACCGCCCGTCCGAATCCACTCGATGCGCCGCAAACCAGGAACTTCTGATTGGTGATGTTGAGATTCATTTTTCAGATTTTTATTACCTTATTCTACCCTAATTAAGCATTGTGACCACCCTTTTGTTTGTTTTTAAGAATGGAAAGTTTTTGTCTCTATACAGGATCAGTGATACCCTCTAATTATAAGGTGTTTAAGTGGAGGGGGCAGACGCTGAAAAAAATATTTGAAAAAATGAAAAACAATAGTGGAATTACTGGAATTATAACTGTAGAATTAATAAATTTAATTGCAGATAACCGTCTTATTTTCGGATGCTCTTAATCCGCTTTAAACTTTTCCCATGAAAACCCTGCTCGTCTACGAAACAACTCACGGATGCACCGAGAAATGTGCCAGGAAACTCAGTGAGCTCCTGGATACGGAGGCTGACATTGTCCGTCTGAGACGGGCCGGAAGAATTAACCTGGGCCAATATGATACGATCATCATCGGGGGTTCAATCCATGCCGGTATGATGCAGTCCCGCGTACGAAATTTCTGCTATGAACATTATGAAAGACTGAAGAAAAAGAAGCTGGGATTATTCATTTGCTGTATGGAGGAGGGGGAAAGAGCCGAGGAACAGTTCAACAATGCCTTTCCCGGTGAATTCAGAAACGGGGCTGTTGCAAGGGGTATATTCGGCGGGGAATTTGATTTTGACCGGATGAATTTTTTTCAGCGGGCTATCGTCAGGAAGTTGAAAGGTGTAAATGCTACGGTTTCCAAAATCAGTGAAGAGGAGATCATCCGTTTTGCCCGGGACATAAATGAACACGGTGCAAAAAAGAAGAGTCAGAAATGATTTTAAAAGACAGTGAACGCTGTTTGAGCGTACCCGTTTCCTGCAATATTCACCGGCATATAAACCTTCCGTTTTTCAACCTGTTCCATCTCACGGATGTCGCAATCGGGGTTCTCGAAGACTTTTTTTTCGTAACCTTTAGTGCCTCAGTTTTCAGAGGCGAAGGTTTATATTGCCGGCAATCAGCACAAGAATAAAGCGGGAGTTACAGTATCGGAATTTCCGAACCTTCTCATTCACGAATACAGCGCTTTGTTAAGAAACCTGAAAGTAGAGGATCCTTTAGGCGGTTCAATACTTATAAATGGCATAGGATTTTCCCTGTGTGTTCACCTTTACATAGCCTTTATGAATGTTCAGACTGACACCTGACCCCATCAGAAGTACAGGCTTTTTACCATCGCAGTCGAGCGGTATTTCAACGTTTTCTGCACGATCAGCCGGATTTAAAACCACCAAAACCTTATTGTCCTGCCAATGCCGCGAATAAACGAGGGGATAGGCATCTTTTTTGGCATACAGGATATCAATACCAGCATATGCAGCAAGGGCAGGCTCATTTTGATGGAGAGAGATCAGCTTCCTGGTGGCATTAAGCAATGAACCAGGATCCTTTTGCTGTGATTCAACTGTCGGAGCATCCACCGAGGAGTCCTGCGGCAAATAAATTGCATCTACAGGTGCTTTTGAAAAGCCGTAATTTTTTGAATGATCCCACTGCATGGGTGTACGGTCCCCAGCTCTTGTGCCGTAAGCGCCTTCGACAGCCGGAAGCTTTTCGAGATTTAGCTGACGCATCCCGATTTCATCTCCGTAATACACAAAGGGCAGGTTTGGAAAGGTCATCTCAAAGGCATATATAATCTCGAGATCCAGGTCATCACGGCCTTCGCTTTTTACTCTCACCATGTCATGATTGTCAACCGGGATGGAAATATACCCTTTGTCTTTCAACTGATCATACTGGCTGAAGAAAATACGGAGAAAATGGGTGATGTCGCCCTTGCCGGCCGGATCAAAATAGCTGTATCCGGTTTTATCGAACCACTTTTTATGAAAGAGATCATCGTAACTCTCGAACCAGTGCATAAAATCGGCATGAAAGCCGGCCTTGACAGCAGTAGCAGGGACGCCCCATTCCGAGATCAGGAAAGCATCAGGGTATTTTTCATTGAACATACTCCGTATATCTTTCCATAAAGCATCGCCGGCAGAGCCAGCCATGTCAACTCTGAAACCGTCTGCTCCCATTTTGAGCCAGTAAACCATAATATTTTTCATCTCCGCCTTGAGAGCTAAAACATCGGGATGATCTTCCGGTAACTGCCAGTCATATTTTATATCTTCCTTTTTGAAACCGTAATTCAGCTTAGGCTGGCACCAGAAGAAATTGATCATGAATTTACCGTCCCGCTGGCAGTAACCCTGGATCATCTTATCACTGTATTTTCCCGCATCAGCCCAGGTTCCGTCTGTCCAGATATACCAGTTGCGGTACATAGGTTCATTGGCACAGGAAGCTTTAAACCAGGGATGCTCAATTGATGTATGGCCTACCACAAAGTCAAGGATAATCCGGATATTTCTCTTGTGAGCTTCTTCAAAAAGTCGTTTGGCGGTTTCGATATTGCCATAACGGGGAGCTACATCATAAAAATCAGCTACATCATAGCCCGCGTCGCAAAAGGGAGATACATAAAACGGGTTGATCCATATAGCGTTGACACCCAAACTTTTGATGTAATCCAGTTCCTCAATGATCCCTTCCAGGTCACCTATGCCGTCTCCATCTGAATCCCTGAAACTTTGGGGATAGACCTGGTAAAATACGGCAGAACCCACCCAGTCGGGTACATCAGGGATCTGGGCATCAAGTTTCACTGCAAACCACAGCGCAGCCAATAGCAAGAGATATTTTTTCATCACCGGAAAATATATTGAAGTTTGATAGCAAAGATAATCTTATTTACAAGAAAGCCCGGTTCATACAGATCATTCCACGATCAGTGTCCTGATCCTTTCGATCTGATTTTGTTTGTTGACTTCCCGCAGATTTCTTGCTGTTTTGGTGAAATACTGGTGCCCGGAAATAAATTTCAGCTGAAGCTTGTTCCAGTCTTTAAGCGTGCCAATTTTCGACTGTTCCTTTAATTCCAGAAAGAGGGAGTTGGAGACAGGGATCATATCACTCCGGCCGAGATAATCGAGGTCGGCATCACAGATGATCCTCTGAAGAAGTGTTTTCGGATTTGGAGGAAGTTTCGTTGCCATGATAATATCGCAGATCCGGCTGATCTGATCATCGGTATAATTAAATTGAGGCAAAAGGTTTCTGACGAAAAGTGTTCCCTGGTATTCGTGTTCGTCATAGCAGACGACGTGGCCGAGGTCATGAAAAAGTGCTGCAGTTTTGAGGATAAGAATATCTTCATCATTCACTCCTTCCGCCCAGCCAATGAGTTCTACCTCTGTCACCACATCAACGGTATGCTTGACATTATGATAGAACAGATAGTCAGGTAATTCCTTCTCGAGCTTATCCAGTATAATTTCCTGTACATCAGTGAACTGTATGAGCTTGAATTTGGTATCAAATTTTTCATTGGGGACAAATCCTTTGCCTTCCAGTGTAAATTCAGGCCGGATAGAGTTCACTGAGAAGAGCTCGATATCTCCTTTGTATTTGACCGGCATCTTCCCAAAATACTCACAGACGAAAAATTCCTTGATCAACTCATATGTCATCACTGAAACGATAATTTCGCCGTTATCGGAATAATTCTGCATCCTGGAAACGATGTTCACGGTGTCGCCCTTGATATCATAGGTGATCTTTTTCTTACCACCGCTGGAAGCAATAACCGGCCCGGTATGAATGCCGATACGTAGATCCCAGAGTTTATGCTCACGACCCGAAATCTTATACAGTTCGTTTAAATAGCGCTGCATTTCAACAGCAGCCATAACCACCAGTATCGGATTTGTAATATTCTTTTCCGTAATTCCGCCGGCTGCCATGTAGTCATCGCCAATGGTTTTGATCTTTTGAATATTGTATTTTTTCAGTATGTTATCAAAACGGAAGAGGATTTCATCCAGTTCGTCCATCATGGCAATGGAATCCATCCCTTCCATAATTTTTGTAAATCCGTGAATATTAGCATACATCACGGTCGCCATGTCAAATTTATTTGCCGGATGTTTTTCGGTTGCCACCGGCTGATCATCATCCATTCCTTTTGCGGCAACAGGGCGGGATTTGAGCTTTTCTATCTCGTCTTCCAATGTGGAAAGACGGGTTTTCAGATTCTCATTCTCTTTGAGAAGTTCCTGGTTTTGTTTTACCAGTTTTGCAAATCGTTGCAGAAGTTTTTTGTCGGAATAGCTCATTGAAGTCATAGAGAGTGGTGTGAGGTTCAGTGTTTTGGTATCTGTTTTCCCGTTGGTTTACATTGAATGACAGTTTAGTGGCTTTGATCTGAATTTTATTCCTTCACCTTAAAACGTAATAACGTTCACATTGTCTTCTATCCGGTTAAATGTTTTCCGGTCATCCGGAAGACTGAACATGTACAAATTAAGGACAGAATGTTTGCCGATTCCGGATTATCTGACCAGGAATAATGTATATTTGCCGGTTAATTGATACGCAGAAACCATAGAAATGGTTTCCGGATCGGAGATAAGTTTTGACCCACGGCTTTATTATGAAGTTATATCACTTTCATCCTGAACAGAAATCAGAATGTTGTAATTTTGTCGTGATAAAAAACGCCACAATTTTAACCCTATAATTTTACCGGAAATGAAATCAATTTCCTTTTTACTTTTAATGATCCTGATGACAGCCGGATTATACGGTCAGGATCATCAACAAAGATTTACCGTGGTTTTCTATAACACCGAGAATCTTTTCGACACCATTGATGCACCGCTGACGAATGATGAAGAATTTACGCCTTCAAGCGAAAAACACTGGAATACACAAAGGTATGAGAAAAAGCTTGCGGATATTTCCAAAGTGCTGAGCGATGCCGGGGGCGAAGACCTGCCTGATGTTATCGGGCTGGCGGAAGTGGAAAACGGTGCTGTACTGAACGATCTTGTCAACACACCCTTACTGGCCGGAAAATATAAAATCGTCCATGAAGAAAGTCCGGATGAAAGGGGTATTGACGTGGCATTGCTTTACAGGCCCGACCGCTTTGAGTATATTTCGCACGAGAAGATCCCGGTCACTTTTCCGTTCGATTCCACGCTGACCACCAGGGATATTCTTTATGTAAAGGGAAAGGCTCCCGACGGAGGTGTTCTCAACATTTTTGTTAACCACTGGAGTTCCCGCTATGGCGGTATGGCGGCTTCCGAACCAAAACGGATGTATTGCGCAGTAGCCCTGCGCAAAAGGTTAGACCTGCTCCTGACGAGGGACAACCATGCCCGTATCCTTATCATGGGTGATTTTAATGATGAACCTACGAACCGTTCCGTTATGGATATTCTGCATGCCACGGATAAGAGGAAGAATATATACCCCGGTGATCTGTATGATTTGTTTTATGACAGGCATAACCTGGGGAATTTTGGTTCTTATTATTACCACGGCGAATGGGACATGCTCGATCAGTTTATGGTCAGTTATAACCTCATCGATCAGAAGGGTAAATTAAGTTGTCATTACGATTCTGGTGAGGTTTTCAAGGAACCGTTCATGATCTTTAAAAACAAGGAAGGCGTTGAGGTACCTGACAGGACATATGGCGGACCAAATTATTACGGAGGCGTGAGTGATCATTTCCCGGTTAAAGTTGTTTTTGAAGAATAGAATGATTAAACCGAAACCAGACCAAACCGGTGAGTTTCAAAATCACATCTGAGTATATTCCGACCGGAGATCAGCCTGAAGCCATCCGTCAGCTTTCCGAGGGTCTGAGGATGGGAGAGCCGTTTCAGACCCTCCTGGGTGTAACGGGTTCGGGCAAAACATTTACCATTGCCAATGTTATTGCCAATGTCGACCGTCCTACCCTCGTCCTGAGTCACAATAAAACCCTGGCAGCCCAGCTCTACGGAGAGTTTAAACAATTCTTCCCTGAAAACAGGGTGGAATATTTTGTGTCCTACTACGATTATTACCAGCCTGAAGCATATCTGCCGGTCTCTGACACCTACATCGAAAAAGATCTTTCCATCAATGAAGAAATCGAAAAACTCAGGCTGAGCACTACTTCAGCCCTGCTTTCAGGAAGACACGATGTCATCGTGGTTTCATCGGTTTCCTGCCTTTACGGCATTGGTAATCCTGAGGATTTTCACAGCCACACCATCGAACTCAGGAAAGGGGAGAAGATCAGCCGCAATGTTTTTCTGAGGCAGCTGGTCGACAGTATGTATGCACGGAATGAAGTTGAATTCAAGCAGGGGACCTTTCGCGTACGGGGTGATACGGTGGACATATTTCTGGCCTATGCGGATTACGCCTACCGGGTATCGTTCTGGGGTGACGTTGTCGACACGTTGCAAACGTTTGATCCGGTAAGAGGAAATACTCTTGATCAGCATGAAAACGTGGTCATTTTTCCTGCGAATATTTTCGTGACTGCCAAGCACAGGCTAAAGACTGCCATCGAGGAAATTCAGGACGATATGATGAAGCAGGTGGCCTATTTCAAAGAGATAGGCAAACACCTGGAAGCCAAACGGATCGAAGAACGTGTCACCTATGACCTGGAAATGATCAGGGAGCTGGGGTATTGTCCGGGGATAGAAAACTATTCAAGATATTTTGACGGCCGTCAGCCCGGAACGCGTCCTTTCTGTCTCATCGATTATTTTCCTGAGGATTTTATCATGGTCATCGATGAGAGTCATGTGACCATACCCCAGGTCAGGGCCATGTTCGGCGGAGACCATTCCCGTAAACAGAACCTGGTTGAATTCGGATTCAGGTTACCTGCCGCCATTGACAACCGGCCACTGAAATTCGAGGAATTTGAATCACTGACACCCCAGACCATATATGTTTCAGCCACCCCCGGGGACTATGAACTTGAGAAGTCGGGTGGTGTGGTGGTAGAACAACTGATCCGGCCGACGGGGCTTCTTGATCCGGAGATCGAGATCAGACCCAGCATGAACCAGATCGATCACCTCATCGGAGAGATTCAAAAAAGGGTAAAGCTCAGTGAACGGGTACTGGTGACAACCCTCACCAAGCGCATGGCCGAGGAACTGACTACATACCTCGTCAGGATGAAGATCAAGTCCAGGTACATCCATTCAGATATAGATACCCTCGAAAGAGTCGAGATCATGGACGGCCTTAGAAAGGGCACTTTCGATGTGCTTGTGGGCGTCAACCTGCTCAGGGAAGGGCTGGATCTGCCCGAGGTATCCCTTGTAGCTATCCTCGACGCCGACAAAGAAGGTTTTCTCCGGTCGGAACGGTCCCTCACCCAGACAGCAGGGAGAGCAGCCCGCCACCTGAATGGAAGAGTTATAATGTTTGCCGATAAAATGACCAGGTCGATGCAGAGCACCATCGATGAAACAAACCGGCGCCGTGTAAAACAACTGAAGTATAATGAGGAGAATGATATTACCCCTCAGCAGATTGTCAAAGCCAGAAGACCACTTCTGGGCGAAGTGATGCATGACAGGCAGGACCGGAAATATTATACAGAACCGGAACGTACGAATGTGGCAGCAGACCCGGTTGTTCAGTATATGGAGAGTGACGCCCTTCAAAAAACGATTGATAATACCCGCAAATCGATGGAGAAGGCCGCCCAGAAGCTCGACTTTATCGAGGCTGCCCGCTTACGTGATGAGATGTACGACCTGGAGAAAATACTGCAAAGCAGGCAGGACTGAACATGGTTGACATGTTCCGGTGACCTGCCTGCTCGGTTGAAGAAGATTAGAAGCTTACTTTTATCAGCTTTGTTTTACTGTAGCGGACCGCCGGAATAAACATATTTCCTTCATCATCAATGCCTGCCAGCATAGGAGCCACCCTCAGTTTGTCTTTCGACTTGTCAAAAATCGTTTTCTTACTTGTCGTGCCATCTGCATTCAGACTGACCCAGTCCACATTACTCAGGCTTTTTACATTTTCATTGTAAAGCAGGCCATAGTTACCGGCTTTTTTTATCACGGCAAACGAGTTGTACATGATATTTTCATCCGTCGATTTCTGGTCTTTCTCCACAACGCTGGTCCATTCGGGCGAGCCATCCTGTTTAATCCTCGTAATCACGATATCCCCATAGTGATCCTCTAACTGGGGTTTGGGAGAGACACCCCCAAGCAGACTTACATTCATGCCAACACCCAGCTTCCGGGCATAGTGTTCAGCAAAAAAGGTCAGGTCTCCGTTGGCTTCAGGGAAAATATTTCTGATATCATACTCATCGGCATGGTCCTCCTGTTTGGTTCCGCCTTTATAAAGCTTGTTCAGAACGGCTTCGTCAAGCGGTGTAAAATGTCCGTCCAGCGTTCCCTTGCTGTTCAGAGTGAAACAGGCGGTACCGCTGACTTTCATGGTCGATGGATCGGTGTAAAGGCCTGCCAGCCGCAGGGAAGTGCCTCCAGATGTAAGGACCATCCCGAGGTTGGTGACAAAATGATCACTTGTAACAGGTATTGCCGGGGAAAGGACATTTTTTGCCGGAGAATACTCATACAGGTAATACTTGAAATTATCCGGTTTTTTGGTAAATGAATTATCTTTGTAACCGCTTGCCAGGAGATAAACCTTGCCATCATTGTCAACGGCATAATCTTCTACGACCATGTTTGCATCATCAGAGGGAATTGTGATATTATACTGACCCATTTTCGATGTTTCCGGATTGAACAGGATGCAGTACAGGCTTCTTGGAGGCTTGGTCTGAAAAGCATTATTCAGCATGATAATGATTTTTTTTCCATCCGGACTTTCGGCATGAGAGAAGAGATAACTTCTTCGCCATCTTCCACTCAGGGGTGTGAACTGGTCTTTAAACGCGGAAGCAAGGTCATAGCGAAAGACGTTACTGGTCATTTTCACGGTATCGGAAACGGTCTTTTCCGGTGACAGGTTGCCGTCCCACGAAACGAGATTCATTGAATACATCCCGTTATCGAGTGGCTTAACCCCGTACTCCAGAGTATATACCTTGTCTCCGTAAAAAAAGGTATAAAGGAAATTGGATTTGGCTGAGGGCTTAAGCGTAACTTCTTTCTCATCAGAATTTCCCATGTTAATCTGCACAGCCGGTAATTTATCATCGGGCTGAACGAAAGCGTTTTCTATGATGCCGGCAAACACATCGTCTCCTTTACCTCCGATGACATAGAGATAGTTATTATTTTTGATCTTCATCAGATCAACACTTTTCACATCCTGTCCGGACGCTGGCCGGGATAGTGCAAGGACTGCAGGGAGGAAGAGTGACCAGGACTGAGAGCATTGCATTAGCTGACTTTTTCATGGCTGACTCATTTAAGTGATTGTTGATATATTTCGCGTGCTTATAAACAATATTTATCTGAACTTGGTTTTTCGGATGTCTGTGAAATATGGATATCATTCAAAAATTTAAGTGAAAATTCCGTGGTTGATCCCAACGGGTTCATGTCAGCGATTTTGATTTTCTCCGGGTATGACGTATAGACAACAGTCGGCAGGGGCGATTGTTTAAATTGCTGGTTTCCATTTAGAAAAGAATGGGGTACACTGACTGGTGCGGGTTATCTGAACTGGTGAGAACCGGTCAGGGACAATGGCATTTAAAGAGAGACGCGGGTCTGATCGTTCAGAACAGGCAGGCTTATTCTCCGTAGAGATATCTCTTTATCTTGTTGGTGGGGGTTTTCTCGAAAGGCAACGGGTGCAGAACGACGGCATTGACGCGGGAAAACCGGTTTACGCGCTGATTAACGAAAGATTGTATTTCAAGAAGGGCTTCGTCGATGGTTTCATTTGTCACACGGATCAGTCTTTCATTCAGTGTGATCATTTTTTCTTCCAGCTCGAGAATATTCAGATTTACCATGGCCACAAGTTTGCCCTGTTTCTGTACCACCAATGATTCCTCAATTCCTTCGATGCTGTTAAAGATCGCTTCAATTTCTTCGGGATAGATATTTTCTCCGTTGGTACCTAGGATTACATTTTTTATCCTGCCCCGGATATAAACGAATCCCTCTTCATCGATGATGGCGAGGTCACCGGTCCGGAACCATCCGTCGTCGGTAAACGCGTTTTTTGTAGCTTCGGGATTTTTATAGTATCCTTTCATTACATTAGGGCCTTTGGCCTGAATTTCGCCTTCCCCCGTTTTAGGATTAGGGTCATTTATTCTAAGACGGGTACCCTGCAGGGCTTTTCCGGTAGATTGCCAACGTGTCACGGCAGGAGATGATCCGGCAAGCAGCGGGCTGGTTTCCGTAAGACCGTAGCCGATAGCGTAGGGGAACCGGGCTTCACGCAGATACTGTTCAATAACGGGATCGAGCTTCGATCCGCCAATGCCGAAGAATCTCAGTTCACCGCCAAATGTTTTCATCAGTTTTATGCCGGCCATACGGTTTAGCAGTTTTCTCGCGGGCGGGTAACGGAAGAGTGCCCTCGTAATCACATTCCCTGTGAGTTTGGGCAGAACCTGTTTACGGTAAAGTTTTTCAATGATCAGAGGCACAGAGAGAATGAAAGTAGGTCTGACAATTTTAAGGGCGTTGACCAGAACGGTTGGTGTAGGTTGTTTATCGAGGTAATAAATTCCCGCGCCGTTTTGGAGGGCAAGTAAAAAGCCCAGGCTGTTTTCATAGGCATGGGACATAGGGAGAATGGATAAAAAGCGGTCGGTCTGCCTTACATCCTGGATTGTAAGAGACTGTTGTACCATCCATGCCAGATTATGATGGGTAAGCATGACGCCTTTTGAGGATCCGGTGGTGCCTGACGTGTAGATCAGTGATGCAAGATCATCTTCCCGGACCAGGGTTGCCTTCTCTTTCAAGGTTTCCAGAGAAGCACCTGCCTGCTGATGAGCTTTGGTGCCGGCAGTACTTATTTCGTCGATGATGATTACCGGCAGGTCACACCGGGCCAGTTCCTCTCTCATCCTGTTGTGCTGTTTCAGTGAAACGAACAACAATTTGGATTCAGAGTGACTTAAAATAGACATGATTTCCGAGACATGAAATTCGGGCAGTACCGGAACGGTAGTAGCCCCGGCGAAAAGGACGGAAAGGTATGCGATGCCCCAGTTGGGCATATTTTCCCCGATCAGGGCGACTTTATCATTCTTTTGAATACCAAAAGATTTCAGGAGGTCGGATGTGTACAGGATCTCATCTGAAAGTTCGGAATAAGTCAGCCCTTTCTTGCCTGCGAAGGACAGGGCGATATTTCCACCAAATTTTTCAACTGATTTAGAAATCAGTGAACAAATCGTTAAATTATTCATTCATATACTCCCTTGAGCTCTTTAGGTGGGGTCATTTTTTTCAAATGTAGACCCAAAAAAGGAAAAAACAATAAAAAAGGGCTGAAATTTCAGCCCCATTAATGTGTTTGAAACGTATCTGGTTTATTTATTATCCCAAATAACCTTTAAGAAGTTTGCTGCGGGATGTGTGACGAAGCCTTCTGATCGCTTTCTCCTTGATCTGTCGAACCCGTTCCCGCGTAAGCCCGAATTTTTCTCCTATTTCTTCAAGGGTCATTTCCTGATTGCCAATTCCAAAGAAAAACCTGATGATATCTCTTTCCCTTTCGGTAAGGGTAGCAAGTGCCCTGTCGATTTCTTTTGCAAGAGATTCCTTGATCAGAGCCCTGTCTGCATTCGGAGAATCATTATTAACCAGGACATCGAGAAGGCTGTTGTCTTCTCCTTCGATAAAAGGAGCATCAACCGAAACATGTCGTCCGGATACTTTAAGAGTGTCTGCAACTTTTTCCTTAGGCAGGTCCAGGGCGTCAGCAAGTTCTTCAGGAGTTGGAGTTCTCTCATTCTCCTGTTCAAACTTTGAAAATGCCTTATTGATTTTATTCAGTGACCCCACCTGGTTCAGTGGCAGGCGAACAATACGCGACTGTTCGGCCAGAGCCTGAAGGATAGACTGGCGGATCCACCAAACGGCATAAGAAATAAATTTAAATCCCCGTGTTTCGTCAAATTTTTCAGCGGCTTTAATCAGTCCCAGGTTGCCTTCGTTGATAAGGTCGGGAAGGCTTAATCCCTGGTTTTGATATTGTTTGGCCACTGAAACAACAAAACGAAGATTTGCACGGGTCAGTTTTTCCAGAGCCAACCGGTCACCTTTTTTTATTCGTCTGTGCCAGCTCAACTTCTTCTTCAACTGTGATTAACTCCTCTTTTCCAATCTCCTGCAGATACTTGTCTAATGACGCGCTTTCCCTGTTGGTAATTGATTTTGTGATCTTTAATTGTCTCATTATTCCTCCCAAAAAAATTTGCTGCGAATTTAGATTATTTTAATATACAATTCAACTTTATTTGATCAATATATATAACAAAAAGGACTTGCACCTGCAAGTCCTTTTTGTAAAGAGGTTTACAATGTGCTTTCATTCATCATAATCCGAAAGCGTAATAGGCAATCATTCCATCGGGATAAATACCCTTCGATATATACACCGCCTTTAATGCCATCGAGAATATCTTTAAGGTCCTGAACTGTGCTGACGGGTTTATTATTGATCTGAGTGATAATAAATCCCTCACGAACACCGGCTTTTAAAAGTTTTCCGGCTGAAAGTGAGGTGACTTTCACACCATGGTCAATTCCCAACGCCTTCATTTCTTCCTTGCTGGCAGGTTCGAAACTGCCTCCAAGGAGTTTCAGTGTTTCACTTTTCTTAACAATGCTTGTATTGCCTTCGCTGTTACGCAATGTAACATCAAAAAGTTTCTCTTTTCCGTCACGGGTAATCTTTATATTTACCTTATCATTTGGTCTGAAGCGACTTATTTGTTCCTGTAATTCAGAAACATTGTTGATAGGAACATTGTTCACTGCAATAATGACATCACCCTTTTTTATGCCAGCATCCTTTGCTGCTCCCTCGTCAGAAACGCTGTTTACATAAACGCCGCTGGTGCTGCTTAAATTGTTTGTATTAGCTAAATCTTGTGTAACATCTTGAATGGTGACACCAAGGAAAGCCCTCTGTACCACGCCGTATTCCATAAGATCACCAATCACTTTCTTTACGATAGTTACCGGAATGGCAAAGGAATTACCGGAATAAGAACCTGTACGTGAGGCAATAGCGGTATTGATGCCAACGAGATTCCCTTCGTGTGTCGACAAGTGCACCGCCGCTGTTCCCCGGGTTCACTGCTGCATCTGTCTGCAGAAACGATTCAATAGCGAATTGGCCCCTGAGAAGATCAATATTCCTGTTCTTGGCTGAAATAATACCTGCTGTTACAGTGGAGGTCAGATTGTATGGGTTTCCAACTGCCAGAACCCACTGACCCAGTTTTAATTGCATCGGAATTTCCATAAGTGAGGTAAGGAAGATTTTTAGCATCAATTTTGAGCAGGGCAAGATCCGTGCTCGGATCGGTACCGATAACCTTGGCCGTAAACGAACGGCGGTCATTTAATATGACTTCAATACTATTCATCTGGTCAACAACGTGATTGTTCGTGATAATATAACCGTCATCAGAGATAATTACCCCGGAACCAAAGGCTTCTACAGGCTGAGGCTGCGTATTCCCCCTGTCTCCGAAAAAGAAATCATAAAGTGGATTATCTGAATAATTATTTTCTCATGGTAGATTCTACCTTTACATGCACTACGGCATGAACAGCCTTCTCTGCTGCATAGGTGAGGTCAGCTGCACCTTCATTCTTATCGGACGAACCCTGAAGGTTAGTATATACCATACTTTGTTGGGCGGGTGAAGTGACAGTTTGCTGGTTAGGCTGAAAAAACTGTGAATATGCCCAGACTATGGCAACAGATGTAATGACGGCAATGGTGAGTGTTCCAAGAAATCTTTTTGTTTTCATAACAATACTATTTAATTTTCTAACTTTAACAATAAATTACCAAGGATTGCCATTCTCAAATATTATGCCCTGATCATTTCGACATTGACGATTTTTATGCATATAACGTTAATTAAATCAAAGTGTTGCGGTGTTATTGTGAATTAACCTTTTTTAACAAAAACTGACAATGACAATACTCTTTGAAAAATATCACGGTGCAGGTAACGATTTCATCATGATAGACTGTCGTGAAACGGACGAATCCTTCTTTACGCAGGAAAAGGTGAAATATTTGTGCGACAGACACTTCGGCGTCGGAGCGGATGGTATGATCCTGCTCCTCAATGATCCTTCGACAGATTTCAGGATGAAGTATTTCAATTCCGACGGCCGTGAAGGAACGATGTGCGGAAACGGTGGCAGGTGTATCGTGGCCTTCGTCAGTAGTAAAGGACTGATCAACGGCAGAACCCATTTTACAGGCATTGATGGTATACATGAAGCCGTGATCAACAGCGACGAAACCGTCAGCCTGCATATGATCGATGTGAAAGAAGTGAAAAAACTCAGTGATGGATATCTTCTCGATACAGGTTCAAAACATTTTGTTACGGTGCGGGAGTCTGTTTCTGATATAAATGTATTTGAAGAAGGGCGGCATCTTCGGTATCAGCCACGATTTGGGGTGGATGGAGCCAATATCAACTTTATTAAGCCGGGCAAAAATAATGAAATCCTTATCCGGACCTATGAGAGAGGCGTCGAAAATGAAACATTGGCCTGCGGAACCGGGTCGGTGGCATCTGCCATTACTTCCTATATATTAAACAGGTCTGACAATTCTTCCTTTATACTCCATACTCAGGGAGGTCAACTCAAAGTCAGATTCACTCCCGGGGAGGATGGTTCTTTTACCGATATATGGCTGGAAGGGCCCGTTAAATATGTTTTCAGCGGAGAGATGGAGCTGTGATCCCGGGGGACTTGTTGTGCGAATCTGACGATCTTCTGCCCGGTTTTTTTCTTTCCTGTTTCTTCTTTTTTTTTTAAGGCATTTTCCCCTGGGCCCTTCATGTGGATTTTATTGCCCGTAATGATGACCGGCCTGCGAAAAGCGTGGTAATACTCCGCAAAAAGACTGCACCGTCTCTGCATTCCGACCATTTTCCTTTATCCCTGCCGGCTTCCTCCGGGTCAATATTCAAAAAAGAGGGAAAACAAATTTTTAACCACATTTGTTATTAGTGCATTCGCCGGAATGGTTTACAATAATTCCGGTTTAAAATAAAGGAGAACGTATGAATATTACAAAAGTGGTTATATCGGAGGGGTGCACGGCCTGTGGGTTATGTGAGGAAATTTGCCCTGATGTGTTCGAATTGCAGGATGAAGCAGTTGTGAAGGACGGGGTCGATTTCAGTAAATACAGTGATGACATCAGGGAAGCTGCGGAAAGTTGCCCTGTTGAAGTCATCACGTTTGAGGAAGAATGAGCATCTCACGCCTTGTTATGACGGCGGCAGGTTCAGTGACGGTTGAATGTTGGGAGAATGATTCTCAGCTTAATTCAAAAAGCTTTCCCTCTCTGCGCTCGATTAGGAATACTTTGTTAAAACCTGAATCCTGGACTTTACGCGATATTCACAGTATCCCGGATGAATGTTCCGGCATGCCGGGCGGTATCTACAATTAACAGCAGCCAGTAATATCGGAGTCTTTTTTTATAATAAAGTTTAAGTTTTTCCTCTTTATGGATGATCGTCTTTTCTATCATTCCGGCTTCAATTTCCGGGAGTGTATAGGCACCTGCATCAATCCATCCTGATTCCGAAATAGAGGGAAACCGGAAAATGGTGACGGATTCAAGAAGATCTTCCAGTTCACTGATCCTGAAATGGAGATGGAAGGATTCATCCGGACGTTTGCCTTCGCATCGTTTCAGGACGGACCGGGCAATGATCCCGGCTGACGGAATAATCCGGCCGGTTTTCGGCCTGTAGTCCTGGTTGAAATACAGGGCAACATTCAGCTTCATATCGCTGTAATAATCAAATATATCACGGGCATGGTGCAATAGTCTCTTTTTTGCCCGGTTTTCGACTGTATCAGATGACACCTGCTCTGCACGCAACCGGTCCATCACATGGGTTATCTCTATTCCAAGAGAATTACCGGGTCCGTCTTTTACAATAAAATCCGGTGATTCTGCCCTGATCAGTTTTCCGGGTGGAAAATCATTATATAGGTATCGGAACAGTTCAATATTATTTAATTCGTCAGAGTATTTTTCCATGGTCAGCCTTCCATTCGCTTTAACCCTGATACTGATAAGACGGTTCATGCAATATCAGCTATCCTGTTAATCTGCAAGATAATACATATTATAGCAAAATCAGTGTCGTATGGACTGAAAAACGGGAAAAGGCACGGATAATTTCAGACTTTATTTAGGTGAGGTTGCGTAAGGAAACGGGCATTGAAAAGACATTGAGAGGCTGTCAAAAAAGTTTCAGGCATTCATAATTTACTTTCAAATTGTAACTTGAATTCTTTTAAAAGGGCTTTTTTGACAGCCTCCTCTTGAAGTATTAAAACTTTAGCGGAATTTTTCCGGCAATTTCATGGAAAGCCGATTATCGGAGAAACCCCGCGTATCCTGACCGATCAGACCGCTTTCGTTTTAGAATCTGAATGATGTGTACTAATCCCGAACGGAAGATACAGGGGACAAATACTGACCAGGCTGGTTAAAACCAGTATCCCGGCCACAACCAGAAGGACAATCCCCAGCGTACCACTGATAACCTTTGTAAAATAGAGAATAACGATGACGGCGGCCATCAGAAGCCGGATGATTTTGTCGGTTGTACCTACATTTTTTTTCATGGTTTTACATTTTTAAGCATTATCAAACTAAATCTGAACAAAGATACCATAAGACGGGGGGATGAAACGGTGACCTGGGTCACACCAGGCTATAAAATTTTAATTCCGTTCGGGGTTTGTTGAATTAAGCCTTGATTTTCCAGCTTCTTAAGGATCCTTGTAATCACTTCCCTGGCTGTACCAAGACTTTCGGCAATTTGTTTATGTGTGAGTTGAAGTCTGCTCTCACCTGTAATCTCCTTCCTGCGTTTCAGGAAATCCAGGACCCGTTCATCCAGAGAATCAAATAACAGGTGTTGAATGGTTTCGATCAGATCGGAATAACGGATATTAAACTGGTTGTAAAAAAGAAAATTGAGTTCGGGAAAACGTTTGACCCACTCCCTGACAGAGCCTGCCGGAAGCAGCAATGCCGTTGTGTCAGTCTCAGCTACGGCGTCAACTCTGCCGGGTTCGTCTCTGAGTATAGCTGAAAATGACATGATGCAACTTTCTGAAGGCTGAATATAATACAACAGCAGTTCCTTTTCTGAATTACTGGTGTATACCTTGATCAAACCGTCAAGCACGATGGGAATAACCTTCACGTAATTCCCCGCATTCAGGATGACATCACCCTTTTTAAAATCCATAATTTTCCCCTTGAGGATCAGTTCGTCCAGTAATTCTTCACCCAGAAACTTTAAATTTTGCAGTTGTAACTCCATTTTTATTTTCCTGTGAACCAATGACTGTGATGCGAATTAATCCTTTTCAGGAGATGTTCGGAAAGGGTAACGTCCTGTGAATTCATGATGAATTTTCATGATTCTTTTATAACATCAATGAGAACCCATCATCCGTAATTTTTTTTCATCATCATCTGGCAGGAACGAATCTCTTTTTCCAGGAGTTGCAGGTTTCTCCGGTAAACCCCGGTCGGCTTGCCGAGGGCTTCCTTTTCCCTGATCATATTATTGACCATCACCATCTTCTTTCGTGATTCATAAATTCTGACCAGGAGGTTTTTAAAATTAGGCTTATTATTTATCATAGCGGCAGAGTTTTAAAGTATGTATAAATTTACGTTTCAGTCTTATAGCGTTTTAGTGTACCTGTCTGTCAATTATTAACAAACAGGGACAAGTTATCAGCATTCTCACCGGAATGTTAATCCGCATTCATCATGTTTAAGGGAGGATAAAGGAAGGATTGTCTTTGGAACCTGTGAATGAGAGGATGAGTATTATAAGGTTGTACGTGCCGGGAACGACTCATCATTTTTCACAGAAAGCATACCGGGTGTTCTGCTCCCGGTGTTATGACTGACTTTCCTGTAACCGACCCCTAATATTATTTAAACGCACGAAAATTGGATTGGTTGATAGGAAAGGCTGAAAAATTCTATGTTTTAGAGTATTTTTTTAAAATGGATACAGATCTGAAAAGTTTATCGGAGGATTGCAGTATTTTGGCCTTCAGATCTTCCGGATAATCCGGATTTTTTTGAAGAAACAACCTGACCAGGCTGGCGGCTTCCCTTGAATGGTGCCCCCAAAGACAGGCATCCAGCCAGTTTCCCGGGAAAAATATATCGCCTGTTCGCTGAATGTCTTTCAGCATATTAAGGCTGGTATAGAGATGGCCGACAGCCTCTTTCTGCCGCAAAGGGTGGTTTAGATAATGCAGGGCAGTGAGGACCCAGGTTTCACGTTCGCGGTTTGCAGGATCCTTTAGCCCACTGAAGAACCGGTCCCTTTCGGCAGGGTCGGGACTTAAGGCCGGTATTATAAAGTCGAAGGACGCAAGCCGGTCTGGATTTTTTATTCTCTTTTCCTGTAGGGCCGTTATTTCACGGTAAGACGAACTGTCTTTCAGTGCCAGTTCGTAACAAAGATTCATCATTTCCGGTTCGGAGAGCGACAGGTCGTTATCCCCTTCATGATCCCATATCTGTCTGAGCCTTGCCAGATTTTTCGGCGATGTGGAGAGGTCTGTGACCGCCCGGAAAACATTCTTTTTTTCGCTGCCCGTTCTGGAATTATATTCATCCCACAATTTATCCGTAATGAAGGGTTCAAGGTCTGCCCGGGTGCTGTCGGCAAGAAACTTCCAGTAGATCTCCCTGCAATAGCCCAGTTGCTGGTTCAGCACGAGAGGATCGTGTTCATACCGAAGGTTTGAAGCGATCCACATAATCACCTCCTTTGGACTGATCCTGCTGCGTAGAAGATTCCCGTAAAGCATGATCAGGCCTGATGACCTGGACAGTGCAGGCATAGTTGCCCCGGGGGCATACATACCGTACATCAGTTTTTTCAGGGCGGAGTCATTTTCAAAAATGAAGCTTCCATAGCACGATCCGTCACTGTTCAGAATGGGTTCCGGCAAGCTTTTCAGGTCCAACTGAGTGGAGTCGCGGGTAAAATGAAGCTGTGAGTGTTCAGTCCCCCGGATGATCTCCATGATATCCGGCCATACCCTGCCAGACTCAGCCGGATCGGTTTGTACGATCCGGATTACCCCTGTATCGACCGTGATTTTATATTCGGGCATACCGGCTTCATCAACCCAGGCATGGCTCCAGCTTTTCAGATCTGCCGGGGTACGACCGTCGAGGATGGAAATCAGGTCGTCCCAGCCGGCATTACCATAGGCATATTTGTTCAGGTATTCCTGAAGGGCCGACTGCATATTTTCTTCTCCGGCAATGGATTCCAGCTTCCTCATCACAATGGGAGCCTTATGATAGATGATGGGCCCGTAGATGCTTCCGGCATTTTCCAGGTTGGTGAGCTTCTGTTCAACAGGATTTGTTCCGGCTGTCCTGTCGATATCGTAGGCCTGCGGATAGTGGGCTAGTAAAAACTTAAGTTTGAAATCGACGTCGGGGAACCATGGATTGGTAATTTTTTCGGCGATAAAATTGGCGAAGACTTCCTTGAGCCATACTTCGTTAAACCACCGCATGGTCACCAGGTCGCCGAACCACATATGAGAGGTTTCATGTGCAATAAGATTGGCACGGCTGAGTTTTTCCACCTCGGTGGCATGTTCGGGGAGCAGGATCCCGGAAGCTCTGTACAGTGTTGCTCCGGCATGTTCCATACCTCCGTACTGGAACGATGGTATGGCAATCATATCATATTTGGCAAAGGGATAGGGGATACCGGTATATTTTTCAAGCCAGTCGAGAGATGCAAAAACCTGACGGAAAATTTCCGGCACATTGTTGCTTAGCAGTACCGTATCGGTCTCCCGGTGGAACAGCCTCACAGTGCGACCATCCCTGGTTTCGGACAGGATATTGAATTTCCCGGCTGCAAATGCGAACAGGTAAGAAGGCAACGGCTTTGTTGGCTGAAATTCGATAGTTTTCATTCCGTTCATGGTACGGGAAGATACTTCGGGTCCGTTGGCGCAGGCTTCCCAGCCGGATGGGATATCGAGGGTGAGACTGAATACGGCCTTGAGGTCGGGCTGATCGAAGCAGGGGAAGGCGGTCCTGGCCCTGGCAGGAACAAAGAGTGTATACATAAAATCCTTGTTCCGGTTCATGGACATATCTCCGGCAAGAAAACCGATGTTCACCTCATTCCATCCCGGATGAAAGAACTGCCCCGGAAGAATGACATGTTCATTCCGGTATTTCCAGGGCACGGCCTTACCTGCTATTTCGACCTCTCTGATATCCGTTTCTGCAGCTTTGAAATCGAGGATCAGGCTCTCCGGAACATCCGTGAGGTAAAAACGGACAGACTCCCGGCCATCGATCCTTTCGTGTTCCGAGGCAGGAATGGTAAAATGCAGGGTGTATACTACGCTGTCGGTGATGGCTTTCCGGCTCTGTGCGAGCCGGAAGCTGACACCGGGTTCCGGAATATGTCCCCTTCCGCAACCGGAAAGTCCTGCCATCGCCAAAAAACAGGCACTTATCACAGAAACCGAAACTCCGGAAATAATTCGTTTCCACTGCATATTCAGAACATCAGGATGGTTTAGATCACACTTTCAGGAAGATCTTTTTCTTATACAGGAAATACAGGAACAACCAGCTTACCAGGAAATAGGCCAGCGCCGACCAGAATTCCTGATTGGCTGCCGGGGCAAACCGGATCAGACCGCCAAAGAAATATTGAGCCGTACTGCTGAAATTGATCATGCCTGCCTGTGCCAGGTAGATGGTGATCGGGTTGAGGCCGATGATCACGAACGGGAAGGCCCACCAACGGATCTGCCAGATATCCATGATCAGGTAAAACAAGGAGAGAAAGAGCAGGCTGAGACCGGCAGTGATCAGTACGAATGAGCTGGTCCACAGGTTTTTGTTGATCGGGAGGGCAAGGTTCCAAAGCTGGGACAGAAGGATGAAAATGACGCCCGTGCCCGCCATGATCCCCAGTTTTTTTATCGATGAAAGCTTGACATCTTTCATCCGCAAAAGATGCCCGGTAAGCATCCCCAGCAGGGCAGTGCCGATAGCCGGAAGGGTGGAAAGGATGCCTTCGGGATCATGATTGCCCAGGTAGAGCCTGCCCGGTAGAAACATCCGGTCGACATATCCGACGATACTGCCTTCCTGGGTAAGCATGCCCGGCACCGTAACCCGGCACCGGGATAAGCTTCAGGATAGCCCAGTAACCCAGCAGGATAACCCCGCACCAGATGGCCTGCCATGAAATTTTACTGTTCATTACGATAAGCGCGGCAAACATCCAGGCAAGACCGATACGGCCGAGAACACTTGCATACCTCAGGTCATGGAAACTGAAATGAAGAAGTCCGTTGTAGACGACACCCAGGAATACCAGGACGAGCCCGCGAGTAATGATATGCTTGTAAATCTGCCCGGAAGTTTGTCCGTTTGCTCTTCTCTTGTTGAGGGAAAAAGGAAAAGTGACTCCGGCAATGAAAAGGAACAGGGGAAAGATCATGTCGAAAAAATGGAATCCGTTCCATGCGACATGTTCTGTTTGTACATCCATCCAGCCGATAACGCCGGAATGACTTACTTTTGCCAGGGCATGAACTATTTCAGCTCCGCCGGCGATCCAGAACATGTCAAATCCCCTGAGCGCATCCAGAGAAACCAGGCGGTCAGTAGTTTTTGTTTTCATGATGATCAGGTTTTAGAAAGATAGTTTAAGTTTGTATTTTTAGTTTGGACGTGTCATGGTGCGACATACACCCGTTATTTACCGTTTTAAATATATGGTTAATTCATGAATAATCTAAACAATCCGACATGAGAAATAAATCTGCAACTACATTCTTCCTGGCCATTCTTTCAGTCTTGGCTTTTTCACAGGAACCTATACACCTTGATCCGGACAATCCCCATTATTTCCTCTGGAAGGGTAAGCCAACCGTTCTGATCACATCGGGCGAGCATTATGGATCTGTGATTAACCTTGATTTCAACTACCGTCTATACCTTGAAACATTGAACAAACTCGGGCTGAACCACACCAGGATATTTCTCGGGGATTATATCGAACCGGAACATGCCTTTTGTATCGGGAAGAACACCCTGTCGCCCGCGGCCGGGAGATTTATTGCACCATGGAAACGGAGCAATGTGCCGGGTTATTCACTTGGTGGAAACAAGTTCAACCTCGACATATGGGATACCGCCTATTTCAGACGTCTTCACGATTTCATGTCATATGCGGATAAAATGGGTGTCGTGGTTGAAGCAGACCTGTTTTTCCTGGGGCCGACCTTTGACAATCATCCCATGAACCCCAAAAATAATATTAACGGAACCGAGATGCCCGCGTTCAGGGGATACCTGACCCTGAATTACCCAAAGATCCTGAAATACCAGGAAGCTTACACCCGTAAAATGGTCGATGAATTAAATCAATACGACAACCTGATCCTCAATATATGCAATGAGCCCTGGTTCAGTAACCAGGAACATCCCGGCTTTGCCAGCCCGCCGGCCGATCCGGCTAAAGCCTGGATCGAAAGGGTTTCGGAATGGGTCGTGGCTGAAGAGAAAACGCTTCCCAAAAAACATATCCTGTCGGTGGATTACACCAACGAAGGTGCCCCCATAAAGGAAGAAAACCTGAAAACGTATTGGAAAAATATTTCTGTTTTCAACCACCATTATGATCAGGACGCCCAATCACTGGCTTTAAATTATGACATTCCCAGGGCGTTTGCTTTCAATGAAACAGGACTGATGCCTCCGCTCACCAATCAGTACCGGATACAGGGCTGGAAATACATGCTGTCGGGTGGTGCCCTGTATAACAACCTTGACTTCACTTACCAGGTAGGCAATGAAGACGGGACCGGCGGGACTGAATTTGTCTGCCCGTGGTATACCGGCTGTACCCATCCGTACATGAAAGATCAGATGGCGGCGTTGCTGGCCTTCATGAATTCCATCGATTTTGCGAAGATGATCCCGACACGCCGGGTCATGTCATTATACCAGGGCAGTGAGAATATCCGCTGCCTGGCATGGGAAGGACACCAGTATGCCTTCTATTTCTGGGGAGGTCATAAACCTGAATTCAGGCTGATTGCCCCGGAAGGACGTTACAAGGCAGAGTGGATCACCCCTGAAACCGGCAAAGTCTTTCGCACGGAGACCGTCAGTCCCGATGATGACGGATCCATAAAATTTTGGGGACCTGAGTATCATGCTGACCTCGCTCTGCGGGTAACCCGGATCGTATAGATTATATCCCTGTCCGTCCTAAAGGAATTACGGTAATTCCCTGATGACCACCGGAAGATATCTGAATTGCCCGGGTTTTTCGAAATTCATGGGTAATATTGAAAACTTCACAGTTTAATGTTCGGGCATCTTTCGTTAGCCTTTGCCTGGCTGCACTTTCAAATAAGGACAAAATTTCAGTAATGCTGATTCTATTAAGCATTCAGACTGGCACGGTAGACTGATTTATTTTTGTCGTAAAATTTCGTAACTTTACTTTTGAAAATACCCTGGATTTTATTAATAATTTATTATTTGAAACTGTTCATCAAAAATATGGTTTGCATCCGCTGTCAGATGGTTTTAAAATCCGAACTGGAGAAGCTTGGAATTAATTATGTTAATGTAAAAATCGGGGAAGCAGATGTAGTTGGATATCTCGAGCCGGAAATAATACAACAATTAGATGTCAATCTGAAAAAATCGGGATTGCTTTTAATGGACGATAAAAAAAGTATCCTGGTTGAGAAAATTAAAAGCTCTATTATAGAATTAGTGCACTATACAGACGACCAAATCAAAGTGAACCTTTCGGATTACCTGAGAGAAAAACTCAATCATGATTACACCTATCTGGCCAATCTTTTTTCGGAAGTTAAAGGTATTACAATTGAAAAATTTTATCTGGCGCATAAAATTGAAAAAGTAAAAGAACTCATTGTTTATGATGAGCTTAATCTTTCGGAAATAGCTTATAAGATGCACTATAGCAGCCTTGCCCATTTGTCCAACCAGTTTAAAAAATATACTGGTTTAACTCCTTCCCACTTTAAAAAGCTCAAAATGAAGAGGCGTGACACACTTGAAGATGTGTGAATAATGTAAATATGATCTTCAATTGTGTAAAACTTTTAGGAAATAGAAAATTACCTTTATCATACTTTATTTTAAGGCTATGATATACAGGGAAATGGAAAAATCGACCGTGCGTGTGCTGACTGAGATTATTGAATATGTCCCGAGTTCAGTGGTAAGTAGAATCATAATGCGTAAAACAACCGGAAATATAAGTGTTGTGGCAATTGATAAAGGTGAAACACTCGCTGAGAAAATTTCTCCTTTTGATACGTTTCATCAGATTATTGAGGGTAATGCTGAAATTATCATTGATGAAGAATCAAATTTACTCCATACCGGGCAGTCGATCATCGTACCGGCTCATACTTCGAATAGTTTTAAAGCTAATGAACGTTTCAAAATGATTTCGACAGTTATTAAGAGTGGATATGAAGGAATTTTATAATTCTACTTTATCAGATTGGCTTTTTTTAATGATGTTTCAGATTGTTTACAGCAACCCTAAAAGGAGCAATCGGAAAAAGCAACCTGTTTCCTTTTGGGATTAGAGGGTTAAGCAGGTTAATTTCCCTGATCTTTTAAAGTAAAAATATTATATATGGCAAATAAATGTAAGAATAGAAAATAACCTTAAAAATTAAAAATATGTCAAAAGAGAAAGAAGGAAAAGAAAAAAGCGGGAAGAAATCACCGCTTAAAAATCTGAAAGAGAAAAGAGCTGCGAAAGCAGCCAAACAGGCAGAAAAAAATAATGAAAATAGAATAAAGATTAGTTAAAGGGGTTTTTAAAAAATTTTGAGTAAAGTCAGTAGCTGCGTCGTGGCAGAAAAGCTCTTGTGCCATGAAATTTCAAAGATATTTAGACCGGATTGGAAACGATTAATTTTGCCGGATGACGCCGGATTATGAATGACAAAAACAAAGACAAGAGCAAAGGCGGATGTTGTTTTTTTCCCAGAGCGTGCAAGTCCCTCATGGGCGCGAATAATCCCGATATTTTATTGGGAATAACCATCGAAAAACCGTTAGCAAGTGGCAAGGCTGCCCGGGGCCGAACCGAAGCTCACGACCGAAAGGCGTATCGAAGCCAGACTGCAACGGGGAAGCCCTCACAATCTGACCCGCTTTAATGGGGGTGAATACCTTTAAAAAATAAACAATCATGAGTAAAATCCGGTACCGACAGCTTGTCCCGATAGGAAAAAAAGTAAATTTTAATTTTGTTTAACCGCATATCCTATATACATAATCTGTGTACTGCGGCTTTTAACCATTAGAAATTTTTTACCAAATTCTTCATAAGTCAGTTTTCCTGCTGCCCTTTTGCGGAGATAACGAAGCATCTTCAGATAGGATATATTTGGTTTAATACCATGGTGTTCTTTCCAATCCAGGTGGTTTTCATGCAATAATGATTTTATCTCATCTGGTTTTATAAACATTTGCCACACATGAAGCCTGGGAGGCATTATAGACCACCGCTTCCACTCCTGCAAAATCTTGATAGCACTTATTTTGCTGAAATATGTGCGGTTGAATGTATCATAAATAAATATTCCCCCGACTTTTAAGACACGTGAAATCTCAGAGATGACTTTTGGCAAATCCTGAACATGCTCCAACACATCACAACAAAGAACCACGTTGAAAGAATTATCTTCAAAGGGCAAATTCTCGCCCGTTCCTTTTTCATACTTAATCACCAGATTGCTCTCCCTGGCATGGCTTGCGGCGCTTTTCAATGATAAGCCGGAAGGGTCAATACCTGTTGTGATAAATCCCTTTTTTGCCATTTCCTCAGATAAAATTCCACCACCACAACCCACCTCAAGAACACTTGTTTTGCCGGGGATTATTTTAAACCTTTCAAAAACCTCTACGGAATAACCTACTCTGAATGGATTATATAAAGTCTTTATCAGGTTCAGGGAGAAATCAGGCCGCCACCACTTATCACCTTCCAGATTATAAATTTCGTTGTTAATCTGATTGTATATATCTCGCGGTAACTTTCTGCATTTTGCTGAATTTTGAACGTAATTTATTTACCCATGATGAGTGAAAACCCCCTATTTATCAGTTTTTTCTTTTTATATAAACACAATTTCAGTTCATATAAACCTCTTTTTAAAAGACTTATCCCCAGAACGAATTCAATCCTTTTCAGAAATATAAGCAAACGCCAGACGGGTTGACGGGAATGGAAGACCTTTAGCAGTAAATTGCCAAAAACAAGTAGCCATCCCGGGGTTATATTTTCTTTCTGGTAAAAATAAAAGTTGGGAAACCGAAATGAAAATCGTTTTGCGATCTCATGAATGTCCTCCAGACAAATTCTCAGGTGGTTCAATTTTCAGGGGATGCAGAAAATTATCACTTGTGCAGTTCGTATCATAACTCATTATTTCATCTGCAACAGGAGCACCGTTGTACACACGCACACCTGTTGAAACAAAAACCAGATCCCATTTTGAAGCAACTCTGCCGATTGTATTCAAGGTCTCCAGAACGGTTTCCCGGGTTTCTGCCATGGCGCCAAGCATAATGAACCAGGTTACAGGCATCTTCTTCTTTTTTAAGAGATTTGCAGTGTTTATAATGTCTTCCCGTTTAAAATCTTTGGCAAGACTTTCAAGGATTGTATCGCAGGTAGATTCAGCGCCAATATCCACTTCATTAAAACCGGCAAGCTTCATCAGATCAAGCAATTCTTCATCAACAGCCCGAGGAGAAAGCCCCATGGTATTTAATTTTAGGTCCAGCTTTTTCCTGATGACCTCCCGTAATACCTCTTTTGCATGAGACAGAGGTATATTGAAAATGCTATCTGCAAATTCAACATGACGAATGCCTGTTTCTTTCACAAGCATCTCAATTTCATCAGCAATAAGTTTGGGACTCCTTAAGCGATATTGTTTGCCTTCAATTTTATTGTATGTACAGTAGGAACATCTGAAAGCGCATCCTCTCTTTGTTTGTACCAGGAGAGGAGATCCAAACCGGCTGTACTTGTCAAGATCGAGATATCGGTGTGGTTTTGGGAAAGGCAGGGAATTAAGATCGTCCACACGGAACGGTTCATTGTCCTGAATAATTGTCTTTTCTCTGCGAATAATCAACCCTTTCAACCCTTCCGGAGAGAGGCCTGAATCAAGACGTTTTACAAATTCTGACATCACAGCTTCACCATCTCCGCGCACTGCATATTCGAGGTCAAAATATTCAAGCATCTCATTACCACTTATCCCTACTGACGGACCACCAATTATGATAGGACCCGGAAATTCTCTTTTACAGTGATCGATAACATCATTTTTTACATCTTCAAGCAAAAAATGGATATTGTAACCCCCGGTATCATCAATGTTTCTTATGCTTATACCAATAACATCCGGGACAAAACAGCGTATTGCTTTTTGAATATCCTCTTCACAGTCTGAAGAAAAGCAAAGGTCGAGAAAATGAACCTCGTTATTTCCGTCCGTTTCCAGAACGATCGCTATATAGCAAAGCCCAAAAGGTATTACAGGCCAGGGATGCTTAAACCTGTTAGAATTAATGAGTAATACCTTAGCCATAACTTAACTTAAAAAGAGTTTCAGTATTTCTCTGTTTAACTATACAAAAATTGATGTTCCCCAGTTGACTTTCATGGCATATTCCATGCAGGTTTTAAATATATCATAAGTAAACTCCGGAGGATTCAGATTATCTGTTGCCAGAATGGTATTCGTCCTGTCGAAAACCCTGTTATCAGACAAATAAGGCCGGTAAGGTTCAATAAAACGATCGAATAATTCTTCAGCCGGATTTCTTAATAAATCGTTAGGCATCGGACCGTAAATAATTTCCACTCCCTTTACTTTCATTAGCTGTTCGTAATACTTCGCAATCATTTTCATTGTTGTACGTAAAGGGTTTGTCAGGTGGTAAATACCATTACCGGAACGATTCTCAATTATTTTAATCGTAGTATTTACAAAATAATCCACAGGGATAATATTAATATCTCCTTCGCGGGGCAGGTATATTTTGAGAGGCAAAAAAAGATAACCTTCCTTATCAATGAAAATCCCGTTTTTAGCTGCTTTCAAACCTCCATTATTCAGAATATCATTCAGGTAAATATCCCTGATGGTTTGAGCCGATCGAACAGGGAAATACAAGGCATTGAACTTAAGCGAACGTCCCGTCTGTGAATCACCATAAACAATAGATGGTCTTATAATTGAAAGAGGAATATCGTTTTTATCGCAAAACCCTGAAATGATGTTTTCGGCTGCAGCTTTACTCTCTTCATATACATTGGTAAATGTTTTTACCGATGAGAGAGTTTCCTTGCAATATGTTACACCGGTACCTGCAACGTACGCAGTACTGATATAATGGAAGAAATTAACATGCGCATTCTTTGAGAATTCAAGGATTCCCTTGAGGTTATTGATGTTTGCAGCCATAACCTTTTCGCGTTTGCTTTCTGAAAAGCTGGTATCTGACGCGCAATGAATGACAGAATCTACAACAGAACAGAGCCTGGAATATTCTCCCGTCGGAATTCCCAGATTATCCTGCGACAAATCAGTGTCAACACAAGTTACCTGATCCAAACATGCTATCAATTCCGAACCATTGTAAAAGTCTGCTGATTCGCTCCTCCAGAGATTCGTTTTTTGCTGAACGACCGAAAACTATAATATTATATCCTTTTGAAAGCAAGGCAGCCATCAGGTGGCTGCCGAGAAATCCCGTTGCTCCTGTCAGTGCTATTAACGGTTTATTTGTTAGTTGCAAAGTGAGAGTTTTTTATTTTAAGAATAAAGTAAGTTTTCTTTCCTGCAGAATCCCTGATACAAAACATATGGATGACCTTTTACAACACCTGTTTTAACTGAATATTCATCAATTAACATATTAGCTTCCATCCCTACCTGTCTTATTCTTTGGATCTCATCAGGATCATTATAGTCATAAAAGAAATCGTATTCAAAAATGCATCTTTTCCCGTTATCGATTGGAGTGATAAAACCAAAATCATTGTCAATATGATATTTTTCAGCGATTAGCCTGAATTTGTCAGAGAATTCATTAATTAACTTATTATCAATGGGTAAATAAATCAGTGCTGGCAAAAAAGGTTTTTTACGCCCCAAACGTGTACTCATTATCCTGAACATATTCAGCCAGACAAGATCAGTCATTTCAGGGAGTGAGAAAAGTTTTTCAAAAAATGGAATTAGCTCTTTATCCACTTGCTGTGCATACAATTTTGCTGAAGGAGAAAGAGCTGTTTCAAAAAGCTCCGCGAAACTTTTGACTTTTAAATATGAATAAGGTTCATCATCAGAAAGCTCTTTAGCCAATTCGAGCCATTGAGCATTTTTAAGGGATGGTAATCCAAGGTAAAGCGATCTGAACATATCCTGGTCAAAGAATGGATATCCCATTTCACCTATAGAGCGAATTGCGTATTTATCTCCGATTACGACTACAAGCCAGGGAATATTTAATTTCTCAGTGAAAATATTTTTAATGTCTGAAGCCATTTTTTTTGTAGGAGAAAGAAATGTTGAAATATATTCAGCCCCGACAACTCCCAGGGCAAGCCCGATATGCCTTACTGAACAGTCCTTTAATAAAATCAAGGGCATTATTGAGAGTTTCAAATGGAACAAGAATGCCTCTTTCGTCATCAGTAACAGGATGAAGCCGGATATCCGCTGAAACACAAATACCCGGAGAATTCTTATGTTCTAAATTTTTATAGGAATACAGATTTGGGGACAAGGTTTCATTAAGGTTAAAAAATGAACCATTGTGATCAACGAATTCAGCATTTATGAAATTGTCAGCGTTTATCCCATAAGTGGTTGAAAAAGTAGACATTATACCAGAACACATAATATTAGCACACAAAAGAGCAGCAGGTTCAGCTGCATTTATCCTGTAACCTCTTTTCTGAGCTTGTTTCTGAAGATCAAAAGCGGTAACACCCGGTCCGACTTTTACAAGCCAGTTTTTCTCATCAAACTCAATCGTCTTCATTCTGTTAAGGTCAATTATTACACCTTCATTCACAGCAAATCCAAGAAGATTCTGACCGTTACCACGAAGAGTATATGTGACATTATTTTTAATAAAGAGCTTAACCAGAGCTGCAATTTCTTCCTTTGTGCCGGGCAAAACAACATAGCCGGGTAACTTGGGTTCAGAAATCGCACTTAGATCGTGAGAATAAGTAATTGTAATTGCTTCATCATTTGAAGCCCAGTCCTTTCCTACAATTTTTTTTATTTCAGTGAGAAGCACATCATCTTTTGAAGTTTTGATCTCCCCTCCGTTCTTAATAAAAGTGGCCACATGATTTTTCAATGCTTCCATGACTTTTGTAGGTTGCATTTCATTGATGAAGTAACACTGGTAATCGCATTTTCCACACATATTACAGCTGTCTGCAATTTCCACACATTTTTCGGTCACTGTAATTTTATTTTCAGCCAGAGACTCATATAATATCATTCTGCCCTGAGGATAGAAGCTTACAAAATGTTTTTCCAGGCCCGATGCGCACACGCCGCTGCCCAGAAAATCAATTTTGCACATCGCATAATGACGGCAATTTTTAGCTGTCTTTAAACTTTCATTCATGATGGCCTTATTATAAATACAGAAATGGATTTTTCAGGTCACAGTAGCAACATTTACTTAGAGCTAATGTAGATAAGTTTATTTAAAGGCTACAATGTTTTAGCAATTTTCAATACTGTTCTGATTCAGAGGTTTAAAATATTTGTCAACATCTGAAATATGAGGTGGTATAAGCAGAAATATGCAGTCGATATTATCAAGTGATTTATCAAATGTCTGAGGATTCTCAAAGTCAAAGCCCGATTGTTTATTCCGGGCAAACTGACCCCCATTCCGGATAATTAACCCCACTTTAAATGTCAACAAACCCTTAGGGCATTTATAGAACGGTATGCAATGAACGATTTTATAAAATCAAATTTATTCTTTTTTCTTTTTTCGCATGGATTCTCCCGATAATTCTATTCTATGCGATGTGTGAACAAGCCTGATGACCAGGTGCAGAAGCAATATAGTTTTTACCCACTCCTGTTTGTCCGCTGATAAGGATATTTTCGCCGTTTTTCACAAAGCTGCCATCAGTAAAACGAAGCAGTTGTGTTTTACTTAAACCGCGTGATGTAAAAAAATATGTGGTATTTATAAACAGGATTATGAAGACCAGACTTAATAAGCTCATAATTGTGAATTGACAATTATACGCTTCAGTCTTGAGGGCTTTGCCTGGAGGTATCCGAACGAACTGCATATTCAAATGCGCCGATAAACTGCACTAAAAAAGTTGAATAGTCTTCCTGTGCATAATAGTGTTGAATCTCGTCAGGTGAGGAAGGGAGATCTTCGAAGTAGGTGCCTTCAGAAGACTTCTCCATTTCTGATATCGTAAAATCGATAAGCTCACCATCAATACGGTTATAAAAATGCCAGCTTTTGTTGTTATGTGTCTTTAAAATTTCCCCCCCAAATATATCATACATTAACTGTGAGATTAAACTGCTCTGGCCAATTGCCGGGTTGACAAACTTTCGTCCCAAATTTTTATCCAACCCCCAGGCACGTTGAAGCGCCTCCTGCACATAAATTTTAGCAACCATAATTATAATTATTAAGTATGGGACTTATTCTGCCAAAAACTTTTCCTTTGCTAACCCCCTGGCTTCCGTAACATACTCATCTTTTTTTATATTTAAATAATACATCAGAGAAAGTTTATTTTTTTAGACACTTCCGAGGCGATGTGTTCACTAAGAATCACATAAGTGTCCTTTTATAGTTTTGCAATAATGAAAACAAGCTCCTCTTTTGTTATTCCAATCTTATGTCCCAGCATCTCCAGCATTTCTTTTTCTTTACCAGCATTAAAACTTAAATCATCATCGGAAATTTTTGGATACAGTTTTTTAAGTTTATCTTTTTTCCCGTTCCAGTATCCTATTGAATTTAAATCCATACTTGGCAGATTTTAAGGTAAAACGAAATTTAAATTGAATATTCAATCTAAATGTACTTAAACTCCTTTTAAGAATTTTACACCTTTCTTCTATTAATTTATATAATTCACACTTATTGAGAACTGTTAGTGTTTCTTTAAGTGATAACAGGAGAGTAACATACAGGCGACAATATGCTGTCTCCGTCATGGCATGGCGGTAAATGTTTTTTCAGAATTTTCTCAATCTGAGCTAAATTTTTAATTTTCATCTGATCTTCGAAAATGGGGGCCGTAATAAATTTGTCAATATATGGGTTGATAAGATAAAAGATTGGATTGCAAAAATTCACATCCCTTCAAAAAATAATAGATAAAATATAGCCTTCATTTGTTTAAAATTGGGTCTAATTCATCTATCCGTATTTTGCCTAAATCAACCACTGATTTAGAATATCTAAAGTTCATTTTTAAGTGCTTTGCTTTCAATACCAGAAAAATATGCCCTTAATTTCTGAGTTTTATGCCACCACCTTGCCTGTTTTAAAAGTTCCTTAAATTTCGCTTCAAATTTAAAAACATAAAAAAAGTGCACTCCATCGATTCTTTTGAATCTCCAGAGTACACTTTAGAGTACACTCAAAAATTTTAAGTCTTCTGAAACTCAGTCGGGGTGAGAAGACTCGAACTTCCGACCCCTTGCACCCCATGCAAGTGCGCTAGCCAACTGCGCCACACCCCGAAATAGTTTTTAATTGTACCCTTCCAAAAGGGTATGCAAATTTAACAAAATCGGGTAAAAAACAAGCATAAAGAGAAATTTTTGAATTACGAATATTGATGATGGGCTACGAAGCCTTGTATGCTGCCACGAATGCACGAATGGGAAATGGAGAGGAGAGCGGAATGCAGAATGCTGCCACGAATGCACGAATGGGAAATGGAGAGGAGAGCGGAATGCAGAATGCTGCCACGAATGCACGAATGGGAAATGGAGAGGAGAGCGGAATGCAGAATGCTGCCACGAATGCACGAATGGGAAATGGAGAGGAGAGCGGAATGCAGAATGCTGCCACGAATGCACGAATGGGAAATGGAGAGGAGAGCGGAATGCAGAATGCTGCCACGAATGCACGAATGGGAAATGGAGAGGAGAGCGGAATGCAGAATGCTGCCACGAATGCACGAATGGGAAATGGAGAGGAGAGCGGAATGCAGAATGCTGCCACGAATGCACGAATGGGAAATGGAGAGGAGAGCGGAATGCAGAATGCTGCCACGAATGCACGAATGGGAAATGGAGAGGAGAGCGGAAGGCAGAATGCTGCCACGAATGCACGAATGGGAATGGGTGTGGAGGATGGAGAGGAAAAAGGTGAAAGTCAAAAGGCAAAAGGCGAAAGGGAGGAGAAGAATAATGAATATCGAATATTGAATAACGAATGTTGAAGAAGGGAAGAAAGTCGAAAGGTGAAAGATGAAATGTGAAAGAGAGGGATTGAGGGAGAATATCGAATGATTCGGAGACGGGAGAAGCACATAGTTAATTCTACGGTGGGCTGGGTTTCCCTTATAGGGGACTAAGGGGTGAACGAGGAGAAGAAGGAGCCGGGAAAAAGAATAAAAGAAATAGAGGGAAGAAAGGCGAAAGTAGAAAGTAGAAAGTAGAAAGGCGAAAGTGAGGGATTGAGGGAGTTAGGGATTGAGGGATTAAGGGATTAAGGGATTGAGGTAGAGTAAATGCGACGGTGGGCTGGGTTTCCCCTTTAGGGGACAAAGGGGCGAGCGAGGGGAGGAAGAAGCCGGGTCAAAGAAAGAAAGGCGAAAGGCGAAAGTGAGGGATTTAGGGATTGAGTGAGTTAGGGATTGAGGAATATCGAATGATTCGGAGACGTGATGCTTCACATCTATGAAAAAACCGGATACCCAATCTATTATAATCTGTGGTGAAAATGAACCCACGATCAGATTCCTTACGAAATCGTAAGAACATTGGCATTCCTCACGATCTTGTATTTCGACAATGGTGATACAGCCGGTCCTCTCTCGACAGCACCCGTTGTGGAGAACACGGAGCCGTGACAGGGACAGAGCAGGTACTTGCCCGACGCACTGTAATTAACCGTGCATCCCGCATGCGTGCAGATGTCCGAAAGGGCTACGAAATTCTCATTCCCGGTATTGATCACGATCACATTGCCGGAATACACGTATCCGCCATTCTGTTTCAATGAACTGTATGACGGGTTGTCCAGGTCAATGGTCACCTCTCCTCCCGATATACCCGGGGTGACATTGCTTTTCTGGCATGACGCGACCAGCGTTGGTAACGAGGCAATGGCCAGGGAACTCAAAATCGCGGTTGGAATAAATTCTCTTCTTTTCATTTCTTTTACTTTTGGTGAAATACTAATCTTCAGGGTAGAAATGCATCATAAATAAACTCTCTTTTTTGTTACCCGGCTTGCCGACCAATGTTGTAATGTTATAAAACACTGCTTGTTGGCTATTGTTAAAATTACCGGATCTGTTTTAACATTTCTTAAGATATGCAGTCAGTAGACATATTTAACCGGTCGGCGAAAGAGATTGATCTGGTAAGCTGAAACCGCATTCTGATGCTTCAAGGCATGAAGGTCCCCATGATATAGAATGATTTTTTGATTTAAATGTTGCTTTACTTAAGACCTGTATCCTACGAATTATTCATGTGCCGATTTCTGCTGAATGGCCTTGTTTTTGGGCATAAAATTGCAAAAAATCAGCCCGGGAGGCATTTTGAGTCTTCTTTCTAAGCCAAATCAAAGTTTTTTAAGACATTTAATTTCTTTTATCAAAATATAATTCTCCGTTGTTTTGTGAAAGTATTCGACCTGATCTAAACTTACGGAATGTTCCATGGAAGAGCATGAGCTGGTAAAAAAAATCAGGGAAAGCGATGAACAGGCGACGGTACAGGGTTTTTTGTTGCAAGTCCTTCCAAAGCTGGGCCTACAGAAAGATCTTCTGCCGGATGGTTATGAAAACGAATAAGGATTTTTTATTTTTACTGATCTGCCTTCACTAAAAAAGGATACATCAGATGTATTCAAAGTTAACATAGATGGGTTTGTCTGGTCTGGAAATTATAAGGGACTTGCTGTCATCAAAGCGGATAAGGCTTCAGGCTTACAAAAATTTGCAGCTTCCGGATTCAGTGATCTGAAGAAGAATGGGAAAGTGATGTTTCGTTTCCCTAACCGGTGGATATTTTTCTTACCATACGTGGCGACAGCATCAGCATGATGCTGGCTGACAGTACACGGTCACTAAAACCTTTGACGGACAAATTAAAATTTAATTGAAGAATAGTACGGATTCAAAATATAAATTCATCAAATGGTAAATTATCAGTCATTCAGGATTTCAGCCGTGATATTTTTTTTCCTTGCATTCATCCCTGAATTTTCGGCTAACGGAACTGACAGTCCGACAGGTTTGAGCGTTAACTTCCTCACGGGCGCAGATCAGGTTTTTCTGAACGGTTACCCTGCAAATACTCTGCTTGATCAGGCCTTGCCCGGACATGAAAATTATGAGTTTGCCGAAATTGCACAGGAACGGCCATTCTTCGGATGGATCGTTAATTCCGGCCAGAATAACACTCTTCAGACAGCTTACCGTATCCTTGTGGCATCAGAACGGGAGAAAATTTCAGCCGACACAGGTGATTTCTGGGATTCCGGAAAAGTGGACAGCGATCAGTCTGTTAACGTCATTTATAACGGAAAAACACTCGCACCCGGGACCATATACTACTGGAAGGTGAAAACCTGGGACAACCATGGCGTTGAGTCAGGCTTTTCCCGGGTTGAAATGTTCAGAACGGCATCGGGTATGACAGGATATGCAACAGCCCGTTACCCGCTTCAGAAGCAGGATCAAAATCCGGTAACGATCAAACCGCTCTCACCCGGACTTACCTTTGTTGATTTCGGGAAGGATGCTTTCGGCCGGTTACGACTGGATCTTTACGGCAAACCCGGCGCCGGAACCATTACGATCCGGATGGGTGAAGCAATGAAAGACGGGAGGGTTAACCAGGATCCCGGTGGTTCAATACGGTATTCAGAATATAACCTCGCGCTGAAAGACGGATGGAACACATACATCATCGCTATCCGGCCGGATAAAAGGAATACCAGCCCGGGAGCCATGAAAATGCCTGAATACACGGGTGATGTGACGCCGTTCCGGTATTGTGAGATTGAAGGGTATGAGCTGCCCCTCCATACTTCAGATATCGTCAGGGAAATAACCTTTTATCCTTTTAATGAAACGGATTCGTATTTTCATAGTTCCGATACCGTGCTGAACCAGGTCTGGGAACTGTGCAAGTATACCATGAAGGCAACGTCTTTTACCGGTACTTTCGTCGACGGCGACAGGGAGCGGATTCCCTATGAAGCCGATGCCATGATCAATCAGCTCGGGCTTTATGGTGTCGAACGTGATTACAGCATGGCAAGACATACGTTGGAGTACCTTACGTTTCATGCCACATGGCCTACCGAGTGGATATTGCAGACTGAACTGATCGCCTGGCATGACTTCATGTATACCGGAAATACTGAATTTCTCTCAAAATATTATGATGAACTGAAGTCGAAAGCAATGATGCCACTGGAAGACCGGTTCGGTTTTATCAGCACCCGTACCGGTAAAGTGACACCTGAACTGCTTGCATCCATACATCTTAACTCGCAACTTCGCGACATCGTTGACTGGCCCCATTCAGGAGGGTTGGGTCTGAGTAAAAGCGAAGCGGGGGAAACCGACGGCTTTGTCTTTGAAGATGTCAACACGGTTGTAAATGCGTATTATTACAAGGCCCTGGTGATCATGTCGGACGTGGCCGGAATACTTGGAAAAACTGCCGACAGCACCAACTTTGCCCTGCATGCCGGGGACTTGAAAAAATCGTTCGGCTCGTTTTTGTTTGATAAAAGAAAAAAGGTATACATCGACGGTATTGGGACGGATCATGCCTCCCTTCATGCCAACATGTTCCCTCTGGCTTTCGGGCTGGTTCCCGGAAAGTATGATGATCAGATCCTGGAGTTTATACAGTCGAGAGGCATGGCAGCCAGTGTTTATGGCGCGCAGATCCTGCTGGATGCATTATACGACCATGGCGATCCGCAGTACGCACTCGACCTGTTAACATCCACCTCCGACCGCAGCTGGTATAATATGATCCGGGCCGGTTCGACCATCACCATGGAAGCCTGGGATAACAAATACAAGCCCAACCAGGACTGGAACCATGCCTGGGGAGCAGCACCGGCAAACATCATTCCGCGAAAGCTGATGGGTATAGAGCCTCTTGAACCGGGATTTCGCAAAATCAGGATCAAACCGCAACCCGGCAATCTGGATTCGGCCGAAATAAAGTGTCCCACCATACGGGGCCCGGTGCTGGTTTCCCTGAGGAATGAAGCCGGACATACCTTCAGCATGAAGGTTACCACGCCGGCCAATACCCTGGCGGATGTGTATCTCCCATTCTGGTCACGGTCACAAAAGGTTACCGCCGACGGCATGCCGGTATCCTTCAAACCGGAAGGAGATTTCGTGATTATCAGAAATACGGGCTCCGGCACACATTCTTACGCGGTAGATCTCTGATCTGTAATCTGAACAGGATCTGGACCAGGGCCCTATACGATCTAAGATACGGTGCCGGTACCCATTACCATGCAGCTAATGACGAGCAGGGATTGGGCGTATCCATCGCTGATAAGGCAACAGCCCTATCCTTCTCTCCTGAAGATGTGATGAAATATGCAGATTGCGGTATTAAAAAAATAAAGTCTCTTCTTTGTCTCTGAAAAATGATGTTAACTTTAACCCTCTGTTGGATCAGACTTCAGCACTGACTTGATACTGTTTGGGAGACAGGCCCTCAGAGGTGATAAGTATTCAAAATGGTCGGGCTGGTATGATCCGGCAAAACGCCGGCCAAATAATGGATTTCCAACGGCCCGGATGATGCGGGCTGTACGGAATCACCTGGAATGGGCAGAAAAGGAGAGGAGATAAAGGGCAGACCCGACGCCGGGAACTTTTAAATCTTTAAAAAAGTGTTCTCATGAAATCCACTTTAGGAACAAAAAGTATTTTTCTGACAGTGCTGATAATGCTCACCGGACTCCCGGCCGTCAACTCCCAGTCTCCTGAAATCCTTCACCTTTGTTCCCCTTCGGCAGAGAAGTCTGTTTTTCTCAGATCCGATAGCGTGCATGGAGGAACCTGCCACTGGGAGGCACGGAAATTTTCAGAGGTCAGCGGAGACGGCTCTGTGGTTTCGGAAAGAAATTATAAGGCTGTGAATTGGTGTCCTGCCGTGGTGCCGGGAACTGTCCTGACTACCCTGGTCAACAATGCCTTGAAACTGGATTTTCCCGGGGATATTTCACAAGTCCATTTTATCAGGCTGTGGCTGAGAGATGAGAACGGTAAGGTGGTGGCTGATGCTTTTTACTGGAGGTCCAGGGATAAATATTCCGGGGCCTGGACCATGACAGGACCCGCTGTTTCAGGCTTTCAGGAAATGGCTGACCTGCCCCGTGTGCAGCCCGGCGTCAGGATAAATCATAAGATTGAAAATGAACGGATTATTGTGAATGTGGGGGTAGACAATCCCTCCGGCTCGATCGTCTTTTTTAACCGACTCAGCCTGAAAGACGGGCATGGAGCTCTTATTGCACCGATATTCTTTTCCGATAATTTCTTCAGTTTGTTGCCCGGTGAAACGAAGGAAATAGAAATCTCTTTTGCCCCTGAAGATTATAGCGGGGGTCCTGTGATTCTGTCTGTCAAAGGAATGAATACAGAGGTGCAGAATTTTACGGTAAACCAGGAGAAAGCAGCTTAATGGATACAGAACAGGGTAAAGACCCGAACATAATACTGGATCGTTTAACTTAATATTACAAACCAATAATTTTAAAAGGTATGAAGACATCTTATTTAATCCTTTTTTTGGCGTCACTTCTACTGCTGACTTCATGTAAAAGTGATAATGACGGCTGGCAAAGCCTCTACAACGGTAAGGACCTTACCGGCTGGAAAGAGCTTAACGGAAAAGCCCGTTATGAAGCTTCCGGCGACGAAATTGTTGGAACAGCCGTACTGAATTCACCTAATTCCTTTCTTTGCACGGATAAAGATTATGGTGATTTTTTCCTGAAGTTTGAGGTAAAACTGGATGAACCGACCAATTCCGGCGTGCAGATCAGGAGCGAAAGTTCACCCGAATATAACAACGGGCGTGTCCACGGTTACCAGGTGGAAATTGACCCGTCGTCACGGGGATGGAGTGCGGGCATTTATGACGAGGCAAGGAGAGGCTGGCTTTATCCGGTCGATTTGAATCCTGCAGCCAGGCCCCTTTTCAAAATGGATCAGTGGAATGAGTACCGGGTTGAATGCATCGGTCATACTATACGTACCTGGCTGAACGGCAAGCCTGTGGCTTATCTGATCGATGATATGACCCCAAAAGGTTTTATCGCTCTCCAGGTTCACAGTATAGGGGACAATAAAGAACTGGAAGGCTCAAAGATCCACTGGAGGAATATCATGATTAAAACTGATAATCTGACCCCGTCCCCAAATGACAGCATCTTCATAGTGAACACCATTCCGAATGATCTGAGTGAAGCTGAAAAAGAGAACGGATGGTCCCTGTTATGGGACGGGAAAACCACGGCCGGATGGCGTGGTGCATTCATGGATCATTTTCCCGATAAGGGCTGGGTCATTAAGGACGGTGTGCTCACGGTACTGGAATCGGGCGGAAAGCAGGAATCGGGCGGTGGTGATATCGTTACCGACAATAAATACAGTGCTTTTGAAGTTCAGCTCGATTTTAGACTGACCCCCGGCGCCAATAGTGGCATCAAGTATTTTGTGGATCTGAGCTATCCGAGTAATGGCTCAGCCATTGGACTCGAGTACCAGCTTCTCGACGATGCACTGCATCCTGATGCGAAGCTGGGCGTCGACGGCAACAGGACCCTGGCTTCTCTTTATGATCTGATCCCTGCGGACAAAGACCCGAGGTTTGTTCATCCCATAGGGCAATGGAACCATGCACGCATCGTGGCTTATCCCGATAACCATATCGAGCACTGGCTTAATGGAAGGAAAGTCCTCGAGTACGAGAGGGGAAGCGGCATTTTCAAAGTCCTGGTGGCCCGCAGTAAATATGCCAAATGGAAAGATTTCGGACTGGTTAAGGAAGGGAACATCCTGTTACAGGACCATGGAAATGAAGTGTCTTTCAGAAGTATTAAAATAAAAATTTTAAAGTAAGAAAAAATGACAAGCAGAAGAAAATTTATAAAAAATGTGACGTTAGGATCGGCAGCCGTGACTATCGGCGGGCTTGGCCTTTCGGCAAAGAGCTATGGCAGGATCATAGGATCAAATGACCGTTTACATGTCGCCTATATCGGATGCGGAAGGAGAGTGCCGGCTTATTACCCGTCGGTGATCTACAAGCCCAACAATGTGGAACTGATGTATATTTGCGATGTGATGGAGAAACAGAGAGTGGCGGTAGCCGACTATATGAAAGATAAGCTGGATTATACGCCAAAACTCGAAAATGATCTCAGGAAGGTTCTGGCTGATAAAGATGTGGATGCCGTTTTCATCGCCACCCCGGATCACTGGCATACCTATGGCACTTACCTGGCACTGCAGGCAGGAAAACATGTTTATGTTGAAAAGCCGGTGAGCCATGATCCCAATGAGGCGGAACTTCTGATGGCCATGCAGAAAAAGCATTCCGACAAGGTGATTCAGATCGGCACACAGCAGCGCTCGCAAAAGGAAGTGATAGAGGTCATGAATGATATTCATAACGGTATCATCGGTGATGCCTACTGGGCACAGACATGGTATATCAACAGCCGCGGGCGGGTGGTTAACCCGACAAAGGCCGCTCCGCCTGCCGGCCTTGACTGGGATCTTTTCCAGGGTCCTGCACCCCGTAAGCCTTATATGAATGATACCTGGAATTACAACTGGCACTGGTACGGCTGGGATTACGGAACTGCTGAAACGGGTAACAATGCAACCCATGAACTGGACCTCGCCAGGTGGGCTCTTCAGGTTGAATATCCTTCCGAAGTTAGCGTCAACGCCGGTAAATATCATTTTCCTGATGACGGATGGACCATGTATGATACCATGGATGCCACGTTTAAATTTCCGGGAGAGAAAATGATCAAGTGGGACGGGAAAAGCCGCAATGGTGCGCCGACATACGCGGGTAAGGAAGGCAGAGGTTGCTGGGTATATGGAACAGAAGGCTCGGCTCATATTGACCGACAGGGTTATACGGTTTATGACAGGAGCGGTAAAGAGACGAAAAAAGCCCTCACAAAAGGAGATGAGGAAGGTTCCACGAACCTCGGCGGCGGCGGCGGAGTGTCTACCCTGAATGTGGTTAATTTCTATAATGCGATTCGCGGACTGGAGAAACAGAATGCCACGATCATCGAAGGGGCAAAAAGTACAATGCTCTGCAACCTGGCCAATATTGCCTATCGTGCCGGAAAGAGTTTTGTGTGCGACCCGGCGAACGGACATATCAGGGATGCTTCCATCATGAATCAGTTCTGGTCACGCACGTATGAAAAAGGATGGGAAATAAGTGTCTGACCAGTTGTCTTAAGGAAATTGACTTTCCTGCCGGGGTGTCATTTGTTACACTCCGGCTGAAAGTGGTATGAAAGGAAATTCCCGGTTGTACTGACTTTTAAGGATCCCTTATCCTTCATAGCGGGAAAAAAGGAAGCGAGGGCGACTACTTTGTTGACAGGGCTTTATGGTATATAAAAGGCAAAACGGGATGCAACAGTATTTTAGCTTCTCAATCACAGGATATCAATATCTGCTTAAAATCTACCGAAGATGAAAAATTTATTGATTAAATCATTACTGATTCCTGCGGCAATTGCTGCGGGTTCATGTTCCACACAAAAGCAGAAGGAACCGTTGAACGTTCTTTTCATTGCCGTGGATGATATGAACAATGACCTTGGCTGTTTCGGAAATCCCCAGGTGCAATCTCCCAATATTGACCGGCTGGCTCAAAAAGGGGTGGCTTTCGATCATGCCTACTGTCAGTTCCCGTTGTGTAGTCCCAGCCGGTCTTCATTACTGACAGGTTTGCGGCCCGATTCCACAAAAGTCTTCGACCTGCGCTATCATTTCAGACAGGATTTACCCGATGTGGTAACCCTTCCCCAGATGTTCATGAAGAATGGATATTACGTTGCCCGTGTCGGGAAAATGTTCCATTATGGGAATCCCGGAGATATCGGCACCAACGGTCTGGATGACAAGGTGTCTTGGATGGAACGGTACAATCCTGCCGGCCGTGACAAGACCTCCCTGGAATTGGATGTCATGAACTATACACCAAAGCGCGGGCTTGGAGCGGCATTAGCCTGGTATTCGGACAGCATCGGTACAGACGCACAGCATACCGATGGGAAGGTAGCCAATGATGCGATTCGCCTGATGGGCGAGCATAAGGATAAACCTTTCTTCATCGCGGCCGGTTTTTACAAACCCCATTGTCCGTGGATCACACCGGAGAAATACTTCGATATGTATGATTCATCTTCCATAAAACTTCCGGGAATTACCGCTGAGACCCGGGAAAAATATCCCCCGCTAGCCCTGGCTTCGACAAATCCCTGGCCATATTTCGGAGTAACGCATGACCAGGCTGTGCAGAGTAAGCTGGCATATTTTGCGGCTATTTCGTTTGTGGATGCCCAGGTTGGAAGGCTGATCGATGCCGTCGATTCACTCGGACTTAGTAAAAACACCATCATCGTCTTCTGGAGCGATCATGGATACCACCTTGGAGAACACGGCCTCTGGTTCAAGCAAAGCCTGTTCGAGGAATCCTCAAAATGTCCGCTGATCATCTCGGTTCCGGGCTCAGAACAAAAAGGGAAAATATGCCCGAAGATTGTCGAGCTGGTCGATATATTCCCAACACTTGCTGATGTAGCCGGACTGACTCCCCCGGAAGATCTTCAGGGCTTCAGCCTTAAACCCTTACTGGCCAACCCTGATGCTGCATGGGATCATCCCGCATATACGCAGGTTCAAAGGAAAAATGTACCCGGATATTCGGTTCGCACTGATAAATGGCGGTACACCGAGTGGGATCTTGGGGCAGATGGTACAGAATTGTATGATGAGATCAACGATCCCCATGAACTGACCAACCAGGTCAACAATCCGGAGTATAAAGATGTGATGGCACATCTCGATTCGCTGCTGCATGTGATGCATCCGCGTATCGTCAAGGGCGGGGTAGCCGGGCCGGATACCAGGGGAAAATTCTCCAACTAAAAAAGGTGGGACTTACCTAAGGGAAAATTCACCACAGTTTAGCACAGATTAGCACAGATTAGGAGAGGTTAGCACAGATAAGTATTTTCGGCAACCCCGTATTGTTCTGGGACTCACCTAAGGGAAAATTTTCACCACAAATTACACAGATTTGCACAGATTAGAGAGTATAGGTTAGGAATTACGAAGTCAAGTTCGTCCCTAACTCCCTAACTCCCTAACTCCCTAACTCCCTAATCCCTAATCCCTAACTCCCTAAATCCCTAACTCCTTCTAAATCCCTAACTCCCTAACTCCCTAAATCCCTAAATCCCTAACTCCCTAAATCCCTAAATCCCTCACTCCCTCCCTAACTCCCTATGAAAATTAGTTTTTTATCCGGCAATTATTCTCCAATTTTAGGCATTGTAAATCACAACCCGTTACTTCACTATGGATATCAAAGACATCATAGCCCGTGACCGGTTTGCTTCCCTGGTAGGTATTGAACTGCTCGAAGCAGGTGACGGTCATGCAAAGGCAAAGCTGGAGATCAAAGACCATCATCTCAATGCTGTGGATATTGCCCAGGGCGGCGCTATTTTTACCCTGGCAGACCTTACTTTTGCCGCGGCCTCCAATTCCCGCGGGAATATCGCTGTAGCTATCAACGTCAACATTTCTTTCCTGAAAGCTGCTAAGCCGGGCATGCTGTATGCCGAGGCTTCTGAAAACTCAGTCAATAAGAAGATTGGTTCCTATACGGTGAACGTGACCGATGAACAGGGCGACCTGGTTGCCTGCTTCCAGGGGATGGTCTACCGGAAGAAGGAGACGTTTCATCCGGACTGAACTTCATTCTCCATCCGTTTTGCATACCTTTGCCTGTCCGTTTAAATATACCGGTTATGGATGCGAAGAGGATCATCTCCCTAAGAGATGTAAAGTTTTCAGGGGAGGATGCGAAAATATCATGGGATATTCACCTGGGTCAACACTGGCTTCTTACCGGGGATGTTAATTCGGGTAAGTCTGAATACCTTAAACTGATCACAGGAAAGTCGTTTCTTTTTGAAGAAAACGTGGTCAACTATTTCAGTGGTAACCCGGAATATGGTTTCGCCAGACTGAACAATCATCTTACCTATCTTAATTTCCGGGGACTGATTGCAGACCACCGTCAGTTCTATTACCAGCAACGGTATAATTCCACCGAATCGGATGATGCTGCTACACTCAGAAACACCCTTTTCCCGGCCAATGGTCATGAAACGGATGAACTTAATAAGCTTGTCAGGCTCTTCGGCCTGCGCCAATGTCTGGATGAGGCCATCATCAAACTTTCATCGGGGGAATACCGTAAAGCATCCATCATACAAGCTATTCTGAAAGACCCGGAAGTTCTTGTCCTTGATGAACCATATGCCGGACTGGACAGCACCAGTACCGGTCAACTGGACGATCTGCTCGACTATATCGCTAAAAAAGGAACAACGGTCATACTTTCATCGAATGCACCACACATTCCCCCGGTCATCACAAATGTTCTTACCCTTGACGGTCACAAAGTGGGTTTTTGCGGCGTATTGGCAGAGTATCATTCGCCATCAGTCAAGGCATCGTATGAGACAATTCCTTTTATAAACCTTACGGAACCGACGGATCAGTCTTTTCATTCTGCATTCAGGATGGAGGACACGACGGTGAAATATGATCACCAGGTTATTCTGGATCATATTAACTGGGATGTCAGGAAAGGTGAGAAATGGATGCTCAGCGGCCGCAACGGGGCGGGAAAATCAATGCTTCTGAGCCTTGTGGTTGCCGACAATCCCCAGGTCTACGCAAATAAGGTCAGCCTGTTCGACCGCCAGAGGGGAACAGGTGAAAGTATCTGGGAAGTGAAGGACCGGATCGGCTATTTCTCATCCGAAATGTTCCTTTATTATGATAAGACTAAAACCACGACTTCAGCCGCGTTCCGCTACCTCTCGGCAAATCCCTATCATAAAAAAACAGCTTCCGCGGAGGATCTGGATTTTTTCGCTGAACTTACCCGGTACTTCCGGGTTGGCAACTTTGCGGACAAACCGCTTTATACAGTGCCATACGAAGCACAGCGCATCTTCATGCTCATCAATGTTTTTCTGGGCAGGGCACCGCTGATTATCCTGGATGAACCCTATCACGGGCTGGACGAAGACACGATCAGAAAGGCAAACCGTTTGTTAAGCCTGTATTGCGCTTCAAGGACCCTAGTGTTCGTATCGCATAACCGGAGTGAGATACCTGAAATTGTGGAGCATGACTTTCATCTGGAAAAAGGAAAAGGCCAATCGGAAAACTCCTGACTGTCCCCCCAATAATTCATTTAAAGGTTACCACGGGATCCAAAGAAAGTCTTTTACAGATTGTCTGATGATTATTAAGGAAATCCAAAAGATTGAACATTAGCTTCCACCCGGTCTTTAGAACCGGTGGATTATTCATGCTGATGAGCGCAGTCAGATAATATTGGGAATCATTGAATAGCAGGAGACTTTACACTTTTCTTTCAATTGATTTCCTCGTGCTTTGTTTTGCGTAACTGAAAGAGGAAAAAATAAGAAAATGCATGGCAGCAGTATGATACTCCAGGTCTGCGGACTCAGGGGATTTATATTTCAGATGAAACAGCCGGACGGACCCTGCTGCTGAAACGATTTATCTCTTATATTTGGTTTTTAAAAGTAAGAGCTCCTATGACTGCCAACCGACGATTACTTCTCATGTCCACAGGCATGGCCGCCGTTCTTTTTTATGTTTTACATGTCATCCTTGGCGGTTTTCTCTGGCAGGGATACAGTCACCTGCATCAACCCATCAGTGATCTGACTGCAACCGGTGCGCCACATCGTGCCCTGATGCTGGTCATTACAACGCTATACGGCATTCTGGCTGTCACCTTCGCTTTTTCTTTCACGGTTCTTGAAAGCCGGAAACACCGTAAACTGGTTTTCTGGGGCGGGATTTTCTTTATTATTCTTCACATCATTTCCCTTTTATACGGACTGTTTCCTGAAGATTTGCCCGGTCAGGCCATGACTTTTCAGGGCAGCATGCATATATTGATCACAGCGCTTATTGTACCCTGTACGATATTGACCCCATTTTTCATTGGTTTCGGCCTGCTGAAAGACCCCGGATGGAAGACCTTTGGATATTTCTCGGTCATTACCGGCTGCCTGATTTGTGTTTTCGGTACCCTGACAGGGGTTTTTTATGCGAATGGTCATCCATATTTCGGTTTGGTCGAACGCTTAAATATCGGGACATTAGAGTTATGGACTTTCTGTTTCTCTCTTAAACTTATCCGTGCTAAATGAGAATTCTGCGGTTTATCCTGGTGGTATTTTGCCTGGCTGTTTTGCCTTTTAACATGCATGCTCGGAATGAGAATCCCGGTTATATGCGATGTAATGCCGATACATCGGGCCGGGATCTCAGGTTTTACGGTGGCTTTATACATCAGCATGAAAATTTTTTCAGGAAAGCCTTTTCATACCAGGGCGTTGAGGCAGGGGTGATCCTGCAACATTCAGTTATCTTCGGGGTATTTGGTTCTACCTTCGCCTCCAGCCTGGAGGTGAAGGGGCCGGATGATGCGGGGTTTTACCTGTTATCCAAGGGTGGGATATACGGGGGAATGGTTGTATCCGGAGCAAACCGGCTTCACGGCGGCTGGCTCATCAATGCCGGCGGTTTCTCGCTGTCTGGAAATGCCTCGGAAATACCGCTGTTCAGGAGGGACCATTCTGATGTCAGAATTACCGGACTGATCCTGGATCCTCAGATCTATGCCGAAGTAAATGTCTGCGGCTGGATGAAGATAAGAACCGGCCTGGACTATAATTTCTACGTTTTTAAAGACAAGGCTGTTGTTTCACCCCGGGATTTGCAGGGATTGTCCTTATCATTCGGATTTCTTTTTGGAAGATTCAAACCTTGAAGTCTGGAAGTGATGATGTCAGGTCAATTTGTGAAAATCCACAATTGTGAATTTTATACTGGTTTGGTTAACGATTAAAACTTTCAGCAATGGAAAAAATTGTACCGTCGCATATTCATATCAGACCTGCTGTTGAAGCTGATTTTCCCCGGCTTGTTGAATTGTTCAGGGATTTTTCGGTATTTGAGCATCAGCCTGAAAAAATGATCAATTCCATTCCCAGGATGATGGATGAAAAAAACTATTTTAATGCTTTTGTGGCGGAAACGTCTGATCATCTCATCGTCGGTTATGCCACCTGGTTTTATTGTTATTTTACATGGACCGGAAAGTCACTGTATATGGACGATTTATACGTTGTCCCTGAATATCGCGGAAAAGGTATTGGAACACTGCTTATTGGTCAGGTTAAGGATCTTGCCAAATCCACCGGATGTTACAAGATGCGCTGGCAGGTTTCCTGCTGGAATGCTCCCGCCATTGGCTTCTATAAAAAGCTTGGAGCAGAAATTAACCAGGTTGATCAGAATTGCGACCTGATCCTTTCATGAACGCAATTCTTTTTTAATTTCTCAAAACGCTGGTCTGTATTCTGTTTGGACACAGATACACGTACAAGCCGGATATATACGGATACATTATCTATTAATATCCTGTTGCCGTTATGATCTGCGTTCCTATTCCTTTCAGTTACTGAAATCGAAATCGTCAATTCTCTCCGTCTCCAATTTTAATTACCTTTGTCTCCTCATTTTCAATTCAAGGGTGCAGACATTTTCAAACATTGATATCATTGTTGTCGGCGCTGGGGCTGCAGGAATGCTGGCTGCCGGAAGTGCGGCTGCAGCAGGGGCAAAGGTCCTGCTCCTCGAACGCATGGAACGGCCCGGGCGTAAGCTGCTAATCACGGGGAAGGGGAGATGCAACATCACCAATGAAGCAGGGATGTCCGATTTCATTTCACATATCCGGCCCAACGGCCGGTTTTTACGTTCTGCCTTTTCCGGGTTTTTCTCCGGAGAGATCCTTGAGCTCCTCCATCAAAATGGTTTACAGACCGTGACCGAGCGGGGTAACCGGGTATTTCCTGCCAGTAATAAATCGGCGGATGTGGTGAAGACCCTTCTGAAATGGATTGAAGCCCAAAAGCATGTTGAAATCAAAACAGGGATCAGGGTGAATGAGCTGATGATTGAAGATGGCACGGTTAAAGGCATTCTAACTGAAATGAACGGGAAAACCTTACCTATCCTTTCAAAGGCCATAATCGTATGCACAGGAGGTAAGTCTTATCCTGCCACAGGTTCGAGCGGTGACGGGTACAAGCTGGCACAGCAGGCCGGGCATACCATTGTGCCATTGCACCAGGCATTGGTGCCGCTGGAAACGGCAGGTGATGTGGCTCAAAGGCTTCAGGGTCTGAGCCTCCGGAATGTAACCGCAACACTTTGGGTAAACGGGAAAAAGGCTGACTCCGAATTTGGGGAGATGCTTTTCACCCATTTTGGTTTATCCGGACCGATAATTCTCACCCTCAGCCGGCAAACCGTTGATGCCCTGAAAAAAGGGCATTCCGTGGAGTTATCAGTCGATCTCAAGCCGGCTCTGGATGAGCAGAAGCTGGATGCCCGTCTCATCCGGGATCTTAATGAAAACGGTAAGAAGCAATTGGGTACTATGTTCAGGCAATGGCTGCCAGCATCGATGATCCCGGTATTCATGGATATTCTTTCCCTTGACCCTGGAAAGGACTGTCACCAGCTAAATGCGGGGGAGCGACGCAGGATCATGCTGCTCATGAAAGATTTTCGCTTTAAGGTTACCGGCTGCAGGTCCTTTAAAGAAGCCATTATCACAGCGGGTGGTGTGGATACACGGGAGATAGATCAGCGCACGATGGAGTCGAAGAAGATCGCTAATCTTTATTTTGCCGGTGAAGTACTCGATGTGGATGCCGACACCGGTGGGTATAATCTTCAGATCGCCTGGTCTACCGGCTGGCTTGCCGGACGTTCAGCTGCCGGGAATGTTATCGAAGGCCGGGGATAGATTACGCTCTTCCTGCAGATATTGAGAGCCGCTTTTACACCGTCGGCACCACTCGACATGATCCCGCCCGCATAACCGCTGCCTTCCCCAGCCATGTAAAGGTTTTCAAAACCGGTACATCTCCCGTCCTCTTCACGAAGGACCTGTATGGGTGCTGAAGTCTTGCTCTCCAATCCCATAATGATCCCCGTCTCAAAGCCTCTCATCTTACGGCTGAAATCTTTCAGTCCCTCCCTCATAGATTCCTGAACGGCAACAGGAAGCAGCTCCCATAAAGGAGCAGACTGAAGCCCCAGGGGATAGGATGTTGAATGGAAATCCCCGGAAGTTTTTTTAGAAATAAAGTCTTCAATTGTACAGTAAGGTGCCCGGTAATCCCCGGTGTAATCGTAAAAAGCAGTTTCCAGTGATTCAAGCCAGTCGAGAACTTCTCCAGCGGTGACGCTATGGCTTATCATGGCGTAGGGGTTTATGGCCGCAACACAGGCTGCATTGGAGAAGGGGAGATCCCTGCCGTAAAGGCTCATCCCGTTAACGATATTGTTGTTCTGATATGCTGTTGCCGGCACGATGACTCCTCCGGGACACATACAAAACGTGTATACCGGTAATTTCCCGTCCGGGTTGGCTGTCAGTCTGTATTCTGCTGCCTTTACGCCGGGAAGTTCTTCTTTCCCCCACTGGGCTTTGTTGATGATCTGTCGCGGGTGTTCCATCCGGCTGCCCAGGGCAAAATTTTTCGGACGGAACTGCACTGATCGCCGCATGAGCATCCGGAAGGTCTCAAATGCCGAATGGCCGGTGCTGAGTATAAAATGCCCGGCTTCCAGTTCACCCTGGTTTGTGATGGCGGCTTTAACGCGCCCTTTTTCAATGACAAGGTCATCGAGGCGGGTTTCAAACAGGATCGTTCCGCCCTCCTGCTGAAACTGTTCGCGCATTGTTTTTACGATCTTTCGGAGGTTGTCGCTGCCCAGGTGAGGGTGGTTCATATACGCGATCTCCTCCGGAGCTCCGGCACGGATGTATGCATCGGTGATAAACTTCCGCTCGGATGATATCCGTTTGCTGCGGGAGGTCAGCTTTCCATCCGAGAAGGTACCGGCACCACCTTCCCCAAAGGCATAACTGGCAGCCGGATCCAGGTGCCCTCCCGATTCGAAGGCCGAGATGCCTGCAGCCCTGCCATCCACGTCCTTTCCGCGTTCAATCATGGTGGTCTCAAACCCGGCTTTCTGTAAAACATACGCCGCAAAAAATCCTGCCGGGCCACTGCCTGTTACCAGTACTTTTTCTTTATGCCTGATACGGGGGATCTCAATGCCCGGAGTTTGAATTTCCTCGCCCTGCTTCAATTCCAAAGAGCTGACCGCCACCAGTAGTTCCCAGTGTATGTTCGACTTCTTCCTGGCATCCAGGCTCTTACTGTCAATGCGGTAACTAAAGTCTCTGAGCTTAAGTCGCCCGGCGATCTCTGCTCGCAATTCACCCTCGTCATAAGACGTAGGAAGCTGGATCCGTATTTCCCGATATCCCATGGTTGTTATGAATTTATCTCATGGGCAAAGGTACGTAAAATGAAGAAATGTTAGAGGCCGATGGTAAAGATACGGGTCATGGCTAAATTTTGGCTGCAGAAGAGTTATCAATGCTATGACACGGTGTTCCATCCAGAGAATGACCACCGCATACCCAGGAAAGGTATGGCCAGCCAAATTCCGATATGGTTTATGACGGTTACGGAAACCGGCAATCTTACGGATGATCATAAAATAGTGTCGGGGACTGATTTTTTGCTATTCCCGTCAATCGTTTCCGAATTCAGCCTTTAGTTTCACCACAGTTTCACCACAGATTCACTACAGATTACACGGATTATCACAGATTATAATAGATTGGATATCTGGTATTTTCATAGACGTGAAGCATCACGTCTCCGAATCATTCGATATTCCTCAATCCCTAACTCCCTAAAGGGGAAACCCAGCCCACCGTCGCATTTACTCTACCTCAATCCCTTAATCCCTCAATCCCTCAATCCCTAACTCCCTAACTCCCTAAAGGGGAAACCCAGCCCACCGTAGAATTTACTATGCTTCTCCCGCCTCCGAATTCATTATTCATTATTCAATATTCATTATTCGATATTCAATTCCCCACAGAGACGTGATGCATCACGTCATCTACGTTTTTGATTTTGATATTTAACAATCAGAATTCCCGTTTACACTCTTCACACGGGTCCCTAACCCCTAACCCCTAATCTCTAACTTCCTAACTCAATCCCTCAATCCCTCAATCCTCAATCCCTCAATCCCTAACTCCCCTCGCTCGCCCCTTAATCCCCTAAAGGGGAAACCCAGCCCACCGTAGAATTTACTATGCTTCTCCCGCCTCCGAATTCATTATTCATTATTCAATATTCATTATTCGATATTCAATTCCCCACAGAGACGTGATGCATCACGTCATCTACGTTTTTGATTTTGATATTTAACAATCAGAATTCCCGTTTACACTCTTCACACGGGCTCCCTAACCCCTAACCCCTAATCTCTAACTTCCTAACTCAATCCCTCAATCCCTCAATCCCTCAATCCCTCAATCCCTCAATCCCTCAATCCCTCAATCCCTAAATCCCCACCCTCAATCCCTTAATCCATCCTCAATCCCTAAATCCCCACGCTCACCCCAATCCCTAGAAACCACCCACGTAGAATTTACTATGCTTCTCCCGCCTCCGAATTCATTATTCATTATTCAATATTCATTATTCGATATTCAATTCCCCACAGAGACGTGATGCATCACGTCATCTACGTTTTTGATTTTGATATTTAACAATCAGAATTCCCGTTTACACTCTTCACACGGGCTCCCTAACCCCTAACCCCTAATCTCTAACTTCCCTAATCCCTCAATCCCTCAATCCCTCTAATCCCTCAATCCCTCAATCCCTAACTCCCCACGCTCGCCCCTTAATCCCCTAAAGGGGAAACCCAGCCCACCGTAGAATTTACTATGCTTCTCCCGCCTCCGAATTCATTATTCATTATTCAATATTCATTATTTGATATTCAATTCCCCACAGAGACGTGATGCATCACGTCATCTACGTTTTTGATTTTGATATTTAACAATCAGAATTCCCGTTTACACTCTTCACACGGGCTCCCTAACCCCTAACCCCTAATCTCTAACTTCCTAACTCAATCCCTCAATCCCTAACTCCCTAACTCCCTCAGTGTTTTCCATACCCGATAACACTCACCGGACTTAAAAGACCATTTTCCAACAATGGGCTGTCCTTATGGAGAAAATCAGTAACCGGTGCAGAACTCCAGATGTTCTTCATTTCCCCGTATTCCCTGAAATCGCCAATAAAACGGTTACGGTAAGGATTCCCAATACTAATATCCAGCTTGTTTCCGATATGTTTCAAAAACCTGATATCGAAAAGGGTGCCCGGTTCCCAGGCTATTCCCAGCGCTACACCATTGAGATTAACCTCGGCGGTGGCATGAACGATATTGATTTTCAGGAGGAATGAATCACAGGAAGCCAGGAAGTCCTCCGGCACGTCAAAACGGATACTGTATTTCGATGTGCCGGAGAAGTACTTTATCATGGGGTTTTCGAAGTCATTCAGGGGCATCAGGGTGTCGGTTGTAACGGGAGCAATAACCTGTGGATAGGGAGGATGGAATTCAATATACGCCTTATCCAGCCGGATATTCTGTTCCCTCACCGGTAAATAACTTACGGTGATGTCTTGTTTTTCGGAATTGAAGGCATGGTATTCCATATTGCTATCTGCCATAACCTCGATGACGTTTCCCTTGATTAGTGCCTCAGGGACCGGAGTATTTTCCGCTTCAGGCTGACCGGGGAAGATCTGCTTTATTCCTTTATTCATGCTGGCGATGTGCTGAGGGGCTGATCCGGAACGGAACAGGAAGATTTTGGATTCACGCGGGCCAAAACTGACAGGGATGCGAAGACGGCCGTCTTCATTTCTGAAAATTGCGGGCATGGTCACCGTGCCTTCCTGCGGATCCCAGATCTCAGGGATTTTGTTCCCTGCGCTGAAAAGGCACTCACGGTTAATTTCCCTGTCTTGCTGGTTGAAGACAAAGTAAACATCTGCATCACCTGCTTTTTTATGGATGTACATCAGGTTCAGTGAGTCGGATCTGCCCGTGGAAAAATCGGGCAGCACATGTATTTCTTCCAGAACCTGTGAGATCGGTTTATCCCAAATGACCAGGCCTTTGCCATAGTGGTTTTCTGTGGCATTGTCTGAATTTCCCCACAGCTTCGAAACCAGGGCATCAAACTCTGATTTTCCGTCGCTGTTATTTTTAAGGGAAAGCATACGCACGGGTTTTTCGCCGTAGATGACGGCTCCGTTCTTCACGAGATCTGCAATACGATCCAGGGTTGCCAGTTCGATCAGACGGTTTTCAGGAAGAATCAGGAGGTTGTATTCAAGTCCTCCCGGCAGGAAGAGTTTGCCGTTCCTCACCGAGATCATATTCATCAGGGCATCCTCATTACAGGCCTGTCCGCTGTAACCAAAGGGCAGGTCGGATATCACTTGGTTTTCAATGCTTTGTGGAAGCTGGTCGCCGATGTAGTACAAAACATCATGCTGTACTTTTCCTTTCTGCAGGATGTATTGAATCCGGGACTGATAATCAATCCATCCGGAGGCGAACTGCCACCATGGATTCAGACGGTTAAAATGGGAGGCAAACTGTCCCAGCGTCATGCCTGCAGGATTATCCAGGGGCTGGTGGACATAGCTGTGGAGGATCATCTGGTTCAGCCCCATGCAGAAGGCGCGATCTCCGAAAGGCTTCAGAGCCTGTGGTGTTTCACTGTAATGCGCCATCCCGGTATAAGCTTCGGTACCAATGACCGGTTTATCATAAATAACTGCTGAAGCTGCCGGGAAACTTTTATCCGGACGTGGTGAAGGCTGGTAATCGATAAAGGTCTGATCATTAAAATTCGCCCAGAATTCAAACATAGGCAGATCAATATAACTATTGGCTTTCATGATGTCCAGCGGAGGATAGTTCAGCTCTCCGTAGATAGCTTCAGCATCATATTCGATATGATCCCGGTGGCAGAGCTCTCCAAAATGCTTGTAATAATTCTCTCCTATAAGATCCGAAATGGTATTCCTGAAATCATAGAGGAAGCCTTCGGTTGTTTCAGGGTCGGTTACTGTTTCGCCACACAGGGCAGGGATAAAATCAGTGAGCTCATACCCCCGGAGTTTTTTAAATTCTTCAGGAAAATCACCGGTCCAGTTCTGATATCCACATTCCCAACTGTCTATTAACAGGAATTTGAAGGTATTGCCGGCATACTTCCCGGCGTGATCAATGAGTTTCTGAGGGAAATTCACCCAGTGAAGATTCAGAGCTGAGGTGTCCATCTTGTCACATTCAAGGCCGGTACCTTCCTTTGTGGCCGGACCGTTAGTAGCGCCTGTGCTGGTGTATCCGAACCTGATGATGGTCCAGTTGCCTTCCGGGGCGTCCCAGGCCAGGCTGCCGTCTTCACTCATCTTATCCGTGAGATTTACAATATCACTTTTTACGATGTAACGGGGGCTTGTTTCAACAGTATTCATGGTGTCGAAACAGGCCATATTTACAGGCTTCACTGAAACAATTTTTTCGAGATGACAGGGTATGTCGGAATTGTATGAAGGAGTGTCCTGATCATTCAGTAATTCCACTTCACCTAACGCCACCTGTCGCGACGATGAACTGTCACTCAGTTCGAGTCTGAAAACCTTTGCATCCACCGGATGGAAATTAAAAACAATGGTTTTATTCAGTCCTATGGTTTGGAAATCACCAACTTTACTGAAATGTTTGCCGTCGGTGGAAGATGACAGCTGAAAATCTTCGGTGACTTCCGCCATATTCTGCCAAGAGAAGACCTGCCGGGGATGTATGGCCAGTTTTGAGGTAGTGAAAGGTTTGCTAAAAGAGAACTGCAAGAATCCTTTCCTGTTAAGGTTTACTGTGCTGACCGGACTACCATCGGCAAGCACGGCGGCATCGGTGGAATCATTCAGGGTAATCTCCGGACGGGCTGATCTGAATGAGTTCAGTTTATCCGGCGATTTGTAAGCAACAACCGCGACGTCCTTATAAAAATCTCTCACGCTCTGTGGTTCGGGAAGCATAAGGTTGATATTCCCGCCGCCTGTCACATAGCTTTTTGTCCACTCAAACTGTTTCATTGATTTCTCAGGTGTGATCCACGGACCTCCGCTGGTGCTCCAGCCGTCGCAGTTGTGGGCGCCGATGGTTATTCCCAGACTGTCGGCTTTTCGTAATGCCCATTCAAACATACTGTACCATTCAGGAGTGTTGAATTTGACCTGTGGCACACCGAAATTTTTACCATGGAATAAACCGACGTTAAGGATGGTGGCCTGGGTGACACCCTGTTTATTCATGGATTCCAGGTCTTTGGTGATGCCATCTTTGGTGATGGCACCATCGAGCCAGTGCCACCATGTGTGGACCCTGACGTCATGAGGGGGATTAAGGAAATCCGATTTGCTGAAGGTCTCAGCAGGTTGTTTTTGCCGGGAACAACTGAAAAGTAACGATGTAAGTAAGATAGCTGCTGCCAGTTTGAAAGTGATTTTCATGAGTTTGTATTTTTGAGTCGGTATTTCAGTTTGACCGGCTGGATCTGCCGGAGGGTGAAAATTACAAAAAAATGGGGAATATTGAAGGATAAGGTTTTCTTCAGATTTACGGATTCATTGGTATCATTTTTTTGTTTCGCCTGGTCGGTTGTTTTATGGTTCACAAAAACATTTTTGTTTCTGCTTCACCATACCCACTCCGGGTATGGTCTGCGTCTATCCTCGTAGCACGTATCACCGTAAATATTACCCCCTCCGACTTATCTCTCCAAGTATTTTCCTGTCAATGACTTCAATATTGCGACCGTCAAGCCTGATGATTCCCTCTTTTTCAAATTCCTTCAAAAACCTGACAGCACTTTCGGGTGAGATGGACGCAAAATCGGCAATATCCTGACGCTGGAGATAGCTGAAAACCTCTTCTCCGGCAAATTCCTCCGAAGAAAGATAGAGCAGGGAGGAAGCCAGCTTCCCCCGCATCTGTTTGTAAGAAAGGTTTTTGAGAATCTCGAGGTAAAGAGTCTCATTCCGGCAGTTGCGGGATGTGATCTCCATAGCAAAAGCCGGATTTCTTAAGAGCAGCTCTTTCAGGCCGTCTTTATTGATCATGCAGATCACAGATTCTTTAAGGGCAATGGTGGAAAACGGGTAGACGTTTTCACCGAAGACGCTCTGGAAGGCCAGGAAATCACCGGTTCGGGCCAGCCTGATATTGATCTGGCGGTTCGAGCCGGTCTGAAGGTAGACCTTCACCAGACCACTGATGATCAGCATGACATAAGGCGCAAAAGCCCCCTGCTTAAAGATATTTTCACCTTCGGAATAAAGCAGTTGTGTTTTCCTGTCATTCAGTATGGCAAGATCTTCTGGTGGCAGGTCCCGGAAACAACCTGTTGCTGCCAGATTTTCGCCATCGTTTTCGCCCGTCTTTTCTGAAAAATGTAGGTTATCCATAGCACCGATGTCCTTTGCATTTATACCATAAACACGTGAGAAGGCAAAGGTATTGAAATATGACAAGAAAAAAGCTGAAATATTTCAGAGATGCTCCTGTGACACCGGACGCTGGTTCAGAAGGAAATGATCCGTAGACTATCTATTTTTGCATCCAATACAGTTACAATGATGAAACGGATTGCCATTCCCATATTAAACGGAAGACTGAGTAAACATTTCGGTGAGTGCAGTCATTACATGATCTTTGGTGTTGAAGAGTCAGATATCCGGAGCTACAACCTGGAGGTGCCGGCGAACAGCGACCTCCAGAATTTGCCGGCATGGGTGGCTGAACAGAAAATTACCGATATCATAGCCCATAACATTGATAAAAGGGTCATCGATCTGTTTGCCAGGCATAAGATAAACGTATGGGTCGGTGCACCCGATGAGGCACCGGCGTTACTTTTCAAGGAATATCTTGAAGGAACGCTGACCTCAAATGAAAACGTACTGAACAATGACAGCAAAGAAGAAGCATAATCAAATGGTCCGTTTACTGACTTCCCGCAGGGGAATCATCCAGATCATTACCGGGACAGGAATTTATCTCCTGGTGAGTTACCTTGGTATATCACTCTGGTGGCTGCTGGCTTTTGGCGCACTCACCGGTGTGATCTGGGGGAAAGTGTTCTGCAGGTGGATGTGTCCCGTCGGTATCGTCATGGAATTTTTCATGAAACACAGCACCAATGATTCCTTCCGGAATATGTACCAGTATCATAAGCTGGGTTGCCCGATAGCCTGGGTATCCGGATTCCTGAACCGTGTGTCTTTTTTCAAAATTAAACTGAACGCAGACACCTGTAAAAACTGTGGCTTATGTGATAAATCCTGTTACATGCCGGCACTCGACAAAATGAAATTCAGCCTGTTTATTGAAGGAAAGAAAAACCCGGCTGAAAATTTCAGCTGCTCCAAATGCCTGGCATGTGTAACCAGTTGTCCGAATGGCAGCCTTAGTTTCAAACCGGCTTTATTTTTCAGTAACAAATAAATCAATTAGTATTAATTTGTAAATATTCAATTATGAAAATGTTAAGAACAAATCTTCATGAGATTGAGACAGCTGCAGAACTTGAAAAATTCACCAGCGAAAACGAAAACGTAATGGTTTGCTGCGGACGCATGGGGCCTATGTGTATTCCCGTGTATGAAGTCATGGAAGAACTTGAGGATGAACGTAAGAATGTGAAATTTGCCGTTATGGCTTTTGATAATCCGGAAGCCGGAGTTATTCGCAATTCTCCTGAAGCCAGGGGATTTATGGGTCTTCCGTTCACGATGTATTATAAAAAAGGGAATGTGACTCACGCTACCAGCAGCATTCAGAATATGGCCCAGGTTACTGGTATTCTGGACAAGCATTTCGGAGAATAGAAGTAGGGAGTAGGGAGTAAGGAAGTAGGGAGTAGGGAGTAGGGAGTAGGGATTAGAGAAGAGAGAAGAGGGAAGAAGAGAGAGAAGAGAAGAAGAGAGAGAAGAGAAGAAGAGAGAGTAGGGATTATAGAAGAGAAAGGAAATATCCTGTATTGATGGATGAACCGACAGGAAATTTAAAAGATATTCCGTCGATACATGGGGTATAGGCAATGCATGCCTTGCCTTGACTGTTGGGAGGTTCTGATGACCTGAAAGGGTATAGCCCGGTGAACTGGCATTAGGTATCTGGAGAATTTTTCACTCTTCTTATCTCCCTTATTCTTCTTTAATTTTAAAATCGGTATCGTCAGATGTTCGAAAAATATTACGCCTGCAAAATATATGATAAAAACCATGGATGAAGTATTTGATATTATGATTATCGGGGCTGGTGCGGCCGGACTTTCGGCAGGTATTTACAGTTCCAGGGCCAGATTGTCAACCCTTATTCTGAATGAAGGAGCGGTGGGCGGACAAATGGTGCTGACGGACGAAATAGCCAATTACCCGGGTGTGGAAACCACAAACGGTTATGCACTGGCCAATACGATGAAAAAGCAGGCGAAGGATTTCGGATGTAAGATAAAATCCAATATTAAAATAACAAAATATTCACTAACCGGAGAAATTAAGACGGTGGAGCTGGAGGACGGGAGAATATTCAGTTCACGGGCCGTTATCCTGGCGCCGGGGGGGAGACCCAGAGCCTTGAATATTTCCGGTGAGGAGACGTTCAGGGGGTCAGGAATCTCCTATTGTGCCACATGCGATGGTGACTTTTTCACCGGCAGGGAAGTGGTAGTCATTGGAGGAGGAAATTCAGCACTCGAGGAAGCCGTGACGCTTACACAATATGCCACTAAAGTGACGATTGTTCATCAGTTCGATCGTTTCCAGGCGTTTAAACATGCCGTTGAGGAAGCGGAGAAGAATCCAAAAATAAATTTTGTCATGGAGTCGGAACCGAGGATGTTCACTGGAAATGGTAGTCTTAAGAGTGTTCTGGTGGAGCATCTTCCTTCCGGAAAACAAACTGAGATTGAAACGGACGGGGTATTCATTTTTGTAGGTTATCTCCCAAATACTGAATCGATGAAGGGATTGGTAAAGCTTAATGATCGTGGTGAGATTATCAGTGATCCGGAAATGAAAACAGACATACCCGGCGTATTTGCAGCAGGCGACTGCATAGCCAAGAAATACCGCCAGGTGACAACGGCAGTGGCCGAAGGTACCATTGCCGCTTTAAGTGCTGCAGAATTTCTTCGCCGGTAAAGAACACTTTGAGCGCCGGCTTGATCAAGCTATGTGCCTGCCGTATCGCCAAAAACGTCTATCTGTATTCTTGGCGAAAATCGCCAGCCGTTTCGTATGGCTATTTTTGCTGCCAGATCGAGGTGCTCTTTTAACTTGTCTGCATTGCTGCCAAGGGGCATGACCAGAACATCCTCATTATTTACAAAGCCGAGACGGGAGAGGAAATCTTCCCGGATCTCCTTCTCATCGTCTTCTTTGGCGACAACGAATTTTAATTGAAAGTCCCTGTCTTTGCGTTTAACGGGTGTTGTGTCCAATTTGTCTCCATAGTAAGACTCCAATATCATACAGCTGTTGATGTACTTCTGAATCGCATCGGTATTTTTTCGCAACCTGGCGTGATTGTGAATGAAAACATCATCGACGGGCTGCAGAAGACTTGCATTTTTAGTTTTTGATGGTTCGGAGGATGAGAGCTTGGGGGATATCGAAAACAGATTTATGTAACTGGCAAGTTCGGGGATATAATTGGTGCCGTTGGTCTCCAGCGTAATATGCATGTTCAGTTTTTTCCTGATGGCTGACGCTAGCGCAGTAAGACCAGGTGCCTGGAGCGTGGGCTCTCCCCCGGATATGATCACGTGGCTCATGTTTGACCTGTTGTATTCAAGAACCTTAAGAATATCACTGATGTCCCATTCTTCAAATTCGGTTACATGATGGCTTGAGTAAGGAGTATCGCAAATGTCTGCCTTTCCCTTGTCATCCGCCCATGTACACCTCAGGTTACATCCTGCCGTCCTGACAAACAGTGAGGGAATACCGGCCAGTTTGCCTTCTCCCTGGATCGTGCCCGACATTGGATATCCCGTCTTCGTTCCTTCTTTCAGTAAATTTCCGTTTTGGTTTCTTATAATGGGGAATATCCCGTCTTTTACCAGTCTTATTTTCATTGTATTATGGATAAATCAAGATATGACTATTTGTCATGATTCTATAATTGCCAGAATGTTAAACGATTATATGAACTTGTATTAAAAAGTCCTGAAATGGTATGCTTCTTGACCAGGCACACAAATATTTGTTAAGAACGTTGACGTTATTACTTTTGTTTATCCTGAAGTTAAATACATAACCTAAAAAATATGGAATTATTCAAAAAAATGGAACCTGTTAAATCAGAAGCTGTAACGGGAAAAATCCCTGAAGGAGAGGTCGAACATGTGAAATGTCTGATCCTCGGATCGGGACCTGCAGGGTATACAGCCGCCATTTATGCTGCACGCGCCAATCTCAGGCCAGTTGTTTATGAGGGAATGCAGATAGGAGGTCAACTTACAACTACCACTGAAGTGGAAAATTATCCCGGTTATCCGGATGGCATTACCGGGCCGAAGATGATGGAAGAATTCAAGGCCCAGGCTGAACGGTTCGGGACAGATTGTCGATGGGGGATGGCTACGTCGGTCGATTTTTCAAAACATCCCCTAAAGGTGACCATAGACGAAAAGAAAGTTATTTCAGCCGACACGGTGATCATTGCCACCGGAGCCACCGCCAAATATATCGGACTGGAATCGGAGAAGAAGTATATGGGTTTTGGTGTTTCGGCCTGTGCCACCTGTGACGGATTCTTTTATAAAGGCCAGGATGTGGTTGTCGTCGGGGGAGGAGATACTGCAGCTGAGGAGGCATTGTATCTCGCCGGATTGTGCCGGAAAGTATACCTCATCCACAGGAGAGATGAACTCCGGGCATCCAAAATTATGCAGGACAGGCTGCTGAAAAAAGAGAATGTCGAGATCCTCTGGAGTCATGTACCCAAGGAAATTGTGGGTGGACAGTCTGTGGAAGGAGTGATTCTCGAAGACCTTAAAACGAAGCAGGATAGGAGAGTGGAAGTAAAGGGTTTCTTTGTGGCCATCGGCCATAAACCCAATTCTGAAATTTTTACTAACTTCCTGGATATGGATAATGTAGGCTACTTACACACACTTCCCGATTCCTCTAAAACCAATGTTGAAGGCGTTTTTGCCTGTGGTGATGTAATGGATCCTGTATACAGGCAGGCTGTGACCGCAGCGGGTACGGGCTGCCGGGCTGCTATCGATGCTGAACGGTGGTTGTCGGAGAAAGGGCTGCATGAGTAAGGAGAAAGGGAGGGAGTTAGGGATTGAGTGATTTAGGGATTGAGGGAGAATATCAATGATTCGGAGACGGGCGAAGGACCTAGTAAATGCTACGGTGGGCTGGGTTTCCCCTTTTAGGGGACTAAGGGGTGAGCGTGGGGAGGAAGGTGTCGGAAAAAAGAATATAAGAGTGGGAAGAAAGGCGAAAGTGAGGGATTGAGGGAGTTTGAGATTAGGGATTAGGGATTAGGGATGACTTTGAAAACGTTGAGATGTGATGCTTCATTTCTCCGTGGGGAATTGAATATTGAATATCGAATATTGAATATCGAATCATGAATTCGGAGACGGGCGAAGTACTTAGTAAATGCTACGGTGGGCTGGGTTTCCCCTTTTAGGGGACTAAGGGGTGAGCGAGGGGAGGAAGGAGCCGGGTCAAAGAAAGAAAGAAAGGCGAAAGGTGAAAGGTGAAAGGTGAAAGGTGAAAGGAGAAAGGGAAGAGGATTTAGGGATTGAGTGATTTAGGGATTGAGGGAGAGTATCGAATGATTCGGAGACGGGTGAAAAGAGACAAGACAACGTAGAATCAATGGTAGAATCAATCGTAGAGGCACGCCTTGGCGTGCTCCTTGAACGAACACCGGTTTCACACCAAGGCCAAAGGCGAAAGGACCAATAACCACGATCATAAAATATAATCAAAAAAGGCCGTCATAATTGTGACGGCCTTTTTTTTGGGAAGAATGAGAATTTTTATTTATCAACTTCTACATCGGCGAATTTTTCGGAGTTGTATTTTCCTAACTTGAGTTTCTCCTGTATTTCTGTGAAAGCATGGATGGTATACTCAACATCTTCAAGTGAGTGAGCGGCAGTTGGGATGATACGCAGCAGGATCATACCTTTTGGTATCACAGGGTAAACCACCATGGAGCAAAACAGACTGTAGTTTTCTCTCAGGTCATAAACGATGTTTGTAGCTTCGGCAACAGAACCGGAAAGGATGACCGGGGTGACCGGTGATTCGGCTTTCCCAATATTGAATCCTTTCTCTTTCAGTCCTTTCTGAAGTGCATTGACCACTTCCCACAGGTGTTCCCGAAGTTCCGGCTCGGTCTGAAGGAGTTCGAGCCGTTTCAGGGCACCGATGGTCATGGGCATGGGAAGTGACTTGGCGAAAATCTGTGAACGCATATTGTATGCGAGGTAGTCGATGATTTCCTTTTCGGCAGCCACGAAGGCACCGATCCCGGCCATCGATTTTGCAAATGTTGAGAAGTAAACATCGATCTGATCCTGGACACCAAAATGTTCTCCGGTACCGGCACCGGTTTTACCCATTGTGCCAAAACCATGTGCGTCATCAACCAGAAACCTGAAATTATACTTTTCCTTGAATTTGACAATCTCATCCAGTTTACCAAGATCGCCGACCATACCGAAGACACCTTCGGTGATGACCAGGATGCCGCCTCCGGTCTCCTTGGCAAGCTTAGTGGCATGTTGCAACTGCTTGTCGAGATTCTCCATGTCATTATGGGGGAAAACATAACGTTTGCCCATGTGCAGCCTCAATCCGTCGAGAATACAAGCATGTGAATCGGAATCGTAAACGATAACATCTTTCCTGTCAACCAGCGAATCGATGATCGATATCATACCCTGATAACCAAAGTTTAACAGGTATGCTGATTCTTTATGAACAAATTGGGCAAGTTTGTTTTCAAGCTCTTCATGATATTTTGTCTGCCCCGACATCATCCTGGCTCCCATGGGTGAAGCCATGCCATATTTTGCTGCAGCTTCGGCATCGGCCTTCCTGACTTCAGGATGATTGGCAAGACCGATATAGTTGTTCAGGCTCCAGTTCAAAACTTCTTTGCCCTTGAACATCATCCTGGGTTTTATTTCACCCTCCAGTTTTGGGAAAGCAAAATAACCGTGTGCAAGTTTCTTGTACTGACCAAGTGGTCCGGCATTCTTTTTTATCTTATCAAAAATATCCACGGCTAAAATTTTTTAAGTTAAAATATGTGTTGGAATTGAGAACAAAATTAATTTTTTTTAATCAGTTGCCAAACCTGAAAATATTTTCATTGTGATTTCGTTTTGTCTTAAGCGTTCTCTTTTGGAGGTTATATCAGCTTTTTAAACATATATAAATATATCGTGATTTAGAACTTTCGGGAGATTTCCTTTACCAACCTGATCTCTCCCGGGGGGATAAGTGAGCCTGATTCTGTCCGGGCAAATCCCTTTAACGTGAATAAATTATGCTCATAAACATTTATTTTCAGCCTGTGAATAGGCAATGCAGATCTGAAACATGACAGATATTGTCTCAGGGAGATTGAAAATGCCCGTCAGAAGGAACGTAGAACCGTATGGCTAAATAAAAAAGAATTTAGTAAAAAAGTAATGTATTTGTTTCGCCCTTTCAATGTTTATAGTAATTTTGCACAACATTTTCGAAAATGAAGCATAAAGTATTCATTTACATATTTATTGTACTGTTTTTCAGTTCCTGCGGACAGTATGAAAAAGTACTCAAAAGTACAGATTATCAGCTGAAGTATAAGAAGGCTGTGGAGTACTATGAAGGTGGCGATTACATCAGGGCATCGACCATCCTTGAACAGATTGCAGATATATACCGCGGAACGGTGAAAGCGGATACTGTCGAATACTACAGGGCCGAGAGTTATTATCATCAGAACGATTATATCATGGCCAGTCATTATTTTGAAGCAGTTAGCCAATTCTTTTCCTAACAGTGTTTACGCGGAAGAAGCCTCATTTATGACCGGCTATTGCTACTACAAGCTGTCTCCGCGTCCCAGTCTTGACCAGGAGTACACTTATAAAGCCATTAATACACTTACCCTGTTTCTCATCAATCATCCTGCAACCACAAGGAAAGCGGAAGCCACTAAGATCATCAATGATTTGCGTGAAAAACTGGTGGAGAAATCGTATCTCAATGCGAAATTGTATTATAATCTGGGGGACTATAAATCGGCTATTATCGCTCTCCGGAACAGTCTGGGCGATTATCCCGACACCAAGCACAGGGAGGAACTTATGTTCCTAATCCTTAAATCGTCATACCTGCTTGCTGAAAACAGTATTCAAAGTAAAAAGACTCGAACGATACCAGGCAACCGTTGACGAATACTACTCTTTCATAGGAGAATTCCCCAAAGGTGAATTTTCGGGACAGGCGACGGATATTTATAAAGATTCGATGAAATCATTAGGTCAGGAAGTAAATTAAATCACAATACAAGTATGGTTGATTACAAAAAAAGCAAAGCTCCGGCAACCACTGTTACACAGGACGTTAGCGGTCTGAGCAAGGGAACCGGAAATATTTATGAATCGGTCATGATTGTCTCGAAAAGAGCAAACCAGATCAGTGTTGAAATGAAACAGGAACTCAACCGCAAGCTTGAGGAATTTGCTTATTATACCGACAATCTTGAGGAAGTTTTTGAAAACCGTGAGCAGATCGAAATATCCCGGTTTTACGAACGTCTTCCCAAACCCACCCTCATTGCTCTTCAGGAATACCTTGACGATGAAATTTATTTCAGGATCTCTGAGACCAAGCCAAAAGAAGAAGTCGAAGAATCAGAATAATATTTTTTGACTTGAAAGCCCGCTGTACTATCTTTATAAAAATTACCGGCGGGATGAGGCCTTTCTGAAATGTGGAAGGGTCCAACCAAAGTCATAACTCTGAAGGTGAATTCTCTGCCGTCCTGGAATATATAAAACATCAACGAGTGAAGCTCAGCGGAAAAAAAATACTCCTAGGTATTACAGGCAGCATAGCGGCATATAAATCCGTCCATCTGCTACGTCTCCTGCTGAAGGAAGGTGCCGAGGTCAGGGTCATTCTTTCCCCTTTTGCCACTAAGTTTGTAACCAAAGGAACTCTTGCTGCCCTTTCCGGGAATCCGGTATTGTCCGATTTTTTCAGGGAAGACGGCACGTGGAACAGTCATGTGGACATGGGTTCATGGGCCGATCTGTTTCTGATTGCGCCGGTCACTGCCAACACCATGGCAAAGATGGTTTCGGGACAGGCCGACAACCTGTTGGTGGCTACATACCTTTCAGCAAAATGCCCTGTGGTGTTTGCGCCTGCCATGGATCTTGACATGTACCGGCATCCCTCCACCCAGTCTAATGTCGGTCAGCTTCAGTCGTACGGCAATATTCTCATCGAGCCGGAAAGCGGCGAACTGGCAAGCGGACTGTACGGAAAAGGAAGGATGCAGGAACCTGAAACTATCCTTGAGGTCGTAACTAAAATGCTGTCGGTGCCGGCTGAAAAAAAAAACTCTTTTCCCGAAAAATCCTGATCACGGCAGGTCCCACTTTTGAACCCATCGACCCTGTCCGGTTTATCGGCAACAGGTCCTCCGGGAAAATGGGGTATGCCATAGCCGAAGCCTGTGCAATGCATGGCGCTGAAGTCATCCTGGTAAGCGGTCCGGTAAACCTGCATCCCGTTCATCCATCAATCAGGCGTATCCTTACTGAAACAGCTGCCGAAATGTACGACGCCACCACTGAAGCCTTCAAAACGGCAGATATTGCAGTGCTTTCTGCTGCTGTGGCAGATTATTCCCCGGAAATGACCTGTAAAAGTAAAATGAAACGAGGCGATGACAACCTCAACCTGAAATTAAAGCCTACGCGTGATATTGCTGCCGCACTTGGAGAGGTTAAGAGAAAAGATCAGTTGCTGGCGGGCTTTGCCCTTGAAACAGACAATGAAATGGCGAACGCCGTCGGGAAGCTGAAAAAAAAGAATCTCGATTTTATCGTCCTGAACTCCCTGAAAGACGAAGGAGCCGGTTTTCAAACCGATACTAACCGGATAACCATTATTGATAAAAACAATATTATTAATAAATTTGAGTTAAAATCCAAGAAGGAAGCAGCACTCGATATTGTTGAAAAAATAGAGGAAATGCTGCGGGAAATGGAAAGGCTACAGGGAGATTGAAAGCCGTTTTTACATCCGGGCATGGAAGGTGCGATATCCTGAATATGCCGGCGGAGAAAAAACAGGAAAAGATTACATGACCGGCATCGTTTGCCGGTCCACTGGAATCCGGGAACCTGAAAAAAGAATATGGAACAGGAACACCTGTACCGACTAAAATCAGAAGGATGAAAAAGATATTAAGTATTCTGGCAATTTTTAGTATTCCGTTAAGTCTCTTTGGACAGGAACTGAAATGTGATGTCAATATCGTTACCCAACAAATACAGGGAACCAACAAACAGGTATTCGAAACGCTTCAGAATGCCATCTTTGAATTCATGAACAACAGGGTATGGACCAACCATGTGTTCGCACCGGAGGAACGGATTGAATGCACTATGCTGTTCAATATTACCGAACAGTTGTCGGCTGATGAATTTAAAGGGACCTTGCAGGTCCAGTCACGGCGCCCGGTGTTCAACTCCAATTACAATTCCGTGATGCTGAACTATATGGATAATGATATCCAGTTTAAATACGTTGAGTTTCAGCCGCTTGAATTTGATCTGAACTCCAATATCTCCAACCTGACCTCCATTCTGGGGTATTATGCCTATGTCATTCTGGCCCTCGATTATGACTCCTTTTCACTCGAAGGAGGCACTCCCTTCTGGGAAAATGCCGAAAAAATTGTGGATAACGCGCAGAATGCACAGGAAAAGGGCTGGAAACCGTTTGATAATACCACCCATCGCAACAGGTACTGGCTGGTAAAAGACTTTTTCGACAATGATTATGCACCGTGCCGGGAGTTTCTCTACGATTATCACCGGCTTGGTCTGGATATTATGGACAGCAAAGTAACCGAAGGGCGTGCAGAAATCGCAAAAAGCCTTGAACTCCTGCAGAAGGTTTACCGGCAGAAACCAGATCCTTTTACTCAGCCATTGCATATAATATTTGATGCTAAAGCGGACGAAATGGTCCAGATCTTTTCAGAATCCTTTCCCGAAGAGAAAAACCGGGTTTACCAGATCCTGAATGAAATAGACCAGGCAAACGCTAATAAATACAAAGCCATGCTGGAAGCTCCGAGCCAGTGATCATTGAACGAATTGAAAAGCCCTTCTGTCTATGCTCAGGTCCTTATCCATCAGTAATTATGCCCTTATTAAAGAACTGAAGATTGGTTTTTTGCCCGGGCTGACAACCATTACCGGAGAGACCGGGGCAGGGAAATCCATTCTCCTGGGTGCGTTGTCGCTTATCCTGGGACAAAGGGCAGATACCGCAGCTTTGCTCGATAAGGAAAATAAATGTATCGTGGAAGGCATTTTTGACGGCAAAGATGATGGACTGGGAAAACTTTTCAAAGAATACGATCTAGACCCCGGTGATCAGATTATTCTCCGGCGAGAGATAAGCCCCACGGGAAAATCCAGGGCTTTCGTCAATGATACACCTGTGAATCTCCCGGCTATGAGTGAAATAGGAATGAAGCTGGTCGATATTCATTCCCAGCATCAAAACCTGGAGCTTAACAACTATGCTTACCAGTTAAGTGTTATTGATGCCTTTGCCGGATTGGATAACGATTTGAAACTTTACCGGGGCCGTTACCGGGAATATCGAGAACATGTGAATGAATTTCAGCATTTGCGGGATTCGGAGGAGAAGAACAGGAATCGAGAGAGAATTCCTCGAGTTCCAGTTTGCCGAGCTTCGTGATGCCCGCTTACTGGAAAATGAACAGGATGACCTGGAAAATGAACTGGACATTCTTCAGCATGCCGGTGAAATCAAGGGCGGACTTTATTCTGTCTGGCAAAATCTTACCGGGGATGAATTGAACAGTCTGAGCCTGTTAAATGACAGTGAGCATCATCTGTCACACCTCCGTGAATTTCACAAACCTTCAGCCGAACTTCATGAACGGATAAAATCGGTGATCATCGAGATCAGGGACCTTGCGGCCGAAGTTGAAAAAGAAGCCGAAAAGACGGATCACGACCCCGGCAGGCTTGAATTTATACAGGACAGACTTAGCCTTCTTTATAAGCTCGAACAAAAACACAAGGCTGCAGATCTGGGTGACCTGATCAGGATAAGAGATGAGATCGATGCCAGGCTCGGAGAACTGGGATCATTGGAATCCAGGCTGGAAGAAATGGAGAAAAAACTGAATCTTGAAAAATCGGATATACGGAATCTTGCTGAAAGACTGTCTGAAAAACGGAAGACAGCAATACCGGGATTGAGCTCCCGGATAACAGAATACCTGGTGCAACTGGGCATCCCCAATGCGATTTTCAAAATACAGAATACTTTGCTCACTGAGCCTTCCGAAGAAGGCATCGACCAGGTCAGCTTTCTTTTTACGGCCAACAAAAAGGCCGGACTTCAGGATATCTCCAGGATAGCCTCCGGGGGAGAATTGTCCAGGCTGATGCTGAGCATCAAGTACATCATTTCACATTCGGCAGGGCTTCCAACCATTATCTTTGATGAGATCGACACAGGGGTCAGCGGAGAAATAGCCCATCGGGTGGCCAGGATGATGAAAGAAATATCGGCTGACCGGCAGGTCTTTGCTATCACCCATCTGCCCCAGGTTGCATCAAAGGGGGACCAGCATTACCTGGTTTTCAAAAGTGATCTTGAAGAAGGGACGGTAACCCGGATGAAACTGCTGAACAGCGCCGACCGTGAAAATGAGATCGCAAAAATGCTCAGCGGGGAACAAACAACGGAAGCAGCACTGGCCAATGCCAAAGAACTTCTCTCGGAACGATGAGTGGCATTTCTGATCTCCGGTTCCCTTCGTTGGATAAAATGCATTTAGTTTCATGAAGCAGATGAAACGGATCGGACAGATTTACCCGGGTTTTATTTCGGCGATTGCCCGTCCTTCCGGCATTTCCGGCTTTCCTCGTTCTTCCGGTACACAGAATATGAATTTGCATTCCTTGACCCGGATTCAGAAAATTACCCCTGCTCTGTTTTCCATTAAGCCTTATTTAATCTAAATTTGCATTCTAATACAAAACTTGAAATCATGGCATATAATTTACTAAAAGGCAAACGCGGGATTATTTTTGGGGCTTTGAACGACATGTCGATCGCATGGAAGGTGGCGGAAAAAGCTTATGAGGAAGGTGCAGTCTTCACCCTTTCCAATACCCCTGTTGCATTGAGGCTGGGTCAGTTGAACGAGCTTGCCGGAAAAACGAACTCCAGGGTTATCCCTGCCGATGCAACCAGCGTTGAAGACCTGGAAAAAACATTCAGGGAGTCGATGGACTTTCTTGGAGGGAAGATCGATTTTGTCCTGCATTCTATCGGGATGTCGCCTAATGTCAGGAAAGGGATTCCATACGATGGGATTGATTACCCCAATTTTCTGAAAACACTCGATATTTCGGCACTGTCTTTTCATAAAATGATACAGGTAGCCCGTCAGATGGACGCCATAAACGACTGGGGTTCCATTGTGGCCCTAAGCTACGTGGCGGCACAGCGGACTCTCTTCGGATACAATGATATGGCTGATGCCAAGGCCCTTCTTGAATCCATCGCCCGGAGTTTCGGTTATATTTATGGCCGTGAGAAAAAAATCAGGATCAATACCGTTTCCCAGTCACCTACCAGAACAACGGCGGGAAGCGGGGTCAAAGGCATCGACACCCTTATCGATTTTACCGACAGGATGTCTCCCCTAGGAAATGCCACCGCCGGTGATTGTGCCGAATACTGCGTCACCCTGTTTTCAGATCTGACCAGGAAAGTAACTATGCAGAACCTGTTCCACGACGGCGGCTTCTCAAGCATGGGGATGAGTGAGAAGGCCATTGTACAGTATAACAAGAGTTTTGAGGATTGCCCGTGATTTTTTGTATATTCGCAATGATACAAACTGTAATCCTCTTGCTATGACTGCCAAGTTACTTCTCGTTCTTTTCTATTTTCTATTCCCGGCATTTGTGGTCTACCTCGTTGGTAAATATTCCATGATCCGAAAAATCGGGGCGATTATTATTTGTTATGTTGTGGGATTGCTTTTAGGCAACCTGAAAATTCTACCGGCAGATATTTATCCGTTGCAGGACCTGGTGACAACCATTACCATTCCGCTGGCTATACCATTGCTTCTGTTCTCGGAAGACATCAGAAAATGGTTTGGAATGGCCAGGCAGACCCTTCTTTCTCTTGTGCTTGGATTAGTGTCTGTCATAATTATGATTACCATTGGCTATTTTATTTTCAAGGATATCATCCCGGAAGCCTGGAAGATCTCGGGGATGCTTGTCGGCGTCTATTCTGGAGGAACACCTAACCTGGCTGCCATAGCGGAAATGCTGAAGGTGCCTTCAGAGCTGTACATCCTGACCCATACCAGTGACCTGATCGTCGGGGCTTTTATCCTCCTGTTCCTGATTACCGTTGGGCAACGGTTCTTCCTCCTGTTTATGAAACCTTATAAATATAAGGAAGGGGAGGAAATAAAGAATCACACGGCGGAAATCGTCGAGGAATTTGAATCCTATGAAGGAATTTTTAAAAGGAAAACCTTCATTCCATTGCTGAAAGCCTTTGGCATCTCTGTGTTTATATTTGCCGTTGGCGGCGGACTTAGTTTTCTTTTTTCTGAAAATTACAAGATGGTGGTGGCCATCCTTACCATTACGACCCTTGGTATTCTTGCATCTCTCGTGCCTTCCATAAATAGCATCAGGAAAACTTTTCCGCTGGGAATGTATTTTATACTTGTATTCTCACTGGTTGTGGCCTCGGAAGCCGATCTGGGCAAGATGGTCGGGAACGGACATTCGGTTGAGTTGATGTCCATCTTCCTCTTTATCCTCCTTGCAGTGCCCGGTTCGCTCCTGCTGCATGCTATCATCTCCAGGATTTTCAGGATTGATGCTGATAATTTCATTATTACATCCGTTGCCCTTTCCATGTCGCCTCCCTTTGTTCCTGTTGTAGCAGCAGCCATGAAAAACAAATCGGTGGTTCTGCCGGGGCTTATCATCGGAATTATCGGCTATGCCCTCGGTAACTACCTGGGGGTATTTATGGCTTATCTCTTAAGGTAGAATAAAAGAACTATCAGGCATGATGTCGGAGTTGTTCATCAATATTAAGAAACTGGTGCAGGTTGAAACCGGACCGGATCGTTTCAGGGCAGGCCGGCACATGAAGGAGCTCCCCTGTATCGATAATGCCTTTATGCTCGTGTCCGGCGGTCTTATCGAAGATTTCGGTCCGATGACTTCCCTTCCTTCCGGCTATTCCCTGAAAGCAGATAAAGTGACCGGTCTGGAAGACAGACTGGTGCTGCCTGCATGGTGCGATTCCCATACACACATTGTCTATGCCGGCAGCAGGGAGATCGAATATATCGATAAAATCAGGGGACTAAGCTATGAGGAAATTGCACGCAGGGGCGGCGGTATCCTTAATTCTGCCCGCCTCCTGCACGAAACCGGTGAGGATGAACTGTATGAGCAATCCTCAGTCCGAATCAGGGAGATCATGAGTCTGGGCACCGGAGCCGTAGAGATCAAAAGCGGTTACGGACTGAATACGGAAGACGAGTTGAAAATGCTGCGTGTGATCCGGCGGATCAGGGAAAATTTCCCGCTGATTGTACAGTCCACCTTTTTAGGCGCTCACTCCCTGCCTGAAGAGTTCCGCGATCATCCCGGGGCTTATGTGGATATGGTGATCAGTGAGATGATCCCCGCTGTAGCTGCAGAAGGCCTCGCCGATTTTATCGATGTATTTTGTGATACCGGATTTTTCACCGTCGAAGATACGGAGCGCATCCTTCAGGCAGGTATGAAATACGGGCTGACCGGTAAGATCCATGCCAATGAACTCGGGTACTCCGGTGGTATCCAGGCAGGAGTAAAGTATGAAGCCATGTCTGTCGACCATCTGGAATATACCGGGGAGGCTGAGATCCAGGCCCTTCTTGGTACCGGCACAATGCCAACAATATTGCCCGGCGCTTCTTTTTTTCTGGGTTTGCCTTATGCCCCGGCAAGAAAGATGATCGATTCGGGTCTTCCACTGGCTCTTGCCTCAGATTATAATCCCGGCTCATCCCCTTCGGGTAATATGAATATCATCCTTTCCCTTGCCTGTATACAACTCAGGATGCTGCCGGAAGAAGCGATCAATGCCATCACGCTCAATTCTGCCTATGCCATGGGGGTTGAAGATGTAGCTGGAAGCATTGCCAGGGGCAAAATAGCCGGCTTCATCGTCACCCGACCCGTGCCGGGTTATGAGTTTCTTCCTTATGCTTACGGTTCGGACCTCATTGAAGAAGTCTATCTTAGAGGCTTGCCGGTACGGTCGGCGGGGATCTGAGCGGGAGGGAGTTAGGGATTTAGGGATTGAGTGATTTAGGGATTGAGTGGGAGAATATTGAATATTGAATGATAAAGGTTGAGGTTAGAATTTTAGAAGGCTAACATTTTCTGTGAATTACGCTCCCCCGAACCGCAGAGCGGTAGCCCATGCATAGCCATGGTTCTGCCCGTGGTGGGCATGACCGGAGAAAGCCGCAAAGACGACAAGGAAAAAAAATAATCCCCGGCATCACTCCCGAACCGCAGAGCGGTAGCCCATGCATAGCCACGGTTTTGCCCGTGGTGGGCATGACCGGAGAAAGCCGCAAAGACGACAAGGAAAAAAAATAATCCCCGGCATCACTCCCGAACCGCAGAGCGGTAGCTCATGCATAGCCACGGTTTTGCCCGTGGTGGTTATGCCCGGAATCTCTGCGTTACGATGGGTTGTTTCATCATTATTCCCGGCAATCCTTGTAATCATCGTGAGGAATATTACCTCCCTGGTTAGAGGGTCGAAAGGGTCCTATACAAAAAACGACTGAAATATTTTTGCAGTGAACTAAAAAAATGATGATTTCAGCTGGCATTCATCAAAACGAGAGTCATCATTTTGGGTGAGTTGATAACTTTTCGTCAAAAAGGGGAAATGGGGACGCTGAGATTTGGGGAGTGAAAGTCATTAAGGGCAGCGGGTTTGGAAGGCGGGGGAGGGATACCCTATCTAAACCAGGACTTCTTAAAAGGACGATTCCCCGGACTCTGCCCGGACGGAGAGTGCAGAGCACGGAAAGGCAAAGGTCTGAAGGTGAAAGGGAGGGAAAGAGGTTAAGCTATAAGTCCGTTCGGTCTGACATTCACCATAACATTTTCTCCCTTTTCCATACTTCCATTATTCCTGGTATCTCCATTCTAAAAAAACATTTATTTTACAGATAACCTATGATTATTAGGGGGGTATAGTTATAATATAACATGTTTTATTTAAAATACGTCTAAAAAAATGATATATAACGTAAAAAAAGTAACAAAAATGAAGTGTAACCCTAAAAATAATTATACATTTGCAGCATGATCTCATTTTTAACCATCAATCTCTTAAAATTATGAGAGTCTCCCTGAAAAAAGTCTTTTTTATATTCATTTTCCTGTTTGGATTAATAGGCGGAACTTTTGCTTCGGACGGAAATGCGATCGACAGTGGGGCTACGGCCTGGATGCTCACGAGTACTGCCCTGGTGCTACTGATGGTGCCAGGACTGGCGATGTTTTACGGAGGTCTGGTCCGCACGAAGAACGTTCTTGGGACCATGATGCACAGTTTTGCAGCAATGGGAATCATGGCTGTATTATGGGTGATTGTCAGTTACAGCATGTGTTTCGGGCCGAATGCGCTTGGGGGCTGGATCGGATGGAGCAAGCATGATGTGTTTCTCAGCGGGATTGATGACAGCATTCTCAGCTCAGGTGTTCCGGAATATGTATTTTCGATGTTCCAGGGGAAATTTGCCATAATAACGCCGGCACTTATTGCCGGGGCTTTTGCTGAAAGGGTGTCGTTCAAGGCTTACTGTATTTTCATTGCTGTTTGGGGCTTACTGGTATACAACCCGCTTTGTCACTGGGTGTGGGCATCCGATGGATTTATTTATAACCTGGGAGCCAGAGGCGCTATCGATTTTGCAGGTGGAACCGTCGTTCACATATCTGCCGGGGTCAGCGGACTCGTTGCTGCCTTATTTATCGGACCAAGAAGGGGATATCCGTACCAGGTTATCCGGCCTAATAATATGGTGATAACCATGCTGGGTGCAGGTCTTCTGTGGGTAGGCTGGTTTGGCTTCAATGCCGGTTCAAGTATTTCAAGCGGACTTTCAACGGCACAGGCCCTGACGGCAACGCAGGTTGCAGCAGCAGCCGGGGGGCTTTCCTGGATGCTGATCGAAGGCATTCACCAGGGAAAGTCAACCGCTCTCGGTTTTGCCAGCGGTATCCTTGCCGGACTGGTTGCTGTAACACCGGCTGCCGGAGTTGTACAACCCTATGGAGCCATGATCCTGGGTGTACTTGCCTCACTGGTGTGTTACATGGCGATATCCATGAAAAACCGACTGGGATATGATGACAGCCTGGACGCTTTCGGGATCCATGGCGTTGGCGGGATCGTAGGTGCCCTGCTTTTAACCTTTTTTATCCGGCCTTCGTGGATGGCTGAAGCTGCTGAAGCTGCCGGCGGCAGGTGGACTATGTGGCAACAGCTGGGTGTACAGGCTCTTGCTGTTGGAATCGCGATTGCTTATGCAGCCGCAATGACTCTAATTATTATTTTTGTCATAAACAAATTCGTTAAAGTCAGGTCCAAAGAGCATGACGAAATGTATGGTCTCGACCATTCCTATCACGGAGAAAGAGGTTACGGGATGCTAAATCCAAATTAATTTCGGCAAATAGACCTTTAAGAATCTTAAGACGCATCATAAATCAATCGCGTAAATTATGAAACTCATAACGGCAATCATCAGGGACGCCCAGCTCGAACTAGTCAGACAGGCTCTCATTAATGCAGAAATAACCCGGATAACGGTAAGCCGGGTTTCCGGTCACGGACAGCAGCAACAGGAGGAATGGTACCGCGGCCAGAAACTGACACCTAATCTTATTCCAAAGGTTAAAATTGAAATTGCCGTCAATGATGCCTTTGTAGACATCACCATTAATACGATCATTCATGCGGCAAGGTCGCACGACGGGCTGGAAGGTGAAATAGGTGACGGGAAAATTTTCGTCACCCATCTGGAAGAATGCGTCCGCATCCGGACGGGGGAAAGAGGGGGGTCGGCTATTTGATATTTTCGTAAAGGCGCGCCGTGGCGCGCCTACTTAACCAATTTTCTTCTCCACAATTTCCAATATTTGGGATTCCCTTTGATCCGATTTTTTCACCAGCCCGGTACCTTCATTCAGGATCGTATCGAGGAATTCAGGGTCTTTTAGCCCTTTGGCGTTGATCCTGACATTCAGCCATGCACCTCTTATAGCTGACCTCACTGCGAGGGCCCCTACTCCGGCATCGGAAACGGAATTGGGATTTCCTTTTTCAGCCATGGCTTCAAGAATATCGAAGGCTTTGAAAGCAGATTGCATCACCCTGAAGGGGATAGCAATGGCATTCCGGGTTGCAGTTTCAATGGCGGAAGTACGGGCTTTACGTTCGGTGTCCGATCTGGCGGGCAGCTTGTAAGCCTCCATGATCTGGTTGAAAGCCCGGGTATCTTCGTCGATCAGGGATAACAATTCCTCCTGGATCGTTTTCCCCCTCTCCGCAAAATCGCTGAATTCCTCCCATCGGTCATCCCACCCGCGCTTATGGGCCGACAGGTTGGCCACCATGGTACCAAGGGCTGTGCCAAGGGCGGCAAGTGCTGCGCTAACCGAGCCTCCTCCGGGGGCAGGTGACTCCGAGGCTGTTTCATTCATAAAATCTTCGAAACTCAGCCCCGAGAGTTTCTTTTTCTTCATGTCACGCTGCATCCTGTATTCGATGATCTTGTCTTCTGGAATAAAAGGGTAGAGATCGTCAAGGCCGAGTGATTTCACGGCTATTTTAATGAGTTCTTTATCGGAGATCCCGGTGCTGCGCTGTTGTTTTCCCAGAAAATACCGTCCGGCGTCGAGCATCGCTTTAAGAGGCACAAGTCCGACCAGTTCAGACCCGGTAACACGGATACCCCTTATCCCGGCAGCTCGTACAACTTCGTCAAAGGCCTTATGAACCGGGGTCACGGATATATTGGTCAGGTTCATGGATATCTGGGCAATACCATATTCCTGGATATACCAGCCAATCGCTTTAACAGCCTTCAGGGTGCCCGGAACGTATGTGGGATGGCCATCGTCGTCCCGTATGATTTCGCCGGTAATCAGGTTTCCTTTCCGTTTTACCCGGCCTTTTTCCCTGACATCAAACGCGATGGCATTGGCGCGGCGCGTAGAAGTGGTATTCAGATTGACATTGTAGGCTACGAGAAAATCACGGGCCCCGACCGCTACCGCACCGGTACGTGCATTGAAACGGGCCGGTCCGAAGTCGGGTTTCCATTCGGGATCAGAAAGTTTACCGGCCAGACCCTCATATTCCCCGGAACGTACAGTAGCCAGGTTACGCCGTTTTTCCGTGAAAGCCGCATTCTCGTAACAATAAACCGGAATGTCCAGTTCACGGCCGATTCTCTCAGCAAGCTTCCGGGCATATTCAACCGTTTCTTCCATGGTTATTCCCGAAACCGGTACCAGCGGACAAACATCGGTAGCCCCAAACCGCGGGTGTTCGCCGTGATGCGACGACATATCGATGAGCTCCGAGGCCATTTTAACAGCCCTGAAGGCAGCTTCGCTCACGGCGTCAGGCTCCCCAACAAAGGTAATTACGGTGCGGTTGGTAGCCTTCCCGGGGTCAACACCAAGCAGCTTTACGCCCTCTTCCGATTTGATGGAAGCAACGATCTGGTCAATTATTTTCATGTCACGCCCTTCGGAAAAATTGGGGACACATTCGATGATCCTGTTCATTATCAGTTTATTGATTTAGTTTGCAACGGCCTTTAAAGATCGGGAATTATTTCAGCATTGTATGGTTTTGGGAGATATTACATAACATTTCTTCAGTGTTGATGTAAGACAGAAATACTTTCCCTGGTGTTTCAGCTCCGAGTCCGGAACTAAAAATATTCCTTTGACTGCAAAATGGCCAGCAGAATATAAGGCTTACCCTTTGATACATATGCTATATAACATAATTCCGGGTCACTCAGAGGTTTCAGCCCGGAGAATGGAATTGTTACAACTGGTATAAATGTCATAAACCATTATAAAACAGAGTATAACAACAAAGATACGGTGTGTTTTCAAGTCCCGGGGGGATTTCGTCCCTGACTTTTTCATGTCCCCTCTTTTATATTGATTCTAAATCACGATGAAAATAGCAGTCTGATATCGCCTGTTTAGCCTTAAAATTACTAATTTTAAAAGCTTATCAGGACAATTTCTTAAAATCTGAAGTGTTTTTGGCTTAACTCTGCAATTTCGGGTACAAACTATTATATATAGAGGACTAAACTTTTTTATGATAATTTTTTTTAATCTAAATTTTTTATAGATTTGGCATCAAAGTATCATTTTTTAATTAACTATTTATAAACCTAAAATTTCTATCTATGAAAAGATTTACCGTATTACTGGCACTTTTTGTGTTTCTTGGCATGGCTTTGCAAGCGCAGGGAGTACAGATTACAGGTAATGTGAGCAGTTCAGAAGATGGGGCTCCATTGCCTGGAGTATCGGTTGTAGTCAAAGGAACTACAGTCGGTACGGTAACTGACATCAATGGTAAGTATTCGATTTCAGTACCTTCCAATGCAACTACACTGGTTTTTAGTTTTGTTGGTATGAGAACCCAGGAAGTTCCGATCAGCGGAAAGACACAGATTGATGTTACTCTGGCAACAGATGCTCTCAACATCGATGAAGTCGTTGTTACGGCCATAGGTGTTTCGAGACAACAGAAAGCACTTGGTTACTCAGTGGTGGATGTGAATACTGATGAAACCATCAGGAAATCAGAGCCTGACTTACTGAAAGCCTTGCAGGGAAAAGTTCCTGGTGTTGACATTCGCAGTTCCAGTGGTGCACCCGGTACAGCTACCAGGATCACAATCAGGGGTAACTCATCTTTCACCGGTGACAACCAGCCCTTGTTTGTCGTTGATGGTATTCCTTATAGTAACGTGATGGTTGCCACAACCGACCAGAATAGTGGTGGTGGTGCCTATGCCAGTGGTATTTCCTCTCTTGACCCGAACAACATCGAGTCAATGACCATCCTGAAAGGCGCTGCTGCTGCTGCCCTTTACGGATCAAGAGCTATGAACGGTGTGGTCGTAATTACCACTAAAACCGGTAACCCGCAGGTATCCAGGAAAGGTCTTGAAGTGACCGTTAACAGTTCGGTCAACTTCGAAACCATTGCTCATCTGCCGGAATATCAGAATACATATGGCAACGGAGCCAATTTCGACTATTCCAATGCTAACGGATCATGGGGCCCGAGATTTGGTTCATTGGATTCTATAAAGATATGGAGCCCTGAATATCAGAAACTCGGTTTTGGCGACTCTCTCGCATATGTTGCACAGCCCAATAACGTAAAAGACCTCTTTAATGTTGGCGTTGTTTATGATAACTCCATTAACATTGCTGCCGGTAGTGAACGTTCAGCCCTGAACTTCACGGCATCTGCACTGAATAATGCCGGTTACATTCCGTTCTCAAGTTTCAACCGCTATGCTGCCAGCGTTGGAGGAACCACCCAGCTCGAAAACGGTCTGAAAGTAAACGGTAGTGTTTCTTACACTTCCAGCAAGCAGGTCGGCGGACTCTTCGGTAACAACCAGTCCTCATCAGAGGAAGCTGCTTCATCCTTTGCAAGGGCATTGTGGCTTGGACGTACCTGGATCATGAGGCCTTACACTACTGTTGACGGTGGTCCGCTGCAGCCGAACGGCGCACAGTTCGATAACCCGCTGTGGTCATGGAAACACAACCAGGTTACCACGAACATGGACCGTATCGTGGCTAATATGAACCTTACCTATGACCTCACCAACTGGCTGAATGTTTCCTACAGGCTGGGTGCCAATACCCTTATCCAGGGTAGCAAACAGGTAGTTGATATCGGATCAAGAGGTTATGAAGGTGTTGGCGGTATCGTTACCGATGATTATAATTACACCGAACTTGAGTCAGACCTTTTACTGACCGTTAACCATAATTTTGGTGAAAAGCTGACCTTTACCGGTTTTATAGGACAGAGTGTGAACCAGCGTGCCACTGCACGTAAACTGTTCCAGGGCAAAGGTATCATGGCTCCCGGTATTTACGACATGAATAACACACTGGCTGTTGTTCCTTATGGCGGTGGAATTACCAAGAGAAGAATTATTGGTCTTTTCGGTGATATCACCCTCGGTTATGACGATTATCTTTTCCTGGATGTGACTGGACGTAATGACTGGTCATCAACCCTTGCTCCCGGTAGTAATTCATACTTCTACCCTGCAGCATCTCTGTCCTTCCTGCTTACTGAAGCATTCAAAGGATTACAGAGCGATGTATTTAACTATGGTAAGCTCCGTGTAGCCTGGGGTGAAGTAGGTAATGACGCAGGCCCATATTCCATTTATCCTGCATACTACATGTACAACACTCCGATCCTTGGTCAGCCTTCCATGTATGTTCCGGATACGTTCTTTAGTTCCGACCTCTCACCTGAATTCAAGGGTGAATTTGAAGTGGGAACAAACCTCGTATTCTTCAACCGCAGGGTTGGTATCGACTTTACCTATTATAACAACAATTCGACGAGTCTGATCACCCCGATCCAGGTAGCTCCCTCGTCAGGTTATACACTGCGTTACCTCAATGTTGGTAAGCTGAACAACACCGGTATTGAAATCGGGCTTAACCTCACTCCTGTTCGCACAACGAGCGGTTTCGAATGGACCATGTACGGTGCCTTCACGCATAATAAGAGTGAAGTAAAAGCTATCTATGGTGATGTAGACAAGATCAGTATTGGCGGTCTGTTCGGTGATCCTTCCATTATGATCGCTATTGGCCAGCCTTACGGCGCATTTTATGGAAACTATGACGCTACCGATGACAATGGAAATCTCCTGATTGACAAAGGTTCGGGATTTCTTATTCGTGCCAAGGATCAGAAATTCTACGGTGATCCTAACCCGGATTTCATCTCCAGTTTGACCAATACATTGACCTTTAAAGGTCTCTCAGTGAGCGCCCTGGTTGAATACAGGCAAGGCGGTGATGTATACTCAAACTCCGTCAGTACAATGCTTGGACGTGGCGTTACAAAAGATACCGAAGACAGGGAAAAAACAGTTATCATCCCCGGTGTTTACGGTGACCCGAATACAGCAACCGCCACCCTGGATGCAAATGGAAACGAAATCCAGAACGTGACACAGGTAACAGTGAACGACCTTTATTTCGGTGAATCCTTCGCTATTAATGCTGCCGGATACTACAATGTTTACGATGCTACAACCTGGCGTCTGAGAGAAGTAGCAATCGGTTATGAATTCCCCGAAAAATGGATCCAGAAAACACCCTTCGGAAGCGTGAATTTCAGCATTACAGGCAGAAACCTGTGGTACTATTGTCCGAATATTCCCAAGTACACCCATTTCGATCCGGATGTAAACGGTTATGGAAACTCGAACATTCAGGGTGTTGAATATACGGTAGCACCTTCAGTGAAGAGGATAGGGTTCAACCTGAAGTTGACATTTTAAATAAATTAAAAATATAATATTATGAAGAAAATTAAAATCTTTTTGCTTGCCGCAATGCTCATAGGTGTAGCGGGCTGTAAGGATTTTCTGGATATAAACAGGGACCCGAACAATCCATCGGAGCCCAATATCAGATACTTGCTTCCGGGTATTGAAACTTCCCTCGGCAGCATCTTCACCTATGATTTTGGCAATGTTGGTTATGCTACCGCAGTTTTCACCCATCAACTCAGCTCACGTGAGCCTGATTATGATAATTATGGTATTACAGGTTCTGCTTATGTTGAGAATTACTGGGATGATTTTTATTCAGTTTTCAACAACGGCACAAACATTAATGGGGTCTTACAGAACGTCGATCTGCTGATTTCCATGGGCACCACTTCCAAGAATTACCAGTACGCTGGTGTCGGGAAAGTGCTGAAAGCATATACCTTCAGTACCATGGTTGACCTCTGGGGAAATATCCCTTACTCTCAGGCGAATGTTAAAGGTATCCTGGATCCTGTTTTTGATACAGACCAGGACATTTATGCAAGCCTTTTTAATCTCATCGACGACGGTATCGCTGATATGCAGAAAGATTCTGTCGACATCAACCTCCTTACACCTGGTGCCGATGATTTGATCTATAATGGTACTATCGATTCCTGGATCAGGATGGCCAATACGCTTAAACTTAAACTGTATACCCAGGTAAAAGATGTGGACGGCATGTACGATCAGGCTAAAGTTGATACGCTGATTGCCAATGCTAGTACTATGTTGATTTCAAAATGGTCCCAGGACTTTAATATTCCTTATGGAAAAAGCCCTTCTCCCGACGACAGGAATCCTGCTTTTGTTACTGAATATGGCGGAGGCCAGATCAGTAATTATATCAGCCCGTGGTTGTTCAATATCATGAGCGGAAATAATGACAGCATTTTAACAAGAATTACTGACCCGAGGATTCCTTATTACTGGGTTAACCAGGTTACGGATGCTCACACCAATGCTAAAGGAGTGGAGATTGCACAGCACGATCCTGAAGGCAAAGTGGAATTCAGAGATGGTAATTTCATCTCTATCTATTTTGGCTCTACCGGACCAAACCGTGATGCGGCAGGTCGAGCTACATTTTCAATGATGGGCCTCTATCCTTGTGGCGGACGCTACGATGATGGTGACGGATCCTACAATTCAGATGGAACCCCAAATACAACAGGATTTGGAACCGGATATGCTACAGGTGCAGCTCCCTGCCGGCTTATTACCTATGCTGACAGGAACTACCTTATTGCAGAACTGGTTGCTTCCGGTAAGGCTACTTCAACTGTGGCTCTTGCAGATATTTTCCATAGTGCAGTGGTAGAATCATTTAACCAGGTGAATCAGGTTGTTCTTCTGGCTGCGGATCCAAGTCAGATTGTACCTTCCATCTCTTCTAGATGCCTTATTGCTGCTTATACTCACATAATAGATTGACAGTTTATTCAATATTGCAACTCCTGCAGGACAACTGGAACTTATCATGACAGAAAAATGGCTTTCCAGCTTTGGTACATCGCACGATCAGTACACCGACTACCGCAGAACCGGATATCCCAGAATGTTCGATCCTATGAATCCGAACTTGACGGATACCGGTATTGCAGGACAAATGAGTGGCGGACCTGACGGAAGTGGTGTCGTACCTGTTCAGAGAACTCGCGATTATCCCGTGTCATGGCCGTATTTTAACGACGAACTGACACTGAATGCGAATGCACCGGCTCAGAAAGCAAATATCACGACTGAGAAGGTGTTCTGGGATAAGTATTAGTGAATTCATTTAAAAAAGGAAAATTATGAAATATATCGTTCGTATTTTTATGATTCTTTCCGTTGTATTCTTTTTCACCGGTTGTGAAAAGGATAATAACGGCAGGATGCCAAATAATATTCAGGACTCCAACGTGGGGGTGCTGAGTCTGGCGCCGACATCTGACTTTCTCATAGACCGAAATAACTTCGATGCATTTAAATTCGACATCGTTGTTGATAAGCTCTTTGACTATCCTTTTGATAAACTGACTGTGAAAGTGATTTACAATGGAAATTATGCAGATCCAAAAACAGTTGCAGACGTAACTTCTTTTCCTTCAACAGTTACCGTTACAGTTGCCGATCTGGTTGGTTTGTTCGATAACATCCCTGTAGCAGACAGTATAAAGCAAGGTGATTCCTTTGATTTTTACACTGATATCACTCTTGACAACGGTAAGATCATCCCGGGATATCTACCCGATGGTACGGTTACCACAGCTCCCAGCACCAGGAACGTTGCCCTGGTACTCAAAGGAGGAGCGGTTGCTGTTCATTTGCCGGTTCCCTGTCCTTTTGTTGAGGCGGATTATGAAGGCGATGCCATTGATGCTCTTGAGCACTGGAATGATAATTCAGGTGATGCTTTTTATCCGGTTTCAATAACCAAAAATGTCGATCAGTCAAATGGTGATACTCTTAAACTTGACATTGTTGGTCTCTTTTCAGGTGATGCCACCAGTACTTTCCAAATCGCAGTTAACACTAAAACTTACCAGGTTTCATGCCCGGGTGGTAAAAGTGTAATAGTTGTGCCTACAGATTTTGCTGGCTGGGGCTATGGCAGACTTTGGTTTGAGAACTTTACAGATCCATTACTTAATACATGCGATGGTTATATTAGGTTTACGGTTTCTCCCAGCCTGAATGATTCAGGTCTTTGGTGGGGAGCTAATGCTGTAACTTACTACATTGGACCCGGTTCAGGTGATGTTACCTTCAAGAAATCTGCAGGTAATGCTGCAACTGGAGTTAATGTTCTTAAAGACAAACTCACTAAGAAACTTTAAGGTTTTACTTTAATAAAAAAACCGCTCAGAAATGAGCGGTTTTTTTTTGCCTGAACTGAAAGGGTAGGGATAGCGGAGAGCTTAGGACTGAGAACGGAGTGGAGAAAGGTTAAGGGAGACAAAGGAAGAGTAATCTGTGCTAGTCTGTGTAATCTGTGGTGAAAAACTACATTCACCGTTTTTTCACCACAGATTACACAGATTAACACAGATTATGATTATCAGTCCTTTACCGTCTCATCACACAATCATCCCTGCCCCGACCGTATTATTCGTAGCTTCATCCACGAGGATCAGGCTGCCTGTCTGGCGGTTTATCCGGTAGGAATCAAAAAACAAAGGCTGAGTGGTCCGGATCTTAATCCTGGCGATCTCATTCAGGGCAATGTTCTTGTCTTCGAAATTCTTTTCCATGTTATTGATATTCATCTTATAGGTCACATCCTTGATGATGCAACGGACGTCGTTTGAAGTATGGCGTACTGTATATTTCCCGTTGAGGACCATCGGTTTTTCGCCCAGCCAGCAAACCATCAGTTCGATATCCTGGCTTACCACCGGCTCTTTATTATTGTCGAGAACGATCATATTCCCACGGCTGATGTCGATATCATCATCAAGGGTAAGCGTTACCGACATCGGGGGGAACGCCTCTTCAAGACTGCCTTTCATGGTGTCTATAGAACTTATAACCGAAGTGAATCCCGAAGGGAGGACTTTCACTGTATCCCCTTTTTTAAACATGCCGCTTGCGATACGGCCGGCATATCCGCGGTAATCGTGGTATTCGGTCGACTGCGGGCGAACGACATACTGAACAGGGAAACGGCCATCGACAAAATTCAGGTCGCTGGAGATATGAATGGTCTCCAGGAGATAAAGCAGAGTGGGGCCGTCGTACCAGGTCATATTTTTTGATCTTTCCACTACATTGTCACCCTTTAAGGCACTGATGGGAATATAACGGACATCTTTCAGATCCAGTTTGGAAGAAAAACTGTCGAAATGTTCCCTAATTTCTTCGAACCGTTCTTCCTTATATTCCACCAGGTCCATTTTGTTAATGCAGATCACCACATGCGGGATCCGTAGCAGTGAGGCGATGTAGGCATGTCTTATGGTCTGTTCCAGTACTCCGTTGCGGGCATCGACCAGTATGATAGCCAGGTTGGCGGTGGATGCGCCGGTCACCATATTCCGGGTATACTGGATATGACCCGGGGTGTCGGCAATGATAAATTTCCGTTTTGGGCGTGGCAAAATAACGGTAAGCCACATCAATGGTGATGCCCTGTTCTCTTTCGGCACGCAGTCCGTCGGTAAGCAACGCCAGGTTGACGTGTTCGTCACCCCTCCGTTCACTGGCCAGCTTGACAGCTTCCATCTGGTCTTCAAAGATCGATTTACTGTCGTAAAGCAACCGTCCGATAAGTGTGCTTTTTCCGTCGTCCACACTGCCTGCCGTCGTGAACCTCAGTAACTGCATATCGAGGTATCCGGGGGTGGGGCTTTCTTTTTCCTTTATCATGGTATATGGGTTCGAGAATTATTTTTTTGGATCTATGGGATTATTCCATTCTCATTAAATTGATTCATTCTGAACAGATCAGGCAGGTGTAAACAGAGGCCATGCCGGGGAAACCTGCTGTACCGGTTAAAAATAGCCTTCTTTTTTACGGTCTTCCATAGCAGCTTCCGACCGGCGGTCGTCATACCTGCCTCCGCGTTCGGTAACCCGGGTGGCAGCCACTTCCTGGATGATATCCTCGAGGGTGGTGGCGGTTGACAGGGTAAGTCCGGTGCAGGAGATGTCGCCAATGGTACGGCATCTGACATCGAGTGTTTCCGCTTTCTCATCAGGCTTCATCTGCATGAAGGGTGCGGTGGCAAGCCACACGCCGTCGCGGTTGAAAACCTCACGTTTATGAGTGAAGTAAAGCTGGGGAATATCGATGTCCTCCATGAAAATATACTGCCATACATCCATCTCAGTCCAGTTGCTGAGCGGGAAAACACGGAAGTGCTCGCCCATCTGTTTCTTACCGTTAAAAATATTCCAGAGTTCGGGTCTTTGATTTTTCGGATCCCATTGTCCGAACTCATCCCGGTGGGAGAAGAAACGTTCCTTGGCACGGGCTTTTTCTTCATCCCGCCGTCCACCACCCAGAGCAGCATCAAACTTAAATTCTTCGATGGCATCGAGAAGGGTCACCGTCTGAAGAACGTTACGGCTGGCATTGACGCCTTTCTCTTCCACTGCCTTACCCGAGTTAATCGAATCCTGCACGAAGCGTACGAGACATTTACCACCGGTATCATCCATCAGCTTATCCCGGAATTCAAGCGTTTCCGGAAAGTTATGGCCGGTATCGATATGAAGGCAGGGAAAAGGCACTTTTGCAGGAAAGAAGGCTTTCCTGGCCAGGTAATACATCACAATGGAATCTTTCCCGCCGGAAAATAAAAGGGCAGGCCGTTCAAACTGAGCTCCTACTTCCCTGATCACATAAATGGATTCCGATTCCAGCTCTCTCAGATGTGTCAACGTAAAATTATCCATATCATTTTTTCCTTAAGTTCCAGCCTGAAGGGCAGGTTTAAATTCAAAGGACAAATATAGTAAAAAAGGTAAAAGGATGAAGGGTGCATGGGGAAATAGCGGGGTGCAGGGCATAGGGTTGGAAGGCAGGGGTGGGGGAGGTGTTGAAGATAGGAGTTAGAGAGTTAGGGAGTTAGAGGTTAGGAAGTTAGGAAGTTAGAAAGTTAGAGGTTAGGAAGATAGGGAGTTCCACCTCTCCCCCCAGGCCCTGGAAGGTCTGGGGTGTTCACACCGATAAAATATATTTTGAGATGAACGGTCTTCCTATAACCTTGCACAAGAAAATTTTATTTTAAAAAGTGCTCTCATATCAACTTATGTCATTAGATGAAAAGCCACTCTCCCTCAGGGGAGGGGTGGAACGAAGTGTTCATAAAACCGCTATCATGATTGGCGTGGGGCGTTCACTCCGATAAAAATTGTCGTAAAACAACCAGTTTTTTAGTAATGCACTATCGAAAGTTCAAATGAAAGAAACGGTCATCACAACGACTTAACTCATTATAATATAGGCCACTCTAACAGGACAGGGGTTTTGGGAGGGGTGGAGGGTAGAGAGTGCCTTATTCGATATTATCTTCATCTTCTTTTACCTCATCGGGATCTGTGTTCCCTTTTAACCCTTCATCCTCGTTCACCTGTCCTGACATTCTTAATCGGGATCCGTGTTCCATATTTATCTTTTCCATGTTCCCTCATGAAACGCGAAACTTTAGTTACATTATATCATCGCAGGAGGCATGATCCTAAACCTTCAGTATTTCTTCCTGTGCAAGAGCAATGATTTTACGGTGATCGAAGGCGAGGCCGGGCAGATCATCAAGGTCAAACCATTTGAGTTCGGAGGCGTCATCCCCGGCCATGGCAGCTGAGGGCTTTTCTGACAGGAGGGCATAGAATGTCAGGGTGATGGTCCGGCCACGGGGATCACGTCCTATCTCATCGAAGACATGGAACGGAATGAGGTCATTTACGATGATCGATGTTTCCTCCTGAAGCTCCCGACGGGCTGCATTTTTGAGAGTTTCGTCAAGGTTCATGAATCCGCCGGGCAGTGCCCACTTGCCTTCGAAGGGTGGAAATTTACGGCGTACCAGGAGAACCGACACCCTCTCGTTTTCGCTGTGAAAGAGTAAGACATCAGCCGTTAAGGCAGGACGAGGATATTTGTAGGTGAAACTCATGATCGTCAGTTTTCATGGATGTGGTTATGTCTCTCATCGATACAACCGGCCCTGTTATAACGTCGCAGGACTAAAGGTATTGTTTTCGCCGCCCACACCCCTAACTCCCTAACTTTCACCTTTCGCATTTCTTCCCACTCTTTCTTTTGCTCTTTTTTCCAAAACCTTCCTTCCCACGCTCACCCCTTAGTCGCCTAAAGGGGAAACCCAGCCCACCTAAGCATTTACTAAGTCCTTCGCCCATCTCCGAATCATTCAATATTCGATATTCAATATTCGATATTCGATATTCAATATTCGACATTCAATTCCCCATGGAGACGTGATGCATCACTTCATCTACGTTTTTGATATTGATATTTAGCAATCATTCACTTTCTTCCCACTCAATCCCTAACTCCCTAACTCCCTAACTCCCTAACTCCCTAACTCCCTAAATCCCTAAATCCCTAACTCCCTCAATCCCTAACTTTCACCTTTCGCATTTCTTCCCACTCTTTCTTTTGCTCTTTTTTCCAAAACCTTCTTCCCCACGCTCACCCCTTAGTCCCCTAAAGGGGAAACCCAGCCCACCGTAGCATTTACTAAGTCCTTCGCCCGTCTCCGAATCATTCAATATTCGATATTCGATATTCAATATTCAATATTCGATATTCAATATTCGACATTCAATTCCCCATGGAGACGTGATGCATCACTTCATCTACGTTTTTGATATTGATATTTAGCAATCATTCACTTTCTTCCCACTAACTCCCTAACTCCCTAACTCCCTAAATCCCTAACTCCCTAACTCCCTAACTTTCACCTTTCGCATTTCTTCCCACTCTTTCTTTTGCTCTTTTTTCCAAAACCTTCCTTCCCCACGCTCACCCCTTAGTCCCCTAAAGGGGAAACCCAGCCCACCTTAGCATTTACTAAGTCCTTCGCCCATCTCCGAATCATTCAATATTCGATATTCGATATTCAATCATTCAATATTCGACATTCAATTCCCTATGGAGACGTGATGCATCACTTCATCTACGTTTTTGATATTGATATTTAGCAATCATTCACTTTCTTCCCACTAACTCCCTAACTCCCTAACTCCCTAACTCCCTAACTCCCTAACTCCCTAACTTTCACCTTTCGCATTTCTTCCCACTCTTTCTTTTGCTCTTTTTTCCGAAATCTTCCTTCCCACGCTCACCCCTTAGTCCCCTAAAGGGGAAACCCAGCCCACCGTAGCATTTACTAAGTCCTTCGCCCGTCTCCGAATCATTCGATATTCGATCATTCAATATTCGATATTTGCCTTTCGCGCGAATGATTAATTCCGTATTTTCCAGGAGACGTACATAATTGCACGTCTCTACGAAAAAAGGCCATCATTTATCCGCCTTTCACCTCTCACCTTCGGCCTTTCTTTCCATCTATTTCCTTTTATTCTTTTTCCCGACATCTTCTTTCCCACGCTCACCCCTTAATCCCCTTAAAGGGGAAACCCAGCCCACCGTAGCATTTACTAAGTCCTTCTCCCGTCTCCGAATCATTCGATATTCTCACTCAATCCCTCAATTTTGCCTTTCGCTTTTCGCACGAATGATTAATTCCGTATTTTCCAGGAGACGTACATAATTGCACGTCTCTAATAAAAAAGGCCATCATTTATCCGCCTTTCACCTCTCACCTTTCGCCTTTCTTTCCTCTCTTTCTTTTGTTCTTTTTTCCGACATCTTCCTTCCCCACGCTCACCCCTTAGTCCCCTAAAGGGGAAACCCAGCCCACCGTAGCATTTACTAAGTCCTTCGCCCGTCTCCGAATCGATTCGATATTCTCCACTCAATCCCTCAATCCCTCAATCCCTCAATCCCTCACAATCCCTCAATCCCTCAATCCCTCAATCCCTCACAATCCCTCAATCCCTCAATCCCTCAATCCCTCACAATCCCTCAATCCCTCAATCCCTCAATCCCTAACTCCCTAACTCCCTAACTCCCTTCTTAACATAGACATGCTTCGTGTGTCTTCAAGGTGTGTCTCTACGAAAAGTTCCTCTCCGCCCTCCGCCGGGGACAAGGTTAGGTCAGGGCACAGCAAAGGGCTTCGTTATTCTAAGGAGTCTTTTCTTGAAAAGGGATCCCACCCCCGCCTTCCAAACCTGCCGCCCTTAATGACTTTCACCCCCCTGATCTCAGCGTCCCCATTTCCCGCTTTTTGACGAAAAGTTATCAACTCACCCAAAATGATGACTCTCGTTTTGATGAATGCCAGCTGAAATCATCATTTTTTTTTCTCACTGCAAAAATATTTCAGTCCTTTTTTGTATAAGCCTATCTCGACCTTCTAACCAGGGATGTGATTTTTCTTGAGATGATTGCCGGGACAGTAGGAAATAATGATTAAAAGTGGCAGGATAACGGGTAAAAGCCGGCCATTTCAACCACAAAAAACGCTGGCTACCATTATTGAACCCCTCCGGGGTACCTGTGATCGTTGACTGTTCTGACCATGGGCGAGACCGTTCCGATAAAAATCGGAATCTATAATTGAAGCCTTCCAGAGTTCCCGGGATCAACGTCCATTCAAAACATGGGCAAAAACCGCGGCTTGGCATGGGTTACCGGTCACGGGTTCATCGACCCAATCCCGGGATCAGGCTTTTTCCTCTTCCCTTCCCCAATCTCCTCCATCTTCCTCACCTCTTCTCCTCTTCTTCACATTCTTCCCCTCTTCCCTCTCACCACGGCCTGTCCTCGAAATCTTCGTCTTTCTTTTCCCTGACACGCCTGATAATGACGATTACCAAAGCCACCAGCACCACGAGAAAGATGATGGCGGAGATGATGGTTGCAATCCTGTCGCTAGCTCATGACTTTAGGGTTTTAGTTTCACGGCCGTGCCATAAGCCAGGATCTCGGAACTGGCCTGCATAACCATAGAGGTGGAAAAGCGGACATTTACCACGGCATCGGCGCCGAGCCTTTCAGCATCTTTGATCATCCGGGACAAGGCTTCCTCGCGTGAATCGGTCATCAGCTTGGTGTATTCCTTGATCTCGCCGCCAACCACATTCTTCAGAAACGCAAGGAAATCCCTGCCGATGTTCCTGGCCCTGATGGTGTTTCCCCTGACAATGCCCAGGGCTTCAGTAATTTCCCTTCCGGGAATTTGAGGAGTGTTTACGGTTATCATTTCAATGGTTTTTAAAGTGAATGATATGAAATGGTTCAGTCGATGACATTTTTCAGGACCCTGAGTTTATGGGTATATTTTGAATCTTCCCCGGAGTAAATTCCCTGGTGATCAATTTTATCAATTCTCACCCTGCCGGAAGCATGGATGATCTTATGATTACCCATGATGATGCCGGTATGTACGATCACACCATCCTCATTATCAAAAAAGGCGAGATCGCCGGGCCTTGCCTCCGAAATAAAGCTCAGTGTTTTTCCTGTAAGTGCCTGTTGGGAAGCGTCCCTGGGAAGAGGGATCCCGGCCTGTCTGAACAGGTTCTGAACCAGCCCGGAGCAATCGGTGCCTACGTCGGACCTGCCACCCCAGAGATAGGGGACCGAGATAAAATGTTCACTGAAGGTCATCAGGCGGGACCTTTTTTCCGTTGCCGATCCCTGTGTAAGGTCAGGAGGAATGGTATACATGTCAAGATCAGGCAGGAGCATACCGTTTTCTGGCCTGAAAGTACTGCCGGCACCGGCTTTGAGTGGGGGATAACCGGGGGAAGATGACGTCATGCTTACATTTTTGTGAAGGATTAAGGGCTGCAGTCCGGTATAATGGAAATAAGTCTTCTCATCCATGTACCGTATCGTCCTGGTATCGATCCATCCTTCATATCCGTCTATATCCGCTTTTATGAGGGCAAATTTTCCCTGCTTACTTTCACTGGTGATACGAAAGGTCTCACCAAACAGGATCTGGCTGACCATCTCCGATCTATCCGAATCCTCCCGGCGCATTGGGATAAAATACTGAAGACAAATTCCGAAGGCTGTTTTCATGTGCGATAGGTTATGTTCCTTATGCCTTTCACTGGTTATGCTTATCCTGAAGTTGATTGTCAAGTCCGGGATTCAGCTCACTTTCAAAAAACATTCTTTTATATTTCAGGGGCGTTACATGGTGAATAGTCTGGAACTGCCTGTAAAAATACGACAAGTATTTAAATCCCGACATATAGCAGGCCTGATTTACATTCACATTCTTATCCATTAGCAGCTTGCAGGCATGCCCTATCCTGACTTCATTCAGGAACTGGGTAAAAGTTTTAAGAGTCCGGCTTTTAAAGTACTTGCAAAAAGCAGAAGGGGAGAGGCTGGCGATCTGTGCAATTTCTTCCAGTTCGATCTTCTGCTGAAAGTTAGTCATAACATATTTGAAAACCTTATCAAGGCGCTCATAGTCATTGGATTTGATCACTTTTGAATAGGAAGTGCTGGAGACATATTCAAAATCCTTTGTGCCGGCCATGATGTTCAGAATCCGGATCAGCAGCATTAGCCGGTTGAAATCGCTGGTTGTCTTAGAGATTTCGTAAATCAGCCCGGTAAGTGTTGCTTTGGCTTCATTCCGGAACAGCATGCCCCGCTTGGAACGGTTAAGTAAAAGGTCTTTTATCAGTGTATTCCCGGGAAGATTCAGAAAAGGCTCGCCAAGAAAATCTTCCTCAAATTTGATCACGATGGACCGGGCAACCAGTCCGGAATCCGGTTCGAAATAGTCTTTATGGTTTTGCCAGACGTGAGGGACACCCGATCCGACAATGGCGACGGTATTTCCCGAAAAGAAGGCTGATCCGTCACCAATAAATCCGATGCCGCTGGTATCGATGATCAGAATGATCTCCGTCTTTTCATGAAAATGCCATTTAGACTTGAAAAAGGGTAGAGAAACAGTTTCGGTGCTGAATGAATATTCCTGCGGTACGGCTACTTTTTCAATGATGGGTTTCATTCCGCCTTGCATTAGGGTGTTCATGCAAAAATAGTGGAATAATCTTAATAGCCGGCTAAATTTTTCCGGATAACAAGTACGGATCGGGATATCCCTTGTTTATAGTTTATTTACATAACAGGTTCATGCAGTTTCCTCTTGCCGTTTCCCTTTCCCTTACTCCCTCATCTCCGATTTCAGACTTCAGTTTCACCACAGTTTCCCCACAGTTTCACCCCAGTCCCCTAAAGGGGAAACCCGGCCCACCGTAGAATTTACTACGGATTCTCACAGATTATGAATTCATGATTCGATATATCAATTCTATCACGGAGACGTGAAGCATTGCGTCATCTACCTTTTTGATTTCGATATTTAATATTCAGAATTCCCGTTTACACTCTTCACACGGGCTCCCTAACCTCTAATCTCTAAATCCCTAACTCAATCCCTCAATCCCTCAATCCCTAAATCCCTAACTTGCCTTTCTTTCCACTCTTTCTTTTGTTCTTTTTCCGACTCCTTCACTCCCCACGCTCACCCCTTAGTCCCCTAAAGGGGAAACCCGGCCCACCGTAGCATTTACTATGTCCTTCGCCCGTCTCCGAATTCAACCTTTATTTTCACGAAAGATTCACACGATTACACGGATTGTCACAGATTATCATAGATTGGGATTCGGTTTTTTCACAGACGTGAAGCATCACGTCTCAACGATTTGGTTTTTCGTTCATTTCACCACAGATTACACGGATTATCACAGATTATAAATGATAGATTGGGTATCCGGTTTTTCACAGACGTGAAGCATCACGTCTCAACGATTTGGTTCATTCAATATTCAGATCTCCCGTCTGACAAGTCACTCAATCCCTCAATCCCTCAATCCCTCAATCCCTCAATCCCTCAATCCCTCAATCCCTCAATCCCTCAATCCCTAAATCTCTAACTCCCTAACTTTTGCCTTTCTTTCCACTCTTTCTTTTGTTCTTTTTTCCCATCTTCCTCCACGCTCACCCCTTAGTCCCCTAAAGGGGAAACCCGGCCCACCGTAGAATTTACTATGTCCTTCTCCCGTCTCCGAATTCAACATTTATTTTCACGACAGTTTCACCACAGATTACACGGATTATCATAGATTATAATAGATTGGGTATATGGTTTTTTCATAGACGTGAAGCATCACATCTCAACGATTTTGCTCATTCAATATTCAGATCTCCCGTCTACAATTCACTCAATCCCTCAATCCCTCAATCCCTCAATCCCTCAATCCCTCAATCCCTCAATCCCTCACTCCCTAACTTTCCTCCGGGAAATAAATATCCACCAGGCTCTTGTTATTTCCTTTCGGTCCGCCGGGTAAGGGAAGGTTTCTGGTTTTCATCACGTTATCCAGGTTTTTCACGTCTTGTTTGGTGAGGATGTTAATCTTTCCCAGGATCTTTGCAGTCATGATGGAAATGGCTGTTGCCTCGACCATTTCGAGCAGTTCGGTTCCCCGCCAGACGCCTTCGTAGGAGCCCAGAACGATGCCGTGGTTTCTCATCAGCACTGCATTGGTTTTAAAGATCACCGATTCAAAGGCGTCTGCCAGCTCCTGGGTAAGAGGTTCATAGTAGGGTATGGACAAAACCGGCCCGACTTCGGTAACCGGTTCCGGAAGCAGGGGTTTTGAGAGGGTGTCGTCATGTGCGATAGCCAGTCCGGTGATGTAAGGCGGATGGGCATGAACCAGTGCGTTCAGGTCGGGGCGTTTTGACAGGATGTCAATATGGAAGGCCGTTTCCCCCGTAGGCTTTCTGCCAGGTGCAGCATACAGCACATTGCCGGAGAGGTCAATGATACAAACATCATCGAATTTAATATTGGCTTTGGGTACTTTGGTCGGCGTGATCAGCATTACATTCTCATCGACCCTGAACGACAGATTCCCCCCGTGCGAAGTCACATAACCCATTTTCGCAATTTTGTTTGAGGCATCTGCCAGTTCCTGAATTTCCTTCTGAAAGGTTTTTTGAATATTTTCCATTTGAATAGTTACGAATTATCAAGTTAATATAACAATGACGAACCGGCGGTTTACCGGCCCAGTATAAGTTTCCTTGCCAGCCGGTTGGCTGCAATGGCGTCTTTCTTTTTAATGACAGCCTCGATTTCCGCAGGATCGGCTGAATCAATGATACTTTCAAGAGCATCGAACCAGAGAACACTTTCATTGATCGCTTCCTGCCCGTCTTCCCGGTAAGGAAACTGATCCATGGTGAACCAGCCGTTATAGCCGGTTTTCCTGATCCAGTAAATGAACTCCAGGTACTCAAGGGTTCTCACTGATCCGACAATAAGATCGTCGTCAGCCGAACTGAAATTATCATTCATGTGCAGATGCATGAGATTGCCGCCCCATTTCTTGATCAGGGCAACGACTTCGGCGGAATTTTCAAAAGAAAAAAAGGCATGACCAATGTCAAAAGCTGTTCCGCAGTTGGGTTCACCGATTTCTTTAACGGTCAGTATGGTGTTTCCCACGGTATTGATATAGTTATGGGTACGTGGTTCGCGGATCTTGTATTCGAGCGCAATCCCGATCCCGGGTTTGTACCGGCAGGCTTCCCTCACACCATCGGCAAACCATGTCCTTTCCTGAATATAATCAGCCTGGAAATGATAGTCGTACCCATCCTGGCCAGGCCAGATGGTAATGAACTCAGCGCCGAGCTCTTCTGCCAGGTCCATGATCTTCTTTGTTTCATCAACGGCCTGCTTCCTGATTTCCGGATCGACCGACGAGAATGAGCCCTGTTTCCACCGGGGCTGGGCGAAAAGGTCCACTACACACGAAACTACCTTCAGACCCGTACGTTTCAGGCTCTGTTTCACAGCACCGATATTGTTCCAGATTTCAGGATGAACAGCCAGATCCACACCTTTCATCTTGTCGATCGAAGCCACCCTGTCAAAGAGTTCTTCAATCGTGAAGGTTTTGTCTGAATATTTCGGACAGTGCCGGTCAAAACTGGTCCCGACATTTCCCAGAAAAACGGAGTACTTTCTTTCCACGGCGATTTGTTTTAAAGTTTTGAAACTTATTCAGGGTTTGAAATTACATTGAATTTCAGATTTAAACAGACATTATTTTATCTGATTATTACACTTTTTTTTCATGTTAGACTTTCTGCTTTTATAGTCAGACATTCGGGAAAGAACTTAGTAACACACAGTATATGAATTTAATTAAAAAGTATTTCTGTTCCGGCTTGCATCCGTGTAATGATAAAAAAGTGTAATTCTTGGCAAATTTCAAGTTATAACTATGTGCCATTGCCGCTTATTTTTGCAATAACCGTACCCTGGATCTTATCGGCTTTGGATTGTTTTTATACCGCCTTTGTAACAATTCAGGGAAAAATGATAAGTTTACAACAAATCCCGGAGAAAACATGATTACAAAGTTCTCATCTGTCGACTACATCATTTTTGCAGGATATGCCGTGATGATCATTGTACTGGGCTTCGTGGTTTCCCGCTCAAAGAAGGGGCACCAGAAAGATACCCGGGACTATTTTCTGGCGGGGAAATCACTGGTATGGTGGGCCATCGGTGCATCCTGTATTGCAGCCAACATCTCAGCCGAACAACTGATCGGGATGACCGGGTCGGGGTTTGTCATGGGGCTGGCCATGGCATCTTACGAGTTTGCTTCAGCGATCATTCTGATTTTCGTTGGTAAATATTTTCTTCCCATATTCATTAAAAAACAAATATTCACCCTGCCGCAATTTCTTGAACTGCGCTATGATAAGCGTGTACGATCAAGCCTGGCCGTTTTCTGGATCCTGGTCTACATCTTTGTCAACCTGACCTCTATATTGTACATGGGTGCACTGGCCATAAAAGTTACACTCGATATTCCACTGATTTACGGTGTGCTTCTGCTGGCCTGTATTGCAGCAGCATATTCGTTGTACGGTGGTCTTTCGGCAGTAGCCTGGACCGATATCATCCAGGTGGTACTTTTACTTGCCGGAGGCATCCTGACAACCTGGATTGCCCTCGATATTATTTCCAACGGGCATGGGATCGTTGCCGGGGCAAAAGAGCTCTATAAAGTCTCGCCCGAAAAATTTCACATGGTATTCCACAAGGGTAATCCCCATTACAAGGAAATCTCCGGTGTTTTTGGCATTGTATTCGGGATTATCCTGGTAGCCAATTCGTTCTATTGGGGATTTAACCAGTACACCATACAGCGGGCGCTGGGAGCGAAAAATATTAAAGAAGCCCAGCATGGGGTTATGTTCGCCGGTTACCTTAAACTGATCATGCCCATTCTGGTGGTCCTTCCCGGAATGGCTGCCTTTGTCATGCTCTCCGATCCTGAGATCATGGCACGCCTGGGTCATATCGATCCGGCAAAAATTCCAACCATGGCGCATGCCGACCGGACCTATCCCTGGCTCCTGGGACTTCTGCCGGCAGGGCTGAAAGGACTTGCTTTCTCAGCCTTGTGTGCAGCTATTGTATCATCCCTGGCTTCCATGATCAACAGCACCTCCACGATTTTTACAATGGATATTTACAAACCCTATATTAAACCCGGAGCTTCCGAAAAACACCTGGTTACCGTGGGCAGGATATCGGCTTCACTTGCCCTTCTTATCGCCTGTATAATGGCACCTGCTCTTTCGTCCATTGAACAGGCATTTCAGTATATCCAGGAATTTACAGGCTTCGTTTCGCCAGGCATTGTGACGATTTTTCTGCTGGGCTTGTTCTGGAAACCGGCCACCCCAAATGCAGCTTTATGGATAGCCGTTCTGACCATTCCTATCACCCTTGTATTTTACATTTTCTTTCCACAAATCCCTTTCCTGAACCGGATGGGATATGTATTCTTCATTACCATGATTCTTGGCGTTATAGTCAGTCTGGTCGACAGAAAGGAAACCAAAGGGATTGAGATTGAGAAGGGCATGTTTCATACGACTACGGTATTCAATATTGGCGCTATCGGCATATTAGGGTCCCTGGCAGCTTTTTATATCATTTTCTGGTAAATGAATTTGTTAACTTAGAATTTTTTGATTCAGATGAAGTACGGGGCTCATATTTTTTTGTGGACGGAACGGTGGACCTCAGGTGAAACCGGTCTGTTTGAACGAGCACGCTCGCTTGGGCTGGACTCACTTGAAATTGCTGTTGGCGATGATGTTGAGTTTAATCCGGAGGTGATCAGGAAAGCCTCCCATGAGGCAGGTACAGAGCTGGTCATAAGCCCTGGTGGTGACTGGCCGATGGAAGCTGATATCTCACATGATGAGAAAAAATGCAGGGATTTCGGCATGACATGGCACAAACGTTGGATTGAGGCAGGGGCGGAAGCTGGAGCAACCGCCTACACCGGTGCCCTTTATGCTCATCCGGGCCGGATAGAAAAACGCAGACCCTCTGAAAGTGAGCAAATGTTCGCAGCCGAAAACCTCCATGAACTGTCTGAATTTGCAGCGAAATTCAATATTTCCCTGGTCCTGGAGCCGATGAGTCATTTCAGGACCCATTTAGTCAACACTCCTGAACAGGTGATGGCACTGATTCATAAAGCTGACCACCCGAACCTGAAAGTTTTGATGGATACATATCACCTCGTGACTGAGGTACGGGAATACGAATCGGGTATCAGGCTCATGGCGGAAAGGTTATGGGGTATCCATGCCTGCGAAAATGACAGGGGCGTTCCCGGTGGCGGACTGGTGCCGTGGAGATCTATTTTCAGTACCTTGCAGGATGTCGGTTTTGACGGCTATTTCATTCTGGAAACCTATAATTCTTCAATCGGGAATTTCGCCTTTTCCCGTGGTATGTTTCACGATGTTTGTCCCGATGGGGATGCTTTTGTGAGACAGGGAACGGGATTTATTAAAGAAGCTCTGGCTGGTGATATTCACCAATAAACGGAGTTTGCAAGCATCGGGAACAAATGTCTTTGAATCCCTGTAAAGGGGGGCTATAATCAGCAAGAACGTTTCTGACATTCATTAACCGGTCAGATTAATCCTTATCTTATGAAAACACTACTTAATCCTGCCATGAAAAAGTTGTTCCTTTCAGGGCTGATCATTTTCCTCATCATGAACATATCGTTTGGCAGCAGTATAGATCAGGTATTACTGATGTCGGGATGGAAAATTCATTTCGGCGACAACCCTGCCTGGAAATCACCCGACTATGACGATTCGGGCTGGGCAGATGTAAGCCCGGTATCCGGCTGGGATTATCTTTCCACGGGTGAAGATTACAATGGCTATGGATGGTACCGGATCCGGTTTTTTCTGCCTGAGGAAATGAAAGAAAACCTCGGTTCCGGAGACAGCCTCTACATTGATCTTGGCCGTGTTGACGATAATGACGAAACTTACCTGAATGGCAGTGTGGTTGGCAGGAACGCTACGAATACTGCGGATTGCAAAAGCGATAGTTTTGCCAATATTGAAGGGTTTTACCAGACATACCGAAAATATTCCCTGCCAGTCAGTGATCCGTCTATCCGGTGGGGTGCTGTAAATACCCTGGCCATAAGGGTATATGACATCTGGCTGGGAGGCGGGATGTTCAACGCAGAACCCAGGGTGGCCGTCGATAAGGGTTGGAGTCGTAGGATCGACGTTTCCCGAATAAATTTCAAACCCCGCATTCTGCATGTGGGTGAAAAGACGGATGTCGTCTACCAGGTTAAAAACAGGGATAAAGATCATGAGCTGAATGCATGGTTTATTATTGATGTCTTTTCCGGGAAAAATGATGTGCCGGTAGACAATCAGATTAAGAAGATCACTGTTGAAGCGGGAAAAACCGCCGATGTCGATTTTTCATTCACGCCACTGGTGTCGGCTGCCTGCTATATGTCATACAAAATTATCGAGGAATCCACCAATTACACCTTTGGATCGAAGGACCTGTTCGGTTTCATGGATCCGGGAATCAGGGTCCTGGATCAGCCTGTTGATCCGGTTGTTAAAGATAAAGTGCCGGAGGTGTATGTGCCTGTTCGTTCCGACCGTCAGAAGATCGGTGGCTATCTGGGACCGCGGGTGACGCTGAACATAGAGAAGGGGTTGGTTGAATTTCCGCAGGAACTGCTCGAACCCTACATCACAGGAAAACTCCCGCCATGGCCAGTAGGTGAATTTCTGGGTAAACTGGTGAATGGAGGCACGATGATGCTGAGTTATGAGAAGGATGATGACCTGCTGAAGGCCATGGAGACGATTGTTCTCACCTGGCTCAACACCCAGAAGGATGACGGTTATTTGGGCACACAGCAACCCGGTGCTGAATGGCAGGGTTGGGACGTCTGGGATCACAAATATGTTATTCTGGGCCTGGTGAAATTTTATGCCCTCACCGGGTATAAACCCGCGCTGGATGCCGCAAGGAAAATCGGGGATCTTTTATGTAAAACGTTTGGAGACGGTCCGGGCCGGAGAGACCTGATGTATCAATCGTATCATGCCGGGCTGGCCAACGGAAGCATTCTGGAACCCATGGTTTACCTTTATAAATATACGGGAGATCAGCACTATCTCGATTTCTGCCAGTATGTGCTCAGGGCTTATGAACAGGATGACGGTCCGAAAATCGTTTCGGAGCTTAACGACAGGTCGGGCACGGTTATAAAGGTCGGAAACGGCAAAGGCTATGAGATGTTGTCCTGCCTGATCGGGATGGTCCAGATGTATAAGGTGACCGGTGATGAAGCGTTGTACCATGCAGCTCTGAAGGCCTGGGATGATATTGCAAAAAACAGGCTTTACATAACCGGAACATCCACAAGCGATGAGCTTTTCCGGGCAACAGGTGATTTGCCTGCAGGTTTGGATGCCAAGATGGGCGAAGGTTGTGTCACGGCACATTGGATCTATTTCAGCAAGGAGTTGTTTAAGCTGAACGGCGGTCAGAAGTTCATGGATGAGATCGGTAAGTCGTTGTATAATCATCTGCTCGCTGCCCAGCATCCGGTAACTGACAATATTGTCTATTACTGTGCACTGCAGGATAAGAAATGGTATATGCCTCCCACGATGTATCTTGGCCCTCCATTATGCTGTCATACCAGCGTGAAACGGTGCATCGCCCAGATCCCTGAACTGACGTTTTACCAGCATGGGAACGAGATCGGTGTTCTGCTCTACAATACCTCCGAAGCCAGCGTATCAGTAGCCGGTTCAAAAGGGGAACCTGTCTCTGCCGGGTTGAAAATAAACAGCAACTTTCCGCTGAGTAACCAGGCGGAGATCAGTGTCACAACCCTGCCGGGCACGGAATTTACTCTGGCACTTCGCGTTCCGGCATGGACCGACCGGTTATACTGCCCGTATCGGCAAAACCGTGTACGAAGGTAAACCCGGTGAATTCCTTAAAATTCAGCGTAAATGGAAACCGAAGGACAGAGTCCTGATCACCATGGATTTCCCGGTTCGCGTTCTGGATGGCGGCCAGAGTTATCCCGGTTATTCAGCCCTTAAATATGGTGACCAGGTGTTGGCTGTAGACGCGGATGTGAACAATCTGAAGGATTTCAGCGATGTCGTATTCAGGAAAGGTCAGAAACCGGCGCTGAAAAAATACGATGGTCCGCTTCCCGATGGGTGGGTTGGTAACCAGGCATTTATTTCGGATATGATCCGTACGAAAAACGGGCAGCCGGTCGTTTTGGTTCCCTTTTCCGATGCCAGCCAGACAGGGGGAGATATCAGGGTTTGGATCCCGGCGGAGTAAGGCGGTTTTACTGCGTATGGCGGAAAGGAAATACGGGGTATAAGGGCGATCAAAACAGTGAAAGAGGTAAACAGGGCACATCAGACAGAGAGCGATAGAACGCTGGAAGGTGTTAAACATGCCACTCCGTAGGGTGTGCAACATATTAAAGACAAGATTTTATCTTTTCTGTTTCTTCTCCTTTAAAGAACTTTTTATATTCCCTGTTGTCTAGAGAATAAATTCATAACTTCGCCTTTTGAAATCCATTTCCCATGAAAATATTTGGCCGAAACATTAATTTCAAAGCCATTCGCATCTTCCTGATCTTTCTTGCCGGTACCGCGGCGATCATTGCACTTTTTCCGCGGGGAGGAAAATTCAGGTATGAATTTCAGAAAGGGAAGCCATGGATGCATGAAGTCCTGGTGGCTCCGTTTGATTTCCCAATCTATAAGCCGGAATCTGAAATACAGACTGAGAAGGACAGTGTGATGAATGATTTTGAACCGTATTTCAGGTATGATTCCGCCGTTCTTTTGCAGGAAGATTCGAGGCTTGACGAACTGCTTATCAAAGATTGGAGTGCTTATGTGGCTTATGTAAAATCCAAAGGGCTGCAGCATGCCAATCTGCATATACGGAATGGCTCTGCCGACAAGCTGAGGGATGATTATTCCCGTGCGATAAAAGGTATGCTGGAATCGGTTTACCGGCGTGGAATCGTCCAGGATCCTGTGCAGCTGGAGAATGTTCATAACCGTGAGTCAGGCGTCAATGTCATCATGGGCCAGGTGGTGGAAGAACGGCAGGTGAGTACGATATTTACCCAGAAATCCGCGTATGAATTTCTGAAGGCACAGTTTACGGACACTGGAGCAGTTTATCAACCCGGGTTAAAGGAAGAAGACCGTTTTATCAGCCGGATTGATCCGGGGGACCTCATTGAACCGAACCTGTTTTACGATGAGGTGACCTCAGAACGGGTTAAAGAAAGTCTGACCAGTGAGATTTCCCTTACACAGGGAATGGTGCAGGCCGGGGAAAAAATCATTGCCCTGGGCGAACCGGTGAATGATCAGAAATACCAGATCCTTCAGTCATTAAAGCATGAATATGAGACCAATCCAGGCGTTGCCCGGAATTATACACTTATTTTTGTCGGACAGATACTTCTGGTTTCGTTCGCTTTTTTAGTTCTTTATCTCTTCCTTTTCCATTTCAGGAAGGAAGTGCTGAACAGCGGGGTTAAAACATTTTTTATCATTATGCTGGTAGTGATCATGGCCTCGCTGGCCACACTCACGATCCGGACGCAGGCCCTGAGTCTTTACGTAGTACCTTTTGTCATCCTGCCAGTGATCATGAAGACATTTTATGATGCCAGGATAGCCCTTTTCGTTCACCTGATCACCATTTTGCTCATTGGTTTCTGGGCTCCGAACGGCTTTGAATTTGTGTTTATGAACTTCATCGCAGGGGTAGTCACCATTTTTACCCTGAGAAACCTGTACCGGAGGGGGATACTGTTCGTCTCGGCCGTGTTTGCCTTTATATCCTACAGCCTGGTCTATACCGGCATGGGGTTGATCCAGGAAGGCAGTATCGTTAATCTCGATTTGAAAAATTATGCATGGTTTGCCGGGAATGCATTACTGGTACTCACTTCCTATCCCTTGATTTACATCTTTGAAAAAATCTTCGGATTCACTTCAGATGCCACACTTGTCGAATTGTCGGATACAAACCAGCCCTTGCTCAGAAACCTTGCCGAAAAAGCTCCGGGAACTTTTCAGCATTCACTCCAGGTAGCCAACCTGGCTGAAGAGGCTATACTCAATGTCGGCGGGAACCCTTTGCTCATCAGGGCCGGAGCCCTGTATCATGATATTGGTAAAATAGAAGATCCGATGTATTTCATAGAGAATCTGACCTCAAATTTTAATCCTCATGATAACCTTGAATTTGAAGTCAGTGCGGAGAAGATCATTGGACACGTTGCCAAAGGAGTTGAGATGGCTAAAAAAAATAATCTTCCATCACTGATCGTTGAATTTATCAGGACCCACCATGGCACCACGACCGTGCAGTATTTTTATAAATCATATCTGAAAAGATACCCGGATGCGGATGTGGATATTGCCCGTTTCACCTATCCCGGACCCAAACCTTTCTCTAAGGAAACGGCGGTACTGATGATGGCAGACTCCACCGAGGCAGCCTCACGAAGCCTTAAATCCATCAATAAGGAGGTGATCAATAATCTCGTGGAAAACATCATCGACAGCCAGATCAAGCAACAGCAATATATCAATGTTGATCTGACATTCAGGGATTTTGAGACCATCAAGGAAATCTTTAAACGGAAACTGATCAATATTTACCACGCCAGGATAGAATATCCGGAGTAGTGAAGGTTACATCTCCACGACCAGGACATCGGGATGGGCTGCTTCGTCCCATTCAAACGTCTTGTCATCAATGGAAATATTCCGGATCACATCAGTTACATATATACTGATATCAATACCATTTTTTTGCTGGATGGTGAAAGAATAGATACTTTTTCCCCCGTTATAAACCAGGAGTCTCAGAATGGAATAGCTGTTGTTCAGGTTTACCGGATAAAGGTCGATCTCCTGGTAGGTTTTGCCTTTGATGGTTTGTTCCCCTTTATACCTGTATTTGTAATAGGTCTTATAGTTTCCGATCAGTCTGAAGGGGTCGGTCAGGGATTCGTCGGTATTGGATGAGTCGGGTTCGCTTACGTATACTTCACCGGCCTGAACGTTGTACGACCAAAGTTTCGCACCGTTGTAATAGACTTCACTGTCGTCGGTTTTCAACTTGTATTTATTTCCTTTCACGATCACTGATCCATAGTCACTTACCTTTGAATCATTGACGCTACTGACGATCTCGTACTTAAATTCAACCTGGAAAGGCGATTTGTCCGATAGCAGGCTGGCAACATTTTCCATGTATGGCACAGCTTCCGGATCCTGGGCAAGGGCAGTCTTATTGTCCTGTGCGAAAGTATGGAAAAAGAAACACGAAAACAGAAGGAGGCTTAAGAATTTCATTTTTTGAGGTTTATTCAAGACTGTTCAAAATGTGTTCCAAACTCATCTCGTCCTGTATAAGTACTTCGCGTGCTTTACTGCCTTCAAAAGGTCCAAGGATGCCGGCTGCTTCCAGCTGGTCTACAATACGGCCGGCACGGTTATATCCCAGGGCCAGTTTTCTCTGGATCAGCGAAGTCGATCCCTGCTGGTACTGGACGACCAGTCGTGCGGCCTCTTCGAATTTGGCATCCCTTTTTTTCAGATCCACTGCTATGGCTTCTGAATGGGTATCTTCCACTTCAGGAAGTTCCATGGCTGTGGGATACCCTCTTTGTTCCCCAATAAAATCAGTCAGGACGTCAATTTCCGGAGTGTCGATAAAAGCACATTGAAGCCTTATAGGTTCGGTTCCGGAAGAGATCAGCAGATCACCCCGTCCAACGAGCTGGTTAGCGCCGGCCATATCGAGGATGGTTCTGGAATCGATAACCGACATAACGCGGAAGGCGATCCTGGCAGGGAAATTGGCCTTGATCACCCCGGTAATGATATTCGTTGTCGGCCGCTGTGTGGCAATGATGAGGTGGATCCCGATGGCTCTGGCCAGCTGGGCCAGCCTGGCAATGGGGTTCTCTATCTCACGGCCGGCTGTCATGATCAGATCTGCAAATTCATCGATCACGAGTACGATGTAGGGCAGATACCGGTGCCCTTTGTCGGGATTCAGCTTCCTTTTGATGAACTTTTCATTGTATTCTTTGATATTCCTGACATGTGCCAGTTTCAGGAGGTCGTATCGCTGGTCCATCTCGATGGTCAGCGAAGTGAGGGTAGTGATCACTTTCTGCGTATCGGTAATGATGGCTTCCTCCGTATCCGGAATTTTGGCCAGGAAATGCCTTTCAAGCTTGGCATACAGGGTAAGTTCAACTTTTTTAGGATCTACCAGAACAAATTTAAGCTGGGATGGATGTTTTTTATATAGCAGCGAAGTGATGATCGCATTCAATCCCACCGATTTACCCTGACCGGTTGCCCCTGCAACAAGCAGGTGTGGCATTTTGGTCAGGTCAAAGACATAGGTTTCGTTAGATATCGTTTTCCCGAGAGCCACTGGCAGTTCAAACCTTGTATCCTGGAATTTCAGGGATGACAGTACGTTTTTCATGCTCACCAATCTGGGTTGCTGGTTTGGTACCTCAATACCTATGGTGCCTTTACCAGGAATGGGGGCTACGATCCTGATCCCGAGAGCGGCAAGGCTAAGTGCGATGTCATCTTCCAGGCTTTTGATCTTGGAGATGCGGATCCCCGGTGCCGGCACAATCTCGTAAAGAGTCACAGTGGGACCGATTGTAGCTTTGATCTTGTCGATGGTGATTTTGTAATTAGCCAGCGTTTCTACAATCTTGTTTTTGTTGCTCAGCAGTTCCTCGTTGCTTACGGTAGGGTTACCGATCTCATGATCCTTCAGAATTTTAAGTGAAGGAAATATATAAGAAGACAGGTCGAGTGTCGGATCATAATCTTCCTGAAGGGATCCGGATCCTGCAGTTTCATCCTCATCAGACTGTTCAACGGTCAGTTCTATCCCGTCATCGTCAAGATTGCCCTGATCACCTTCTTTCGTTTGAACCTGTTTTTTATCGGAAACCACAAAATCGTCGTCGGAAAATACTGCCACCTTTTTCTCAGGTTCGGCCTTTTTATTGTCATCTTCGGGATCTTCGGTGACATCCAGGTGATCATCCGGAATTTCGGGGTCTGATTCCTTATCTTTTTTCGACTTATCCGATTGTTTCTCTTTTGGTTTTCGGTGGAAAAATTGACTTGCGTTGCCGAAGGAATAGAGGAAAAAGCCCAGGAAAAGAATGATGAGGAGAAAGGCTGTTCCGGCCTTTCCCAGGGCAGCGATCAGCCACTGACTGATAAAGTAACCATGAGCACCCCCGGGACCGCTTCCAAGGAATCCGGTATTCTGTCCGAAAAGAAATCCGAGTAAGACGGAAAAGAGTATGGTGGCAATAATGAGGACTCTGATACTTTTGCCGGTCCTGAATATTTTCAGCCCGAGCATATTGGTCCCGAGAATCAGAAAGAAAAACGGGACTGCGAAACTGGCCAGTCCGAACCAGTGGTTCATGAACAGAGCCGACACCCAGGCTCCGATTTTGCCGGCGTGGTTCTCGACCTGAACGTCGGCACCGGAAAATACATCGGCCCAAACAAAATCCTGATCTTCTTTCCATGTGAAAAAGTAAGATACGAAGGCTATCATCATGTAGGCGGCAAGAAGAACCAGAAATGTTCCGAAAATAATTCTGAACCGCTCATCCTTGAAAAACCGGATCGTTTTGCGGACAGAGCTCATTTTACCTTTATCTCGACTCATTATTGAATATAAGCTGAATTATTTTTGTTTACCATCTTCGCCCCCCTATTTAAATAATTCGTCCAGAATCTTTTCCATTTTTTCGCGGGAGACGTTCTTGTAACCTTCCGGGATGGAAAACATCTTTCCGGGCACATTCATGACCGTACAGCTATCAGCTACCAGCATCATGTCAAGGACACTGAGACGGGTATAAAACTGAAGCAGGACATGGCTGTGGTTGCGGTAGGGTGTTGTAATATTCGGAGATTTAACTTTAATCTCATCCGTACTGTATACCGGTATATCTTCCTTGCCGGGAATGCTTAGAAGATATTCGGTGCAATGATATCCTGCAATCATTTTCTCCCCCTGTCCGGCTCTGAGAGCCATACCCTTCATCGGGTCAATACCACAGGGCAGTTCTCCGGCCTTTCCTTCATAAACGTATTTCCCATCAAATAATTTCAGGAGGGTGGTTACTTTCTTTTTTTTTAAATCTGCCAGGTAGCTCAGCGAAAATTGTCCGAAAAAACCTTTAATCGTGTTCAGAGCATAGGGTGGGGCAAATATTACAGTCATGTGGTCAGGCAGGATCCTCGTAGGAACACTGCCAGCCTTTTCATGTGTATATTCGACCCTGTATTCGATGACATCAGCTTTTACGTCTTCAGATTTATTCTTTTTACTGCAGCCGGCTGCAAGGATAACAAGGAACACAATAAGATATCTTCTTACTAATCTGTTCAATTTGAGCAATTTAACGCCATAAACTATTGAGGATAAAGGTATAAAATAAAAATTAAGACATAAAATTAGTTATAAACAATCTAAAATTGGCCTATATTCTACGAAAGCCTGTTGCCACTGAACATTGTTTTATAACAATCCTGTAGTTTATATCCTGAATCACGATATTTCATAGCTTTGTTACCCCCGGTATAGCTGAAAGTTCATTGTTCTTTTATGAGGTTATGTGACGAAGAGGACAACCACAGCCGGATAAAACACTTTTGAATGAAAAAACTCGCTGTCATTGCGCTGGGCGGTAATGCCCTGCTAAGAGGTGACCAGGTTGGCACCATTGAGGAACAGGAACAGAATACGATGGATACGCTTGAAAACCTTGTTTACCTGATAAATGAGGGATATGATCTGGTGATCAGTCATGGAAACGGACCCCAGGTGGGGAATATTCTGATGCGGAATGATGCCGGGGAAAGTATTTATCAGATTCCACAGATGCCTCTGGATATTTGTGTTGCGGATTCACAGGGTGGCATCGGCTATATGATCGAACGCATGTTGCGGAATATCCTGACCAGACACGGCATCCGGAAGGAAGTGGTGACACTGGTGACCCAGGTAGTGGTGGATAATCAGGATACCGCTTTTAAAAACCCTATGAAGCGTGTCGGAAAAATCTACAGCCAGGAAGAGGCAGCGCGGATCTCAGAACAGAAAGGCTGGGTTTTCAAGGAAGAAGTGAAAGTGGAAGGTGGCTGGCGAAGGGTGGTTCCTTCACCCAAACCCGTCAGCGTTATGAATGAAAAGGTGATTGAAACTCTTGCCAGGCAGGGAACCATTGTTATTGCTGCCGGGGGTGGAGGCATTCCCGTATACATCGATGAAGAGAAAAATATCAGGCCGGCTGAAGCCGTGATCGATAAGGATCTGGCTTCATCATTGCTGGCTGCCCGGATCGGAGCCGATGAATTCTATATCCTGACGGATGTCTCTTTCGTTTATCTGAACTATAATAAACCCAACCAGGAAATAAAAGAGTTCCTGAATTATTCAGACACGAAAAAATACCTTGAGGAAGGTCAGTTCTCCGAAGGAAGTATGGCTCCGAAAATCAGGGCCTGCCTGCAATTTATTGAGCAGGGCGGCAGAAAAAGTGTCATCACGGAGGCTTTTAAACTCCAGGATAAAAGCTATGGTACGAAAATTACCATGGAATATGAAGATTAACATCATTTGTCTTAGCTTTGCAGGAGTAATATTAACCCATTAAAATCTGATTGAAATGGCATTTAATCTGAGAAACCGGCATTTCCTGAAACTGCTGGATTTCACTCCGCAGGAGATAAAACATCTGATCGATTTGTCATTCACCCTGAAAAAGGCTAAATATGCCGGGACCGAGCAGCAGATGCTCAAGGGTAAGAATATCGCTCTCATTTTTGAAAAGTCATCTACCCGCACCCGTTGTGCCTTTGAAGTAGCGGCATATGATCAGGGTGCACATATAACCTACCTGGGGCCTTCAGGTACACAAATTGGCCACAAGGAATCGATGAAAGATACGGCCAGGGTACTTGGACGGATGTTTGACGGAATAGAATACAGGGGATTCGGACAGGACATTGTTGAAGAGCTGGCTGCGTATGCCGGTGTTCCGGTATGGAACGGGCTTACCAACGAGTTCCATCCGACGCAGATCCTCGCCGACATCATGACCATGATGGAATATTCCGACAAGCCGCTCTCACAGATCAGCTTTTGTTACCTTGGGGATGCCCGCAATAACATGGGAAATTCTCTCCTTGTCGGTGCTGCTAAAATGGGGATGGACTTCAGGGCCGCAGCGCCGAAGGAACTGCAGCCTGCCGGAACACTGGTTGGCCAGTGCCGTGAAATTGCCAGGGAGACCGGCGCCCGGATTACTATTACCGATAGCGTTGCCGATGCTGTAAAAGACGCTGATTTTCTGTATACCGATGTGTGGGTGTCGATGGGTGAACCGGAAGAGGTCTGGGAACAGAGGATTAACCTGCTGAAACCATATCAGGTGAATAGCGAAGTCATCAGGCTGACAGGAAATCCATCCGTTAAATTTCTTCACTGCCTGCCGGCATTTCACAACCGGGAAACCAAAGTCGGGGAAGATATTTACAGGAAATTTGGTCTTGATGCCCAGGAAGTTTCGGAAGACGTTTTCGAATCGGACAAGTCGATCGTTTTTGACCAGGCCGAAAACAGGATGCATTCCATCAAGGCTGTGATGGTGGCAACGCTGGGGGCGTAGGCTAACCGGCCGGGTGATAGCTTGACCGGTGAGGGTTATCACGCAGCAGATAACCGCTACAGGATAAGCTATCTCTGTGAGGAAAGTACCGGCAATATCTAATGTACAATCACCTCCTTTACGAAATACCATGTGATGGTTCCTGAAACCATCAGTTTCAGCACGACGCCGGTCAGGACGCCCAGGAAGCTGCCAAAGCCGGCACGAAGAGACGATTTTCGATCCTTGCCACTGATCAATTCGGCAATGACGGCACCCGCAAAAGGGCCGATGATCAGTCCTGCAGGCGCGAAAAATAAACCGGCCACCACTCCTAAAGCAGCACCTAACGTGCCGGCCTTTGAACCACCAAAACTTTTGGTCCCCCAAACGGGGACAATATAGTCGAGGATGGTGACAATAGCTGCCGCCGATCCGAGGATCCACAGAAGCTGATCAAAACCTGCATGTCGTGACAATTCGACATAATGGGTAAACCGGAGTAAAAACAGCCCTGCAAAGCTAAGTGGAGGACCGGGAATGATGGGCAGGATGCAGCCTAAAAGGCCCAGCACCAGGAGCAGAATTCCCGAAATAAGAATCGCGATATCTGGCATGCAGGGAAATTGTCAGGGTCTGGGTTCTTCTGCGACGGGCTTAATTTCCGCTCCGGCAACGGAGTAGCCCCGTTTCTCGATCACCTCCGTAATTCTGGCTACAGGTGTTATGGCCGTATCACACTGTACCGTGGTTTTGCCGGCCTTATAGTCGGCAGTTACATTGACAATCCCGTTCAGTTCGGAGATCCCCGATTTGATGGTGTTCTCACAATCGGTACAGGTCATGCCGCGTACATCCATATCCACCAGAACCACATTGTCAGGATTGATGGTTACCTCAGTTGAGGTTTTCTTCGTGTCTTCCCTGCCGGGTGTCCGGTTGCAACCGGCCAAAACAGGAATAATCAGAAAGCTCAGGAAAATTAGTGTTTTCATATCTTTTAGTTTTAATTCATGATTCATTCGTTCATTATTTCAACTGTGGATACCCACGATGTCATCAAAGGCGGCATACAGAGCCAGGGATGTTACCGGGATAGTGAACAGGAGACCGATACCGAAGGCCATGGCGCCCAATAGGTTCACCAGCATAAGTACGATAATGAAGCCCAGGAAACCGAACCATTCCCTGCCAATAAGCTTACGGCTGCTTTCCATCGCATCCCAGAAATCCATTTTACCGAACAGGATATAGAAAATGCTGAATTTATAGGCTACCGCCAGGTATATCCCCGGGAGGATACAAAAGATCGTACCCATGAAAACCAGAAAGTAGCTTACTACGGTCATTAATAACAGCGGCAGGAAGAAAAAGAAACCATCAAAAAAATTTTCCAGAAACACCGGTTTGTTTGTGTCGATACGGCGGGCAACAAGAAAAAAGCCTGCAGACAGCGGGCCGGAAATGATAAATCCGCCAAAAGGCATCATTAGAAGCATCAGAAGGGTATAGACTATAAAAAGTTCCGGTTTCCGCCTGAAGATATGGTAACCTCTCCGGAGCCACGCTTCGATTGTAAACTGGGATCTTTTCCCGATCAACTCCTGAGTTGGGGAATCGTATTCATTGATAAGTTCCATAGCCGGAATTTGACAATTTAACAGTAGTTTATGTGCCAACTGGAATTCATGGAAATGCCTGTTGCTGTAGACAAGCTTCACAACATCCTCCTGGCAGAAGGATGAAATTTACAATTTTTTTGGTATATACCAACTCGAGCATTACCGAAAAGGTAGATCTATCCGAGTTTTACAGCTTTGAAGTGTGATTCACGAAAATGTTTGACAGACTTCTGGGGTCCTGCACTTCCACAATGGCAATTGCCGTCACCGCATTTCCCTGTTTTCCTTTTTTTGGCGGGAATCATAAATTTAATCAGGGATACAAATGCATATACTGCAGTTATGACAACGATCCCGAGTGCAAAAACGGCCTGAACCATGGTTATTTTTTTAGTTAACGAATAAACCTCCGGCCTGGTAAGTCAGTAAAGATAGCAACCATGCCATGCCAGTAGTATAAATGATCATAAAGACAGCCCACCATAACGAACCCGATTCCCGGGCCACGGCGGCCACAACGGCAATACAGGGGAAATATACCAGGATAAATACCAGGAATGCCAATGTGGCCAGGGGAGAATATACAAGCTGTCCGGCCATCGGTCCCTGGGTATAAACCTGCTGTTTCATTTGTTTCCCCAGGTCCCTGGTTTCGCCTGGGGGATTGTTGTATATAACACCTATAGTACTTACCACCACCTCTTTGCCCGCAATACCTGCCATCAGGCTGACGGTCATTTTCCAGTCGAAACCCAGCGGTCTCATAACCGGCTGAACCATTTTCCCGATATCTTCCAGAAAAGAAGTATGGTCACCTGCCTTATGCAACGATCCCGGATCCACGAAAGAAGCTTCCTGCAAGGATTCCGTTTTATGGTTGAACAGAAGGCTGTTTTTAGGATAATATCCGAGACCCCATATCAGGATTGAGGCCACCAGGATAATGCCCCCGATTTTACGGAGATACTGGGAGCCTTTATTCCACATATGTCTTGAAGTATTTCTCAGTGTCGGCATCCGGTAGGGTGGAAGTTCCATGACAAAAGGTGAATCGCCCTTCCTGAAAAACAATCTACGAAAAAGAAGTGCTGAAAAAACGGCCAGCAAAATGCCTGCAAGATAGATCCCGAACAGGACTGTTCCCTGGTGTGAAGGAAAGAAGGCACTGATGATGAGGATGTATACCGGCAGTCTTGCACTGCACGACATAAACGGAACAAGCAGCATGGTCAGCAGGCGGTTGTTCCGGCTCTCGATAATGCGTGTGGACATGATAGCCGGAACATTGCATCCGAAGCCCATGACCATGGGAATGAATGATTTGCCATGCAGGCCGATATGGTGCATGAACTTGTCCATAATAAAGGCAGCCCGTGCCATGTAACCGGTATCTTCAAGGAAGGAAATGAAGAAGAACAGGATCAGTATGTTGGGAAGGAAGACCAGAACCCCTCCGACCCCTCCGATAATGCCATTCATCAGAAGATCCTGAAGATCACCGGCGGGAATGACCCTGGGAACGAGTGACGAAATGCCGTTCATCCCTTGTTCAATCCAGTTCATGGGATACTGTCCAAGCTTAAAGGTCGCACTGAACATGATCCACAGGAAAAGGAAAAATATCGGGATCCCCAGGTATTTATTGGTGAGAACGTTATCAATTTTCTCGGAATAATTCCGACGGGTATCAAGGCTTGAGCGGAAAGTCTCCCTGAGAGCACCGGAAATGAATCCAAACCGGGCATCACTGATCAGGGTTTCCGGTTCATCAGACATCAGCTCGCGAAGGATCCTGCGTTCCGTTACGACAATCGTAGAGATCTCCCCCGTATTCGGCAGGTCTGAGATCCTGTGCTGCATATGTTCATCCCCTTCAAGGAGTTTCAGGGAAATAAATCTGGAGTTGACACGCGTGGTTAACGGGTTGTTACATTCTTTGGACAGAGGTTGCAGTATTTTATTGACAGAGTCTTCAATATCGGGGCCGTAACTGATTTGGACCCTTTTACGACTGAGGTCATTTTCCCTGAATTTGCCGATAATGGCCATGAACAGCATGGCGATACCTTTCCCTTTGGATCCGACCGTCGGGATAACAGGAATTCCGAGCAGAGAGGAAAAACGTATATGATCGAAATGGTTCCCACTGGCTTTCAGCTCATCAAACATGTTCAGTGCCATAACCATTTTCACGTTCATGTCGATTAGCTGGGTAGTAAGGTAGAGATTGCGTTCGAGATTGGTGGCATCCACTACGTTCACCACCACGTCGGGAAGGCTTTCGGTGAGAAAATTCCTGACATAGATTTCCTCCGGTGAGTAGGATGTGAGTGAATAGGTTCCGGGTAAATCGTAAATGTTAAAGGTGTAGCCCTCATATTCCACCCGGGCAATCTTGGTTTCAACCGTTACGCCGCCATAATTACCCACGTGCTCGTATGACCGGGAGGCCTGGTTGAAGATGCTCGTCTTTCCACAGTTCGGATTGCCGATAAGGGCAATATTAATGGTTTTTCCGGGTCCCGCGGAATTGCCGAATGGCGGGTCTGATTCGAGCGTTCGGACGTAAACATGCTCTCCTGCCGGTTTTTTACCTTGTTCCACCTCGATAAGGGAAGCCTCTGATCTTCGCAGGCTGACTCTATAGCCCATCACCGAATATTCGACAGGATCCTGAAGAGGAGCATTCCGGATAACCGTGACAGGTTGTCCTTTTACAAAGCCCATTTCAGTCACACGTTTCCTGAAGGCACCCTGGCCTCGTACCTTCAAGATAATACCGCTCTCCGTCGCCTGTAATTCGGATAATAACATTTCTCACCGTTTAACACTGCAATGTTAATCCATGTCAGTAAATTTTCTATACCAACATTTAGGTATTTCTGATGTTATATCGTAATATTATTGCGATTTCGTTGAATTGTAATTTTTATTTTTGTAATTTGATTTCCATGTACAATTAATTGATCCATAGTTTGATGGAAGAGCACGAAAACATTTATGATAAGATCAGGGAATTGTTTGGCGCTGTACCGGGACAATTCAGCGTTCTTGAAGAACAGATCGATATCGATCTGCAGATGAAATATTTTGAGTTCTCGAGGGAAATGAAAGCAGACATTGATCCTGACAGGGTTATGGATGAATCAGAGAATCTTTTTAATGATGAAACAGGGCATGATGATAAAAAGGAACTACTGGCCAAACTGGCATCTGTGGGGAGGGTGGAAGCGTTCCGTACAATTGAGCGTTTTCTTCATCACCCGCCTGAAGGATTAAGGGAATGGGGTATACTGGCTTACCAGGAAAGCAAGATGTTACTTGAATCGAAACTGCTCGATGAAAATCAGGTATTTATTTCCACAGGACTCGGTGGCAAAGGCGATAAACTGCGTTATTTTGTTGTTCTAATCGGAGTGTCGGACACTCCCTTCTCAAAGTCTCAGCGAATGATTATCCGGAATGAATTTGAACTTATCCTGAAAAAGTACGACGCTGAGGCTGAAAATTTTGATTTTTCAGGGAACCTTTCAACGATAAAGGCTGTGGTTCCTATGACCGTAACCATAAAATCCGTGTTTGAAGAGGCGATTGAGGAATGTAATGAATATGGAGATTTTCTCATTCCAAACTTCATCATCACCAATGTCAAGGAACTCTCCTTTGGAGAAATCAGGGACTTCCTGGACCGGCAACGCTGGAAAAAACGGGAGGCGGAGGAAGAGGATATCTTTTAAATTTTCATCTTCATGGACTATACGATAAACGTGGCCATACAGGTACTTCCTGCAGGTGATAAGGCTTTTGCCTACGGTGTAGTGGACAGGGTGATAGAATATATTGCCGCTTCCGGACTGACCTATAAGGTCTGCCCTTTTGAAACTGTGGTAGAAGGTAAATACGAACAAGTTGTCGGATTATTGGGTGGCATCAGGGAGGTCTGCTTTAAAGCAGGTGCAGAAGATATTTTGATCAATATGAAGTGGCAGATCAGCCATACTAAAAATGTCACCATTTCCGACAAGATGGTGAAATATGAAAAAAGTTGAGCTGGTTCCAGCGATCAAACCAGCTCAAATACATGTTCTGATCTCAGGAATTTTTTTCTTCCAGATCTTCAAAATCAATGTTCGTGTAATTTTCAGCCAAAGCGGTTTCTGGCTCTTCAGTGGAATACTCTTCTGTAAGAGGCGGTTGATTTTCTTTAATGTATTCAACCGCAGTCTGGAGACCATTTACAAACTTTTCGAAGTCCTCCTTGTAAAGAAAAATCTTGTGTTTCTCATAATAGGATTTGCCATCCTGGTTAAATCTTTTCTTACTTTCCGTGATCGTCAGGTAGTAGTCATTACGTCGTGTAGCTTTTACATCAAAGAAATAAGTACGTTTACCTGCTCTTACGGCTTGAGAAAAAATTTCTTCCCTGGGCTGGTTAAAGACTTCGTCCTTTTTTCCGGTTCCTTCTTCCATCATAATCTCGATTTAGTTACTGATTAATGCATTTGTTTCTCAAAAATAGAAAATTATTTTAAAAATAATCAATTCTGGCTGGAAATTGACCTTTTTATTCTATTTATTCTATGGCCTTGCGGCATTGATTCATAATAAATGGGCTTATTATTCGAACCTTAAGGCACCTTTCTTTGCAAAAAATGATTACCTTTGTCGCCATTGCTAATATATATTCAGGTTCTTTAAATGATAAGCAGAAGGCTATTAAGGATTAAGGTATTACAGGTTTTATACGCTTATTACAAATCTGAGCAGAAAGATTTGAATAAATCTGAGAAAGAGTTGCATTTCAGCATTAACAAAGCTTATGAACTCTACTATTATATCTTGCTTATTATTTTAGATGTTGCTCAGTATGCTGAATCCAGGATCGAACTTGCCCGGAATAAAATAGTTCCCAGCCTGGATGATCTGAATCCGAATATACGATTCATTGATAACAAACTGGTACTGCAACTCAGGAATAACAAGCAGTTTTTAAGGTATCTCGACATACACCACATCAGTTGGAGTAATCATCCGGAACTCATCAAGGAACTCTATATCAATCTGACGGATGCTGATTTCTTTAAGGAATATATGACGGCTGAGAATACTGATTATGCTGCTGAAAAGAAAATCATCTACCCGTTTTATATCTGAGATCGTTTTAATGAGTGAATCCCTTCACCAGTTAATGGAAGAACAATCTATTTACTGGAATGATGATCTTGATTTCGTTGTTTCCATGGTCGAGAAAACACTGAAGAAATTCAGGGAATCGGACGGTGAAGACAAGCATCTTCTTGAGCTGTACAAAAATGAAGAAGACCGGGACTTTGTGGTCCAGCTCTTCCGGAAATCTATACTCAACCGGGATTTTGCCCTTCAGATGATTGAGGAGAAGGCAAGTAACTGGGATCTGGACAGGATTGCCTTCATGGATGTGCTGATCATGCAGATGGCCGTCACTGAAATGATTGAATTCCCTTCGATACCCACAAAGGTGACTCTGAATGAATTCCTTGAGATCGCCAAATATTACAGCACTGAAAAGAGTAACACGTTTATTAACGGTGTGCTTGATAAGATAATGCAAAAACTAAAGGAAGATAAAAAGATACGGAAAACAGGACGCGGTCTCATCGGGGAAGTATAGAATATTCTGACTTTTTGAACAAAGCGGAAAAAGTAGTTACTTTGCACCTTGACCGACACAGCTATGAAACGAGTTAAGAGTAATAGGTTTATGGCTGCCTTTGCTGATCATTGCAGGATCCTGCAGACAGGGTGCATCGCAGGATGCCGGGAACAGTAAGGACAACATTCCGGAAACCACGGTCAGTCAGCCGGAAATTGAATTCACTTCCCGGGAGCATAATTTCGGAAAAGTCACGGAAGGGGAGAAGGTGGGGTGGTATTTCAAATTCCGAAATACCGGAGGATCCGAGCTTGTTATTAATAATGCTACGGCGAGCTGTGGATGCACTGTTCCGGAATATGACAGGGAACCGGTACCCCCGGGTGGTGAGGGAACAGTGAAGGTGGTTTTCGACTCCTCCGGCCGCGAAGGTAAACAGTTAAAAACTGTAACCATCGAATCCAATGCACGCACGTTAATTACCCGTCTGACTCTTGAGGCAGATGTGACAAGGAAATAATTTTTAATTTTAACTATAAAGAACATCAAAATGGAATTATTATTTGTGTTATTGGCAGAAGGAGCAGCTCAACCCAGCGCGCTCACATCGCTGCTTTCTCTCTTGCTGATCATTGTCGTTTTTTATTTCTTCATGATCAGACCACAGGTTAAAAAGCAGAAAGAACTTAAAACCTACCGGAGTAGTCTGCAAAAAGGAGACAAAATTGTAACTACTGGTGGCATCTACGGGAAAATTACCGATATAAAGGATATGACCGTCACCGTCGAAGTTGCTGATAATGTCAGGATCAGGATTGATAAAAATGCTGTTCTCAAGGATCCGAGTGATATCGGAACACAGCAGAAATAATGATTTTCGTTGAAAAGATATAAGAGTTCAGGGGAATCTACTTTTCTTTGGACTCTTTTTTTAATTTTCGAGATTAATTTCAATTGCCGTGAATTCAGGGTTTTTTAACCGGTTTTCGAAATTCTCCACGAAAGAGAAAATAGCTTTCAGGAAAAAAGCCACCATTTTCAGTTTTTTTCTCCTGTTATCGGTTATTTTCTGGTTTATGAATGCCCTGAGTAAGAATTATACCACCACTATCGATTACCCGGTCAGGTACCGGAATTTCCCCGAAGACAAGATCATGATCGGTAATCTGCCCGATCATCTCTCGCTCGAGGTAAATGCCCATGGCTATACGCTACTTCGTTATCGACTCAGCTCCAGATATATACCTCTCGTCTTTAATGTGAGGTCATTTACCATGAACCGTCTGAGTTCTGCTGACAGCGGTGTATACTACATTGAAACACGTTTTGCCCGCAACTATATCGCAAAGCAGCTGAGCTCCGAATTCAATATAATGGATATCAAACCCGATACGCTGATATTCAGATTTTCAAGCGTGGCTTCAAAAAGAGTACCGGTTGAACCAAGGGTCAGTTTCCATCTGGAAAAACAATTGATACTTAAACAGCAACCGTACCTTATTCCTGATTCGGTGAACATTTCCGGACCCGATTTTCTTATCGATACCATTTCCCGTGTGTATACAAAGCCTCTGGATGCCGGCCTTATCTCCCAGAGTGTCAGCAGATCCCTGGACCTGGCAAAATCAGACCATATTTCGCTGGGAAGGGAAAAGGTCAAAATCCGGTTTGAAGTGGAGAAATTCACTGAAAAAACACTTTCTGTGCCGGTCGTAGTGATTAATCTTCCCGATTCTATGAGTCTTAAAACCTTTCCACAGGATATCCAGGTTACATGTCAGGTCGGACTCAGCAATTTCGAAAAACTGCAGCCTTCCATGTTCAGGATAACCGTCGATTTTAAAGAAGCCGAAACGGGACTGGAAAAAAAGCTGAAAGTAGAGATGGTAAAACAGCCTGACTTTATCCGCTCGGTAAAATATTCCCCTCGATCTGTTGAATATCTTATTGAAAAGTAATGCTTAAAATCGGACTGACAGGTGGGATAGGCAGCGGCAAATCGACCGTTGCCAGGATATTTGAAATCCTTGGCGTTCCCGTGTATTACGCCGATGCGGAAGCCAAACGGCTTATGAACACAACGGATTCGCTCAGGGAAGGCATGATCAGAATATTTGGCCCGGAAGCCGTGGTCAACGGTGAGATCAACCGACCCTTTATCGCTTCAAAAGCCTTTAACGATGCCTCATTGCTCTCGACCCTGAATGCACTTGTACATCCGGTTGTTCATGATGATTTTAAATCCTGGTGCCGGGAAAGGCAGGATGAGCCCTATATTATTGAGGAGGCAGCTATTCTGGTTGAGTCCGGGGCCCTAAAACTGTTTAACTTTTTGATTGTTGTCTATGTGGATGAAGCGGTGAGGATTCAAAGAATCCATGATCGTGACGGTACCTCTTTTGACGCAATCCGGAGCCGGATGAAGCATCAGATGCCGGCAGAAGAACTCAACCGTTATGCTGATTATATTATAAATAACAACGGGGACCAATTACTTATTCCTCAGGTCCTGGATTTAGATAAGAAATTTGTTTCTTTGCAGTTTTCATGATTTTATACTGATATGGAGAAATTTGCAAAATGGATAGCAGGTGGTCTGGGTTGGGCATTTTTCGGGCCGCTTGGGGGCGTTTTCGGATTTATGCTGGGAAGTTTGTTTGAAAACAAAGGCGGCCAAATCTTTACCGACCGTCAACAGGGACCCACTACTACGGGCGACTTTGCCCTTAGTATGCTTGTTCTGGTTGCCGCTGTGATGAAAGCCGACGGCAAAGTCGTACGTTCGGAACTCGATTACGTTAAGGCATATTTTGTACAGAACTTCGGTGAAGGTGCTGCAGGTGAGGCTATTATGATGCTCCGCGACCTACTGAAACAGGATATAAACATCAGTGAGGTTTCCGGCCAGATCAGAAACCGGCTCGATTACTCATCCCGGCTGCAGATGCTGCATTTTCTTTTCGGCATTGCTAACGCCGACGGACGCGTCGATCCCAGTGAACTCAACATGCTGAAAAAGATCGCAGGCTATCTCGGACTCAGCAGTCAGGATACAAATTCCATCATGTCAATGTTCGTCGACAGTACGGAAGCGTCGTATAAAATACTGGGAATAACCAGGGACGCCAGCACCGAGGAAGTGAAGAAAGCATACAGGCAAATGGCTTTGAAGTACCATCCCGATAAGGTATCCTATCTCGGCGAGGATTTCAAAGCAGCTGCGAATGATAAGTTTCAAAAGGTCAACGAAGCATATGAAAAAATTAAAAAAGAAAAAGGATTTATTTAATTAATACTGAATCATGAATTTAAAAGACATTCTTTCCATCTCAGGTAAACCAGGATTGTACAAATTTGTATCTCAGGCTAAAAATGGCATCATTGTCGAATCGGTCATCGATAAAAAACGGATCCCTGCTTATGCAACCGATAAAGTAAGCGCCCTTGATGATATCGCCATTTTTACGGCGGACAGTGAGGTCAAACTTTCCGAGGTTTTTGACAGGATATGGGAAAAGGAAAATGGCGGGCAAACGATACTTTCGAGGGAGGAGACTTCCCGGTTAAAGGCTTATTTTACTGAAATATTGCCCGATTATGACCAGGACAGGGTTTATGTTTCCGATATCAAAAAAGTGTTCAGCTGGTATAATCTGTTGCATGAACAGGGGATGCTGATCGCTTCGGAACCGGAAGCAGAAGCTGGAGAAGAAAATGTTGGGGAAGAAAAAACTGAGGAAGGGACAGCCGCAGACCAGGAACCAGAGGACTGAAATGCAAGGTTAGAAATGCCGGGGATGACCATAACCCGGTATAAGATTTAATTTGTCAGTCCTGAGATTTCCGGCAGCTGTCAATCTTATTTATCATCAAACGCCTTGGCCTTTTCCCATATCACATTCATCTCATCGAGAGTCATATCCCTTAGGTCGAGGCCTTTTTCGAGGGTTTGTTTTTCCAGGAAGCGGAATCTCTTCATGAATTTGCGGTTTGTTTTTTCGAGGGCAGTTTCAGGGTCGACCTCATATAGCCGGGCGGTATTGATGAGCGAGAATAAAAGGTCACCAAATTCAGCCCGGATTTTTTCAGGATCACCTTCCGCGGAAGCCTGCTCAAGTTCTTCTATTTCTTCCTTGACCTTATCCCAGATCTGGTGCGGCTCATCCCAGTCGAATCCCACTGCTCTGGCTTTCTCCTGAATGCGGTTGGCTTTGATCATGGCGGGCAATGATTTGGGAACACCCCCCAGCACCGACTTATGACCTTCCTTCCGTTTTAGCTGCTCCCAGTTTTCGACCACTTCACTGGCGGTATTGACCTTTACATCGCCGAATATATGGGGATGCCTGAATATCAGTTTTTCATTCAATCCATTTATGACGTCTGCAATATCGAACAGCCGGTTTTCGGATCCGATTTTGGAATAGAAAACGATATGCAACATCAGGTCGCCCAGTTCTTTTTTAATATCCTCAAAATCTTCCTCGCTGATGGCGTCGGCAAGTTCATATGTCTCTTCAATGGTCAGGTTTCTCAGGCTTTCAAGGGTCTGTTGCCTGTCCCATGGACATTTTTCTCTCAACTCATCCATGATATCCAGCAATCGTTCAAAAGCCTTCAGTTTCTCATCAAGATTATTCATGTCCGTCCTTATTTTACATCCAGGAACTCTATTCTAACAGTGGATTTATGGTCAAGATTCAGAAGGCGGGCTGCATTACCGTTATTGATGGCGATCTCCAGTAATCCCAGGGAGTTGAAGAGGGCCAGCAGATCGCCTGCCTGAACTTCGTTATATCTCTCGTTAAGTTCCGTGATCTTATAATGTTTGCTTTGTACAAAAAGTTCAAATTTTCGTCCGTGTGCCACCCTCTCGAAGAGGTCTCTGGAAATATTGGTGATGGCATTCTGGTAAGAGTCGATATAGATCACGCTGCCGGTGATCGCCTTTTCTTCGATGGTAGGTCTGAGGGGCACACGTTCAAGGTATGAAGCCACTTTTTCACCCAGGTCTTCTATCTTTCCGCCTTCCGAAAGATGTGCGGCAGCCTGTGTGAACATGACGAGCGCCGTGAAACTTTTCGGGACCTTTTCCTCAGGCTGTTTTAACTTTATTGCCATCTCCAGCTCACCTCCCAGGATAAGACTGAATACACCGTTGTCTGTTCCAATGAAATATTGCCCCCTGGCTTTAACAACCAGCACGGGATTATTGTCGGCCGGTTCGGTGTTGACAAGGATCAGGTGAATGGTTCCTTCGGGGAAACTGAGCCAGGCGTTGCGGAGAACAAATGCAGCCTGGGTGGTGTTAAACGGTTTAATGCTATGTGTAATATCTACGATGCTTGCGGAGGGAGTGAGCCTGTGAATCCGGCCTTTGATTGCCCCTGCATAAAAATCCATGGCGTTCCAGTCGGATGTAAGCGTGATTACAGGCATTTCTGACACAAACTATGTAAGGTTTATGTATTGAATTCTTAAAAAAATAGACTTATTTTGTATGGCTTCAAAAGTAGTGATTATTATTCAATTTTATGATTGAAAAGACCATATATTTGGAAGGCATAGACCCAATCGACTTTTTTGGTGTGAACAATAATCGCTTTGACCGGTTGAAACAACATTTTCCAAAACTAAGGATTGTATCACGGGGAAATGCCATCATGATCAGTGGAGAGCAGACGGAAATTCAACGTTTTGAGGAGAAGGTCGATCAGTTGATCACTTACATCAACCGCTTTAATGATATTTCACCTGAAGATATTGACGAATTGCTGTCTGAAGACACTTCGGCGATCCTGGCAAGTAAACCGGAAGACATGGATGTGCTGCTTTACGGCGAAAGCGGCAAACCGATCAGGGCCCAGACGGTGAACCAGAAGAAACTGGTGGAGGAATGCCTGAAGAACGACCTGATGCTGGCTATCGGGCCGGCAGGTACGGGAAAGACCTACACCGCCATAGCACTGGCTGTAAGATCCCTTAAACTCAGGGAGGTGCGAAAGATCATTCTCACCAGGCCGGCCGTTGAAGCTGGTGAAAGACTCGGTTTCCTTCCCGGTGACCTCAAGGAAAAACTCGATCCTTATCTTCAGCCGCTCTACGATGCACTCAATGATATGATTCCCTCAAAGAAACTGAAATCATTCACCGAGGAAGGCATTATTCAGATCGCTCCCCTGGCTTACATGCGGGGTCGTACTCTCGATAACGCCTTCGTGATCCTTGATGAGGCCCAGAATGCCACAGGGAACCAGCTAAAAATGTTCCTGACCAGAATGGGCCGTAACGCAAAGTTTATCGTTACCGGTGATATAACCCAGATTGATCTGCCGAGGAAATATGAATCCGGACTTATCATGGCTGAAAAAGTACTTTCAGGGATCCGTGGCATTTCAATGATTCATTTTGATGAAAGGGATATCGTCAGACACCGTCTTGTGAAACAGATCGTTGAGGCTTACAGGAACTATGGAGAAACAGAAGAATTATAACGATCAAAACCTATATTCATGAATCAGGCAATTATCAGTACTTCATTTCAATTCCCCGGACAGAAAAGTCTCTATAAGGGAAAGGTCAGAGATGTTTATAATATTAATGGTAAATACCTTGTCATGGTTGTGAGCGACCGGATCTCAGCTTTCGACGTGGTTCTTCCCAAAGGAATTCCGTTTAAGGGACAGGTCCTGAACCAGATTGCTACAAGATTTCTCGATGCTACGGCAGATATCGTTCCGAACTGGAAACTGGCCAGTCCCGATCCGATGGTTACCATCGGACACTTTGCCGAACCCTTTAAGGTCGAAATGGTTATCAGGGCTTATCTTACCGGTCATGCCTGGAGAGAATACAAGGCCGGCAAACGCGAACTCTGCGGGGTTCCTCTTCCGGAAGGGCTGAAGGAACATGACCGTCTTCCCGTTCCCATCATTACCCCTACCACGAAAGCCGACGAAGGACACGATCTGGATATCTCCAAACAGGAGATCATTGGTCAGGGACTGGTTTCAGCAGACGATTACGCAGTGATGGAAGATTATACCATGAAACTGTTCAGCCGCGGAACCGAAATGGCAGCAGATAAAGGTCTGATCCTGGTCGATACAAAATATGAATTCGGAAAAATGGGTGATAAAATCGTCCTGATCGATGAAATCCATACCCCCGACTCATCACGGTATTTCTATGCCGACGGATACGAAGAAAGACAGGCCCGGGGTGAAGCACAAAGGCAACTTTCAAAGGAGTTTGTCAGACAATGGCTCATTGAAAGAGGTTTCCAGGGACAAGACCGGACAGAAAATGCCCGAAATGCCTGATGATTTTGTGAACCAGGTCTCCGACCGGTATATCGAGCTCTACGAAAAAATCACCGGTGAATCATTCAGAAAAGCTGAAACAGCAAAAATCGAAGACAGAATCTTTTCAAATATTTCGAAATATTTGAAAACCCTGTAATATTTCGGGTTAAAAAACTGTTTATTATCACTGAAGCATTCCAGTGAAACATGAGTTTGTGCGGCTTGTGTGCAATCATGCATGAATTTCCGGATCTACCGGTTAATTTGTGATCAACAGGATGATATCTTGAAAGAATAAAAATGAATCTTGAACATAAAATATATGAAGGTGAATAAAAAGGTCCTGACCTTGCTCCTCATTTTCGTGATCTCCAGCCTGCCTTTTGTGCTTTCAGCACAGGAACCGGTAACGGTTAAAAAATCAGATAATAAGGTTATTATTGAAGGGAAAGTCTACTTCATTCATGTTGTAAAACCCGGACAAACCCTGTTTTCAATAAGCAAAGCCTATGATGTGACTGAAAAAGACATCGCTATTGAAAACCCGGGAGTGTATTCAGGTCTCCAGGTAGGGCAGATGCTGAAAATACCTGAACAGGTTCCTGACCGTCCTTCTGCTGCTGCCGGGAATGCCGATACCACGCAGTTTATCTATCATGTCTTAAAACAGGGGGAAAATATTTTTGCTCTTTCACGAATGTATAATGTCTCTCCCGAAGCTATCAGGGAAGCGAATCCGGAACTGGATTATACCAATCTTCAGATTGGACAGGTTATTCTTATCCCCAGGGCAAAGTCGGTTTACAATACGGATGATTTTATTCTTCATAAAGTCCGCAGGAGGGATACTCTCTTCGGACTCTCAAAGCGTTATAATGTCAGCATCGGGGATATTAAAAAATACAATCCTGAAATACAATGGGGTGGGTTGAAAACCGGGCAGATCATCCGGATCCCTAAACCCGGGATTACGGTTGAAGCCGGAGCAGGTGAACAGGCACTAAACCAGGCAGCAGACACAATTGCTCCGCTTCAGGCAGATACCCTTCAGGGGCTTTCCCTTGACCAATATGCAGAGACGCTCCCCTATTACCACGGAAAAGAACTGAATGTGGCATTTCTTATACCCTTTGGCTATAAGGAACAACAGGAACAACCGGAAGAAAATCCTGAGGATACTGAAATGGGAGCCAAAAACATTGATCAGGCCTCTTCCGATCAACTCCCCGCATCGGTGAATATGCTCGAATTTATGCAGGGCAGCCTTATCGCGATTGACTCACTCAGGAAAAGCGGACTGTCCCTGAACGTGCATTACTTCGATACCCAAAAAAGTCCTTCCCATACCCGGGATATCCTGGCATCCCCTTTTTTCCGGAATGTTGACCTGATAATCGGGCCTTTTTACTCATGGAATGTTGAGATTGTCAACGATTTTTCACTCAGCCACCATATACCGTTAATCTGCCCCTTCTATGCCAATGACAGCCTGACTGCCTCAAATCCGTATTTCTTCCAGCTTAACCCCACGTATACCACTGAATTTAAAATGGCTGCCCGTTACCTGGCTAAGGAATTCGATAAGAATTTCATCTTTATTTACAATGCCGACAGCCTTGAAATGAACAAGATCGAATATTTTAAAAACGAGCTCCTGAAATCTCTTCAGAATTATACCTATTCGGAAAATGTGATCGTTAAGGAGATCATCTATGATAATGTTGCCAGGGCTGATATATCCTCAGATCTTGCCCAGGCATTGTCAAAGGACAAAAAAAATATAGTGATCATTCCGTTTACCGATGAGGCTTTCGTCACCTCTGTAGTCTCCCAGCTTTATTTCCAGCTTCGGAATTTCGATATCGAGGTGTTTGGTATGCCCCAGTGGTCGGTATTCCCCAATTCCGACTTCCTGTACTACCATAAACTCCGACTTACATACATTACCCCTTATTATTACAGTTTCGATGACCAGAAAGTAAAAACCTTTCTTAGCGAATTCCGGAAGGGATTTAAAGCCGAACCATCGTTCACCACCCGCAAGGGATGTCCTTATGCCTTCCTGGGCCACGATGCTACCTTTGCATTTCTGGATGCGATAAGGAAGACCGATAAACGCTTTGTTGAATATATTCAGAATGACGCTGACGGGCAACTCATGCCAGGGTATCATTTCAGGAAGAAATCACTGTACGGCGGTTTCGAAAACCAATCCCTGAATATCGTCCGGTTTAATAAGGATTTTACCATCAGCGTCATGGACGTGCCACTGGATCAGAGAACCCAGGAGATTTTACCTGGTCAGATGCAGATCAAAACCAGGACGGATACAATACCCGATTTCAGAAAATAAGCATCACTCACGTCATACTGTGCCTGACAGATTAAAAAGAAATTTTCCCGGAGCCTGATTTTAATCGCACTTGATACGCCCCGGGGATTTCAAGCGTATCCTATCAAATGATCTTCGAGGGTATGTTTTATTATTTCTCCTGCGGGCTGGCTCTAACCCTGCCTCATTCATAATCTTCCCGAAACTTTTCCATTTACGGGGACAGGTTGACACAATTCATCAGAATCGTGAAGGAATAAAGGCCATTATTCAGGTTTTAGGGTTGGGCAGGACTGACGACTATTCATACCGTAAGGCATCCACGGGGTTAGCCGCAGCAGTTTTGATAGTCTGTGCATTGATGATGATAAGAGCAGGAAGCAGGGTGAAAATACCGGTTAACGGGAATGCCCAGAGCGGGATGACGATTCTGTAAGAGAATTCTCTGAGCCATAATTCCATAAGATAATAACTAAGAGGCCAGGCGACGATATTTGAGATCAGGATCAGTTGCAGGTATTCGACGGAAAGCAGTTTGCTGACTTCAAATATACTGGCTCCCACGGCTTTTCTTATCCCGATCTCTTTGGTACGCTTTTCTGCTGTGTATGACGCCAGTCCCAATAATCCAAGTGAAGCAATGAAAATGGCGAACAGTGTGAGGTAGATAAACAGAACCCCAAGTTTTCGATCGGAACTGTAAAGCTCCATAAATGACTGATCCATAAATTCATAGTCGAAAGGTAGCTCCGGGTTCAGTTTATTCCATGTCGCAGCAATGTCTTTGATGATTCTTTCCTGCTTACCGGGCCTCAGTCTGACAACCAGGAAGCCGGGGCGGTCACGCTTACAGAAGATCATCGTAGGCCCGATCATTTCGTGCAGTGAACGGTAATGAAAATCTTTGACCACACCTATGACATGAAAGGTTTTTCCTTTATCGCTTGTATTTGAGATCGTTTTCCCCACAGGATCAGCCCATTTCAGCCTCTTCATCAGGGTTTCATTGATGATCACAGCATCGGTATCGGAAGGAAAATCCCTGGAAAAATTTCTCCCCTCGATAATCTTCATTTTTAGTGTTTTGTCGATAAAATCCTCATCCGAATCGAAATTGTAGATCAGCCAGGGTTCTTTGTTGAATCCTTCCGGATAATAGGAGGCCCCGGAGAGACTCATCCCCGGGACAGAGGAGGCAAGGCTTGCAGCTTCGACACCCGGAAGGGAGGAGATATTTTCCTTAAGAACAGCCGCATTCTTTTTTATTTCTTCATTGCGCAGGAAAATGGTGATCACATTGTCCTTATCAAAACCAAGCCGTTTTTCCCTGATATAGTTTAACTGCCTGTAGATGATTATGGTCGATACGATAAGTCCGGCCGAAATGGTAAACTGAATGAAGACCAGAACATTCCTGAGCAATTTGTTGGATCCGCTTCCTGGTAATTTAGTTTTTAAAAGTTTCGCCGGTTTTAAGGAAGAAAGGAAGAGTGCAGGGTAACTTCCGGAAAAAATGCCGAGTAAAAGCGCGATCATTCCGAAACCAAGCAGCAGCTTCCAGTTTTCGACATAGTTGATGGAAATATTTTTACCCGTGATCTGGTTGAAGGTAGGCAGCAGGATTTCAATCAATGCCAGAGCAAAGATCAGTGCCATCAGACAAAGGAATACCGATTCGCCAAGGAACTGATAAATCAGTTGTCTTCTGCCTGCACCCATGATCTTACGGATGGTCACTTCCATGGCTCGGTTTGATGAACGGGCAGTGGAGAGATTCATGAAATTCACCCCGGCAATCAACAGGATGCCGGCAGCTATGGCTAACAGGATATAGATATAGGAAATGTCGCCGTTCGGGCGGATCTCCCCAATGAGATTGGATTTCAGATGTATATCCTTTACAGGCTGAAGATATGGATGCATTTCAATATTTTCTTTTTCCATGTCCTCACCGGCGAACTTATTGAGAAAATCACTGATTTTATGCTCAAAGGATATAGGATCGATGCCAGGCTTCAGCTTCAGGTAGGTATAGTACATCATACTACCCCAGTCGTCCAGTATGCCTGGTCCTCTTTCCTTCACAAGGGTCTGAAAGGAGGTCAGAAGGTTTATGGCAAGATGTGTCTCCGACGGAGGATCCTGGATGACACCGGTAACCGTCAGATCATACTGATTGTTGAGTTTTATTTTTTCCCCGACAGGGTTCCTGTTTCCAAAATATTTATGGGCTACGCTTTTTGTCAGGATCACCGAATAGGGCTCTTTCAGTGCCTCCACCGGATCGCCGTATATCATGTTGAAAGTGAAAATCCTGAAAAAATTGGTGTCGGCATACACCATATGATTATCGTAGAATTTTTTATCGCCGGCACTCAGGAGCTGGCTTCCGCCAACATGGAAAAATACGGTATAGTCCTCAATATCGGGGAGCTCCCTCTTAAGCGTATGCCCCAGGGCACCGGGCGTGACAGCTACATTCAACGGCATTTCGCCGAGTTTGCCATCGATAGCTATCCGGTAAATACGGTCATAATCTTTGTGAAACCGGTCATAGCTGAGTTCATCGAAAATGTAAAGAATGATCAGGAATCCAACTGTCAGTCCGAGAGTCAGCCCGAGAATATTAATCAGGCTGAAACCTTTTTGCCTTGAAAGATTCCGGATGGATATGATGAGAAAGCTTCTCAGCATCCTAAAACGTTTTTCATGTAAGGCACATTGATTGTGCCAACAATTACAAATAGTTTGCTGTCAGGATGTTTTAAAAATTCAGGGCTTTTTATAAATGACTGAATATGTTCATTTTCGTATACCTGAAGTACGAAACCGGACAATCCGTATCCGGGACATTCCCGGTTTTTCGGTGAGTCAGACAGCCGCCCATTTCCGGATATAAGCATCGACATCAAATTTTCGTTTAGCGCCATTGAAGTTCATATATCTGATTTTACCAAAAACCGGGCGTTCCGACCATGGACGGTCGTGGACACCTGCTATCGCCCAGGCACATCCGGCATACCCGTTAGGGTCCCTTCCGTCCAGTTCATATTTGTCGTTAAGATAAATGGCGTATTTCAGGGCCTTTTCGGGTGAATCGGTCCATTCGAGAATTTTTTTCCCCCAGTACATGCGCATGTAGCCATTCATTTTACCTGTGACCTTCATTTCATTTTGAGCCGCATTCCAAAGGGGATCGCGGGTGATACCATTTTCAAGGATTTCTTCACTGTAAAGGATATCCCGTTCATCCTTGCGGTGATCATCGAGCGTTTTACGGGCCCATTGCGGGATATTTTCGAGTGTATCGTACTTCTCGTTGAAATGACAATAATTATCGGAGAGTTCACGGCGTACGATGAGTTCTTCGAGAAATGCCCCGGTACCGCTGTTGTCACTGTGCCTGGCAAGGATCTCCATGGCAATTCTCTGCGCGGAGATCTGTCCGAAATGCAGGTAAGGGGATAGGTTTGACGTGACATCTGCGTTCGGGTCGTTCCGTTTTTCTGCGTAATGTACCAGCTTATCGTTGATGAAATAGTTCATCATATCCAGGGCTGCCTCCTCACCAGCATGGATCCAGTTTACCTCGGGCACACTCCGGTCGGCCTTCAGGGATTTTAAAATCCCGGTCCAGTCAGTCTGCTGGATCCTGAATTTTTCGGTTTTACGCTGAGCAATGATCTCAGGAAAAGGATCGAGGAAGGACTCCAGGTGTCGCCGTATTTTTGGCCGGAGAGTGTATGCCCCGTATTCCTGCTTGTCGGTCACGAACCTGGCGGGTACAATATTATGGGCATCCACTTCTGTGATGTTTATGTCTGTCAGTTCCGCAAGTCTCTGCTTCCATCTTCTTTTGATCCGTAACGGATCAAAATCAGTCACGACATGATTTATTTCGAACTCTTTAATGAACCGCCCGAGATTCTCGGCAGGATCCCCCTGAAGAAGGTAAAAGGGAATGTTCAGCAGCTGAATACTCTGGGCAAATTCACGGAGGCCATCCAGCATGAAGGCATAATGACGCATCGTGGCACCTGGAAAATCGGTGGTCAGACAAAATACAACAGCCAGCTCAGAACCTGACTTTTTTGCCAGGTCACCGGCATGGATCAGTGCCCAGTTGTCCCGCAGCCGCTGATCCCTGCTCATCCAGTATATGACATTTCCCGGTGCCGGGATAACCGGCTTTCAGCTCAAATATTCTCGTTGATTGTACCATAACTCTACCTCTCGCTGCCGTTCATCAATGTTACCATGCCGAAAGTAATCATTTTATCAGGGAAGATCGTGCCCGGGATACCAATTGATTATTTTTGGCCGGGTAAAGCAGGACCTTGAGAGAAACGGTAAATACATGGAAAATGTTTTCTCTTTTACTCTATTCCGGTCATCCCCAAAAATACCTGACTCCTGATGGAAAATTCCTAAATCTTCTATCTTTGTGGTCACATGAAGAATTCCGGTCAGCCTCCCTGGCCTTTAACAATTTAAAAACTTAACCTGATGAATTACCTGAAATTATTCACTATTGTACTTCTGTGTCCCTTATTGATGACTGCATGCCAACCACAGCAGAATGCAGGTACGGTGGACAAAGATGCCACAACCCAGACTAAAAATCTTTTTGCCCACCTGAAAGAGTTATCCGGTAAGCACATCCTTTTCGGCCAGCAGGATGCCCTTACACACGGCTACGACTGGTGGGGACATCGTGACAGTACTCATATATGCGATCTGTACCAGGTTTGCGGTCATTATCCTGCCTTGTACGGCTATGATTTCGGAGGAGGAAGAGACCGGTTTCTGAATTTGGAGCGCAGTGTAATTATGAATTCCTACCAGAGGGGTGGCGTGATCACATTTTCACAACACATGCCAAACCCTGTCTCCGGGAGAGGACCCCGGGACACCACTCTCAACATGGATGAGATCCTTCCCGGCGGAGCTTATCATAAGAATTACACGGATATCCTGGATAGAGTGGGGAATTTTGCCAGGAATCTGAAAACTGCAGAAGGGATACCCATTCCGATTATCTACCGTCCCTTTCATGAACATACCGGTAACTGGTTCTGGTGGGGTGAGGATTATAATACGCCCGGTCAGTTTATTAATCTTTGGCGGTTCACCGTCGATTACCTGAGGGACAGCCTCGGGGTTCATAATTTTCTTTATGCATATTCACCTGATACGGTTGAGTCTGCAGCACATTACCTTGAAAGATACCCCGGGGATGACTATGTGGATATTCTCGGAATCGATATTTATCGTGATGTTGAATCAAATAACCTCCCGGCATTCCTGAAACGTATCCGGATGGTTGTAAAACTGGCAGAAGAAAAGAATAAGGTCGCCGCTCTTACCGAAACAGGATACGCACGTCATGACATTATTGATTGGTGGACAGGATTTCTCGGACAGATATCCAAAGATTCTGTCGCGCGGAAGATTTCTTATCTCATGCTCTGGGCCAACTACCATGATGACGATTACTTTTCCATCTACCCCGGTAATCCAAGTGAACCTGATTTTCTAAAGATGATTAAAGACTCGACCTTCATGTTTGAGGATGAACTTCCGGATATGTATGGGCCGGTGAAGAAGTGAGGGGTGTTAGTTAGGAGGTTAGAAAGTTAGAAAGTTAGAAAGTTAGAAAGTTAGAAAGTTAAAAAGTTAGAAAGTTAGAAAGTTAAGAAGTGATAAGGGAAGATGGGAAATAAAAAATAATCTCTGGAATCACTCCCCCGAACCGCAGAGCGGTAGCCCATGCATAGCCACGGTTTTGCCCGTGGTGGGAATGGTCGTCGTTCCAGGGAATCCCGGGAAGGGTTCAATAATCGTATCCAGGTTTTTTGCTTGTGGTGGGAATACCCGGAATTTCTGCGTTACGATGGGGGGTGTTTCAACATTATTCCCGGCAATCCAGGTAATCATCGCGAGGAATATTACATCCATGTTTAGAAGGCCGAAATGGTCATATACAAAAAAGGACTGAAATATTTTTGCAGTGAGGGAAAAAAATGATGATTTCAGCTGTCATTCATCAAAACGAGGGTCGTCATTTTGGGTTAGTTGATAACTTTTCGTCAAAAAGTGGAAATGGGGACGCTGAGATCCGGGGGGGTGAATGGATTAAGGGGCGGTGTGTTGGAAGGTGGGGGAGGGACCCCATTTCAAGAAAAGACATCCTTAGAATAACGAAGCCCCTTACTCTGCCCCGACGTTAATACTCCTTCTGAGTCCTTCGAAATTCAGTTTCACCACAGATCCCGATAACTCCTAAAATCCGCAAGTCGGATTTTAGGCATGTATTTTAGAGGAATTTTTCATTTTTCATTGAGCTTATTCCCCGCAATCTTAAAAATCTATAAGCTGCAAGGTTAATTTTTGCTGTTATGGTTAAGTTTTCCTTGGTTTTTACCCTGAAATTTTATTTAGCACACATACCTTTTTTATATCAAATTGTGATTTAGGTTTTGTCTAAGAACATGTTAAGCGGATTTTTTTTGTCAGGTTGAGAAATTTATTTTCCCATAAACTCTTAACTGATACAGTCTTGATCGTTTAATCCATTTTGCAGGTAAAATAATGAATCGAAACAGGAATTTCTTTACCCTGAAATTTGGTTTTACTGCCTTGACCCGTTTGGAGAAAAAATGAATAATATGATAATACAAATTTCTACAAATAGCTGTCAAATAGAAGAATACCATATTTTTTTCTATAAATGAAAAAGGCATGTGATTCCATCCAAATTTCTTCTTTAGGATATCAAACTGTCTTTCCATGTTTCCCCTATGGTTATAGAATCGAGCGACCTCCACCGTACTAACTTCAAAGTTATTTGTTAGTATTGCCCGGTATTCATAAGGATCCTTGGTGAACAGGTCCAGTTGTGCATCTTTTTCTTTACGTTTTCTTTTAATGATCAATCTGTATTCTGTCAGAGGCTGTTTATCTTTTTTTGTTTGTTGCTCAAAAGGAGTTATGATTAATTCTCCTACTTCCATTGTTTCAATACTGCTATCTTTGATGGATTCCCATTGGTCAACTTCAGAAAAATATTTCTCAACATAACTGTTCTTGCATCCAATGTAAAAATTCTTTACCTTATTTTCCAGAAGCTTTATGACATCATATTGACAGGAGGCTGCATCGGCCCTAAAGTGATCCGGCTTTTTTATCTTGTTTGATTTGAGCAATTTAAACATGCGGCTTAATGTGTCGGCTTGAAAGGACTTGGCATCACTGTTCCCATTCCTGTTTTCAATGTACAAAACCTGTTGTTCATTTATGGTACATACCCCTGGTTGGTAACCATAATCCCGCTTGTAAGTCATCTTAATATCTGATTTCTCGTTGAATATGATTGTATTATCATAGTCAAGGGTTATTTCATCTTTGGAAAATTCCCCGAGTTTTTTAAGCAAGGATATATTAAGCTTTTCAAGACTTGAGTTAGTGTTGTATGAATGTTCAACAACCCCTCTTTACGTTCTGGTTTTTTTGCTGTTTTCTGATAACTCCTTAAGCTTTTTGGCTATGGTGTCAGAACTGGGTAATTTGACAAAAGGGTTATTTTTAAAGTGCGGTCTTAAATGGGTCTGCAAATCTTCAATATGATCTCCTCCGCATAAGTATATACTTAATAATGAATAGACTATATCCCTCCATTTGTAATCACTTTGAGCAGCCAGATTTGGAAGATGCTGGTCTAATAGATCCCCAACTTTTGTTTCCTCCAAATGTTCAAGAACAAAATTTATTCCTCCGAAAGCGGATATTGAATTGCTATTTTGTATTTTCATGGCTGGTAATTTGTGCATCACCAAAATAGGTGAAATTACCTTGGCTGTAGAACTTTTATAATAAAAGTTTTACAGCCTTTTTCAACACCGACTTGCAGATTTTAGGTGCTATCGGAATGCAGACCGCTCAGTTTCCTATTTATTACCGTACTTTCTTTATTTTGTTAATTGATAATCATTGATTAATAATCCAGGAGATAAGTTTAAGCGTCTAGTTAAATTTCTTATCATTTCTACTGTCAATTTCCGTTTACGATTCAAAATCTCAGAAACTCTACTTTTACCCCCAATAGCATCAACCAAATCAACCTGTTTTAAATGCATTTCTTCCATTCGAATCTTTATTGCTTCAATCGGGTCTGGTGCTTCAATCGGGTAATGCTTCTTTTCATATTCGTCAATCATTAATCCAAGTATATCAGCTTCGTCACTTTCTGGTGTACCAATTACTGAATCAAAAATTTCTTCTAATCTTTTTAGAGCATCTATATAATCAGCTTCCGTTTTTATCGGTCTTATATTCATGTCAAATATTTTAAATCGTGTTTGCGTCAATCTTATCGTATTCATTATGAGTCCCAATAAATCGAATAAAAATCCATTGTTTCTCATAATTACATTTAACGACTAATCTGTATGAATTACCTTTTATATTAAAAACAATCCTACTATCCTTAAGAATACTTGCATTTACATAGATCTGCTGTACTTCATTCGGACTTTTCCAATCTGAATTCATCGCAGTATCATACCATGTCTTAAGGTATTGCTCTGAATCTGGATGCACTTTCCAAAATTCTCTTAATGTGCTTTTTGCAAATATTCTTTCCATTAGTTTTTAATCACGATGCAAATATAATGAAAATTCTCATTTTGGGAACTTTTGTGTGCGAAGTTTATTTAGTACCTCCGCTGAGCAGCTTCAGTGCTTGCGGACTGTCCCAAATCTCAGGCTGCTAAACAGCTTTTTGGATCGATGATCTGATCAGGCGTACACTACCGATACCCTGGTATCCGAGAATATGAAGCTGGCTATTTGATCCATAAAAAAACAATTCAACTTTCCATCGATAATTGTAAAGCTGAGCAATTTCTTCTGCAGTAATCTTAGAGCTATTGAATAAAAACTCAAGATCCGTATCAGTTTCTTCATCGTAAAATATGTGGTTTAATTAATGAATTCATCTGATTTAATTTTTTACATTTGGCAGAATAAAATTTATATAAAAGCAAAAGAGTACATGGTACAACAAATCCGCACTTTGCGGGATTCCAAAAAAGCCCGGTGGACGGCACTGTTAATTGTCTCACTGTCAATGTTCGGGGCTTATTATTTCAATTATGCACTTTCACCTGTTAAGCCAATGCTCGAGAGTATTCTTGGCTGGAACAGCTCTGACTTTGGAATATACACGTCATCTTATAGCTGGTTCAATGTATTCCTGTTCATGCTGATTTTCAGCGGCATCATTCTTGACAAAATGGGAGTGAGGTTTACCGGTGTGGCCGCTACCCTGATGATGACCATAGGAACGGGGATAAATTATTGGGCCCTTACGCATGTATTTCCCGACGGAGCCATGATCTTCGGTATCAAAACCCAGGTTATTATCTCGGCCATCGGTTTTGGTATATTTGGTGTTGGTACCGAGGCAGGAGGAATTACCGTATCCAAAGCCATAGTGAAATGGTTTAAAGGTAATGAGTTGGCTCTGGCTATGGGATTGCAAGTGTCCATAGCACGAATGGGCACCGCTGTTGCCCTTGGTATTGCACTTCCGTTAGCTAAAGCATATTCTTATTCATCACCTGTTCTGCTTGCTTTTGTTTTTATGCTCATTGCCCTGGCTGCTTTCATTATTTACACTTTCATGGACAGGAAGCTCGATGCTTCCCTTGAGCAGGGTAATACTGGAGGTAAGGAAGAAATCTTCGAACTGAAAGATATTCTGTTCATAATAAAGAACCGGGGATTCTGGTATATAGCAATATTGTGTGTTTTATTCTATTCCGCCGTATTCCCTTTCCTGTTCTATGCTACTGATCTCATGATCAATAAATATAATGTTAATCCCAATCTTGCGGGTTCCATCCCCGCACTGCTGCCTTTCGGGACCATCTTTCTGACGCCATTGTTCGGTGCGATATATGATAAGAAAGGCAAGGGAGCGACTATCATGATCATAGGTTCAATTATACTTATTGTTGTTCACAGTGTTCTTTCTATTCCTTTCTTTAATGCATGGTGGCTTGCGGCCGGAATGGTTATTATCCTGGGAATAGGTTTCTCCCTCGTACCTGCTGCCATGTGGCCTTCTGTTCCGAAGATCATACCGGAAAAACAACTTGGTACTGCCTACGCAGTGATCTTCTGGATACAGAATATCGGATTATGGGTTATCCCGTTGCTTCTCGGCGTGGTGCTCAATGCAACAAACCCCGCCGTTACCCCGAATAAATTGCTTATTAAGGATGCTGTGGCCAATGCATATACAAATGTACTTTCTGATAACACCTATAACCTTTCGAAGAAAGATATAATACGTCTCGCTGAAAAGGCTAGCAGCAGGACCATAGACTCGCTGGTACAGAATACCAATTATGAATCCGTTGCTCTCAGCCCGGTACAAAAGGATAATCTGAGCGAAAATATTACCGCAAATACGGAAAACGCAATCAGGAATGTGAACTTCAGCGGAGATGATCAAAAGTTTGACGATAGGATTGAGGTCAGGACTTCCGAAGCTGTTTATCCTCTCATCGAAAGATCAAAGCTTAATATCAGGTATAACTATTTGTACGATCTTTTGATCTTCTTATCACTTAGTATATTATCATTGTTGTTTGCATTCCTGCTTAAAGCTGAAGACAGGAAGAAAGGTTACGGTCTTGAAAAGCCAAATATTGTTAAGTAGGAAGACTACCTGACAGTGGAGGTTGCATCCCGGGGTATAGTCATTCGTCCCCGAAACGGAATGGCAAGAAACGCCTGTTTGGTACTTCCCGCGGAACGGGACAGGCTCTTTTGGTAATGGCAAATTTTCAGTAGGTTGCCAGTCAAATTCTTATACAGGCACTTTTATTTTCACCGGTGCATCCAATGATCAATTCCATTCCTCCGGCATTGGTTCCTTGATGGCTATTACCTGGTCAGCCAAATCTTTTGTGTTTATATCCAAAGCATAGTTGAATTTTGCATTGGCGATCTCATGGTTCGGATCAAGACCAGGAATGGGAAGAGAGAATAAAAGCGGTCCGTAATAAACGCTGGCGTATGGAGTGTCAATGGTAGAGGCTTTGGCCAATTCCCTTGATTTATCGAAATAGTCTAATTGGGGATAGGGAGTTTCTCTGCCAATTTCAACTACAACGTGCATTGGAAAGTTGATTGTGATCACATCACCTGACCGGATATAGCTGCTGACTTCACGAACCCCGAATCTGCTGGACTCATCGCTGTTCCGATTGCTCCTAAAATCCGCAAGTCGGATTTTAGACATGTATTTTAGTGGAATTTTTCATTTTTCATTGAGCTTATTCCCCGCAATCTTAAAAATCTATAAGCTGCAAGGTTAATTTTTGCTGTTATGGTTAAGTTTTTTTTGGTTTTTACCCTGAAATTTGGTTTTACTGCCTTGACCCGTTTGGAGAAAAAATGAATAATATGATGATACAGATTTCTACAAATAGCTGTCAAATAGAGGAAAACCATATTTTTTTCTATAAATGAAAAAGGCATGTGATTCCATCCAAAATCATTCTTTAGGATATCAAACTGTCTTTCCATGTTTCCCCTATGGTTATAGAATCGAGCGACCTCCACCGTACTAACTTCAAAGTTATTTGTTAGTATTGCCCGGTATTCATAAGGATCCTTGGTGAACAGGTCCAGTTGTGCATCTTTTTCTTTACGTTTTCTTTTAACGATCAATCTGTATTCTGTCAGAGGCTGTTTATCTTTTTTTGTTCGTTGCTCAAAAGGAGTTATGATTAATTCTCCTACTTCCATTGTTTCATTGCTGCTATCTGTCATGGATTCCCATTGGTCAACTTCAGAAAAATATTTCTCAACATATCTGTTCTTGCATCCAATGTAAAAATTCTTTACCGTATTTTCCAGAAGCTTTTTGACATCATATTGACAGGAGGCTGCATCGGCCCTAAAGTGATCCGGCTTTTTTATCTTGTTTGATTTGAGCAATTTAAACATGCGGCTTAATGTGTCGGCTTGAAAGGACTTGGCATCACTGTTCCCATTCCTGTTTTCAATGTACAAAACCTGTTGTTCATTTATGGTACATACCCCTGGTTGGTAACCATAATCCCGCTTGTAAGTCATCTTAATATCTGATTTCTCGTTGAATATGATTGTATTATCATAGTCAAGGGTTATTTCATCTTTGGAAAATCCCCCGAGTTTTTTAAGCAAGGATATATTAAGCTTTTCAAGACTTGAGTTAGTGTTGTATGAATGTTCAACAACCCCTCTTTACGTTCTGGTTTTTTTGCTGTTTTCTGATAACTCCTTAAGCCTTTTGGCTATGGTGTCAGAACTGGGTAATTTGACAAAAGGGTTATTTTTAAAGTGCGGTCTTAAATGGGTCTGCAAATCTTCAATATGGTCTCCTCCGCATAAGTATATACTTAATAATGAATAGACTATATCCCTCCATTTGTAATCACTTTGAGCAGCCAGATTTGGAAGATGCTGGTCTAATAGATCCCCAACTTTTGTTTCCTCCAAATGTTCAAGAACAAAATTTATTCCTCCGAAAGCGGATATTGAATTGCTATTTTGTATTATCATGGCTGGTAATTTGTGCATCACCAAAATAGGTGAAATTACCTTGGCTGTAGAACTTTTATTATAAAAGTTTCACAGCCTTTTTCAACACCGACATGCGGATTTTAGGAACTATACGGGACAGATTATTACAGATTGGGTACATGGTTTTTATATAGACGCGAAGCATCACGTCTCAACGATTTGGTTTCATTCAATATTCAGCTCTCCCGTCGATATTTCTCCCTGAATCCCTCTGAATCCCTCAATCCCTCGAATCCCTCAATCCCTGAATCCCTCAATCCCTAATCCCTGAATCCCTCAATCCCTGAATCCCTCACACTTTCACCTTCACTCACCCTAACCCCCCAACTCTCCTCTACGAACTGGCCGATCTTTCCAGTCTTTTCAGAACAGAGAAGATGAAGGTTGCCGATAAAAGGCACAATATTACCAGGATAGCCCAGAAGGCCCAGAGAGGAACATTTTTCCAGAAAATTCCGGTAACGCTCACAAGATAATTTCCCAGGGCAGTAGCAGCGAACCATCCACCCTGCATAAGGCCTTTATATTTCGGCGGTGCCACCTTGGATACAAAAGATATCCCCATCGGACTCAGGAAAAGCTCGGCTATAGTCATGGTAAAATAGGTGCTGATAAGCCAGTAGGGTGAAAGAGCCATAGATTCATTGGGTATCCTAATCTCACCAATTTGTTTGGGACTGTAACCGATCAGTTTTATGGATCCAATGACAAGGATTGAAAAGGCAACTGCAGTCAACACCATGCCTATGCCAATTTTCTTTGGTGCACTTGGCTCTTTGTTCTTTTTTCTAAGCCATGTAAAGAGGCCGATAATGATTGGTGTAAGGACTACGATGAAGAAAGGATTGAGGTGCTGAAACATCTCGGGGCTAAAGCTGTTTCCACCGGTATACGTCCGGATTCGCAGATAGGCCAGATAACCGAATACAAATAAGACAATCCCGCCGACAGCACGTTCCGTGGTGCCTGATTTTTTACGGAGTACAAAAACTAACCCGGCTATAGAAAGTGCAACAGGCAACAGTCCCCAGAGATCAAACCAGATATATACATTTTTCGGAACAATATTTTGAATATAATCCCTGGCAAACATTGTCATACCAAAGCCATTCTGATGGAAAGCCATCCAGAAGAAAACGACCACGGCAAAGACCAGCCCGAGTGCGGTAAGCCTCGACTTGATCTGCTGCGGCGTGAGATTTACCACCTGGTTTTTATGGGTTTCGCTGGCAGCTTTCTGTTTCTCCGTCATGTCAGCCCATTTGTAGTATTTCCGGAAACTCCAGAAGATGATCATGGAAACGATCAGTGATAACAGGGCTACACCAAAACCGTAATGATAAGCCTTGCTCAGTGTATCGATATACTTTTGACTGAATCCTGTAAGACCAGCTTCAGTGAGAGTTGAAACCTGTGATTGTGCCAGGCCCAGGAGCTCGCTGACATTTCCCTGACTGGCAGTATGATCCAGCAGTTTGTTGGCCAGCGACGGGATGGCGCTGTTATAAGTTAACCCGGCCTTTCCAAGTATAAAGCTGTATACGGCATGAGCGGCTGTCGGAGCAAACATGGCACCAATATTAATACCCATATAGAAGATATTAAAAGCTACATCCCTGTTTTTACTGTACTTCGGGTCATCATAAAAATTCCCGACAAGCACCTGGAGGTTTCCTTTAAAAAAGCCTGTTCCAAGGGAGATAACGGCCAGTGCAGCAATGACCAGCCAGAGATTTTGTCCCCTGGCGCTGGGGATAGCCAAAAGGAAGTAACCCATGAACATGGTGATGAGACCAAGGCTGATGGTTTTGCCATACCCAAGCCAGCGGTCGGCAATGATTCCTCCTAAAAGCGGGAGAAAATAAACAGCAGCGAGAAAGCCTCCATAGATCTGACCGGCAGTCGTAGAATCAAATCCATATTTGGCTTGCAGAAACAAGGTGAAAATGGCTATCATGGTATAATAGCCGAAACGTTCGCCCATGTTTGCGAAGAAGGCGACGAAAAGTCCTTTTGGGTGTCCTTTGAACATAGATTCGGGTTTGAGTAGTGATCTGTTAGTATTAAAATTGCAATAAAGATAAAAATCTTTTTCAATGAGAGCAGTGTTATAAAATAGTCAGGTTTTCTTCATCTGTCTCCGTTGAAAATCTCGATCGTTAGATGTAATTTTGAAATTAATTGATTCACCATGAAAATATTCAAATCCGAACAGGTCAGTGAAATCGATGCCTATACCATTAAACATGAACCGGTAAAATCCATCGACCTGATGGAGCGTGCTGCGAAGGCCTTTGTTTCATGGTTTACGAGGAATATTGATAATCCAGGGACAGTCTTTATCTTTTCGGGCCCGGGTAACAACGGTGGTGACGGAATGGCAATAGCCAGGATGCTTCATGACAGGAATTACCGGGTCAGGGCATATCTCCTGCACTTTACCAATAAATTATCCGGAGATTGTGCCGAGAATGTGAACAGGCTTAAACATAGCGGGGAAGAGCTATACTTCGAACTGGATGAAGAATCCGTTTTGCCGGTGCCCGGCAAAAATGACGTGATCATCGATGCTATTTTCGGATCCGGATTATCACGGCCGGTTGAGGGTTTTCCCGCCAGGGTGATCCAGCACATCAACCAGTCTGAAGCACTGACCGTGTCTGTTGATATTCCTTCCGGGCTTTTCGGTGAGGATAACCGCGACAATATCCCGGAAAATATTGTCAGGGCACGATATACGGTCACCTTTGAGTTTCCTTTCCTTTCTTTTTTCTTTGCCGACAATGTAGGTTATACGGGTGAATGGACAACGGTCTCCATCGGGCTTCACCCCAGGGCTATTGAGGAAAAACCAACTCCTTATACTGCTCTTGAAATGTCTGATATCAAAAATTTGATAAAAGACAGGCCTAAATATTCACATAAGGGGACCTATGGCCACGGACTCATCATTGCCGGCAGTTATGGGATGCTGGGAGCATCCATACTCACCACCCACGCATGCCTGAGATCGGGTGCCGGACTGGTAACTGCCCACGTTCCCAGGCTTGGATACAGCATCATCCAAACTGCGTTGCCCGAGGCACTGGTAAGTATCGACCAGTCCGATTTTCACTTTACAGAGGTACCAGACCTATCCAAATATACGGCTATTGGTATCGGACCCGGACTGGCTAAGCGTTCGAATACCCAGAAAGCCTTTTGTGAACTTCTGAAGACAGTTAAGGTCCCCCTGGTTATCGATGCCGACGGTCTGAACATACTTTCAGACAATCCCGACTGGATGGACAGGCTTCCTGAAAATTCTATATTAACGCCCCATCCGGGGGAATTTGACCGACTGGCCGGGGAATCCCGAAACTTCTATGAACGTCACCTCAAACAGTTACAGCTGGCAAAACGCTACAAGTCGGTAATCATATTGAAAGGCGCCAACACCATTGTGGCCGCTCCCGATGGCCGCTCCTGGATCAACACAACAGGGAATCCCGGCATGGCAACCGGCGGCAGTGGTGATGTACTGACCGGTATTCTGGTTTCCCTTCTTGCCCAGGGGTACAAGCCTGTTCATGCCGCTATTACAGCCATTTTTATTCATGGCCTTGCCGGCGATCTGGTTCTTGAATCCGAAAGCATGGAATCGCTGATATCTGGAGATATTGTAATGCATATCGGGAAAGCTTTCAAAGCCGTTAAAAGTTATAAGATGCCTCCACCGCCGTCCTTTTTTTAATACCTTTGTTCCAAGCACGAAAATATGGAAACCATGAAGCATAATATTACCTTATTGTCAATCGGCCTTTTATTTTTTTTGTTTCAGTCCTGTGTTACAACATCAAACTTTGAGGTGACCAGGATAGGGGAAGAACCGGCGGAAACAACGGGAAAGATAATATATGTATTACCTCAGACCATTCTGTTTGTCACCGTGAACATGGAAAAAGAAACCTATATTCCGGGGCCTTACCGCGTATTTACCGAAAAATACCTGGGCATGCAAAGCACGATTGATGAACCTTCATTTTCTTTCCGCATTACGGATGTTGATGTGAAAACCGTAACCGGGCCCGATGAAAGCCAGTTTTACAGTATTAATATTCTGAAAGGTAATCCGGATTTTAAGAATTTTTTAAGACTTGGAAGCGAAGGATTGGTATTGGATCCATCCAGCCTTTACCAGTTTAAAACATACGGAGAGAAAGTACCTGATTTACCCGCGGCTCCCTATTTCACCGATCTTTCGGTAAAGAAGAATTTAATGGAAACTACCGATACCCTGTATAAAACAATGATTACCGACAGTTCTTATGTCAGGATCCCTATCGTAAAGAAACAAAAAGAAGCCAAAACACTGGAACAAAAAGCTGAAGAAGCAGCTAATTTTATTATTAAGATCAGGAAAAGGAGGTTTAAATTGCTCTCCGGCCAGTATAACGTATTCCCCGAGGGTGATGCCCTCGCCATTTCCATTAAGGAACTGGACAGGCTGGAAAAAGAATACCTGGCCCTCTTTATGGGTAAAACCGTGAAACAGGAATTCACACGCTCCTTTGAAATTGTTCCTGAAAGCTCACCGGATAAACAGTCGGTAGTTTTTGCGAAGTTTTCCGGACAATTCGGTTTGGCAGGCAGTGATAACAAATCAGGATCTGATCTTATCATGGAGATCCAGCCACTGGATAAACTGCGGGAACTCAGGGATGAGGGGAGTAAGTATCCGGATCCGCAGATGCAAAACAACCTGTTCTACCGTATTCCCGATCTCGCCGACATCCGTGTGAGGGTAGCTTCCGATATCCTGTTTGAAAGCAGGGTGAGTATTTACCAGGCAGGCACCATGGTTAACCTGCCGCTGTTGAAATGAATCATAATTTGCCGGAAAAACGGGCAGCATACTTCTCATAATCCGGGTTCTGCTTGTAGACTTCATCACCGATGAAGTGAAGCACTTTTTCAAAATCGGCAGGTGACTTGTATCCCCTGTCCAGCGCCAAATATGCCAGATTCTGATCCAGAAACGCCTCCGACGGAAAGGCCATGTTGCCCTGAAGGATAAACACGATAAACTCATGATAAGACGGCGTCTTCCTGACCGCGTCGGCAGGAACATATTTATAGGTTTTGGATCCCAGAGTCAGATCTTCCTTCATAGCTTCGTTGAGCTTAACCGGGTAATATTTTTCATTCAGATAGCTGGCAATGACTGCATTGGTGAGGGTATGCCCCGCCATTTTTCTGCACCATCCGCAATGGTCGGAGTAAATATAGATGAAGATCTTCTTCGGGTGTTCACGGTTAAGCTTTACGGCCTGCTCCATACTGTACCACTTAATGCCGCCTTCTTCCGGAATTTGCCCGGCTCCCCAGGCCGGCAGAAGGATCGTGAAGATGATGACCAACAGTTTCTTCATTTTGGCTGTTTTTCTTATACCTCTTTCTTTAAATTGTGTTTCAGACATAAAGATATGTAAAATGATAGATATTTTACCAAAACAGAACGGCATTAATGTCCTTTCCTGTCTTGAACTTTCAGCAGAAGGCGGTGTTAGAGAGATCTGAAAGCTGACGAACGACGTCGGTATTTTTTCTTTCATATCAGACTAAAATGGCTGGCTCCAAAAAGTATAGCATCAATCTTTATGACCTTGAAAAGAGGGGTGACCGGTATTTTGATCCTGCAGAGGATATTCCGTTTACAGGACATTATTACTGGATGTATGAAAATGGGAAGGTGGCTGAGGAGGGGTATTTGAAAGAAGGAGTCTGGCAAGGCAGGCTGAAACTGTATAACGAGAAAGGAGTTTTGATAGTGGAGGCGGAATACAGGAACGGGTTACGGCATGGGCAGGTAACGTCCTATTATGACAGCGGGAATATAAAAGCCATGTACACTCTCAGGGAAGGCAAGAGGCAGGGAAGGTTTATCTTATGGTATGATCGGGGAGGAAAAAAATTCGAAGCTCAATACAACGAAGACTTGCTGGATGGAAAGCAGGTAAAGTATTTCATAAGTGGTAAAAAGAATATGGAAGTGACATTTCGTGACGGAAAGGAGCATGGAAGAAAGACGATATGGAATGAAAACGGGGAAGTAATATTTACCGGTGACTTTGAGGACGGAGAACTACTGTAGGTTGGAGGTCCGTTTATATTCCAAAACATATAAATTCCTTCTTGCCACTACATCACAGAGGCATTGATTTCGGGATAATTTGTTACATTTACCGATCTTTAATTAAAAACCTGGAAATATGTCACAAGAGAGAAAATTTGTTCCTTTTGTTTCAGCCGAGACCAAAATGGCTGAATTTACAATCAGGGCTTTGATTATCGGAGTAATACTGGCTGTGATCCTGGGGGCAGCCAATGCATACCTAGGGCTCAAAGCCGGCATGACCATCGCAGCCACTTATCCTGCTGCGGTTATCGGTATGGCCCTTATAAAAGCGATGAAAGGATCGATCCTTGAAGAGAATTTTGCCCGAACCGTTGGCTCGATAGGCGAATCCGTAGCTGCCGGGGCCATTTTTACCATTCCTGCGTTCTACATCATTTACCAGCAGAAACTTCAGGAAGGTGTTGAGGTGAATAACTATTTTACTTACGGAATCACTACCATCATTCTGATTGCCGGGGGTATTCTCGGTATCATGTTCGTAGCCCTGCTCAGAAAAGTTATGGTTGATGATGCTGAACTTCCTTTCCCTGAGTCGATTGCTGCCGCTGAGATCCATAAGTCGGGGAGCCAGGGCGGAGGAGGATCAACATTCCTCTTCGGTGCCATGATTTTTGGTGGTCTTGTAAAAGCTCTCGGTGAATTCAGACTATTTTCCACATACTGGGAACATTTTGTAATCTTTGCCAAACAGAAGATTACGGGTACTGCCTTTTTTGGCAAGGGCGGGGCTCTTTTGGGCAGTCCGGGGATCAGCCCGGCATATACCGGTGTCGGATATATCATTGGACCGCGTCTGGCTTCACTTAACTTCAGCGGAAGTCTGATAGCCTGGGGGCTTCTTACACCCATGATCCTTTATTTTCTTGCGCCGTCAATCGATATCAATACAATAGCTGCAGGACTGGTGCAGGCCGAAGGTCTCAACCAGGCCGCTGCTCTTCATAAGGCCTGGGTCAATACTGCGTATGATGTTTGGAAATACATTGTCAGGCCGATTGCCATTGGAGGTATGCTGGTCAGTGCGGTATATACCTTATATATGATGAGGAAAAGTCTTTTTGCCGGTGTTGCCCGGTCCATCGACGATGTAAAAAAAGCCGCTGCCGGTATTGACACAGGTACGCCTCGTAATGAGAAAGACCTCAGTTTTAACTGGATCATGATCGGTATCGTGGCGGTTGCTATTACCACTTTCGGTATTACCTATTTTGCCTTTCATACCAGTGTCCTGGTAGCCTTGGTTGCTGCAACCGTGATGATCATCCTTGCCTTTTTCTTCGCCGCAGTATCAGGTTACCTTGTAGGGATTATGGGGTCAAGCAATAATCCTATCAGCGGGCTTACCCTCACAGCCCTTGTAGTTACGGCACTCATTATGGTTATCCTGGGTGTTAAAGGGAATGAAGGGGTGGCTTCCACTCTCGGTGTGGCAGCGGTTGTTTGCGTGTCTGCAGCGGTTGCAGGAGAAATGCTCCAGGATCTTAAAGCAGGGCATATTCTCGGAGGGACCCCCTGGAGGATGCAGGTGGGCGATATCATCGGTGTCGTGATTGCCGGGTCAGTGATGTTCTTTATCCTTTCCTATCTGAATAAAGGTGATATCAACACCGGGGCGGTTGAAGGCTATGTCGGCGGATTTGGCAGTCGCAAATTGTCGGCGCCCCAATCTAACCTGATGGCCATTCTCTCGCAGGGTATCGTTGGAGGTCAGATGGCCTGGCCATTGATCATCACTGGTATGATCATGGGCCTGGGATTCATCCTCATGCAGGTGAAGAGTCCCATGCTGGTTTGCGTGGGTATGTATCTTCCCCTTGAAACAACATTTGCTATTTTTATCGGTGGACTCATCAAGGGTTTGGTGACCAACTTCTCCGAAAAACGTAAGTTTACAGAGGGTCAGAAAACACGGGTCGAAAATAACGGAGTCTTGCTGGCTTCGGGACTTATTGCCGGTGAAGCCCTGGTAGGACTTATATTTGCCATATTTGCCACATTCGATAAATTCCCAACAGCCATCTTCAAGAATCCTTCCTATATCGCCGGGTTATTTGTCCTCGGACTGATAGGCTGGATCCTCGTGAAGATCCCGTTGAATAATGCAGGAAAACCGGACGAGCCGGCTCCGCCTAAAGCAGAAATGTAAAAGTTTGCCATACCGGGAGGCTGCCCTGAGTCAATGATCTGCAGGCTGTAGCCTTCCCGGTCCGTTTTCTTTTCTGTTGGATACAGGATTTGGGAAGTATCTTCACTTTCCTGATTTTAAAACCATTCCGGAACATGAACTATTTTGAACGAAGGCGTGTTTTAAAGAGAACCAATGCTATGGACCTTGTACCTGTAAGGGTGATGGGGCATGATGAGGAAGCCGGTAATGTGACCGTGCTTGTTCCTAAATTCAGAGGCAGTTTTTACCATCTCATGGTACCCCGTACCCGGTACCTTTATTTCAGAATTAAACTGGATGTGATCGGCTCTGAAACATGGAAAGCAATGGACGGTGAAAGGAATGTACAGGAAATTGCTGATCATATCAGGAAACATTCCGGTCTTGAAGAGACTGTATTATCGGATCTCGAAGACAGACTCAACAAGTTCACCTCGAAGCTCTATGAACAACGATACATCACATTCATACAATTAATAGATATATAGGATTTGCGGCATCGGCTCGCATTACACATCGTTCTAATTAAAAAACAAATAATATGATCGCTATTAAATCTTTGTACCCGCATTCACTTTGGGAAAACTTTTTTGCATTAACACAGATCCCCCGTCCTTCAAAGAAAGAAGCCAAAGCTTCCGAATTTGCTCAGAAATATGGGAAAGAACTTGGCCTTGAGACGATCGTCGATGAGGTCGGGAATGTTATTATTCGTAAACCTGCCGCTCCGGGGATGGAAAAGAAAAGAGGAGTCGTTCTTCAGGCCCATCTGGATATGGTACCCCAAAAGAACAGCGATAAGGTCCACGATTTTGAGAAAGATCCCATCAGGGCTTATGTTGAAGGGGAATGGGTTACTGCAGAGGGCACCACGCTTGGGGCTGATAACGGCATTGGTGTTTCCGCAGCTCTGGCCATTCTTGCAGACAAATCTCTGAAACACGGTCCTCTTGAAGTACTGTTAACGATTGACGAAGAGACAGGGATGACGGGTGCCTTTGGGCTTAAGCCCGGCTTGCTTCATGGTGAGATCCTCCTGAACCTTGATTCTGAGGACGAAGGGGAGCTTTATATTGGTTGTGCCGGTGGCATGAATACCTCCGCTTCGTTAGCATATAAGGAAACAGAAGTGCCTTCCGGGATGAAAGCTTTCGAAGTTGCTTTGAAAGGACTGAAGGGCGGCCACTCAGGATTGGATATTAATCTCGGACGCGGTAATGCGAATAAAGTCATGTTCCGCTTCCTTTGGCACGCCTCACGTGAATACGGGATGAGACTGGCCTCCGTTGAAGGTGGCAGCCTCAGGAATGCCATTCCACGCGAAGCTTTTGCTACCGTGGTCGTTCCCCAGGGAAAAGCCGATGAATTCCTGAAGTCAGCGGTTGAATATGAAAAGATTTTCAAGCATGAACTCTCCGGTACTGAACCAGACCTAAGCTTCGGTGCACTGCCGGCAGACATGCCTTCAACACTGATTGACCTGGATTCGCAGGAGCGGTTGATTAAAATGGTGTACGGCATACCCAATGGCGTTATCCGGATGAGTACCGAAGTACCCGGTATTGTCGAAACTTCAAATAACCTGGCTATCGTCAAAACCGAAAATGGAGAGGCCCGGGTGTTTTGTCTCATCAGGAGCTCTGTCGATTCCGCAAAATTTGATACGGGAAATATGGCCGAAGCTGTTATGAGCCTGGCCGGCGCCAAAGTGGTTCACGATGGTATCTATCCGGGGTGGAAACCGGATATGAAATCTCTCATCCTGAATACTATGAAAAATGTTTACAAGAACAAATATGGCAGTGAACCTGAGATCAAAGTCATTCATGCAGGACTCGAATGCGGGATCATCGGGGATGCTTATCCCGGCATGGACCTGATCTCCTTTGGACCTACCATCAGATTCCCACATTCCCCGGATGAAAAAGTCAATATCGAGTCGGTTGGAAAATTCTGGGATTATCTCATCGAAACACTGGCGAATATTCCTGAGAAATAATCCTGATTCTGGTTAAATATTCATTCTTTCAGGCAACCTTTTCATGATTATTGCATCTATAATAGTACATACCGCAATCCATCATGAAAACTCTGAGCCTTTTATTGGCAGTCCTTTTTCTTACCGCCTTTCAGTGTACGAAAGATACTGAAGATCCGGTAGTAGACCAGGATATCCTGTTCGCCCGGATATACGAGAACAATGCCTGGGGTCATCAGCTTTCAGGGTGGTTTATCGATCATGCCGGTATTGTCAGGGGATTTTCCCTTTCACGAAATCCGCAGATGACTTGGTATCCGATAGCCGATGGTGGATTTATCACTGAAGAAAAGCTCCTGAATGATTTTTCGCAGAGCGATACCACTTATATGAATGTTCCGCTTCCTGATCTGTTCAATTATTACAGTCTTATTGCAGATGCAGCACGGGGTACCCTGACTGAGAAGGAAAACAAAGGTGCCGATATGGGCCAGATCAGTAATTACTGTCTGCTGTATTTTCCGGAGGATAAACAATATAAATTCGTTCTCCTGGAGAGTTATGGAGACTGGGAAGTTCAGAATATCTCGTCTGAAGCTGTGAAAATTAATACATGGCTCGACCAGATCAGCCGGAACATCGCTTCAGGCCCGGCAGAGGACGGCTACCGTTAATCCTTCGCACTTAAAAGATCCTTTGAGCAATTTTGCGGATGTTGTCTGATATGCCTATCGTGTAGTAATGAATGGCAGGGACGCCTCCATTTTTAAGTTCAAGGGATTGTTTTGTCGTCCATTCAACGCCGACCTCTTTTGCCTCATCATTTGACTTGCATTTCTGCACTTCTTTCACCAGCTCATCGGGGATGTCAATATGGAAGACGCGGGGCAATACTTCAACATCCTTTACTGATGTGATAGGTTTGATGCCCGGAACAATGGGGACAGTGATGCCGGCAGCACGGCACCTGTCAACGAAATCGAAGAATTTTGTGTTATCGAAAAACATTTGTGTGACGATATATTCTCCGCCTGCCTCGATCTTTTCTTTTAGAAAACGGAGATCAGTTTCATTGTTCGGCGCCTCATAATGTTTCTCGGGATATCCTGCAACCCCCACCGAGAAATCGGTGGGTTCCGGATTTTGGATCTGCTCATCAAGATAAATCCCTTTATTCATATTGCTGATCTGGCGAATCAGGTCCACGGTGTGTTCATGTCCTCCGTGTTCAGGAATGAATGCACGCTGGTCTTTCTGTGGATCTCCCCTGAGGACCAGGAGGTTCTGCATGCCGAGAAAATGGAGATCTATGAGAACATCTTCTGTCTCTTCCCGGGTGAAGCCACCGCAGATCAGGTGGGGAACGACCGTTGCATTGTATTTATAAGCGATTGCAGCTGCAATGGCAACCGTTCCGGGCCTTTTTCGGATAACCCTTCGCTCCATCAGACCATTGTTCTTAAGCCGGTATACCGATTCCTGCTGATGATAGGTTATGTTGATGTTCAGAGGATCGAACTCAATGAGCGGATCTATGGCATTGAATATATCGTCCAGTCTTCTGCCCTTCAGGGGAGGCAGCAGCTCAAAAGAGAACAGGGTTTTTTCAGTGCTTTTCAGTTTATCAGCTACTTTCATCTTTCAGTAATCGTTAAGCTTTGTAATTCAGGTTGGAAGCAAGCCATTTTTCAACCGTGCCGGTTGAAACGTCCTTACGCTTTGAATAATCGTCTACCTGGTCCCTGCCAATTTTGCCTACAAAGAAATATTTGGATTCCGGATGAGCGAAGATCAGTCCGCTGACCGATGCGGCGGGATACATGCTGAAGTTTTCGGTGAGGCATATGCCGGTATTTTTTTCTGCCTCAAGAAGGCTGAAAAGGGTTTCCTTCTCGGAATGATCGGGACATGCGGGGTAACCGTGTGCAGGTCTTATACCCTGGTACTTTTCAAGGAGGAGGTCTTCCAGGCTGAGATTCTCTCCGGGTGCATACCCCCAGAATTCCTTCCGTACTTTTTTGTGCAGAAGTTCGGTAAAAGCTTCGGCGAGCCTGTCGGACAGTGATTTGAGCATGATGCTGCTATAATCATCCTGGTTCTTGTCAAATTCTGCCAGTTTCTTTTCAATACCCAGTCCGGCAGTGTTGGCAAAAGCGCCGATATAATCGATCCTCCCGCTTTCCTTTGGTGCGATAAAGTCGGCCAGGCAAAGGTTTGGTGCGTTTCCCGGTCTTTTCACCTGGTTACGCAGGTTTATGAACCGGGATATGACACGGCTTCGTGATTCGTCGCTGTAGATCTCAATGTCATCTCCCACTGCATTAGCAGGGAAGAAACCGACAACAGCGTTGGCCGTGAGCCATTTTTCCCGGATGATCCGGTCGAGCATCTCATTGGCATCGTTGAATAACTTCCGCGCTTCCTCTCCCTGAACTGGGTCCTGAAGGATACCGGGAAATTTTCCTTTCAACTGCCATACCACAAAGAAGAATACCCAGGAGATATATTCGCGTATTTCTTCGAGAGGATAATCGTTCAGGACTTTTATACCCGTGAAGGAAGGCCGGATGATCTCCGTTTTTTGCCAGTCAATGATCACCTTGTTCTTCCTTGCCTCTTCGAGGCTGATATAATCAACTTTGGCTTTGGCATCCGAATAGGTTTCCCTGAGTTTACGGTATTCTTCTTTTAGTTCCTTTGCATATCGTTCCCTGTTGTTTATATTCATCAGGTTTGATGCAACACCGACACTTTTGGATGCATCTTTCACATGAATCACAGGGTGACTGTATGAAGGTTCGATCCTGACTGCCGTATGGATTTTTGAAGTGGTAGCACCTCCGATCAGAAGTGGAACGTCAAATTTTTGTCTCTCCATTTCGGCGGCAACACTGACCATCTCTTCGAGTGAAGGAGTAATCAGTCCGCTGAGGCCAATTATGTCAACCTTTTCTTCCCTGGCGACCCGGAGGATTTTTTCCGTCGGGACCATGACTCCAAGGTCGATGATCTCATAGTTGTTGCATCCCAGGACCACACCCACAATGTTTTTCCCGATATCATGGACATCCCCTTTAACGGTAGCCAGGAGGATTTTACCAGCCGAGGAGCTTGTACCGGCTACCGATTTCTCCTTCTCTACCCATGGCAGCAGGACGCCCACGGCTCTTTTCATGACCCTGGCACTCTTGACCACCTGCGGAAGGAACATCTTCCCTTCTCCAAAAAGGTCCCCGACGATGTTCATTCCATCCATCAGCGGCCCTTCGATGACCTTGAGGGCAAGCTTGTACTTATCATGAGCCTCAAGGGCGTCGCCCTCAATGTAGTCGGGAATTCCTTTCACCAGGGCATGACTGATCCTTTCTTCAACGCTTCCCTTCCTCCATTCATCCTGTGTTTTTTGTTGTTCCGGTGTCACTGTCCTGACATTTTCGGCATATTGAATCAGCCGCTCTGTGGCATCCGGCCGGCGGTCCAGGATGACGTCCTCGATGAGTTCGAGCAGGTCGGGAGGGATCTCATCATAAACCTGAAGCATGGCCGGGTTCACGATTCCCATGTCGAGACCGGCTTTTATGGCATGATAAAGAAATACCGAATGCATGGCTTCCCTGATCGACATCATTCCCCCTGAAAGCGAAAGGACAGGTTACTTATCCCGCCGCTTACCTTCGCATAAGGCAGGTTCTTCTTAATCCATTCGACGGTATGGATGAAATCGACGGCATAATTGTTATGTTCTTCGATCCCGGTAGCAATGGCCAGAATATTTGGGTCGAAGATAATATCTTCGGGCGGAAAGCCGACGGTTTGGGTAAGGATGCGGTAGGCGCGTTCGCAAACTTCGATCCTCCGCTCAAAGGTGGACGCCTGTCCCTGCTCATCAAAGGCCATTACAATAGCAGCAGCACCATAGTCCTTCACCTTTTGTGCGTGATCGATAAATATCTTTTCACCTTCCTTCAGGCTGATGGAATTGACGATGGCTTTTCCCTGCAGGCACTTTAATCCGGCTTCAATGACCGACCATTTCGATGAATCGACCATTACCGGCAGTTTTGCAATGTCGGGTTCGGCCATCAACAGGTTTAGGAAGGTAACCATTTCCTTTTCGGCATCGAGCATGGCATCGTCCATACAGACATCGAGGATCTGGGCTCCCCCGTCTACCATGTCGCGGGCTACGGTCAGCGCCTCTTCATATTTCTTGTCACGGATGAGCCTGGCAAATTTCTTCGACCCGGAAACGTTCGTCCTTTCGCCGATATTGATAAAGTTACTTCCTTCAAAAATGGTGAGCGGTTCAAGTCCGGAAAGGCTGAGTCTGTGTTCATTCGGCCGCGGTTTCCTGATCTTTGCATGCCCGGCATACCTGGCAAATTCGCGGATATGTTCCGGTGTCGTGCCACAGCAACCGCCAATGATATTTACATACCCCGAATCGAGGAAATCCTTGATCTGGCGACCCATCTCCTCAGGACTCTCATCGTATTCCCCAAACTGGTTTGGCAGACCTGCATTGGGATAGGCACTCACATAATTCGGCACTTTGGAGGCCATTTCCGCGAGGTATGGTCTCATCTCCTTTGCCCCGAGGGAACAGTTCAGTCCGATGGAGAGCAGTTCAATATGGGAAACGGAATGGATGAATGCCTCGAGAGTCTGGCCTGACAATGTACGTCCGCTGGCATCTGTAATCGTTCCCGATATCATAACGGGAATTTTTATGTCCTTGTCCCTCATCGCCTTTTCCACCGCAAAGATGGCAGCTTTGGCGTTGAGGGTGTCAAATATTGTCTCGATCAGAAGTATATCTACTTCTCCGTCGATCAGGCCACGGATCTGTTCATAATAGGCATCCGAGAGCTCGTCGAAATCAACGGCCCTGAACCCGGGATCGCTGACATCGGATGACATGGATGCGGTTTTATTTGTCGGGCCCAGCGATCCGGCTACAAATCTCGGCTTGGAGGAATCCTTTGCAGTGAATTCATCAGCGGCTTCACGGGCCAGGCGGGCTGAAGCCAGGTTGAGCTCATATACCCTGTCCTCCAGGTGATAATCGGACTGGGATATCCGGTTGGCATTGAAGGTGTTTGTCTCGATGATATCAGAACCCGCCTCCAGAAACTGCCTGTGGATTTCCTTTATGATATCGGGCCTGGTCAGGGAAAGTAAATCATTATCACCCTGAAGATCAAAAGGGAAATCACGGAACATAGTGCCTCTGAAATCAGACTCTTTAAGCTTGTAAGACTGAATCATCGTGCCCATGGCGCCGTCCAGCACCAGAACACGTTCGGCAATTGACTTATATAAAAGATTCTTCCTGTCCATCCGGTTATGAAAATCATGCGGAAAATTCCCGGAGATACCTTCCGGAAAGATTCCGCTTATCAGACAGCTCAAAATTAGCACTAAAAGCGGACTATTCCAACGGGATCGGAATTTCTGATCTTACAGCATTTGTTTCACAGCTTCCCGGTTACGTTCGTTCAGAATAGTTTTGGCTTCGGGAGTGTATAAAAAGGTAAGAAAATCTTCGTAAGTCTCCGTGATGGCCCCCCTCACTATTTTCATGGTTGAGTTCATCATCCGGTTTTCTTCAGTGAATCCTTCGGAAAGGATGCCGACAGCTGCAGGGAGCCACCGCTGCGGAAACATATCTCCGAAACGGCCATTGGTACGGTACTCAAGGAGTTCGGTCTCGATAAGTTTCAATGCCGTGTCAACACCCTCCGCAGTGGAAGGGTCAATATGACTGTCCTTTAAAACACGCCTGATCGCTTCTTTATTGGGATACAGCAGGGCGACCGTATAAGGCATCTGATTATTGATAAGCATAACCTGCTCGATCACTTTGGATTGCTCTGTAAATGCTTCTTCAATGCCTTCAGGACTGTACTTCTCACCATCGTCGGAGATAAGCAGACTTTTAAACCGGCCCAGGACGTAAAGGAAGTTATCTTGGTCGAGATAACCCATATCGCCTGTATACAACCATCCGTCTTTCAAAGATTCCTTTGTTGCCTTCTCATTGCGCCAGTAACCAAGCATGACGTTTTCCCCCTTTACCACAATTTCACCTTTCTCACCTGTCGCCATGGCGTTACCGTCCTCATCACAGATATTCACTTCAAGGTTGCTGACCAGAAAACCGGAGGATCCCATTTTATGCTTGTGAGCTGCATTGGAGCTGATTACCGGCGCTGCTTCGGAAAGGCCGTATCCCTGGTACATGGGAATGCCGATGGCAAAAAAGAAACGTTGTAATTCAATATCGAGTAACGCTCCCCCGCCAACAAAAAAATCCAGGTTTCCGCCGAAAGCTTGCCTGACTTTCTTGAAAAGCACCGAATCCAAAAGCTTCAGGTAGGGTTTGAGGATAACGCGCCATCCTTTCCCTCTATCCCAGCCAATGCCATTGTATATATAGGCTGTCTTCAGAGCATGGTTAAATAGTTTTTCGGTGAAGGCACCTTTTTCCCTGACGCCCTTTTCAATATTTTTCCTGAAATTTTTTGCCAGCGACGGAACACTGAGCAGAAAATGAGGTTTCACTTCACTGATATTCAATGGTATATTTTTCAGGGTTTCCATGGCTGTACTACCAACCTGTACCGATGCCATACTGGCACCGGAAGCAATTACGGCATAGATGCCGGCCGTATGGGCAAAGGAATGATCCCATGGCAGGATCAGCAATGAACAATAATATTCGGGGATCTCCATCAAGGTTAGGGCCTGCTCCACGTTTGCCGTGTAATTGCGGTGACTGAGGATAATCCCTTTCGGATCTGCAGTGGTGCCGGAAGTGTAGCATATATTAGCCGCATCATCCTGTCCAACCGATTTCCAGGTGTCTTCAAACTCGCGGGAATGATCTCCGAGATATGCATCTCCCAGGCTAAAAACATTTTCATAATAAATCTCATTGTCATCATAACCGGCCTTCGGATCAAGGTAAATGAATGTTTCAACTGTGGGAAGCTCCTGCCTGATTCCCTCCAGTTTTCTGGATTGTGAACCGGAGATGATCACATATCGTGATTCCGAATGGTTTATTCTGAATTTCAGATCTGTACTGTCCTGAAGTTTAACAGACAGGGGAACATTGATACCCCCGGCATACAAAATACCAAGTTCACTTATGACCCAGGCATTTCGGCCTTCAGAGATTAATGAAACCCGATCCCCCTTCTTCATTCCCAGTGCCAAAAGACCGGCTGCAAACCGGTGAACTTTTCCCCTGATTTCAGCGTAGGTGGATGGGATGTACTCTCCATTCGTTTTTTCGAGCATCATGGTGTTTGAAGCATACTTCTCCGCGTAATGTTCAAAAAAGCTGTTGATCGTTTTCATAATAGTTTTTTAGGTTTATATGATGCCGTATATGAACAATTTTGGGCATCATAAGTTAATAAGAGTCTGTGGTGAATCCGGAAAACCAGTTTCCGAAACCCATTTAAGGCAACGGTTGCTCATGGTGAATGGACTCATGCCTGCTTTTAAAGTTTTAGTGTTTCAACAAATTTTAAATTTTTTTTTGATTCATAGCCAGTATTCAGGAAAATAATCTCTTCCTAAAAAGATAACATGCAATTTAACAGCACCTTAATAATATATACAAACCTCTGCTTTACCCGGTTCACAATGTTTTCGACCTGTATTTAGCACTAAATCATTTGTTTTTTTTTTATTTTTAGACTTTCCATAAACAACAGGGGACATGACAGATTTCAAAAAGGCACTCAGTGAATCTAAGACTTTGCGATGGATGGTAATGGTACTGATCAGCATCGCCATGTTTGCAAATTATTATTTCTATGATGCATTATCGCCGTTAAAAAGTACGCTTCAGGCTCACCTGGGCTGGAGTTCTTCCGATTATGGATTTTTTATGGCGGCTTACTCCATCCCAAACGTGTTTTTCCTTATGGCCGTGATCGGAGGGATCATACTCGATAAACTGGGGATAAGGATTACAGGCTTTGCATTTATTGTCTTCATGGTGCTTGGTTCAGCGCTCACCGCGTATGGGGCCACTGATTTTTACCTTTCAGGAGGACCCGGATATCACCTGATGAATTCATTTTTGCCCGGTTTTTCTCCGTCACTGAAAATGATGTCACTGGGTTTTCTGCTCTTCGGGCTCGGAGCGGAGACAAGCGCGGTGGTCTTCACCAAGGCTATTGTAAAATGGTTTAAAGGAAAGGAGCTGGCACTTGCCCTGGGGCTCAATCTTTCGTTTGGAAGGCTGGGTACCTATGCTGCCCTGAGATTTTCCTACGATTTTGTGCAAAGTACCAGTAAATGGTACTTTTCAATATGGTTCGGCACCGTAATCCTGCTTATCGGCCTCTTATCCTTTCTCATCTATATGGTTTATGACGTGAGGTTAGACAGGCAGATCCATTATGAACTAGAGCTGGATGAAACGGAAAAATTCCGGATTGCCGATCTTGGGAGACTAATCACTAACAAATCCTTTCTTTACATCACCCTGCTTTGTGTGACCTTTTACAGCGCAGTTTTTCCATTTATTAAATATGCCCCCGACCTTATGTCAAATAAATTCGGGATGGATCCTGAGGCGGCAGGAAAAATCACATCATATATCCCTCTGGGAACCATATTTTTCACCCCATTGTTTGGGGCGTTCACCGACAACAGGGGGAAAAGTGCATCCCTGATGATTTACGGATCTATCATGCTGGTGATGGTTCACCTGATCTTTGGACTGACAACCATTACTCCTTATGTGCCGTTGTTTTTGCTAGGTGTGGCTTTTTCCCTGATACCCGCTGCTATGTGGCCTTCAGTAGCTAAAATAGTTCCGGAATCCCGGCTTGGAAGCGCTTATGGTCTGATGTTTTCAGTACAGAATCTTGGCTTATGGGGCTTCACACTGCTGATCGGATTGGTACTCGATTTTTCCAATCCCGGCATTACACCTGAAGCCATTAAGGCCGGTACAGCTGTCTACAACTATACCAATCCCATTCTGATGCTTGCCGTCCTTGGAGTCGCCGGAGTGGTGTTTGCCCTGCTTTTAAAAAAGGAGGACAAGGTTTCCGGCTACGGACTGGAATTACCCAATAAGGTAAAATGAAGTCATTCCGGGTATATAATCATGGGGAGGTGTTGACCTGAGGATGAGCAGATGATTCCGGGAAATGAAGGAGACTACTGATTTTTAAGTCTTACATCAAGTACGCCCCCTTTCAGGACCCAGCAGTCATTGTCACAAACATCTGTGACGAGGCTGGTGCTGATTTTATCTCCGTCAACCGCAATTATTCTTTTTGTTCCGTCTTTGTAGGTAGCCTCAATGGAATAATACTGGTTTACCGCCGAGTAAAGCCTGTATTCTTTGGAATAGACGGTATCTGTCCAATCCAGCTGATTTTCTTCAACCTTTCCCCGGTATATTTTTATAGGTACGTATGGATTGGCAATGTTGATGGTGAGGTATACCAACAGGTCGGCACTGTCGGGTTCTGGAAAGTAACACTCGTTGCAGTTCACACCCACACTGCCTGTGTTTTCACATGAAAAAGCAATCAAAAAAGAAACAACAATAATTGCGACATATATAACGGTTCTTCTCATTCATAAATTCAATATTAGTTAGTCAGCCAGCCGATTTGTTTTACCTGGGTCTTTTTCTTCTTCATGGGGATCATAAAATCAGCATTTAAACTTATTCTGCCAGGGTTGATATAATTTGTATTCAGGTTCAGATACTCATAGTTCAGGCTTACAGTAACCCATGTATTCGAGAAATACCAGCCGGCTCTGGGAACGGTGATAAAAGCCGGGTCGGGTCGGGTATTGCTCCCCCGGTAGTTTCCGAAGGTATAGAGCTCATTTATTCCCAGCACAGGTCCGGATTGCACATTTTGATTCAATCTAAAGAGCATGAAGTTTTTTTCAAGTTCCACGAAGAAGAAGTAACGGCGTTCCCTGTATTGATGATAAAGCGTTCCGGTATTCTCCACGAGGACTTTCACTGCAGCCGGCCTTATTGCAAATCCGCCCTTCAGGGCAAAATGATATTTGGAGTCTGCGAATCCCAGGTGCATGGCAGTGGTAAAGTCTCCTTTATTGAAGCTAAACCCGGCACCGGCAATAAAACGGTTAAAATCCGGGAAGAAATTCTGGCGTGCGCCTTCTGATGAGAGGAGCTCGAGGATATCTTCATCTTTGCTTTCCCTGGCCAGTTCATAAATGTTTTTACTCCCGCTGATACGATGATTTACATCTGCCCCCATTTGAATGAGTTTTTCAGTCAGGCTGTAATCTCCGGCTTGCAAAGCGAATGCAAGGGCTGTCATACCCGCTTTGTTTACCATCGAGATGTCGGCGCCCTGATCGATCAGGAACTGTGTTATCCCCGAATTCCCTTTTTGGATGGAAATCATTAAAGGAGTAAAGCCATTTATATCTGCCGCATTGATATTTGCTCCGTTCTTTACTAAAATCTGAACAGTTTCAAGACAGTTGTTAAAAGCTGCGGAGATAAGAGGTGTGTTTCCGGAGTAATCCGCCAGGTCGGGTTTACCGTGGAAATAAAGTAACATATCGAGAATTTTATACTCGTTATAGGCTGCAGCATAGTTGAGGGCTGTGATACCGTTTTGATCCTGCAGGTTGGGATCGGCCCCATGAGAGGCAAGATATTCAGCTACATCAAAGCGGTTCTGGAGTACTGCACTCATCAGGGCTGTTATCCCACTGACAGGCTGCATGTTGGGATTGGCATCATGATCGAGAAGAAGTTTTACCATTTCAAGATCGCCGTTATCTGAAGCGTACATCAGCGGAGTGACTCCCTCGGGGGTAGTGGTATTAACATCGGCTCCGCGTGCTATCAATGCCGCGACATTTTTTTCGTGGTCCCGGCTTGCAGAGATCACCAGATTAAAATCAATATCTAAGGACATAAAATAGGAAGTGTCATCATAAGCTGGTTCCACCTGTGAGTAGACCGGATAAGAAATGACAAGCAGGCAGGACAAGAAAAAGTAAAGACTGATTTTCATAACAAGGCTTTCTGACGTAAATTTATAACATTCATCTTAAAGAGAAAGACTGAGACGATATAATTTTTTGTTTATCCGGTTTCCGCGCTCTTTTGTTCGTTCTTTTTTCCCCGGCTGACGTTCCCCGGGATTGAACGGGATATATTCATCATTGCCCATCCAGTTTTCCTTTACGATAAATATCTGAAAATGATCTCAAAAAGCGTGTAAGGTTTTCAGAAACTTTTTTGTGAACATGTATTTTACTTTAGGATTTAAATGCCTTACCTTTGGTAATGAACCTTATCCCAGAAAAAATGGCATTCAAATACATGTTGCACCGATTTATGGAGTAGGGGTGAGGAATACGTCTTTTTAACCAGGTTATCGTTTAATTATTACCACCTTAGGTCTCCTGAAGATGGATCAGGATTAAGGTTTTTTGTCTGATACATGCCTGTATACATGAAAAAATTTTTTACTCTTTTTTTTCTTGCCGGAATTTTTCTGATCAGTTCAGCCCAGACGGGAAGTGAAGATTACTGGCTTAGTCACGGATTTTCAAGTGGACAGACAGTTTACACTAACCAAGGTTCGTTTTATGATGATGGTGGTGACAGCCTTTACCATGCCGGGCAAAACTGGTCTGTCCGTTTCTGTTCTGAAAATGGGAACCCCATAACGGTTGATTTTGACCATTTCCGGACTATCTACGATGGAGGGGATTATCATAATTACGATTACATGAACATAAATTATACCGGAATCGGCGCCGGCTATGTGGCATATAGCAATAATACACCCCAGTTCAGTTTTACCTCCCCGGACGGATGCATTACGTTCGGCTTTCATTCAAATTCCCTTTCGGTGCTTGATTCAGGCTGGGTGGCTGCCATCAGCGCGAACCCTCCTCCTGTAAATAATGACCAGTGTTCAGCGGTTGAGCTCTCGGTAGGCAATGTCTGCAGCCCTTCCTATTTCTCCAATAAGGGAGCATGGGATACCAGGGAGTTGGGAAGCCCTCCATGTCACGAATTTTTTGGTGGAGATGTATGGTTTAAGGCTGCCATCCCGGCTTCCGGCCAACTGAAGGTTGCAACGTTTGAAGGATCATTGAAAAATGCAGTAATGATTCTTTATTCAGGAACATGTACCTCTCTTAATCTGTTGGCTTGTGTTTACAATAGTGCAATGCCGGTAAAAACCATTTCGGGGACGCCCGGTGATGTTGTATTTATCAGGATTTATGGGGATCAGGCTAAAAGCGGAACCTTCGGAATCTGTGCAACCGATCCGCTGGCTCCTATCACCGGATTTTCAGGCCCGGGAGGTGTGGGTGACAGTCTTTCCAACGAGATATGGCTCAGGGCAGACCGGGGCCCGGTAAAGGATGGCGGTTTGCCGGCCATCGATGGTGACAGGGTAAGAATATGGAAGGACCAGAGTGGAAATCATCATGATCCCGCACAACCCTCAGTATCCGGTCAGGCCGTTCTTGCCGGCAGTTCCGTAGGGACAATGCCTTCACTGCGATTCGACGGCGCGAACACAAACTATATTCATGAGATGGGTGCTCTCTCAGCACCTCTGACCATTTTTGCCGTCAGCAGGTTCAATGACGTCACAGCAGACCAAAGTGTCTTCACACTCGGTGATGCAGGTATCGATTACTCTGCCAGCCTGAGCCGCGATACCGATAAGCGGTACTACAGCCTGACAGGAGTAAAAAAATATGGCCCGGTCATCAACGCTGACTCAAATCTTATTTTTGAGGTGAATCACCGCATCACGCCGGCCTTTCACCAACTTGTGCTTAATGGTTCAGTACAGCCGGTCGAAGATTTTGACAACCCGCTTGCCACGGATGGTTCATTGCATATTGGATCTTCCGGAACGATGAGCGGGTATTTTAACGGAGATCTGGCCGAACTGATCATGTACAATAAAAATGTAAACAAAGCCCAGGAAATCATCATCAATAACTATCTCGCTGCCAAATACGGCATCAATATCGGTGCAGTTGACAGGTACAGTTATGAGACGGAGTTTAAATATGATGTTTCAGGGATTGGACGGGTCGATGCCCAGAACATCCATTCCAAAGCCCAGTCGGACAGTATTCTGACCATTGGTGGTGCCGGAGATCTTGAGGACGGTGAATTCCTTCTTTTCGGACATGACGGGGGAGATATTTCAACCTGGACCGATACAGGAACTCCCGGATCAGACCCTAATGTAAAAAGGATCATGCGTGAATGGAGAGTTGATCAGTCGGGTGGAGACGGTGTCGGAACCGTTACTCTCGGATTAAGCACAGGTAAGCTGCCTCCGCTGCCCGCAGGCTTCCTGGATTATAATCTTCTTGTGGACCAGGATGGCGATTTCTCAACCGGGGCTGCGGCGTATGGCCTTATAAAATCAGGTAATGAATACCTTGCTAATGATATTGATGTTCCCGATGGTTCATATATTACCATCATTGCCATCAAACCTTTTGTTCAGTTCGATACTTCAAGTTTTTCTGGTCCGGAGACGCTTCAACATCCTGAATTCTTTGTTTCACTGAATTATGCCATTTCCGATCCGCTGGAGGTAAATTATTTTGTTACCGGAGGAACGGCCACCGGCGACGGCATAGACTATTCACTCAACCCCGGAATAATAAGCTTTAATCCTGGTCAGAAGAGCGGGAAAATAATTCCACTGATTGTAAATGACACCATTGTAGAAATTCCGGATGAATATTTCAGTGTTGTTTTAAGAGACCCTTCCGCCGGTGTTGATCTTGGGACCGACAGTACGTTTACCTATACCATCAACGATGATGATCTTGATCTGGCCATTTCCGCAACCGATACACTGACCGGCTCCTGCCGTACTTCCACTTCCTGGCTTTATGTCAGCGCCCGGGGGCAGGGACCTTTCACTTACGCCTGGTCGCCGGCCGATAGCATCTCTGATCCGGCAAACGATACCACGGAAGTGTACCCGTCGGTTTCAACATTATACACTGTAACGGTAACCGACCGAAACGGGTATTCAAAGCAGAAATCCGTGATGATTCATGTTGCGGCTCCGCCGGCCAAAATTGATGTTACTCCTTCCGGAACCCTTTCCTTGTGTGAGGGCGACAGCCTGACCCTGACAGCCGACATCGCTTATTCCTATGTATGGTCTTCAGGGGAAAACAGTCGCTCAGTATGGGTGAAGAAGGCAGGCGAATATTCCGTAGTTTCAGTCGATTCCCTGGGGTGTTTTTCTCCCGGTTCCAATCCCGTGACGGTTCAGATCCTTTCCGTGCCTGTTCCGGTTATCAGTGCTCTAACCAATACCATGGTGTGTGAAGGCGATACTGTCAGGATGGAAAGCACTCCCGCGAATGATTATTTCTGGTCTACCGGTGACCATACACAGCAGATATCCCTGGTCAGTTCAGCCCAGGTGACTTTGCATGTTGAAGGTGCCAATGGTTGCATAAGTTCGGAAAGTGGGATCGTGGAGATTACAGTAAATCCCGTTCCGCCGGCACCGGTAATTTCCCCTTCCGGCGAGGTACGGATTTTTAGCAGTGATAGTGTCTTGCTGAGTTCATCTGTTGCCGATGGGTATCTTTGGTCAACCGGAGCTGAGACGAAGGATATTTACGTCAGCGAAGAAGGAGGCTATACGGTGAGAGCTGTTTCAGGCCAGGGATGCGTAAGTCCGGCTTCCGATAGCGTCATCGTCATCGTTACCCAACGACTTCCAAAAGCTTCGGTGACGGTGAACGGGCCGACTTCGTTATGTGAGGGACAGTGGGTGGAACTTACTGCTCAACAGGCTTATTCTTATCTATGGTCCAACGGCGATACTACGCAAACCATTCGTGTAGCAGAAACCGGAAGCTATAGCCTGATCATTACAAATGAAGAGGGAGTTCAGAGCCTGGAGTCTGATCCGGTGATCATCGAGGTTTTCCCGAATCCGGAACCTTCGCTGCAAAAAACTGACGTCAGTTGTTTCGGAGGTTCGGATGCTACAGCAACGGTTTCCGCAGCTGGCGGGCTGGCACCATATACCTTCTTCTGGTCAAACGGCGCAACATCGTCATCCATATCGGGGCTGGCTCAAGGTGGCTACTCCGTTACCGTCACCGATGCCCGCGGATGCTCTTCTTCCGACACCCTGTCCATCGATCAGCCCGGAAGCATAGTTATTACAGCTGCGGTTCTTCCGGCCTACTGCTCTGAAGCATCCGACGGCTCTATTTCTGTTCAGGTTACCGGCGGCGTATCCCCTTACAGCTATCTGTGGAATGAAGGGAATTATTCCGATGAGAGCCTGACCAACCTTCCTCCGGGAACATACAGCGTGGAGGTTACGGATACTCATAACTGTTCGACTCACGAAGGACTTTATCCTGGATTCTGCCAATCCTTTATGCTTCCGGATACCTGAAATCATCACACCCAACGGGGACGGCCTTAACGATACATGGCAGATCGACGGACTGGACCTTTATCCTGATGTTGTGGTGCAGGTTTATGACCGGTGGGGAAAGCAGGTGTTTTATTCAAGAGGATATGACCAACCCTGGGACGGGACCTTTCATGGTAAAGAACTTCCCATGGAATCGTATCACTACATTATCGATTTGCATAACGGTAAAAAGCCGGTGATTGGAAATATTACAATTGTCAGGTAGACATGAAAACATTCGGAAAAATATCTTTCATCACGGTGTTCCTTGGCGGAATGGCCGTTCTGGCTGATGGACAGCAGACACCGGTATTCAGCCAGTATATGGTCAATAAATTTCTTGTCAATCCAGCATTAGCGGGAGGTAACGGGATAAGTACGATCAATATGATTGCCCGGGAACAATACATGGGACTGGAAAATGCACCCCGGACATTCAGCCTGTCAGCCCAAACCAGATTAATGGATGATTCCTATATATTAAGAGCTCTGAAGATCAGGAAAAATGCGAATCAGGCTTCAAGGATCGCCAATATCGGACTTGGGGCGAATATCTATTCCGACAGGAATGGTATTGTAACCAAGACAGGTATCCAGCTGACCTATGCATATCATATTAATTTCAATAACAAGGTTCAATTATCCATGGGCCTTTCGGGATCGGCTTTTCAATATAAACTTGATGATTCCCAGGCCTTCATTCATGATATGGGAGATCCTGTGCTATTGGGAAACAAAAAACAATTCTGGGTTCCTGATGCCACCGCCGGAGTCTATATCACCAACAATAAATGGTTCGGGGGGATATCTCTGACCGATCTGTTCGGATCGAGTCTCAAACTCGGCAAGGATCCGATCAAGGACAATTTCAGTACGGCAAGGAATTTTAATGTGATGGCAGGTTATCGCTATAATCTGGATGATAATTTTGGACTGGAGCACTCCATATTCATGAGGGCTACAAAGTATGATTTTCTAACCGATATCAATACAAGGCTATACTACCTCGACGAATACTGGCTTGGGTTGTCTTACCGCACCAACAACACACTGATCACCATGGTAGGGGTCAGTGTGGATATGTTTTATTTCGGATATGCCTTTGATGCCTCACTTGGTTCCATCCGATATTACAGTGACGGCTCTCATGAACTGATGATCGGCCTGAGATTCGGGAACAACAATGTCAGACGGTTCCGATGGATTAAAAAGGATGAGTCGGATTTCGATATGTGATCTCAGGTACCCATTTCAAGCTGGTTCCTGACAAGATTATAATAATGTCCTTTGAGGTCTGTCAGTTCCTCATGCGTCCCTTTTTCAACGATTTTTCCTTCATCAAGAACAACGATCTGATCGGCATTCATAACCGTGCTCAACCTGTGGGCGACGATAATAACCGTTTTTCCGGCATAAAATTCCTCCAGGTTTTGCATGATCTTTCTTTCATTATTGGCATCCAGAGAACTGGTTCCTTCATCGATGAAGAGAAAATCAGGATCTTTGTACACAGCCCTTGCAATCAGTACCCGCTGTTTTTCACCCCCGCTGAGTGTATGGCCCTCCTGGCCGATCCGGGTATAATATCCCAGAGGCAGGCGTTCGATAAACTCATTAATATTGGCTAACTGTGCGGCTTTTACCATCCGTTCAGGATCCAGTTCTTCAGCTCCGAGGGAGATATTCCTGGCAATGGTGTCGGAAAAAATGTAACCGTTTTGCAGCACAACTCCGCACCGTCTCCTCCACTGGGAATGGCTGATTGTTCTGATGCTCTGATCCCCGACCCGTATTTCTCCGTCAGACGGGCTGTAGTAACCCAGGAGGAGTTTCACCAGTGTTGTTTTGCCACTTCCGCTTACCCCCACAACTGCAGTGACTTTATTTTCAGGAATTTCCAGGTCTAAATTTTTCAGTACATAATTCGAATAGGGCCCTTCATAGCGGAACGAAAGGTTTTTAATCCGGATGCTTTTACCGACAGAAGGGAGATTAAGATTCATAGTCTCCTCTTCTTCGTCCTTATTTTCATGGATTTCGCCCAGTCTTTCAAGACTGATCCTGGCATCCTGCGCATTACGCATGAACCAGACCATTCGCTCAATAGGTCTGTTCAGCTGGCCCAGGATATAAGACACGGCAAGCATCATACCCAGAGTCATCTCTGCCCTTGACAACCGCCGTGGCCGCCAGGAAGATGATCATGATGTTTTTAATCTCATTCAGGAAAATGGCTCCCGCCTGCTGATACTGGTCAAGTGACAGGTTCCGGATATTCACCCTGAAGAGTGAAGCCTGGATTTCTTCCCATTCCCAGCGTTTTTGTTTATCTGCGTTGTTTAATTTTATTTCCTCGATTCCATTGATGATCTGAATCAGCTTGCTTTGGTTTTCCGATTGCAGACTGAAATACCGGAAGTTTAATTCCCGGCGCCTTTTCATGAAAATGTATACCCAGATAAAATAAAGGAATGAACCCACCAGGAAGATGATCAGGATCTGAAGGCTATATATTCCGAGGACAATGCCGAAGATGATAATACTGACGAATGAAAACAGGATATCGAGGGACGAATTTGTAAGGAAATTTTCGATTCGGCGGTGATCGGAGATTCGCTGAAGCAAATCCCCCACCAGTTTGGTGTCGAAAAAATTCAAGGGCAATTTCATCAGTTTAGTGAGGAAATCGGATATCAATGACACATTAACCCGGGTACTCAGATGCAACAGGATCCAACCACGGATAAATTCTACCGACTGCCGGCTGATGATTACGACCAGTTCGGCGAGAAGGATCAGGTAAATGAATGCAATATCCTGGTTGTTAATACCATAGTCGACGAGAGCCTGGGTCAGGAATGGGAATATCAGTTGAAGGACACTGGCCAGGAGGACCCCGATGATAAGCTGCAAAACAAAATTTTTATACGGCCTGAGGTATCTGGTCAGGAAACGGAAATGAGATCTGTTGATTTTCTCTCCCGAGACGGCATAAAAGTCAGGAGTCGGTTCCAGCAAAAGGGCCAGTCCTTTATTTTCTCCTTCTTTCCTGTCGCTTATCCAGCCTTTGACAAATTCGGACATGGAATATTTTATGAGTCCGAAAGCGGGATCAGCAACATAAACTTTATTTTTTTTGATTTTATAGACGACGATGAAATGATTCTGTTTCCAGTGAGCAATCAGTGGAAGTGGTGCTTCTTTCTCCAGTTGACTCAAAGTAAGGGAAACGCCAATACTGCGTAGTCCGATGGATTCAGCCGCATCACTTATTCCCAGAAGTGACACGCCCTGACGCGAGATAAAACTTTTCTCCCTGAGGGACTGGAGCGAATAGGTTTTACCATAGTATTTGGCGATCATCCTCAAACAGGAGGGACCGCAATCCATGGCATCCAGTTGCTTGTAAAAGGGGAACGAAACCATATTCAAAGGTATGGATGATCGGCTAATTTAAAAATAATTCGAAAATTATAAATTACTTTTCAGAGATGTCTTCAAGTATTGAGCAAGAAAGTTCAGAATATTCGCCGTGGCTCTGACATAATGAATGAAAAACGGATGCAGCTTCTTCCGGTTTTCCTGTGTTTAACAGGGTAAGTCCATAATACCATTTTGCGATACTTGTAAATTCAGGGTTGTCATGCCGGATAACCTCCTGGAGTGGAATAAGAGCCAGATTGAAATCCTGCTGTTTCATTTTTGCCACTGAATATTTGATGAGCGAGATATCATGCCCGGAATTGTCTCTGAGAGGTTCGAGATCCATTTCCGGTTCAGTGGTTGAGATGCCCGGCTCAAATTCTGAACCCTTGTTTTTGGCAGCATCATTGTTGGTGGTCGGTTCCAGGTTTGCAAGCCGGGAGTCCTGGTCAGGTTGAAAGTTGGTAAGATAGAGCTGTCGGCACAATTTATCCATGTTTTTTTCATGGAACATTTTACTCAGGCCTGCAGCTACAATGGCGATTATCAAAATAGTTGCCGCCAGGTTCAGAAGTATAAACAAAGTTGAAGAATGAGGTATATTACCGGTATTTTTTGCGTCTCTGATAAGTTTCTTAAGTTTTTCATTCTCACCGCGATCATCATCAAAATGATAGTGAAACCGGTAAAGATCATCATCGATTTCCAGGTCTTGCGTATGATCGAGGAGTATCTCGTCATCTTGGGGTTGAAAGGGTTCTGTAGGGTAACGAAATTTTTTTGAGAGAAGCGATTCGAGTTGCCCACGTTTCATAACCAGCGCTTCTAGTTCCGGATCTTCCTGCATTTTCTCTTCAAAATCCTTTTTTTCCTTGTCACTGAGCAACCCTTCAATATAATGTTCTATTTTCTCTGGTATATTCATCTATTAAATCTTTTAAGTCCGGATCATTCATTATACGTTTTACGAGGCTTTGTTTGCACCTGTATTTTCGGTCCATCGTATGATGCGAATTTTTATACCCCATTATTTTCATTATATCTTTAATGCTTCCCCGGTTGAAGTGCAATCTAAGAATCTTACGGCAATCTTTACTCAGATTCTCGATGTGTTTGTCCACGATAGCCAAGATTGCCACCTCTTCAGAGTTTTCCTGTTCCGGTTCACAAACCATATTCTCCATATTGGAGTACCTGATATTTTTCATTTCTGCCGACTTAAGTTCCTGTATCCATATTTTCCGGCTTACAGCATAAACATAAGTACTGAATTTGCAGCAAAGGGTTAGTTCCCCGGATTTGATTTTTCTGCAGGTAGCCAGTAAAGCCTCCTGAAAAATGTCCTGCGCGTCTTCCTTCCTTCCCCCAAGTTTTATAACCATTCGCTCTATCATTGGAAGAAATTTGTTATAGATATAGATGTAAACCTTTCGATTATCATTAATAATCCCATTGATAATCTCTTTATCTGTGTAGGTTTTCATCTGAGGCGATAACGAAATAATTTCAAAATTCAAATTATTTAAAAAATGGTTATATTCCTAATAATCAGCGCATAATTTTGGATTCTTTCGATTTTTTTATCAACCATGGCAAGGAATAGAAAATGACGAATTCTGGATTGTTAATAACTTGTTAATAAACTAACTTTAAGGGGATGAAAGAAGAATTTACCGGTATAAACAGGCTTCTTGCGTACGCCGCCGGGATGGCAGGTTGGTCTATTCTGATGAACACCATATCTGTCATGCTTATTTATTTCTATTTACCTCCCGAAAATTCGGGCCTGCCGGTTCTGATTCCCAATACAGGTATTTTAGGAATCTTCACGGTTTTTTCCCTTATCCTTGCCTCCGGCAGGTTAATCGACGCAATTACCGATCCGCTTATAGCCTGGTATAGCGACAGGATGGTCTCGAGATGGGGGAGAAGGATCCCCTTCATGGCTGTTTCGGTGGTCCCTTCAGTGATATTTTGCATACTGTTGTTCTACCCGGCTTCACAGACAGAAAGTAAGATGAATTACAGGTGGCTGTTTATCACACAAAGCCTCTTCTACGTTTTTCTTACCATGTATATTGTGCCGTTCAATGCTCTGATGCCTGAGTTGGCGAAGAGTAAGGAAAGTAAGCTCAGGTTGTCGACCCTGTTATCGTTTATGTTTGTGGCCGGAATCATTATTGCCTCCCAAATTCCACAGATCGCAATCCTTCTGGATAAAAAATTTGCATTCAGTGATCCGCAGAGAAGTTACCAGTATGCAATCATCATCGTCGTTCTTATTGGGCTGATCTGTATGCTTCTGCCCTTAATTGCGGTGAATGAAATGAAGTACTGCAACCCGCTGCCTTCCCGCATCAATATTTTAAAGTCGCTGAATAAAAGTTTCAAGAACCGGCAATTCATAATTTTCCTGGTGTCTGATGCATCTTTTTTCATCACAATTGCACTGATATCAAGCGGTCTGCTGTATTATGTCAAGGTGCTGCTGGGTCTGCCTGAAAAACTGGGTTCCCTGGTCATGGCACTTATGATCCTCCTGTCTCTCTTGTTTTACCCTTCGGTTATACACCTGACCTCCCGATATGGTAAAAAAAAGCTGATAGTTTTGTCCTTTCTCATTTTCGCGTCCCTGTTTTTTTTAATCTCCATCATGGGGAAAACGGATATGTCTCCGAAATTTCAACTTTTTCTGGTTGGGGCAGGTGCCTCATTCCCGGTGGCTGTCCTTGGCATTCTGCCGTATGCTCTCGTTGCGGAAATGGCGGGCGAAGATGCTGAAAGAACCGGTGAAAAAACAGAGGGGATGTATTTTGCTATCCGGACTTTTGCCGATAAACTAGGTCAGACTCTGGGTGTTATGGGATTTGCTATCTGTACTCTTTTCGGAAGGGACCCCGGGCATGATCTCGGGATCAGAATAAGTGCATGGGCCGGAATGTCAGTATGTATTCTGGCAGCCATATTATTTTCAAGGTTTCGGGAATAAAAAAAAGGCAGATATACTAGTCTGCCTTTGAGGTAGTTTTAGTTAATACGAGAAAAAAGGAGAATCGATCAATCTGAGTAAATATAGAAGTAATTTAAATAAAATGCAATTTTGAGAAAGAAAAAATGATTACCTCTTTATTTTACGCCGGCGGTTGAAAGTTGACTTCATAGGTTCTTTATCATTCAATAAATCAACGAATTATTAATGCGGGATTTGTCGGCAAGGTCTCCGATGACCGTGCTTTGTAAAAGGTAGGGTTCTGTTATTAAGCAGTTCTTTGTCCGGTCAACCTTTCAGAATGTTGTTATATTCAGGAAAGATAAACATAAACAAGACAATGACAAACGGATTGAGAGTCACGGTAATCCGGTTGACGACAACCATGTTTGTCGCAGTTCTTGCAGTACTGGTTAGCCGGCAATGAATCTGATTTCCAGTTTACCTTCTTCCAGATAAATGTAACTGTTTTCCCTGCATGACCATTCTACCGGGGCGCCAAGGTCTCTGAGACTGTTGATATACATATAAACGCTGCGTTCGGAAATAGCCATTTTTTCCGCCAGTTCTGGAGGATTTCCTGTTGTTCTGGTCCTGATAAGGTAATCCATTCTTTGAAGCCGGTTAAGAAAATGTAAAATTGCCATAACGTCTTTTTCCCTTAATAGAATAAAGGGTCAAATCTCAGCTATCCGACCGTAGAAAAAATCAGGAAAAATGAAATATTATAAAACAGGATTTAATGGGGTTATCAGACTGATGGATGTGCCCTTGCCCGGTTGTGAATCAATTTCCAGATCAGCGTTGAGATATCCGGCACATTTGCGGATCAGTGAAAGGCCAAGACCGGTACCCTTTTCATGCTGGGTTCCCGTGGTGGAATAGTGGACATTCCTTTTTAGGGAATCGTCGATTATGGATTTGTCAAATCCCACACCGGTATCCCGGACTGAAATAATGACTTTTCCATCCATTCTTTCAGCATCGAAGGTAATGACCCCTAGCCGGTCAGTAAACTTCAGGGAATTTGAAAGTAGGTTACGGAAAATAGTATCATAAATATTTACGTCACCATTGATCTCCAGGTCAGGCGGGATATTATTGACCAGCTGAATTTCCTTCTCGGCAGCGATGATCCTGTAAAGGGAAATATTATCAATAATTCGTTTTTGAAGATTGAATTTCACTGGTTGTATTTTAAGTTCCGACGTTTGGGACCTTACCCAGTATAGAATATTATTGATGAGCAGACTTATCCGTTCTGTAGAATCAAACATTTCCTGCAGGAACCGTTTCTTATCTTCATCCCGCAATTGATCGAACCGGTTTATGAGCAGCTCGACGAAACCACGCATCGCGCTGACAGGGTTCTTCAGATCGTGAGAAATAATGGTCAGAAATTGATCCTTGCCATCATTTATCCGTTTCAAATCGGTCTGTGATTTTATAAGATCATTATTATTCTGAATGAGAAGCTGTTTTTGTTTTTCAATTTCCTCATTCTGAGCAGACAAAATGGCATTCTTTTTTCTGCTGGATCTCAGACCAGAAAAGATCAGGATCACAATAACAATCAAGGAGAATGTGCCTGTAAAGTATAGATTGCGGTTGTTGATCTTTTCTCTTTTCAGATCGGAAATCTGGCGTATTCTCTGATCTTCGCGGTTGCGGGCTTCGAGTTTTGCGATGCTTTTGCCGCTTTCCTGTTTAAAAATGCTGTCTTTCAATGCAAGACGCGTTTCCAAGAGTTTTATATGCCGCTGGAAAATCGGAAAGCTGTGAATAGTAATCCGTTTTTAACTCATGAGCAAGATCCAGCAATTGTAGCGAACCGATCTGCCTGGCCATGAGCATTCCAGAATCAAGAAAGGTCTCTGCTTTTTTGGGGGAAGAGTCTTTCAGCAGAATTTGGCCAAGCTTAAGGTAACATTCAGCGATCCCAAGCTTATCTCCGGCATCAATAGCCCTGGTGAGCGACTTTTGGAAATATTCCCTGGACTCCCGGAGCGAATCATTCTGCAGATATGTATCCCCGATATTGAATAATGCGATGCCCTGGTAAAATTTAGAACCCAGACTGGTCGAAAGTTCGAGACTGCGGTTGAAGAAAACCAGGGCGCTGTCGTAATTTTTTTGTAATAGCAGCAAATCGCCGATATTGTTGGACGTTATGGCTGCTACCAGTTTAAAATTATTTTTTTCAGCCATGTCCAGTGCCCTTGTGTAGTAATCCCGGGCTTTTCCATAATCACTTACCGACTGGTAGACGTTTCCTATATTGTTGAACGATGAAGCAATGTCGCTATAAAACTGGTTCTCTTCGCCGATCTTCAGCGACTGGAAATAGTTTTCAAGGGCTTTTTCATATAAGCCCATTCCCCAGTAAACGTTACCCTTATTCCTGACAATGGAATTCTGAAGTTTAACTGAATCTGTCAGACTGGCAAACTCGCCAGCCTGAATAAGCTCGGTGAGCGCCGTTTCATATTCCGACTTAATATTATAGTTGATTCCTTCCCAGAGATGAAAGGTTGCCATATAGAAATTATCCTTTGCATTTTCAGCAACTTTGAGCCCCTGTGAGAAATAGAGAATGGCAGAATCGGGATTTTCCTGGGTATAGTAATAGTTACCCAGTACTTCATAATAGCGCAGTTGTTTTTCCGGGCTCAATTCATCCAGCTTTGATTTCAACACAGGAATTAGTGATCCTGATTTGGAACTGTCCATTTCCACGCTGGTGATCAGGCTGTCAATATTGCTGATATTAAGTTTGTCTTTTTCCTGAAGGAAGGAATAAGCCGGGGCAGCCCAGGACCCGATTATCGGAAAGACAATCAGAAATGCCGGTATGTACAGATATTTTCGCAAAAAAATACGTTTATCTCAAAAGTAACGAATATCCTTAAAAAAGAAAGCATATGCATATTTTGTTTTGACGGAGGCCTATAATAAAATCCAAACGGGTTATGTCATGTGCTGTCAAGGCACCAGAGACATAACCTGTTTCCAGACTTATAAGATCATTGGGTCCTTTCCCGATGAGATCAGATCGATTCTGTCTCAACAATTTTGGCAAGGATATCGGCATATTGAATCAGAAGGTATTTCCTGCCTTCAAATTCCACTTCACTGCCTGAGTATTCTTTATATAAAACCTGGTCACCAACAGATACTTCCGGATTTTCAATGTGGCTTATTCCAGCTATCCTTGCAATTTTCTGCTTTTCTCTTGCCGTATCGGGAATAATGATACCCCCTGCGGTTCTCTGTTCACTTTTATCATCTGCCATCTCGAGCAGGACATTCTGGTTAATAGGCTGTAATTCTTTCATTTTCGATTATTTTTAGTAATGATACATTATAAGATTATCCCTGAATTTCCAAAAGTTCGTTGATTCGTTTTTTATCGAAGCCAACAATCATCGTACCATTGATATCCGTCTGGGGAACTCCCTGTTGTCCGCTTCGTCTTACCATCTCCTCTGCTGCTCTCTGGTCTCTTGAAACATCAATATCACTGAATCTGACCTTATTTTGTTTCAGGTAGGTTTTAAGTGTATTACACCAGGTACATGTAGGTGTAGAGTATACCGTGACTCTTTTCTGGGTTTTGCCTTCTTTCTTCATCTCACTGTGGTATACGGCATCTTCAAGCATTGCCCTGAAATAGGCAGATTCGTGACATCCTTTAATCACATTTCCCGGAATCAGCTTTTCAAATTCTATCATGGTTGGAGCCGATGTGACATTGTAGTGCGTGTGTATATCCCTCACCTCCGAGACGTCTGCAGTCAGCAACTGAATGTCATTTATTCCGGACGAGGCTTCGGTAAAATGCACAAGTGCACACTCACTTTGTTCCGATCCCTTTTTATACAAAAGGAGGAAGGTTCTGTCCTGACCCTCAAGTAATTCCATAAGCTCGCTAAAGGATTTTACGCTTTTAATCATGGGTTGAAGTTTAAAATATTATCCAAATATATACATTATTAGATGTATTATCAGAAAATATGCCAGCTTTGAAAAGGACCATTATGGCAGAGTCTGATGGAAAAATTGTCAGGCCAGCCTTCTCGTGTTGACGCGAAGAAGTAACGTGGGAAGGCTTACTTTATTTATATTCAGATAAGAGATTCGTTCAGAAAATTTTATCTTTGCCCTGGAACTGACTAAAATAATATCATGAAAAAGCATTACGCAGTATCACTCATTCTCTTGCTTGGATTTTCGCTGGCTTCCTACGGCCAGGAAAACAAAGAAATAAAACTCATTGTTCGAGGCGACGATATTGGTTCATTCCATGCCGCCAATATCGGTTGCATAAAGTCTTACACCGATGGGATTGAAAGGACAGTTGAGGTGATGGTTCCCTGTCCCTGGTTTCCGGAAGCTGCGGAGATGCTAAATGAGCATCCCGGCCTTGATGTCGGTGTTCACCTTCTGGTGACCAGCGAATGGTCCGCGATGAAGTGGAGGCCCATTACCGGAGAATCCAGCATTACCGACAAGAATGGTTATTTTTATCCGATGGTTTGGCCCGGCAAGGATTTTCCGCCCGACATGACCTTCCGTGAAACGGGATACAGGTTATGGGATGTGGAGAGAGAACTTCGTGCCCAGATAGAAATCGCCATGAAGAACATAAAAAATATTTCCCATGTATCAACTCACATGGGTTTTACCAGTGCCGATCCGGCCCTGGATGCGCTTGTGAAACGCCTGGCAAAGGAATACAATATTGATATCAGTCCGGCAGACTATGGTGTAAAGCAGATGCCTTTGGTAAAGCCTAAATCACAAAGTTTTGAAGACAGGGCTGCAGCTTTCGCGGAAAGCATCTTGAATCTGACCCCTGGGACTTATCTTACCGTGGAGCATCCTGCCCTGGATACCGACGAAATGGCAACCATCGGTCTGAACGGGGCCTCCAATGTCGGTCAGCAAAGACAGATTGTGACCGATGTTTTCACCAGTGATGTGGTGAAGGAAGCGATTGCAAAAAAAGGGGTCAAACTGATCAGTTACGCCGATCTGGTAAAGAAGAAATAATCAGAATAATAATTGGTTAAGCCGTTATATCCGGCAGGAAATACGCCCGGCAGAGGCTTGTATTTCTACCGCTTTTTTTATCAGAACGGAAGGTTTGACAGGTCGGCATTTCCTCCTGAGAGGATGATACCTGTTCGTTTTCCCTTAAAACCGTTCTTATCTCTTATGATGGCTGCCAGGGCAACAGCTCCGGAAGGCTCGACAACGATTTTCATCCTTTCCCATATCAGCCTCATAGCAGAGATGATCTCTTCTTCTTCGACCCTGATAATGGCTTTAACCAGGTTGCTGATGATGGGGAAATTGAGGTCTCCGAGAGAAGTCCTCAGACCGTCGGCAATGGTTACCGGATTTACTGAAGGCTGAATTACGCCGGTAAGTAGAGACCGGAAGGCATCATCGGCACCGAATGGCTCACCGGCGTATGTCTCGCATCCCGGCATAAAATGTTGAACGGCAAGGGCAGTTCCTGCAAGCAGGCCGCCGCCTCCAACAGGGGCAATCACAGCATCGAGCGGGCTGCAGTCGCTGATCAGTTCCATGGCTGCTGTGCTGTTACCAACAATCACGTCCATGTTGTTTGACGGGTGGATAAACACCGCTCCTGTTTTTGCTATCACTTCGTTCAGTGTTTTTTCCCTGGCCTGGAGTGTGGGTTCGCATTCCACGATTTCGGCACCATAGCCTATCACAGCATCTTTTTTTACCTGTGGGGCTGTTGAGGGCATCACGATCCATGCTTTAAGACCCATATTTTTTGCAGAAAGGGATAGTGCCTGGGCAAAATTCCCGGATGAATGGGTTGCCACACCTCTTTGCCTTTCACCGGCTGAAAGCTGCAGAATTGCATTCATGGCTCCCCGCATCTTGAATGCACCCATTTTTTGAAAATTCTCACATTTAAAAAACAGCTTTGCGCCGGTTATCCTGTCAAGAGTCTCAGAAGTCAGTACAGGTGTGTGATGGATAAACGGAGAAATTTTCTGATGGCAGTTTATAAGGTCTTCGACGCTTGGGAATGACATATTTGCTATTAGGTTTAGGTTTGCCGGTAAACAGATTCACAGAGGTAAAGGTACAAAACCCAGCGTAAATTTGAGAAAGACCTCTCGCTTCCTTTTGCCTCAGAAAACAAACCTGAACGACAGTGCCAGTTCATCTCCCCAGAACCCGGCGTAGCCGATCAGGTTGAGTCCGGGTTTCCAATCTATGGCGGCGTTAAAAGGAATCTGGGAAAAAACGTATTCCAACCCGATGATCCCGTCGATGCCGATGACGGTATGGGAATGCATATCACTAAACCATGGATTAACATCCCCGTTCCATACACCAAGGTGTGCACCGCCGCCATAATAAAAATACAGATCCTCCACATGGAAGGCTTCGGCATGACGTTCATAGAGGCCTGTAATATCAAAGCCGCCCCACCTTACCGTAAAAAGGCCCTCGGCTGCATCGGTGGTCGAAAGAAAATGTTTGTAGGTAATACCCTGTGAAAGTCCAAGCCTTACACCCAGGGCATTTATATAATCCTGTGATTTTGCATTGGCACAGAAAAGAAGTGACAGCAGCACAATGGCTGGTATTCGCCGTTTCATATCTATCATGATTTTTGTTCAGGTTGCAAAAATATTAAACCTGATGAGAATTTTAAAGCCAGAAGCCCCCTTTTTCAGCCTGTTATTGTGCTGTTGGTTTCTGAAATATTCCGGCCCATTCCCTTTTAGGCCTTTCCCGGGTCCAGTCTTTCTGATGGAAGACAAAGCTTACAATGAGTGGTAGTACGGTTGTAGCCTCTGCATATACCATCTGTTCGTATACGGTATCGACCTTACCCCATGAAGAGGCCTCCTTAAGTGTGGAGCTTGAGCAGGCACCATCGCGTACATCGGCTACTGTGATCTGAACGGCATATTTATGCATAGGGGCAGGTACACCAAGAATTTCTGAACAGACTACCGTATCCTGGGCAAAATTTTTAGGAACGCCTCCGCCAATCATGAACAGCCCTGTTGTCTGGGCCTTCATTTTTATCATGGTAAGTTCAAGAAAGTCCTTCACCGAATCAATTGTCACATGTTTGCCTGGATTCTCCCATTGGTGTTTGACCAGTCCGAAACCGGCACTGCTGTCACTGAAAGCCGGGCAGAAAACCGGGACTTCATGCTCATATGCCAACTGTACGAGAGATTCCTTCTTTTTCGAATGAAGGACAAGGTACTTTCCCATCTCGGCAATGAATTCCCTCGATGAGTAGGGCCTTGGATCCAGGGAGTCCGCTATTTCCTTAATGGCACTGTCACAGGACTGTAATTCCTCCTCATCGATAAAAGTATCGTAAATACGATCTACGTAGTTGTCCCTGAGTAAAGAATCGTTGATGAAAGGTGTTCCCCGGTAGTGCTTAAAACCCAGGGCTTCGAAAAAGTCCATATCAACAACGGAAGCTCCTGTAGCTACCACTGCGTCGATCATGTTGTTTTTGATCATATCGGCATACACCTGCATGCATCCTCCTGCACTTGTACTGCCTGCCAGGGTGAGGATGACAGTACAATCCTTGTCGTTGAGCATTCGCAGGTATATATCTGCTGCCTGGGCCGTGTCCCGTGAAGAAAATGACATTCCTCTCATGGCATCAATAATGGCCGTTGAATCAAACGATTTGATATCGATATGTTTGATGGTTTCTTTTAAGAAATCTTTCTTTTCCATAGTGATTATTTTTTATCAAAATATTTATAGCTCAAAAGCTGGTAAACAATTTTTGTTGCCAGAAAGTCCGAAGCTTTAATGTTTTCCACCGGACACAATTCCACTACATCGAAGCCAACAATAACGGACCTTCTATTGACTTTTTTCAGGAAATCAAGTACCGAATAATAATCAGGTCCGCCGGGTTCAGGCGTGCCTGTTGACAAAATGTAGGCAGGATCGAAGGCGTCAAGATCAATGGTGATATAGACATTTTTAGTCAAAAGCTGCAGTGCTTTTTCCTCCCATTTGTCATCCCTTCTCATTTCCCTGGCAAAGATAACCCGGTTATAATCCATGTTCTCTTTTTCTTCGACGCTCATGCTACGGATGCCAACCTGGACTATGGGGGCCAGTTCGCGGGCTCTGGCCATCACGCAGGCATGGTTATAGGCAGAACCTTCATACGTATCCCTGAGGTCGGCATGTGCATCGATCTGAAGAATGGTCAGATCTTCGAAGAATTCAGCAGCGGCCTGGAAAGCACCAATACTCACAGAATGCTCCCCACCGATAACGACTGGTAACTTATGATCCCGGTATACTGAAAGGACCTTCTCTTTTACCAATGGAGCAAGGAACTCAGGAGGTTTTTCTGTGGTGATCTCTCCGGTAGTGTGAATGCCCTTAAGGTAAACCTCTGAATCGGTTTCTATATCATACAGCTCCATATTTGCCGAAGCTTCAAGAAGTGCCGCGGGTCCCCTGTCTGCACCCTTGCCCCATGTACTGGTGCCGTCGTAGGGTACAGGAATGATAATGATGTCTGAAGAATGATACTGTGTATATTCTTCAGACAGTCCTCCGTAATTCTGCATCATTTATGATCAGTTTGTCGGATAGTCCAGAACGGGATAAATGTAGCTTGTAAAACACAGGGCAGCCAGGGCAGTGCCATAATTTTTTTCCGGCCGGTGTGATTGAGTGATCATACGGATCTCGCTGAGAGAATACCGCTCCTCGAAACCATTGATATACAACTCATTAAGGCTCTCCCTGAGTTTTAACCTGATATCTTCATCCGAATAGTTCCCGTTGTGTTCACAAACAAGGCCTCCAAACTTCTCATTGGTATAGCGGTCATATAACCATCCGTAGATGATCCCCGCACTAAGAAGTTCACCCTTTATTCCGTTAGCCACAGCCATAATAGATTCCACTACGGCACCATGTGTAACCAGTACCGGTTTGGGTATTTCGTTTGCTATTCCTGGGAGAATTGAAGAGTATGTCATTATATTAGCCATTTCGATACCTGCCGACTTGAGAGCTAAATGGTAGGAGCCGGCATGTACAGTAATGTCACTTTCTCCATAACCTGTGGTAACGAAGTAATCTTTGGGAATCCTGTTACCAATAACCAGGTTCTTTTGAAAGCCGCCAGCCTGGGCTAATTCAGGCCTCAGCAATGTGTTGAATTGCTTGTTTTTCATTTACTTAATTAAGTGAATACGTTAACCATAAAGTTTTATTTTTTAACGGCGGTCAAAAATACACTTTTTTCCAATCATACAACATAGCTGCAACTATTTTTTGAATAAAAATAAAAAAAAAATAATGGGTTCTCTGACGGACCTAAACACGCTATAAGACAGATTGTTCGTTGGGGTTAAGAGCATAAACGGGGATCTCAAGTGTGAAAGTTGAACCCTTTCCGGGCCTGGATGAAACGCTTATATCCCCTTTAAGCATGGAAGTGAATTTTTTGCAAATGGTCAGGCCCAGACCGGTACCCTCAAATTTTCGCGTGAAACCTTCGCTGCCCTGCCTGAATTCTTCAAAGATGTGAGCCTGTTCGGAAAAGGGGATACCGGTTCCGGTATCCGTAACAACCATCCTGATCCAGGTTTGCCTGTTTCTTGTCTTTTTCTGGACTTTTAAAACAATTTTTCCTGCATTTGTGAACTTAATAGCATTGGACAGAGATAATTGATGATTTTTTCGAGAATGTTTTTTACCACATACCCGCTGATGTCCCAGGATTATTCTTGATTTGGTCAACGGGTTCATGGTGCCCTGGCTCAGGTCCGCTAAAATCCGTGGATCCATGAGACGGCTTCTATTTCTCCCTGGTAAGTGTGACCTGGAGTTTTGAGGTCATGGTCATCGGTATCTCCATGGGCTCTTCTGTGTCAGGGAAATTCGTGAGGATGAGCCTGCCGTTGATGTCTTGTGATACATTACTCTCCGTTATCAGGCCGGTTGTAGGATCTATCCAGACTTCAGAGAGCTGTTGGCCGGTCATACTGATTTTACCAGGGCTCCCGGAAATTACAATGCTGTCGTTTGCCGGGGTTTCGATTAAACTGTTTATCCTGATCAGGATACTGTTCCGGTTTACTTCTTTCAGAGTTGCCACATTATGGAGGTGAAGGTCGATATTAGAGGATGTGGCTGTATAATTATAATTCCACGTCTGGCCCGGCTTTACCGGCTTTTCCGGGTACATGACGGATCCTTGTTCCATGTTTTGAACGAATGATGTTTTACCAAACGATTCCTCCAATGATAACCTGTATTGTTCTTTCGTTGAGTCATCCACTCCGCTCAGCGTATCGACACCATCAATAATCTGGTCGAGGCCCGTTACATCCAGGATCCTGCCTCTTTCATCCATGGTGGCGGTAAAAGGTTTACCGATCAATACTTTCATCATCGAATTCTGTGGGGAGGGAGGACCTTCGGTATCAATCTCGACAGCAAACATAGCGGATTTGGTGATGATCTTCAACTGTTTATACCGGTATTCAATGGTATAGATTCCATTATTGAAATCTTCAACCCTGGCTTCCAGCAGGATCATCATATCCATCAGAATTTCCTGATCGATCCCCATCACTTTCTGGACCAGGCTGGTATGGATGGTTGTTGCAGTACGGTAGGCCGTTCCAGGGCTAAGCCTGTACATCAGACTTGTTTCCTGGGCCGGAGCCTTTATGACAAACGAAGCAAAAAGCACCAGCAATGCTATGTGAGTTCTCATCTGGAAAAGTCTTTTACCGTTATTCCATTTTAATGCCGACTGTTTAACCATCCCTGTGGCAGGTCCCATCCGGAAGGGCTGCGGAGTGGTCATCTTATTTCATGGCGATGATCTGCTTTCTGTCGGGACCTACTGACACGAAGGTCACAGGAACCTCCAGCTCCTTCTCAAGGAAGGCAATATATTCCTTCAATTCCACCGGGAACTCACTCTTCGACCTTATTTCGGTGAGACTGGTATTCCAGCCCTTCATAGTCTTATATACTGGTTCTGTATCCTCGGTGAGCAAATACGGGAATTCATCAAATTGCTTTCCCCCTTTTTGATAAGCGATAGCCACGTTGATGGTATCGAAGGTGTCGAGCACGTCAGCTTTGGTCATCACGAGCTGGGTGACGCCATTCAGCATAATACTGTATTTAAGGGCTACGAGATCAATCCATCCGCATCGTCTTGGCCTGCCGGTAGTGGAACCGAATTCATGTCCTTCCTCCCGAAGTTTTTCACCCGTAATATCGAACAGTTCAGTAGGAAAAGGACCGCTGCCAACGCGTGTGCAGTATGCTTTGAAGATACCAAGAACTTCCCCGATGGTGGAAGGAGCGACACCCATTCCGATACACGCTCCGGCGCAGATGGTATTTGAGGAGGTAACATAAGGATAAGAACCGAAGTCGATATCCAGCAGTGTCCCCTGAGCTCCTTCAGCCAGAACCCGCTTGCCTTCTTTCAGGTAATGGTTGATAAGGATTTCACTGTCGACGAAAGTGAACCGTTTCAGTGTTTCGATGCTTTTAAACCATTCTTTTTCATCTTCCGTGAAGTCGTAGTCGTAGTCGTACATCGACAAGAGGCTGCGGTGCTTTTCGAGAAGGGCATCATATCTGGCTTTCAGGTCAAGCTCGATATCTCCGACCCGCAGCCCGTTCCGACCGGTTTTATCCATATAGGTCGGCCCGATACCTTTCAGCGTGGATCCGATTTTTGTTTTGCCCTTTGCTTTTTCCGAAGCTGCATCAAGAGCACGGTGTGACGGCAGGATTAGATGAGCCTTCCTGGATATAAGCAGATTTTTGGTGGGATCAACACCAAGCTTTTCAAGTGCATCTATTTCCCGGCTGAAAATCACGGGATCCAGAACTACTCCGTTCCCGATAAGGTTCACCGTATTCTTCCTGAAAATTCCTGAAGGGATATTGTGGAGGACATGCTTGATATGATTGAATTCAAGAGTGTGCCCTGCATTAGGTCCGCCCTGGAACCGGGTAATCACATCGTATCCGGGAGAAAGAACATCGACAATTTTTCCTTTGCCTTCGTCTCCCCATTGTAATCCTAAAATAACATCAATTTTCATCTTTTACAGTATTATTGCTTCTGAGTTGCAGCCTGAGCGGGTATTTGCCGGCCAGGCAATGAAACGGTCCGGACGTTCAGAACACACAAAACGCAAGGTCATGATAATTTGCCGTCAATTATCTGTGCCCCTGCGTCTTTAGTATTAAAGTGGGTAACCTGTTTCAACGATAAAGATAAAAAAAATCCCTCAGGCAGAAGGATAATTCATGAACAAAGATGAAAAAAATTTTGTCAGAATGCTTCTTTCTCCTCTTTGCTTCTTCCATATATGTAAAGGGAGTGATGGGAAGGGTTGAAATTATTGAGTTCACAGGCTGTCCTGATAATCTCATCTATGCGGGGATCACAGAATTCAATGACCTTTCCGGTATTGAGATCGATCAGATGATCATGCTGCATGCAGCGGTATGCTTTTTCGAACTGGGCTATATTCTTCCCAAACTGGTGTTTTACAACCAGGTTGCAGTCAAGCAGCAATTCTATGGTATTATACAGGGTTGCCCTGCTCACCCTGTAGTTTTTATTTTTCATGAATATATACAGCGATTCGATATCGAAGTGGCCATCACGTGAATAGATCTCATCCAGAATAGCATATCTTTCAGGTGTTTTTCTGTGGCCTTTTTTCTCGAGATATTCTGTGAATATCTTTTTTACAGTTTCCTTGGTTTCTTCACTGACCATAACTTAGACTAATTAAAAATAGCTTGTCAAATTAACTAAAAATTTATGAAAAAGGGAATACGGTTTATAATTATTTTAAATAAGAAAACATAAAAATAACAGAAATAGTATATGAAAAGCTTTGATTCTATAGTTTAGCTATGATTATCGTCAGGAGTTCATGGGTTGTCGAAGAGCTGTTCCGGCTTAGTTTTCTTTGATATCGGTAGCATCGACCCTGTGGACACTTTCTATACCTTTAATTTTGATCAGGTTCATAATGAGGTTATTCAGGTCGCTTGTGTTATGAACATAGAGATCAATGGTGCCTTCGAAAACTCCGTCGTGACCATGCAGGTTGATGGTACGGATATTGACGCTCAGTTCTTTGGAGATAACCGTGGTAATGTTGTTATATACACCGAATTTATCGTATCCGTCGAGATGGATCCTTGCAAGGTAGGAGAGGATTTTATGGGTAGTCCATTTAACAGGAATCACACGGTCGCCTTCACTCGACATCAGTTTGATGGCATTTTCACATCTCGACTGGTGTATGATCACGTTTTCTTCTTCGTCGCGGTAGCCGATGACCTCGTCGCCTGGGATCGGGTTACAGCATTTGGCCAGGGTATAGTTCCGTTCTTCCTCGTTGATTTGTTCCCTGGCAACGAAGGTCTTTTTATCGATGGAAGGTTCTTCCTCTTCCCTGGAGCGTGCATTTTTTCCCACTGATACCTCCCAGTAACGGATCCACTTGCTCTTGGTATTTTTCCGGAGAATTTTCTTCATCTCCTCAAGAGATACAATGCCGGAACCGATTTTACTGTAGAGTTCATCTTTGGTATTGGATTCGTAAGCCGGCAGTAATTTCTTGAAAACTCTGGAACTGGGTTGAAGTTTGAGTTCTTTGAGGTTTTCCTCCAGCATTTTCTTCCCTTTCTCGATTCTGTTTTTTGTTTCGGCTTTAAGGGCGGTTTTTATCGCTGTTTTTGCTTTGGCCGTAATGGCATAATCGAGTCGTTCCCGTTTGACTTTTTGGTTTCCTGAGGTGATGATCTCAACCTGGTCGCCACTGTGCAGCTGGTAGTTCAGAGGTACAAGATGATGGTTCAGCTTGGCACCTATAGCTTTATTGCCGATCTCGGTATGGATCTCGTAGGCAAAATCGAGAGCGGTGGAACCCTGGGGCAGGGTTTTGATATGTCCCTGTGGGGTGAAGATGAAAATTTCTGAGGCGAACAGGTTCAGTTTGAAGTCATCCATAAATTCCAGGGCATCGGAATCGGGACTTTCCAGCAATTCACGTATCCTTTTGATCCACTTGTCGAGTTCCGAATCAGAGGATCCGTTTTCCTTATATTTCCAGTGGGCAGCAAAACCGCGTTCAGCGATCTCATCCATTCTTCGTGACCGGATCTGCACTTCGATCCATTTACCGTAAGGACCCATTACGGTAGCATGCAAGGCCTCATAGCCGTTTGCTTTCGATGTTGAAACCCAGTCGCGAAGCCGGTCGGGGCGGGGAGGGTATATATCGGTGATAAGAGAATAAATATTCCAGCACTGGGTTTTTTCGGGGATCCCGGAGACAGGATCGAAGACAATACGGATGGCAAGCAGGTCGAAGATTTCGTCAAAAGTCACATTCTTCTGCTGCATCTTGTTCCAGATCGAATAAATGGATTTGGGCCGCCCGCTAATATCGAAGGTAATATGGTTCTTCTCGAGCTTATCGATGATGGGCAGAGAGAATTTATTGATAAGGTGGATCCGGCGTTCCTCGTCATCTTTAAGTTTCGCACTGATCTCATTGTATATTTTCGGGTACCTGTATTTCAGACTGAGATCCTCTAGTTCTGTTTTTATAGCATACAGTCCGAGGCGGTGTGCCAGTGGTGCAAAAAGGTAAATGGTTTCTCCTGAAATCTTGATCTGTTTGTGTCTGGGCAGGGAGTCCAGTGTACGCATATTGTGAAGCCTGTCGGCGAGCTTGATAAGGATTACCCTGACATCTTCCGAAAGAGTAAGAAGCATTTTACGGAAATTCTCAGCCTGGAGGGAGGAGTTGGTGTCAAAAACTCCTGATATTTTGGTGAGGCCGTCGATGATGGTGGCGATCTTCTTCCCGAATTGTGCTTCAATATCATCGAGCGAATATTCAGTATCCTCCACCACATCGTGCAGGAGAGCCGCTACAACGGATTTGACCCCCAGGCCTATCTCACGGTTAACGATTTTGGCTACAGATATAGGGTGTATAATATAAGGCTCACCGGATTTTCTTCTCATACTCCGGTGTGCATCTGAGGCGAAATTGAAGGCTTTGATGATCAGCTTCCTGTCTTCTTCGGTATTACAGTGTATACAATTATTAAGGAGATCATCAAACTGCCTCTGAATATCCGTTTGTTCTTTCTTCTCTATAACAGCCATCCTTCAGAGTTATTGGTAGGGATCTGAACCAGCAGCAAAGTTAATATTTTTCTCTGATAAATTTTTTCAGATTATCAAGGATAAAAAACGGTAACGTGACCGGTCCTGTCAGTCCTGGTACCGTTAAAGGATTTGTATTGAATATGATATACATAAACACCCTCCGGGGCCATATTGTTGCCGTTAACGGTCCCGTCCCAGCCTTTCTCAGGATCTTCGGTGGTATACACGGGGATTCCGCTGCGATTGTAAATGATCATGAGGAAGTTGTTGGGTCTGAAATCAAAAACCGGAACAAAATAGTCATTCCTTCCATCGGCATTGGGGGTGAAAGCATCGGGTATTTGAAGGATATGAGTGTTTACCCTGATATTAATCTGATTGGATATTGAAGTGACTCCCCCGGAGTTTTCCACAGCCATTACGTAATAGGCCAGCTCACCAGACAGGTGATGTCCGGCTATACCTGTGAGATGATCAATATAGGCGGCAGTTCCCGGAGGCGTTGTACCAAGCTCGGTGAAACTTCCGTCGTTTTCTCTTCTGTATATACGGTATTCTTCAACTCCATCGTTCCATATTTCGTATTTGTTCCAGGTAAGGCGGACGCCGTTTCCCAGTGTATCACCCACAAGGAGGATATTGACGGCGTAGTCTGACATGCCGATCACCTTACCACAACCATTGAGTGAGCCGATTTTATAATAATAGCGGTCTGAAGAAGTGAGTATATCATCATTAAATATATAGGATGACAGGGTCAGATCGTTCACTGTCTGAACAGACTGGAAGTCAGACACTGGATTACTGGACCTCAGCAAGCTGAAATCGTTCACCTCTCCGTTAGGCGTGTAGGAAAACGAGATCTCCACCCTATTTTCAACAGGTACCGATACATAATCGATATACAGGTTATCGGGTGAAGGAGACATGTAAGTGTATTTTGTGGCTATGTTAGACATCGATTCCAGCCCGTCGTTCTTCACGGCCTGTATCAGATACCTGTAGCTGGTGTTTTCGAGGGTTCCGGGATCATCATAAGAACTGTCGGTAGCATTCACCCCGGTGAGGATGGCGAAAGGTTCATTATTGATGCTGCGAAGGATCCTGTAGCCCGAAACATTGCTCCCCCAGCCCTGGTACTTGTTCCAGCTCACCTTAATAACCGCCTGGCATGAATCGTATTGAAGGCTGGTATATACGGTACTGTGAAGCCCGGGCTTCCGGATACTTTCATTCCCCGAGCTGTCAACCGCCGTAACACTGTAAAGGATGCTGTGACTGCCGGCCCCGCTGTTCACGTGTGTATATTCGGCAGTACCGACCGAAACGGAATCGAATTTCACGCCTTCGAAACCGTTGATGGTCTTTATTTCATAATAGAGATAATATTGTTCCACATCAGGGGAAGGACTTTCTGTCCAGTAAATTTGAGTGTTGTTTGTGGCGGTATCAACAGTCACATAGGTAATATAAGGTCTTTCCGGCGGCGTTTTGTCCTGGCCATAAAGACCGCTTCCCACCATCAGAAGACTGAGCATTAAAACATATTGGTTCATACCACTGTCCATAAAACATAATTTACCCGCCATAAAACGTTCAATATACGGTCTGCTATTGTTTTCAGGACACTAAAAATAGCTTGATTCTTTCTGAATTGCAAAAAGAAATTTGCACCAGAGACCTGAATTAGTAAGGAATAAGGTCACGGGAAGTCCGCAGGGCTGACCGGAATCCCTGCCAGGGAACAATCAAAATGAATAAAAAGGTAACCAAAGTTACAGGAAAATATTGCAGGCGAGTCAACGGCAACTGATACAACTGTTCTATAAATTGTATTATTTTCTTTATGCTGGCGACTCCGGTCTGTCAGGTATTTTATCCTTCGTGTAATGCATTTGCCGCTTATCGGTTCCGATTGACGGAACTTGACTGTCGGGTGTGTCAGAATCCCGGGATGTTATTTTGATAATAATAGAGAGACTGTTTATTGCCAGTCATCAGGTTGAAACGGTGAAGCAATAAAGGAACAGTCGGCACATTTTTGCAGGTTTACCAGGACGAGTAAGTCAGGGTCGATTTCCCCCACGATAAAATAATTATAAAAATGATGGAGAACATAGTATTCCAATCTTTTTACAACCTGTACATCACAGTCTGAGAAACCTGATTCCATCCTGCTGATATGCAGTGTATCCCTGGGTATTACCTTAAGCATTGACCGGGTAGAAGAGGCACAAAACAAACCCAGTACTTGCCGGCTTTCGTCAGTCAGATCATTTATATTGCCTTGTAATGCACCGGGAATCGGGTCGAAGAATCCGCCAGAGCCTGAATTCAAACTGACTGTCTTCTGAAGGTACAGGTAATTTTCCCTGGTAAGCGAAATAACCTTTACCCTGGTGTTATACCTAACCGATAACTTGCTTGTCTGAGCCGTGGGGATAAAATACAGAGGTGCATCTGCAATCCTGTTCGCCGAGAGGTTTTCCGTTGTTGAAAGGCTGATGACATTAGAGTTGGTTTTTTCCCAGCAAGGTTTAAAGCCATGTAAGTTAAGGACAGATACGATTTCCCATGTCTCTGTCCACCTCCACTCATAATAGCTGGGGTCCTGCTGACCGGCGTGTGCCGCAGCATGGATTAAAAGCCCTTCATCTCCGGAATAGGGATGAGAAAGGGAGTTGTAATATTCTGTATAAAAAACGGAGTCAATAACCGGCGCCACCAGGAACTTTTCGTATGATGATTCATAAAGTTCACCTGTATAATCAACAATCCTGAGCTTGTAAAAGCGTCCGGTAACCGGTTTAAGTGTTGAATCGGAAACGTAGGTCCCGCTGTCTTTTTCTGAAAGCTTAAAAATGTTGTTATCTTCATCGAGGATTTGCACCACTGCCCCGGTGAGGGGATTTGTTTTGAACTGGTTATACTGAAAGGAGGAGGAAAGCTTAATGGTTGCTGAAGGATTCTCGTCAGTCAGCAGGCCGTCAACAACGAGTGTACTTTTTGTGTCATTGATGTTTGGGGTGAAGGGTTCAACACATGAATCCAGGATGAACGGCAATAAAGACGTGAGGAGCATTGATTTGAAGTAATCCGGTAAAAACATAGATAAAGGTATAGAGGAAATGCCTAAGCTTATTCAAATATAATAAAAATGAATGTATGAAAAAGGGTGTTTTGGTTCTGCCCCTGAAAATCACTGTCGCGGGGGTCGTTCATCTGAACAAAGAAAAAGCAAGACTGTTATTGGCTTAAGGTTACCAAACCGAAAATATCTGCTGGGAAACCGGGTGTATTTATATTTAATTCGTATTATCTTTGAAAAAAATGTAGGATTTAAGGCGTTCAGTGCATGTGGTTGCTTCTTCTGCCGCAGGAAATCAGCCTTGCAGTTTTGCACCTGAAGTTATAATGTTATTTTTGCAATGAAATGAAATTGATCCGGATTCCTGAGAGAATAAAGCAACTTCGGTTACGGCACATACCCAAAAGGCAGTTGATCCTTATCCTTAGCGCAATTATCGGGCTTGCTGCCGGTGCCGGCGCCGTCATCATCAAAAATCTCGTTCATCTGCTCCAGCAATTTCTAACGCATGGTTTTGCCGGTAATTTTCAGCGATATCTGTATTTTATCATCCCCATTGCCGGTCTGTTCATCACCATGGTTTTCATCAAGTATATCAATAAGAGGCCGGTGAGGCACGGGATCCCGAGCGTGTTGTTTTCCATTTCAAGGTCGAGAGGGTATATACACCGGCATAACTTGTATTCATCAATTATCAGCAGTGCCCTTACCGTCGGATTCGGCGGATCGGTGGGTCTTGAAGGTCCGACAGTTGCTACAGGCGGCGCCATTGGATCGTTTGCCGGCAGGGTGGCTAACCTGTCCTATAAGGAGATCATACTCCTGATCGGCTGCGGCTCAGCCGGTGCCATGTCGGCCATTTTCAAGGCACCCATCACCGGTATCGTCTTTGCCCTTGAAGTGATCATGCTCGACATGTCGGTATTCAGTATGGTGCCGTTGCTTATTTCCTCGGCCACCGCCGCGCTTACATCCTATTTTTTCCTGGGACAGAATTTTCTTTACCCTTTCCAGATCAAAGAACCTTTCCAGCTGGGTGACTTTTACCTGTACATCATCCTCGGCATTTTATGCGGCTTTATTTCGGTATACTTCATCCGGGTATTTATTTTCATTTCCGACCGTTTCGACAAAATCGACTCCTGGATGAAACGGCTGCTCTTTGGGGGAGGGATGCTGGGCGTTATCCTCTTTTTCCTCCCTTCACTTTACGGTGAAGGGTATGAAGTGATCAACCGGAGCCTGCACGGGGATTATAGTTTTCTGTTCAACGGCACTTTCTACCATTCTCTGGGAGGCAGTACCATCTTCATCCTCTTATTCCTCTTCCTGATGATCGTTTTTAAGAGCATCGCAACAACCCTGACCTTTGCCGCCGGGGGTGTGGGAGGAGTGTTCGCACCTTCGCTTTTCACAGGCGTTAATACCGGACTTTTTCTGGGTGTCCTGCTGAACCAGTTCGGATTTCATGTTTCCCTTAGCAACTTTGCCCTGGTTGGCATGGCCGGACTTATCTCCGGTGTTATTCACGCACCGCTGACAGCCATCTTCCTGATCGCCGAAGTGACAGGCGGCACTGAACTCTTCATGCCACTGATGATCGCATCGACTATCTCTTATGCCACCACAAGGATCTTTGAGAAGAACTCCGTGTATACAGTCCAGCTGGCCAGAAGAGGCGACCTGATGACCCACCACAAGGACAAAAATATCCTTCTGATGATGAATGTGTCAGATCTGATCGAGAAAAATTTCAGCACGATCCATCCTGAAGATAAGCTTGGCGATCTTGTGAAAACGATTAAGAACAGTCACAGGAATATCTTCCCCGTTGTAAACAGCGATGGTACTTTCGAAGGGATCGTAAAGATGGACGACATTCGTCAAATTATGTTCGACACCAGCCTTTACGATAAAACGCTGGTGAGAGATCTTATGTTTATGCCGCAAAATACCATCGAGTTTGACGAACCGATGGAAAGCGTCGCCAGAAAATTCCAGGAAAGCGGACGGTACAACATTGCCGTGATGAAAGACGGGAAATATATGGGCTTTGTTTCCCGCGCCAAAGTTTTTTCGTCCTACCGTGAAATGCTGAAGCTGTTCTCGGATGAGTAGGGGAGAGCTGAGAGTAAAATTCAGGAGAGTGAGGCATTATGTAAGCCTGTCAGGATTGCATTCATCGTCATAATAATATGGAGTACCCAAATCGTTATAGTAAGCTGAACCAAAAATTTCCGTATACTTTCGAACCGCTTATTGCAAGCAGCCCGGGCAAAACAAGGTGCATGCATAACTGATACGTCATGAAGATAAAATCGCTACCCTTTTTATGTCTGTTATGCTTATCTGCGCTGTCAAAAGCCCAGGCGGATTTCAGACCCGGATACATTATTACCGCTTCACTCGATACTGTCTTTGGCGGGATTGATTCCCGTAATGCTGTGTTTATGGGGCAGGTATGCAGAATGAAAACGGATAAAGGTGAAATAAAGCTATTTTCTCCTTCTGATATTTTCGGTTACCGGATCACAGACGGTACTTATTATGTTTCAAGAGAAATAAACAGTCAGAAAATCTTTTTGGAAGTACTGGTAAAAGGCAAAGTTGGCATATACTTCTCCCGGGATGAAAACGGAGACCACTATTATATTGATAAGGATGATATGCCTCTGAGAGAGTTGTCGTATACCAGGGGAGTGACCAACAAGGACGGGAAACAGGTATACATTGAAAGTAAATCTCACATTGCCATACTAAATTTTTATATGCAGGATGCCCCTCAGCTTAGGAGTGAGATATATAACCTTGGTCAGCCTGATCGCCATAATTTAATTAAATTAGCTGAAGACTATCAAAATATCGTGAACAAGGATGAAAGCCCGGTATTTTACGAAAAGAGGCTTCCTCTCGCAAAACTGTCGGTTGAGCCTTTCTGGGGTTATATTAAGTACAGGAATCACGAAAAAGCAGTGAGTGAGATGGGAGGGAACATATATATACGAGCCTCAGGCACAAATGACAGGCTTTATTTCAAATCAGGTCTGAATTATCATAGATTATCTGAAGAAGACGTCCCTTACAGAATTTTTAAAATTCCGGTTCAGTTACAATATATATATCCGGCATACAGGTTGAAGCCAAAGGCTGGACTGGGGTTTAATATAATTCTTATAAGAGGAATAGATCATGCCTACAATAATATGGCTCATACACTTTCTTTTAATGCCGGATTTAATTATTCGATCAGTAATACTATAAGTTTCAGCACAAGTTTTAGCTCTGATTTCACCCCCCTGCTAACACCTCAGTCCGATTTTTTTATTACGAAAGGCTATAAATTAGGAGTAATCTCATCTTCTCTTGATGTGGGATTGTATATTGAATTATAACCTTGTGCCCGAAAATAAAAGTGCTTTGGTGAGTTGCTCACTTCGGTATTCAATATTCATCAGATATTTAAAATCATTCGTGTCCGGTGAACCGAATAGGTGTTGCACACCCTACGGGGCGCCGTGTTTGATGTCGTCCATCGTTCTATCGCTCGCGGCCTCCTATGGGAGGCTTTATTCATCGTGATTACGTGATTTTGTGATCAAAATGTTAATCGTTTGCGCGAAATGGCTATTTATCCATCAACGGATTGTCCAAAAAGGCCCCATCGGGGTCAGAGAGCGATAGAATAATTGACAGGGAAGTTTCCCCGGCGCCCCGTAGGGTGTGCAAGTAAGGTTTCGTTAGGAGTTAGGGAGTTAGGGGTTAGGAAGAGTGCCCCCGAATTAACATCTTCATAACCTCATAACTCTCTTTGGAAAATTTATGGAGTTATGGAGCGAGGTCTTACAACTTCGACATTCGATATTCAATATTCGATATTCAATATTCGATATTCAATATTTCTTTCTGACATCTGACATCTGACATCTGACATCTGACATCTGACATCTGACATCTGACATCTGACATCTGACATCTGACATCTGACATCTGACATCTGACATCTGACATCTGACATCTGACATCTGACATCTGACATCTGACATCTGACATCTGACATCTGACATCTGACATCTGACATCTGACATCTGACATCTGACATCTGACATCTGACATCTGACATCTGACATCTGACATCTGACATCTGACATCTGACATTATGAAATTCCATAATCTCTAAAAAGAGGGCCTTGCTTTTTAAAATTAATTTTGGACTTCAGATTATCAGGCAATTATCAGAGGAAAATTATCAATTTTCGATTTTACCGGACACTGGCCGAATATTGAAGAAATAACTGTCGCAGCCAAACAGAAAAATTCACGGAACTTTGAAACGAATAAGATTTTATTATAAAAGTTTGTTATATATCGGAAAGTTATATAAATTTACTTCATGATATCAAATGAACTGCTCAAGGGAACTCTTAAAACGATAGTTTTAAACCTGTTATCTAATCATGACAGTATGTACGGTTATGAAATCACCAGGGAAGTGAAAATGATTTCACAGGGAAAAATACAGTTAACCTGGGGAGCCCTGTATCCGACCTTGCATAAAATGGAAGCCGACGGATTGATCCTTTCTGAAGAGCATAATATCGGAAAACGCGTCAGAAAGTATTACCATCTTACTCCGGAAGGCAAAAAGACATCACAGGATAAAATGGAAGAGTTTGTTGAATTCGTAAGGATCATGAAAGGGCTTCTGAAACCTTCGCCAGGACTGAACCTGAATTATGAATGAACTAACCCGGAAAGAAATCGACCAGATTTCAGACGACATAGACCGGCAGGGACTGACCTATACCAGGCTGAAAAATGAGATCCTGGATCATATCTGTTGTCAGGTCGAAGCCTGGATGGAGACAGGTCTTTCGTTTCATGAGGCCTATGCAATAGTCGGGGAGGAAATGGGGAAACATCGTATCAGGCAGATCCAGGATGAAACACTAATTTTAATCAGTAAAAAATACCGAAGAATGAAAAGAATGATGTATGTATTTGGTGTTGCAGCACCTGTTCTGGTTCTTTCTGCTGCTACCTTTAAAATCATGCACTGGCAGGGCAGTGGCTTGTTGATCAGTCTTGCCCTTCTTCTCACCGGTGCCATATTTCTGCCGCTTTTGGTCATGGTCAGGATCAGGGATACCCGACGACAGGACGAAGCTGTGCCCACAGGACTTTACATCACCGGACTGATTTCCGGAACTTTAACGATTATTGGAGCTATGTTCAAGATCCAGCATTGGGCAGGAGCCAGTATCCTCCTCACGCTGGGAATGGTGTTGCTGGGATTTGTTTTTATGCCCGTCCTGGCTTCTGTAAAAATTAGAAAGGCCCGTAAAGATGGCCAGCCCGTCAATAAACTATTTTTAATCGGCGGAGTGATAGCCGGTATTCTCGTCATTACCGGAACTTTATTCAAGATTATGCACTGGCAGGGTGCAGGGATTATTATCATGGTTTCATGGTCAATTGTCGCAGTCATTCTTCTGCCTCTCCTTGTCCTTACCCGGTTAAAGCAGAAAGAGAACAAAATCGATAATTTCACCGCAACCCTGCTGATATCCATTGCCATTGCCATTGTGGTAATGCTGTGGATGAGAAGTGTACCTCGTGCGGTGATTGCAGGATTTACGATAACAGAGTCTAATATGAATGAAAATGCCCGATACTTTAATGATCGGGTTGAGACCTTGCGGCATTCCATGGAACTGTCCGAATCGGTTCATGATATAAACCAGGTAAATTCATTCTTTAGCGAATCAGAAAAATTATCGGACTATATTAATTCGTTATTGTCGGAAGTGGTTCCCCAGTTGTCAGGTCAAAAGGTTGCTACTCCCAATTCATCCGTTCACAGTGATCTCTACAATGCCCGCTTCATGGAAAACCGGGATGTGGCTTACAAAACGATTGTAGTTATTCATGGTAACGAACTGTACCACCTCCTCATGAATTTCAGGGATTCTGCAATGCAACTTACCAATGACCCCGATCTCAGAGCATATATCGAGTTCCAGTTTAAGCTGGCAACACCTCTTGGAGACAGCAAAGAATCATGGGCAAAATATTATTTTACCGGGCCCTTTCTCCAGTCCGCTGCGGTACTCAGGATGTACCTGTCTACGGTCAGGATCATTGAATGCGAACTGTTAAGAGAACTTGCTGAGGAAAAGGACAGAAAAATATAAGAATTGCCATTCAATGAGCGGAAACGGAACGGTTCTTCCTAAAACAAAAAACGTCTTTTAAAGACCACACCAAATTACTTTGCTTTTATATCATAAAGGCAGGCCCCGGTCTGAAGATCCCGCTAAGTCAGCCCTGAAGTAGTTTCTGCATACCTTTTGTGCAAATAGTGTCATTCCAGAATCTTTTTGAAGATTTACCCCTAATATCATATCGTTTAATTTTGACAATAGTGTAAATTTATGCTGCAAAAACCATGAATAAAAACGAACCTTCCTTGGACACAAAAAGAAAAGGTTCCGCATTCTGGTCTGTCCATCTGGTAAATGGATCAGTCTTCAACTTCCGCAAATTATTAAATATTAATATCATGAAATTCCATTCAGTCATTTTCCGTAAATTTCAAAAACTCCGCATTCATAAAGGGTTTATTTCCGGAATACTTCTGCTTATCACTGCCGGAGTGAGTGCCCAATACCGGCCCCCGTTATTTTTTCGGGAAGACTGGAAAGAGATTCCCGCTGCCACACCCGTTACCCAGGAACATGTGGCAAACCCGGATCTGATCCTGGCACTCTACGGGCCTGGAAGCGACAGCATTAAAAAAAGCCATCACGAGCAACCCTCTGACGATCCTTATTATATATGGTCGGGTCTGTGCCTTGCAAATTGGGTCGTGACCCTGAAAGACAAACAGAATTACGCTGACCTGAACCGGTATGCTAAAATCCGATGGAGATCAAAACAGAGCGGATTCAGGCAGATGCACATTATTCTGAAACTGGCTGACGGCACCTGGCTGGTGAGTGATGAATCGGACGGTTCATCGAAAGACTGGCGGATTCGTGAATTCAATATCATGGATATCCATTGGTACATCCTGTCTGTTAAAGATGTATATGAAGGCAAACCGGTGATTAACCCTGACCTCACGCGTGTCGACGAGATCGGGGTTACCGATCTTATGCCCGGAGGACAGAGTGATGCCTGCTCACGCCTCGACTGGATCGAAGTGTACGGCTTCCCTGTTCATCGGGAGTGAAACGGAAAATGCCGAACCGCGAATGGTACCCCGGAGGAACTGCTATTGTTATAAGATCGCAGAATCACAAAAATCAACCTGAGTTTACCCTCAAGACAAGAATTTAATTTATTATACAGAAAATTCTAAATTGTTTTATGTTTGGGAAAATTAAGGAAACACTTAGATCAATTGGCCCGGGTTTTATTATTGCTTCAGTGGTACTGGGCCCCGGAAGCATTACCGTAGCTTCCCGGATTGGCTCCGGGTATGGATATAAGTTTTTATGGGTCATCCTGATTTCTGCAATCTTCATGGGGACGTATACCTCCATGGGAACCCGGTTTGGCGTTTCCAGTGACCGTTCAATACTCCGGTCCATTGCCGGCAGATACGGCCGGTGGTTCGCCGTACTAATAGGGATTTCGGCATTTATTTCAGCATCAAGCTTTCAGTTTGGCAACAATCTTGGCATTGCCATTGGTATGGAAGGCATCACGGGCATCAGTGAACATGTCTGGCCTTTGATTTTCACCCCTGTGGGTATCGTGCTTATTTTCGTAGCAAAAAATCTATATAAACTGATAGAGAAGTTGATGATGATCCTGGTGATGACCATGATCATTGCCTTCTTTATAAATCTGATCCTGACTAAACCGGATATCGGAGATTTTGCAAAAGGATTTGTTCCTCATGCGTTCTCCATGAAACAACTGGATGTGATGGTTGCACTGGTAGCCACATCATTTTCCCTTCAGGCAGCTATATACCAGCCTTACCTTGCACAGGACAAAGGGTGGAAACTCTCTAATCTCCGGAAAAGCCTGAATGATACCTATATGGGAATTTTTCTGCTGGCCCTGATTACAGGCATGATTATAACGACATCAGCTGCTGCCCTGAAGCCCATGGGTATAGTGGTAAACTCGGCTGCAGACATGGCTCTTCAGCTGGAAGCCTTATTCGGAAGTTTTGCAAAGATCATTTTCAGTTTCGGCCTCTGTGCTGCAGCTTTTTCCTCATTGATGGTCAATGCCGTGATGGGAGGAGGGCTGTTATCTGATGGTTTGGGACTTGGACGTTCAATGAATGAAAAAATGCCAAAGGTATTCACGGTGATCATTCTCCTGTTAGGCATGGTCATCGCCGTATTTTTCAAGGGAGACGTCATTTATGCCTTAATTATGGCCCAGGCATCTTCAATACTGGCTGTTCCGCTGATTGCCCTGGGTTTGTTCCTGGTCCTTAACAACAAACAGATGATGGGGAAACTTAAGAACAATTTTTTGCAGAACATCATCGCCATCGCCGGCTTCGTGGTCATATGCATCATGGTTTACTTTATGTACCGTAAGCTGATCGGGTTTATTGGCTCCGTATAAAGCAAATTATTAACACAGGAGGATTTCGCCATGTTAAAATACCCTGAAAAGATCTCAGAGGAAGAACAGCTGGAAGAATTATTATCCAGGCCGTCTTCTGAAGCCGTGAAATTATTTAGTCAGACAGACGGAGACATCCTTTTTCTCGGCATTGCGGGAAAAATCGGACCGGCTTTGGCCCGGATGGCTAAACGGGCTTGTAACGAGGCGGGAGTGAGGAAGCGTATTATTGGTGTCTCCCAGTTCAGAGACTATGAACTTCGGAAACAAATTGAGAAAGCAGGTATCGAGACCATACAGGGCAGCCTCCTGGATCCTGAATTTACCAGTTCGCTGCCTGAAATAAAGAATGTATTTTTTCTCGCTGGTATGAAATTCGGTTCTGAAGAGAATCTGGCTTTAACATGGGCCGTCAATGCATATATGCCTGCCTTGGTTGCTGAACATTTCAAAGACTCACGGATCGTTGCTTTTTCTACGGGTTGTGTTTATCCACTTGTAGCGTTTGAGTCCGGTGGTTCCAAAGAATCAGATATGCCTGAACCGGTTGGAGAATATGCCCAATCTTGCCTGGGAAGAGAAAGAATGTTTGAATATGGAAGTCTTCAACATAAAACAAAAGTTGCACTTATCAGGCTGAACTACTCTGTTGAATTACGGTACGGCGTCCTCGTAGATATTGCTATAAAAGTTTGGAACGGCGAACCGGTTGACCTTCGTATGGGTTATTTTAATGTGATCTGGCAGGGCGATATGAACGATATGGTCTTACGTTCGCTCGAATTGTGCAACAGTCCGGCAAAAATTCTTAATATTACCGGGCAGGAAATTATTTCGGTACGTGATATTGCCACGGCATTTGGGAAATATTTCGGTGTTACACCGAAATTTATTTATGAAGAGACTGAGACCGCCCTTCTCAGCAATTCCGGTGAAGCTGTTAATTTGTTCGGACAACCCGGGGTTCCTGTGGGGAAAGTGATAGAATGGACGGCTGAATGGATGAAAAGTGGCGGAAAACTATCGGGTAAACCAACTCATTTTGAAGTCAGGGATGGAAAATATTAAAAACGGGATATGCATGAAACGCTCTGATTTACCCCTCGGCATTGTCGATGCGTTGCACCGGGGAACCGTGATACCGGCTCTTCCCCTGGCGCTGAATGCAGAACGGAAGCTCGATGCAAGGCGTCAGCGGGCATTAATGCGGTATTACCTTGATGCAGGAGCAGGAGGAGTAGCCGTGGCTGTGCATACAACCCAGTTTGAAATTCGTCTGCCTGAGGTGGGATTGTTCGAGCCGGTGCTACAGATTGCTTCTGAGGAATTTGACAAGTATCAGAATGATACCGGCAAACTGCCGGTACGGATCGCCGGAGTCATCGGTAAAACAAAACAGGCCGTGTCTGAAGCCCGTCTTGCCATGGAAAAAGGCTATCATGCGGTTTTATTAAGCCTGGCTGCATTACCCGGTGCCGGTATTGATTCATTGCTTGAACATTGCAGACGTGTAGCCGAAGTTATGCCTGTCGTAGGTTTCTATCTCCAACCGGCTGTTGGAGGAAGGACGCTGGATGTTGACTTCTGGCGTGAATTTGCCCGGATCGAAAATGTGATAGCCGTAAAGATCGCCCCTTTTAACCGTTATCAGACGCTCGACGTGGTTCGTGGAGTCATTGAGTCGGGGCGTTCCGAAGAGATCGCGCTGTACACCGGGAATGATGATAATATTTTGGTGGACCTGTTGACGGAATTTCAGTTTCCCTATAAAGGGAAGATCATTAGGAAACGAATCGCGGGGGGATTGCTCGGACACTGGGCAGTATGGACAAAAACCGCGGTGACATTGCTCGAACGAATACGAAACGGAGAGTTTGACAGTGATGTCAGGAAGACTCTTTCCCTGGCGTATCAGATCACCGACAGCAATGCTGCCTTCTTTGATGCTGCAAATAATTTTAAGGGCTGTATCGTGGGGCTTCATGAGGTGCTCCGCCGTCAGGGACTGCTTCAGGGAATTTGGACACTGAACTACGATGAGGTGCTGAGCCCTGAACAGAGAAAAGAAATTGACCGGGTATATGAAGTTTATCCGGATCTGAACGACGATGCTTTCGTCAGGACTCATCTGGACAAATGGCTGGATACTACAGGCTGATCACGTGCCGCTTAATGAACCATTTTTATCCGTGACTTTTAAAAGGTTAAGCCGGGATGATGTTTTCCCGTTTTCGTCAGATGATCTTTTTGTTCACCGGGTCCCACTCGGTCCTGCGCTTTTCGCGGTACGATATGTTGGCCATCTGGCAGGTAACCCCTTCTTCCCATCCGCGGTCAATGTTTGCAGCCGTTGTGCCTCCGTTTCTGATGACGTCGATCCATTCCCTGATATGAAGATGCGTTACATCAATATTGGTACCGTTGATGTTCGTCGTGGTCAGTCCCCGTGAAGCATAATACTGTTCGGTTGGTGTACTTACCGCATCGATGCTTGCTGAATTCGGACTGATGGAGATCATGGGGCCGTTGGTTTCGATCATGCCATTTCTGATCTGTTCCTTATATTTGGTAGAGTCCCGGTCAGCGATGATTTTCATCGAGTCGCCAAGTTCCATCGAAGCATCATGGCCCATTAAAACACGCCCCCTGTTCCTGCTGTTGGCAAGGTCAGCACTGTATATAAGAGTCATCTGCTTGTCGGGATATTCAAATACACAATGAAGCACATCGGGAATCTCCCGGTTATCCCTCCAGTAATAAATACCGCCAGAAGCTACCACTGAAGAGGGAATACCGATATTCAGCAATTGATTTACGGCGTCATATTCGTGGGTGAACAACTGGCCGATCATGCCCATATCATAGTCGAACCATTTGGTCCAGTTATAATAGCGGTCAATACTGAAAGGATGATAAGGTCTTGAGCCAAGCCATTGCATCCAGTCTATGCTTTCACGTGGATCCCGGTTTGGGATTCCCTTTTGCATCGAGGTGCCGGATCCAGGCACCGTCGGCGGTATTCCTGTTGGTGGTGGTCTCAACCAGGGTAACCGGGCCAAGGATACCTCTGTTCACAATCTCTTTCGCTTGCTGGAATACGACATTTTTTGTGATCTGGTGTCCGAGCTGAAAAACGACGCCACTTTCTTTCACTGCCGCAACCACGTCGTACAATTCATCCATGGTGCGTGTAATGCTTTTCTCACAATACACATGCTTTCCGGCTTTGGCTGCTGCGATGGTTATTTCTGCATGGTGATGGTCTGGCGTGGCAATCATAACGGCATCGATCTCCGGATCATTCAGCATATCCTGGTAATGCAGATAGCGTTTTACCGGAAGTTTGGCGGCTTTTCCTCCTCCGGGTCTCAGTCCGCTTCGGGCTGTCTCAAGTCCACGTTCCGCATGAAGATCGAATACGTCGCATATTCCGGTAACGGCTACGTTCAAATCCGCCTGCTGCATCCAGTCATCCAGTCTGCCCGATTTCCTGCGTGACTCGATTACCGAAGGATGAAGGAATCCAAGTCCGCTGGCCAGATCCTGGGCACGGTTGCCAAAACCGATCATGCCTATCTTAATCAGATCACCTTTCGATGGTCGGGTCAGGGCTGCCAGATCGGGTGATTGGATATCGTCCAGGCCCAGTTCCCCGATGACCCGGGTCTTCCTGTGTGAATCATAATCTTTTTTTCTCCAGGCTTCAATGCCCAGGATACCTAAAACAGGCACACCCACCAGGGCTTTTAAAAGTGTCCTGCGTTTTATCCCGTTTTTGTTTTCCTGTTCCTGTGATTCTTCAGGTTTTTGTACGTTGTCGTTTTCTGTTGCCATACTTTTTAGTTCTGACTATTTTTCCGATGTCCGAAGCGTGAAATATACATATCCAGTCCCAAAATCCTGCTGGTTGGGAAGACGGCCAGTACACATAATGCAACGGCCTCAATGAGTGTTTTATTGACAATAAGGTAACTGCCTTCCGAAGGTAATGAGTACGTCATTCCGATAAAGGGAGGGTTATTCAGATAGTAAACCATTACAAGGACAGCACCGCAAATCGCGGCCCACCGGCTGAATAATCCGAGTATTAAGCCGGCCCCAATCGCTATCAGCCCCCAGGTGTTCAGAAAATCAACCACATCCAATACACCCTGGTTTGAGATGATCCAGTGCGCAAAACCGGAAAGGATCCACCTCGATTCGCTTAAGAATCCCAGCGAAGACCAGTCCGGCGTGAACAGTTTGGCAAGACCCTCATATAGCAGGTGCCAACCGATGATAAGGCGTAGTATGAGCAGGAAAGCTAACTGTGATGTCGAAAATGCTTTATCATCTTTCATGGGTTTAATAGTTTAACAGGGTAAGACAAGAAAAGCATAATTAAAAATATGGAACGCCATGAAAAGTAGTAAAAATAATGATGAATTGAAAATCTGAGAGGAGCGTGAATTTTATTGGGGACACATACGGTTTGTCAAAGACAGATACCGACGCCAGGTTAACGGAGTGTAAGCCATTTTTTAAAGACGAAATACTGGGTCAGCGGAAAAAGTTTATCCGTGATTTTTCGAAAGGTAACAAACAGAAGATCGGAATCGCATCATCTCTGATCACCAATCCGCAGGTGCTGATTCTCGACGAGCCTTTTAATCACCTCGATCCGACATCACAAATTGTGCTGAAACGCCTGCTTCAGGAATACAACAAACGTACCAACGCCACCCTGGTCATCAGCAGTCACGACCTGAACCACATCACCGAAATATGCCATCGCATTGCCCTGATCGAAAAGGGATATATCATCCGGGATCTACTAAATGACGGGAATGCACTGGCTGAGCTTGAGAATTATTTTTCGGTTTAGTTTTTTTATGCGGTCATGCCGGATGGCTGTGAGGTCGTAATCCGGGGCCTATTCGTCGGTTAAAACAATTTTTGATAAACAGATGATTGGTGAATAAAATACATTGGTATTAAATCTGAAATCGATCCGGAAACATATTTTGCCGTAATTTATTTCACTAAATGCTTGCAATGGAGTGCGCTTCATTTTTAAATTTATACTTTGTTAAATAGTAGTTTAGTGGCTCATCGGATCGATCTGACACCGTATTTTTAAATTCTGCCGACATGGACCTGTATGGACAACAAAGCAAAAGCATTCCACAGAAAATTATTGTTCACGTATTAGAGATAGCATTGTTGTGGCTGGCCTGGTGGATTCTCTTCGGAAAGGGAGGGGCATGGTGCGAACAGCACCTGCATATTCACAATGCAACAGGCGGCCATGAGAGGCGAATGATTATTTTCGTCTTTACCATTATTATCTTTTTCCGCCTCGCCTATATGATGATCTTCCTGCTGAAACGTAAAATGCCATGGGAAGAAAGCATCAGTGTTCCCTTTGCCTTCGCCTTGTATTATATCGGCTTTCCATTGTTTGTCCTTCCGGAATCGGTACCCATAGACGTATTGGACTATTTTGCCGTGGCATTGTTTATTTTCGGATGTACTTTGAATAGTGCCGGAGAGATACTGCGGGCAAGATGGAAAAAGGATGCGCATAATAAAGGCAGGCTATATACCGGTGGCCTGTTTAAATATGCACGGCATATCAATTATTTTGGTGATATATTATGGGTATCTGCGTTTGCCCTGTTAACCCGGAACTGGTATTCGGTAACCATCCCCGTCTTCCTGTTTTGTTTCTTCGCGTTTTATAACGCACCAAAACTGGATGAATACCTCAAAACAAAATATGGTAGTGATTATGATATGTATGCCGGAAAGACGAAGATGCTGATCCCTTTTATATTTTGAATGAAAGGCTTATTTCTTCACCATGAAACCCACTTGATTGATGACAACACAGATGTGACCTAATAATAGTCAATCATATGTGGTTCAGTTATACCTCTAAAATCAAAATTATTAGAAATGAAAAAAATTACATGTCTGCTTTTTATCTTTTGCTTTGTGGTAAAGCCTGCCTTTTCGCAGAAGGATACTATTCCGGTTGCAGACTATTCCCTGTTGTTCGAACGAATATCCAAAAGCCTGGCGGAATTTAAACCTGATACCACCAAGGCACCAGACGATAAAATCACGAGAAAAATCACGGAACTTCGAAATCTCAGAGGCGGATTTAATATCAATGAAGTAATCATGCATCAGATGGAAAACGCCAAAAAAAACAATGAACTTTCGGAGGAAGATTATAATCGCCTTTCAGACTTCTATTTGAACGGCAAAGGAAAACAATGGCTCGACAATGCCGTGATATGGATATACCGGCAGCATTTTAGCTATCGGGACCTTAAAACGCTTGTAAAATTTTACAAGACTCCTGCCGGGCATAAGTGGGCATCGGATTTCCCGGCCATCATGCTGCAGACGGTTCTGGCAGCCCAGAAGGTCAGTGCATTGTACAGTTCACCGGAGAAGTAATTTTCAGATCATTCCCGGGTGCCGGTTTTCCCAACCTCGTCAAAGAGGGCCTTAAAACAGATTACTTCCGATTTATCAGACTTCTTTGGCATTTTGCGTCCGTAATATTCATCCAGGAAATCGTCGGCCGGGTTCCAGACGGTCTGGATCACCCCCTGGAAATTGTCTTTCATCGGGGGGGATGACTGATTTCTGAACATGATCATGTTCCGGGCCTGGGTTATTCCGACATCCGGTTTCTGATAAGGGCAGGAGGCTACCCTGAAGCCTTTCATAGCAAACATGACCGGGGTGAGGTCAGCCCTCTCATAATGCCAGTCACAGATGAAAACATCTTTGGGGATCATGTCGATGGCACGCCAGGTATTGTTCATGCTGGCCTCCCACATGCCGATGCCGGTCGTTTTGCCGTCGATCAGCCGGTCACCCCAGATCCACAGCTCCCTGCCTTTCATGGCAAGATGATCATGGATGCGCCTGACTTCCCCGGCAAACAGTTCGGCTTTGTCACTGCCCGAGCAGCGCGGACAATTATCATTGCCGATATAAAACACTTCGTCCATCCCGGCATGAAAAGCATCGGATTCACATACATCGCAAAGTTCGTCCACGATGTCGAAAATGACCTTGTGCACTTCAGGATGCAGAGGACAATAGCTCTTACAGTACAAACCGTCAGCATTTGGCCATTCATATTTTTCAGGGAATTTGACCTCCGGCGTTTCATCGAATTCGGGATAGGCTTTTAAAAGCATGCCCGGGCGGTTGGACCACGACTGATGTCCCAGAAGATTGATATGAGGAATCAGGCGGATCCCGTTTTCACGGCAGGCTGATAAAATTTTTTTGAGGTCCTTTTTCGAGAGGGCATCCCTGCCCTGCAATTCGGGGTGAGATTTGTACTCGTACTGGTAATTCACTCCAAGAATCAAGGTGTTTACCTGCCTGGAGGAGAGCGCTTCATTGATAAACCTTACAAATTCATCTGTTCGTTCAGGTGACGGGGCTCCAATAAATAATCCTCTGACGGGCATAATTTCATTCAAAGGTTCAGATAAGCCGGAAGGCTTATCAAAAGAGGATATAAGGATCAGGAAAAAACTTAATACCAAAATGAGATTGATCTTTTTCATGGTTGGTAGAATAAGTCAGTAGATTTGAGAGGACTTAAGATACTGTTTTTAAAATGAAAGACAAAATATCCATCAGAAATATTGTGATCCCTAATTAGATCAGACCGCCTGTTACTCCCGGTTTAATAGTGACGTCCAGGGCTGACAAGCCGGCCAGCGCCATAGCCGCGTTAAAGTTAAAAAGCCCGGAGCGATGCCACAGTGTCAGATATCGCACCTTTCTGTATCCATGCCTTTCAAATAAAGTGAAGAATATGGTTGGATGGTTCCTCCCTTCACGGAAGTGATTCCGGAACCTGGTAAAAATGATACGGCCCTGAATATCTTCCCGTATATTTTCTATCCTGAAAAGGACTCTTGTTACTGAAGGTGGCATACATATTTATTCCTGTTTTGAACTTAATTCAAATCTCGGTGGTTATCTTTTCATATTTTAAAATATTCATATCTCCTGATATTCAATATAATCTCTTTAAATATCATTACCCTGTTAACCAAGTCTCTCAACATGAAAAAACCCGGCGTTCTTGCTTCAGCATTCATAGGCCTGATTCTGACAGTCCCTTTAACCGCTATTTTTTATTTATTTTGGAAAATTGCACGCCTGCCTTTCGTTGTCTTTGATCTTTTCGACTGGTTTTCACAGCACCTGCCCGGTCCCATTATAACAAGCGGCATCGAGACCATGGTAAGCATTATCCGTGCGTTCAGTCTCGGGCCAACCGCAGATGTGGCCAAAGCGGGAGAGCAAATGATGGCTGTCGTCATCTTTCTGGCAGGGGGGTTCGTTGTTGCCCTGATCATCAGATCCGTCATTTCCTGGCTGGGACAACCACCTAAATGGCCTGCTACGTTCATGGGCGGTCTGGCGGGTTTACCGGTGCTTATGATAAGCCTGGCTCCTGGCAGACAACTTCCGGCAGGGACGTTCTGGTCCGGACTCTGGATATTATTCATGTTTCTGGCCTGGGGGCATACACTGGGTTGGGTGCTCAAACGCCTGATCGAATTGCAGGTGACTGAGGGAAGCACTGAAATTCCCGGGCGGCGCCGCTTTTTATACAGGCTGGGCGGGATCACGGCTGCCGTAGCCGTTTTCGGTACGGGCATCGGAGCTGTTATTCGTAAGCAGGAGGAAGAGGACAGCGTACGATGGTCATCAACCCACCCGCTTCCCAATGCTGGCTCAGCCGTGATACCCGCACCAGGTACACGGCCAGAATTTACCAGCCTCGAGAATCATTACCGGATCGATATCGACACCATGCCACCGCATATACATCTCGACAAATGGAAACTGAATATCGGGGGATTGGTTGAACAGGATTTGAACTTGACAATGGCGGAAATTAAAAGTCATACACCCATGAATCAGTTTGTGACACTTGAGTGTATTTCAAACTATATTGCCGGCGACCTGATCAGTACCACCCGCTGGACAGGAGTAAGCATGCAGGATATGATCCCCCTCTTCAGGATAAAACCGGAGGCTGCATATCTGAAGATCACTGCTGCTGATGGATTCACGGAATTTGTATCCATTGGCGATATTTACAGCGATAGACGTATTATGCTTTGTTATGCCTGGGATGGCGTGCCTTTATTTCAGAAACATGGGTACCCCTTGCGCATTTATCTTCCTGACCACTACGGTATGAAACAGCCAAAATGGATTGAAAGTATCGAAGTGACAGCTCAAACTGGTGACGGATATTGGGTGAAAAGGGGTTGGGATCGTGAAGCCAGGGTAAAAGCCACTTCGGTTATAGATACCGTAGCCGACAGCCATATTTATCAGGATGAACAGGGGCAGCAACGAGTACCCATCGGTGGTATCGCATATGCCGGTGCCCGTGGTATCTCAAAAGTTGAACTGAAAATGGACAACGGACCATGGATACAGGCTGAGTTGAGAACTCCTCTGTCTGAAACGACCTGGGTGATATGGCGGCATGATGCCCTTTATCTGAAGGGGCGGCATGAATTTACGGTGCGCTGTTATGAGGGCGACGGTACTCCTCAGATCGAAAGGGTTGCAAAACCTCATCCTTCGGGCGCCACTGGTCTGCATACCCTGGTCAGGACAATATAACTGTCATGCCGGCGGATATTCCGGCATTCGGATTTTGAAGAATAGAACAGGGCTGGAAGCACAGAAAGTTAATCTCTGCACATTTCCTGAACACGGAATCGGAGCTATTTGGCTTGGGAACAAAACGGAAGGCAGGCAGGGCTGCGGTTCTCCCTGCAGACTGTTCATTTGAAAATGATTTCACACCAGGGCAAATCCTGCTGCCAGCTTTCCGGAAACCATCTCCTCCTGCTGAAGAAATACTGTGAACGGTGCAGTCACCCTTTTCGCTAATCCAGCCTGGTTTTACTACGCCGTTCCCCGGAAAACTGCTTTCAGACCGCTCAGTCAATGTATTTTTGAAGTTGGTAAT
>CAVXSF010000003.1:0-28273 GCA_963764345.1 uncultured Bacteroidales bacterium | reverse complement strand
GCCTTAGGCCAACTGCATCTTGAAATAATACCTTCTACAAGTTAGCTTTGTTTCAAAGCATTTTATGATGGAAAAGCAGCAAAGAGGTCAACACCACCAGGAGATGTTCGCTCTGATCGAACAATGGCAGGAGAGCAACCAAAGCCAGAAAGATTTTTGTCAGGAACATGAAATTAAACTTGCCACCTTTCATTATTGGCAGAAAAAATACCGGCAGCGAGAACAGGATAACCGTTCAGGTTTTATTCCTAAAGAGATATCATCTTCAGGAGCCAGGGTTGTAGAGATCCGTTATCCCAAGGGAATGATCCTGCAACTTCCGGCACTTGATCTTAAGCTTTTAAAACAACTGGTCAACCTGTAAGCCGGTAATTGGGATGTTTACCCTGACCTCCACCTACCGGCATTACTTTTATGACGGTGCGACGCCGCAGACAGGTCATCCTTGTAAAACCATCAGAGAATGCAAATCATCCTTTCTCTTTTCCCTCATTCACAGTCTGCCAATTAAAGCTTTTCTAACTTCCCGGGATTTCTGAAAAACCTGAATATTTCCCTGCAGAGTATTCTCCAAAGTACTCTTCATTTTCCGATCTTCTGTCTAATCCTGGGGCTGGTCTACCAAAATGAATTGTACTGTCTGGATCTTTGGACTATTTATCAAAGGCCACGGCCCATTCCATGAACGCCTTCGCATCCGGAGACACTTCGCAGCTATTATAATTAAAGGAAGCGGCCATCTCATGTAGTTTTTCATCGGGGTATGTGGCGATGGGTTCCAGGAAAGCCCTGAGAGCTACCTCATCCACTCTCCTGTTTATCCCTGAAGCTTTTGCCTGGATATAATCGTCGGGCAGACAATACCTGAATTTGAGCAGACACTGATGGATGATCCCCGTAGAATCTGTATTTCTCCAGTCGATCCTTGTTATCTCCCGCAAGATCCGTTGAACAGCCCTGGCGCTGTCGCTGCCCCGGAACTCCTGCCATGCTGTTTCCTTTTTAGGGTGCATTAAACCCATTGCACCGATATCCTTGTAGGTCCAGATCGACCACCCTATATTGTGACTCTTGAAGACAGCGATCTGATCTTTCATCATCTTAATGTTGAGAGCTTTTCCGGGTCTGTCCCAGCCGGTGCCGAACTCACCTAACAATACCGGCCGTCCGTAGTCCGGTTTCGTTACACTGTCGACCCAATACTCCATGCGTGACCGGTCGATTTTTACACCATTGATTGTTGTGGGGTATTCTGTTAGCCGGTGATTAAAAGTGGCGAAGCCGGAGTAGAAATGAATTTCAGGCATTACCTGCGGATCATCGAAAAGTGCTTTATCCAGTCCTTCCATACTTTTACCCCAGTCTTCACCCGAAACCACGATGATATGTTTTTTGTCCACGGTACGGATGGCATGAACAGTCTCCTGCAGCCAGGCGGTGAGAATCGGGGTATGCCCCATCGTATTGGATTCGTTCAGCAGACCGTAGCCAAACACGGTTGGTTCGTTTTTGAAGTGGTCTGCAATCTTTGTCCAGAACCAGGTAGCACTCTTCCGGAATGCTTCAACCTTCCAGAAAAGGACATCCCCGGTTTCGGCATCAGCATAATTGGAGAGCGACTGACCGCCCGGAACAGCATGCAGGTCGAGTAAAACGGAGAGGTTGTACTTTTTGCACCAGGAGATAACACTGTCGAGCCTGGCCCACAGAGCAGGATCAATGACTTCAGGGTTATTCTGGGAAACAAAGCGGTTCTGATTAAAGGGTACCCGTATAAAATTCAGTCCCAGCCCCTTAATGTAAGCAATATCCTTTTCGGTAATGTAATTCACTTCATAGGTTTTCCAAAATTCATCGGCACGCTTTTCCCCCAACACTTCATCCATCACCCGGATCATCTGGGAATATGTACCCGGCATCCCAACCATAAAGTTCTCCAGCAGCAACCAGTTCCCCAGGTTAATTCCCATGGGATAGAATTCCTCTCCGCCTTTCATCAGTTTTCCGTCTCTGATAGTAACGAAGGAAGATCCGTCTGTACCACCTTCTGAAACATCTGTTTTACTATGCTGACCACAGCTGGTTAATCCGGCGACAGCGAGGATAACCGACAGTAATGCCAGGCCGGTTAAGCGGAAGCCTGAGTGAATAAATTTCTTCATGATTCTTAAATTGAGTGATGAATGGTTATGCCCTAAATGTACAATGCATTGGGAAAAAAACAACGGATTACCGGATTTCCTGTTACCTTCATATTCAGTAACCATATCAAACCGGCAAGAGAACAGAATGACTGTAATTGTTCAGATGCCCCAGCAAGAGGATAAAGAAGCGCTCTAAGTCCACAGGCTTACCATGAAAATAAATCAGCAAATTCTTTCTCCGGTGTTCCGTTCTCAAATTCAAATTTAGCTGTCTGTGCAATATTTAGACCCTTAGGGAGCCGCGGAACGCCCTGGCGCCATAGTAAGCGGATGCACCATTGTGATACACGAAGACCTTGCCATAGCGGAAATCTGCAAAGAGGGCACCCCCGAGATTTCTAACCTCAGGAGGTGTTTTCACCCAGCTCGATGTTTTCGAATCGAACTTCCCAAGTTTTTGCAACTCCCGGTATTGCTCTTCCGTCAAAAGTTCAATGCCCATGGCAGTAGCCATATTAACAGCGTTATTTTCCGGTTTATTTTCTTTCCTTGATTCCTGCCCTTCGCGGTCGTAACAAACACTTCTGCGACCATTTGGACTTTCCACTGAACAATCATAAAAAATGTACTCGCCCGTCTTTTTATCATAGCCAACAACATCCGGTTCTCCGCCAGTTCTTTCCATTTCATTGAGCGACCACAGTTTTTCAGTGTCAGCTTCAAGCTTCGCTTGTACTTCAGCCCATTCAAGACCTTTATGGCGGTTCTTGTTTTTCTCAAAACGGGCTTTTAATGAACTGGTTAGTTCTTCACGTTGTCCTGCTGACAACTCCGTTTTATTTCCCATTTTCTGAATGTATTATTTTATTTTGCTTACGATGCACTGCTATTAATTATTTGCCATTTCGTGCTGAACAGTCTTTCAGTCTTGCCGCCAACGGCAAATTGTATGAATAGTGGCGGTCCGCGGGACTACTTCCTTAACAAACCGTGTTGAAGTTGTGTGTACTTCAAGCCCTGATATCCGGCACCATTCCCTGCCATTACTTATAATCGGTGTTTAGCTTAGTACTTATTTTTGTTTTTGTCTTTTTTATAGTTCTTCATGATTTTCCCAAAGTCCCTATCCTTTTTTCTTCTCTCAGCAACCGTTGATTCAAAATGGGCTTTCTCTCTTTCCATTTTCAGGTAATTTTCATAGGACGCTTTGTCCAGCTCGCCATTTTCAACGGCTTCAAGAACGGAACAACCTGCTTCACCGGTATGGGTGCAGTCCTTGAACTTACAATTTTGAGAAAGGGTAACAATCCTGTCGAATGTGATTTCTAATCCGCTCGTTGAATCGGCAATGCCTACTTCTCTCATTCCGGGATTATCAATTAATATTCCGCCATTTTCCAGAACAAATAATTCCCTGTGACTTGTAACGTGTCTTCCTCTGTTTGTACTCTGGCTTATTGTATCTGTTCGCATTATGGTCTTTCCGGAGAGATTATTTAATAGTGTGGATTTTCCGACACCTGAAGAACCAAGCATACAATATGTTTTTCCTTTTTCAATCATCGCTGTTATCCTGTCGTATCCATCTTGTGTCTCGTTGCTTATCGCGATAACCGGAACATTTGAGATCCGGTTTTTTATATACGCCAATATCTCAGATAGCTGCTGCTCATTTATCAGATCAATCTTACTGAGTACGATTATGGGACTTACCTTTGATGAGTTACAGATGGTAAGATACCTTTCAAGTCTGTTGATATTGAAGTCACGGTCAACAGCCTGGACTAAAAAAGCATAATCAATGTTGGTTGATATAATCTGAATCCCTCCAAATTGTCCGACCGCCTGCCTTTTAATGATTGAGAATCTTGGTAGTATTTTATAAATTATAGCAAAATCAGAGTCATACGTTGACAGCGCGACCCAATCTCCAACTGCCGGAAAATCTTCACGACTTTTTGCAGTAAAACGCATATTGCCGGTTATCTCGGCATCAAATTCACCCTTAGTTGTACTGATAATATAACGTTCCTTATATTCTGCGATAACTCTGCCGATCTCGAAATTTTCGCGATGGTTCTCAAGCCTGAATTCTTCAAGTTTATCATAATAGCCTAAATCTTCCAGTTTCATGATCGTAACCTTTGGTTAGTAGTATTATAATATTAAACACACACGTTCTGCGTATATGGATCTTAGCCACAGCTCCGTCGGCATCTTAGAATTAGATTTTTGAAATTTTACGCAATAAAATGTAAAAATCAGTTTATAAAGCATATATACGTTTTTCCTGTTGCCCAACTCACGTTTTCTGTTCATAGATATAAAAGTATGAAATTGTACTGAAAGTATTGGTTTATTAATCTGAAAATCATGGTTGTCCGGTAAAACGAAAAGGTGTTGCACACCCTACGGGGAGCTATGTTTGATGTTGTCTATCGTTTTAACGCTCCTGGCCTTTTTTGGGAAGCTTTGTTCATCGTGATAATGTTTTTTTGCGATCAAAATGTTGATAGTTGGCACTAAATGGCTATTTATTAATCAACGGATCGTCCAAAAAGATTCCATCGGGGTCGGGAGCGATAGAATATTTATTGGAGAGAATTCTCCAGCGCCCTAAAGGGTGCGCGACTTTTAAAATATTCAACCGGACGCCGGTGTTTTTCAATATTTATGGATTGTGAAATTGTTAAGCGTTTTACCCAATCGCGTGTTTTTACAGTAAATATGTTATTCCAAAATTTAATGAATATGATAGCAAATCGTGTGGAAAAATCATTATGAGAGGGATAAACTCTATATCAGAGGTCGCACTTAAATAAAAGGAATTATTTAGTTTGATATTTGTGCCAATATTAAAAGAAACGGTCTGAAATATAGTATCATAGAAATTAATTCCATAGGATAGCCTGGGTCTTACAGATCCTTTAGGATAGATATATTCAAGGTGAAATGGAATTTTATATATGTTGCTTTTTCCTTCAACGGCCTCGAGCTGCGAATATAATAGTCCAGTCCTGAAATATAGTTTCTCATTTGTTCGTGGCATCCAGAGATGGCATATTATTCCTCCTTGAAAGTAGAACTTGTCAATTAAATCTTCCACATTTTCGAAATTGACGACTCCACCGAGGACTTCGAGGTTTACCTTTATAAATGGCTGTTTTCTCTCATAAATAATACATTTTTCTCCTTCGCATACATCATTATGATAGTCTTTCACTAGCTTAATCAAGCTCTGATGATCAGGTTTTTTTATGCTATATATTTTTGATTGAATATTTGGATCATCTTGCATATATAATTTCAGTATTCCAATGTGTTGTTTCGATTCATATAAAACTTGTTTATTGTCAACAGAAATAATTTCTTCCTTATAAGGTATTTCAATCAAATTTTCGCCCTCTTTATCCATAAAATAATGGTCTCCGTTTTTATCACGCATATAATATATGCTTATATTACCTTTAATCAGGTACTCCAAAAAAATTCTTCGGCTTTTTACATTTTTTGAAATATATAATTTACTATCAATAAATCTAAAAGCAATAATGTCGTTGGGTGAATATTTATTAATTGCATTATCAATACTTTTAAATTTACAAATACTGCTCATTAGCAAATCACCCCGATAATCTATCTCACCATACAACGTATCACCAGTAGTTTTTATAATATATCCGGGCCTGAAATCATTTTGTGCATTTAAAAATCCAGTGGATAAGAATAATCCAAACATAATTAGTCTGACTAATTTCATATTTTTCGTATTAAGTATTTTGTGTCATTAGTATATTGCTTAATTGTTGATGTTTCGCGTGTAAGATTTAGTGGCTGATTGCTGCATGCTTTCCTGTTAAACCACCCCGAGGCCGATTGGAGGTGGGAACTTCACAATCAGCACGAATACTGCCATTAATTCTACAAGCTGCTTGTGTCCTGCATGAATAATAGCACTCACCTGAAGCAAGCTTAATCGATTATTGAAATTACCAAATAATTTTGAATGAGCAAGAAAGCAGTCTTGATTTTTTCCAGAGCTATCTCCTTTGGGCCGGTCTTTGGCGACCAGAGGGTGAAAGAACCTTATGCACATGGATAAAGCCTGGGATTATTAAGCAATCACAAACCCCGATGAAAATAAATTATTGTGTGAGTAACCGTTAGCAAATGGGAAACCGGCTCACCGCAAGGTGTACCGTTAAGGAATGCAGACCGGGTGCTGCTGAAGCTCCCGATTAAGTTAAGGATTATAGAACATGCTGAGGATCTATGCCATTGCTGCCATGATATTTTCTCAATGTACCCACATCCCCGCTGTTTATTCTTTAAGTATCTTCGACGACCTGTAAATTGTTGCCTTTTCCGAGAACTCGCCTAATTTCTTTTCCAGGAACCGTTCCAGGAGTGTGTTTTCTTCACCCACCGACCAGATAATATCCGGAATGTTCTGTTCTATTTGTTTCACGGAGGCCATTCTTATCATTTCCAGGGGAATCTTAATCCCCAGTCGAAATTCTTTCCGGATAAATACATTATTATACTCAATGGTTGTCGGGCTGTTCCAGTAGGAGAGCATCCATCCCACAACTTTATCCTTATATTTCAGTGCCAGGCTGGTATAATATGCCAGCTGGTCCTCGTGATAAAAAGGTGAAAAAGATTCCGGGTAATAGGGCATGAATTCCTGCTCATCTTTTATATCCTTTTTCTCATCCGGGGAAACCCATGACCATGGGGTGATCTCGTAACCCTCCGGTAATACAATTCTTTTTCTCCAGGGAACGGTACTTATCCGGGCTATATCAGTACGGAAGACATGCATCAGTTTTTCGGGTTCCGACCAACCCTGTTTCCTGAGAATGTGCTTCGTGGATTCAAAACTTTCCCAGCTTGACCAGTAATAGGTCCTTACTTCTTCATAACCCTTCTGTAATAATATCTGCTCGGTTTTATTCAGCAATTCCTGGCCTATTCCCTTATTTCGGTATTCCGGATCAAGGTAGAAGGAAATGATCTCCGAGTAACTGTGGCTAAAGTCAAATTCTGCAATACATAAACCAACGATATTATTGTTTTTCCTTACCGAAACGGCGAGTATCGGGTTTTTTATTTCAATTGACTGAATTTGTTTGCGGATATTCGGGAAGGTGTATTTTTCCAGATGCTCACTGACAAAATCAACCGTCAAGTTGAATGAGGCTTTGTATAATAAGTTATCCATAAACGCTTTTTTTATTGGGGTTCCCTGACCAGGTCGTGTAATAATAAGTCCAAAATATAAAAAAATGTTCAATTATCCTTTATTAAAGAGCTTCTTCTCTTCATTTATCCCGACTACGGAATAAAGTCATTCCATTTTTCCGCAAACAGATCTGGCCGCGAAACAAAGAGGAACCGGTCCGGATCTTCCTCAAATTGTGCATAGATGGATTTCCCCGGATCGATATCAAACTCCGTGTAGCTTCGCGGGGACTTTTCCACCAGTCTCTGATTGAAGTATTCCGGATTCTTTTCCCATATTATCCTGTCCTGTTCGCCAATGAAGGGGAACCAGGCCAGACCTTTGTGTCTGCGGACATCGTCATATTCAAAGCCGTACTGGCGGTCGCACCAGGCACCGAAGGTAAGTGGCCGTTCCGGGCTGGCACTGATGGTTGCATGCGCCCAACCCGGGGGAACGATCACAACCCCGCCTGCACCGGCATGAACGGCATAACAGCGTCCCGGGTCATCACCGGCTGTTTCCTGCATGTAAACGATGGCTTCACCTTCCCAGATCTCGTATACCTCAGGCGTTGACCATCCGCCGGCATACACTGAATTTTTATGGATATGCCCCTGGCTGCGCACCGGTTCCCTGCCCAGCTTCCCGGCAGCATACGTGACGGCTCCATATAACAGATGGAGGTCCTCCATGATCTTCCTGTGCGAGACCTTGCCCACGTCCATCGCGATGGCGTAAACGGTTTCCGGCCCGTCGCAATGCGGATCGTACAGGCTTTTTCGTATCTCATCCAGGGAGCGTCGCTCCACCTGCGGACCAAATACACATGCCCCGTAGGTAAATCCTATCGGATCCTTCACAGCATGAATAGCGAAACCCGGGTTAAATATCATGTCCATTCTCCTTTTAATGTAATATAATTCCTTTATCGCTGTTATTCAGATCATAACTTGTCACTGTGGTAATGCTCCTCGGCGGTAAAACAAGACGGTGTGGTTTTTCTGAGCTGAAATGCTGCAAAGGATTCAGTTCAAATCCAGGCTCTGCAAGAATTTTCTCCGAAACCTGGTATACATTCATCTCTTTGGATTGTGACGAAGAAATGTTCAGGCTGACTTCCACCGGTTCAGCGGCATCATTCACCATGAACACGCTCAGTTCCCCCTCCGGACTTACCAGAGCTGCAGCATTGACCACACTGTCGGGCAGGCTTACCTTACAGGCGACGGATGAAGAATACTTAGACATGAACCTGGACATCATGGCAAAGCCATAATAAGCATACGGTTCGGGTCTGATATTTTCCAGGTACGTTTTTTTCTCCCGGTCCCAGGTCTGCACCAATTGCCATTGCCCGTCAAGGTCACCACGGTTGGTAAAGCTCCAACGGTTGAACGCATCCACGCCGGCATGAATACCCCGGATTACATCACCGGCATCGGAGATGGCGGCAGTGAAGGTTTTCGGACCGGGATTATCGTCGCCCCATCCGAGCTGCATATTCCCGAATTCGGACAGGAAAAACGGTTTCCCCTCCCGGTGAGCCCAGTCAGCCCATTGCCTGAGATTTTTTTCACCCTCAGCCGTCACGCCCTGGTAGGAATGGATGTCGATGGCTCCAAGGTACGGGGCGAAGGTTAGTTTAGACGCATCAAATGGTGGCATGTCGGTCCAGTCGGGGCCTGAGATGGGAATGTCGATATTCCGGCTGTCCAGCTTTTCTTTCAGGAGCTTCCAAACGTTGTTCAGGGAACCGGCGTTATCGCCGTATTCCCACCAGTAGCCCCAGGTACCGCCGGGAGGCTCGTTGGTCATACAAAAATATTTAATGCAGGTGTAACCTCTGGTCTTCTTGAGGTATTCCAGAAGTGTGGCTATGCCGTCGGTGTAATCGTCAGAATTTGCAGGTGCGCTGATGAGCGGATGAATGCCCGGGAAGGCGTTCCATTCCACATTGGCCCACATCTGCTGCAGGAAAACGTCGGCATCATTTTCCTGGCACCAGTCCAGGATGGTGTAAAGCGTCTGCATTTCCTCATTGTCCCAGTCAAAGGTATGCCGCTTGGGTTCATACATCCGCTGACTGAGTTCGACCCGGATGAAGTTCAGCCCCAGCCAGCGTGCATCATTCTTCAGCTGATCCCATGCTTTCGTGTATGACAGGGGAGGGTTACCGCCATACCCACTGCCACGGGCGTTTTTTTCACGGGCTTTGATGCTGTACTTTTCATTGTGCAGAGCGATCTCTTTGCCGATGGCATGCCATGAGGCGCCTATCCCGCCTTTCATGGTGTATTCCACATTGGAGAGGTCGACATTAACCGATGCTTTTTTCATTTGGTTTGTTTTACAACCCGTCAATAAAAGGGTTAAAATAAGCACGCTGATTATTTTTCTCATGACATTTTTGAGTTGGTTCATAAGGTAAATCTCAAGCCCTCACGTATGCTTTCAGCAGCATGCATGGTTTCCCGCCTGAATGTCCTTGTTGGCGCACTGTATATTTCCCTACTGCGGCCGGAACGATGAACACCTCGGCGTAATGCACGATGAAAGGCTCAAAATCATTTTCCGGACTTTCCACCAACACCTCGTCACCCTCCACCAGGCAAACGACATTCACGCCTCCCGCGGTATCGTGACTTGTTTTTCCTGTAAAGGTAAAACGGCGGGTTTCGATGAATTCCCGTTCGTGCAGCCCTGTTCTTTCCTCAATCCACCCGTCACCTTCAGCTACCTTTTCTGTACGGTTCACAAGGTTTTTAGCTGTCCAGGAGGTGGTTCGGTTCCACTGGATCACGTTTTTACCATGCCCGAGATTGATCGGCCTGGGCTTCCCGTCCATCCCCTTCCTGCCCCAGTCCCACAGCTTGAAGGTAAAGATATACGGTGTTGCGCTGATCTCAAGGACCATGGAATTTTTTCCCGAACAATGGACGGTGCCTGCGGGGATTAAAAAATGGTCATGTTTTTTCAGCGGCCAGGTCTGAATATGCTTTTCCGCATCAAAAGTTTCGCCCGGCTGCTGCGCCTTTTCCAGGTCTGCAATCAAGGCCCCGGGATCGACACCTTCTTTAAGGCCCAGGTACACCACAGCACCGTCTTTGCCATCCATCATGTAATAACTCTCATCCTGGGTATAATGCATCCCGAATTTTTCCTGGATATATTCGGTCAGCGGATGTACCTGGAGGCTGAGGTTACCGCCGTCCATCGTATCCAGAAAATCGAAGCGGATGGGGAACTCATCGCCAAAACGGGCATGCACACGGCTGCCCAGCAGTGCTTCCGGATAACGGAAAACCAGATTGACGGAGGGCAGCTCGAAAAGTTCCGCCCCGATCTTCAATAGCAGGCTGTTTTCCTCCGGAACACAGTTAAAACACCATGCATAATTCGGTTCGGCATCATCCAGCCCGCACACCCTCTTCATCCATTGTCCGCCCCAGGGACCCGGATCGAAGAAAGGGACTACGCTGAAGGGTTGTTTTATGGCCTGGGCATAACCGTCCAGGACAGTTTTCCCGGTGGTCATTTTGGGAAGGGAACGGTCGTTGGTATCCAGGATAAAATCTATTTTATCGAACAAGGTCTTCTTCAACCGGTCACAAACTCTCCAATCGACGAAGAAGCCCTGCTTGTACAACAGCATCCAGTCTTCTACATTACGGTTTGAAACGCCGAGGTTGTCCACTTCATGACGCCTCATCCGGAGCTGGATTTCCCAGCGGGCCATATCGGCATAGACGAGGATATCGGGATCGGCACAGACCAGGCTGGCTCCCGGACCGTAAATCATGGTCAGACCCTCAGGTGAAGAACTGATCTCTTCACGCAGGCCGGCTATTTTCTGTGGATCCAGGAAATCCTCCATGTTCAGTCTGGTCAGGTAACCGAAGATCCTGTCATCGGTGACGTCCCTGTACACCAGGTCCCGGATAATTTTTTCGGGATAGAAAGCCCGGAGGGCAGAGATGAATTTCACCGGGTTCAGACCGGCTTTCATCTCTTTTTCTACCTCATCGAGGATCACACCCTGGTAACATTCGACGACAAGGATGACCTTAGACTTTTTTATTTCCCTGATCTTTTCCAGCAGGGCTCCGGTTATACTGCCCCATCCGGTATAGCACTGGTGTTCGCCCTTCACCTCAACAAAAGGGTATTTATTATACCTCGTTTCTGACATCACTGATTGTTGGTTTTCTTAAGTAATTTCTGTTCAATAAGATAATTTAATCCATATAATGCTGCCTTTTCCGTCGATTCGGCAGCCACAACCCTGACCCGTTCGCTGGGAGTCCATGCATAGGTGTCGACCCGGTCTTGTATATAAGGAAGAATGAGATCCCGGCTTTTCATGATCCCTCCGCTGATGATCACCAACTCCGGATCGTATGCATGGATCATGTTGACAACGCCTGCCGACCAGGCTTTTAAACAATGGGTTATGATGTCAGCAGCCATCGTGTTTCCATTCCGGTACTTACTGAATAATTCTTTGAAATCAGCTTTTGGGGATATCCCGGATGATTCAAAATCCGAATGTTCCAGGATGAGTTGTCCGAGCTTCCAGGATGAGGCTTCCGCTTCAACACATCCAATATTACCGCAGGTACAGGTATCCCCTTCAACGTTTATTGTGAAATGGCCTCCCAGGCAACCCGCCTGGTAATGTTTTCCGTAAAGCAGTTTCCCTCCGATCATCGCAGCGCCGCCAACACCGGTCCCCAGGGTTACCATTACCAGGTTGTTAAACCCTTTTCCGGCACCGGCCTGCCATTCACCTGTAAGGGCGGCACGTGCATCGTTCTCCATGACCAGTGGTGCATTGAACCGGCCGGTTGCCCATGCATTGAAATCGAAGTTTTCAGCACCTTTGAGCTTTTCGTTCACCGAGAGTAGCCTGTTATTCCCGACATCCACAATACCCGGAATGCTGACTCCGACAGCATCGATGTTTTCCTCACCGGATTGGGAGGTCAGCCGGCCAATAACCTCTTCAACATGGCTCAATGTTGTACTGAAATTCCCTTCGGAGACAGATGGCATACTATCGCTTGCCGTCAGTTTCCCGCCGGAAAGTATTGCACCTTTGATGTTTGTGCCACCGATATCGATGCAGATGTTCATCAGTAAACGGTTTTCAGTTCCGGTTTACCGTTCATTTTCATAAGCCGGGCCGAAAAGCCACCGGCATTTATCGTTTCATAGTCGTGCCCAGCGTCGGAAGGCCAGCAGGCATTAAAGACCAGGTTTTCCTTTCCGGTATTGGCCACGCGATGAGCCACATTCCCCGGGATGTAGTGCAGGCTGCCCGGTGACATGATCTCAGCGCGGGTCTCCCGGTCTCCGTCCATCAGGATCAGCCGGCCTTCTCCCTGAATGCACCAGTAGAATTCTGCTGAGGATGGGTTCCGGTGAAAATGCCCGCGCGTCATAAAATATTCATTCCCCACAGTGCCGGGATAAATGGTGGTGCTCCCGAAGAACAACCCGCCGGCAGTGCCTTCAGCGACGGGCATAAACGACTGTACAGTATATATCAGCATGTCCTGGTCCATAGCCGACCGTGCTGCTTCATCCTGAAAAATGCCCTTCAGGTCTTTTAAGGGTTTTTCAGCATATTTTACTTCCTTTCCCTTCAGCAAGCCTGAGGTTATGTTGAGAAAAACGTTGGATTCCTTCATCATTGAAATTTTTTAAATGGAATTACGCAAGACAGGTCTCAATTTAGTATAAATCCTTTTTCTTTCCTTATAAAGGATCAACCGGGTATTATTGTTTCACATGGCAGTGAAATCCGTCGAAATGGTAGCAATACCATTGGCGATCACTTTTTTGAGGTACGTCTCATTGTAAGAGATGATCCTGAAATCCTTCCCGATAGCAGAATACGTTTCCCCAACTTTTTCAATCAGGTAGACCAGGCCGCGGTCGTTGATGGCAATGAATAGATCGCCGCAGTTAATCGTGATACCCTCGACACCGGGGAGGGTTTCAAAAGCAAGTCCTTTTTTCGAGTCAAATCAGCGAAGCCCGTCTTCGATCTGAAGCAAATTTTTCCGGGCCGGCACATGTCAGAGGTATGATCATATAAGCTGGTTAGTTCCCCACTGCATCCCTGATCATTTCCCTACCATTCCCAGGTATTTCTCAGCGAGTTCGTTGTTATCCGTTCCGCTCACTCCGCAGATCCTGTTACCTTTCCAAAGGATTTCGATGTTTCCGTTGTACGGGTCTTTGATGGTGAGTCTGCCTTCCGTCAGGTTATCGGCCTGTTGATGGGTATAATCCAGGTATTGTCTCAGGATCTGTTTGCATGAATCAGCATTCACTTCCCGGATGATGAACAGGCTGAATGAGGCATCGCCCACTTTGTAGGAGGCTTTGAAAACCGAGTTAAGAAATTCGTGTCCCATGAAACTTGTAGAAATGAAGGCATCCTGGTTGTGCAGCCTTCCTTCTTCCGGGAAGTCGGACAGTACAGCCGGGAGCTTCGGATCCGGATTGATATTAGCCGATAGTTGGCGGGCAATATCCAGCATGGCAACGAGAACGGATTTTTTATCGGAAGAAGCCGAAATTTTCACGTAATATTCACCATTCAGAAAATTAAGGATGTTTCCCTGTTCGTAGCCTTTTGTCCCGATATCGATAAAGTTAAGGTCAGGTGAGCGTTCCTGGCTGTAAATACCAAAGCCGTGGTCAGCGTCTTTTTGGCGGTAGATCTCCACCCTGATGGTCTGTTTTCCTTTGGTGTAATCGGCGATATGCAGGTCGACAAAGTCCTGCATCACGTAACTTTCTGCGGCTCCGTCGATGTAATCCCATAGGTCGTCGGGGGTATACACCTGGTTGTTGAACGCTTTTTCCCAGCCTTTATAAGCGGGAAAAAGATTATAGACATCGATGGCATTTACCGGACGGGCCATGGAGAAACCCAGGCATATCATCCAAAGCATAAAAGATTTTTTCATAATATCTCGCTTATTGTCACTTTACCACTCAGACTCAGGCCAGGAATTCAGACGGAACGTCCCTGAGCCGGGCGACATCATTTATTCTTTCTGCCACATTAAATCCCCTGGGGCAATGAATGGTGCATTCATCGCAGTCGTTGCAGGGAGACGTGTTGTCCAGTTTAGCCGTCAGAACAACTTCGCGGGCTTTGGCTGATTCGCGGTATCCGTAGGCGTACATATATGCACGCATTAGGTTGGGGACGTGGAGACCTTTTTTACATGAAGGGATGCATTCATCGCATCCCGGGCAGTAAAGGCTTGCAGAGGTGTCGTCTATTTTAAGGTCACGGAGTTCCTGGTCGGTGAGTGACAGGTCTTCCATCACGGAAAATGATTCGTTGAGCTGGTCGAAGTTGGTGAAGCCGGGGATAGCTGTGGTAATGTTTTTATTATTCAGAGCCCATTTCAGAGCGGCCCTGGTGTTTACCGGTTTGGTTCGTTCCTTGTCGAAGAACCCGCCCGCCATAGTTTTCATGGCAATGATCCCGACGCCGGCTTTGGCAGCTTTTTCCAGTGCGGCATGCATCTCATCCGAATCGTGCTGCTGAAAGTTATAAGCGGTGAGCACAATGTCGTAAAATTTGCTGTCTGCAGCGGCATTCAGCACTTCATGCATATTCCCGTGAGTGGATATACCCACGAACCTTGCCTTACCCTGTTTTTTAATTTTTTTGAGTGTCTTGATCACCGGCTTGTGCATGATAGCCTCTCTGGTCGACAAGCCGTGCAGGTAAAGGAAATCTACATGGTCGGTTTTGAGTCGGGCCAGGCTGGTGTCCAGTTTCTCCATGAAACTTTTTTCATCGAATTTCCCGCTGAATTTCCCCGTTTTGTCGTCGATGCCATCTGGCGGGATTTTAGTGGAGATATAATAGGAATCACGCGGATAATTGATCAGAAGCTCGCCAAGCATGGTTTCATTTTTTCCCTGTTGGTAGCCGTGAGCTGTATCAAGATGAAGGATTCCTTTTTCGAGAGCGGCTTTCACCAGGGCAGGATTGTCAGCCCGCATCACACCCATGCTCACTATCGGAAGTTTTATACCGGTTTTTCCGAGGGTCCGGTAAATGGTTTTAGCTTCTGAGTTGTCTGTGTGTTTCAGGTTAGCGGAGGCAGCGATACCTGTTTTGGAAGCGATGACCGTACCTGCCGCGGTGAGCAGGCCTGTTTTAAGAAAATTTCTGCGGTTAAGCGGGTTTCCGTTTTTCATAATGCAATGGTTTTTGTTTCAGCAGTTATCAGGGGCAATTTAGTAATAAATAGGTTTGGAGAAAATATTTATAAGGGATGAAAGTCTCCGGATATTGCCGGCATAAATTTATAACATTCAGGAATATAAAAAGGGGGCAGAAACAAATTGTTGCAAGTGAAGGCAAAATCAGGGCGGATCATGAAATATGCTGAGGAACTTATTTTTTAAGGCTGAGCATTTGGGATTAAGGACATATATGGATGATGGGTGGGGGTGATGTGGAACGAAGGCATGAAGGTTATGAAGTTATGCCGCCTTGCACCTTTCCTCCTCTGCCTCACGTTTGCCTTTTTCCTTGTTACCTGTTCACCTTACGAGGGATGTATTTTTATTTATTCAGAATGATCTCAGTTTGGCAGAAATGTGATATGTCATTCATCCTTCCACAAGCATGATGATGTATGAGAGAATATAATTCAAGTATCTGAATTTTATCAGGCTTTCTTTATCCGGAAGCATTCTAAATTGACAAATGATTTTTTTTTTACAAAAAGTATTTATAATTTTAATAAAAGATTACGAGTTTTTATCAAATTGTATATTCTGTTTACAGGAATTGGAACGGTATTTTATTAGTTTGTTCCGGGATAGAATTATATTGTCTTAATTGAAGGAAAAAGTATAAAATAATTTTAATCAACGTCATTATTAAATCCATATTATCATGAAATCTAAATCCACTTTGGTCATATTGACCTTACTCCTTCTCACTGTCGCAGTAAAGGCGCAAATCAGGGTTACTACCAATAATAATGTAGGAATTGGGAATATGACAAATCCGGTCTCACTTTTAGAACTGGAAAACAATAAATGGATACGTCTTAATCCGGTTACAGGTACAGCAGGAATATTATTTTATAAATCAGGCACGAGCACAGCCACGTCTGTGCAGTACGGAGGTAAATTATATTACGATGGGAGTATTGACGAGTTGAGGCTGGGTACGGTCGAAAACAATACATTCAAACAAGCTCTGGATATAAAACGTTCAACGGGAGAAATTGGAATGGGGAAAAGCCCGATGACAGGTTATCAACTATATGTAAATGGCAAAACCATGATTGAAGGTCAAGAATTCAGATTTACTGCCTCAACGACTGCTCCATACCCAAGAATTATTTTCAGTTCTATGCATGATATATATGCTGAGTTACGTGATTATCCTTCAACTCCTATAGGTAAACTGGGACTGTCGACCCATCAGTGGAGTGAAATACGCGGTGTTTCAATCTATGCAAACGGTGTGTATTTATCTTCGGATGCACGCTTAAAAGAAAATATAACTACGCTGGATAAATCCCTCTCAAAAGTTTCAAGCCTTAGGGCGGTAAAGTATGATTTTAAGCCATTTGAAGTACCTACTGAAGAACCGTACAAATCGGACGTAGAAAAAATTAATAACCGACTTAAGAACCGGACCGGTTTTCTTGCTCAGGAAGTAATGGAAGTGATGCCTGAAGTAGTGGGATATAATGAAGAGGATGACGCCTACTATATTGACTACGCAGCGATCATACCGCAATTGGTCGGCGCGATGCAGGAACAGCAGAAACAGATCCAAGAGCTCAGGGATGAGGTACAATTACTGAAATCGGGTGGTATAAAAAATTAAGTTATTTCTTGATTAATTGTATTTGAGAAGATGAATAAGAGATCAGTACTTCTCATCAATTCATTACTATAGCATATTGTTCGACAAGAGGAAATATTTAGCAAGAATGTTTAAGGATCGTTAAGTAAAAAATCATGATAAAACAATTGACTTTATTGGCTGCTTTGAGTATTTGCTTCTTAAATATAGATGGTCAAATCTCCGGCGAAGGTTCTGTGAATTTTGGTGATACGGAATCATATACAGAACCCATAACCGGAAATCCCGGTACGTCTTATTATATCTGGAAAATCATCGGAGGTACTGAAAATCTGGGCACAACAGAAACCGAGGTTTCAGTTACATGGGATGAATATATTACAACAGGCAGAGTTGAAAAATGGGTGATAGTTCCAAGCTATGGCGTTGAAACTAGGATCGCATCGAAAGATATTTATATAGATAATTTTCCGGTAATAAAATATGAATATGATCAAGCTGGGAATAGAACCAATCGAAACATGATAATTTTACATTCATCAGAATTAAAAAGTGCCAAAATTTCAAATGAAGATAATTTCAATGAAAAATATATCGATAATATAAACGATTTAAAAGTAACAATATTCCCTAATCCGACCGATGGTATTCTCAACATTAATATTGAGGGATTGGAAGAATCATTAAACTCTTCAATTAATATTTATAATTCAAAAGGAATGATGATTCGAAAATCTAAAATATTAGGTACCAATAATAAAATAGATTTATCTGCGGAAACCTCTGGTATATATATTATTGTGATTTTCGCTAATAATGTTTATAGTCAATGGAAAATTATTAAACAATAGCTGAAAGTTGAAACACTAAATTGAAAAGTATAGTATTGCAAATAGTCATCTACTAAAACTGGTATTATGAAAACGGTTGTCTTTAAACTAACTAGTATAATATTGCTGATTATATTTTCACAAATATATGGTTTTTCTCAACAGACAACAGGAATTAATATAATTATAGATTCTTATGATATAGGGAATAAAAATTACATAGCACGGGATGAAGTATTATTTGCGGCAGGTTATTCATATTATCCTATGTCAATTTTCTCTATGGTTGCCAGTGCAGATCCCGATCTAATTTTGGAAGCTGAATATATTCCACCAGAAAATGCCCCGAATCCTGATTCCAGAGAATTGGATTTAAACTGTGTTGTAGGGGCTATCAATGGTTCAGCGGGAGTGACGCCTAATGGATCCGCAACCTACAACATACCTTTAAATATTCCACCAGGAACAGCAAATATGATACCTTCAGTATCAATATCATACATGAGCCAGAATCCGGGGGGAGATTTAGGTGTTGGTTGGAGTATAGCTGGTCTCAGTGCCATTTCAAGAACAGGCAGAAATTTATATTTTGATGGTGAAATCGCTGCACTTGATTTTAGTTCGAATGATAGATTTTTGTTGGATGGTCAAAGAATGATAAAAATATCTGGCACTTATGGTGCAGACGGTTCTACCTATGATACCGAAATAGAATCTTTTAATATAGTTACAGCCCATGGATCTGAGGGTAACGGTCCTCAATGGCTTGAGGTAAAAACAAAAGATGGACAAACTTTAGAGTACGGACGTACTATTGATTCGAGGATAAAGCCTGAAGGTGGAAATACGCCTTACATGTGGAGGCTGAACAAAGTAAAGGATATATATGGGAATTATATAAGTTATACCTACTTAAATGAGCAAGGCGAATCTGTAATTAAAAAGATTTCATACACAGGCCAGGAGGGAGGGGCTGATCCATATAATGAAATTAATTTTAAATATGTTGAAAAAGAAAATCAGAATATTTTATTCATTGGCGGCAAATCAATATTGCAAAAATATCTTTTAGATAAAATAGAAATTTTCTGTGAGAACAATAAAATAAGTGATTATGATTTTACATACATTTACGATGACCATAATACTAAACTTGTACAAATCGATGAAATATCCTCTAATGGTGCAAAAGTAAATCCGACAATCATCAAATGGAATGATAAAACAACTCCAATCTCAATTGAACCTTCATTTAATATCTCAAGGAGAGGATTATCGTTCGGAGATTTTGATGGCGATGGTAAAACTGATTTGATGCGACTTTGGGAAGAAGGAGATGATATGAAATGGGGATTTTATAAAAATACGGACGGCACTAATTTTTCGAAAATTAATGAAGATGTATTGCCAAAGAATGATTTTACAGTGTATGCCTGCAATAAACCTTTAGGATTTGGCTATTCATCAGACTTTACAGGAGATGGCATGGATGATGTATTAATATCGTATGTAACTTATGGAGGGGAAATGAATGATGATACTTGTTATAGATATTATTTATTGAAATCAATGCATGACTCTTTCGAATTAGAAATGGAAAATGTACCTGTTGCGCATAATGATCACAGAACTTTTACCGGCGATTTTGATGGTGACGGTATCTTGGATTTATTTATTTATAATAATAATGACGCTTTGCCAACAACAAATGCCACCATTTTTAAATATATTTACCCTGACGCAACACACCAATTCTGGTTTGGAGTTGATCTGGATGCTGATGACATGAAGGTTATTGATTTTGATGGTGATGGAAGAACGGAAATAATGCTGATCAAAGAAGATACCTGCAAAATATATAAATTCTCATATAATGCTACAAACTTTACCTGGTCAAAGAGTCTGATATTTGAAACAGGTTATCCTACAAAATGGCATCAAGTATACCCCGGGGATTTCAATGGTGACGGTAAGTGTGATATTTTGACCTATACGACAGGTTATGGCTGGGAATTATCATATTCTAATGGTGTGGCATGGATAACTTCATCTTATACTCCGCCAATTACAATACCTGCCGGAGAACCTGGAGATTATGCAAATAGGTTCTTTATCAATGATTATAATGGAGATGGGAAATCTGATATTATGACTATTCATAATTTAGATGGACATAACTGTAATTTAAAAGTATTTTATTCAACAGGACAGGAATTTGTAAATGAGATAGACCAAAATTTAAATAATCCAAATTATTTTGAGGAAAGCTATAAATTTTATGATTTCAATGGGGACGGGAAAGTTGAATGTTTTTACGATGAAGACAATACACTATTTCGTTTTCATTCAAATGAAAAAAGTAATTACATTTCTAGTATAGCAAATGGTCTTAATCAATATGACAGATTTATCTATTCATGGATCACTGATAATAATGTGTACACTAAAGAAAATGGAACGCCAGTTACTAATGTTTTAGATATCCAGGCTCCAATTATTGTGGTTTCTTCATCCCTCAATGAAAATGCAACCGGAACAAACAGCGAGACAACGTATCATTATGAAGGAGCAAAATTTCACACCAAAGGAAAAGGATTCCTCGGTTTCTTAAAAACAACTTCAATATGCAATGATCTAAATAGTAAAATTACTGCAACAAATACGTTAAATGGCTCATGTTACACATTATTACCAACAGAAACCGAAAATAAACTTGTGAATGATGCTGATATCTCTGGAAGTCATCTTGAATATGTTCTGAATTCACCATATTCAAAAATGTTCCAGATCAATTTGTCCAAAAAAACTGAAACGGATTTTCTTAATGATAATGAAATTAACTCCTCTTATTTATATGATGCCTATGGCAATATCATTTCGGATTCAGTAAATATTGGAGGGGATATAACTGTTAAGACGAATACCACATATATTGCTTATAATGGGACTATTCCGAACAGAATTGACTCAAAAACCACTAATAAGGTTTACAAAGATGAGTCCCCTTTCTCATTGACTACTGATTACCAGTACTATTCAAACGGACAATTACAAAAGGTCATTGAGAGACAAAATACATCAAAAAGTTATAGTACTGAATACATTTATTCCGGCAGAGGTCTGGTTACATCTGAAACCGTTTCCTCCGATGGTTTGCCAAGCAAGATTATTCACAATTACTATGATGAGAAACAACGTTTTATCACAAAAACGAAGAATCCTGAAAATCTTTATGCATATGCAGAGTATGATCCTCAGACAGGTATGGTTGTTTCAGAAACTGACTTAATGGGAAAAACAACAGCTTACAATTATGACGAATTTGGTAATTTAATAAAAATCATAGATCCAAGAGGACATGAGATTAATAAATCACTTGATTGGGATGATGGTTCAGTATTTGGCAGTGCATTGTATCGTGAAGATATTGAATCTCCGGGGAACCCGGATGTACATGGTTATTTCAATAAGGAAGGGTTTACTATTGGAAAAATTGTTGAAGGACGAGAGGGAGATATTTATTCTCAAAAAAGTTATAATAAAAAAGGTCATGTCGTTTGGGAATCGGAACCTCATTATCAGAATGATCCAAATCCTGTTAGTTTTTATTATTCCTATTATCCGGATGGCAGATTAAGCATAAAATCAATTTATGATCCCGCTGGTGTAAAAACGACACATACCTTTGGTGTAAAAACTGAGACAATAACAACAGATGGGGGGCAGTCTGTAACAAAGACATTTAATGCTGCAGGGGATATTATCGGAATCATGGATCACGGCGGATCAATGTCCTACAAATATCACAGTTCAGGTCAAGTCCGGGAAATAGATTATGGAGATCATATAGTGAAAATCTACTATAACTCTGCCGGTCAGCAGGATTCATTATGCGATCCAAACTGTGGAACGACCTCATACGAATATGATGCATATGATCAGCTGAAATCACAAACCGACGGAAAGAACAACCGCTTTGAAATGGATTATGACCTGATGGGCAGAGTAATATCAAAAACAGGAAACAGCCAGGGCAGCAATGACCTGGAATACGAATATTTTACTTCTTACTATCAACCGGAAAAATATGGACTTCTCCATACCGTGACAGGCAGTAACGGCATTTCCGATACGTATGATTACGACGATTTTGGCCAGCTTGTAACAAAGACCGAAAGAATTAACAATGAACCTTTTGAATATTCTTACCAATATGATAACTTCGGAAGGTTAACCAGAGAGACCTATCCCGGCGGATTTGCCGTGAGCAGTATATATGATTCAAAGGGTTTTCTCCAAAGCATGAAAAGATATTCGGATAATTTTGTGCTCTGGCAATATGCCGGGGAAGAAAAACCGGGAAGTGTGAACAGCTTCAACCGGGGACCCGGGATGAATACGCAAATTGATTTTGACAGCTATAACCAACCTTCAAATTATAGTACATCCTATCAGTCTCATGTATTTCAGGACATGGATCTGACATTCAATCATATTACGGGCAATCTCCAAAACAGGTCCGATAACCGGCATCAGTTGACCGAATCCTTCACTTATGACAACCTGAACCGGTTAACGGGTCTGAATGGAACCAGCGACGCGTTCCAATACGAGGACAACGGAAATATTTCCTACAAACATGATGTGGGGGATTATTCCTATAACGACATTAAAACCAATGCGGTCGAAGTCATAAAAGGACTGCCCGGGTCCATCTCCACGGATGAACAGATCATAAGCTATACCCCTACCGGGATGGCAGGCCGGATCACCGAGGGTGACAAACAAGTAGATTTCACGTACGGGCCGGATGATCAGCGCAGGATATCAGTATTCACGGAAGGGGAGGACGAGACAACGACCCTATACGGGGACGGATACGAAAGGGTCACCGACATATCGGGAACGACAAACAAATATTACATCGGTTCGCCGAACGGGCTAGTTGCCATAGTGATCGGCAATAATGTGTATTTTACAATAACCGACCACCTTGGTTCCATTACCGGTCTGGTTGACCAGTCCTGCCAGAATATGGTTGAAGAGGCTTCATTTGATGCCTGGGGTCGCAGGCGGAACCCATCGACCTGGACCTACGAGAACATTCCGGAGCCGGTTTATCTGACTAGGGGGTTCACCGGGCATGAGAACCTTTATGCGTTCGGGTTGATCAATATGAATGGCAGGATGTACGATCCGGCGCTGGGACGATTTTTAAGTCCGGACAATTATGTGCAATTGCCGTTTCATACGCAGAGTTATAACAGGTATAGTTACTGCCTTAATAATCCAACAAAATATACTGATCCTAACGGTGAATTTATTCCTTTCTTATATATGGCTGCACAAGCAGCATTCCTGAATTTACTTCAGCAAGCGAATGCAGGTAATATTAATAATTTTAAGGATGCCGCACTTGCTTATGGTGTAGGTTTTATAGGTAGTTTAGCCGGTTCAGGTTTTTCGTTACTTATTTCCAATGTGAATGGAATAATTGCGGGTACACTTTTAGGTGGTATTGGTGGAGGTGTTTCAGGAGGTATTTCTGGGGGTATGACTTCTCTTGCAGCAGGGCAAACATTTAAAAGTGGATTTGTACCGGGTTTCGAATCTGGAGTACTAAGTGGTTCAGTTCAAGGCGGCATTAAGGGTTACGATAATGCACTAAAAAGAAAAGCTAATCCTTGGACTCTGAAGGTAGGAAATAAACGGCCATATTATTATTCATACATGTCAAATCCAGCAGAATTTAAACAAATTGATCCAACAAAGTATTGTTATGCAGAAAATGCTGCCTTCACAAATCCAAATGATCCATTTCCAGAAAGCTATATAGATCTTATGGGGTCTGACGGATCTAGTATGTACGAAGTAGGACAATGTAGTAACGTTACAAAAATGGGAGCTAAACCATACTCAATTATTACAAATTTCGATGATTTAGGTCGAGCATATAATAATGGTTATAGCATTTTTTCGACTACAGACAAACATATTGTAACGATAACACAATTTACAGTTACAGATAGATTAAAAATTTTTGGTGACAAACTAACTCAAACAATTTCAGGAGTTTCTGTGTTCGATCCTATATATGGATCTATCATTTCAAATGGCAATTATCTAAATGATTCTTCAGTTATAACATGGATTAAATGGTAAAATGATTATGTTAAAGATACTTTCCTTGTCGAGCATTTTATTTTGCAGTATCTGTTTATTTGCACAGAACGATACAATGACATTGAATAAAGTACTTAAATCTTTTAATCAAGAAGTCCCAAAATTGGAAAGAAGATTCCATATGAAGATTTTTGAAGGCATCTCAAATTCAGAATTTAAAAATTATCATTTTATTATCATTCCAATGTTTACACTTAAAGTTAATTATATGGATTACACGGTTGGAGAGAATTTTACAAAATATATTGATTTTAGTAAAATGCTTGATGATTTTATAGCGCTTGTTTTCAAGGATACCGTATATGATGGCATTTTACATACCAGCGATTGTGATAATTCATACATACCGGCATATCAAGGGCAACATCAATTTGCCAAACAAATTTTGAATTTTGAACCGGATATGGTATTTTATGCTGATTGTACTGAATATATATTTTTAATTAAAGGAGACAAGCTATTCGTCGGAAAAGAAACAAGGCAATTTCAAACTTTGGAATTTATATTATCTTTTAATGATTTTGTTAAAAAATATCCTTTGTTCGTTTGCGATATTCAAAACAACAAGTTTCCTGAGGTAAGAAAATATATTAAATTAAGGTGACTTTATAAAGTTATAAAACACTCGTGCGAAATAGTGAAAGCACCATGATTGTACGGTAAGCCTTCGGCCAACTGCATCTTGAAAAAACACACCTGATAAGTTAGCTTTGCTCCAAAGCATGAATTTATGAAATAGGAGCAAAGAGAACAACAGCAGGGGAAAATGTTTTCCCTCATAGAAAAATGGCAGGATAGCAACCAAACTCAAAAAGTTTTTTGTCAGGAACATGAAATTAAGTTGGCCACCTTTCACTATTGGCAGAAAAAATACCGGCAGCTAGAACAGGATAACCCTTCAGGTTTTATTCCTGTAGAGATATCATCATCCGGAGCCAGGGTTGTGGAGATCCGATATCCTAACGGCGTGATCGTTCAGCTTTCGGCACCTGACCTTCGGCTCCTGAAGCAACTGGTCAACCTGTAAGTGCGGTAATTAGGATGTTTACCTTGTAAGCCTTCGGCTAACTGCACCCCCACCAAATAAACCGATAAGATGATTTTTTTATTCCGATACTGGAAGATTCCCTGGAAGCAGATCTTCCAGTTTCTGAACCGAGTAATCTGGGATAATGGTAAGAACCTTTTTTAGCCAGGCAAAAGGCTCTACATTGTTGATCTTGCATGTTCCCAGAAAAGAGTAGATCATGGCGGCTTGTTGGGCAGCTTCATGACTGCCTGCGAACATATAATTTTTTCTTCCCAGTTTATGTAAAGATTTACATAAACTGGGTCGTAAAACCTACTTGTTCGCCGGATCACATGACGCTGCTGGTAATATTGCAATGTTCTACAGCTTTTTTGGAACCTGCTTAAAGCATGACATCCCCCCTCAGAAGTGGCTGAAGTACATCATGGAAAACATCCACACCACACCCGCCAGCAATTTCAAAGAACTTTTGCCGCAATTTATAGACAAAAGCTTAATTTAGAAACACGTAGTTGCTGGGGCGGATACGTATGAGGTATCGTGACTGGAATCAAGATGGCTTGCAAGCAGACCAAGTAGTGCATACTGCCCAGATTGGAAACCCCTTACTCAATATTTCATATTCTAACGATACGAAAGAATCATTTCCTTGGGCAGACTATGTACCTTTTATCCCAAAGTTAAGAGAAGGTGATATCCCAGGATTAGGTGGCAGTGATAGATATAGAACTGCATCAGGAAAAATCAGAGCTTTTGGTCTATTTGAAGCAGGATTCTTTCTCCATACTGGGGAAGGTGCAGGCTTTACTACTACAAATGGGGTTACTCACTTCACAGGAGGTAATATTGATGACCCAAAACGTAGTAATGGTATTTTTTATTTTGGCTTTGCAGGGTTTAATATTGGTTGGGATTCTGAAAGAAATAGACATAATATACATAATCGATTTGCTCATGATTTTCTTAATGGAGGGAATAATGGTAGTGCATATCCTTGGGTTTTAATGTTAAACCGCAATCCACGATTTGTTTTTCAATTTGGAGGATTTTAAAATGAAGAATATGTTGAAGTTTATAGTATTAATTATGTCAATCTTTTTTGTACAGCAAGGTTGTAGAAAGCTAGGGTTATGTGAGGATGGAGAATTCAATTTTCCAAGACAGGAAAACACTTCAAATAAAATTAGGAAATGGGTACTATTATGGAGATTTAACAGGCAATAATCCAAGTACCCCATCAGTATATCTGCTTTATAAAGATGGAATTAGCTATAGTGGGTTAGGAACCTACAATATAAATGAAATTGAAGATAATTCTTTGGTCTTGAGTATTACTGACGATAAAAGGAACAGTAAATCTGGTTGGGGTATCTATAAAATTGAAAATAATTCTATAGAAATCCAAAATTGGTCTTTTAGTACTGGTTGTAAACCAATAACCATTCTAGAAGGAGAGATACTTAATGATACTACGATTAGAATAAGTTTATGGAAGAATAGTAATAGTGATAAGCAGCATATCGTGAATTCCATCTTTCTATTTCACGAATATTCACCTAAACCTGATAGCACAAACAACTTTATAAAATAAAATGAAAAAGCCTCGGGAGACCGGGGCTTTTTGATTATAGCGCAAGCTGTTTGATTTTATCCTTGGTAATGAATGCATCGAGGAATATTTTAACCACTGATTTTTTTTCCTCTGTCATCTTCTCGATCATCTTAAACTGGTTAAGGAGTTCCTTATCTGTGAGAGAGCTTTCTGCCAGATCCTCTGAAGTACCGTTCATCAGGAAATCTGATGTGACTTCCAGGGCATTTGCCAGTTTAGCCAGGATATCGGCTGAAGGTTGTGCCCCTTTCTCTTCATAACGCCCGATCTGTGAATAATGCACATTTATCTCCTTTGCCAGGTCGCTCTTGGAATATCCTTTCTCCAGGCGTGCTTTTTTAAGTCTTTCGCTTAAACTCATATTTGCGGGAATAAATTATTAACAGCACAAATATACATATAACGCACGTTTAAAGAACTATAATCTTGCGGTTGTTCATAACTCATATACTAAAAAACATTATTGTTTATGCGTTATTATGTTATTTTGTGCGTGGACGCAAATAGAAAATTATTAACAATGGAGATATCAGAGATCAAACAACGTCTTACAATCTTATCTGTTGTGCTATTAAGAAGCCAACGCATATTTTAGATGATTTAATGGTTTATTATTCTTATAGTTAATCACTGTTGTCCGGTAAAACCGGAAATTACTAATATTTTACACTTAATTGATTGATAATCAATATTACTTTTTTCATTTTTCAAAAGTAAGCCCCCCCATTTCCGGGAATAAAGAATTTTCGTATTCATTCGCTCGCTGCTTAATAAGATTTCTCCATGTTCCTTCCGGATCTTCCAGGAAGCTGTATATATTGATGTAATTCATTAATTGCTGCCTGATTACCGATACCATATTTGAAAAAGCCCAGGAACGTTTAACCCTGCTCTTTATAAGCGTAATCAACAGGTTTGCCAGCATGGCTGCCCATATCTGGATTTCAATGGCATTTTCATTGTCTCCCAAAAAATACTTGAGCGGGAAGTTCTGTTTCAGTTGTTTGAAAAGCAATTCAATTTGCCATCTCTGCTTGTAAATCCGGGCATTTTTTCAGCCGTAAGATCAAAATTGTTCGTGAGAAATTCAAACATACGTTTATTCTCTGATCCCAATATTCGATCAATCTGGCCCGGTGCTGATTCTTTTTGTTCGTGCCATAATAAAGGGTGATCTCTTCATCTTTTCGGACAGCAGAATCGCTCTGAACATCAAAGTCTTTGGTTGATTTATAGACGGCATTATCTTTTAACCGGGTAACATACCAAATCTGGTTTTCACTGAACTTCTCATACTGTGCATAGTCTACATTTACTTTGTCAAAAGTGATGATGGAACCTTTTGGTAATCGGTGAGCTTCCTGCAAAAAAAAGTGATC
>CAVXSF010000002.1:0-395764 GCA_963764345.1 uncultured Bacteroidales bacterium | reverse complement strand
TATTTATTAATCTGTCAATGGCACGGTATTTTTAATCCCCCAACAAAATTTTCACCGTCTATTGTGTTAGACGGGGGTGTGTTTTTTGAATCTCTCAGACTGGGATCAGGCTTTTCATTTTGTGAAAAGATGATATAGGGTGCCATTAAAACGATCCGGACGAATGAACTTCCGGATTTGCTATGAATGTTCTTCCCATAACCTGATGCCTTTATAACGGATGCACAAATTGAGTATCAATCGCATGAAAGAGTTGATCGATTAAAAATTAAAGGATATGAAAAAAGTAAGTTTTATTGTCATTATGATGGCATTAAGCATGAACGGATTTTCTCAAAATACAGAAATGAGAAAAAATCCAGCGAAGAGGTCTGCAGATCGTGAGGTTTCTGCTATGGATCCGCCAAGTGTTCATTGGAATCAGCAAAAAGAGGATAATTTCATCAAGACCGCATTAATGGGTGGAATGATGGAGAAGGAACTGGGGCAGATGGCCACTAAACGAGGAAATTCCGATCAAATTAAGAATTTGGGTATGATGCTGGCTGAAAACCACTCTGATGCCGACATGAAATTAGACGTTATCGCCCGAAAAATGGATGTTCCCATACCTAAAAACCTTGATCCGGCTGATCAAAATACTCTTGATCAACTGAAGCTCAAATCCGATGATGAATTCAGCCGGGCATTTGTCAGCCTGGTAATAAAGAACCATGAAAACGACATCTCAGCATTTAAACAGGCTGAGAAGATGGTACCCGCCGGACAGTTGGATAACTGGATAAAAAACACGTTGCCCGTGATGGATAAACATCTCAAAAAAGCTGAAAATATTCAGCAGAGTAAGTATAAGATGAGCAACTGATTCCTGAAATTCAATGAAATCTGACATTTAGTTTCAATTATTGAGTCAGTTTAAAAAAACCCTTGGATGCCAAAAGCATTACAAGGGTTTCTTATACTCAAATGCATCAATATTTCCCTGTATAGTATTATCGGGTGACCGGAAATTACCGGGGAAATTTTATGATGAAAAATCTAAAAGAAGCAAGGGTCAATCACTGACCATTGACAAAATTGGAATAACATATATAACATATTGTATATTATTACTTTACAATACTTTTATTTTTTAAATATCTATTAAAGAATCCGGTTTATTTGTCTGAATTTCGTCGTGTTCATAAAAATGTTTATAACTACCATAAAATTTATGGCAGATCGGTAACATTCAATGTAAAAAATGAATATACTTGCACAAAATAACCAATGAAATAAAAAAAAGACAGTTGGTACATAAAACACTGATTGTTTGAAACTTAAAATTGTATGACTGTTATAATGAAGCTACTTTCCACACTAATTTTACATGAAATCAGAAGAAAAAAAAGTCATGATTTCTGCTTCAGGTGAGGCTGATGTTCAGGAACCTCCGAGCACACCATACCTCCTGGCAGAAAGCCCGGGCTCTTCAGAAGAGCAAATCCCGGGTTTTCAACCGATCAGTGAAAATTCATTTCAATTTCTCCAAACTTATTTTCCGGGAACCACCCTGCGCGAATGGAACAGCTGGCAATGGCAGCTACGTCATAGTTTCTCCTCTATTCAAGAACTGGGCACATTCCTCAGACTTTCAACCGAAGAACTGCTCGTATCATCCGAAACCGGAATTAACCTGCCTGTACGCATCACTCCTTACTTTGCCAGCCTGATCCACCGGGATGATGCCCAGTCATGCGCTGCGCAGGACGATGGTTCCGGTCATTGATGAACTCATCCTTTCGCCGGGAGAACAGTCCGATCCATTGAACGAACATCAGCACAATAAGCTGAATTGCCTCGTGCACAGGTACCCCGACCGTGTCCTTTTCCTGGTTACCAACTTTTGCAGCAGTTATTGCCGTTATTGTACCCGGTCTCATATTGTAGCTGGAAAAGGTAAGTCTCGCGGCCATCGAGCCGATTGGGACGAAGCCCTGGAATATATCAGAGAGCACTCTGAAATAAGGGATGTTCTGCTCTCCGGTGGCGATCCGCTTACCCTACCGGATGATAAGCTGAAGTATCTTTTAACAGAATTAAGAGCAATACCTCATGTGGAGATCATCCGGATCGGAACAAAAGTGCCGGTTGTCCTGCCACAACGAATCACCCCCACGCTGGTCAGATTACTGCGAAAATTTCATCCTCTGTATTTAAGCATACACTTTACACATCCTGAGGAGATCACTCCGGAGGTCAGTGCTGCTTGCAACCGGCTGGCAGATGCCGGTATACCCATGGGCAGTCAGACCGTACTTCTGAAGGGTATCAATGATGATCCTGAGGTCTTTAAAAAGCTTATGCATGAGCTGCTTAAAATTCGTGTCAGACCATATTATCTCTACCAGTGCGACCCCGTTCCGGGATCTGCACATTTCAGGACTCCAGTGGAAAAAGGACTTGAAATTATCCGGTCACTACGGGGTTTTACTTCGGGTTATGCTGTCCCTCATTTTGTGATCGACGCCCCGGGCGGAGGAGGGAAAATTCCCATCCTGCCCAATTATGTTGAGGGCAGGAAAAACGGGGACCTTCTTCTCACCAATTACCAGGGGAAACACTTTTCTTATCCCGATTATGTATGAACCTTTCACCGCGATTTAAATCCGGAGATACATTTAGCTGCGGTTGTTTATCAAACAAAAAAATCGTCTTAAAGAGATGAAAACAGGACTAACGTATGACCTGCGATCCGAATATCTGAAAATGGGTTTCAGCGAGGAAGAAACGGCCGAATTCGACAAGGAAGAAACCGTTGCTGCCATTGAGCATGCATTGAATATTCACGGATTTGAAACCGAAAGGATCGGGAACGTGAAACAACTGGGTCAGGCCCTGGTTAAGGGTCGCAGGTGGGATATTGTATTTAATATATGCGAAGGGATTCATGGTATTGGAAGAGAAGCTCAGGTCCCGGCTATCCTGGACGCATGGAACATTCCTTATGTTTTTTCAGGTCCGTTGGTATTGTCGCTGACCCTTCATAAAGGTATGACTAAAAGTGTAGTCAGGGATGCCGGAGTGCCGACAGCTGATTTCCAGGTGGTCAGATCGGCAGAGGATATCAAGGGCATCGCCCTCCCTTTCCCGCTTTTCGCTAAACCCATTGCAGAAGGTACCGGTAAGGGTATCAATGGCAGGTCTTTCATTAAGGATAAACGGCAGCTGGAAATGGTTTGCCTGGAATTACTTGAAAAATTCCGGCAGCCTGTACTGGTCGAAGAGTACCTCAGTGGCCGGGAGTTCACGGTTGGTATCGTGGGGACCGGAAAAGATGCCCGGGCAGTTGGAACCATGGAAATCATCCTGCAGGAGAAAGCCGAAACTAATTCCTACTCTTACCTGAATAAGGAAAACTATGTGGATCTGGTAAAATATGCCAGGGCCCCTGCAAAGGAGGCCACTGAATGTGAGAAAGTTGCTCTGGATGCGTGGAGAGTCCTGGAATGTGAAGATGCCGGAAGAGTCGATATCCGTTACAATGACAGCGGTGAAGCCTGCTTCATTGAAGTTAATCCACTGGCAGGACTAAATCCGGTTCACTCCGACCTGCCAATTTTATGCGGTTTAAATGGCATATCCTACACGATGCTCATCAAAATGATCATGGATTCAGCCGTCACTAAATCAAAACCGGCTGCAAATAAAGACAATGTTCCGATGCTGGTCCCGCAAAATGTAAAATGACCGGAATACCTATCCGGCTGTATGAATTAAATAGTAAATCCTATATGAAAAAGGCTGTAATCCTGCTGAATGCACTACCTGATGACGCTCTGCCTGATGAGCTGGATGTCCTGGATCAGGCCTGCACTGTGGAAGATGCGCTTGACGAACTTGAGTACGAAAGTAACCGGGTTTTTATGGATATGAATCTTGATGGCTGTTCCAACATCATCCGTGACCTGGCTCCTGATGTCGTCATTAATCTTGTGGAAAGTGCCGGTGGAAGAGCTGACCTGATCTACCTGGCTCCTGCCCTGCTGAAAACAATCGGTGTCCCTTTTACAGGATGCAATACCGAGAGCATGTTCATAACCTCAAACAAACTTCTGGCAAAGAAAATCATGAAAGCTGCCGGGATACCAACACCCGCGTGGTTAGAACCGGATTCTCTAAGCCAGATCAATGCCACCGGAAAATGGATTGTCAAGCCTCTATGGGAAGATGCCTCTGTCGGTATCACCGACGAAAATATCATTACAGGTGGCAATGATAAGCTCCTGGATGAATTCCGCAGGAAGTACGGTGATGATTTCTTCATTGAGGAATATATTCCAGGAAGAGAATTTAATATTTCCATGCTTTGTGATCAAACCGGACCGGAGGTTTTGCCTCCGGCTGAAATGAAGTTTATAGGTTATCCATCTGAAAAGCCCCGGATCGTAGGTTATGCAGCTAAATGGGATGAAAAATCCTTCGAGTATGAGAACACGCGTCGAACCTTTGAATTTAAAGATTCCGATGGTCCTCTGCTTAAAGAACTCTCCCGGATTTCTCAGGCATGCTGGAGCCAGATGGGCCTGTCAGGTTATGCCCGAATCGATTTCCGTATAGATAAAAGTGGCCATCCTTTTGTTCTGGAAATCAATGCTAACCCTTGCATTTCAGCCGATTCCGGATTTTATGCCGCCTGTGAAAAGGCCGGGCTTTCCTTTAGAGATGCCGTCAAACGGTTAATTGATGAAGCTATAAAAACTCAGAATGGATATCACCTTTAGAAATTACATCCGGCCGGAAGACATCAGGACGGTCGAAGATATTATCAGGTCTACCGGGTTTTTCAGGGAGGATGAAATCATCATTGCGATTGAACTCGCAGAAGAACGGCTGGCAAAAGGTGCCGGTAGCGGTTATGAATTCTTGTTTGCCGAAGTGGATGGAAGCCCTGTTGCCTTTACCTGCTACGGACTGGTGCCCTGCTCGCTGGTTACCTATGATCTGTACTGGATCGCTACAAATCAAATTTTTCGTAATAAAGGTATTGGACGGACTCTTCTCGCCAGAACTGAAGTTATGGTAAAGACATCGGGCGGTCTGTCATTGTATGTAGAGACTTCTTCAAAGCCCGAATATGAATCCACTCGCGTTTTTTATTACCGGAATGGATACCATTTAAAGGCAGAACTGGAAGATTACTATGAAGCCGGCGACGGTAAACTCATCTTCGCTAAGAAATTATAACCACATCTGCCGGCTTCCCGGCACGTCCTGAAACTGTCTTAAACTTATCAGCTGTATCTTTAATTGTATTTGGTTCCAGAGTATACATTCCCTCTCCCCCTGAGCACACTCCCCGGGTACATCCGAATGGACTTGCAGGCACACAGAGTCTTCTGCCTTTTATCTTTACCTGCTTTACCTGACCATCATCCCTTCTTCCGGTAAGACTTGTCTTCATTGCCCTTTCCCTGACCTTGCCTGTATTAACTTCTTCTGTTTTTTATGAATTCAGGCTATGAAATTGAATTGATTAAAGCTATTATTGTAGTTCAAAAACTAAACCAGCACATATTACAAATCACATTTGAAATGAAACGATTAAAAACCCTGATTGCCGTTTTGTTCTTGGCAACCTCTATGGCATCGGCAGCCGACCTGATCGAAGTATTGCCGGTTACAAACCGTATTCTCAGGCTTGAATTTGATGAGGGTTACGTAAAAATGGGGGGATTTCTTCTCGGGCCCTCACACGATAAAATATACCGGTGGCCGCTGGATGTGGAAAGCGCCACGGATCCATCCTCCTACTACATTGCAAGTAAGGATGATCCTGCATACTCCACACCATTAAGCCCTCTAAAGACCGGGCGGAAAAGTAAAATCGACGATGTTTCCCAGAAATGCAAATGGGATTCTGTAAAACAGATCTGCTGGAATGATTATGTATCACTGCACACCATTTACCTCGTTCTACCTTTTCCATTAAAGTCTGGCAAAACCTATACTGTAAACACCGGCTCTCTGGCTGATAATATGAATGAATGGACTTTCTCTTACAATATTACTTCCATACGGTCGGTAGCCGTCCATACGAACCAGACCGGATACCTTCCCGATGCTCCCAAATATGCGTACATCTCACAGTGGATGGGTGATCTTGGACCTCTGAAGGATGACCTTTCAGGTAACCTTTTCAGTATCTATCCGGTGAATTCAGGTAAAACCGGCGATCAGCCGGTATTTTCAGGAAAGGTTACTCTCCAGAAGAAACTCGGATCATCACCCGATATTTCTCAATCCGGGTTAACCCCGGAGGGAAGTTTCGTCGGGGCTGATGTCTGGCAATGCGATTTTTCCGAATTTACCGAAAACGGAGAGTATATCCTCTCGGTTAACGGTCTTGGTGCCTCATTTCCTTTTCGTATCGGACCTGATGTATATTATAATCCGTTTTATTTTGTAACAAGAGCTCTTTATTATGAAAGGGCTGTAACTGCCCTGGATGAACCCTATGCGCTAAAATGGCCGCGTCCGGAATGGAAAAATCGCAAAATGGTGTACACCAGGATCCGCACTCTCGACCTTACCGATGAAAGCGGCAATAATCAGAAAAAAAAGATTTTCGACAATTTCGACCGTTCGGTCGACCTGAGTCATATTCATGGCTGGTACCATGATGCCGGTGACTGGGATGGATATTTCTCGCATTTCAGAGTGCCCCGGTCTCTTATGATCGCTTATGAACTTACCCCGGAGAGTTTCCGCGACGGTGAGCTGAATATTCCTGAAGCCCAGGAAGAAAATGGTTATGAAGGCACCCACATTCCCGACCTTCTGGATGAAGCTGTATGGCTGGTCGACTATTTTAAACATAATGTAGGGCCTACTGGTGGTATATTCGGAAGCCGGGTTGAACCTGACATTTCAGATCAAAGCTGCCAGCCCGAAGGAATGCCTTCCTGGATGGATTGTACGGAATGGATCGTCTTTGGGGAAGATCCACGCGATTCGTATGCCTTCACTTCTGTTGCCGCCGAATACGCTTATTGCCTGAGCCTCGCGGAGAAACAGACCGGAGAGGATTATAGTGCGATCATCGCTGATTACAGGAATTCTGCACTGAAAGCTTATAAATGGGCCATGAACAATACCCTCCAGGGAGATGAACAAAAGAGCATGTTCATTGAAAACCGGATGGCCGCATCCGTATGGCTTTACAAGCTGACAGGGGACTCCGATTATGAAAAACAATTCGAAAAAGATGTGAAAAGTAAAGGAATTGGGGCAGATACACAGGACCTTGGAGAAGCCAAATGGGCGGTCTGGGCCTATGTTACCATACCGGAAACCGGGAATAAGACTTTGAAAAAATTGCTTATTCAAGCCACAAAAAATTTCGCCGATGTATCGGTCACGGATGCTATTGACGATAACCGGAGTATGCGAATGGGCGGCAAAATGAAGGTGCCCCTGAATAATGGGCAAGCTACTACACCTCTAATCATCCCGTCGATGATGGCCTGGTCGGTATGCAAGACAACCGGAGATCCGGATGCAAAGAAATATTACGATGCCTGCGTAAATACGACCAGCTATTTTCTGGGCAATAATCCCCTGAATATGGTCTGGATGTCCGGCTTTGGCCATAACCATCCCCGGTATGTCTTTCACCTTGATTCATGGTATGATCAGATCAATGAGTTCATTCCCGGCATTGTACCTTATGGGCCGCGTGTTCTGTGTGACTGGTTCACTCCTCCAAATTCGGGAAACAACTGTGATTATAACGGACCCCATGATGCCGATTTCGCACTTCTCGACGGCCGGCTTTATCCTGCCTATTTCAATGAGGAACATCAACCCCAGTGGCCGGCTCATGAATTATGGGTTGAGAATTACCGGTCGGTTCCAGCAGATGAATTTACGGTTCACCAAACCATTGGCCCGGCAGCTGCTGCGTATGGATTCCTCACCGCAAAGGGAGGTGAATCAACTCCCGATCAATACCCTTTCGTGATGATCCAGTCCCCAAAGGATGTATACCAGTCTGGAAACGATATATCCCTGGACCTGGCTACTGCCGATGATCACTGGGTTTACAGTGTGAAATTCTATGCCGGTGAACACTTTATCGGATCTGCTGAACCAGGGGCCGGCCATTTTATATGGCATGAGGTTAAAACCGGTGAATATACCATTCATGCCGTTGCCGAGGATAATATCGGTCTGAGGACAACATCGGCACCGATACATATTATTGTAAAATGATAAGGGTAACTATAGGACTATAGCATCAAATAGGGTCTCCCTCCTGTTTTTTTGTCGGTATACTACCTTACCGATTTATTTCATCTGCCAGGGAACGATAAAATCCATAGCAGGCTTGTGTGATGAATCCGGTTTCTTTTTCTCGTCTTCCGGTGGCGAATAAAGGCTGCTCTCAGACCAGTAACCAGGTGACTGATCTTCCGTCAGAGCCTGGTCCAAATTCTGGATCTCTTTTTCAATTTTCCTGATTTCCTTATGGAGATTCCTGATTGTTTTTAATGATGTTTTCTTTGCTCTTTTCATAATATCCGATTTTTAACCGATACCCGCTTCTCCTGCTGAACGGATCACCAAACTGATCTGCTTTTCTGTTCTTAAGAGGAAACATTCATAAAACAAACATCAATAAAGTGAAAAGAGTTTGATGTTTTTCCAAATTTATGGGGAAATAAAAGTACAACAAAAACAGCCTGAACGGATTAAGAAGAGATTAAACTTGCATTATGATAAGATTAAATCGACAGGCATGTATATATAATAGAACATCAGGCCTTTAAAGAATCAAAAGAGATTTGTACAATTCAATTTTAGGCGTTCACACTTCTTCATTCTCATCTAAAACATAGCCCATTCCGATAACCGTCCTGATGAGCTTTGTGTCAAAATCCTTGTCAATCTTTTTTCGAAGTGCATTAATATGTACATCAACTACATTCGTTCCTGAATTGAAGTTCTGTCCCCAGATCTTATCCATAATTTCTATCCTGTCCAAAACCCGGCCCTTATTCTTAGCCAACAGCTCGAGCAATTTGTACTCTATGGCTGTCAGGTTTATTATCCTGTTTTTACGCCTGGCTTTTTTAGATCGGGTATCCAGCTCAAAATCCAAAATCCGGAAAAGATGAGAACTCATCTTTCCGGAAGATCTTCGATTCAGGGCTTTGATCCTGACCTGCAATTCCTTATAGCTGAAAGGCTTAACCAGGTAGTCATCTGCTCCGCTTTCAAATCCTCTGACCTTATCTTCAACAGAATCAAGCGACGTGAGCATTATTAGAGGAGTGTTGATCTGCTTTCTGCGAATTTTTTCACAGAGCACAAATCCATTCTCCCCGGGCAGGATCACATCCAGGATGATAATATCAAAGTTTTTCGACATTACTTTCTTTTCCCCGGCTATACTGTCGTAAGCTACTTCAACATTATGCCCGTCACTTTCCAGTCCCGTCTTCAGAAAATATGAGAACTTCTGATCGTCTTCAACAATAAGAATTCTCATGTTGATTGTTATTTAGTCATGAACTTTTCGCCAGATGGTCTAAACAAGGTTATGTCTATAATAGAACAACATGAACGGGTAAATGTTAGAAACAGCCCTTTGTCAGAAACCACTGAAAAAGAGGCCGGACAGCGTATTGTTTCCCTGCCCGGTAACTACTCGGTAAAAGCCGCAAAACCTCCGCGGGGCAACATCTCTATTTCCGGATTACCGTCTGACAGTTTAAAGCTGTTGAATAAGAATGATTTTCCGTCGGGACTGTCGGAAATAATGTTGATGGTGGCGGCATTCCCAAGGAAAGAAAGATCGGGACTGATATGTACGGATTTGTCCTGTCCGTTGATCCCCGCGATAAACCATTTGTGACCTTTTCTGCGAGCCAGGACAACCATCTCTCCGGGGTAACCTTCGATAAACCGGGTCTCATCCCAACTCACAGGCACCGATTTCAGAAAGTCCTGAACTTCCTCCGGTTCACCAAGATAAATCTTATCATTATCTGCAAAATGTAAAATTCCGGATTGAAAAATTACGGAGAGAGCAAGCTCATGAGCATTGGTAGTAAGGTGCGGGTAATTTACACTGGAAAACGTGACCGGTGTGTAATCCATCGGACCAACCACATTGCGCGTAAACGGAAGGATGGTATTAAGCTGTGCAGCTTGTTCCGGGAAAGTTTTGTCAAAACGGTAGGATTCTGCACCCCTGACAGCTTCCATAGTCAACAGGTTGGGATAGGTTCTGTTCCATCCTGTGGGCATGGTACACCCGTGGAAATTGACCAAAAGGCTATAATGGGCAGCATCTTCAAGAATCCCCTGGTATAGTTTGATAGTCTCCTGTTTGTCGCTCAGAAAAAAATCAACTTTTATACCTTTAACACCGGTTTCCTTCAGCCATTTAAATTCTTTTCTCCTGATTACAGGATCAATCATACTTTTCAATGGATCTGATCTTCCGATTTTAACCCTGCTCCCCGAATCGTACCATACAAGTATACCTACATTACGGGAATTTGCATAGTTGACAAGTTCTGTAAGGTCACCATTCTTCATTCTTCCCCAACCGGCATCGACCAGAGAATATTCCCAACCAAATTTTGCAGACAAATCCACGTATTCTTTAAGTCTGTTGAAATCGCGCGGACTACTTCCTGCCGACCACCAGCTCCAGCTTGAACGGCCAGGTCTGATCCACGAAACGTCAGAGATGACAGACGGACGGTTAAGATTATAGACCATATTCGACATTACAATTGTACCCGGATGGTCTGCTACAATACCATACCGCCAGGGCGTAGTCCAGGGAAGTGTGGAAACCGGTTTTTGCCCTGTACTGTCAAAGGCTTCGTTTATCTCTGGAAAACGAAGGCTGTATAAACCGTCTTCCGGATGGTCACAGAGATGCATGGCACAATAAGAGCTGTCGAGGCCGGCTTCAGAGATCAGTATCCACAAGCCGTTCGTATTGAATAATGCCGGAAAAGCCCACCCATTCCGGTTTGCCGGACTGGCTGTGCCGATGGGTATCCCGTTCCCGTAGTACTGTTCATATCCCGGCGCCCACCATGAAACCGAATCATAAGGCTGCATCCAGGCTTTACCGTTAACAGGAAGATGAAATGCAGTCAACTCTTCCTCAATAGTACACTGTTCCGGCGATTTTTCCGGAAAATGATAACAGAGAGCAAATCCCTCATCATAGGCTCTGAAGATCATTTCAATAGTATCGCCCCCGGGATTTCTGAAAACAAGGGTCATCTCGTTGGCCAGGTTACGGTTTTTCAGACGGCTTCCCGTCACAAGTGTGTAGCTCTCATCAATAACCCGGTCAGATCTGCCTGAAAAATTAAGATGTGTCACAAATTGCGTATCATTTCTTTTAATCCCCAGGGGTGAAGGTTCAACCACAGTTTTCTCATTTCCAGCACTATCAAAGAATACGCTGTATTCAAGCTGATCCGAGAGCGGCGATTGCCTTTCAACAACAATTTTTATTTGTTTGCCAGGGGAGAATACTTCCCAGCTTTCCGGTGCCTTTGTGCACGCAAAAAGGAAAATCAGGATCAGAATAACGGGTACTTGACGAAGAAGATTTTTCATAGCGAGATGTAATTTTGAATAATCGTACATACTAAAATGGGTATTCAGTTTTGAGGTATTTCATAATCTGTCATCTTATGGTCTTTTCAAGATGAATGTAAATAAGGCATCATTCTCCTGCAGTCATAACCTCCAAAAATACTTTTATGGGTAAACGGGGTAATCAGTATTAGATTCAAACTGGTTGTATCAGACCATACATCTTTCACTTCGAAAGATAAACATTATGATCCAATGATGTTGCATAAAAAAGGCCGGAATTTAGGTCCTGTTCAGTAATTTGCTAGTTTAGGTCTGACGAAAAATGCTCTTAAAGACACAGGCTTATTATCTTGTTCACACTGCAGGTTTAAAGGTTACCGGCAATATATGGCAAGGTCATGTAAAAACTGTTTTGCCTGTATAATCAGTGAAATCTATTCGTGTCCTAAGGTCAACCACATTTACGGTCCTGATTTTTATTGTAAGGAAATTTTCCCAGCGTATTTCAATGGCGGCGAGCGTTTCAAGAGTGTGTACGTCACCTGACTTAGTGAATATACATTAGAGTCCGGTGATTTGCCTTATGTAGTTCATCGTTTTCATTTATCGTGTACCATTTCAACAATTTAAGTGATCATGATGTTTCTTCTTATGGTTTTTGGCAGGCAAAAGGATTACATCAGTTACAGAATCACCTTATCTTACCTATATAATCCATTCATGATGAAAAAGATTATCTCCACTTCCGACAACATGGCTGTTATCCTGATCAGGCTTATGGTTGGTGCAGTTTTTCTCTCCGAAGGCTTTCAGAAGTTCCTTTTTCCTTCATCGCTGGGCTTCGGGAGATTTGCCGAAATCGGTTTCGCTTATCCCCGCCTTTATGCCGGGCTGTCAGGTTATTTTGAAATAATTTGCGGCTTACTCATCCTTTTTGGTTTATTTACCCGTCCTTCAGCATTTATCATGCTTTTCAATATTTCCGTAGCCATCATTGCAACAAAAATCCCGATTTTGCTCGGACATTCTCTAGGGCCATTTAACCTTCATATGATGAAAAGTTATGGCTTCTGGCCAATGGCACATGAAAGCAGGACAGATTTTTCCATGTGGCTGGGAAGTCTGTTTCTGATCATTACCGGCGGAGGACGATGGTCTGTGGACAGATGGATGTCCCTGCGTCCTGGCAAAAAAAATAGTACACCATAAATTTCAGCCTTACGGATCGACCTATGAGATAATACAGGAATCGATATTTTCCGGATTGAACGAAGAAACGATTGTAAACATTTAATTTATAGCATTATGAAAGAGAATGCTGTTTCAGCAGTAGATCTCAAAAGACGTGATTTTTTAAAAAATGCTGCTCTTCTTGTAGCTGCCGGCTCCGCCCCTCTCATCTTTTCGGGCTGTACTTCAAAGCCGGATAAAAAAATCAAAGGTGAGAAAGTAAACGGGAAAATGACGGAAGCTGTAAGTCCTCCCGAAGATCTGATGCGCGAGCATGGCCTCCTGAACAGGGTGATGCTGATTTATGAGAACCTGATCGACAAGCTGAATTCCCAGGATAGCTTTGATCCTGCTTTGCTATCGAAATCCTCAGGTATCATTAGAAATTTCATTGAAGATTACCATGAAAAACTGGAGGAAGATCATCTCTTTCCGCGCTTTGAAAAAGCGGGGGTCTTAACCGATCTGGTAAAAACACTTCGCAAACAACATTCTGCCGGAAGGAATCTTACCGACCAGATCACCGGATATGGAAATATGGGCTTAATTACAACCGAGGATAAAAAAGTAAAACTGGCCGGACTATTGACCGAATTTATCAGGATGTACAGGCCTCATGAAGCCAGAGAAGATACCATTTTGTTCCCACGTATACGGGAAATCGTCACACCCTCTGAATTTGATGCAATGGGTGAAGAATTTGAACAAAAGGAACATGAGTTGTTCGGAGACGATGGTTTTTCAACCATGGTAGATCATGTAGCTCAGATTGAAATCAAACTGGGGATCTATGACCTGGCATTGTTTACACCCTGAGGCATTTACAAAGCTAAAAAAATTAAGCAAATCTTAAGAATGTGTGAAGTGTCCTTTAAGGTAAAGGGATATTATTTTGTGATCATGAAACCATAAAATTTAAAGCTATGCCTGACCTTACACATTTACATCCCATGATCGTGCATTTTCCGATCGCACTTTTAATCATAGGCTTCTTATCTGACCTTGCCGGATTGATCTTAAAAAGAAATTTTTTTACACAAGCCGGATTTTATTTGTTAATTTTAGGTGCACTTGGTATTACCGCGGCTTATTTAAGCGGCCTTAACGCCGGAGCCGGAGTTTCAGAAGAAGGTCTTTTAAAGCAGGCACTTGAAACCCACCAGGGTGCAGCTGTGCTTACCTTCTGGCTTGTCCTGGCAGCAGCTCTGACCCGGATTACCGTGGTCTTGCTGAAAAGATACAAAGGAATTTTGAAGGCCGGTGTTCTGGTACTTTATTTCTTTAGTGTGGTAGCCATTGCCCGGACAGGTTATTATGGCGGTGAACTTGTGTACAAGCACGCTGCCGGTGTTCAGTTTGACCTGGGATTTGGCCTGGGTGCTGATCTTGAAGAATAATTCATGAATTATGCGAATACTCATCATTGAAGATGAACCTGGAATTGCTGATTTTCTCAAGGAAGGTCTTGAAGAAGAATCCTTTGCAATCGATATAGCATCCAACGGCAATCAAGGACTGGAACTAGCCCTGGTAAATGACGGAGAATATGATCTTCTCTTGATTGACTGGATGCTGCCGGGGATCAGTGGCATTGAAATAATAAGACAATTAAGAAAACAGAATTCCGAAGTCCCGGTGATTTTTCTCACGGCAAGGGATACGGTTGAAGATATAGTTTTTGCTCTTGAAATGGGGGCAAACGACTATATTAAGAAGCCATTTTCTTTTAACGAATTAATGGCCAGAATTCGGGTTCAGCTGAGAAAAAAGAATTCCGAGCATTCCAGATTCTCTTATAAAGATCTCGTTCTCGATGTGAGTACACATCAGGTTTATAAAGCCGATAATGAAATCCGTCTCACCCAGAAAGAGTTCGCACTTCTTGAATTCCTGTTGAGAAATAAAGGCAAAGCCTGCACCCGCACCAGAATCATTGAACACGTGTGGGACATTCATTTTAACTATGACACTTCGGTTATCGACGTGTACATCAATGCTCTTCGAAAAAAAATTGACGTAGGTGAAGGAGAAAGCCTTATCCGGACTATCAGAGGTGTTGGCTTTATTTTGAGTGAAGAATGAAAAATCAAAGCTTCAGTAACAGAATCGCACTGCACTTCATGTTAGCAGTAGCTGTCCTCATGCTGATGATGTTCTCGGCAGTTTATTTTGTTGTTTTCCGGACAGTTTATAACCATATTGATTCTGACCTCAATGCAGAATCGCTTGAGGTGAATAACAGCATCGTCATGCTTAGCGATGAACTTGTTTTTTCCAATCCAGGTGAATGGTTCGAAAATGAGCATGGTCAGATAGAAGTTAACCCTACATTTATTCAAATTGCCGATAGTGCCGGGCAAATCCTAAAAAAAACACCTAACCTTCAAGGGAGTAACTTAATCATACATAGAAAAGAACATGACAAAGAATTTTTTAATTCAACGCTTTCCGGATCAAAAGTACGGCAACTCCAGGTCACTCTGAGAAATTTCCGGGGTAACCATTTCGGATACCTTTCCATCGCCGTTCCCCTGGAAGACGCCCAGCTGGTCCTGGTGAACCTGAGGACTGTTCTGCTTTTTCTTATCCCAGTAGCCTTTATTTTTCTCTTTTTTGCAACCCGGTTTATTGCTCAAAACAGCATCCGACCCGTTCTCACCCTGACACATACTACGGAAAAAATTACCCGGAAAAACCTTAATGAGAGAATTCCCATGCCCGCACATAAGGATGAACTATACATCCTTACCGAAAGCATAAACAATTTGCTTGCCCGAATCCAGGACGCCCTGCTGAGAGAACGACAATTTACATCCGATGCATCCCATGAATTAAGAACACCACTTTCTGTTATCAAGGGAAATCTGGAGATTATGTCGCGAAAAGAACGTGAATCCTCATATTATCTTGAAAAATCAAAGCAAATTATCAAAGAAGTTGACCGCATGTCACTGATAATTGAAAAACTATTGCTACTGGCCCGTTATGACATGGCGACAGGTCAAATCAATATGGAGAAGATAAACCTCACCAACCTGATGCAGGAGTTTATTCTGCGGTTTGACCAGGCATTGAATGAGAAGGCGCTTATTGTAGATCTGAAAGTGAAGGATCAGATCATCGTAAATTGCGACCGTTTCATGCTCGAACAGATAGTTGAAAATATTTTTTCAAACGCTATAAAGTATTCCCGCAAAGCAGGTCATATTGTTTTGAAAGCCGGATATAATACTGACCGGAAGCTGGAATTATCCATATCAGATCAGGGCCCGGGAATTCCTCAGGATAGACTAAATACCATCTTTGAACGATTTTTCAGAACGGATGAATCCCGCAGCCCTGAAACAGGTGGCAGCGGTCTGGGACTTGCCATCGTAAAACGTTTCTCGGAAATTATGGATATTAGCATTAGTGTTCAAAGCGAAGAAGGAAAATATACCGTGTTCAATCTTATATTTCCAGCCTCCTTAACTTTACCTGTTGAACTTACCTGAAAGATTCTTTTTAAGACAATTTTAAGATTTCTTTTAGGAATGGTTTAGTCAACCCACCCTATTTTTGTTTCAGAAATTTTATTATTTCTCAAACCAAAAATAAATTGAAATGAAATCAAAAACATTTACCATCATTATGCTGAGCTTTTTTGCAGCCGGCACGTTATCGTCATTTAAACCCTCTCCCGTTTCTGTAAAAACCGCAACGATCAAAGATCTGAAGGATGCATTTACCGGCGAAACAACTGCCAGTGCAAAATATACTGCTTTTGCTGAAAAGGCACGAGAGGAAGGTTATTCAAAGGTTGCCCTACTTTTTGAAGCTGCTTCAAAAGCCGAGAGTATTCATGCGGGAAATCATAAAGCTGTCTTGATTCAATTGGGCGAAAAAGCTCCCGAAGTAAAGCCGGTATTTGATGTAAACAACACGGAAGCTAATCTGAAAAATGCTATCGAAGGTGAATCCTACGAAATAGCGACAATGTATCCTGCTTTTATTAAGGATGCATCCAGTGAAAATGTAAATTTGGCTATGATTTCCTTCAATTATGCCTATCAGGTAGAGAAAAAACATAAAGCACTTTATGAAAAAGCTTTACAAAATCTGACGGCAGGAAATGAAAAATCATTACCTTCCCTGTATATGGTTTGTGTAACCTGTGGTAACACTTATGATGGAGAAGCTCCTGCCAGATGCGGTATTTCAATGACTCCCAGGGAAAGGTTCCTACGTATAGAATAGCCTCAGGGATGATCTGATATTACAACCCGGTGTTATTTTCTCACCGGGTTTTTGTATTTTGAAGATTTCTTTAAGATCTGCCATTGGTCCTGATAAGAAGTATTATTTTTGTTTGGAAGAAAAATGAACTTCTCATAAACTATTTTATGAGATAATATATGTCAAAAGATTGTAAAATAATAACTTAAATATGTTTAAAATGAAATTCATTCCGTTTTTTGCCGTAGTATTGTTTCTCTTTTCCTCCTGCCACACGAAGACGGTTCCGTCGACAGATATAAGGGAGATCAGGAAAATCAATGATTACCAGGTCATGGCCGATCTCTACAATTATTATTCAGCTGAATACAAAGCCCTGGCTTACCAGGCATATAACCTTGCGTCGGCCAGACTGGATCAGGTCCGTGCGAAAAAGCCCGGGGCCAGGAATCTAGCTGTTGTTGTAGATATTGATGAAACCTTACTCGACAATAGTCCCTACCAGGCCAGAATGGTTCAGCTCAACGCCAGCTATGACAGTTGCTGGAACACATGGTGTAATCTTGCCTCGGCACGAGCTGTGCCAGGATCGGTAGAATTTCTGGACCATGCGGATTCTCTTGGATTCAATATTTTCTACGTATCCAACCGTAAAAACGCTTATGTGAGGAAAGGAACTATGGAAAACCTAAATAAACTGGGCTTCCCCCAACTTGATGATCAACATATCTACCTGAGGGAAAAAGATTCGGATAAGGAACCCAGAAGAATAAAAATCTCTGAGAAATATGAGATTGTTCTCCTTGTGGGTGATAACATTGCTGATTTTTATGAAGATACGAATATTTTCGGGGAACGTGACAGTTTGGTCACTGCAAGGAAAAATGAATTCGGCCGGAAATTCATCGTACTTCCCAACGCCATGTATGGCAACTGGCCTGCCAGCATTGGGATCACTCCCGGACATTTTCCGTTGGATTCTTTACTTGACCTGATGACAAGATCCTTTACGAACAACTGCCCGCAATGACCGTTATGTATTTGATTACCCATTATTTCCGGAATTCATGAAAGAATATCAGGCAGGCATCCCGGACCTCACAGAAGAGTTGACTTTCCAGGCTTCCAGAAGCAGCGGAGCGGGAGGTCAGAATGTTAACAAGGTAAATACAAGGGTTGAACTACGGTTCAGGATCGATGATTCACAACGACTAACTGTTGAACAAAAGGAAATTCTAAAAGAAAAACTGCAAAACCGAATCACCAAAGAAGGCGAACTGATGGTTGTCTCCCAGTCGGAAAGGACACAACTTGAAAACAGGAAAAAGGCGGAAGAACGTTTCATGGCTCTGGTAAGCAAAGCTTTAAAACCGGTTAAGAAACGGAAACCAACCAGTCCCACCCGGTCATCAAGGGAAAAAAGGCTTGCTGAAAAGAAAGTCATGGCAGAAAAAAAAGCACGGAGAAGAAGCATTGAACCCGAATAAACAGCATCATTGAAAACACTATGTACACTGCAGAAGAGAAAAAAGGAATGAGGCAGGAATTCTGGGACCGTTTCAGATCTTACTCTGCTGTAAGGCGCCGGCAAAAGGGCAAACCGGCAAAATGGATCATGAATAATACGGGAATAAGCCAACTGAAGCTGAAGTTTGAATTCGACGAGCGATCTGCGAGTGTGGGTATCGACATTGAGACCCGTAATGATGAACGAAGGCTCGAACTGTTCGAAAAACTAGAACAGTTGAAAACCATTCTTCATAAAAAAGTTGGCTGTGACATGGAATGGGAATTGGAGCATATTCTTGAAAACAAGAAATCCATAAGTCGTATAAGCCTTAATCTGGCTGATGTAAGCATTTATGATCAGGGAAGCTGGGAAAGAGTTTTTCCCTTTTTTTATAAAAATATGATGAAGATTGAATCTTTTTACGAAGAATACCGTGATATCCTGAAATACAGAGATTGACTCTGGCTGAATGGTTCCTTCATTCCAGAGACGAAGAGTCTGGTTAATGTTATCCTTTGATATTCTTAAAAGCCGTTCCTTATTAGTTATTTCACTCCTGAAGAAATCACTCCCTTCATCAGTCTGTTATGCATCCTTACTGTGAATAATGCCCCGGATCTTCACCAGGGTTCTCTCCTCCTCGTTTTACTTCTTGTCTTTACTCACTATAGCATACCCACTTTTCTATTTCCTTAATATCATTATTTTCACTACATTTAGAGGTTCGATTAAACTTAAATCAAAGATTATGGGAAAAGGAGATATTAAAACCAGACGAGGAAAATTTTTCGCCGGATCTTTTGGAAAAAAGAGACCAAAACATAAATTAATCAAAATAGGTAAAGCAGCGGTACCTCCTGGAATAAAACCGGAAGACAAACTGCCGGTGAAGCCCGCAGGAAGTACCGACGATATAAAAGAAGTGAAGACCAAACCTCAGGAAAAAGCTGTAACCCAGGAAAAAGCTGCACCTCAGGAAAAGGCTGCAAAAATACCCAGGAGAAAGCTGCAACCCAGGAAAAGGCTGCAACAAGAAAAAAATTACAGGATAAAAATTCTGACGAAAAAGAAAGCGGCAAAAAGAAGAAAGAAGCGGATAATCTTTAACTTTTTTTGATTTTTGTGAAAATTTTGCCCGATGAATTTTGCTGTGCTGGATATTGAAACTACCGGGGGTAGTCCGAAACATGAGAAAATCACTGAAATAGCCATTTATATTCATAATGGTGAGAATATCATTGATGAGTTTACCACACTGATCAATCCGGAAAAGAACATTCCACCCTTCATTACCAGTCTTACCGGAATTACAAATAAGATGGTTGCAGAGGCTCCCCGGTTTTTTGAAGTTGCCAGGCAGATTGTTGAGATTACAGAGAATTGTATTGTTGTCGGACATAATGTAAACTTCGATTACAGTTTTATACGTGAGGAATTCCGGCAACTGGGATATGATTATCAGCGAAAAACACTCTGTACACTGAAGCTTAGCCGAAAACTAATCCCCGGGTATAAATCTTACAGCCTCGGTAAAATTTGTGAACAGCTGGCTATTTCCATAAACGGAAGGCATAGGGCTTCCGGAGATGCTTATGGAACTGTAAAACTCTTTGAGATCCTTTTGATAAAAAACAGACTGAGCGGAAATGAACTCCCGATGATGATCAAACCGGAGGGAAGACTCAAAAATCTCAACGGGTATCTGAAACCTGAAAATATTTCTGAATTACCTTCAGCCATCGGGGTATATTATTTCCATGATTCGGAAGGAAATCTGATCTATGTTGGTAAAAGTAAAAATATCCATTCAAGGATCCTGGAACACCTGGGAAATAAAAACAGCCGTAAATCAACCGAAATGAGCGGGCGGATCGCAGGAATATCTTATGATCTTACCGGCAGTGAACTCGTAGCTCTACTAAAAGAATCGGAAGAAATTAAAAAATTCAAACCCCGGTATAACCGGGCACAGCGCAGAACGCTTTCAGCCTGGGGATTATACAGTCATTATGATCAGCAGGGATACCTGAATTTCAGGTTGAGTAAAACCTCCTCTGAAAATAAATTGCCTCATATCACCTTTAATAATGCAAAGGAAGCCCGGGACTGGCTTTCAGAAAAAGTTCAGAAGCACTGGCTGTGTCAGAAGTTGTCTGGTTTATATCAGACCGAAGGTGCCTGTTTTCATTATAGTATCAGGCAGTGCAACGGCGCATGTATCGGTTCTGAAACGAAGTCGGTATATAACGTAAGAGCCAAAGAGCTTATCGAATCCGTCGAATTTGAAGATAAAAACCTTATCCTGATCGACCAGGGCCGTACTCCTGAGGAACGGTCAGTTATACTCGTTGAAAACGGCCTTTATAAAGGGTTTGGATTTCTGGATATCTCTGTTTCCTACCTTCATATAGACGATCTGAAAGCCTGTATTAAGGTTGCCGCAGATAACCATGAAATCAGGCAGATTATCCGAAGCTGGCTTAGAAAAAACAAAGTTGAAAAAGTCATCCGATTCTGATAACATAATCACCCTGTAATAATCATTATACCGACTTTACAGACATGTGTTAATTACCAATAAATGGACTGTACATTCACCCATATTTATAGTAAACTGTTAATTAGATTGTTGGTAAAAACGAACCGATTTTTTAGAAATAAAATAGTAAAAGACTTTGCACAGAAACAATATTCCTATATCTTTGCAACCCGTTAACAAAACAAGGAGATTCAGTAGCTCAGCTGGTAGAGCACATCCCTTTTAAGGATGGGGTCCTGGGTTCGAGCCCCAGCTGGATCACGAACTTACTACCGCGTTCATTCTGAATGCGGTTTTTTGTTTTTTTAAGGTCAGATTAAGGCGTTTTGAATTTGAATAAAGCTCAGTCTTTAATCTCACTTCCAGGAACAAATCAGGAATGGGTAACGCTGACGGCAGCGTGGAAAAATCCACTGGGTTCGTAAGCCCGCATGTCACCTTGTACATGCCTCTGTTCTTTGCCCAAACATTTACCCCTTATTGACTTAGCACAGGAAATAGCCTAACTTACCATTAAAAAGAAACGACCCTCATGCCTTTGTGGAGATATATCCTTTTTGGTTCGTTACTGCATCTCAGTATTCATACCCTGAACCAGGTCCACCCCGGCAGAAATAGTATGCCATGGATATTCCTTCCTTCCGGGGATACACTTGAATGGCATCGACCACGATTTTAGGAGAGAAAGGCCGAACGCGAATCAATGGTACTGAACAAACTGGCAAAGCATCCATATTTTCCCATTACCGATAAAAAAGTTCTGGATGCCATGGCTCATGTACCCCGCCATGAATTTGTGCCGGCAGGGCTGCAGGATGAAGCATATCTGAATTCACCGCTACCAATTGGTTTTGGACAAACCATTTCCCAGCCCTTCATCGTAGCTCATATGACCAGTCTTTTGAAAGTAAAACCCGGAGATAAAATCCTGGAGGTGGGAACAGGTAGTGGTTACCAGGCCGCCGTTCTTTCCGAACTCACACCTTTTGTTTACAGCATTGAAATTATACCTGAACTTGGCAGAAATACCAGAAATAAGCTTTCACAACTTGGCTATCAGACTATCCGTGTTAAAATTGGGGATGGATACGAAGGATGGCCTGAGTTTGCCCCGTTTGATGGAATTATTGTCACCTGTGCCCCAGAAGATATTCCACCACCATTGATCCTGCAGTTGAAGCCCGGGGGAAGAATAGTCATCCCGGTTGGAGTTGCAAATGAGGTTCAATATATGGTCGTTGCTGAAAAAGGCCAAAAAGGCCGTTTAAAAAGGACTCGCCATTACCCGGTACGCTTTGTCCCGATGACAGGGAAAGCTTCAGGAAAAGGGGGTAAATAGGGTTATGGATGTCTCTGAGCCAGGACGGTGAAATGATGTAATAAAATCATCCCTAAAAACATTATAGCACCTGGTAAAGAAGGTAAAAACCGGTAATCCACCTCTTTTTTACAGAAAGACACCAGGGTACTGTTTACCCCTAATTACTGTTCTTCTGTTTCAATATCTCCTTTAGAATTTTTTTGACAAAACCCGGACCTTCATAAATGAAGCCTGTATACACTTGTAACAAATCTGCACCGGCATCCAGCTTCTCCATAGCATCTTTGACACTCATGATACCTCCTACACCAATGATAGGCATATCTTTTCCAGCTTTCTTCCGGATATAACGGATGATTTCAGTGGAACGGTCCGTTAACGGTGCTCCAGATAAACCACCTCGTCCAATTTTCTCAACTTTTTCTTCGGAGGTTTTCAAATGCGCCCTGGTAATCGTCGTATTAACGGCAACGATGCCATCAATCCCAGTTTGTCTTACGATTTCAAGAGTTTCATCAATCTGCCGCCAATTCAGATCAGGCGATATCTTAAGCAGAACCGGCTTTTTCATTATTTTCTCGTTTCGAACAGCCATAAGTCTTCCCAGTATCTCCCTAAGCCTCTCTTCATCCTGCAATTCAGCCATGTCAGAAATATTCGGACAACTTACATTGACCACAAAATAATCCACTCTGTCATAAAGCTTCCTGAAGCAATATTCATAGTCATTTGCCGCAAGATTATTCGGAGTTAGTGTATTTTTGCCAATGTTTCCCCCAACGATAAAACCTTCAGGTCCGGATTCCAGTTTTTCGACAGCGGCCTCTACACCGCGATTATTAAATCCCATCCTGTTGATCAATGCTTTATCCTCAATCAGCCTGAAACTCCTTGGTTTAGTATTGCCCGTCTGTGCTTTAGGTGTAATGGTTCCCACTTCAATGAAGCCGAATCCAAATAGTCTGAAAGCCTTGTAAAAAGAAGCATCCTTGTCAAAACCAGCAGCCAGTCCAACCGGATTTGAAAATTTTAAACCAAGTAGTTCGGTTTCAAGATCAGGATGATGATAGGTAAAAGCTTTCCTGACAAGGACGGAAATCAAGGGAATACGATAAATTGCTTTAACTATGAAGACAATCATGCTGTGCACCCGTTCAGGAGAGAATAAAAAAAGCACCGGGCGTAGCAGTAGTTTGTACATAGAATTTTTTCTCAAAGATAGTTAGATTTATCTATTCAGGCTTATAGCGTCTGAAAGTTCCATCTTTATGCAATATAATGATGCTTTCAGGTTCAAGTTCAGAACTTTGTTTACTTTTGTAAACCTGTGGATTAAATCCTGATTCGCTTTGAGTTGAATTTTTAGCATTATTGGCACTGAACCCTGGTATTTCCGGATCCACAGAACTTTTAGCGGGTTGATTCATGTCCGTATCTGGTACATCTTCCTTTCCCTTTGTCATACTGCCTTTCCCTGTCAGCAACCAGTTTGCATCAATTTCCGGGAAGTTTTCAGTTATCCTGACCAGGAATTCATAACTGGGATTATTGCGTCCAGCCAGAATATGAGATATGCCAGATCGCTGAACATCGAGCATTTCAGCCAGTTTTGAAGCCGAAATACCGTATATTTCGAGAATATGTTCCAATCTTTCCCTCATATTGTAAAAAATTTATAATTTCTCATATAATAAGTTCAATCCGTGATGCTATTCAGCCTTAGTGATTTGCACACAGCTCCATGGTTTGCCCGACGTACACCCCCCTCTTCCCACATCACAATCGTTTACCGCCACGTTAAAAAAAATGTTTACAAAATGAATAATTAATATTACAAATGTAATAAATGATATGTTTATTTCTGTAATCATATTCTGTTTATTATTGTATACAATGTTTATCAAAGTACAAGTTATGTCCCTTTAGACCCGGAAAGCAAATCAATCCGGGTAATTACGCGTATTTGTGATAACATGTTGCTTTACAAAATATTAACCTCAATTCCCATAACTTAAAGTAATAATCCATATATAATTCATATAATACTGGTATACAGTGTATTAAGGTTTATATATTTCATTTATTGGCCAATTATCCCTAAGATTTACTGATTTTTCATTCAATTATTAAACATATACTTTATTAATATTTAATAATATATTGGTTATTAGATAAATAAGATAATTTATAGATGTATGAATTATGATTTTTAATTTTGACCAATCTGAATCCACTCTGTTTGAACAGTAATTGTATAGATATGTTTAAGTATGTCACTTTATTTGTAAATTTTGTGATTAATTGGTTTTATTTGTAAACATATTAATTTTGCTTAAGTCTATTCAAATGCCAGACCAACAGATAACTGCTCCGGCCATCCCTTCCCTTCCCTCCTGGAAGTGAACCATTGCCTGGATTTTTTTAGTATGAGCATCCTGGCTCCATCCGGCTATGCTAAATCCTGGTTTTTGCTTCATTTCAGAGAATAAAATCCAATAAATGCATAAAGTGCATTTCCTGAATCATTTTTTATTGGCAGGTCATTTGACTTCAAAGAGCTGTAGTATTGTACAATAGCTGTACTTTCAAGAGAATTTTAAGTCCGCGAGAATCGCATATTTGCTTACGATCTTACCATTGGACCGGGATAATCCGGCTATATAGCATTTCAATTCCTACTGCCGTATTTTTCTTTGAGCCTCCTCTCCTTTCATATCGATTCGTGAAACCTTATCTTAGTAAAGTCAAAAATCACCCTTATGAAGAAACCGGCTTTACACTGGCAGATATTGTTTGCTCTTATTCTGTCTGTTATTTTCGGACTGCTGTTTCCGACCCGTTACCAAATAACGAATCAAACCATTAAGAAACTTCTGAAGAAGGAAGTCCCCGGAAAGGTCATTACGGCAGTAAAGAGTGAAAAAGGAAATACCTTTGATTCCCTGGCTGAATTTTCCGAAAAACTCTCCGCAATACTTGATAAATCTGATCTTAATGAATACCAGGCAATCATCACAGGCGCCTCATATTATAATCCTGCCATTAATAAGGTAAGCTGGTTAGGTGATATTTTCCTCAGGGCTTTACGAATGCTTGTCATTCCCCTGGTGGTAAGCTCACTGATATCCGGATTAACGAATCTGGGTACAGGACAAAAAATTGGACGGCTTGGCCTTAAAACTTTCAGCTACTATATCGTTACCAGCCTCGTCGCAATATTTACCGGCCTTATTCTTGTAAATCTTATACGTCCGGGTATCGGCTCAGATCTGAATCTTCTTCAAAAAGTTCAGGGTCTCGCTGAGAATCAGCGTGATTTCAGGGATATGATCATTGATATTGTACCTGACAATGTTTTCAAAGCCATGGTGCAGAACGATATGCTCTCTGTTATTTTCTTCAGCATGCTGTTCGGTTTTTTTATTACACGGGTTCCTCAAAAATCCAGGAAATTCCTGACTGACTTGTTTAATGCCGTTTTTGATGTAATGATGAAAATAACCATGTTTGTGATTTTATTTACACCTCTTGGGATTTTTGGAATTGTAAGTAAGGTAGTAGCGGATCAGGATAATCTGATTGCATTGGTAACAAGTATGGGACAATACATGGGTACCGTTCTTCTGGCCTTATTCTTTCATTCTTTTATTACCCTGCCCCTGTTGGTCAGGTTCATAGGTAAATCGAGGCCTTACAGGCATTTCGCAAATATGACCACTCCCCTTTTAACAGCATTTTCCACCTCATCCTCGGGAGCCACTTTACCGTTAACTATGACGGCTGTTGAAGAGAACAGCGGTGTATCCAATCAAATCTCCAGCTTTACATTGCCATTAGGGGCGACCATCAATATGGACGGAACTGCTCTCTATGAATGTATCGCGGTCATTTTCATTGCACAGGCTTATGGTATCGATATGTCGCTGTTCCAGCAATTCACCATTGTCATCACAGCCTTGCTGGTTTCCATCGGAGCGGCTGGCATTCCAATGGCAGGACTGGTAATGATGACGGTCATTCTTACTGCCGTTGATCTGCCTCTCGAAGGTGTCGGACTCATTCTTGCCGTAGACAGGATTCTGGATATGTTCCGTACAGCAACCAATGTATGGAGTGATAGTTGTGGTGCGGTTATTATTGCCAAATCTGAGGGTGAAGTTTTGAAAGTTTAAAAGCAGGAGAGCCGGGACCGAACTACATTTCTGCTTTTAATACGGCTGATGAACCGGATTTCCTGGTTTTGTAATTTCTTTTCACAGAAAAGACAGGACTTGATTCTGCTGAAGCCTGAAGATGTGAACCTGACCCGGATTTATGTTTTTCACGTTTACCTTATGCCTTTATGGCCAGGGCATTATATAAGATCTCCACAGGATGAAGAGCCTTCCGGCCTGTACCGTCTTTGATCTGGTGACGGCAGCTCGTTCCGGGAGCGGCAATGATCGCATCTTCGGAAGCAGCTCTGACCGCAGGAAATAAAACCAGTTCTCCGACTTTCATGGATAAATCATAATGTTCTTTCTCATATCCGAAGGAACCAGCCATTCCGCAACATCCCGATGGGATTTCTTCCACCTGATAATTCGTCGGGATATGAAAGCATTTTTATAGTGGATAAAGTTGAAGCAATGGCTTTTTGCTGGCAGTGACCATGAAGTTTGATCACCTGTTTTTCCCTGGTAAACTGCTCGACCCGGATCCTGCCACCGTCCATCTCCATGGAAAGAAATTCATCAATGAGTAAGGCATTTTGAGCGATTTGCCGGGCATCATCCTTCAATCCGTCACGGACAAGGTCAGGGTATTCATCCCTGAAACCCAGGATGCCCGATGGTTCAATACCTACCAGAGGTGATTCGGCAGTAACATAGGGCCTGAGCAAATGGATATTCCGGATGGCTTTCTGACGGGCTGTCCGGAGCAGTCCCTTGGAAATGAAAGTGCGGCCGCTCTCAACATGTCTGGGTATCCTGACCCGGTATCCAAGGGCAATCAATAATTTAACGGCTTTGATTCCAATCTCCGAGTCGTTATACTCGGTAAATTCATCCGCAAAAAGGTTTATGACTCTCGCTCCGGAGGGCAAAGTCCGGTTCAGCTTTTCCAGGTTTTTTAGCCGCCCAGGCATGAAAAGTCTGCCTGGATAATTGTGGGATGCTTCGTTTTCGGGCGAAGCCGATTGTACGTTTAATGACACCCGAAATAAACGGGTTTGAAGTAAAAAAATTAAACATCCAGGGAAAGAAGGACCCTATTTTATTGAGTGAAGTGATATAGGCTATTAACCTTGTTCTCAAGGGAATTCCATTACTATCATAATAATGCTGCAAAAATTCAGCTTTCAGTTTTGCCATATCCACATTGGACGGGCATTCTGATTTACATCCTTTACAGGAGAGGCAAAGATCCAGAACCTCATATATTTCCTTATGATCGAAAGGATTTTTTCTGTCAGAGTGGGTTAAAAATTCCCTGAGGATATTTGCACGGGCTCTTGTGGTTGTATTTTCGTCGCGTGTTGCCATATAACTCGGACACATTGTACCACCGATGAGGGCAGATTTGCGGCAATCTCCCGTTCCGTTACATTTTTCAGCCGCTCTGAGAATCCCACCTGTATCTGAAAAATCGAAGTAAGTCTCAATTTCCCGTTCTTCCCTGCCGGGATCATATCTCAGAAAACGGTTCATTGGCGGAGTGTCTGTGATCTTTCCGGCATTGAAAATATTTTCGGGATCCCAGGTATTCTTTATATCACGAAACCACTGGTAGATCTCCTCTCCCACCATCAACGGAATAAATTCTCCCCGCAATCGGCCGTCACCATGTTCACCGCTGAGAGATCCTCTGAACTTCTTTACCAGATGCGCAGTTTCTTCGGCTATGGTATGAAACATCTCCACATCCGCCGGGTCTTTCAGATTCAGAATTGGACGCAAATGCAATTCTCCGACTGAGATATGCGCGTGATAAACGCATTCAAGATGATATTTTTCAAGAATCCGGTTGAATTCAGAAATATATTCTTCCAAATACTCCGGGTTTACTGAGGTATCCTCTATTACGGATACTGGTTTGGCATCACCGGGCATATTTGACAATACTCCCAGACCGGCTTTTCTAAGGTTCCAAACCTTCCGGATGTCGTTTCCAGTGATCACTGGGAAATGATATCCTAAATGCTTCTTCCTGAGTTCATTTTCGAGCTCCTTACTTAAAGTGTTAATTTCATCCACACTATCCCTGGCGAACTCGATCATAAGTATTGCTCCCGGATCACCCTTGACAAAAAAACGATTCTTTCTCTGTTCAATGTTTTGGCTCGTCAGTTCAAGGATCCTCTTATCCATAAGTTCCACTGCACCAGGATGGTATTTCAGAGCAACAAGGTTCCCCCTTATTGCTTCGATAACGGAGTCAAAATGAACACACATCAATGCTTTGAAAGATGGTGGCAAAGGGATGAGGTTCAGTTTTGCTTCGGTTACCATTGCCAGGGTACCTTCCGAACCGGCTATCAACCGGCAGAAATTAAAGTCCTGTTTTGAATTCTCATTGAAAACCGAAGCTTCTTTCAGGAGGTCGAGAGCATATCCTGTGTTCCGGCGTACAATGACCGGATCAGGATATTGGTCATCAATTTTCGAACGGTTATCCGGAACCGACAAAAGGGATGATATATTTCTGTAGATTTGGTTTTCGAGGGTATCACCGGCACATCTGGATTGAAATTCCTCTTTTGTAACGGATCCGAAAATTGCAGTACTTCCATCGGATAGAAGAGTCCTGACTTCGAGGAGATGCTCCCTGGTTGTACCATAGATCAGCGAATGGAGGCCGCTGCTGTTATTCCCTATCATGCCTCCTATCACACAACGATTAGCCGTGGATGTTTCCGGTGCAAAAAATAATCCGTAAGGTTTCAGTTGCAAGTTCAATTCATCCAGGACAACTCCGGGCTGAACTCTAACCCATCTTTCCTTCGGATTTATTTCAAGGATTTTATTCATATGCCTTGAAAAATCGACCACCAGTCCGTTCCCAACAACCTGGCCGGCAAGCGATGTGCCTGCTCCCCTGGGAATAAGATTCAGATTATTTCTGCGGGCAAAAAGGATGATGGTATGAATGTCCTCCTCATCGACCGGCCATACTACGCCGACAGGTTTTTCCCTGTAAGCCGATGCATCCGTGGAATAAATGAGTCTTATGGATTCGTCGGTGAAAACGTCTCCCTTGATTTTCAAATCGTTGATTATATTAAGAGGCATAGGGCAGAAAAAAGCTGAATTTTGGGCAATAAAGGTAGAAATAAAAGCCATATTGCGAGGAAGAGAATACTAAAATAACCGATTAAAATTGTCGGAAACGATTCCATCCATCCCTTCAGGCATGCTTTCATCCTGCCGGTGGAAAAGACATCCTGATCCTTAATTATTTTCTGAAATTCGTGCTTTCGAAAATTTTATCAGCTGAATCAGCAATGAACCCGCTGAAAAGTTTTCCTGTTTTATCGGGAAACCGTTGGGCAAATTCATAGTAACAGGATGGAATGACCTTATTCCCTTCTTTAAAATTTACATCCACTTTATCGGCCAGAATACTCGACTGCAGCAGCAGTTGTTCAGCTGAGCCCTTGATTTCGCCACCCGAACGGTTCAACTCGAAGCCGTTGTTTTTAAGAAAGTCGTTCACCTGTACCAAATCACTGAATTTATTCAGCGCATTGACGCTTACCGTGAAATGGTTGGCCCTGTATCCAAAAACATATAACCAGGCAGCGTATTCAGATTCATCCCGTAATTTAAGATATACCTCATACGAAGGGACACCGAAAACGGCACCGGAATTAATCAGGTCTCCTGAATCCAGTATTTCTTTAGGAACTTCATCGAGTAACCCGGTAACGGTCTGCACCATGTAATCTGAAAAATCCTCAAGGATCAGCTGACTGATGAAAATCCGGGGTGCCTCCTGGTCATCCGGGAAGTTCAAAATGGAGGGCTTCAAGATGTTTGTGTTTGAAATGATACTCGCCTTTTTCAACATATCCTGCATCAATAAAGGGTTTGGCAAGAATTTCAATACTGACCCTCGGGTCGTTGAAGGTTCGAAAAGCGATATGATCATTTTTCACCGATTCCCCTTCCCGTGTAAAAAGATCAAGGATACGTGCGGCCGACGGGGTCTTGCTGACATAATCGAGCCAAAGTCTGTTGAATAATTTATGAACTTTCACGATGAATGACGGTTTTGGTTAAATGAAGACATAACAATCCATGAGCGATTTTGATCAACAGCAAAAATTGTTGTAAAACACCTGACAAAGCTGATATAAATCATCAAAAACACCCGATATGGCTACATTATTTTTAACTAATTTTACAACCTATCACATAATCAACACAATCAATTGAAAATCAATGAATTTACTAGAACAAATCAAAGCAAAGGCTAAGCAACATTATAAACGTATTGTGTTACCCGAGGGCGATGAAGAACGAACACTTAAAGCCGCGGACATTCTAATTGAGGATAAAATTGCTGATATAATCCTGATTGGAGATCCGGATAAGATTAAAGAACAGGCCAGGCAGCTTTCTCTCGGCAATATTGATAAAGCACTCATTATCAACCCGAAATCACATGACAAAAAAGAATCCTATATTCAGCTCATGCTTGAATTGCGTCGGAGTAAGGGGCTGACCCGTGAACAAGCAGAAGGATTAATTGAGGACCCACTTTACCTGGGTACGATGATGATTAAGGCCGGTGATGCTGATGGAGAAGTTGCGGGTGCAAGGAATGCTACAGGTGACGTCCTGAGGCCGGCCTTTCAGTATGTCAAGACCAAACCCGGGATCTCTGTGGTTTCCGGAGCTTTTATAATGATATTAAAGGACCGGAATTTCGGGCATGATGGTCTGATGGTCTTTGCCGATTGCGCTGTTCACCCCGACCCTACAGAACAGGAATTAGCCGAAATTGCCGTAGCTACAGCAGCAACTACAAGAGCTATCGCAGGTTTTGAGCCTAAAATCGCCATGCTGAGTTTTTCCACCAAAGGAAGTGCCAGGCATGCGATGGTGGACAAAGTGGTGAATGCCACCAGAATTGCAAGGGAGATGGCTCCCGGGCTGAAGATTGACGGCGAACTTCAGGCTGATGCTGCCATTATTGATGCGATTGGAAAATCAAAAGCTCCGGGAAGTGAAATCGCAGGTAAGGCAAATGTTCTGATATTCCCAAGTCTGGAAGTCGGAAACATCGCTTACAAACTGGTCCAGAGGCTGGCCGGGGCAGAGGCTATTGGGCCGATTCTTCAGGGAATGGCAGCCCCGATCAATGATCTCTCGCGGGGCTGTTCAGTAAGTGATATTGTCAACCTGGTTGCCATAACCGCAAATCAGGCAGCCGGAAATTAAGAAATTCTCTGCAAGAAAAACAATTAAACATATACAATATGACCGAGACATTAGAAGATTTTGCCCTTAGCCAACAATCCGCCAAAAAATATGGCAGCATCCAAAAAGTAGCTGTGATCGGGTGCGGCACAATGGGCCAGGAAATAACACGGCTTGTGAGTCAGCAGGGCATGGAAGTGGTATTTATCGATGTATCTGATGAACGAATTAAGGATGTGTTTCGAGAAATGGAGTTGCAGCTTGACGAGATCATCAATAAATGGGGACTTACTGAAGGAGAGAAACGAGCAATCCTTTCGAGAATCAAGGGATCTACCGACTATAAGGATATTGTGGATGCAGACCTGGTTATTGAATCCATTAACTCGCGCAAACCCGGAACGAATATAGAAATCAGAAAGGAAGTATTTAAAAAAGTTGAGGCTGTTGTAGGTAAGGATGTCGTGATCACATCCAACAATTCCACTCTCATGATCTCTGATCTGGCCGGTGTGCTGGAACATCCTGAAAGAGCGATAGGTTTGCATTTTATTGCTCCGGCTTCATCGGTGAAAATTGTTGAACTGGTCAGGGGCGTTGAAACAAACGATGCAACATTTGACTTTATCATCCGGTTTTGCAAGATGATTGACAAGACTCCCATTGCTCTTCATGAATCGCCCGGACATGTTAGCAGCCGCCTGATCGTCACTCTTATAAACGAAGCCTGCGAAACCCTTATGGAAGGCGTTGCTTCTGTGCAGTGCATCGACACAACGATGAAACTGGGTTACGGACTCCTCTTTGGTCCGTTTGAAATGGCCGACAGGATCGGGCTTGATAAGTTGCTTAAGTGGATGGATAACCTTTATGCCGAATTCGGACTTCAGAAATACAAACCCTCGCCTATTCTTAAGCGACTTGTCAGGGCAGGCTATCACGGCACAAAAACCGCTAAAGGGTTTTACAAATATGAAGATGGCAAGATCATAAGTCAGGCCATCCAGGCTACTGAATTTAAATAACCGGCAAAATGGTCTGCTCAGCAGGGACAGGTTGTCTCGGGTTAACCAATACAGAAGTCTGTCCTTCTTATTACGGCTCCGCTCCGGGTCTTTGACATTCTTAATGATTAAACAAGGTTTTCCTGTTCAGATACGACGTTGCCAAAACGACTCATCCGGATCAGGAATGATTCCCGCTTCCGGCGGGGAGGTATAAAAACAAATTCATAACTTATGAAAATTATCATTTTAAACTGCGGAAGTTCCTCCATCAAATACCAGCTTATTGATTCCTCTGATTCCGTTGTCCTCGCAAAAGGGGTTGCTGAAAAAATCGGGCTTCATGGTTCATTTATCAAACATGAGCGGGACGATGGTGTTAAAGTAAAACTTGAAGGGGAAATCCTGGATCACCAGCAGGGTATTGAATTTATTCTCGGAATCCTCAAGAGTGAAAAATACGGATCTCTGAAAAGTTTTGATGAGATTGATGCCGTCGGACACCGGGTTGTGCATGGTGGAGAAGCCTTTAAGGACAGTGTCCTTATCACCGATGAGGTAATTGAGAAGATAAATGAGTGCATTGACCTGGCACCTCTTCATAATCCGCCTAATCTTAAAGGGATTTATGCCATGAAGAATCTTCTTCCTAATATTCCGCAGGTGGGTACCTTCGATACTGCATTCCATCAGACCATGCCCGCCCAGGCCTACATGTATGCGATTCCATATTCGCTTTATGCAAAATATGGACTCAGACGTTATGGATTTCACGGCTCAAGTCACAAATTTGTCTCAACCAGGGCTGCTGAGCTCTCCGGAAAAGATAAAAACAAACTGAAGATCATCACCTGTCATCTGGGCAACGGGGCCTCTGTTGCGGCGATAAAAGGCGGGAAATCGATTGACACCTCCATGGGCCTCACACCGGTTGAAGGTTTGATCATGGGTACCCGTACCGGGGATCTGGATCTGGGGGTTTTGATCTATATCATGCAAAAAGAAGGCATCGATTCCCACAACGCCAATACGCTGATCAACAAGCACAGCGGCATGCTGGGAATCACAGGTATTTCTTCCGACATGAGAGAGATAGAGCTCGATCTGAAAAGGGTAATGACAGGGCCAGGCTGGGTCTGGATATGTATCACTACCGGATCAGGAAATATATCGGGGCTTATGCTGCTGTTATGGGAGGCGTTGATATTTTGGTTTTCACAGGTGGTGTAGGTGAAAACAGTCCGGAAAGCCGGGAAGAGATCTGTAAGGATTTTGAATACCTCGGTCTTGAATTTGACCGGAAAGCCAATTCCGGTATCCGGGGAAAGGAAAAAGTCATCTCCAAAGCCGGTTCACGGGTATCGGTTATGGTAATACCAACTAACGAGGAATTCGTCATTGCCAGTGATACTGAGCATATCATAAACGAATCACTGTAAAAACATGGAATACAAATCACTCGATGAGATCAGGGAAAAAGCCAGACAGCGTGAAACACGGAAGATTGTAGTTGCCGCAGCCGAAGATCTGCCTGTCCTCAAAGCCGTGATGCAGGCTGTGATTCTGGATATTGCCATTCCTATACTTGTTGGCAACTCATTGAAAATTAAAGAATTAGCAAAAACAATAGAATTTGACCTGAGCTCTGTTGATATTATTGACGAAAAGGATCCGGCCCGATCATGTATCCGGGCTGTGGAACTGATCCGTGAAGACCGTGCAGATATTCTGATGAAAGGACTCGTACAGACTGCTCCGCTCTTACTTGCTATCCTTGACAAAGAGAAAGGTCTCCGGAATAGAAGTACGCTCAGTCATCTGGCCATTTTTCAAACCAGGTATTATCACAAACTTCTGGGAGTTACCGATGCGGCGATGAATATTTCGCCTGATATTAATGAAAAGGTCAACATCCTTCACAATGCAGCTGAGGTATTTAATGCCCTTGGAGTACCAGAACCTAAAATAGCTGTACTAGGTCCTCTTGAAACTGTAAATGAGAAAATCCCTTCAACCGTTGATGCAGCAATTCTGACCCAGATGAATCGTCGTGGACAAATTACGGGCTGTATTGTTGACGGTCCGCTGGCACTTGACAATGCCATTTCGGCAGATGCAGCAAAGCACAAAGGCATTATTTCGAGTGTTGCCGGCGATGCTGATATCCTTCTTGCACCCGATCTGAACAGCGGGAATATTCTGTATAAATCGATGAGTTTCCTCTCAGACGGTATCTCAGCAGCCATCGTTACGGGTGCAACTGCCCCGGTTGTGCTGACTTCACGTGCTGATACAGAGGAGAGCAAGCTCTATTCAATTGCACTGGCAGCGGCCATTTAAAATTAAAATTATGTCACTAAAACAGATTCTTGCAATAAACCCCGGATCCACCTCTACCAAAATTGCGGTTTATACCAACACCAAGGTGATATTTCTTAAAAGTATTCAGCACTCCACTGAAGAACTTTGCCGGTTTGATAATATCTCGGATCAGTACAGCTTCCGGAAGGATATTATCATGGACGAGCTTACCCACGCTCAGATTGAGCTTGACAAGATTGAAGCAGTTGTTGGTCGCGGAGGACTTATCAAACCCATTAAATCGGGGATATATATCATCAATGAACGTATGAAACAGGATCTTCGCGAAGGCATTCTGGGCGAGCATGCCAGTAACCTGGGAGGTCTTATTGCAGATGATATAGCCAGAAGCCTGCCCAATGCCAGGGCATTCATTGCCGATCCGGTGGTTGTGGATGAACTGATTGATGTTGCCAGGATTGCCGGACACCCTGATTTCAAGAGACTGTCAATCTTCCATGCCCTCAATCAGAAAGCAACAGCCAGATCTTACGCACGGCTCCTGAATAAAAAATACGAGGATCTCAACCTCATTATTGCACATATGGGAGGAGGCATTTCTGTTGGAGCTCATCTGAAGGGAAGAGTAATTGATGTGAACAATGCGCTTGATGGTGAAGGTCCCTTTTCTCCGGAGAGATCCGGTACAGTTCCTGCGGGTCAGCTTATCAAGGAGTGCTTTAGTGAAGGATCGGATATTGAAAATGTAAAGCGGATGATCACCGGTCAGGGCGGCCTCATGGCTTATTTTGGCACGAACAGCGCTTACCAGATTGAAATCATGGCCATAGAAGGAGACGATCGTGCCAGGCTGATCCAGGATGCGATGTCGTACCAGGTTGCCAAAGAAATCGGAGCATTGGCTACCGTACTTCAAGGTGAGGTAGACGGTATCATCCTTACCGGCGGGATTGCCAACAACCCAATGGTCGTCGAATACATAAAAAAAATGGTCTCTTTCATTGCCCCGGTAATTATTTATCCGGGAGAAGATGAAATGCATGCCCTGGCCATGAACGGACTGATGGTGCTAAAGGGAGAAGTAGAACCAAAAGAATATTCCGAGGAAAATATGGTGAACACGGATATCTGATCGATTCGAATTCTATGGCGTGGAGAGGGCGACAGGTAAAATTTTTCCGTTCATGAAACGGTGACCGTTCAGGGCGAAATCAGATACAAAGCCTGCCATTTCCGCCGCACTCAGAAGTGACTTATAACCCGGAAATGCCTCATCCAGCATTTCTGTCTGAACCGCTCCCAGGGCGAGACAGTTAAACGAGATACCGGCTTCCTTGTATTCCTCTGCCAGACACTCGGTAAGTACTGCCAGCGCGGCTTTAGAAGCACTGTAATGTGATAATCCGGTGAATTTAACACTTCCCTGGTATCCTCCCATGCTTCCGATGTTCACCACATGAGCGTGATCTGCTTTTCTCAACAGGCTATCCACCCCTCTTATGAGCATTGCCGGTGCAAAATAATTTATCCGGAAAATGGCTTCAGCCTTCATCTTTTCCATGTCCCCGAACGGTTCATTCATCAGTAGGCCTGCATTGTTGACAAGGATATCCAGGCTGGGGATTTGCTGCCTGACCCATGAAATGAACTGATCCAGGTCATCCTCGCTGGTCAGGTCGACGGCCCTGACAAGAACAAGGGTGTCGGGATTTTTGGTTTCAATAGTATTTTTAAGCTCATTCAGCCTGTTTTCATTTCTTGAAGCCAAAATGATATTCCCTTTTGTTTTGGCTGCAAAATCAGCCGCTAATGCGGCCCCCAGACCTCGGCTTGCTCCGGTAATGAGAATGTTCATCTTACGTTGTTTTAACAGAAACGGAATTGGAGATTAATTCCATTTCCTGAAATAAATGTTTATTTTTAACAGTTATGCCTATATATGTGTTTTAATTTTAAATTTACGCATATCAATGTAAAAAGTAAAGACTCAGAATGAAAAACAATGTATACCGGATCATCCCGTTCCTGTTTTCCTTTTTGGTTATCATTTTTAATGATTCAGCTCTATCTGCACAGGTTGAGTCACTCCCTGAAGATGATGTGGAAAATGCAGGCAGATTTTTTATTGCGCCTGATTTTGGATTGATACTCGGGACTGTAACCCGCATTGAGGTATCACCTGCCCTGGGCTATTATCTCACCAACCGGATATCGGTGGCTGCCGGTGCACGATATGAATACCTTAAAGAATCAAGGTCATATTATTCGTATAATTCATACAGCACCCATATTTACGGCATGCGGCTATATGCTGAACTCGATGTAATAAAGAATTTAAATAACATCATTCCTCTCGGTCTCAACAGCGGGATTTTCGGCCACATAGAATACGAAGGTCTCAGCCTTGAAAAACAGTATTTCGATTTTCCGTATTATCCTGCAAACGGCAGGTTCTGGTACAGTACGGCACTGGTTGGCGCCGGTCTTAGGCAACCGGCAGGACAAAGAGCCTCTTTTAATTTATTGTTCCTGTGGGATACAGATACAACGAGTCGTTCCCTTTATACTAATCCGATTGTCAGAATGGGCTTTCAGATATATCTCCGTTAATATGGAAGGATTCTCCTCATACGCTATCATCATTGCCTGTTCAGTAATTGTTATTCTCAGTTACCTGTTCAATATTATCTCCCGCAGAACCAGCATTCCGAGTGTACTTCTGCTGATTACAACAGGAATATTGATAAACCTGGCCTTGAAGGCATTTGATGCAAAAAGTATCAACTTCATGCCTGTACTGGAATTGCTGGGTATTGTCGGGCTGATTATGATCGTACTCGAAGCCTCACTGGATCTAAGACTCAGCCGCGAAAAGCGGGGAATGATCTGGCGTTCATTTTTGATAGCCTCACTTTCCCTGATATTTACTTCATTTTTTATTGCCCTGATTCTTACCCTATACTTGAAAACCGGGCTTAATGAAGCTCTCATTTACGCACTTCCCCTTTCGATTATCAGCAGTGCAATTGTCATTCCGAGTACATCGGGTCTTGATGAGGAAAAGAAAGAATTCATGATCTATGAAAGTACATTTTCTGATATCCTTGGGATCATGGTTTTCTATTTCCTGATTGGAAGCCTTGATACAAAGACTGCCGGAGAGGCCGGATTGAACCTTGTCATCAATATTCTCGGGACTATTGCAGTGTCGTTTCTTGTAAGTTATGTTCTTATCCTGGTTTTTCAGAATATCCGGACTCAGGTTAAGTTATTCCTGCTGATTGCCGTCCTGATTCTTCTGTATTCCTTGGCAAAGCTTATGCATTTATCTTCCTTAATGATCATTCTGGTGTTCGGCCTGGTTCTTCAGAACAGGCATATTTTTTTCGCAGGTAAGCTAAAAACGCTGATCCGGGAAGATACTTTGCAGGAGATAAGCAATAATTTCAGGATTATCACGCTCGAATCGGCCTTTATCGTCAGGACTTTTTTCTTTGTGATTTTCGGAATAACCATTACGTTATCTTCACTTTACAGTTGGAAAGTTCTTCTGGTGAGCCTCATTATTCTTACCGTCATTTATGGCTTACGGTATATCATTTTCAAAATTTTGTTAGTAAAGAATTTATTTCCTGAAATTTTCCTGGCTCCGCGGGGATTGATTACCATACTGCTTTTTTATGCCATCCCTTCTGAAATCACCAACGATCGTTTCGATCCGGGTGTACTGTTGTTTATCATCATCGCAAGTAGTATGGCCATGACATTTTCCCTGGTAAACGCCAGAAAGCGCAAGGAACTTGAAATTCCTTTTCCGGGTGTCTCCGCTTGCAGGAAAGCCGCAGGTACCTGAAGATGATCTAAAGACCGTACCGGGAAACAATAATCAATAAAAAATGTTAGTTATATTATAATTTATTTGAATTTTATCATACGCTGGTTTTGATAAGTTGATATAAAGACTTTTATTTGAGGATTAATTAAATTAAATCATTTTTGCGATGACAATAGAAGAAAACAAAGTAGTTTCCATTATTTATCAATTAAGGAAAGATAACCATCAGGGTGAAGTTGTTGAAGAACTAACCAAGGAAAAACCCCTAACCTTTCTCTTTGGAAGAGGTAATCTCCTGCCAAAATTTGAAGAAAATCTTAATGGTCTGGGCGCTGGAGATCCTTTTCAGTTTAGTCTGACCAGTGATGAAGCATATGGTCCGGTAAAAGATAATGCCATCGTTGATGTTCCACTCGATGTGTTTCGCATTGAGGGAGAGCTGGATTACAACCTTTTGAAAATGGGTAACATAATCCCGATGCTTGATCGTGAAGGTAACAGGCTGAATGGTATTGTTAAAGAAATTGGTGATGAAGCAGTGAAAATGGATTTCAACCATCCTATGGCTGGCACTAACCTGTTTTTTAACGGTGAAGTGACAGAAATCAGGGATGCTAATCCGGATGAACTGGAACACGGTCATATTCATGACCACGAAAGTTGCCAGGGATGCGACAAAGAAGACTGTCATAGTAATCATGAACATTGACAAAAAAGGTCATAATAAACTGGTGAAGCTGTCTGCCCCATAGGTAGACGGCTTTTTTTTCGGGGTTCCATGAGCTATGGGCTAACCTTATGGCATGAATCATATCGACTCAGAAATATCATTTAGATCTTACAGTGCAAAGGCAAATCTTCAAGGTGTGGCAATCCGTAAACCAGGATTTCCTTTTCCTGTTGACTGCATAAAGAACAGGTAAGAAGTCGTTTAGGCGCATCTGAAGTATGTACTCAGCAATCCTTCACTTGAAGGTTCCATAGTAAACGAACAACGCGGATTGAATGAGGAATTCAATAAACCAGAACGTTTTTAGGATTGAGAAAGAGAATGGAATCAATGGTTTATGACAAAATCATCAGCATCATTGACAACGGGAAATTTTTTCCTGAAAGAGGTCAGTTCCTCCAGAGAAACTTCAGCAATGGTTACTCCAGGATAGCTGAGATCAAAGCCGGTTATTACATCACCTCTAGGATTTATCAGTTGGGTATCGCCCTGGTAAATGACCCCTTCTCCATCTCTTCCTACGCGGTTTACCCCGGCAACAAATACCTGATTTTCGATAGCTCTGGCTTTTAGCAGGATGGTCCATGCCTGTTTGCGCGATGCCGGCCAGTTTGCCACGTAGATGAGCATGTCAACATCATTGCGGTTCCTGCTCCACACCGGGAACCTGAGGTCATAGCAAATAAGCGGGTTTATGCGCCAGCCTTTATATTCAACCACAAGTCGTTGTTTCCCGGCTTCATAAAATTTATTTTCACCACCCATTCTGAACAAATGGCGTTTATCGTACCATTCTAAACTCCGGCCGGGGTAAACCCAAAGCAGCCGGTTATAATAGCTATCCCCTTCTTTAATGATCATACTTCCAACAACCACGGCGTTCAAATATTCAGCTTTATCAAGCATCCACCTGACAGATACTCCCGACATGTTTTCTGCCAGTTTCCGGGAATTCATCGAGAAACCTGTAGTAAACATTTCAGGCAGGATGACAAGGTCGGCCTTATCCTTCAATTCCATGAGGAATTCATCGAACATATTGAGATTTGCCAGGGGATCTTCCCAATGGAGATCAGCCTGAACAAGAGCCACCCTCAATGTTTCCATCGTTGTATTCTGATTTGTAAAAAACCCATCGAAGAATTCATTCACACATAGAAAAGGTCATATCCCGGCTTCTTTCATTTCATCAAATTGTTCATTTAACACCGCTGACATGAACGGAACATAATAGGTCTGGAAAAAGACTCCCGGATCGTTTGTCATATTTCCAGTAACTGAACGTATAAGATTATTCAATATCCTTATTCTTGACCATACGAGCATAACCTTTTCTTTTGAAAAATCCCCGGCAAGATAGTAGAACGGATGATCGGCATATTTGATGACAGCAGGAAAACGGCATTCAAGCCCATTTTTCATAAGAATCTCTTTGCCATTATCGTTCAGGTTTAGGTCAAAGGTACTGATGATATCATTATGCCCCTGATATACAATCGAGAACCAACCTGTGAAAGCGCTTTTTTCAGGAATATGAAAAAGACCTGTGTACTTCTCACCGGTTAGCACTTCCGGATAATCCTTTATCATAGCTTCACTACGGGGAAGCACAATTATCCGGTTCTGTTTTTCATTGATGATAACTATTCCCGGTCCCTGAAAGTCCCAGTTTTTCCCGTAATAATCCTTATACCTGTCGATCCATCCGGGGTCAAGTTCGAAGGATATCTTCCTGGCATTAAGATTGTTAAAAAATTTGCCTCTCCATCCAAGACTGTGAATATCAAGCATTTGCTCGGTGTTATATCTAACCAGGTCAACAGTAGGATTGGAAAAGAAATTGTATTCGGCGATGATCAGTTTATCTGCATTAAGCATTTGTTTAAGAAGAAGGTAATCGTTCTGGTTGAAACCGCCATAATAATCAGAGGCAGTTTTAACGATGTCGCCGGTGAGTTTTACTCCCTGGTTATCAAGGAAAAAGAGTGCATTGTACTTTTCCTGAATAGAAGGCAGTTCAGCGAGGCTGTAAGACCGTATTTTCCATTCCTCTTCAGGTGCATCGGGATGATAACCATAGTAATCTCTTTCATACCTATAGCGGGAATGATCCGTTTTAAGGATTTTGTTATAATTCAGAACCCAGTTTAACGATTTTACCTCATTAGAGGAATTTTTGGGTACCGTTTTGTTTATGATCATTATTTCCATGTCACGGCCTTTCTGCAAAATCCATAAAAGACGGCCAAAAAAAGGCAGCACAATGATCACAGCAAGGAAAATCAATAAAAGTCTGGTTGTTTTCATGATTCAGAAGGTTTTGATGATGTCTCAATCCTTCTCCTCCTCAACACTCCTACCCCCTTCTAAAAGTACGAAAATTTTTAAAAAAGAAAAATTTAGTTTTAAGCGACAATTTTCCTATTTTAGATGAGTGAAAATTTGACGGTCCCCGGGTTTACATCGCCGCCTGTATTGAGGTAGCCCGATGTGCCAGTTGGGCTAATGTTCTGGATGGATCGTACATCATTGCATTTAAACCAGTTCAATTATGAAAAAGTACTTGATAAAAAGAGTACTAACCACCCACCTATTATTATTTTTTGTCAGGATGACCTATTGCCAGGAAATGCCGCCTTATGAGAATCCTGCGTACGGTTCTGACAGTTCTTCGAGGATAAGTTGTGCTTCTGATCTTTCAACCATGACCGAGTTCATAAAAATCAACATGTATGATTATGCTCTTCCGGCCTGGAGAAATGTTTTCAACAACTGCCCCGCTTCCAGTAAAAATATTTACATATCAGGTGTCAGAATCTTCAGAAGGAAGATAGAGGAAAGCCGTGATCCCGAGATGAAGTCAGCCTATTATGACACACTGATGATGAATTATGACCTTCGGATTAAGTATTTTGGGGAAGAGGGCTATGTCCTCGGACGAAAAGGGATTGACATTATCAGATACAATGAGAAGGCATATGATAAAGCCTATGATGCCTTTTTAAGATCCACTGCGATCTCCGGACCTGAAACAGATCCGGGTTATCTTTTAGGCTTGGTACAAACCGGGGTTGTCATGATGAGGTCGGATAAAATAAATGAAGAAACTTTTCTGACCAATTTTATACATGCCCGTGATATTCTTGCCGGGGAAATGACGAAGGAGGGAAATTCAGTCAAATTTACCCAAGTATCTGAAGCAATAAATAAGATCGTCTTGAACTCAGGCATTCAGGAATGTTCGGTGATTGAACGGGTGTTTTCTGAGCATCTGGCGAAGGAGGCCGAAGATCCCGGTCTACTTCAGCTGACGTCACAATTGCTTACTTCGTCCGGATGTACAAACTCTCCGTTTTATGCGTCTGTGAATGACAAGCTTCTCAGGCTGTCACCAGAGGCAGGAAGAGCCTATGAATTAGCCAGGTATTATATAAACCAGGAAAAATTCGACGAAGCAACCGGATATCTTGACCTTGCCATAAAATCGGAAGACAATCCTGAGCAGAAAGCCCTTTTTCAATATCAGCAGGCACTCATCCTTTCGTCGAAACTAGGCCGTTTTGCTGAAGCCCGGGAGCAGGCTTTGGGAGCAATTGAGAACAGACCCGGCTGGGGCGAGCCCTATTTTGTCATTGCCGGCACCTATATTTCGGGAATCAGTGAATGCGGAGGGGATGATTTTGACAGGAAAGCCGTGTACTGGCTTGCTGCTGATTACTGCAACAAAGCGAAAAAGGAGGATCCTTCTTGTGCACAGAAAGCCAGTGAATTACTTTCCAATTATCAGTCAAATTTTCCTTCGGTTGAAGATTCATTTTTCCGCAGTCTGAAAGAAGGTGACCCCTACAGGTTCAATTGCTGGATCAACGAATCCACCACTGTAAAAAACAAATGAATGATTCAGGAAGGCCGGGACTCAGACTTCATATTTATAACCTACTCCCTTGATGGTTATGATCCTGTCCAGTCCAATTTTTTCTCTTAATTTCCTGATATAAACGTCTATTGTCCTGTCGTTCACATAGACATCATCACCCCATATATGGTTAAAAATTTCTTCGCGTGTGAATACCCTGGATGGTTTGGATGTCAGGAGCGATAAAAGGTTAAATTCTTTTCTCGGAAGGTCGATTTTCTGTCCTTTAAACATGACCAGGTGCTTTTCCTGGTCGATTATAAGGTCGCTTAAAAGGAAGTCCCCTTTTCCTGCCAGATCACTGGCAGGTATTGAACGGTATCGTTTAAGCAGGGCCTTAATCCTGCTGGTCAGCACCTTTGGCCTTACAGGCTTGGTAATGAAATCATCAGCGCCGGCGGCAAATCCGGCGATCTGTGTATAGTCTTCCGATCGTGCCGTCAGGAAAGCAATTAGTGTATCGGAAAGTGCCGGAATGGCCCTGATTTCCTCACAAGTTTCAATACCATCCATTTCAGGCATCATGATATCGAGGAGAATAAGATGCGGATGGAAAGAAACAGCCGTTTTTATGGCTTCCTTTCCATTCCTGGCAATATCCACATTGAATCCTTCCCTTCTCAGGTTATAACTCACAAATTCCACGATATCTTCCTCATCGTCAACAATAAGGATTTTAAAAAGACTATCACTCATACTGATTCTGGATTATACTTGTGTTTAAAAACATGCACATCTGCTACTGACGGCTAGTATTATATGCATTCAAATGTAAATCAGCTTATTTAAGACATCGTTAATTTAACTTTATCAATAGGCTAATTTTAAATTAATGCCTGATCACACTGCATTAACAAACTGTTCATTTTATGTTAACGTTTGATTAATATTCATTTTGGAATATTTGAATAATATTGCCACTCATTTAAGAAAATAACCAAAATGGAATATTATTATCTGATTATTGTAGTTGTCCTGTTCGCTCTTGCGATATCAGACCTGATCGTTGGCGTCAGCAATGATGCGGTAAACTTTTTGAATTCTGCCATCGGTTCAAAGGCTGCACCTTTCAAGATCATTGTTTTAGTAGCTTCACTGGGAGTAATTATAGGTGCCACCTTTTCTAGCGGAATGATGGAGGTTGCACGAAAAAGTATTTTCAATCCCGACCGGTTTTACTTCTCAGAGATCATGGTAATTTTCCTGGCCGTGATGATGACCGACATCATCTTACTGGATCTGTTCAACACCTTTGCCCTGCCGACCTCCACAACGGTATCCATTGTATTTGAATTACTTGGTTCAGCCGTAGCAGTTTCCATAATCAAAATCAGCAAGGCATCACAGGGGATCAATGAGCTGGCGAATTACATTAATTCCGCCAAAGCACTGGGGATCATTTCCGGCATTTTCATTTCCGTTTTAATTGCCTTCAGTGTGGGGGCGATTGTGCAGTGGATCATCAGGATCTTTTTCTCTTTCAGGCTCACAAAAACGATCAAGTACTGGGGAGGTATCTGGGGAGGTATTTCCGTTTCGGCCATCTCCTATTTCCTGCTTGTCAAGGGAGTAAGCGGAGCCTCATTCACCAGTCAAAGTATGGTGAACTGGATAACATCCAATACAGATAATATTGTCATTTACAGCTTTCTTGGCGGGGCAGTCCTGTTTCAAATGGTTGTGATGTTTACCCGGGTAAATATCCTGAAACCGATCGTACTGTTCGGTACATTTGCGCTGGCGATGGCCTTTGCCGGAAACGATCTCGTGAACTTTATCGGAGTGCCGCTGGCCGGTTTTGAGTCCTTCAAAGAATTTATTCATCATGCCGGAGCACAGCCGGGTTCATTTCTTATGGAAGGTCTGAACGGAAAAGTAAAGACGCCAACTTTAATCCTGCTGATTGCGGGGATTGTCATGTCGCTCACGCTCAGGTATTCGAGGAAGTCCAGGTCGGTAACAGCCACTACGGTAGATCTGAGCAGGCAGCAAGAAGGATTAGAAAGGTTTGAATCTTCCGGTCTTTCCCGTTTTCTCGTTCGCTGGTCGGTCGATGCCATTACATTCCTGCAGAAGTACACTCCCATAAAGTTACAGAAATTTATACAGCAGAGGTTCGACCAGTCGCGGGCAGAGCCGGATCCGAGGCAAAAAAAGGAAATGACGTCCTTTGACCTGGTCAGGGCATCGGTCAACCTGGTAGTAGCAAGTATATTGATCAGCACTGCCACTTCATTGCGGTTGCCTCTTTCCACTACTTATGTTACTTTTATGGTTGCCATGGGTTCTTCCCTTTCAGACGGGGCCTGGGGCCGCGAAAGTGCGGTGTACCGGATCACCGGGATGCTGACTGTCGTGGGAGGCTGGTTCCTGACCGCTCTGACTGCCTTCACATCTGCCTTCCTGCTGGCCGTGCTTATTTATTATGGCGGGATGGTGATCATATTTGCACTCATCGCCCTGGCTATTTTTGTTGTCATTAAAACTCATACCATTCATAAAAAACGTGAAGAGCTGGCAATGAAAAAATCAGAGTTAGCTTTAGGTGAAGGCCTTAGCTCTACCAGCATTATGGATACCTGTTCCGATACGGTCACAAGGGTTATTATCCAGGTTGCCAAGCTCTATTACCTGGCCATACTGAATTTCTCCAAGGAAAAAAGGAAGGAACTTTCGTCTATCAGAAAAGAGGCCCGTGAACTCAACAAAGAAACCAAAGAGCTTAAAAACAATGTTCATCTGACCATTCGTCAAATGAAGGAAGATGAGACCGATTCAGGTCCTCACTACGTACAGGTAATTGATTATCTGAGGGAAACCACCAACGGATTATACTATTTTGTTCAACCACTGTATAATCATGTGGATAACAACCATCCACCGCTGAATTCATCTCAGACCGATGAATTGCTGAAGTTCAACGAAAAGATGTCGGAGTATTTCAACTATGCACTGACGATGCTGAAGAAAAATTCCTTCGAACACATGGATGATTTTAAGAAGTTAAGGAATGATCTGATGGAGATGATCAACGATCTCAAAAAGAAACAGGTAAAATCCCTTAAAAAGGCCGGAAAAGGAACAAAAGTCACAATGGTTTACCTTGATATCCTCTCTGAATCGAAGAATATGTTATTATTTGTGACCAACGTTCTCGAGGCCCATCAGGAATTCATGAGTGTCGGAAATAAAGCTTTGAAAGGCAGGAAAGTGCCGATTTAATAACACACTGGCTATTTACAGAATTAATGCCCGGACGTTTGCATTCTTCCGGGCATTTTTATGATGATGCTAAAGTTGAACAGGTATTAATGTAATTCAGAACAAGTAGTAAACCCGGATTGGGTATAGTGAATCAGGCCGAGAACTTATACCCCACTCCTTTTATCGTGCGGATATAATCATTGCCTAATTTTTCCCTGAGCTTACGTATATGTACATCTATGGTTCTCTCACCTACGATGATGTTATCCCCCCAGACTTTCTCGAAGATTTCCTCCCTGGTAAAGACTTTTTGAGGACGTGAAATTAAAAGGTTAAGCAGTTCGAATTCTTTTTTGGGAAGGAACATCTCATCCCCTCTGACGATAACGATATACCGTTCCTTATCGATGATGATGTCTTCCACCTGCTGAGTCACTCCTTCTTTTTCAATTTCCTTTGTTGCCTGTTTATACCTTTTCAGGAGTGCTTTAACCCTGCTTATAAGCAATTTAGGTTTAATAGGTTTGGTAATATAATCATCACCGCCGGCCTCAAAACCGGCAATCTGGCTGTAATCTTCACTCCGTGCCGTCAAAAAGGCAATAAGAATATTATTGAGAGCTGGTATTTTGCGTAATTCCTCACATGTCTCAATTCCATCCATTCCAGGCATCATAACATCGAGGAGAATAAGCTGAGGTTCATGTTTTTTAGCCTGGTCAATGGCATCGATACCATTACCGGCCCGGAAGATCTGAAAGCCTTCCTTTTCAAGATTATAGCTCAGAAATTCAAGGATGTCTTCCTCATCATCGACGAGAAGGATCTTATACTTGCTGTAATCCATTTGCAATAATTTATGTAAAGATATTTAGGCCTTGATAAAGATAAGATAAAAGACCTGAACTGAGATGACTCAAACCAAAAAACTACATCCACTCAGAAAAAGTTTGATTCCTGTCAAAGGAGGTTCAACGGAATTTGACCAATAAGAAAGGCATTCAGCCTGCGGGAAAATAAGGAATCTGACCTGTCGCCCTTTCCTTCCTTTCACCTGAAAGTTTTATTTGCACCGGATGAATTCCAGTATTGACATCTTTGATAATCATTTTACGGTAGGAAATAAAATTGATTTCAAGTGTATAGTTAGTTCCAGGTTGAAGGTTTTCAATCTTAAACGCACCGTTAAAATCGCTATAGAATTCTTTTTCTGAACCACTAATGCGAATTTCAACCCCGGAAAGTTCTTCGCCCGAAGAAATATCCGTGACCCTTCCTGAAATCGTTGTTAAATTCTCATCGACGGTTACAGGTAATGGTAAAGCAGCCTGGTAGCGAATATGAATAAAGAGACTCAAAACGAGCAGAGGGATGTTCATTATTGTTTAATTTGCTCAAAGATATTGACGGGATATTAAGTGAACCTGAAGTTGTCATAAGGTTAACCTTAATTTTATTTTAATTTAATCTTAGGTATTCCTGATATGCTTAATATTGTCAGGAAAATATCCGGTTTACCGCAATCAAATCAAGTGCAGGGTAAGTAAACATTGAATGATTTGCATGAAGGGCACCGGGAAATCACTATACAAATAAAACCAACCACTTTAAAAAATGATCTCATGAAAAAAATCTGCCGGATATTACTGCCATGTATATCTGTCATGGGTATTTTTCATACTATCCGGGCACAGGATACCGGTACCGGAGAAATACTCAAGGTTTTCAGCAATTTTCATATTGGGTTAACGGAAGATGACCGGTCCACAGCATTCGCAGTAGACAGGGTTTACCTGGGCTACAAACATGACATAGATGATCAGTTTGCTGCAGAGGTAAAACTGGATATCGGTAGTCCGGATGATCTCTCTCAATATTCTCTCATCAAGCGTTATGCTTATTTCAAGAATGCTGCATTAACCTTTCACAGGAATAAGATAAAAGCCTGGTTTGGATTGTTTGATATGCAGCAATTTAAGGTCCAGGAGGATTTCTGGGGATACCGGTATATTTACAAATCTTTCCAGGATGCTTATAGGTTCGGGCCCAGTGCTGATATTGGTGCCGGGGCTTCCTATTCATTCAACGATTATATCGAAGCTGACCTGGTAGTCTCAAACGGAGAAGGCTATAAAAACCTGCAGATGGATAACGTTTACAAAACGGGTGTGGGAGTAACGGTTCACCCTGCAGGTAATGTCACTCTCCGATTTTATTATGATTTTAACCAAAAGGATATTACCCAGAGCACCTATGCATTCTTTGCCGGCTATAACCCCGGGAAGTACCGGCTTGGTGCAGAATACAACCTTCAGGATAACTATGCCTTTGCCGGAGGACACAACCTGCAAGGGTATTCCATTTACGGAACTTACATTTTTAACGATAAATGGGAGGTTTTTGGTCGGTACGACTGGCTTAATTCAAGCCTGAATCCCAATGAAAATATTCCATGGAACCTCAACTATGACGGAAGTGCTGTAATCGCAGGGCTGCAGTTTTCGCCGACCGAAGGTGTCAGGCTTTCCCTGGATTACCAGGACTGGTATTCCTACGCAAAAAACGGCCCGGACAATGTCTACCTTTATTTTAATGTTGAGTTTAAACTATAAAGTCCTCTCTGATGAGAATTCAAATCACCATTACCTGTCTTGCTGCGGCTATGATGATCATGTCGTGCCGCAAGAGTGATTACTCCCTTGAAAACACCGATGTGGTGCATGATCTGGGTGGCGGCACCGGCACTGTCACCTGGACCAAAGACAACCATTACCTGCTTGATGGTTTCGTTTTTGTGAACGATGGACAGGTCCTGACCATCGAACCGGGAACGGTGATCAGGGCGAAGTCGGGACAGGGAAGTCATGCCAGTGCACTTATCGTTGCACGCGGAGGCAGGATCATTGCCAGCGGGACATCTGACAATCCGATTATTTTTACTGTTGAAGGTGATGACCTGAAGGGATCCATTCCTTTAAAGGCCAGGGGCTTGTGGGGCGGGGTCATCGTGCTTGGAAACGGACCGGTCAACACTCTTTCGGGCGAGGCAAATATTGAGGGTATTCCTATAAGCGAACCACGTGGTATTTACGGAGGGTATAATGCAGATGACAATTCGGGGATCCTGGAATATGTATCCATCCGGCATGGCGGGACAAATATCGGCGAAGGCAATGAGATCAACGGACTCACCCTGGGCGGTGTAGGCCGTCAGACTACAATCGACCATATTGAGGTCGTCTCCAATGCAGATGACGGAGTGGAGTTTTTTGGCGGGACCGTCGACTGCCGCAATATGGTTGTTGCTTTTTGCGGTGATGATGCATTTGATTTCGACGAGGGTTATTCGGGCAAATGTCAGTTTCTTCTGGCCATCCTTGATGAGGATCTCAGTGATCATGCGGCAGAACATGACGGAGGACCGATGAATGGTTCGGGTAAACCCTATTCAAGACCTGAAATTTACAATGCTACCTATATTGGCGGAGGACTTGAGAATCCCTCCTACCTTGTTTATTTCGATACCAGCAGTGGCGGGATATACAGGAACTCTGTCTTTCTGCATGCCAGGATGGGCATAGGCATCGAAGCCACAGACAGGGGCAGCAGCTATTTACAAATGGAAAATGGAAATCTCGAGTTCAGCAATAATGTTTTCAACGATGTTGAACATAATGATAAGGATAGTATCATTGCCTATTTCGGCACAGGCTTAAGCGGTGATATGATAGACCCCGGGATATATTTTATCGGCCATAACAATATTATTGACGATGATGGCATAACGTACGATTCCATTCCTTACAATCTCCTTCCTGTGACGACTATTTTCACGGATATGGCGGATTACAGTTCCACCTGGTTTGAAAACGTCACATACAAAGGGGCTTTCGGTTCGAGCAACTGGCTGCAGGGTTGGTCACTGCTCTGGAAATCGGGCGAGGTTAACCCTGAATAACGGCATGTACTTACCGGTGTTCTGGCCGCAGAAGATCAAAAACGGTTTTTACCGGGGTAAAGGTAGCAAGCGGCAGATCCACAAAGTAGGTTATCCAGGCTGCCATTGATCCATTCCATAAACCCGGAAGTTCGAGGGCTTTAATATCTTTCCCTCCAATTGATTTTTTGGAGATGAATCCGAGATCCGGATCCCTGAAGCTTAACAGGTCGAAGGGTTCCCCTTTGAAGTCTTTCGTGAAGCAAACCATATCGACAGGATTAAAATGCGTGGAGAGATTAAGGATAGTCTCCTGCCCATAATCTGACAAATCGACCTGTGACCGTTCAACGATCTGCCGGCTGATCTTACCCGTATTATCCTTTACCCAGAAGGGTCCTCCTCCAGGTTCGCCAACATTTTCGACCATACCACAAACCCTTACCGGGCGGTTCAGGAAATCGAATGCTTTTTTTATGAAGCCAATGTCAGTCTCGTTCTCCAGCAGTGATGCTTCATCATTGGACATTTCACGAATAAAACGGATAATCTCCGTCCGGAAAGGCTCCTCATGTTCTCCCTGTTCCAGCTGTCTGAGAAATTTATGAATCGTCTGAACACGGCTGAGCAGGTACCCCCCAAGGATTTTTTTATACCGTACTTTGAACAGACGCATGGCTTCGGGAGCAATATTATCAATATTTCCGATAAAAACCACAGAACCATCAATATCCTGAAGATTGCCAAGCAGTGCACCGTGGCCTCCGGGCCGGAATACAAGCGTCCCGTCCATATCCCGGAAAGGCTGATTATCCAGATCCACTGCAAGTGTATCGGTTCCTGATTCCTGTTCGGAGAATTCAACAACAAAACGGGTGGCCCGGTTTTCAGAATACACATCGGCCGTACTTTGGGCCAATTCTTCAAAATGACGGCGGTAAACGGGGGAAACCGTAAAATGGAGGTAGACCTCCTCATCTTCATCGGACAGGTAATCCATCGTTTCCTCAAAATGTTCTTCAAAGGCAGTCCTGGAGATGCCTTCGTATGAATGAAATTTGAGCAGACCTTTCGGAAGATCCCCGTAATTGAGTCCCTCGCCTCCAAGCAATAACTGAAGGATATGCTCATAGTCCTTTTCCTTCTTCATCACATCAAGGTCAAGATTTTTTTCACGGGCTTTTTCCTTGAGATCGAAATAGAACGGATACGCTTCCAGATTGTCAAAAAAATCTTTTACCTCAGGATTTTCCCGGAAGAATGTTTCTTCATTTTCCGGATGATATTTAAGGAAAGTATGAGCTTCAAAAAGGGCTTTGAACATCCGGGAGGCAGCACCAGATGCCGGAATGAATTTGAAAATCCGGTAAGCGGTTTTCAGTTCATCAAATGCCTGTATAAGAACCTCTTCATCTTCTTTTGTTACCGTTTCAATGCCATCACCAATAATGGCAGGCCTTACCAGTTCGATTTTTGAAATACCGTTTCTGAAATATCCGATTTGTTTTTCAACCTCACTGAATTTTATTCCTTTGCTCTCAATCTGTTGTAAATCCTTTTCGTTAAACATACTCTGATGAATTATTTAGAGGAAACACGAAGCTCAAAAAAATGTTCTAAGCTGAAATATCGTGAAGATACTTCATGGCAATAGCCTTGCCGGCCAAAAAAGCCCGGATGTTCAGTTTAACAACCTCTTCACCTTTCCTTGAAAAAACGGCACGTATTCCATCTTTTAACCTATCTTCGGAAATGCCTATATAAGGACTGGCTGCACCCAGAATAACCATGTTTGAAGACCTTGAGGAGCCGTTGTCTTTCGCAATCTGGTCAGCATCAATAATCACATGGTCGACCTGTTTTTTTCACTTCGGAAAGGACTTCATCTTTCCCGGGGTAATCCGGAATATTAATAAAGGGATTCGAATTGGTCACAAGCCATCCTTCCTGGGAAAGGTAGGGAAGATATCGTAATGATTCCATCGGCTCAACGGAAATGATAAGATCCGCAGTACCGAGGGGTATCAGATCAGAGGATATCTGCCGGTCTGAAAGCCGAAGGTGGGATTGCACTGCTCCTCCTCGCTGGCTCATTCCATGCACTTCCGCCTGTTTCAGATTAAAGCCGTTTTCTACAGCGGCCATTCCTATGACTGCGGCGATGGATAAAATCCCCTGACCACCGACGCCTGAAAGTATGATATCTGATTTCACAATAAACAACTGTTTTTAAGATTCACTACATTTCAACCCCTGCCTCTAAGCAGGTGGAACCTCTGAAGACTGCTCTTTCCGGTAAGCAGCCTGAGAGGATTTGAATCAGGACGGATTTATAATGCCGGTCCTGATTGTTTTTTTTCTTTTAGAAGCTGTCTGTATACATTCCCTTTGTGCAATGATAACTGAAACTCCCTGGTATTCAAGTTCCCTGCTGAGGATATTGACGTTTTCTGCTTGATTTTTCTTAAGAGGTACAAGTGTAATCACATGATCGGGATGAACACCTATACCAAGACAAATTTTTTCCAGCCGGCCTGTGGCGGCTGATTTCTGACCGCCGGTCATACCCGTTGTCGAGTTGTCGGAGATGATGACCGTAACAGGAGAATTTTCAATGACGGCATCGAGAAGTCCGGTGATCCCTGAATGAGTAAAAGTAGAGTCCCCGATCACAGCTACAGAGGGAATCAGTCCGGCATCAGCCGCACCCTTTGCCATAGTCAACGAAGCTCCCATATCAACGCATGAGTTAATGGAATTAAATGGAGGAAGGGCACCGAGGGTATAGCAGCCTATATCAGAAAAAACTCTTCCTTTGCCATATTTTTCCATGGCTTCATTCAGTGCAAGGTAAACATCGGCATGGCTACATCCTTTACATAAGGCGGGGGGTCTTCTGGCAACCAGTTCAGGTACATCAGGACCATATTTTTCCACAAGTCCAAGTGCTGAGGCAACGAGGTTCGGATTTAATTCCCCTACTCTCGGGAGATGGCCGTCCAGCCGGCCTTTCACCTTGTAGGGAGCATTAAAGAAGCCCTTGAGCATTTCTTCCACAAAAGGATAGCCTTCTTCAATCACAAGGATCTCATCGACAGAATCTGCAAGTTTCCGGAGCAGTAATCCTGGAAGCGGATATTGTGAGATTTTCAGTACAGGATAATGAAGGTTGTAGCGTACCGCATTTTCCATATAATAGTTATAACCCAGTCCGCAGGCTATAATGCCAAGAGAAAAATCAGAACCCGTTGTATAAAGGTTATAGCCCGAATCTTCAGAAGCTTCGGCGAAAGCACTTTGTGCATTCAGAAGAGCGTTGTATCTGATCCTGGCCATGGCAGGGAGGAGAATGAATTGTTTAAGGTCTTCCGGAAGTTTAAGGTCATTTTGCGGGCGGCTTTCCATGGTCGTAACACCTGCACGTGAATGAGCCAGCCTGGTGGTTATCCTTAACATTACGGGAACTCTGAATTTTTCAGATAATTCAAAAGCATAAAAAACCATTTCGTATGCTTCCTGCTGGTTCGAAGGTTCAAGAACCGGGATATGGGCAAATTTTCCATAAAAGCGGGAATCCTGTTCATTCTGGGATGAATGCATGGACGGGTCATCCGCCACTGTAACCACCAAGCCTCCGTTAATCCCGGTAATGGCGGTATTGATAAAAGGATCGGCAGCCACATTCAGCCCCACGTGTTTCATGCACACCATAGCTCTCTTTCCGGCATAGGCCATCCCCAGAGCCGATTCCATTGCAGTCTTCTCGTTGGCTGACCATTCACTGTGTATTTTGTTGCGTGCGGCTTGTTCAGAAGCCTGAACATATTCTGTAATTTCGGTGGAAGGAGTACCCGGATAAGCATAGATGCCGCTTAGACCGGCATCGATAGCTCCCTGCGCAATGGCTTCATCACCCAATAGCATTAATTTCTGCATAAACCTGTTCCATTAGATTGAGAACTCAAAAATAGAAAAATAAGACCAGTTTGGAGATGTTTAAAAGTAGGTCATGCCATTTATCAGGAATAAACGGTCAGAACAATACGGCGACTGCCGCCGTGGTTTCGAAATTCACAAAGATATATACCCTGCCAGGTCCCGAGATTCAGCCGGTGCCTGGTAACTGGTATCGTCAGACTTTGTCCGAAAACCGATGATTTGATATGTGCCGGCATATCATCCTCCCCCTCCAGTGTATGGGTAAAAACTGAATTATTTTCCGGAATAAGCTGGTTCATGAAATGCTCAAAATCCGTTCTTACAGAAGGATCTGCATTTTCATTCAGGGTCAGTCCTGCCGATGTATGTTTAAGCAAAATATTCACCAGTCCCTTTTCAGGAAGTGGAGGAAGGGCATTTTCAATCTCATTGGTGATCAGATGAAATCCCCGTCCCCTGGGCGAGAGAGATGTTTCTTTTTGTTCTATCATAACAGGTAATCTTTTTTTTTCATTGCCGGCCTGGTATAAGGCTAAACAAGTCATAAAACAGTAAGGTTGTCTTATACTGTATTTATCCCTTCCGGCAGATGATCTGAACAATTAACAATTTGGATGAATAGAGCGTTATTCGATTATAAAATCCGGTAAAAATTATTCATTCTGAAGTTAATTTTTTTATCTATTTTTAGACCTTGTAACTCAAACGCAGCACATGAGTATTAAACCGCTTCTCCTCATCCTGGCTTGTTTGCTGATAACAGCAGGTGCATCCGGTCAGAATCAGAGAGACACACTGATACAGTTTTCCGGTGTCATCAGAAATCTCAAATATGAAGCCATTCCCGACGTTCATATTATAGACATCAGTAAAAGAGCAGGAACCACGAGTAACTCGGAAGGAATCTTCTCATTCATTGTCACTCCCGGCGACAGCGTTCTATTCCGGTGCGTCGGTTATAAAAACACCCTTGTACTTATTCCCGACACCATACATACCGGACATTACCCGCGTGACATATATATGCTGAATGACACCATACATCTTGCCGAAGTTAAAATATTCCCATGGAAGACCTATGAAGATTTTAAGGTAGCCTTCCTGAATCTTGATCTGCCTGATCAGGATCGAAAAAATGCCGTTAAAAATATTGAACTTATAGAAGCACAACTCAACATGGATTTTGAACCTGACGCAGACCTCTCTTACAAAAACGCTATGAACCAGCAATATGAAAAACTATACTATAACGGCCAATACCCCACCATCCCGATACTCAATCCATTCAACTGGGCCAAATTTTTCAAGGCACTTAAGAACGGGGATTTCAAGAATAAGGAGAAGAAATAAATAACAAGGCCCCGGAACACAATTTTTCAATGAATTAATAGTTTTAGACGACAGCTGTCTATGAATGGATCCAGGACCATATTCTTATTGCTTCTCCTTTCCATTTTCGCTCTTAATTTAAATGCCCAGTCTGAAATCAGTGGCATTATCAGGGACGATCAGGGAGAGCCTGTATTTCTGGCAAATGTAACTGTCAAGGGTACCAAAGCGGGCACCATGACTGACCGTAACGGTTTTTACCATCTTACCGTTCCCACCAACACCACGTTCACCCTGGTTTTTTCCTGCATTGGTTTCAGTACAAAATCGTTAGAAATGCAATTGAAGGACGGAGAAAAAAAGAAACTGAATATTCTCCTTCCAACTGAGGTGCGTGCGTTTGATGAGGTATCTGTCAGTGCGCGGCAGGAAAGGGCTACGACCCTGCGAACCATCGATCTCAAGTCCTTTGATATGGTCCCCACAGCTACCGGATCCATTGAGTCTATCATCAAGACCCTGCCGGGTGTATCTTCCAATAATGAACTGAGTAACCAGTATTCCGTCAGGGGTGGTAATTATGATGAAAATCTGGTCTATGTAAATGATATTGAGATTTACCGGCCATTTCTGGTAAGGTCGGGACAGCAGGAAGGGCTTAGTTTCATCAATTCAGATCTGATTTCTTCCATTCGTTTCTCGGCGGGAGGTTTCGATGCCCGTTTTGGCGACAAGATGTCGTCGGTTCTCGATATCACCTATCGCACCCCGGATAAATTTGCAGGCTCCGTTGCGATGAGTCTTCTTGGAGGATCGGCCCATCTCGAAGGTGTTTCAAAGAACCATAAACTGACGTTCCTTGGCGGATTCCGTTATAAAACCACCTCATACCTTCTCAGGAGTCTTGAAACAAAAGGAGATTACAAGCCGCGGTTCTCCGACTTTCAGGGGCTGGTGACCTACAAAATAAATGACAAGCTTGACCTCAGCTTTCTTGGGAATGCGTCTGTGAACCAGTACCGTTTTATTCCTGAAACCCGCACAACCGAATTCGGCACCTCGAAGGAACCCTATAACCTGGTCATTTATTTTGATGGTAATGAAATAGACCGGTTTGACACCTATTTCGGGGCTACTTCTCTGACGTACAAACCTTCGGCGGATGTGAAGCTAAAGTTTATCGGAAGCGGTTTTTCAACACGGGAATATGAGCGCTACGATATTCTGGGGCAGTACCTCATTAATGAGCTTGACAATACTGTCGGGTCCAAGACATATGGCGACAGTATCCTGAATATCGGAATCGGTTCCTTTCTGAACCATGCCAGAAATTACCTGAATGCTTATGTTTACTCTATATCCCATATCGGTGAATACAACGGATTCAGACATAAAATAAAATGGGGAACCAGGTTTGAATACGACAGAATCTTTGACCACCTGAGTGAGTGGCAGTACATTGACTCTGCCGGATTTTCGGTGCCCTACAGCGGAAAAAATGTTAACGTTTTCGATCTCATCAAAGCCAACAATCATCTTAGCAACTCAAAACTTTCGGCTTATATACAAGATACATGGGGGTTCAAGGGGAAAAGTAATGAATATTATATAACCGCAGGAACAAGAGCCACCTATCTGTGGCTGAACAGGCAATTTCTGTTCAGTCCCCGTGCCTCATTCAGCCTGAAGCCTGATTGGGATAAGGACATCATGTTTCATTTTTCCTCAGGCGTTTACTACCAACCTCCATTTTACAAGGAGATGCGCGATCCATCAGGAAAAATCAATACCGATCTGAAAGCCCAGGAATCCATTCATTTTGTCCTGGGAGGCGATTACATTTTTTCTTCATGGGAACGTCCGTTCAAATTTACAAGTGAACTCTTTTACAAGTACCTGAACGATCTGGTCCCATATAAAATCGATAATGTCAGAATCCGGTATGCAGGGGAAAACCTGGCAAAAGGCTATGCAACCGGTATTGACTTCAAACTGAACGGAGAGTTTGTAAAAGGGGCTGAATCGTGGGTAAGCCTGTCATTTTTACGCACACGTGAAGACATTAAAAATGATTCCTATATCAAGGTTGACAATGCCGGTGTACAGACTGTCGTTTATCCGGGTTATTATCCACGCCCAACGGATCAAATTATGAATTTTGGCTTATACTTTCAGGACTATTTCCCGAATAATCCTGATATAAAGGTCCACCTGAATTTCCTTTACGGGTCGAGGCTGCCATACAGTTCACCCGATAAAAACAGGTATGACCAGGTATTTCAGGTTACCCCCCTACCGGCGTGTAGATATCGGTTTCTCCAAAATCCTTAAGAAAGAAAGCACCACGCTTGCCGAGGGAAATCCCTTCCGATACTTCAATGATATATGGATCAGCGGGGAAATTCTCAACCTGTTCGGGATTAACAATACCGTCTCCTATCTCTGGGTTCAGACCGTATCGAATCAGGACAACCAAAGCGAAGTATTTGGCGTTCCCAATTATCTTACATCCAGGCTATTCAATCTTAAACTCATTGCAAAATTTTAAGTCTGATCAGGGTTATGAACAGACGGCCCGGCGCTGCCTGACTGCGTAAAAATTACACCAGCCTGCGGTATACAAGTTTCTCCGTATAGGCTGCTACGCATAGGATTGAGCCAGATCTACCCTGGGTTAACCTGATTTATATCATAGTTCTCATGATTTTTGATGTATTCGTGCTTTTTCTGAAATGTTTCCATTATTTTTGAATCTTTTAATCAATTAACCTTTAATAATCAACAGGAATGAATATTCAGGATTATATTGCCCGGGAGGATAAGTATGGCGCTCATAATTATCATCCGCTTCCGGTTGTGCTTGACAAAGGTGAAGGGATCTTTGTCTGGGATGTGGAAGGAAAGAGATACTTCGATTTCTTATCAGCTTACTCAGCTGTAAACCAGGGACATTGTCATCCAAGGATCACAAACGCCATGGTTGAACAAGCTAAAAAGCTGTCTCTCACATCGAGAGCATTTTACAATTCTGTTCTTGGTGAATATGAGGAGTTTGTGACAAAATTTTTTGGTTACGATAAAGTGCTGCCGATGAACTCCGGTGCTGAAGGTGACGAAACGGCTCTCAAACTATGCCGAAAATGGGGATACAAGAAGAAAGGCATTAAAGAGAACCAGGCTAAGATCATCGTCTGTGAGGGCAATTTTCACGGCCGCACGATCACTATAATATCCATGTCCACCGATCCGGATGCATTCAAGGATTATGGTCCTTTCACTCCGGGTTTCATCAAAATACCCTACAACGATATTCCTGCCCTTGAAAAGGCTCTGGAGGATCCTGATGTTGCCGGTTTTCTTGTTGAGCCCATCCAGGGTGAAGCCGGTGTTTACGTTCCTGAAGACGGATATCTGAAGAAGGCTTACGGAATGTGTAAAGCCAAAAACGTACTTTTCATAGCAGATGAAGTGCAGACCGGCATCGGCAGAACCGGTAAACTTCTTGCATGCGATCATGAAGGTGTCCGCCCCGACATCCTGATCCTGGGCAAGGCCATCTCGGGAGGTGTTTACCCTGTATCAGCAGTTCTTGCCGACGATGAAATCATGCTGACCATCCGTCCAGGTGAACATGGCTCCACATTTGGCGGTAATCCTGTAGCTGCCAAGGTTGCTATTGAAGCCCTTAAGGTAATCAGGGACGAGAAACTGGCAGAAAACGCTGAAAAGCTCGGAAAACTTTTCCGCGATGAGCTTAAAAAAGTGAAATCAGACATGATTGAAACCGTAAGAGGGAAAGGCTTGCTGAATGCTGTTGTAATCCGTCCCAAAAACGGCAAGACAGCCTGGGATGTCTGTTTAGCACTTAAAGATAAGGGACTTCTTGCAAAACCCACACACGATCATATCATACGCTTTGCTCCTCCCCTTGTTATCAACGAACAACAGCTGAGGGAAGCCATTGGTATCATTGTGGATACGTTTACACAGTTTAATTAAATAAAACAGGATGAAAAAAACATTGCTTCTATTTTCGATTTTAGGCATTATTGGCAATTACAGTTGCACTTCAAATAAAGATATGGCATTAGAAAGAACAAACCTGAACACCTCCGTACAACCTGGAAATGATTTTTATGAGTATGCCAACGGCGGCTGGCTTAAAAACAATCCGCTTCCCGGCGAGTACAGTCGTTACGGAGCTTTTGACAAGCTGGCTGAGGATAACCAGAAAATGGTTAAAAATCTGGTTGAAGCTGCCGCTGCACAACAGAATGAACAAGGCAGTATCGACGCCAGGGTAGGGACTTTCTACAGCGCCGGAATGGATACCGTAACAATAGAACAACAGGGCATCACTCCCCTCAGGGACGATCTGGCAAAGATCGATGCTGCCAAATCGGTGAAAGATATCCAGGATATTATTTCCGAATGGCATACCGGAAACAATTCCGTACTGTTTCATCTCTACGGATCACCCGATGATAAGAACAGTAGTATGATGATTGCCAACATTATACAGGGAGGCCTGGGGCTGACGGATGTTGCCTATTACCGTGAACAGGATGCAAAAGCAAAAGAAATCAGGGAAACATACCAGAACTATGTAGCCCGGATGCTTACCATTACCGGTGAAAGTCCTGAAATGGCAAAAAAGGATGCCGAACTGATCATGAAAATGGAAACGAGGCTTGCCTATGCTTCGATGACCAGGCTTGAAAGACGTGATCCTCATGCCACCTATAATAAAATGCCGGTATCCGAACTGGAGAGTCTGAGCCCTCATTTTAACTGGGACGGGTACCTTGATGAACTGGGCCTCAGCGGCGTTCAGGAGATCAATGTGGCTCAACCTAAATTTTTTGAAGAAGTCAGCAACATGATGACGGATACGCCGGTTGAGGACTGGAAAGTTTACCTGAAATGGAATCTCATCAATCATGCTGCACCATACCTCAGCTCAAACCTTGTGGATCCGCACTTTGATTTTTATGGCAAATATCTCTCGGGACGTAAGGTTAATCAGCCCCGGTGGAAACGTGTTCTTCAGACCGAGGATTATGCCCTGGGTGAAGCTATCGGCCAGATGTTCGTGAAAGAGCATTTCCCGCCGGAGGCTAAACAAAGAATGCTTGATCTGGTAGGAAACCTGAAACTAGCTCTCGGAGAGCGGATCAAAGGACTGGACTGGATGAGTGAGGTCACCAAGAAGCAAGCTCTCGTAAAACTTGCCGCAATGAATGTAAAGATTGGTTATCCTGATAAATGGAGGGACTATTCAGGTCTTGAAGTACAGGATGATTCCTATTATAATAACATCAAACGGGCATCCCAATTCAATTTCCTTTACCGCATCAATAAAATTGGTAAACCCGTCGATCCTGCAGATTGGGGTATGACACCTCAGACCGTCAATGCCTATTACAGTCCGAACCGAAATGAAATCGTATTTCCGGCAGGTATTCTTCAACCTCCTTTTTTCTACCTCGATGCTGACGATGCCGTTAACTATGGTGCCATCGGCGTGGTAATCGGTCACGAAATGACACACGGTTTCGATGATCAGGGAAGGCAGTATGACAAAGACGGCAACCTGCGCGACTGGTGGACCAGTGATGATGCAACCAGGTTTACCGAGCGGGCCCAGGTGCTGATTAACAAATTTGATCAATTCAATGTTCTCGACACCTTACCAGCCAACGGGGCACTAACCATTGGTGAAAATATCGCTGATCTGGGAGGACTGAATATTTCCCTTACCGCGCTTGGAAAAGCCTGGGAGAAAAACCCCCCGGAGAAAACGATCAACGGCTTTACCCCGGAACAGCGATACTTCCTTGCCTATGCTCATGTCTGGGCACAGAATATCACCGATAAAGAGATTCTCAGAAGGACGAAGGAGGATGTTCATTCACTGGGCCGTTTCAGAGTTAACGGACCATTGCCCAACCTGCAGGCTTTTTATGATGCTTTCAGTATCCCGGATACGGCATCGATGTACATTCCAGCAGATAAAAGGGCTATCATCTGGTAGAGTCAGAAGAAACTGCATTACATAAAAAAGCTGCCTGTTTTTCCGGCGGCTTTTTTTTTACCTGCAGATTCAGACACTCTCCCTGATTTTTCAGGAGGTTGAGAGGATACATTCCGGGAACCTTCAGGAGAAAAGCCTGACCAGGGAGCTGCGCTCTGAAGGAAGGTGGCGGATCAGGGATGCCAGGCCGTGCAGGAGCATATCTGCCGGTTCATATTCAAGGTTTCGAATTATTCCTCCCTGGATTTACCTGTGCCTTTCCTGCAGCACTCTGACGACATCACCAAGGCCATAATTCCGCGCTGAAAGGAGTACCAGCAGGTGGTAAACCAGGTCGGCGGCTTCGTTCAGGAAAAGATCATCGTTATCGTCTTTAGCCTCGATGACCAGTTCCACCGCTTCTTCTCCCACCTTCTGAGCAATTTTATTAATTCCCTTTAAAAACAAACTGGTGGTGTAAGAACCCTCGGGCAACTGTATTTTCCGGAGATCAATCAGTTCCTGAAGGTCGTTCAGGAACTGCAGTTGTTGTTTACTGTTTACTTCGTCAAAACAGGTATCGCTGCCCGTATGGCATACCGGTCCATTTGGAGAAGCTTTAATGAGCAGGGTGTCACGGTCGCAATCGGGAATGACCTCTTTGACGGTGAGGTGGTGACCGCTTTCTTCCCCTTTGGTCCAAAGCCTCTTCTTCGTCCGGCTGTAAAATGTTACCAGACCTGTTTCGAGTGGTTTTCCGGTATGCCTCGTCATTCATAAAACCGACCATGAGTACCTTACCGGTTTCCGCATCCTGTATTACAGCTGGAAGCAAGCCGTTCATTTTACTAAAATCAAGTTCCATTTTTCAGGTAATTTATCTGACAATAATATTTTTTTCCTTAAGATACTTTTTCAGTTCAGGAATAGGTATTTCATTGAAATGAAAAATACTGGCGGCAAGTGCAGCATCAGCCCTGCCTCTGGTAAACACATCCACAAAATCTTCCTTCTTCCCTGCTCCACCACTGGCAATGACGGGTATTGAAAGGCTTTCCGCCAGCCGTGCGATGGCATCATTTGCATATCCGTTTTTGGTCCCGTCGTGATTCATGGATGTGAACAGGATTTCACCGGCTCCCATATCCCTGGACTGTTGGGCCCAGGAAAAGAGTTCCCTGTCGGTTTTTACACGTCCGCCATTCACATAAACCCTCCAGATATTATCTGATCCGAGAAGTGCATCAATAGCCACCACTACAAACTGACTGCCATAAGCTTTTGCAATCTGTTCAATCAGCCCGGGATTTTGTACGGCAGAAGAATTAATAGAGATTTTATCAGCTCCGGCACTTAGCAACCTGTCGGCATCACTGATTTCGTTAATCCCGCCGCCGACCGTAAACGGAATATTCAGGTGCCTGGCAATGCGTTTAACGAGGTCTGCAAATAATTTCCTTTCTTCAAATGTAGCTGTAATGTCCAGGTAAACGAGTTCATCGGCTCCATCCATGGCATATTTGGCCCCCAGTTCAACCGGGTCTCCCACATCCTGAACGTCAAGAAAATTGATTCCCTTTACCGTTTTTCCATCCCTGATATCCAGACAGGGTATAATTCGTTTAGCTAACATAATTCAGTCGGTTAAGAATGCTCGGATTTCCCTTTCTGAAATCCTGCCTTCGTAAATAGCTTTTCCAATGATAACCGCGGGCATGGCTATTCTTTTAAGATCGTCCAGATCATTGAGTCCACCGACACCTCCGCTGGCAATAAGGTATATCCCCGGAAACCGCTCCCGGATCTCAAAATAGGTCTGAACCGATGGACCTGCAAGCATGCCGTCACGGTCTATATCGGTACAGATAACTTTACGTACGCCCTTGTCGAAATAGGTCTCAATAAAACTGAAAAGATCCGTTTCACTCTTTTCGGTCCACCCTGTTACTGAAATTTTTCCTTTCCGGTGATCTGCACCCAGAATGATCCTTTCTGACCCATAATCTTCAAGCCAGGACAGAAATATCTCCGGATGGGTCACTGCAATGCTTCCTCCTGTCACCATTTGAGCACCGTTGTCAAAGGCCGTTTCAAGATCCTTTTTTGTTTTGACCCCTCCCCCGAAATCGATAACGAGGGAAGTATGGGATGCTATTGTTTCAAGAACCTCATGATTTACGATATGACTGGCTTTGGCTCCGTCGAGGTCCACAAGATGAAGACGCTTTATACCCCATGACTCAAACATCCTGGCTACTTCAAGGGGGTCCTCATTATAGACCTTTTTACTGCTGTAGTCGCCCTGACTGAGCCTCACGCATTTTCCGCCGATGATATCGATAGCTGGTATGATTTCCATCAGAGACTTATAAAATTTTCAAGAATTTTCTGTCCTATTGTTCCGCTTTTTTCAGGATGAAACTGGGTTGCGAAGTAATTATCTTTTTGCAGTGAAGCGCTAAAAGGCTCTATATAATCACATTCCGCAGCCGTTTCATCACATAGTGGCACATAAAAACTATGGACAAAATAGACATAACTGTTTTCCGGGATTCCTTCAAACAGCTTACCCCTGGTATTCATCAGGCTGTTCCAGCCAATATGAGGCACTTTCAGGACCGGTTCAAACTTCCTGACACCTGTGTCGAAAATTCCGATACAATCCGTATTTCCCTCCTCGGAATGAGAACACATCAGCTGCTGACCAAGGCATATTCCAAGAACGGGCTGTTCCAGTTCCCTGAGCAGGACATCAAAGCCATGCTGTTTCAGAAAAGCCATAGTAGTGGATGCTTCACCCACACCTGGAAAAATAACCCTGTCGGCCCGTCTGATATAGTCCGGATCTCCGGTCACTTCCGCCTCATAACCTAACCTGCCAAGGGCGTACTGAACTGACATGATGTTACCTGCATTGTATTTAATAATTGCAATCTTCATCTTACAAAACTCCTTTCGTACTGGGAAGCGAATTATCGTAGGGATCTTTTTTTATCGCCATTTTCACAGCTTTGGCAAAGGCTTTAAAAACGGCTTCAATTTTATGATGTTCGTTATCACCTTCAACTTTTATATTCAGATTGCACTTTGCTGCATCACTGAATGACTTGAAGAAATGAAAGAACAATTCGGTGGGGACGTCCCCTACTCTCTCCCGGTTAAACGACGCATCCCATACCAGCCAGTTTCTTCCACCGAAATCTATGGCCACACGGGCCAGGCTGTCGTCCATAGGCAGCAGAAAACCATAGCGCATAATCCCTTTCTTATCGCCCAGGGCTTTGTAAAAAGCTTCTCCAAGGGCCAGCGCGGTATCTTCCACCGTATGGTGTTCATCTACCTGCAAATCACCATCCGTATTAATTGCGAGATCAATACCGGCATGTTTGGGGATCTGTTCCAGCATATGATCGAAAAATCCCAGTCCGGTAGAAATTTCTGATTTCCCGGTACCATCAAGATTAAGCCGGATGCTGATCTGTGTCTCTTTTGTATTTCTATGGATTTCAGAAATCCGGGGTGGCTGGGAAAGGAACGACCAAATTTCATCCCAGGATTTCGCTGTCAATGCGCAAGATTCTGACAATCCGGCGCTTTCAATTTCGGAAGCCATGGATTCAGAGCCGAGAAAAATTGCCTTTGCCGACAGGTTTGCTGCCAGTTGCACATCAGTAAGCCTGTCACCAATGACAAATGACGAAGGAAGATCATAGTCACCGCTGAGGTATTTACCAAGCAGTCCGGTGCGGGGCTTACGTGTCGGGGCGTTGTCGGCAGGCATGGATGTATCTATCAAAACATCGTCAAAAACCACGTCTTCATTTTCAAAGGCTTTAAGAAATTTCTCATGAGGTTTGATAAAGTCTTCATAGGGAAAACGATCCGTCCCCATGCCATCCTGGTTACTTATGATAACCAGCTCATAATCCAGAAAATGTCTGATCTTGTATAGATTCCGGAAGACGCCAGGTATAAATTCAAGTTTCTCAAGACTATCGACCTGGTAATTGACCGGTGGTTCAACGATAAGAGTACCGTCTCTGTCGATAAATAATACTTTCTTCATGTTGTGCCGGGTTTTATATAAGCCCTGTCATTGGTTCCCAGTCATCAGCTTTGCCGGGAATAATTCTTTAAAAGGTTAATGAGTGCGGCATTTTCTTCAGGAGTACCAACAGTAATCCTGAGGCAACCTTCACAGAGGCTCACACCTGATCGGTTACGGACAATAACTTTCCCATCCCTTAAAAAATCGTACATTCTGGCCGGCTGGTCAACCTTCACCAGAAGGAAATTAGCATCGGAGTGATAAATCCTCTGCACGGCAGCAAATTGCATCAGCTCCTTTTCGAGCCACCGTCTTTGAACAACAATTTCGCGTACCCACATTTCTTTCTGCTGAAGATCATCCAGGCACTTCAACACATACTCCTGGGTAAGGGAATTTACATTATACGGATATTTGATATGATCCAAAATCCGGATGATTTCAGGTGAAGCATAAGCCATACCCAGTCTTACACCAGCAAGTCCCCATGCTTTTGAGAAAGTGCGTAAGACCACCAGGTTTGGAACTTCGGTAATGTATTTAAGCATCCCGCCGGAACCTGAAAAATCGATATAGGCTTCATCCACTATCAACAGACCTGCAAATTGGCCTGCAATGTTCAACATTTTGGTCTCATCGAGAAGATTAGATGTCGGATTGTTGGGTGAACAAAGGAACATCATTTTTGAATTTGTGTTGCAAGCCTGAAGTAAAGCTTCGGTATTCAGGCTGAAATCGGGGTTGAGAAGCACTTTTCTAAATGCCACATCATTGATATTGGCCGATACTTCGTACATTCCGTAAGACGGATCGATCGAGATGACCTCATCGATGCCGGGTTTACAAAATGCTCTGAAAAGCAGATCAATAGCTTCGTCGCTGCCATTTCCGAGAAAGATACGGTCAGTATCGATACCATACACGACCGGCGATTCCCTCCTTCAGTTTTCTCTGATGAGGGTCGGGGTATCGGTTAAAGGGGCTGTTATACGGATTCTCGTTGGCATCCAGAAGAACAGCATTTTCACCAGTATACTCATCCCGGGCTGAGGAATATGGCACGAGGCCTTCAATGTTTGACCTGACCAGTGATTTCAAGTCGAATTCCATCATTTATAATTGTTGGCCACTCTGGTTACTCTTATTCTTACGGCATTTTTATGGGCATCCAGGTGTTCGGCTTCAGCCATTTTTTCAACCGCAGGCCCGATATTAAAGAGGCCGTATTCGGTGAGTTCCTGGAAAGTCATCTTTTTAGTGAAGCTGTCGAGGTTCACACCACTGTATGCCTTGGCTGTCCCGTTTGTAGGAAGGGTATGGTTTGTGCCTGAAGCATAATCGCCGGCACTTTCGGGGGAGAAACTGCCCAGGAATACTGATCCGGCATTGATAATCCTCCCTGCAAGGGCTGCATAATTTTTCGTGACGATGATTAGGTGCTCAGGTGCATACTCGTTAATGAGTTCAATCATCTGATCTTCATCATCCATCAGAACGATCTTACTGTTATCCAGTGCTTTTTTAGCGATCTCCCTTCGGGGCAGGTTTTTCAGTTGGTTATCCAGTTCGACCTGCACTTTTTCAATCAGTGCATTTGAATTTGTGACGAGCATCACCTGACTGTCCGTGCCGTGTTCTGCCTGTGAGAGCAAATCTGAGGCCACAAAGGCGGCATCGCTGGTCTCATCGGCAAGAACGGCAACTTCAGAAGGGCCTGCAGGCATATCGATAGCCGTTCTTTCAAGACTCACTTTCATCTTGGCGGCCTGCACATACTGGTTTCCCGGTCCGAATATTTTATACACTTTAGGCACTGTTTCGGTACCGTAAGCCATCGCAGCGATAGCTTGTGCACCCCCTATTTTAAATACTTTGCTTATGCCGAGAAGATCGGCAACGTACAAAATTGCCGGATGGATTTTACCTTGTTTATCGGGTGGAGTACAAAGGACGATTTCATGACAGCCTGCCATTTTTGCCGGAATACCAAGCATCAGTACGGTGGAGAGCAGTGGCGCCGTTCCGCCGGGGATATAGAGGCCGACCTTTTCGATTGGAAGGGTTTTCTGCCAGCATTTAACCCCCGGAGTGGTTTCCACATTGACTGTGGTAAGTTTCTGAGCCGCATGAAACTGTTCTATATTCGCTTTGGCGATGCCGATGGCTTTTTTCAGCTCATCATCAATCTCATGTTTGGCAAAGGTAAGCTCTACTTCAGTGACCGCCAGGTCATCCAGTTTCACCTTATCAAATTTCAAGGTATAATTCTTAACTGCCTGATCTCCATTTTTTTTAACATCAGACAGTATCTCAGAAACAGAACTCATGAGGGACTCAAAATTGATTGACGGCCTCTCGAGAAGCGAACTCCAGAGTTCTTTACCGGGATTTTTAATTATGTTCATATATTCAGAAATTAAAGTTATTATACGATCATTTTTTCAATGGGAACGACCAGAATGCCCTGTGCACCAAGGTCCTTTAACTGATCGATCACTTCCCAGAATTCATTTTCATTCAGTACCGAATGGACCGAACTCCAGCCTTCTTCGGCCAGGGGCATGATGGTCGGACTCTTCATGCCGGGGATGATAGAGATAATTTTTTCCAGGCTTTTATTAGGCGCATTCAGCAAAATATATTTATTACTGCGGGCGGTTCTTACCGATTTGATCCGGAAGATCAGTTTCTCAAGGATCTCTTTCTTTTCTTCACTCAGTCCGGGCGTTGAAATCATCACAGCTTCCGAATCAGCAACATTTTCCACTTCCATCAGACCATTGCTGATCAGTGTACTTCCGGTACTCACAATATCAAAGATCGCATCTGCAAGGCCGATTCCCGGAGCGATTTCTACAGAACCGCTGATCTCATGAATATCGGCCATCACCTGATGTTTCTCCAGGAAATGGCGGAGAATAACAGGATAAGAGGTGGCAATTTTTTTACCGTTGAACCATAGCGGACCAGTATATTCAACATTTTTAGGAACTGCCAGTGACAGGTGGCAACGGGCAAATCCCAGTCGGTAAACAATTTCAACCTCACAAGGTTTTTCCATGATGACATTCTCCCCGACGATACCTATGTCCGCAACCTTGTCATTGACATATTGCGGAATGTCGTCATCCCTCAGAAACAGAATTTCAAGGGGGAAATTTGAAGATACGGAGACCAGTTTCCTCTCCCCGTTATTTAATCCGATCCCTGCTTCTTTAATTAATTCAAGTGATTTCTCACTGAGCCTGCCGGATTTCTGAACTGCGATTTTAAGTCTTTCCATTTCGGACATGTATTTAAAAAAAAGGTTTGCAGAATCTGCAAACCTTTGACTGAATATTTTTCTGAGCTTACATTTTCTGTATACTATCCTACCTCATCATGGCTACGATGATGATAACTTTTTACAGTATGTACAGAAAACGGCTTCATAAACTTCAAATTTGTGACAATATTAGCAATTCAATTTTAAATTATCAAGCATCTCGGGATATATTAATGATAATTTCATCAAGAGATATCCTTCAGTAAGACATTGGTCGGTGAAGATTTCAGGTTTTCATAGATGGTATCGTATATCGTACTCAGTTTTGTGAATGCCGCTGACTCTTTGACCATGATCTGGTCGATACCCAGGGCATCCAGTCTTTCGGTAACAAACTGAATATTGATCCTGTTAATATCAATTGCCGGCTGGTACCCTTTTTCGCGGGGACTTTCAGTAACCGTTTCATTCAGAACACCGGCTTTGGTCAGGTCGAAGAGGATATCACGGACCAGTCTTAACGGTATTTCCAGCTTCTGGCCAATGGTTGTACTTGTATCAGGTTCCCCCCCGACCTCAAAATTTTTAACGATGAAATGAACGATCAGCAGCGAGAGGATCCGTTTATTATGCGGGCTGATATGCAGTGATTCGGCCTCCATCGCATACTCTTTAACGTTCTGGTATGCGTAGGAAATTTCGGCACCCAGAAGAAGGATAAGCCAGCTCAGCTGCAACCAAATCAGGAATAAAGGCAGCGCGGCAAACGTACCATATATGGCGCTGTATTTGGTTACACCGATTTGGAAATGAATATAACCCCATTGTAATACCTGGAATCCTGTACCGGCAATAATTCCTGCAACAAGAGCATACTTGAAAATCACCCGGGTATTGGGGAGAATGATGTACACCAGGGTAAAAAGCAGCCAAATCAAGGCATAAGGCACGAATCTGAGCAGGTTTTGAAACGCCGGAGAGATGACCTGGAACATATCGATGCTTTGCGCCACGGACTGTACCCTGGTTGAAATATAGACCATAACACTGCTCGAAACGATGATAAGCAGCGGACCTATCAGCATAATGGAGAGATAGTCACTAACTTTCCGGAAGAAAGACCGTGACTTTTTGATCTGCCATATTGCATTGAAGGAGCTCTCTATATTGTTCAGGACCTGCATGACAGACCATATAAGTACTACCAAACCGATTCCGGCAAGAAGCCCTCCCTGTACCTTTTCGAGTACAGAGTTAGAAAGGTTGATCACCCAGTTCATGACCTCTTCCTGCCCTTTGAAATTATTCATAATAAAATTCTCCATGGTATTCTGAAAGCCAAAGCCTTTGGCCACACCGAAAGCCATAGCAACAATCGGAACTACTGAAAGGAGGCTGTAAAAGGTAAGGGCTGAAGCCCGAAGGCTCACCCGGTCTTCGAGGAAGCCTCTAAAGGCAAGAATAATAATCCTGAGCTGCCTGATCAGGAAGGTGCGGCTTCGCGACTTCTGATGAACTGGCGTCCGCCAAAGTTCTTCCTGGATGAATTTGCGGATTTTGTCTAACATGAATGCAAATTTTACGGCTAATATACGAGAAATGTGGGGTATTGTCAGAAAAGTTGAGGGTTGCTTTTATGAACAAGATTCCGAGAGGTCAAAATATCTTTTTTTATTCTACCATAATTGCTTAACATTGCAGCCTTTATTTCGCTGACAAAAGGAACAATGAATATCAGGATTTTACACCTCATCGAAGGAGCCCGTGAGGCTAAAGGACTTACGGTTGTCATCGATGTTTTCCGGGCTTTTTCCGTTGCTGCCTATGCGTTCGCCGGTGGAGCTGCAAAAATCATCCCCGTGGGAGAGCTGGATATTGCTCTGCGGCTCAAGAATGAAGATCCTTCCCGCCTCCTCATCGGGGAACGGGATGAACAGAAGCCTGCCGGTTTCGACTTCGGAAATTCACCATCCCAGATCATGCAGGCCGACCTCCGCGGAAAAACGCTTATTCATACTACCAGTGCCGGAACCCAGGGGCTTGTTAATGCCGTACATGCCGATGAGATCATCACAGGCAGTTTTGTTAACGCCGAAGCCATTTCCAGATATATCCTGAAACAGAAACCCGAGAACGTATCCCTGGTATGTATGGGCTACTCTGCCAGGTACCCTGTTGAAGAAGACAGCTTTTGTGCCGAATATATTAAAAATGAGATTGAAGGACGCGAAAGTGATTTTGAGAAGATGGTTCAGATCATCAGACAAACCAGTGGCCGGCGTTTCTTCGATGATCAAAACCAGTCCTATGCTCCTGCTGCCGATTTTGATCTCTGCCTGGATCTTAACAGGTTCAGTTTTGTTATCACGGCTGAAAAGAATGGAGAGAGCCATGAACTTAAAATGAAGGGCATATGAACCATTCATGAGGCGCCATGTTATAGGTTCGGTTATTATAAAAGCAACGGTGACAGATGATATTGTTTATTCAAAGGAAAAAATGGAAAAAATAAAAAACTGGTTCAAAAATTATTTCAAGAAAAATTCAAAACTCAAGATTTTCGGTGATGTGTTATTCTATATCCTTATCATTCTCATGATTATACCCTCAACACGAAGGGAACTATCGGCTGTTTTGATAAGGGCTACCTTGCGGAAACCGCATGTAACCACTGAACGAAGCATTAAAAGCCTTACGTCCGTTGATTATCAGTTAAATCTTGAAGACCTTAAAGGCAAAGATTATATCCTTGGCGACTTCAAAAACAAAGTTGTGCTTTTAAATTTCTGGGCAACATGGTGTCCTCCCTGCCGCGCTGAACTCCCAGCCCTCCAGGATTTGTACAATGATTATGGAAGTAAGATCAACTTTATTATGGTGAGCAGCGAAGAACCCGGAAAATTAAATCAGTTCCTGCATGAATCGGGTTACGATATTCCGGTATATATTCAGCAATCTCCCCTCCCCCCTTCTTTCCCGGTACAAAGCATTCCTACAACCTTTATCATTTCCAAAACCGGAGAGATCGTGGTAGATAAGAACGGGGCTGCTAACTGGAATTCAGATGCATTCCGTCATCAGCTTGATGAGCTGATCAACGAGTGATCAGTTGACTTTCCTGTATCTCCAAACGGCAAGGCTCAGGATTACAGACGCATAGATGAGCAATGAATAAAGCTCACGATGAATGTCTGCAAAGCCTGATCCTTTAAGAAGAATCATCCTTATAACCTTCATAAAATAGGCAAACGGGTTGACGATGTTGACATTCTGGGCCCATTGCGGCATACTTTCCACGGGCGTAAAGATACCCGACATCAGTATAAACGTCAGCATGAAAAAGAAGGAGAGGAACATCACCTGCTGCTGATTTGACGAAAAGGTGGAGATGAGAAGGCCTATGCCGAGCACCACAACCAGGTAAACGGCGGCAAAAAGGAATAGCAGACCCACACTACCAAGGATGGGAAGATGAAAGAAAAACCGTCCGATCGTCAGTCCGACAGCCAGTTCAAACAAGGCAATAACCCAGAAAGGAAAGAGTTTGCCAAAAATGAAATGATACTTTTTGATGGGTGTGACGTTGATCTGCTCCGAGGTTCCAAGTTCCTTCTCCCTGACCAGATTAAGTGCGGCAAGGAACATACCGATGAGGGTGACGAGGATGACAAGGATCCCCGGAAGCATGAATATTTTATAGTTCAGTTCCGGATTATACCAGAAAGCGGTACTGATATCGAAAGATTTCAGGCTGTTACTGTCCGACATACCCAGCCATTCGGTGCGTATCCTGCGGTTGAAATCCATGATAATATTGGTGGCGTAGACATTGACAAGACTGGCTTTCGTGGAATTTACTGCATTCACCAGTAACTGCACCGGCACGGCATTTTCCTTCCTCAGGTCTCTTTCAAATCCCGACTTAAAATGAATAACCAGGTCGGCCTGGTCTTTGTCAAGCAAATGTTCGGCTGCCGGCAGGTCGATTGCAGTTCCCTTGAAATTAAAAAACTTCGAGCCTGAGAATTCAGCTGTCATTCGGCGTGAAACGGAAGAAAGATCACTGTCAACCACCACGAAACGTATCTCCTTCATTTCAAGGTTAGCTGCAAAAACCAGGATGACCATCTGAACGATGGGTACCAGAAAAATGAACGGCAGCATTACCCGGTTCCTGAAAATCTGGATGAATTCTTTCCGGATGATGGACAAAATGATTTTCATACTCAGCTCAATTACATAATTACGTACAAGTTATTCCAGTCTTATTTTGAATCTCTTTATACTCAGTAAAATGAAAAATGCCGTCATTCCCGTCAGAATAAGGAGTTCCTTCCATACATAGAAGAAACCTGTCCCCTTGATCATAATATCTTTCAGCAATGAAATAAACCACCTGGCAGGCATGATAGCAGACAGCCATTGCAAAACGACCGGCATATTCTCTATGGGAAAGATGAAACCAGAAAGAATAATTGTCGGCAGCATCAGGGCCAGCATCGAAATGAACATGGCCATTTGCTGGCTGTTTGCAACAGTTGAAATGAAGATACCCAGGGACAGAGCCAGGGAAACATAGATGATGGTAGCCAGTAACAGCAAAATGAGGCTGCCGGTAACCGGTACACTGAAAACGTAGTATCCCAGAAGGATAATCAGGAGGGCATCCATAAATGAGAGAAAAATATACGGGGTTACTTTCCCAAGGATGATGTGTGCCGGGCGTAGTGGAGAAACGAGCAATGTTTCCATGGTTCCCATTTCCTTCTCCCTGGTGATGGAGATAGAGGTCATGAGAGCCGAAATCAGGATGATGATCAGCGCCATGGTCCCCGGAACGAACATGTAAACGGCTTTCAATCCCTGGTTGAAATACATTCTGGGTAGGACCTTAATCTCGTAGGGGATCTGCACTCCCTTATTTACTGTCTGAAGGTAATTCAGGATGATACCCCTGGTATAGCCGGAGATAAGGTTTCCTGTATTTGCATCCGAAGCATCCGCCACAATCCTGATCGCTGCTTTTCCTGTTTTTTCGAGATTCTGTGCAAAATCAGGTTCAAAAATGATCACTTCCCTTACCTTTCCCCCTTCAAATGCCGGTTGGATCTGCCGGACTGATGACAGTTCCGATTCGAGGATAAAGTACCCTGAGGACAGGATCTTGTTTATGACAGAGGTGGTCACTTCATCTTTGGATTCATCGAGAACGGCAATTTTCACATTACGGATCTCATTGGTGACGACATACCCAAAGATCATGATCTGGGCTATGGGAATACCGAAAAGGATAATCAGGGTCCTGTAATCCCTGAAAATGTGATAAAATTCCTTGATGATGAATCCAATGAAACGTTTCATGCTCCAAAAATATCGTTAAGCTTTTTTATATCGATACCGAAAAAGTCATGAATGACAAAGTCGGTATTTTCCAGGCTGCCAGATTCATGGGTTGTGGCCACTCCGACGACATGCATGCCTGCCCTGCTGGCAGCTTCGATTCCCTGGAATGAATCTTCGAAGACCAGGCAATCGGCGGGTTCCACACCCAGTTTCATGGCTGCTTTAAGAAATATCTCAGGATCGGGCTTTCCCTTTTGAATATCAGATTCATCGGTCACCGCGTTGAAGAAGGCTTTTAGTCCTGTCTCCCTGAGAACAAATTCAACGTTTTCCGGTGGTGCGGAGGTGGCCACCCCTGTGAGGAATGATCCTTTGAGTTCCTTCAGAAATTCAGGCAGTCCCGGAACCGGTTTGATGACCCCGGCATACAATCTCCTGTAAATCTCTTCCTTCTCCCTGCCCATGGAAGTTATCTGCACCATGCTCATGCCGGTTCCGAAAAGTCTCTCAAGAATAGTCTTGTTCGTGCTTCCAAACCAGCTTCTTATTTCATCAAAACCTACGGTTTTTCCATACCTGCCTGCAAATTCTTCCCATGCCAGGCAATGATACCTGTCATTATTTACAATAACCCCGTCCATATCAAATATAAGTGCTCTTTTCATACTGCATCCTGTCTTTACTTTGCTCTTGCCAGTTTTAAAAAAACTGAGTTCATATCATTTGCCTTATAGGTTTTTTTCAGTTCAGACGGCGAATCAAGTGCTTCGATACGGCCATCGACCATTATGGAAACCCTGTCACAATATTCGGCTTCATCCATGTAGTGAGTGGTTACAAAAACCGTAATGCCCCGTTCTGCCGAATCACTGATCAGTTCCCAGAACTGCCTCCGTGTAACCGGATCCACGCCGCCGGTAGGCTCATCGAGAAAGACGATAGACGGTTTGTGAAACACTGCCACCGAAAAGGCCAGTTTCTGTTTCCAGCCCAGGGGGATATCGCGGATCAGCCTGTTTTCTATGTTCCGGAGATCGAGACGTTCCAGCAATTCGTCGGTACGTTCAATGATTTTTTTCCGCTTCATCCCGAATATGCCAGCATAAAAGCGTATGTTTTCCCTGATGGTAAGATCTTCGTACAAGGAAAATTTCTGGCTCATATAACCTATTCTGCGCTTGATCCTGTCACGGTCTTTGTATACATCAAGACCGTCAATGGTGATCTCTCCGGAGGTAGGATAGGAAAGGCCGCAAAGGATCCGGATCGTGGTGGTCTTTCCGGCACCGTTTGCTCCGAGAAAACCGAATATCTCTCCCTTCTTTACCCTGAAACTCAGATGATCGTTAGCTATAAAATCACCGAATTTTTTTACAAGATCATTAACGATAATGATATCCTCGTTTCCGTTCATCAGACTGATGGCATTAGTTCAATAAACATATCTTCCACCCCGGCAGTGATCTCGACGATACCGGCCACATCATCCCAGGCCCCGGCGACCTTCATAAAATCTTCCTTGCGATTCGTGGCTGTAAGGCTGAGATGGATGTCCTGTCCGAAAAGCCAGGCTGTGTGACACCAGTCATATTTCCGGAGCTTCAGTAAAAGCTGGTAGTTTGAAGTCACCGAACGGATAGAGTATAGCGGACGATCGTAGTCACGGGGGATCATGGCAGGCTTGTCAATTTTCAGGATTTTCCCCTTCTGGATCAGCCCTACCCTGTCGCACCGCGACGCTTCATCCATGTATGGCGTAGAAACAATTATGGTGATCCCCTGTTCTTTAATCCTGTCCAGGAGATCCCAGAATTCTTTTCTGGATACGGCGTCAACGCCGGTAGTTGGTTCGTCAAGCACCAGCAATTCAGGCCGGTGGATAAGTGCACATGACAGTGCAAGCTTTTGTTTCATCCCTCCCGACAGGTTGCCGGCCCTTCTTTTGCGAAACGGTTCGATCTGCTTGTAGATATCGTGGATCAGATCATAATTTTCCTCTATGGTCGTTCCGAAAACCGTGGCATAGAATTTCAGGTTTTCTTCAACGGTCAGGTCATGGTACAATGAAAAACGGCCAGACATATATCCTACGAGGTTTCGTATTTCCCTGTACGATTTGACGACATCATACCCGCAGATCTTAGCTTCACCGGAGGAAGGCAGAAGAACGGTGACGATGATCCTGAAAAGCGTCGTTTTCCCTGCCCCGTCGGGGCCGATCAGTCCAAAAATCTCGGCTTTATCAATTTCCAGGTTGATGTTATCCAGCGCCTGTATCTTACCAAAATTCTTTGCAATGTTATGTATTTCAATTACTTTCATACAGATGGCTTAATTCTTCCGATCTCACCCGGCATTCCGATTTTAAGACTTCCGTCATTCGGCACGATCACTTTAACGGCATATACAAGGTTGACTCGTTCCTCTCTTGTCTGAATAATCTTGGGAGTGAACTCAGCTTCAGAAGAGATCCAGCTGACCACTCCTGTTGTGCTTAAAAGCTTTCCATCGGGTCCGTCATATCTGACTTCAACTTTATCACCGATTTTTATTGAACTCAGCTGATTTCCATCGATAAAAGCACGAAGTATGATGGAGGAAAGATCCGCCATATTATACAAGGCCCGTCCTGTGACCGCAAGCTCACCCTGTCGTACATATGTCTCCAGTATGGTTCCGCTCATGGGTGTCCTTAGCCGGCATTTGTCTATCTGATCCCTGACCTGGAGCAGCTGTGCCTCATTGGATTGCAATTCGGCATATACGGTAGCTTTCTGGGAGCTTAAAACAGCATTCCGGGCACGCAGCAGATCGACATTGCCCTGGAGGTCATCAAGCTGCTTATCGGTAGCTGCACCTTCCTTGTGCATAGCTTTAACACGGTTAAGGTCCCGTTCAATATTCCGGATGCTGACGTTATTTACATTGATCTCTTGATCAATCTGTGCCAGACGGGATCGGACGCTCTGTCCTGAAGCCCTGATCTGCATTACTTTCAGGTGCAGCTGAGAGGTATCGACAATACCCACCAGCTGATCTTTTTTGACCATATCACCCTCATTCATCGTGAAAAGCTCAAGAGTGCCCGTGGTTTGGGCTGAGACCCGAACGTCTTCCGATTCGAAGTTTCCATATGCAAAGGCCTCGTTTTCATTCTGTCTGCATGAACTCATGGTGAGAGCAAAGAGTATTGCCGCTGGAGTTAAATATGTAATTTTCATATCTGTAAAATTGAATCCGTATCAATTATCCTTAAAAAATGGTCTGTATCCTAAGATTATAATGTACCCTCCGTAAATTTATAATCGGCTATGGCTTTTTGCAGCAGGATCTTTTCAGAAGCCAGCTGTATCCTCGCGATCTTTTCCGCATTCAGAACCTGCAGGAAATCGCTGGTTTTAATCGTTCCGTTACTAAGTTGCGCCTGGTAGGTTGATGAAATGCTTTCCCTTAACAGAAGAATCTGTTGGAATTTAGCGATATTATCGTTGTGAGTATGAATATCTGCCATTTGCTGTGTCATGGCATCATCAATATTCATGACAAAGTTATCCCGCTGGTGCCCGACCATATCCGACTGCATCTGCAAATTCGACCTGTCTCTTTTTACCTGGTTCCAATCCCATAAATTCCATTTCAGTCCGGCGCCCACAATATAATAGGTATTAAACTCATTATTTAACAAGTTCAGTCCGGGTTTTCCGTATCCGAACTGTCCGAAGGCATAAAGCACCGGAAGCCGTTTTGATTTTAAAAGGTCCTCCGATTTACTGAGTGCTTCCCTTTTCAGATCAAACACTTCCAGTTCAGTTCTCTGCATATCCGCCTTTTCAGGAATATCAAAACCGGTAAGCAGGAAGCTGTCCCTGTCGGTGATCTGAAGTCCGGTTTTTAAAGCAAGAATTTTAAGGAATGCCTGCCTCCGGTTTTCAAGCTCGGCTAAGTTTTGCCGGAGCTTCATCACCTCCACCCTGAGCAGATCCATATCCGAACTCAGCAACACCCCGTTATCTACGCCAGACTGAACCACACTCCTGTTCACATCCAGCTGGCCGATGGAGAGTGAGGTGATCTTCATACTCTCCTGCAACATAAGAATATTGAAATAAAGATTTTTGACAAAATCTTTATCCTGATTAATATCACTTTTCAGCTGTTTCACGGAAGTCTGTACATTTGTCTTCTCCACCTCTTTCTGCTTTTTGGTCATGCCAGCGTCGTACAAAGTCTGGTTGATATCCAGCGACACTTTATATTGGTCTTTGGGAGCCACCGGAAACTGCAGTCCGGGAATGGGAGAATTAATGCCCAGCTGTATCACATCCGACTGGTAAGTGGCCGATCCGTTTACATTAAGTTCCGGATACCATTCCGCCTGGAAATTTTCAAGTCTGTTCCCGGATATATTTTCAAGAAGCTGATAATCGCCCTGCCGTGGATGGTTTTCTTCGGTTGCTTTGAGGCATTCCCCCAAACTTATCGTATCCTGTGCATTGGCCATGGCCGGTACAATCAGGCAAAGTAAAGTGACGATCTTTTTCATTTTTCAGACCTTAATCGATTCAATAAAATATGTTTTGATGTATTCCCTTCTCTCATCGAGAAAACGGTCAAAAGCTTTGCTGTCATTGGAAAATAATATTCCCTCTATGACGGTTCTTGCAGCAAAAGGAAAAATAATGAGCCCCAGAAGATTAACCAGGAGCTGACGGGGATCTGCCATTTTCAGTCGTCCGGCAGACATTTCAGATTTGAACTCCCCCATCAATTTATCCGGCCTGATGCCCTGCTTACGCATGCTTTGGACAAGACGCGACGGATCGGCGCTCAGTTCATGAATAATAAAAACGGATGCATACGGACTCTCCTTCAATATGCTATAATACCTGTCCACTACCCTTACAATTTTTTCCTCTAAGGATATTTCCGCGTTGATTTCAGCAGCAAGATCAGGAAGAAACCTGACGAAAACCCTCTGAAAAATCAGGTCGAACAATTTGTCTTTACTGCGAAAATAGTAATTCAGCAAAGTACGGTTAATGCCTGCCTCTTCAGCGATGTCCTGCATCGAAGTACCGGCTTTCCCTTTCCGGACAAACGCCCTCGTTGCAGCATCCACGATCCTGTTCTCCATATCCGTGTTCAATTCCTGAGTCATAACCTGAATTAACATTAATGTTTGACAATCATGTTAAACAAGGTTGTAAAAGTACGTGATTTCAAAACACGGCGCAAGAAAAATTCAAGAATTCTTTACTTTTTTTAATTAAGTATTCCTGATAAAGGAAACGACTTAATAAAGAAGAAGTATTATCATACCAGAGAAGTAGCATTTCATACAAAAACGACTAAATTTGCTTTTTTTATCAAAAACAGTAGAGATGAGAAAATCACCGTTCATAGCCGGATTATTGTTCCTTTATGTAGTATTATGTCTGTCGTGTACACGAAGCTATAATCCTGCGATTACATCAGAGGATCTGCTCTCCGACCTGAATTTTCTGGCCACCGACAGTCTGAAAGGCCGGTATCCCGGTACGCCGGAAGACTCTGTTCTCATGCAGTACATCGCAGGTAAATTCAAATCGTACGGATTGAAGCCTGCTGGTGACGAGTTTATTCAGCATTTTGAAATCATTTCGGCCATCACGCCGTCAGAGGAGGATATCCTGAAATATGGCGGACGTTCATTTGTTCAGGGCAAAGATTTTATACCGATGGAATACAGCGGGAATGATACATTGAATGTTCCGGTGGTATTTTGCGGATATGGTTTTGACGTCAAAACCGACACCTTTGCGTGGAATGATTATGAAGGAAAGGATCCCGTTGGCAAATGGGCACTCATTTTCAGGGGTGAACCTGAAAACAGTACAATTTTTATGGACCATTCCCGCGACCGGGACAAGATTCTTCTGGCCAAAGATAAGGGAGCTGCAGGAGTTCTTTTTGTTTCTGGGAAGGAATACGATCCTGCAGACCGTTTTCCGGATGAGAGTGGCAAAGAGCCTTCTGTAGGGATACCGGTAGTTCAGATCAAGCGGGAAGTTGCGGATGACATCATGAAAGGCAGCGGGTTTGAAGTTGAGCCGGTTGAGAAAAGGCTTCTTGCAGAGAAGAAAGCTCCAGCCTACGAAAGTCTTTCCGGTTTGGAAGCCGGAATCAATATGGTGAGGACCTATTCCAGAACAGGCAATGTAGCTGGCGTTTTAGAGGGTTCGGATCCTGTTCTCCGCAACCAGTGGATCATCATTGGTGCACACAAGGATCATTTAGGCATGGGTGGACCCGGGTCTTCCTCACGCAGACCCGATACTATTGCGATCCATTACGGTGCCGACGATAATGCTTCCGGAACGGCCACCGTGCTTGAGCTGGCCGGATATTTTTCAGGGATGAAGGAGAAGCCAAAGCGCAGTATGCTCTTCATCACTTTCGGTGCCGAAGAGGAAGGTATTCTGGGATCCAGGTATTTTGTGGAACATTCTCCCATAGACCTGAAAAAGGTTTCAGTCATGCTCAATGTTGATATGATTGGAAGGATGAGGCCGGATTCTACACTACAAATCGGCGGTGTTGGAACAGCTCCGGAAACCCGCGAAATCCTGAATCATTTGAATGGCAAATATCATCTCCACCTGGAACTTTCCGACGCAGGTTACGGTCCGTCTGATCATGCTTCATTTTATGCCAAAGATATTCCTGTGATGTTCTTTACAACGGGTCCTCATAAGGACTATCATACTCCTTTTGACCGGGTGGATTCCCTGAATATCCCCGGCCTTGTCATGGCCGATCATTTCATCGCCGATGTGGCAGGGATCGTAGCTGACCGTGATTCCGCCCTTCATTTTACGGAAGCCGGGCCGAAGGAAAGCACTTCAAGAAGTTACCGGAACAGGATTACCCTGGGTATCATGCCTGATGTTTCGGGTGAGGGAAAGGACGGGATGGAAGTCCTGGCGGTTACCGGTGGTAAGCCTGCGGATATCGGCGGCATGAAACGCGGTGACATCATTGTGGCCATCGATGGCAAGCCGGTCGGTAATGTTTACGACTACATGTACCGGATGAATGCCATGAAATATGGACAACGCATTGTGGTGAGTGTTAAAAGAAATGATAAAATTGTTGACCTTCTAATACAATTATAAGTTATGAAATGGAAGAAAGCACTATTTTGGATTATTGCCGTTATTATCACTTTGTTTACAGCTGTATATCAAAGGATGACCGGACCCACCTATCCCAAAAACATCAGCTTCGAAGCCGGTGGTAGAAGTTATAAATTAGAGTTGCCCAGGAGTGTTAACGGTTATATGGATGCAATCATCAGTCTCGACATCAGTGATCCTGAAATTACCGGTAACCTTATTTACAGGAGATTCCCGACCAATGAGCCCTGGGATACCATTCACCTCGTAAGGGAAGGCGGCCAGCTTATTGCCTGGCTTCCCAAACAGCATGCCGCAGGAAAGCTGGAATACAGGGTTGAATTTTTTGATCAGGGCAAGCCGGTAGAGATCCATCAGAACGAGAATGTCGTCATGCGTTTTAAGAGCAACGTCCCTGCATGGGTCCTGATCCCTCATATCCTGTTGATCTTCGCCGCAATGTTATTGTCCAATTTAACCGGCCTGTATGCACTTGGCCAAGTATCCTTCGTATAAATTCTATACCGGACTGACACTCATTCTTTTTCTTTTTGGCGGGATGATCATGGGCCCGGTTGTACAAAAATTTGCATTTGGTGAATTCTGGACAGGATTTCCCTTTGGCATGGACCTGACGGATAACAAGTCGCTGATCGCCTTTGTACTTTGGATTGTTGCCTGGGCCGGGAACCGGAAAGGTGCCAACAGGCGATACCTGGTTTACATTGCAACGCTGGCGAATCTGATCATCGCATTTATACCTCACAGCCTGGGAGGATCACAACTTGATTACTCCTCAGGAGAAATAAAAACAGGTATGATGTATCTGACCGGCCTGTTCTTCTAGACAAAAAAAACGCCGGAAATTATCCGGCGTTATTTTTTTCCTGATACACATTTACTTGGCTTGCATAGAAGTATCACCACTCATCTGAGTTGTGTCTTCCTGCATATTGGCAGGAGTTGTATCTTCTTCAGCGGGTGCCATTTCTTCCTCAGTTTGATTGGTTTCCTTAGGCTTTTGCTGACATGAATTCAAGGAGACGAATGCGAAAAAAGACAAAAAGACCAGGATGAAGCTTAATTTTTTCATAGTACCGATAATTTTAGGGTTAGGAATTTGGATTTAATATTATTGAACTTGTACAAATTTAGCAAAATATCTTAATTTGCAATGGTTTACACGTTATTTTTGACCAGAGAACCCGAATTAAATCTAATAAATTTGATTCATCGGTGCAGCGTCAACATTTTTTTACCGTCTTTTAGATGAAATCTGGCAACCATTCAAAGGATATTCACAAGGCATTGATCGATGAATGCAAAAGAGGTGACCGCAAGGCACAGTTTAAAATATACAGGCTCTATCACATGGCCATGTTCAATGCCAGCCTGAGGATTCTGAATGACAGGTTCGAAGCGGAAGACGCCATGCAGGAAGCGTTTATGAAAGCCTTTGAAAACCTGGATCAGTTCAGTGGAACGGTAAGCTTTGGAGCCTGGTTGAAAAAAATTGTGATCAACACCTCATTGGACACGTTGAGGAAAAGAAAACGGTATTTAACTGAACCACTTGAGGACTTCGATGCAGAAGCGTTCCCTGAAACAGATGATGCTGAAGCATACGTTTCTCAGGATGACCTCAGGCTGATAAAAGATGAGATCTACCGTTTGCCCGAAGGTTACAGGATTGTGCTATCACTGTACCTTCTTGAAGGTTACGACCATGATGAGATAGCCGGGATTCTCGGAATCTCGGCATCTACTTCACGGTCGCAGTATTCGAGGGCAAAACAGAAGCTACTGCTAAACCTGAAAAAGAAAAAAAATGAGTGACTTTGAAACTCTTATTAAGGGGACCAGGGACCTTTTTGATGACCGGCAACCTTACCACGGCCATTATAAAAGGTTCAGGAGAAAACTTGGCGCCGCACCCTCTGGTTTTCATACCGGCTTTCTCAGGATGGCTGCAGCGTTCCTGGCAGGTGTTATTATAGCCTCCGGGATGTATATTTACTTTTCGGGGAAAAGTAATAAATCGGTACTTTCCGAACTCCCGGCAGATGTCAGGGAAACGCTTTATTACTATAATATGCTCAGTGATGAGAGAATCAGCGAGATCAGGGAGATTCCGCTGCATGACAACATCACAAAGACCAGGGTTCTGAATGATGTAAATCATACCGATAAAGATTATGATAAAATTATCCGTGATCTGAAAAGGTATCCGGGGGATAAACGGGTCATCAATGCGCTGATCGAATATCACCGTTCAAGGGCAGAATTCCTTGAATATGTCGTGAATCAACTTGAATACGGGAGTACAAAACCCACTAAAAATCTATGACCCGAAACCAACCAGATCATATAAAATAAAGCTTATCAAATTGCATCAAGGGTGAGCCCCTGAAAAAAACCGAGCCGATAAAACAGAAATATCCTACTAAAATGAAAACATCAGACTACTGCCGGACATTGCTTTTCACTGGTTTATTATTGTTCATCGCCGAAGCACTTCAAGCACAAAAAGAAGAAAGAACCATATCCAGGGACTTTAAATTTAATCCGGGGACCACTCTTACCATTGACAGCAAGTTTGGAAACGTAAATATCCTGAATACCGATGATAATACGATAAAAATCGACGCATCCATCTGGGTAAAAAGTGACAACCCCAAGCTGGCCGGTGATCTGGCCAATAAGCTGGATGTAAAAATCAAGGAAGCAGGCAATGAGATCACGGTCGTTTCCGTATTTCCCGATAAACTTCCGTCAATGGATAAAACACAGCTTGGCATTGATTTCACGATTCATGTCCCAGCATCCGTTGACCTGAATCTTAAGAACCGTTACGGGTCGGTCTATATCGAAGAGATTTCAGGCCTTGCCAATATCAGTGTTGCATTCGGGACAATGAAAGCCCAGATATTATCCAGAGGTAAGGCCGGTACGCTGAATGCTCTCACCCTCGACCATTCCACAGGTTCAATAGGTGAAACAGCCTGGCTGAAACTCAACCTCATCAATTCAAAGCTGAGTATCAGTGAAGCTACTGCGCTGGTTGTGATAAGCCAGTATTCGGGACTGAATGTGGATGAATGCAGTTCACTGGTAGTTGAATCCAAATATGATACGTACCGGGTAGGTGAACTTAAGAATTATGTCGGTGATCTCAAATACAGCAATTTATCAGCGGATGAGATCCTGGATAAATTTGAGATCACCAGTGCCTATTCAGTAGTCAAAGTCGACGAAATCGGGAAGGATTTTCAAACCATAAAAATCGATAACACCCGTGGCAGTTACAAACTGGGTATCAATGCGGAATCCAGTTTTAGTATAAACGCCTCTGCCATGCGTGGTGAGATTGCCGTAAATGGAGTAGAGAATCTGAGTAAAAGGATTGAAAACGCAGACAAATTTATCTCGGGAACTTACGGCTCAAATCCTAAGGCGAAGGTTGACATTAAAGTTACGGAGGGCAGCTTGAAAATCAATGTTGAATGAGGAAATCCGGCTGTGCTTTCCCGGCTCAGCGACTCAGCTTTAAAGGGTCCCTTACCTGCAGGGTGGGTTAATCAGATACAGAGTCCGGGGAATGATAATATCCGGTGTGGCTTTCTGCTCTTCAAAAGCAGCAACGGGGTACTCTTCTTCCGGGATCTGTTTATTATATGGGTAGCTTTCGTTACCTTTAGGTGGTAAATCACTAAACTGTCATCTGATGAAACGCGCTACCCTTTTTCTGATCCTGACGGGATTCTTCGCTTTATATTCCTGTCAAAACGAAAAAAATCCAGGCATCAGTTATGCATTGATCATTCATGGTGGTGCAGGAAACAGCCTGACGCCCGAATCTCTCCCCGAGGCAGATCAGGCCGTCTACAAGGCAAAACTGAATGAAGCCCTTGACAAGGGCCTGCAAATCCTTTCCAAAGGAGGATCTTCGACGGATGCTGTTGAGGCAGTCATTGTACTCCTGGAGGATTCCCCATTATTTAATGCTGGGAAAGGTTCGGTATTCACCCACGATTCAACCAATGAAATGGATGCCGCGATCATGGATGGCAGCAATCTGAATGCCGGAGCTGTGGCGGGAGTGATGGATATTAAGAATCCCATCAGGGCTGCAAGGAAAGTCATGGAAAAATCGGAACATGTATTTCTTTCGGGTGAAGGTGCTTCTGCTTTTGCAGCAGAGCAGGGTCTCGAGATCGTCAACCCGTATTATTTTTATACAGAAAGAAGCTTTAAAAGGCTGGAGCAAAGCCTGGAGGAAGAAAAGGCCAGAGAGGATACTGCCAAGCCCGGCAAATACGGGACTGTCGGATGTGTTGCCCTGGACAGGAGCGGGAATTTGTCTGCCGGAACTTCTACGGGAGGAATGACCAACAAGCGATATGGACGTATTGGAGACTCTCCCATCATAGGAGCCGGGACCTATGCAAACAACAACACCTGTGGCATCTCAGCCACCGGGCATGGGGAATTTTTCATCCGATATTGCGTGGCGCACGACATTTCGAGCATGATGGAATACCTGCATCTTTCAGTCGGGGAGGCTGCCAATCGGGTGATCCAGAAAAAGCTGAAGCCTGCAGGCGGTGATGGAGGAGTCATCTGTCTGGACCGGACCGGCAATTATGCAGCTGAATTCAACACCACGGGCATGTTCAGGGCATATGCCAATTCGGAAGGCGAGCGGTTTGTGAAAATCTTTGCCGAAGATGTTTCAAAAGTAAATCAGTGAAAGAATCGGTACTGCCACGATCATATAGATCAATGTCAGCGGCCCTCCTACTTTCATAAAATCTTTAAAAGTATAGTTGCCGGGGCCATAAACCATAAGGTTGGTCTGGAAGCCTATCGGCGTCATAAAATTGGCCGCAGAAGCAAAGGCCACAACCAGTACAAAGGGTATCGGGTTCAGGTCCAGATTGGCGGCCATGGTGAGAGAAATCGGGAAAATAATGGCTGCAGAAGCCTTGCTGGTGATAAAGGCTGCGAGAATGGCTGTAATCAGGAAAATTCCGAAAAGAATACCGATCTTTCCCAACGGCATGAAGATGTTGATAATGGAATCCGCCAGCAGGTCGGCTGCTCCGGATTTCGCCATAGCTGTACCCAGGGCCAGTGAAAGCACGATAATGATAGCCAGGTTGTAGTCGATACTTTTTGAAAGGTCTTTTGGGTTGGTGATCTTCAACGCCAGGGATGCAATGATGACGATAATTAGTCCCATAAACAGACGTATGACGCCAAAAGCCGACAAGAGGATGGACAGCATCAGTCCTCCAAGAAGTACAGCCGTTTTATACCATTCCAGTTTCACAAATCCCCGCACTTTTGAAATAAAATAAAAATCCATGGTATTTTCCGTTCTCACGAGGAAATTTTCACCTGTAAAAAGGAGTAGAACGTCCCCTGCTCTGAGCATAATATCACTGAGCTTTTCCTGTATCCTCACCCCGTTGCGGTGAACGGCTATGATGGCTGCATCATATTTACTCCTGAAGTTAATGGTTTTAACTGATTTGCCGATCAATGACGAATTCTGGCTGATCACAATTTCGACGATCTCCGTTTTCCGCCTTCTTTGCATCATCCCTACTTCTGGCAACTGCAGGCCCGATTTCCCTTCGATTAATCCGGCAATGGTAGCTGTATCACCCGTAAATACAAGAAGATCGCCATTCTGCAGGACAAATTTCTCACTAAAGGATACAAATTTAATATCCTCCCTCACAATCTCAAGGAGTGTATAAGAGCGGTCACCGAAGAACCCGGCTTCTTCAATGGTTTTGCCAACCAGATGAGATCCGGAACGGACTTTGCTTTCCACGATATATTCACGGCTCTGGCCCGTAGATTCCTCATCGGATTTATCAGTTTCAGGAAGAAGCCTGTCCCCGAAAAACAACAGATAGAAGAAACCAACGATCATCATGGGCAGTCCGACGGCTGTAAAATCAAAGATTTTAAGGGGTTTAAGTCCCGGGATGATGGTCTGACTTTCAACCAGGCCGTTGACGATCAGGTTGGTGGATGTCCCGATAAGTGTTGCGCATCCGCCCAGAATAGCAGCGAAAGACAATGGCATCAGGAATTTTGACGGGGCAATTTTGTTCCTTTTACACCAACTGTTCACATAAGGCATCATGACGGCTACCAGGGGTGTATTGTTCAGGAAGGCGGAAAACGTGCTGATGATGATAAGCATCCGGCTGAGGAAGCCACGGTAGCTTTTTGCCGACCGGAAGATCCGGTCGAAAATCACTTCAATCACAGCTGTCTGCCTGATGATATCGCCAATAAGCAATAACATGATCACCACGGCGATCTGCTCATTGGCAAACCCACTCAATATTTCATTAGGGGTAAGTATGCCGACAAATCCCAGAAAACTGATACCGATCACGAAAGTAAAAGAAGGCCCAAGTATGCCCCAGTAAAGGGATACAACGATGAACGCAATTACGACGAATACCAGAATCAAGTCAAAGCTCAGCATAGCCGGGGTTTTCCCACTTTAGTTCGTCCAAATTAATAGTTTTTATGTGGATTACCTAATTCCGGGAAAAAATCAGTTATCCCTCCAGGCGTTCGCGAAAAGCATTATAGGTCATAAAGTCGGCATGATGCACGATCGTTGCTTCGACAGATCTTTTAACCTGGTCACCTTCGCCCGCATGTGCAGCAATGATATGGCAAACTTCGGGCGGAACACCGCACTGCTCGGCCAGGGAGACACCGGAAAATGGATGTCTCAGGTATTTGCCGTAACGACCCTGTACCGCCCGGCCATCGGCCATGTCGTATTCGAGCAGCTTGCCTACATCGGCCAGGATTGCACCGGCGATCAGTACATCCTGGTTCACCGGCAGATCGCTTCCGTAAAAGGCGGTGATCGTCTCCCCTGCCTGCCTGGCGATATGCACCACCGACCTTTTATGCGCCATAAAGCTCACCTTTACACCGGGTACCAAAAGTGTGAAAGGTATTTTATGAAGATCAGCGGCTGAGAGGGCACTTTTTTCAAGGGCCAGTTCCCAGGTCCGGGCAACTTTTTCCCGCAAGTCACCGTCCAGAATCCAATCCAACTCAGGCCATAGTTGATAAACTTTGTCAGTCATTTCTTGAGATTTTTGACATTTTGTACATCAGGTCAATTCCAGGGGACTTTTTCAGTTCCCTAATTTTGAGATTACCGCATCGGCCATCTGCCGGGTTGAGGCTGCCCCTTTCTCAATAACATCAGGTTTACCAGGCATTTTCAGCATATCATAGGTCCTGACTTTACCTTCGCTGACTACAAGGGCTAAGGCGTCACGGATACGTCCTGCCCGTTGTGTTTCACCGATATGGTCGAGCATCATGCATGCAGAAGCGATCATAGCCACAGGATTTACGATTGATACCGGAAAGCCGGCATACTTTGGTGCGGAGCCATGTGTAGGTTCGAAAACGGCTATGTTCTCACCCAGGTTGGCACTGCAGGCAAACCCAAGACCTCCGGTAAGTCCGGCAAAGCCATCCGACACAATATCCCCGAACATATTACCTGCAACGATCACACCGTAATCTTCAGGGTTTTTTGTGAGCCACATCATCTGGGCATCAATATTGGTATTCCAGAGTTCAACCTCCGGGAATTCATTACGCTGCATTTCCATAGCCATCTTATACATCATCCCTGATGTTTCCCTTATCACGTTAGGTTTTTCACAGACCGTAACCGAGTGGTACCCGTTGTCCCGGGCATGAGTGAACGCGGCCCTGAGGATACGATCCGTGGCTTTGCGCGTAAAGATCCGGGTTGAAACGGACAGTTCTTCTTTCGGGACACGGCCATAGTTTTTGCGGAATTTGGGATGGGTCATGAGAGCATCGTACACCTGTGCAGGCGGATCGGTCCATTCTACACCACTGTAGAGCCCTTCCGTATTCTGCCTGAAAATCACCACATCAATTTCCGGCTCCTCGATGGTGTTATGCCTGCCCTTCCTGATAAAATTCAATGGATTCCCTTTGTAAGTACGACACGGCCGGATGCAGATATCGAGGTTGAAATGCTGTCGAAGAGCCACGATGGGACTGGAATAGACAAAGCCTTTAGAACGCAGCTCAGGTGCCAGCTCTTCTGCCGCAGCATCCTTTGGTTTTGAAGTGATGGCCCCGAAAAGACCAATCTTATGCTTCTCCAGCAGACGGATGGTCTGGTCGGGTAAAGGATTCCCCTCACGACACCAGAAATCCCAGCCTATACCGGCTTCGATGTAACCGGCTTCAAATCCGGATGCATCCAGTACCCGAAGGGCTTCTTCAAGAACAACCCGGCCTATTCCGTCCCCGGGCATGGTAACAATAGTTGGCTTTATACTCATCTTTCTTTGGAATGTATTTGTATCAGATATTAATGAACCAGTGCTTATAATACATCCCTGATCCGTTGGATGTTTACCCCGTGAACCAGGATGCCCGCTTCCAGGCCGGATGATCCGGAAAGGCCTGCCGTGTCAGAAAAGGTCCCGTCAAATATAAGGGGCTGAATTCTTTGAAAGACACTTAAAGGATATGTTTAAAAACAAAATGACTCCGAAAACTTCAGCCTATACTGGCTATCACAAATTCATTCCCCGAATTTGAAGAACTTCGCCGGGGATTAGTTGTTTATCCTGTTTTAAACATGTTAATTTGTGATTCACCTGTAAAATATCAACCTGATGGACGCATTAAGTGCACTAAAGCCGGTAGAACTATGGTCTTATTTTGAAGACATCCTGAAAGTTCCCCGGCCTTCAAAAAAAGAAGACAAGATCAGATCTTTTCTGATTCATTTCGCCAAAGAGCATTCACTGGAATATAAAACCGATGATGCCGGTAACCTTCTGATCAGTAAACCGGCTACAAAGGGACTGGAAAAACGTCAGTCTGTGGTACTTCAGTCGCACATGGACATGGTTTGCGAAAAGAATTCCGACGTGAATCATGATTTTAATACCGATCCGATCAAGCCGGGCATTCATGACGGCTGGGTCAAGGCTGAGGGCACTACCCTCGGCGCCGATGACGGGATTGGGATCGCTGCACAATTAGCCGTTCTGGCTTCAGAGCATATTGAACACGGACCACTCGAGTGCCTGTTTACAGTTGATGAAGAAACAGGTCTTACCGGAGCAAACGAGATAAAACCCGGATTTTTTACAAGTAAAATTCTTCTGAATCTTGATTCCGAGGATGAAGGTGAACTGTTTATCGGTTGTGCCGGCGGTGTGGATACGGTGATCAATTTTCAGTACAAGGAAAAGAAAGTCCCCTCCGGTCATATTGCATGCGAGGTTCTGGTAAAGGGATTGACGGGCGGCCATTCCGGTGATGATATCCAAAAAGGCCGGGGAAATTCGAATATGATCATGAGCCGCTTTCTATGGAATGCCACCCGGAAATACGGTATACGGCTTGCAAATTTCGACGGCGGGAACCTGAGAAATGCCATTCCCAGGGAAGCTGCTGCCATTATCACGGTATCGGAAGACAAGTACACAAAGATGAAATCATGGTTTGAAACATTCAGAAAAACCATCAAAGAAGAACTTCATATCACTGAACCGGGTCTTGACATGGAACTGATCAAGGCTGACATACCGGCCTACGTCGTAAATAAAAAAGCTCAGCACAAACTTATGGGCAGTCTGTATGCATGTCCGAATGGTGTTATCGAATGGAGCCGCGAGATTGAGAATCTTGTAGAAACCTCTTCAAACCTGGCTTCTGTAAAGTTTGACAAGCAATGGAATATCCAGATTGCCACGAGTCAGCGCAGTTCTGTTGATACAGCCAAAAAGGATATTGCCGGCCGGATTGAGGCACTTTTTCTGCTGGCAGGTGCTGAGGTTGAACATTCCCAGGGTTATCCCGGATGGAAGCCCGAACAAAATTCCAAAATACTTACGATCACCGAAAAGGCCTATTCCGATCTCTTCGGGAAGAAACCTGTCGTTAGGGCCATCCATGCCGGATTGGAATGCGGACTCTTCCTGGATAAATATCCGGGACTCGATATGGTCTCTTTCGGCCCGACTATTAAAGGAGCCCACAGCCCCGATGAAAGTATTGAAATTCTTTCAGCTGATAAATTCTGGCGACTTCTCCTGGAAACCTTAAAACACATTCCGGAAGCCTGATTCAGTCAATCGGTTCAAAGTCTTCCTTGCTTACCCCGCAAACGGGGCAATGCCAGTCATCAGGAATATCTTCAAATGCCGTTCCGGGTGGTATCCCGCCATCCGGATCTCCTTCTTCAGGATCATACACATATCCGCAAACGGTGCATTGATATCTTATCATAGGTACAGTTACATCAATAGTTTATTGCACAAAAATAGAATTATCCTGGTTAATACACAGAGGATTTTTGCATATAAAGATATTCGCTGTTCTTTTGTGCAGATTTTAAACTATCAGAAGGTGTCTGGTATTTATGCGCATTAAACCTTCTTTTCCCCGGTAAATATAAGCCAACCGTGTTCAGAAAAAGGCACCGCAAATCCTGTTTCAGGGGACCCGGATCCGTGAATAGCGAAATGATAATGAAGGGAAGTGTCAGATTTTACAGGGACGCGATGCATACCCTCTCACAAGACATATCGTTCGGTTCGCAATTTTTAAACCTGCACCTGTCGTACCACGTCTATGAGTGTGCCGTCCACCCATTTGACGGCTGCTACAATACGGTCGGCAAAAACCGGTATCTCCGGAGTTCCGCAGATCTTATATGCTTCATCGAGAAGATCATGAATCGATCTGAGAGGAAGGTCAGAACCTCTGACTTTTTCGATAAGGTCTTCGCGCAGGGGATTAACAGCGATGCCTCTTTCCGTGATGACTACATCGATGAGTTCCCCTGGTCCGCAGAGAGTAGTGACCTTTTCCCTGATGACAGGTATCCTGTCGCGGAACAATGGCAAGGGAAGGATAACTGTTTTTGAGAAAAGGCAGTTCTGCCATCCTCCTATCCCGTGAAGAAGGTAACCGTCGGAATGGGTAACCACATTAGCGTTGAAATTTACATCCACTTCAGTGGCGCCGAGGATAACGACGTCGACCATACCGGCGAAATTACCCTTTCCGTGATAATTATAACTTGTGAAGGGGCTGGTCCAGACATGGCCGGCGTTCTTAGCCATGGAATGAACACCGTCCAGGTCGAAGGTTTGTCCGTCCAGGATATAATCCACCAGTCCTTCTTCGAGCATTTCAACGAGGTATTTGTTACTGCCGCCTCTGGCAAAGCGTGCTTTGATGCCCCTTTCTTTCATGATATTTCTGAAATACCCTGTGACCGCCAGTGCGGTCCCTCCTGCCCCGGTCTGGAATGAGAATCCATCTCGGATAATTCCTGTAAGTTCGCAAAAACGGGCGGTAAGTTCAGCGAGCAGAAGTCTGTCAGGTGAACGGGTGATCTGTGTTGTACCCGAAATAATTTTCGACGGATCGCCCAGCTTGTCAATAACAACAGTATAGTCGACATAATTTCCCTGGATCTGCCAGGGTACACAAGGAAATTCGACCAGGTTGTCGGTTACGACAATTACTTTACGGGCATACTGCGAATCGGCCAGGGCAAAGCCGAGAAGTCCGCATGCCGAAGGCCCTGAGAGACCGTTGGCGTTGCCAAAGACGTCTGCTGCCGGTGCACCAATGACGGCGATATCAATCTCCACTTCACCATCCTGGAGAGCCTGGTACCGGCCGCCATGTGAACGCAGGATCCCGGTGCCCTGCATCCCGCCTTCCGACACGAAGCGGCCCAGGGAACCATTCATGCTTCCTTCAATACGTTCAATGGTCCCGTCTTCGAGATAAGGGATTAGGTGTGCGTGACAGGGAAAAGATGCCGACGGAAACCACCTGAGGTTCTTAACTCCCATATCATGGGCGATGTCGAATACCTTATTGGCCAGCAGGTCCCCATCACGGAAATGATGGTGGGTTGAAATGGTCATTCCGTCGCGCAAACCGGCTTTTTCAAGTGCTTCACGCAGGGAAGGAACCAGTTTGTTCCCATCAGCCGGAAAACTGGCATTGCTGGATATCGGTGGCCCGGTTATTCGTCCTTCCGGGATGTATTTCCCCACGCCCATATAAGGATGCTGTTTCTCACCATTAAGGAGTATTGGAACAGAGCATCCGGCTGCATTCGTCACAAGTTGTTCATTCGTCATGAGTATCCCTCCAGTTTTGACTGATGAGGCCCAGTCTGCCTGCAAGATCGATAATTTTCAGAGCCCTTCTGACCACCGGCGGATCAATCATTTTCGTTCCGAGAGCAACGACTCCAAGCCCCTGTTCTTCAGCTTTCTTAAAAGCCATGGCAATTTTTTGCGCTTGTTCAATATCTTCCGGCAGAGGGGCATAACCCTCCATAACCGGTTTTATCTGTCGGGGATGGATGCAGCCCATTCCCTCAAATCCAAGTGCCCTTGACATTCTGATCGTCTGCCTGAGTCCTTCATCATCGCCGACATCAGAATACACAGAATCGATAGCCTGTATTCCGGCTGCCTTGCAGGCATTGACCAGCCGGGTCCTGGCATAGAGTGATTCTTCACCCCCCGGAGAGCGCCTGGTACCAAGATCGGCTGTATAATCTTCAAGACCGATGGCCATGGCAACCATATTGGGTGAAGCAGTGGCAATAGAAAAAGCATGTTCCACGCCAAGGGCGCTTTCAATGATCGGCATGAGAAAGACCGGCTCCTTCCTGCCACACTGCTTACTGAGTCTCTTAATCTCCCGGTCGACAAGGCTGATCTGTTCGGCATCTTCACACTTGGGTATCAATATAAGATGCACATTGTAAGGCACGACGCTGGCGAGGTCATCCAGGCCAGCGGGGATCTGATTGATGCGGACCATCCTTTCGGCCCCGTAAAAATTCACCTGGCAGAGTGCATTCCTCACCAAAATCCGGGCTTCCTCTTTTTTTGCAGGGGCCACTGAATCTTCCAGGTCCAGGATGATCCCGTCGGGCTTGTGAAGGCCTGCATTCAGCATCAGCGAAGGAGTATTGCCAGGAAGATAGAGGCGGGTGAACCTGAACCTGTCGAGTGAAGATGCATACCTGTTTTCTTCGATGAGAGGCAGGAGGTACGACGGGTCAGAATTTAACATCTTTCGTGCGGCCGCTTCCGTCCGGGCAGCAATGACGAAAGACAGCGCCCCGGAGTCCTCCACGGACACACTGGCATGCTCAATTCCAAAGTGTTTCAGTACATCAAGAACAAGACGTTCGATATCTTTTCCATACAGGACTTTGACCTTGCTTTGTAAACTGATCCGGATGCCCCCCGATTGTTCAGGACTCAGAGACACCCGGCAGTCGGACCTGACTTTATCACCCGTATTACCCGCAGTGAAAACTTCTGGCATATTCGGTGGAATGAAGTTTGTGATATGTGCAAAGGTAAAAAAGGCATGCTTTGAAGATCAGGAAAGCTGTATGTTTAAGAATAGATAAGGCGGGTGAGAGTGAGGATCAGGGTAAAAAGGTATGGGTATGTTTTCCTGTAATTCACAAAAATGAATGGGCGGTTCCACGACGGCTACGGAAAGCTGACTATTGACAGAGTAAATGACAGCCAATGGAAAGCCGGGAGTTTTCCTGTTCCGGAATCTTCACGGCAGCTCCGGCGTGCGGATGTGCAACGGACAGCATTTAATCTGCAAACCAGGGGAGGGATGAGAAGCGGAAAGAAAAAAGCGGTAATGCCTCTGCTTTACCGCTTTCTCCGTATTGACGGATCCTCCTGTGACGCTCCTCTAAACAGAAGTTCCCAACCTCAAAAGAGCTCATGATCCCTGTATAAAATTAATATGAGAATCCATACAATCTCATCGTTTGCGGATGATATAGCTTAATCTTTTCAATGATATTCCTCAATAAAAACGGCATTATTCGCCACAGAATTCGGTAAGTACACCAAAGGTGGATTTGGGGTGAAGGAATCCAATATTCATCCCTTCGGCGCCCTTCCTGGGAACTACATCAATAAGCTTCACTCCCCTGCCCTCAGCTTCCCTGAGTGCTTTCCCAACGTCCGGCATCGCAAAGGCTATATGATGAATGCCAGGACCCTTTTTTTCGATAAACTTTCCTATCGGACCTTCCTGATCCGTACTCTCTAACAATTCAATCTTTGTCTCCCCAACCCTGAAGAAGGCGGTTTTCACTTTCTGGTCTGCCACTTCTTCAACGGCGTAACATTCAAGACCAAGGACTGTTTCATAATATTTCACGGCTTCTTCAAGATTTTCAACAGCAATTCCGATATGTTCAATATGGGTAGGTTTCATAGTTCTTTATCCTTTTTTGGTTGTAAAATTAACCTTTATCCCTGAAAAAGACTCCATGACATAAGTCAGACCTGTAATTTTGCCTTCATTTATTTTTCATGAATGGTTGGGGATATTATGACAGGGCTCGTTTCCGTTCGCAGGATTCACCCTGTTGAATCCGACTATTGAAAGAACCGGCCCTGAAACAGGAACTTTCAAATCGTATTAAATTGGAAAAGGACCCGGAAACGATGATACAAGCGGACTTTTTTATTTCTCAAAATCTGCTTGAAACAGCTATCACAGAAGATGGAAATATTTTTTTTGAAGGTGATATAATGCGTTATCCCTTTCTATACATTTGCAAGGTTTCCGGAGCTTAAACAGAAATCTCCTTTTTTTCACCTCACTATGAATATTAAAGGTTTAGTCACAATAGCCCTGCTTTTCCTGTCAAACAGTTTTATGACAGTGGCATGGTATGGTCATCTCAAATACCGGGATTTAAGTTGGTTTTCCAAAGCAGGATTGTTAAGCATCATACTTATAAGCTGGGGCATTGCCTTTTTTGAATACTGTGCCCAGGTACCTGCAAACAGAATCGGATTTAATGAAAACGGAGGTCCGTTCTCCCTGGTCCAGTTGAAGGTCATCCAGGAAGTTATCACCCTGACAGTATTCACCGCTTTCACCCTGATTTTTTTCAAAGAAGAGACACTGAAATGGAATCACCTCGTCGGCTTTGTTTTCCTTGTTCTGGCCGTCTACTTTATTTTTAAGAAATAACAATGACGATCCTTACCATGAGTTCTTTTATTCATAATGCAGGAAAATACTTTTTCATTAATACTCTTAACATCGTGAAGATAAAAAGCATTACCCCTAATATTTTATGATGATCTGACGAGGTGTGCAGGCCGCATCAACTTCATTTAGACGATTCATTCTGCCTGTCAGGATCGATCACAGCATCATAAATCGTCTGCTGGATGCGTGTCCTGATGTCTTTCTTAACCAGCAATTCGTTGTACTGGTTGGGATTGACACGATTTGAAAGGAATATATAGACGATATCATACTGAGGATCGGCCCAGGCCATTGTACCGGTGAAGCCTGTATGTCCAAAGCTTTCAAGTGAAGCGCCTTTACATGCCGGACTTATTTTACTGTCATCCGGTTCAGGTTTGTCAAAACCGAGGCCACGGCGGTTACCGTTGTCGCTGCAAACTCTTTCAGAGAACCGGTGTATAACAGAATCGCTCAGGAATCGTCTGCCGCCGTATGTTCCTCCGTTAAGATACATCTGCATCATTTTGGCCAGGTCGTTGGCATCGGAGAACAGTCCGGCATGACCGCTCACTCCGCCGAGCATAGCTGCACCCGGATCGTGCACATAGCCTTGCAGAAGCTGGTGCCGGAAAAGGACATCATTTTCCGTAGGTGCAATGCGGTTAGCAGGGAAACGGTTTAAAGGCAGGTAGCCAAGAGTGGATGCCCCCATTTTTGCATAAAAGGTATGGTAAACATAAGGATAAAGCGCCGTGTCGGTAACCTGCTCAATGATACGTTTGAAAAGATAATATCCCAGATCACTGTACCGGTATGTTTTATCGAGTAGCTGGGAGTTCAGAATATCATTGTAAATAGTATCGAGGTAATCTTCACGCAGGTAGAGACCGCGTGCCACATTAACAGGATATTCAAGGCTGAAGGTATCACTGTAAACGCTGTCGATGTAACGGACATTCCTGTTAGCATAAGCCTTTATACCCATTTTATAAGGATATTCATACGAGAAACGGGAACTGAGCAGTTGTTCACTGGTATCCATGGGTTCAAGAGTAGAGAGATAAAAGGGGATCCATGCCTCCAGACCGGACTGATGGGACAGAACATCCCGGATGACCAGGTCCTTCTTGTTGCAGGTGTCGGGCATAGCCAGGTAGTCGCCCAGCGTTTTATTCACATCAAACCGGCCCTGATCCGTCAGTCTCATCAGGGAAGGAAGAGTAGCAAAGATTTTGGTAAGGGAGGCTATATCGTAGAGGTCATCGTTTTCAACGGGGTGTTCCTTCCGGTAGGTAAGGTAACCGTAAGATTTATCGAACACCACCTTGCCATGACGTCCCACTACGACCTGGCAACCCGGGGTGGCTTTGAGGTTAATAGCTTCCTCAGCTATGGAATCGATCCTCATCAGTATCTTTGAATTTAGTCCGGCTTCTTCAGGGATGCCATAAGAAAGCCGCTGGATCGACCGGCTGTCGATTCCGGTTCCCGACAAAAAACCAGGTCCGCAGCTTACCGGGAGTGTGCCTGATAGTTCAGACGCCCCGAATATTCCCTGGGCAGCCAGTTCCTTCGTGACAGGTTCATCATCATACGCCACGACCACGGCATCAAAACGGTCCAGTTCTTCACGGTTGAATTCGTTCAGCAGATAGGGATTCCCAAAAATGACCAGGACAAGATTCCCCTTAAAATCAAGGTTTTGAATGAATTTAATTTCTCCGGTTGTGATGCCGTACTTCTTTGAAGGCCATTGTGAGGTATTCTGAATACTGACAATCAGGGTATTGTATTGCAGAAGCCTGTTGCTCAAGGTCGTATCGGGTATTGTAATGGCGTCCTTATTTATCATGAATGTGTCCACGCTGGTATACAGTCCGAGTGTCTGGCTGAAGGCGTCGGCTTTACCCGTTCCCAGGGCAAGAGATGCAATATGATATGCTTCAAGGTTGAAAAACGGAACGACTTTCCCCGTGTTTTTGACCAGGGTCAGAGCGCTGCGTACCAGTTTCCGTTTTTCAACTTTATAGAACGGATCGTTAAGTGCTTCGACGAGCGAATCGGTTTTCACCGGAGTGAAGTGCATCAATCCAGCCCAGGCTTTGGCATGAAGGATCTTCCGGCAATGGTTATCGAGTTCCAGTTCAGATACTGATCCGTTTTTTATTTCACTTTTAATAGCGGCTATGGCTTTGGGAATGTCGGAGGGCATGAGCAGGATATCGTTACCCGCCAGGAAAGCTTTGGCTTCAAGTTCACCGGGTTTGTTGCCTTCACTGGCACCCTTCATATTAAGGGCATCGGTGATAACCAGACCTTCAAAGCCCAGTGTTCCCTGGAGGAAATCGTGAATGGTTTTACGTGAAAGCGAGGAAGGGATCTGGTCTGTTGAATCGAGAGCCGGAACATGAAGGTGGGCCGACATGATGGCCGGAATTCCATTGCGGATACCGAATTTAAACGGGAACAGTTCCAGAGAATCGAGTCGGCTCATATTGTACCGGATCACCGGAAGGCCGTAATGTGAATCCGTATCTGTATCCCCATGCCCTGGAAAATGTTTGTATACGGGAATAATTCCGGCGTCCTGGAGCCCCATTGCATACATCAGCCCTTTTCTTGCCACATTCATCCGGTCCTCCCCGAAAGAACGGGAGTTGATTACGGGATTGTCAGGGTTATTATTCACATCCACCACCGGCGCAAAATTGATGTTCAATCCCAGGCGCCGCATCTGGGTTCCAATATCGTAGCCCATCTGGTATATCAGAGCATCGTCATGTATGGCCCCAAGCATCATCTGGTGAGGGTAAGAAAGTGTGCTATCCAGCCTCATGGACAATCCCCATTCGCCGTCGATGGAAATGAGCAGCGGGGTTTTAGCCGATGCCTGGAAACGGTTGGTCATTTCAGCCTGCCGGACAGGTCCGCCCTGGAAAAAGATCACTCCGCCAACGTTATATTTGGATATCACGCGAATGACGTCCTCTGTATGTTCTTCATCCCTGTTCGAATACGCGGCAACCATAAACAACTGTGCGATCTTTTCATCCAGGCTCAGGGAATTCAGGACCGAATCGACCCACAGGGAATCGGACCTGAAAAAGGAAGGTTCTTCCACCTTAACAGGTTCAAAGTCATCAATAACGCGACCACCGATTATATTGAAGCTGGCAACCGTCAAAAAGAAAAACAGGAGAATAACAGTCTGGATCAGATAGCTCTTCATTTTCTCATTCCTTTATTCATTGCGAAACCCAAAGATAATTAACGAACTTTTGATTGGTTAAGATGTTTTCAACAACAGTCAAATTAGCAGCCAATATAGATTTGTTTTAATTAATTTTACAACTCAATTTATTATTCCATTCAAAAAATTAACATTATGAAAAAGATTTTACTGACTTTCCTGGCCGTAGCCTTCATTTCGCTTACAGGCCTTTACAGCCAGGGAGAGGCAAGACTCCTTCGTTTTCCTGCAATACATGGCAACCAGCTGGTGTTTTCCTATGCAGGGGATCTCTACACAGTGGATGCCAATGGAGGAATGGCACGGAGGCTCACCAGCAGCCCCGGTTATGAATTGTTCGCTCATTTCTCTCCGGATGGAAAGTATATTGCTTTCACAGGTCAATATGACGGGAATACCGAAGTTTTTGTCATTCCTTCCGAAGGGGGTGTGCCCAAACGATTGACTTTCACAGCAACACTTAGCCGGGATGATATAGGAGACCGTATGGGGCCCAATAATTTAGTGATGGCCTGGACTCCCGACAGTAAATACATTATTTACCGTTCAAGGAAAGAGTCTTTCAACAGCTTTAAAGGGTCTCTTTTTAAAGTTTCCATTGATGGCGGACTGTCTGAGCAACTGCCTCTTTCTTTCGGAGGATTCTGCTCCTATTCACCCGATGGCAGCAAACTGGCCTTTAACTGGGTATTTCGTGAATTCAGGACATGGAAGTACTACCGGGGCGGTATGGCCGATGATATTCGCATTTATGACTTCAAAAAAGGAAGCGTAGAAAAAATCACGGATAACGATGTTCAGGATATTATCCCGATGTGGGTCGGCGATAATATCTATTTTCTCTCTGACAGGGACCGGACCATGAACCTCTTCGTGTATAATACCAGTACGAAAAACACAGAAAAAGTTACCAATTTCGACAATTATGATATTAAATTTCCGACAGCAGACAACGATTATATCGTATTTGAAAATGGGGGCTATATTTACAAGTATGATCTGAAAGCGAAAAAAGCAGATAAGGTGAACATCTCGATTGCCAATGATGAACCTCAGGCCCGGTCCGAGCTAAAAGATGTCAGCAAGGACATCCGTTCCGGCGATGTTTCACCAAATGGTGAAAGGGTGGTTTTTGCAGCCAGGGGTGAAATCTTCAGCCTGCCCGCCAAAGAAGGGGTAACCTACAATTATACCCGTTCGTCGGGTGTGCATGAAAGAAATGTTGAATATTCTCCTGACGGAAAAAATATTGCCTATCTTTCCGATAAAAGCGGTGAATTCGAGATATGGGTTCAGAAGCAGGACGGCTCCGAACCTGCCTGGCAGCTTACACACAATGCCGACACCTATATTTTCAGTTTCCACTGGTCACCCGACAGTAAAAAGATTCTTATACCACGACCGGAAATTAAGGCTCAAGTATGTTGATGTAGTTACCGGAAAAGTGACGGAAGTCTAAAAGGGCAAATTCGGTATCCCTAGGAGTTACGACTGGTCACCCGACAGCAAGTGGATCTCTTATGAATTTACTACAGCCAACCAGTTTACCATCGTCAGGTCTCTTACAATCTCGATTCGGGAAAAAATATGATGTGACAGACAACTGGTATGATTCGGGCGGCCCTGCGTTTCTCAGACGATGGCAAATACCTGTTCTTCATTTCAGCCAGAGATTTCAATCCGATTTACAGCCAGACGGAGTGGAATACCGCCTACAATGATATGAGCAAAATCTACCTTGTTACCTTGTCTGCAGACACAAAATCGCCTTTTGCACCTGAAAATGATATGGTAAATACAACAAATGACAATGGAGATAAAAAGGAAGTGAAGACAAATCGAAGACAAGACCGTAAAGATCGATATTGATGGTATTAAGGACAGGATAGTTGTTCTGCCTGTTAAAGCATCCAACTATTACAACATCCAGACTACCGGTTCAAAAGTGTATTATATCGATTACAGCATGGAGGACGGAATGACTGCAAAAGTGTTTGACCTGGAAAAGAAAAAAGAAACCGTTCTGGGAAAAGGACTCAGGTTCAGCCTTTCGTCCACAGGCAAAAAGATGCTTGTAGGAATGCATGATAAATGGGCTGTTATCGATCCGCCGGTTTCCGAAGTGAATATCACTGATCCGATTGATCTTTCGGGTATGAAAACCGAGGTGAACTATGCCGAAGAATGGAAGCAGATCTTTGATGAAAGCTGGCGCCAGTTCCGGGATTTCTTCTATGTACCGAACATGCATGGTCTCGACTGGAAAGCCATGAAAGAGAAATACGGACAGTTGGTACCCTATGTCAAAACAAGAGATGATCTTACCTATCTCATTGGTGAAATGATCGGCGAACTCAGTATCGGTCATGCCTATGTCACCTCAGGTGAAGAGAAAGAAAAGCCGGTAAGGATTCAAGACGGGTCTTCTGGGAGCAAAACTGAGCAAGAATTCATCAGGTTATTATGAGATCAAGGAAATCCTGAAAGGGGCCAACTGGAGTAAAGATCTTCGCTCACCCCTCACCGAGATCGGGATGAATGTCAAAGAAGGCGATTATATCCTTGCGGTGAACGGGGTATCGACAGCAGACATGAACGATATTTATGCCTCACTTGTCGGAAAGGCTGATATGGATATCGAACTTACGATTAATAGCAAGCCAAAATGGACGGCAGCCGGAAGATCACGGTAGTTCCTATTAGCGATGAATCCCTGCTGTATTATTACAAATGGGTACAGCACAACATCGACTATGTGAGTAAAAAAACTGACGGACAGGTTGGATATATTCATATACCCGATATGGGTCCTGAGGGTCTCAATGAGTTTGTGAAACATTTCTATCCCCAGCTCGACAAAAAAGGACTGATCATCGATGACAGAGGCAATGGTGGCGGCAACGTATCCCCGATGATCATTGAACGCCTCAGAAGAGAGGTCACCAGGTCGACGATGAGAAGGAATTTCCCGATAGGCGAACCGGTACCGAATCAGATGATGCTTGGTCCAAAGGTACTTTTGATCGACCGTTACTCTGCATCCGACGGTGATCTCTTTGCCTATTCCTTTAAAAAGCATCATATCGGAACGGTTATCGGAACCCGCACCTGGGGCGGAGTGGTAGGAATCCAGGGATCATTGCCATTCATTGATGACCAGGACCTTCGTAAACCCGAATTCGCTTCCTATTCCGCAGAGAAGAGCGAATGGATCGTTGAAGGGCATGGTGTCGATCCCGACATCAGCATTGACAACGACCCTCACCAGGAATTCCTGGGTAATGATGCTCAACTCGATAAGGCAATTGAAGTGATCAAAGGACAACTCAAGGATTATAAGGGTGTACCGCCGGTTCCAGCACCGCCGGTGAAGAATAAGTGAGGGGGTGAGTTATGAAGTTATGAAGTTATGAAGTTATGAAGTTATGAAGTTTGGCGCGAATGCTTGCCGGCCGGGAGGTTGGCGGGTGTTCGCGCTTTTTTTTGGGAGAGCGGAGGGCGGAGGGCGGAGGGCGGAGGGCGGAGAGTGGAGGGCGGAGGGCGGAGGGCGGAGGGCGGAGGGCGGAGAGTGGAGAGTGGAGAGTGGAGAGTGGAGAGTGGAGAGCGGAGAGTGGAGAGTGGAGGGCGGAGGGCGGAGGGCGGAGGGCGGAGAGTGGAGAGTGGAGAGCGGAGGGCGGAGGGCGGAGGGCGGAGAGTGGAGAGTGGAGGGCGGAGGGCGGAGGGCGGAGGGCGGAGGGCGGAGGGTGGAGGGCGGAGGGCGGAGGGCGGAGGGCGGAGGGCGGAGAGTGGAGAGTGGAGAGTGGAGGGCGGAGGGCGGAGGGCGGAGGGCGGAGGGCGGAGAGTGGAGAGTGGAGAGTGGAGAGCGGAGAGCGGAGAGCGGAGGGCGGAGGGCGGAGGGCGGAGAGTGGAGAGTGGAGAGCGGAGAGTGGAGAGCGGAGGGCGGAGAGTGGAGAGTGGAGAGTGGAGAGCGGAGGGCGGAGGGCGGAGAGTGGAGAGCGGAGAGTGGAGAGCGGAGAGTGGAGAGCGGAGGGGAAGAGAGGATGGGACCTGGTGATTAAGGGAGTGAGGGAAGAACGGATGTTCAAAATAGAAACAGCCGGGGGATTAGATAAAGACGCCGGTAAAAAATCATTGAGGTAGTGTAAAGAATTTTGTGTAAAGTCAGTAGCTGCGTCAAGGTTTAAAAAATCTGGAGCCATAAAAAGCTCAAAGATTTTTTAGACCGGATTGAAAACGTTTAATCTTACAAAATGATGCAGTATTATGAAAGACAAAGACAAAAACAAAGATGATTTTGATATCCCGCAGGAAGCACGAAAATTTCTCACCGGATTGTCCAAAAAGGCCCCATCGGGGTCAGAGAGCGATAGAATAATTACAGGTAAGGTTCCCCGGCGCCCCGTAGGGTGTGCAACCAATTTTGAAAAGCGAATAAAGGAAATCTCTATGAAATTCCATAATCATTGAAAAGAGGGGGCTTGCTTTTGAAATTGTATTTTAATACAGGGGAACAGTATATGTATTCGATTTTTTATTGTAAAAACCTGAAATCCTCACGCTGATTTTTTCCTCTTTTTCCCATTAATTGGTGAAGGATTCCCGGACAGTTACTTCGTGTAGTTGCTTTCTAAAGTTATAAAACATTGGTGCGAAAGATTGAAAGCACCCTGATTGTGCGGCGGATATCCGGGCCGGGTCGATTACTGATGGCTGAAGAATTACAGTCTCCGGCAGGTGCAAAATATGGCCGGGTATAAGTACGTGTGTTCGACGAAACGGTACCAGCTGAATAACCTGGATAAGTTGCAGGAACGGATAAACAAATATCACCCGCTGAGTTAAACTAAAAGTGAATTTTAATCGTTAAATTTGTGTACATAATGAGAATAAATATGAATCTTCAGTCCAAAAAATTAGAGCTGGTTCAGCTTATACTGAATACTAAAAAACCCTCTATCCTTGCCAGGGTTGAAGCTGTGCTAAAAGGGAAAGCTGTCGATTGGTGGGATGAGATAAGCCCGGAGGAACGGGAAGCCATAGAAAAGGGCTTATCAGAAGCAGAGAAAGGAGAGCTTATACCTCATGAAGAAGTCATGAAAGAAGTAAGGTCAAAATATAAGCTTGACTAATGAAGATTAGTTGGACTCCGACAGCAAGAAGGACTTATTTTAAAGTTCTCGATTATTTAGCGGAGAACTGGACCAAAGGGGAAGTTGCCCATTTTATAAACGAAGTTGAAAGATTATTGAATCAGATTACCAACAATCCTGAAATGTTCCAGGCCTCCAGAAAAAAGAAAAGCGTCAGAAAGGGTCTAATCACGAAACACAACACGCTTTATTACAGGATAAAACCCAGAAAAAAAGAACTAGAGCTAATCACCTTCTGGGATAATCGCCAAAACCCCAATAAATTAACTTATTAGTTATCCATCCTCCCCGCCTCCAACCCTTCTGCAGCTGTTTTTGTCATGCCTTTTGCCGTTGCCGATTGCACCGCGTATGGCAAAAGCCTCGCCAAAAAACTGCTGCCCCGGGCAACGGTTCTTAATGTGTCGGTATATGAAACCCTCCGCCAGAAACGGGATCTTCCCTCCAACCGAAACTTTTTCTTTTAACTGAAAACTATCTCTGTAACGATGGGGCTGCACATACTGGGATATTATGTACCATAGCCGCACCCGGACCCAACGCACCCCGGCCCTGCGCAGGCGGCACATTGACAGGCCCCGCATGGCCATACCCGCAGAGACCCAAAGCCTGTCAAAGAGCCGCCTGCCTGCCCCCGCTGGCTTTGGGGGTTGCCTAAGTGGTTAAAAATGCAGTGGTCTGTTCAAATAACCCGGAATTTTTTTCTTTTAATTGAGAAAACTGAAAAATATCTTTTTATTCAAAGACTTCATTTAAAAGAAAAAATGCTAATTTAGAATAATAATCAACCCCATGGGCTGCCTGAAACTTGCACATAGGACCGAAAATGAACCTACTTTGAGGTGCGTCTGGAAATCCAGAGAACACTCAAAAACGGGCGTTAACTGGTACGATTATGGGACGAGATTTTATGATCCGAGCCTGGTTAGATTTATTAGTATAGATTCTTTAGCTTCAGAGTTCCCATATTGGGGACCATATAATTACGCCTCTGATAATCCAGCTAAATTTATTGATCTTGATGGACTCGAACCGGCAACGTATGTCTCTGCAAACCTGAAGGGTTCTCCATCGAAATCGGCTGGTTATATAAAAGCTAAGCAAATGATGGGTGAAAAGCCAAATCCAAACAGGAAGAACTTGATCAGAAGAATCGTCCCGGGATAGGATACAAACAAAACAAAAAGAAATTGTCACCTCCTTCACCCTCCCCGTCTCCAACCCTTCCCCCTCCGTTGTGAGCTACGAGCGGACACGTCAGCTGCAGTTTTTTGTCATGAATTATAACCGGAATTTTACTGCAGGTGGTTTTTTGCAGTTACCGATTATGCTGCGCATAGCAAAAGGATTACGGGATGAGCTTTTACCCTAACGTATCAGACTCTCAGAACTTTTGATCCGGTGATCACCGGACATTACCTCACATCCTTCGCCACCCCACTATTGCCTATGGCCTTTTTACTTTTTACTTAATTTCTTCTCTCCTCACCTCTCACCCGCCGGTGGCGAATCCCGGGAAGAGGGTCATACCGCCGTCGACGAAGAGAGCGTGACCCGTAACATATTCCGACTCGTCGGAGGCAAGCCATACGGCAGCGCGGGCGATATCTTCGGGTTCGCCGATACGGTCATCAGGGATGAGAGTAAGGAGCTTTTTGCGGGCGTCAGGGTCATCCCACACTTTTTTATTGATCGGCGTTTTGATAGCCCCGGGAGCAAGGCTGTTGGCCCTGATCCTCTGAGGCGCCAGTTCCTGGGCCACGGTCCGCATGAGCTGTGCGATACCACCTTTGGAAGCCGCGTAGTTCACGTGACCACTCCAGGGGATGACCTGGTGGACCGAGCTGACGAAGATGATCTTCCCGGCCGAAACGGAGATTTTCTGATCAACGCCGCGACGAAGGAATTCTTTGGCCGCTTCCCGGGCACACAGAAACTGGCCGGTAAGATTGACGTCAAGTACCTTCTGCCAGTCGTCCAGCGTCATATGAATAAATCCGGCATCTTTCTGTATACCGGCGTTATTGACCAGGATATGGATGGTGCCGTATTTCTTCATTGCTTTTTCAAACAATTTTTTAACTTCATCCTCCTTACTCACATCTGCTTCAATGGCAATTGCCTCACCGCCATTGTCTTTGATCTGTCGGATGACATCCTCCACGGGATCGCCTTTGAGATAGTTCACCACGACCTTTGCTCCTTCGAGGGCAAAGCGAATGGCAATAGCTTTGCCGATGCCTGTAGCACCGCCTGTGATAATTGCTGGCTGATCTGTTAATCTGTTAAAGGCTTTTGTACTCATCGTTTCACTTTTTAAGGTAAATCCAACTCACGGTCAAGGTTAAATGCAGCGCTGATGAGGGCCAGGTGAGTAAATGCCTGCGGGGTGTTTCCGAGGGCTTCGCCGCTGAGACCAATCTCTTCGGAGAACATGCCTAAGTGATTTGAATATCCTAGCATTTGTTCAAAGATCAGGCGGGCCATATCCAGTTTGGCCCGGTCGTGTTTCCCGGCCCGTGTGAGGGCTTCCACAAGCCAGAAGGTACAGATGTTAAAGGTACCCTCATCACCGGAAATTCCATCTGCCGAATCTTTGGTATTATACCTGTAAACGAGGCTGTTCGACACCAATCCGCCTTTTGAAGGCGGTTTGGTGATGGCTTCGAGAGTTTTGATCATCAGCGGATCGGTTGGTGACATGAAGAAGACCAGGGGCATCATCAGGACCGAGGCATCAAGGGTGTCGGTATGGTAATACTGGCTGAATGCCTGTTTTTTATCGCTCCAGCTGTTTTTAATCACGTCGAGGTAGATCTCATCCCTGACTTTCCTCCACTGGTCGAGGTCGGAGGGTAATGAGCGTTTCGTGGACAGTCTGATGGCCCTGTCGAGCGCTACCCAGCACATCATTTTGCTGTAGGTAAAATGCTGGTCACCTCCCCTGACTTCCCATATCCCTTTATCCTCCCGTTTCCAGTTCCGGCATACCCAGTCGGCGGTTTTGGACACCGCCTTCCAGGTTCTGTAGGAGATGGGTGAGCCATACTTGTTGTAGAGGTAGGTCGAATCCATCATCTCTCCGTAGATATCAAGCTGGAGCTGGTTATAGGCGCCGTTGCCGATACGTACCGGCCCCGATTTGCGGTAACCTTCGAGATGATCGAGCGTCTCTTCTGTCAGTTCGTGGCGGCCGTCGATGCCATACATGATCTGCAGGGATCCTGAATCCGGCGACTCATGGCAGCGTTCCACGATCCAGTTCATGAACTGGGCGGCTTCGTCGGTAAAGCCGATGCGCATGAAAGCGTAGACGGTAAAGGCGGCATCGCGTATCCATGTATAACGGTAATCCCAGTTACGGCTTCCACCGATACTTTCAGGCAGACTGCAGGTTGGAGCCGCCACGATTGCCCCTGTTGGTTGGTAGGTGAGCAGTTTCAGGATCAGTGCCGACCGGTTGACAATCTCCCGCCAGCGTCCCCTGTATTGTGATTTCTTCAGCCAGCTCCGCCAGTATTCGATGGTCTCTACAAAACTGCTGTCGGCCTGCTCTATTGAAAATGTCATCACATCTTCCTTAGCGTTTACCTTGTGCAGAACGAAGACCACCGTTTCTTCCTCGCTGATCTCGAACTCGGTACAGACTTCGTTCTTTCGTTCCGTTGCCTTCAAATGGAAATTACTGGACAGACCCATCGACATCCCGGAAGATTTAAATATGGCCCCTTTCCCGGTCAGTTCCAGTTCATGCGAATCGCGGGCGTAGTTAAATGCAGGCTTGCATTCAAGCTTCATTTTCACCGTGCCGTGCACACCCTTGATGCGCCGGACAATGTGGTAATCCATTTCCGTTTTCACATCTTTGCCGACCGGCATATAATCGGTTACGTCGACGATCCCGCCTTCGACGGAAAAGCGGGTTATCAACACGTTGGTATCGGGCCAGTAGAATTGCTTGGATTTAAAATCTTCTTCTTTAGGGGAGACCCTTAAAAAGCCGCCTTTGTGTTCGTCGAGCATCCGGGCGAAAATGCTTGGAGAATCGAAGTTGGGAAAACAGAACCAGTCGATGGAACCATTGATCCCGACCAGCGCTACCGAGCGCATGTTGCCGATGATGCCATAATCCTGTATAGGTAGGTAAGCCATATTGCCGTGAGGATTGATTTCAGGTAGGATAACAGATGAGGCGGGGGAATAGTTGGGGGGGCGGAGAGCGGAGAGCAGGAGGGCGGAGAGCGGAGGGCGGAGGAAGCTAAGCCTTCACCCCAAACATGACAGGTTTATGACTAAATTGACAGACATTTTTTTATTTAATATTCAGTTATAACTTAATTTTTACTAATGAACCAGAGTGTATAATAAATAATGTAGAAATCGTATCCCCATCACACATCGCATCATGCGAAGTGTAACTGTGTCAATTCATATTCATTCTAATCCGGAATTTTCAAAAATTTGTGAAAAACCGAGGACTATGGAATGCAAAAAAGAACGGAACAGCAAATCATGTAATTGTTCGTATCCCTGTTCACGCAAAGGAATGTGTTGCGACTGTATCGCTTATCACCGTCGTATGGGAGAACTGCCGGCGTGTTATTTTCCTGATGATGCAGAAAAAACCTATGACCGGACTGTAGATCATTTCATGGCGTTGTACAAAGGGCGTGGCGGATGGTGGAATTAGAAGAAGCCAGAAGTCCCTGATCCATCTGCAGATAACCTTTCTCCGAAATGTCTGGGTAGCAGAAATACCAGGGATACAGGTCCGTCATGGATGCATCGGTGTGATTTTGCCGAAGTGCTTTTCGATGGATGATGCGGGTCATTCCAACGCGGTTGATATGGAGCCGGCAGGAACGACGATGAAAGCCGTCATGGATGCATCAGGATGATTTTGCCGAAGTGCTTTTCGATGGATGATGTGGGGTCATTCCAACGCGGGCAAGTTTAGTATTTCAAAGAATTTGTTCGTAGGTAATGGGATCCCTCCCCCGCCACCGCCCCCGAAGCACCCCTTTATGGCAAAATCGCCCAAAAATCAGCGTCCTAAATCATGATTATTTATGAAAAGTTATAAACATCTGGAAATTAGGCAAAACCTTTTTTCGGCATTGTTAATAACTCCATAAGATTTTTATCCAAAAAGGTTTATTCGGCCTGACTTTCCGAACACCTTCCATAACTTTTACCTTTTCCGGATTTGAAGAAGATGGCTTAATGAACCCTAATTAACGGGATTATGGCGTAGATCACGGATTACAATCCCAGTTTCTTCCGAATGGCCGGGGGAATTCCATTCTTATTCACCATGATAGCCGTTGTTTTATATTGTACATAGGCTTTTGAGGCATACAGGTAACCCTCGTACCGATTTCCCGTTCCCCAGGAATTCTTCACCAGGTAAAAAGGCGTTCCATTCTGATCTTTAGCTGAACCGGTAATATGCATTCCATGGTCATCGGTTGTTTCATAATTATCGAAAGCAGCCTGTCTCATTTCCTGGGTTATCGCTTTTTCCTTATGAGGGTATGAAAAATCATATATGAAAACTTGTTTCTCACGGTCGGAAAGGGCGTTCCATTCATCCTGACTGACGCCTTCAATATCTTTGAAATCATCGCCAGGTACGACTGCAAGCCCGTTACTCCAGCTAAATCCCTTTTCGCTCACGTCAGCACCCCAGGCCACCGTGAACCCATTTTTCAGGGAATAATCGATGATACCGGTAAGTTCGTCGATCTTTACATTGTAGACCTCTCCCCAGGCCCAGTTATCCGGGATCTCAAGGATAAACGGTTTGTAAAACGGATGGTGTGTAAAGGAAGTGACCATAACATAATCATCCATATTAAGTCCAAGCGATTCCTCGAAAGATTTGGGGGTATATTCCTTACCCTTGTATGTAAATGTTTCCGGATTCTTACCCAGGTATGCATCAAGCACTCCTTCAAAACCCGCGTCCCAGGCTGTAGTGAGTTTCTTATTTTCTATAATGGAACTCATGTAGGCTTTCAATACACTATTCAGTTCTTCATGATCGTAGGTTTTCTCTCCATAATTCAAACCCGGATAAACAATTTCAGGAACTATACCCTGAGTTGCAAACATATTGGAGATATCATCAAATTCTCCACCTGCATCGAAATTGATTGTTCCATGCATCCTTACATATTTCTGAGCTTTCAGGTCATAGTCATTACGTACCACGAACATCTCTGAAAGGTTGTATTCACCTTTTCCCATTCGTAACAATTCCGATTCAAAAAAGGAAATCCCGGAAAAGCTCCAGCAGGTTCCTGTATTACTCTGGTTTTTTACCGACGTTGCCGGCAAACTGATAAGGTTGGTGAATTTATATCCTGAATCCTGGGCGAGGATTCCGGCGAAATAAAGAATAGATAAGAAAAGTGAAAAAACAATTTTCTTCATAATGATTATTTTGAATGATTTTATCCTTTTAACAGACAATAATAACCATTATTGTTTGACCTAAATATGACTTTTATTAGTTTATAAATATTCTACCAAGGAGGGAACCCAAGAGAATGAGCCAAATACTCCGAGGCTCAAAGACCTGTAATCTTCAGCTCGGTCCGTCTGTTGAGAGCTCTTCCTTCCTCCGTGTCGTTGGGGGCGATGGGTTGTGTGGCTCCGTACCCCTTAAAAGTCAGCCTGTCGTGACTAATCCCCTGGCTTTGAAGATATTTTACAACCGACCCGGCCCTGCGTTCCGACAAATCCTGGTTGTATGTTGCCGACCCGATTGAATCGGTATGTCCGCTGATTTCCACTTTTATTTCCGGATTGGCATCCAGAAATTCAACAACCTTATTGAGTTCAATTACAGATTCGTTCTGCAGGGAATCGGAATCGAATTCAAAGAAGACATTTTTTAATATGATCTTTTGTCCTGATTTTAAAGGTTTCAGGGGTACATCCTTGAGATATGGACTGGTTTTTTCATATCTGCCATTAAATGCAAAATGTTCTGAGTAGAACATGTAACCAGGATGAGAGACATTAAGAGCAAAATTATGACCAGTCGGCAGCGGTACCAGAAAATCCCCTTCACCCGCGTTAGATCGTGACTCAATGGTTACTTTCCCGCTGGCAAGATCAATGAGCTGAAAACGTGCAGCAAGTCCCTTATAGGTATCGGCATCGTATACACGGCCTTTCATATAGGATACCATCTCCGGCCTGGCAGCAGGATAGAGATCAAAAGCATATATATCCATTCCCCTGCCCTTTAACCTGTCGGAAGAAAAATAAGCGCGGTCACCGGCAGAGTTTACGATCAAGCCTATTTCATCATGAAAGGTATTTATCGGATATCCCAGGTTTTGGGCTTCACTCCAGGAGCCGTCGTCCCTCAGCCGGGAAATGAAAATATCGCCCTTCCCCATATTGAGGTGCCCTTCCGATGAAAAATAAAGGGTTTTCCCGTCGGGATGAATGAAGGGTGACTGCTCATTTCCGGTGGTATTGATACTGTCACCGGCATTTACCGGGGGAAGCCACCCTCCCGTAATTGATTTTTTACTGTACCAGATATCCAGGCCGCCTTTCCCGCCGGGCCGGTCTGATGCGAAAAAAAGCGTTTTTCCGTCGGCCGAAATGGAAGGCTGTTTTTCCGAATAGGACGTATTCAGCGTCCGGCCGAGATTAAACGGAACAGACCATTTACCTTCTTTAAATTCAGACATATAGAGGTCACACATCCCCTGTCCGTCGGGTCGGTTGCATGCGGTAAAATAGAGAAAGCGCCCGTCGGGAGAAAGGGATTGTGCTCCTTCATTATCAGGTGAATTCAGAGGTTTTCCAAAGTTCTTACGTTTGCTCCAGCCATCACCGGCACGTCTTACCGAATAGTAAAAATCTTCCTGCATGTTCCCGAATCCAATCGGTTTGGAAGAATCCTTGGGATCAAGAACTGTAAATACGAGCGTCGATTCATCCACAGATAACGAAGGCCAGTATTCATTTTTAGCGGAATTGACCGAATCCCCAAGGTTTACCGGATCAAACGGCACCGGATTTTCTACAGCATGGATAGCGAAGTTGCATTCCGTTATGAAATGCTCTGCTTCCGAACGGGAGATCTTCCCGAATTCCTCAAGGTCAAGGAAACGGTCAACATTTACAAGAGCCTGTTTATATTTCCCAATACTGTATTCCACTTGTGCTAAAACCATAAAACCTTCCGGATAAAAAGCCGGATCAATGTTCAGTGCTTTTTCAAAGTCGGCCACTGCGTCATCGTACTGTCCTCTGTCCTTGTTTATCTGGGCCATCAACATCCAGGCTTCAACGAAACGTGCATCGGCTCTAACGGCTTTATGAAGATTCTGCAAAGCCTCCTGTTCTTCCCTGTGATTGTATTGTTCAAGTGCCTCTTTAAAATATTTCACTGCTCTTTTTGAAGTGGAATGGTACTGAGCCATCGCCTGAACTCCGAATGCAAGGGTGAATATTAAAACAAGAATATTTCTGAGGCTGTTCATCAGGATTTATTTTGGGCTGAATTTAGTCAATTCCCGGCGAAAGAAGAAATGCAGATAGGGTAGATAGGGTGAGCGAGGGGAAGAAGAGGTTGGGAAAAAGGCGAAAGGTGAAAGGCGAAAGGCGAAAGGGAAGAGAAGAATAATGAATATCGAATATCGAATAATGAATATCGAAGTTGGAGACGGGAGACGGGAGAAGGACTTCGTAAATGCTGCGGCGGGCTGGGGTTTCCCCTTTCAGGGGATCAAGGGGTGAGCGAGGGGAAGAAGAGGTTGGGAAAGGGAAAGGCGAAAGGCGAAAGGGAAGAGAAGAATAATGAATATCGAATATCGAATAATGAATATCGAAGTTGGAGACGGGAGACGGGAGAAGGACTTCGTAAATGCTGCGGCGGGCTGGGGTTTCCCCTTTCAGGGGATTAAGGGGTGAGCGAGGGGAAGAAGAGGTTGGGAAAAAGGCGAAAGGCGAAAGGCGAAAGGCGAAAGGGAAGAGAAGAATAATCGAATATCGAATAATGAATATCGAAGTTGGAGACGGGAGACGGGAGAAGGACTTCGTAAATGCTGCGGCGGGCTGGGGTTTCCCCTTTCAGGGGATCAAGGGGTGAGCGAGGGGAAGAAGAGGTTGGGAAAAAAGGCGAAAGGCGAAAGGCGAAAGGCGAAGGGAAGAGAAGAATAATGAATATCGAATATCGAATAATGAATATCGAAGTTGGAGACGGGAGACAGGAGATGGACTTCGTAAATGCTGCGGCGGGCTGGGGTTTCCCCTTTCAGGGGATCAAGGGGTGAGCGAGGGGAAGAAGAGGTTGGGAAAAAGGCGAAAGGGAAAGGAAGAATAATGAATACGAATATCGAATAATGAATATCGAAGTTGGAGACGGGAGACAGAGGAGAAGGACTTCGTAAATGCTGCGGCGGGCCGGGGTTTCCCCTTTCAGGGGATCAAGGGGTGAGCGAGGGGAAGAAGAGGTTGGGAAAAAGGCGAAAGGCGAAAGGTGAAAGGCGAAAGGGAAGAGAAGAATAATGAATATCGAATATCGAATAATGAATATCGAAGTTGGAGACGGGAGACAGGAGATGGACTTCGTAAATGCTGCGGCGGGCTGGGGTTTCCCCTTTCAGGGGATTAAGGGGTGAGCGAGGGGAAGAAGAGGTTGGGAAAAAGGCGAAAGGCGAAAGGCGAAAGGCGAAAGGGAAGAGAAGAATAATGAATATCGAATATCGAATAATGAATATCGAAGTTGGAGACGGGAGACAGGAGAAGGACTTCGTAAATGCTGCGGCGGGCTGGGGTTTCCCCTTTCAGGGGATTAAGGGGTGAGCGAGGGGAAGAAGAGGTTGGGAAAAAGGCGAAAGGCGAAAGGCGAAAAAGGGAAGAGAAGAATAATGAATAACGAATATCGAATAATGAATATCGAAGTTGGAGACGGGAGACAGGAGAAGGACTTCGTAAATGCTGCGGCGGGCTGGGGTTTCCCCTTTCAGGGGATCAAGGGGTGAGCGAGGGGAAGAAGAGGTTGGGAAAAAGGCGAAAGGGGGAAAGGAAAGGGAAGAGAAGAATAATGAATAACGAATATCGAATAATGAAATCGAAGTTGGAGACGGGAGACGGGAGAAGGACTTCGTAAATGCTGCGGCGGGCTGGGGTTTCCCCTTTCAGGGGATCAAGGGGTGAGCGAGGGGAAGAAGAGGTTGGGAAAAAGGCGAAAGGGGGAAAGGAAAGGGAAGAGAAGAATAATGAATAATGAATATCGAAGTTGGAGACGGGAGACGGGAGGAGGACTTAGTAAATGCTACGGTGGGCTGGGTTTCCCCTTTCAGGGGATCAAGGGGTGAGCGAGGGGAAGAAGAGGTTGGGAAAAAGGCGAAAGGTGAAAGGCGAAAGGGAAGAAAAATAATGAATAACGAATATCGAATAATGAATATCGAAGTTGGAGACGGGAGACGGGAGGAGGACTTAGTAAATGCTACGGTGGGCTGGGTTTCCCCTTTAGGGGACTAAGGGGTGAGCGTAGGGATTGAGGGAGTTAGGGAGTTAGGGAGTTAGGGAGTTAGGGAGTTAGGGAGTTAGGGAGTTAGGGAGTTAGGGAGTTCGGGAGTTCGGGAGTTCGGGAGTTAGGGAGTTCGATTTCTTTCAGGGTATTCTCATAAATTTATGAGCCTGCAGGGATATCTTCCAGCTTGGATTTTCCTTAATAAATTCAACAATGGACGGCATCATTGCCGAATATACACTCCATTCGGGCTGGAGATAAAGGATACAGCGCTCAGATACCAGACCTGAATTTTCGACAGCCCACTCAAAATCGTCTGGCTTGCTGATGATCATTTTTAATTCATCAGCCATGAGATATATCTCTGCATCGGGCAGGCATTTGTTTTTTCGGGGACAGGCATATCCAGTCCCATGTTCCGGTAAGCGGATAGGCTCCCGATGTCTCCAGGAAAGTCTCAATCCCGTTATCCTTCAGCCGGTTACAAAGATACGTCAGATCGAAGATCAGTGGCTCCCCTCCAGTGATCACCACTGCACCGGCCGGACAACCTGTTATTCGTTCGATAATTTGGTCGACATCCACCACGGGGTGAACGCCCGGATTCCATGAAAACTTCGTATCACACCAGCTGCAACCGACATCACATCCGCCTATACGCAAAAAATATGCTGCTTTGCCAAAATGAAATCCTTCACCCTGCAGGCTATAGAATTCCTCTACCACGGGCAGCATTTTACCCCCTTCAAACAACGCCTGATCAATCTCCATAGAAAATTTTTTAAAGATCTGCAAAAATAATTCTTTTTAAGGGGGGAGCATCATGAAGGATAAAAAAAGTTGCCCGTGGGACAGGTCACGGGAACATTTTAAATGGATTTTTTATTCTGAGCAGACCCTGGGGGCGTTTGCTTTTTTCATAACTGAGATACACGAAGCCATCGTCAGCACAAACTATACCTTCAGTCTGCAATCCGGTTCTGTTCGACAACCTGATGCGGAGAACAGACCTGGGCGGGCTGCTATTTTCCAGACTGTACACTCTGATAACCGGTTTGAAATGGTGATACCCTATCAGCCAAAGCATGCTGTTCCGCTGGTCAAAATCTGCACCGGTTACCAGCATTCCGGGTTGAAGCCGGTATCGCGGTCCTGTGAAATAAAACCCGGGCTGTTTAGGATATATATAGATCGAGCTGGATTCATCCTGCCAGTTTTTTGTGAACAGCCAGAGGGAATCGTCCATGACAGTCAGTGCTTCGGAATCGAACGGATTTCTCCTGCAATCATGATATGCCGGGGACTTCCCGGGATAGGAAAAGGATATGACCGACCTTACACCAGCTGTATTCTCTGCAGTGTCAATACTAACCTGGTATATTCTCATGGTATCCCTGGCACCCAAATTATTACCCGTATCGGATATATAAAAGTACAGACTGTCAGTACTTATATCTTCCCAATCGATGTTCACGGCACCCCGGACGGGATATTCCTTTTCACTTCCTATAGGATCGGAAGGCAGGAATGAAAAAAGCACTGCCCCTCCCCCGCTGTCGTTAAATGTCCACAGACGGCCGTCCCTGTATGCCAATCCGGAGGTTTCCGATAAAGCAGAAGGCAGTTTCCCTTCAAAGTTTTCTTTTTGAATAACAGGCCCGGCACTCCCCTGCAGATAGCTCACCGACCGGCAGGAAAACAATACGGGAACCAGCAACCATCCAAAGGAAAGCCATCCCCGGGAGGATAAACGTTTCTGATACATCCGGGATTTATTTACCCAAATCCAGGGCATTTATCATTTTGTCAAATATGGCTGTGTTTTCATACACACCCGAGAAGTTTTCTGCTCCGGGTCCCCAGGCAAATACCGGTACCATAACAGCTGTATGTCCTCCGGTTGCGAAAGAGGCTTTTAAATTTCGTGTATTATTGTTGCCTCCAGTAAGGGCCATTCCTCCGGTTTCATGATCAGCGGTAACGATAACGAGGGTATGTCCGTCCTTTCTTGCAAATTCAAGAGCTTTGCCAACCGCATCATCAAAATCAATGGTTTCAGAGGTAACATATTCGCAATTGTTGGCATGTCCGCCCCAGTCAATCTGGGACCCCTCGACCATCAGGAAAAATCCTGTCTTGTTCGAGGAAAGCAATTTTATGGCTTCAAGGGTTGCACGAGGCAGCATGTCACCCCTGCCATCCGTAACCGGCGGAATATGCTCCGGAGCACAAAGCGCTGCAAGTTTACCCGATGCAATGGTTTCAGCTTCATCCATACTTGTAGCCACAAAGTAGCCTAAAGATTTCAGGGAATCCAGAAGATTCAGTCCGTCTTTCCGCTTCGAGAAGTGATCCAGGCCTCCACCGATAAAAACATTAATATCCGTCTTCAGAAAATCGGCAGCTATGGCCTCATAATTATTCCTGTTGGCCTCATGGGCTATGAAGGAAGCGGGTGTGGCATGTGTGATTCCCGAAGTAGAAACCAGTCCTGTTGCCATGCCGTTTTCAAGGGCGATTTCAAGAATGGTTTTCAAAGGGTGACCAAGTGTATCTTCAGCTATGATTCCATTCCCGGTCTTATGACCCGTCGACAGAGCAGTGCCGCCTGCACCTGAATCGGTGATATAGTCCGATAATGAACTGGTCTTTGAAAACCCTGTATAACTGAATTGTTCCATGTTCAGAGGATGATCAGCCACTTTCATGGCAGCACATACCTGGGCAATGCCCATTCCGTCCCCAATCATCAGGATAACATTTTTAACCTGTGTGGATTTTCTTTGTGAAGTCAGGGAAGTGCATGTGGTAAGTAAAAGGCTTGTGGCGATGACAAATGCCGGGTAGAGTTTTCTCATGATCCAGGGGTGTTTTAAAATTTGGTATTATTTATTCAGATTTCATATCAATGGCACATATGATTAAAAAATTGAGGGAATGAAAGCCTAAGAACTCCTTTTTAACCGGAAAAACCTTCATGACTTGTTAAATATCCGGTAAATTCCGGTAAAAAGCCACCAGATTGCTCTAATCACGGCTAAAACAAAATACAGGAACGCCGTTAATGCAAATACAACAGGTAACTGGGTTATCAATTCCTTCGCGGGAGTACCGTAAATGACGATTCCGGCGAGATTCACAATATTGGCTGCGACGAATGAGAGAAGCAAAATGAATAGTTCACGCTTTTTTCGCCGGGGTGTAAAAACTGTATCTTTCATTCTGTAATAATTTTGATTTTAGAGGTAGAATAGCCTGTCGGGCCTGTGTGGGTGAACTACACATGATCGATTATGATAAGGTATTTTTCAGTTCAGTTTAGCTCTCAGCCTCATCCCGATCGGCTGAGTTGTCATCAAGCCAGTTGGTTTCATATGAATTATTATTTCATTATTCCTGAACATAGGATTATAAAACCAGATTTCCGGGCCAGTACATGATTTTATTCTGCATCATGGCCTCGAATCCAAGAAGTACGGCCACCGTGGCATATAAGCCCTGTCGGGTCAGTTCAATATCCACCCTGTTATCCCGGACATTTGCCACGAAAGCTTCAAGAGACATTCTGGAGCCGTCATCTTCCATAACCTCGTCAGTTATATCCCTTCCTTTTCTATCGATTGCCGTTTCTGGCACCCAGCTGGCTCCCCCAATAGGAATAACATCGAAAAATTTATGCTCGAGGTTATTGATCAATTGAAGAACCCCAGGTGCCGGTGGCGGAAATTCCTCCCACATTTTACCGTTCTCAAGTTCCATGGTTCCTTTTGGTCCCATGATCTGTTCCTCCAGTCCGTAATGCCGGTTGCTTGCCATGGAATCGTAAACGAGGTGGGTTCCGTTGGGGTACCTGTACACGAGGTTCACATTATCGTAGACTTCACGGCCATCTTTCCAGTAGTTAATACTTCCTGAGCCCCATACCATTTCCGGAGGCATGCCAAGGATCTGGTTACCAACCTGCACCTGATGTGCAGCAAGCTCTGTCATGAGCCCGCGGGAATAATCGTGATACAGACGCCAGTTGATAAGCCGTTCAAATTCGGGAGAAGGCACCGGCCTTCGCCAGTCGTTGTTTCTGTGCCAGTAAGCCCTGATCTGCGTAATATCTCCCAGTTTCCCGTCCCAGATCTGTTTGTAGGCCTGCTGATAAACCAGGCTGAACATCCGCTGATGACCGATCTGAAGTATTTTCCCGGTTTCAAGCGCTGTCTGTGCCATAGCGTTGGCATCCTTAACGGTAAGTGCCATGCTTTTTTCGCAGAACACGTGTAATCCTGCATGAAGCGCATCAATGGTCATCACGGCATGCCGGTCAAGAGGTGTGGTAATCATGACGGCATCAAGATTCTCTTTGGCAAGCATATCCCGATAGTCCTCATAGCCCTTCGCCTGAGGTCCAATAATTTCCCCGGCCTTCCTGAAGTTGGGCTCATAGATATCACAGAAAGCTACTATTTCCAGTCCGGGAATCTGTTTAAGATTCAACAAATGGTATGAACCTCTTGAACCGACACCGATTATGCCAAGTCTTACGGTCTTATCATAGCCCCGGGCATTAACCGTGGACAGCCATGGCATCTGTGAAGCAATCATGGTAGCTCCGGCTATTAAAGAAAAAGTTTTAATGAAATCCCTCCGTGAGGTCTTGTGATTATCGTCCATAATTATATTGAGTGATTACAATTTCTCCAAAACCGGGTCTGCATTTTTTCCGGGATAGGAAATTTTAACGGCTGTATAACCCGAAAAATTGCCGAGAATAACAGCCCTTTCATCATCCCCGGCCAGGATGAGTGCAGTTGACAATACCTCTGCTTCCATGGCATCGGGACCTGCAACGCACACCAACTGGTATCCCTCCACTTTATTGCCGCTGTAGGGATTAACTATATGACCTTCGGGATACTTCGTTTCATTATTCAGAGAATTGCCTGATGAAGAGACCGATCCATCATTGATATCAAAAACGAAAACATTCCTGTCAGTCCTGAACATATCCTTTATACCCACTTTCCAATGATCTCCATAAGGATGATGCCCGAGAGTTAACACGGAACTCTCCCCAAAACTAACAAAAGCATTATAAATTTTTGACTGACCAAGTATCTTTTTGATAGAATTAAGAGCCAGTCCTTTCCCAAAAGCTCCTGAATCGATATTAATCCGGGGGGAGTTGAAACCAACAGTACAATTTGCTACATCGAGAACAATACCCTGATCCGGAACCTGTCCTTCTTTAACTTCCCTGCTATGATCAATGCCGGTGCCCATGGTTATATCAAAATAACCAAGTGTAAGATGATGAAAGCCTGCCAGTTGGGAAAAGAGGTCGAAGACTTCCTGGTCGACAGGACAGTTCGACCTCGCAGCATTTTCATTCAGAAATGAAAAAAGTGAGTCATTACGGTAAATACTAAGCATCTTCTCCAGCCGGTCCATCTCAATTCGAATTTCTTTACAGATCTGATCGGCCGGCTCATCATCTGTTCCGGGCATCAGGATATCGAGACGGGTACCCATGGACCACAAATTACGGTATGCATGGTTTTTAGACATGTGTTTTATACCTTTAAGCCTTCGATCACAAAACTAACAAAATTATGCCGCAACGAGTAAAAACTGGGATCGCATCTTTTGGGATGTCGGGGATGGTGTTTCACGGACCCTTGCTCCATGCACATCCTGAATTTGAAATAAAAAGCATTCTGGAGAGGAGCCATGACCGAAGCCGGGATAATTATCCAGACAGCCTCATTGTCAGGCATTTTGATGATCTTTGCTCTGACCCCGATATTGAACTGATCATTGTCAACACTCCCGACCATACTCATTATGATCTGACATTCCAGGCTCTCAATGCCGGAAAGAATGTGGTTGTGGAAAAACCGTTCACACTGAAATATGACAAGGCGGTTCAACTTTCCGCACTGGCCGGAGAAAAGGGACTTATACTGTCTGTATTCCAGAACAGACGGTGGGATGGCGACTTTCTGACGGTTAAAAATATAATCGGGCAGGGATTACTGGGCAGGCTTACGGAATATGAATCTCACTTTGACCGGTACCGGAAGGAAGTGAATGAAACGACGTGGAAGGAAGATCCGGATAGCGGAAGCGGAACACTGTATAATCTTGGTTCTCACATGATTGACCAGGCCCTGGTTCTTTTCGGCATGCCGGAAGGTGTGAGTGCGGATATCAGGATTCTTCGTACCGGCGGCAGAGTGGATGACAGTTTCGATCTCCGGTTAAAATACCAGGATCAGAAAGTGACCATTAAAGGCGGGTATCTGGTGAAAGAACCCGGACCCAGGTATATTCTTCACGGAACCGAAGGATCCTTTCTCAAATGGGGGCTGGATCCCCAGGAACAAGCCCTGAAGGAAGGGCGTTCACCTGCGGGGCCAGACTGGGGTAAAGATCATCCTGATTATTACGGTTTACTGAACACTTCATCCGGTGGTATGAATTTCCGCGGACGGATAGAAACCTTTCCCGGAAATTATCTGGCATATTACGATGCCCTTTACAAGACGCTCAGACATGGAGCACCGCTGGCCGTGAAGCCGCAGGAAGGTGCAAATGTGATCAGGGTTATTGAAGCAGCATACCAGAGTGCCCGGGAAGAACGGATGATCAATTTTTAATACCGGCCTATATATTCCCCGAGGTGTTCGGGCCATCAGGAGGAAACTCTGCCGACGGTAAATCAGACTATTAATTCTCTATGATCAGTCCGGAAAGGGACATATTTGGATGAAACAGGCCGGTTTCGAATGTTCCAATGGCTTCCCTTAATCTTTCCGGATGAATTGCCGGTAAAGACTGTCTGTCAGCTCCGGAAGAATAAAACCTTCAGATTTAATGATCATTTCGTGCGTGAACATTACACTGTCGCCCTGTGGAAGGTCAAGGGTGAGGGAGTCAAGGGAAGGCTGATAGGCTTTTCGGGCCAGGTTATTGACCGAAAAGAGGCCATAATCCCTGGCATGCCAGTATGCCGGGAAACCAAAATTGCGCGGATGGTCAAAGATCACCACTGATATTGAATCCCTGTCTTTCACGGCTGAAACGGCTACCCATTTATTCGGCGTTCCCCAAACCTCCGGACCATTCTTACCACTGGAGGAAGTGAAAAATCCATTTTTCTCCCTTATCGTAAACCAGCTTTTCCCCTGACGGATGCAGTTCGCTGTCAAGAATGATTACCGGCTTTCCGAAATCAGACTGGAACTCCCTGGCCAGTCTGATGGCGAACAGGCCTTCCTTGTTATCACCGAAATGGATCCTGGTTTGAGCAATCAGTACTGTTCTGCGTAACATAGACCAGTAGTTGCCATTTGCACTGAAAATATATATGGCTTTTTCCCTGAGCAAAGGATGTCCATCATTGTCTTCCCAGGTATTGAAGGAGGTGAAGCCACAACCATTGCCTTCAGGGCTGTTAATTTTCAACGAATCCATGACGATACGGCCATAGCCCGCCTTTTTATCACGCGGTATCGCATAGGAATTGTTCCAGAAGTCGATGCCATTCACATCCCCAAAGGTGAACCAAACGCCTGTTTGATGGGGATGATCCACCGGTTCGTGAGGCCGCGGATCCAAAGGATAACCGCGGGTGACGGTCACGCCTTCGAGCGTGTTGACAGGGAAAAAAAAAGGTTTACAGAGCGTATCGGCAAACTGGTAGAGCGTAAGCAGTTCACCATTCCCTGTAAGGGCGATACAATTTTCCCCGGGTTCATAATCGAGCCTGAGCGGTGACATTGTACTCTGAGAATCATTGTTACAGCCCTGTATGAGGAAAAAAGTAAACAGGATATACCGGAATTTTTGAATCATGTGTCCATTCAAATTATAATAAATGATGAACGGAAACTACCGAAAGATACACTCTCAGGTCAGTTTCATTTCCCATCCGGGTTCATATTCACGTGTCCACATCTGCATTGCTTCACCATCACCCAGGATATGCCCGTTCCCCAGGTCGGTATAGAGGGTTCTGCCCATCTTCTGGGAAATGTTACCCAGGTGACAAAGGAGATTGCTGACTGCCCCTTCACTGATGGGTGAATGCAGCTTTTCACCAATGCGAATGGCATTTACGAAGTTACTCAGGTGATACACATCCTGCATCCCCTCACCCCGTGTGTCGGTCGTCGCTTTCTGGCTCTGCCCGGACACTTCTTTGATCACCTCATTTTTTTTGTTGTACGCTATAAAGCCGTTCGCGTCCATCACAACGGTTCCTTCAGTGCCGTAAACAGCCACTCCCCTGCTCCGGTCATAAACCCCGAATCCATTGCAACTGCGGCCTTCCCAGGTGATCATTTTATTTTCGGGGAATTCATAATTTACAACCTGGGTGTCATAAAACTGCCAATCGTCATCGTAATGGTAGCGGCCGCCTCCTGAAGTAACTTTTGAAGGGAAATCAATACCCAGTGCCCAGCGGCAGACATCAATCTCATGTGTGCCGTTATTATTCACTTCTCCGGTTCCCCAATTCCAGAACCAGTGCCAGTTATAATGCACCCAGATATCCTGAAAATCCCTTCTGGGTGCCGGTCCCTGCCAGAGTTCCCAGTCGAGCCATCCGGGGACATCAACCTTCTTTCCCTTGCCTATTGAAGCCCTGGAATTTGCATACCAGGTATAGCCGTGATAGGCCCGGCCAATGAGGCCGGCGCGGATTTCCTGTACCGCCTGGATAGTGGTTGGTGCTGACCTTTGCTGATTACCCATCTGGACAATTTTACCGTATTTTTTCTGTGCCTCAACCAGGATTTCACCTTCCGCGGGATTATGGCTACAGGGTTTTTCGACATAAACATGTTTGCCTGCCTGCAGGGCCATAAGCGTCATTGGAGCATGCCAGTGATCGGGTGTGGCAATCGTTATGGCATCCAGGTCTTTTTCTTCAAGGAGTTTACGTATATCGGTGAATGCTTTTGGCTTAATACCTGTGAGATCATGTACCATCTTCACCGCCTCATCCCTGACGCGGGAATCCACATCGCAAATATATCCGATGTTAACATTTTCGATTTTGGCAAGGGCATTCAAATGAGCCTGTCCTCTGCTGTGGATACCAACAACCGCTACATTAAGTCTGTCATTAGCCCCGTTTACGGATGCAAAGGCAGTTGAACTGAGATGTAACCCTCCCAGGGTTATACCGGCTGTTCCAACGGCTGCCGTTTTAAGAAAGTCTCTTCTTGAGTGGTCCATAGTCATGTGGTTTTTAGCAGGAAGTTTTATCAGAACTTTGAGACGAGTTGTTTCAGCCATTCACGGAACTCATCGCCAAAATCATCCCGTTTAAGGCCGTAAATTATATTCGCTTTCAGAAAATCCAGCTTGTTACCGATGTCGTGTCTGACCCCTTCGAAACGCAGTCCGAACATAGCCCTGTCCTGGACCATCAGATGCATGGCATCCGTCAACTGGATTTCATTGTTTTTCCCGGGAGTAAGAGCATCGAGATAATCGAAAATTTCGGGAGTAAAAATGTACCGCGAGGCAATGGCGAGGTTTGACGGAGCATCTCCGATCTCCGGTTTTTCGATGAAATCTTCAACCCTGTAGACATCTTTAGATATTTCTTTGCCTTTGATAATGCCGTATCGCGACACCAGGGCAGGGTCCACTTCTTCGAGAGCCACTACTGATTCGTGATATAGATTGTAGATCTCAATAAGCTGACCCATGACGGGAACAGAGCTGCTGGATTCAATGAGCGTATCACCCAGCAGGACGGCAAAAGGTTCATTGTTCACATGATTCCTGGCATACTTTACAGCATCGCCCAGACCATTCATCTCTTTTTGCCAGATAAAGTGTATATCGGCAAGTTCGGTTATGTTTTTGATGGCCCTGAGTTCTTCATCTTTGTGGTTCTCCGCAAGCTGCATCTCCAATTCGAAATTCCGGTCAAAGTGTTCTTCGATGGCTCTTTTCCCCTTTCCGATAATCATAAGGATATCGGTAATTCCAGAAGCCACCGCTTCTTCAACCACATGCTGAATGGTAGGGGTATCAACAATAGGAAGCATTTCCTTAGGCTGGGATTTTGTTGCGGGCAGGAACCTTGTTCCAAAGCCCGCAGCCGGGATTACTGCTTTTTTTATCATATTATTCTTTTTCTTCCTCCCTGCAAACGATATCAGGTTTGAGGACTTCGACCCCAATCTGGCTGAGTCGCTTTTTAAGTTCAGTGAACATAGCTTCATCATTGTATGTGCCGATGATTGCACCACCTGAACCGGTAAATTTTGCACTTGCCCCTGCAGACCTGGCTGTCTGAACCATTGACAGGTTTTTGGGACTGATGGACATCACCGATTTACGGATATCAAAATTCCGGTTAATAAGGTCCCCCACATTTTTATCTCCCGCTAAAAGTCTGGCATACATCTCCTCGGAAAGGGCCTTCCAACTGTGGATCGCTTCATGCACCGCTTTATCCTTGAAATGATACCTTTCACGAAAATCATTATGAACGACTTCTGAACCTTCCGAGAGATCTTTACGCCAGGCAATATACAAAAGAGGCAGCTGGCCCTTTTTCATGGTTTTATAAATGCCAAAACCCTGTCTTTTCATAACCGATTCTTCAAAATCCATATAAACGGGACATTCATAAGCCTGTGCTACCCTGTCCTGCAAACCAGCAGATATCTTCAGCTCATCGAGTTCGACAGACAGAACAAGGTTAGCCAACGCCGGTTTGGGAATATCGATACCAAAAAATGACATCAGGGCCCGCATGCATGCTGTGATGATGGCACTGGACCCGGCCAGCCCGAGGCGGTAGGGAATGTCAGACTGGTACCTGATGGTGAAATTTCGCTCTACGATCACTATTTCATTCTGTTCACAATACTCATAGAAGCGTTTGACAGCGGCCTTCAATAATCTAAGCCCTCCGTAATAACCAAAGAGCCTCACATCGTTAACCAGGGCTTTCATACTGCTGAAGACAGCTGAATCGTACTCAGCCGGCAGAATTTCAAGTTCAGGAGATTCATAAAGAATGACCTCCGCCTTAAAATTTCTGAACAGGAAGGCAATGGTTTTTCCATAGTAACCATCGGAAGGGTTGCCGATCAAAGCAGCCCTGGGGTATGATACTGATTTTATGATCACAGCCTGATGAATTTAAGGTTTGACATTTTGCGGATTCTGAAAAATCCTGAAACGCCCGAGCCCTGTTTTCTGAAGAAAATAACATACTGATGTTTTCAGAACACCGAGGCCGTATATCGAACTGCGCTTCAGATTGATTGACGAAGCCTCTTCGAAATATTTTGTCGGACATGTAATTTCAGCAATTTCAAATCCGGCATAAAAGATCTGGGCCAGCATCTGGTTATCAAAAACAAAATCATCCGAGTTGGCCATATAGTCGATAGAGTGGAGAACCCTGGCCGAAAAAGCGCGATAACCGGTATGGTATTCCGACAGTTTCTGGTTCATCAGGATATTCTGAAACAGGGTCAGGAAACGGTTGGACATGTATTTATATAACGGCATACCACCTTTCAGTGCTCCTTTTCCCAGAATCCGGGAACCCAGGACCACTTCATACACCTCGTTGGCGATTAGGGAACACATGGGCTGGATCAGTTTGGGTGTGTACTGGTAATCGGGATGAAGCATAACGACGATATCGGAATCCAATTCGAGAGCCTTGTTGTAGCATGATTTCTGATTCCCACCATATCCCTTGTTCTCCTCATGGCTTACAATATGCCGTATGCCCAGGTCGCGGGCCACCTGCAATGTATTGTCATTGCTCTTATCATCCACAAGTACAACTTCATCGACGATATCAAAAGGTATTTCCTCGTAGGTTTGTCTGAGCGTTTTTTCAGCATTGTAAGCCGGTAGCACAACAGTGACCTTTTTTCCTTTTATCATTCCTGGTTCGTGTTTTCTTTTCGCTTAGTGAATACAAATCCGTTCTTCTCATAAAGAATATCCAGCTGCGGATATTCCTGCATATATTTTTTTCTGTTCTGGATCTTAAATACAAAATACGCCGGCCGGTCGATGTTACCATGGAGAAGCCAATCAGTATCCGCCCCTCTTTTATCACTGTAAGGTTTCATTTTCGTATAGAACAACTGGGCATAACTCTTAAAGCCCAGTGTTGCAACATAGACTTTTTTATCCTGCAGTCCCGAATAAAATTCAATGGCGGCCCGCTGGCTGTATCCTTCAATTTTTGGGGTTATGAATACTACATTAAAGTAAGTAAAAAAGATTGTAACCGCAAAAATTCCGGTTATGGCATACTTCCTGTTTTTCATAAACCAAATAAGGTATATCATCAGAAAAAGAAATGCTACACTAACAAGTATTTCCACTCCCGACCAGTGTACCCCGGCACTCAGGTTTGCCTCGGCAAAGGGATCTTTGATCCATCCGCGTGCCGTAATTACCTGGCTGTATTTCCCAATCAGGGGAAGCACCATAATGGCCAGGGAATATAGCAGGGCGATGAACAGGAGAAGGTATTTTGTCCATCGTGCCCACTGAACTTCCCCGTTAAAGATTTTTTGGACATAAACAGCAGCCATGAACGTGAGGGGGTAATAACAAAGGGAGCTATAGTGGATAATCTTTGTCTGAACGATCGTAAAAAGGATCAAAACCGTCCAGAAAAGGATCTTCATCCAGAGCGCGAATGCCTGTTGCACTGAGCTCTCCCCCGCCCTCCTGAATATAACAGGGAGCGCGAGCACCGACGCAGGAAACACACCTGCGAGCAGAACGACAAAATGGTATAGCAGGAACCCGCTGTGTCCGGCATCATGTGTACTGAACAGCCTTATCTGGTATAGGATGAAATCCCTGATGATCCCGTAGTTACCGTTCAGAATCTGAAGGATAAACCAAAAGCCGCCGGTGAATGAAAGAACGAGACAAAAAACCACGACATCTTTCACACTGGTTTTGATCCTGAACCTGACGTAAAGGAGAAAGATAGTGAAAACAAGAAATAAAATCAGGATGGACACAGGACCTTTGGTAAGGACTGCCAGACCGGTAAAAAAAGCAGAAAGTACAATTTTCATGCTTCTGTTTCCTTCATCCATGAAATAGCGACATAAATGGATAATGCCGAGGAAGATGAAAAGATTGAACCAGGGATCGATGATTCCCGACTTAAAGTAAAAAAATGGCAGGATGCTTCCGCCGTAAACGAGCATCCACAGAAAACCAAACTGTTCATTGAAAAACCGGCGGCCTGCATAGAACAGGGTGATCAGGGTAAAAATGCCGCAGATTGCATCGGGAAAACGTGCCGCAAATTCGTTAATTCCGAAGGTTTTCATAGACAGCACCTGCATCCAGATGAACAGCGGTGGTTTCTCCCAGAAAGGCTGGTAATTTATTCTGACTGTAAGATAATCACCGGTAGCGATCATCTCCCGGGCCGACTCGGCAAAATTGATCTCATCCCAGTCGAAAAGGTGAACCCCTCCCAGGAAAGGAATAAAGAAAAGCAATCCTGCCAGAATAGCTACGACCCACGCTGTGATGATATTTTTTCTGTCCTTCATCTTCTGATCACCGAAATTAACGGGCGGTTTAACCAATCCTTTTCCCATGAGCCCACATAATTATAAAACAACATTGCTGCAAGACCGCCAATAACAGCTCCGCCAATAATATCTTCGGGAAAATGCTGGGCAAGGTAGATCCTGGAATATCCGATAGCAACCGCCAGATATGAAGAGTATGATTTTCAGGTAACATATTTCTCACGATGAACGACAGTCCAAACCATATTGCAAAAGCGGTGGTTGTATGTCCGGAAGGAAAACTGTGATAAAAATGGATGTGTACCCCGGAGACTGTGTCCAGGCTGATCCCCATATCACTGAAATATTTTACAGGCCGGTGATGACCCGGAAATACGAAGATCTTAAGCAATTGTGTCACTATGCCGGAAACAGCCGCCGAGAGTCCGATATAAAAACCATATCTTATTTTCAGCAGGAATAGAAGAAGGACCAGAACAACTGCCGCCAGGCCACTACCCAAAGAGGTAAGTCCTTTCATCACGATATTCAGAAAATCAGAGTGAAAGGCATAAAGTTCCAGGAAAAGACCGGGTTTAGGTTTAAGATATAAAAGAAACAGTCCTGCAATCAGGAAAAGGTAGAACAGATAAATAATGATCCGGTTCCGGGAGATTCCTTTGAACATGTTCAGGGTGTTAGTCGTCCAAAGATAGTTATTCTATTTCATAAGTTGGTAGCCGGAATCCACCCCTTTTTTGGAAGCGGGAATACCCTGGACCATCCATTCCGGTTCGGGTTTGGCTTTCAGGTAGTGGTCGAAGAACTGCATCATCCTGATACTCAGGTCAACTCTGTCGGGCCATTTGGAGAGGTTATGTCCCTCATCGTTATAACTCAGCATCCAGGCTGGTTTATTGAGCCTCCGAAGGGCTGTGAAAAATTCAATTCCCTGGTACCATGGAACCGAGCCATCGGAATCATTATGCATGATAAGTAAGGGGGTCTGAATATCGGGAACATGGAAAAGGGGTGAATTTTCGATATATAGTTCGGGATTTTCCCATAGTGTTGCACCAAGCCTGCTTTGTGTATGCTCATACTGAAACATCCTGCTCCTGCCTGTACTCCAGCGAATCCCACCGTATGCACTGGTCATATTGCTAACAGGCGCGCCAGCCATTGCCGCTTTGAAGAGGTTCGTCCTGGTGACCAGGTAGGCTACCTGGTATCCGCCCCAGCTTTGTCCCTGGATGCCCATTCTCGTGCTGTCAATGAACGGAAACCTGTCAACCATAGCCTTAGTCCCTGATATCACGGCATCGTAAGCACTCTGCCCGGGATAACCGATCCTGTAAGTGATATCCGGAACAAAAACAACATATCCATTACTTGTGCACCAGGGAATATTAAGGATGGACCAGCTCGGAGCAGGAACAGAGTGTACATAAAGCTGGTCGGAACTTTTTTCATAAAAATAAACAAGCATCGGATATTTGCCGGCAGGATCGAGATTTTCAGGCGTATATAAAATCCCATTCAATTTTTCACCGGTTAGGGAAGTCCAGTTTACAAGTTTTGCCTCTCCCCAAAGATATTTTGCTGCCTGCGGATTAACTTCCGACACCCGGGTAGGTGATCTGAATCTGTCATCGGTGACATAAATATCCGGGTAATCCCTGAAATTACCTTTCCTGTAAATGAACATCTGGCTGTTTTTGGCTTTCGCCAGATCCGAATAGGCATCCGTCGATTCCAACAACTCCCTTGGGATGGTACGACCTCCGGGATAGAGATAGGCATAACCAAGTCTGCATAGTCCGTTCATTAAAGGTGCTCAGGTACAGAGGCTGCTTTAAGCTGATAAAGTACTCATCCTTATCGAGTTTAACGTACCTCAGACGGAGGTTGTTCTGGCGGCCATATTGGGAGGTAAGACAAAACGGAATTTTTGAGCCCGAAGGATCAACGCACCAGATATCGTAACGGTCGTAGAGAAGAACGTATTCATCGTCTTTTGAGAAACCGGCAATACCGTAACTGTCAGGTAATTTGGGAACATCATTTTCTTCATCATAGAAACCGGCCCGGATTCCCGAAATAAGATTGATGGTTTTCGCAGTAACTATGTTATAAGAATGCCAGCTACTGTCGGCAGGCACATAATACACGATAAATTTCCCGAACGGGGAAAGTACCACAGTGTTGCTGAGATTTTTTGCGACCTGTGTTTTTTGTCCGCTATCTGTATTAATCAACCATACGTCCCTTGAGGATATTCCGGTCCATGAAGACTGCCGTTCATATGGTCCGGTCTCAAAGCCGAGCATCCAGGGACCATCACCGCCATGCATCGTAACCAGGTTTTCTACTACTGTATCGGCCAGCTGTATGAATTTCCTTTGAACGAGGTCATACATAGCCTGATAATTAAGCTTTTTTGAATGCTCAAGTTGCTTTTTCTGCTGAGGCTGAAGGTAATGGTCCTGCCATGACCATACATCAAGATGAGGCTTTTCTTCGTCAAGCAGAGTATCTTCAGGTTCCTTTGCCGGAACCGGGGATGTACCAAAAAACAGGCGGGACTCATCATCAGAGAACCAGAGTTTACCGTTCCTGTTCACTCCCCACCCCGGAAACATCCAGGATGCGGCTGAATCGACTAGTGAATTTGCTTCCCGGTCTCCGATCTCCCAGTAAAAAAGTTTGACCCCAGCCACCACAGAGGAATCGATGGACGTCATAAAGGCCAGTTTGTGTCCCTGTTTGTCGGTCGCCAGATTCCATGCCATGCCATGGTTTTCGTGCACAATATTGAGGGACTCATCAGGAATGACCATCGCGTAGGTTACTGTTACCGGTACACTGTCAGGAGCCAGTTGCTGAAATGCAAACAGATTACCGTTTTCCGATAAAGCGTAGTCATAGACATTCTCGTAGGTAAATGATTTCCGGTTATCCGGATTGTAAAGCACAACACTGGCAAGCCTGAATTTTGATTTTAATTTCCGGAACATTTTTTCCTGGCAGGTTTCAGGCAGTGTATCGGTTTCAGGTTTTTCCTCTTTGGCAAAACCATGATACAATGCAATCCAGTCAGAGCCTTCACGGGGAACGGAGAAAGATCTGACATCAGGAAATTTAACCGTTTCTCCGGTGTTGAGATTATAGACAAACAATGAATCTCGAGGGTAATCTGCCTTATCCCTATTCTCCTTTTTTGCCTGCCTGATCATCCACCCGGGAGGGACGATATTACCCGCAATAAACTTTGAACCTGGCAGTACTTTAATTCCGGCACCTCTGAATATGGTATCAGTAGAGCCTTGTGCAATATTATAAACACAATAAAAACCATCACCCTTTTCCCTCTTAACCTCGAAGCCGACAAACGCCCCGTCGTCGGTTATGATAGCATTTTCTGCTCTTTTCCATTCATTATAAATGGAATGATCCATAGGAATTTTATGCTGTCCCTTTGCCGGAGTCAGCATGATGGTGGTCATCAAAATAATGAACAGCCTTGTCTTATTCATAAAAAGATAAAATTGATATTTCCCTTTAAGCTGGCTCAAAATTAAATCAACACAGATTTAAAACAGGATCATGATCAGGTTCAGCCCGGAAAAATAAATAAAATTAATTATATGAAGGTAATCAACTATGTCTAAAAATGAAATTTTAAGACATTTTTTTGCAGGTATGAACACTTTTAAAACCTGAAGTTATTTAGAATTGTTCTCTTAGCAGATTTTTCTAATTTTGATCCACCAGAATCCAGTGTTTCCTGAATCTACAGGCTGTTTCTGCCGGTCCATAAAGCTAATTCAATGATAAAAACGAATGAACTTATCGAAAAATTTTTAGACCTATACGGTTCTCAAAGCATAAATCCAGGAGTATATTTTTCTCCCGGAAGGGTAAATCTCATCGGAGAACATACTGATTATAACGGAGGTTATGTCTTTCCATGTGCTCTTGATTTTGGCACCTACCTTATCATACGGAAAAACGGGACGGACAAGTTACGTTTTGCGACAACGAATTTTGATGACCGTGGTACCGTTCTTCTGAGAACCCCGGTTGAAAAACAGGACAAGCACTGGTTCAACTATCCCCTGGGGGTTATCGATCAGTTTCAAAAGAAAGGCGTCCGTTTTGAAGGTCTGGATTTTCTTTTTTCAGGTGAAATTCCAAATGGAGCAGGGCTTTCCTCATCGGCCTCCATCGAAACGGTAACTGCTTTTGCTCTCAATGATATCTTTGAACTGGGCGAGAGCAGGCTCGATCTGGTAAAATTATCACAGAAAGCCGAAAACCAGTTTGTTGGTGTCAATTGTGGTATAATGGATCAGTTTGCAGTGACCATGGGAAAACAGAACCATGCCATTTTTCTGAACTGTGCCACCCTGGATTATGAACTTGTGCCTCTGGTAATGAATGGGCATAAGCTCATCATCTCCAACACCAATAAGAGAAGAGGTCTGGCCGATTCGAAATACAACGAACGGCGTTCAGAATGTGAAACAGCCGTGGAGATACTGAACGAGGCCCAATCACTCGAAAACCTCAGCCAGCTGAATTTTTCCCGGTTTATTGAGCTGAAAGACCGAATCAGTTCGGAGACAGTGTACCGCAGGGCCAAACACGTGATCTCTGAGAACAAGCGCGTGCTCGATGCCATCGAAGCCCTGAAAAAAAATGATCTGATAACATTCGGTGGATTGATGAACGCTTCCCATGATTCACTTCGTGACGACTATGAAGTTACGGGTACGGAACTGGATACCCTGGTCGATGAAGCCAGAAAAGTAACGGGCGTACTTGGTTCAAGGATGACCGGTGCCGGTTTTGGGGGTTGCACGGTTAGCCTGGTAAGAGACGATGCAATTGAAGATTTCAAAATCCGTGTTGGCAAAAATTACAAACAAAAGACCGGACTCACAGCCGACTTTTATATTGCCGGCGTTGGCGACGGAACAAAAAAAATTGAATAAATGATGACAGGAAACTGGGAACGAAGATGGCATCCCCTGCTCCAGGAATGGGTCATCCTGGCTGCTACCACGGCAAACCGTCCCTGGTCGGGGGAAACAATTGAAGATACCGGGAACCATGAACCTGCTTACGATCCGCAATGTTACCTGTGCCCGGGTGTGACCCGGGCTTCAGGGATCACTAATCCTCATTATACCGAACCTTTTGCCTTCACGAACGATTTCGCCTCGTTCTCTATGGATGCGCCCGATGTTCATCGCCATGAAGGATTTGAGCTTTCCGAACCTGTACACGGCACCTGCCGGGTCATCTGCTTCTCTCCTGTTCACAACACTACGCTTGCTGAACTTTCCCGGGAAGAAACCGGAAAGGTCTTTGAAATCTGGAAGGATGAGTTCCGGAATCTGAGCCGTCATGAGAAAATCAAGAATGTGTTGATGTTCGAAAACAAAGGAAAAGTTATCGGCGTTTCAAATCCTCACCCACACGGACAAATTTATGCCACGGGTTTTGTTCCTCGTATTGTTGACAGTCAGCGGAGTTCCTTCAGCCGGTATTACCAGGAGCATAACACTCATCTGCTGTGCGACCTGCTTGATCATGAACTCGGCAATGGTTCCAGGATCATCGAATCTAACGAGCACTTCGTGGTGTTCATTCCCTATTTTGCGAGATTTGTTTTTGAGACGTACATCGTTCCCCGCAGGCACGTGGCCAGGATCTCTGATCTGACTTCCGAAGAAACGGAAGCACTCTCACAGATCTTCAAAAATACCATTGTCAGGTTTGACAATCTGTTCCATATTTCCTTCCCCAATATTACGATGCATCAGAATGCTCCGTGCGACGGAAAAGAAGAATCAGATCTGTTCCATTACCACATCGAATTCTACCCGCCGATGCGCTCACCCGACAAGCTGAAATACCTTGCAGGCTTTGAATCGGGCGGCGGAAATATCATCAATCCGGTGAAGCCGGATGAAGCTGCGGGACAGATGAGAGAGGCAGGGATAAAACATTGGAAATCGCGGTAAACCAGGCGAAGAAACCACGGGAAAAACATACAATTGGGGATTGGGGATTGGGGATTGGGATTGGGGATTGGGGATTGGGGATTGGAGATTGGGGATTGGAGATTGGAGATTGGAGATTAGAGATTGGAGATTGGAGATTGGAGATTAGAGATTGGAGATTGGGGATTGGGGATTGGAGATTGGGGATTGGAGATTGGGGATTGGAGATTGTTCCTATTTCCAGATAATATCCCATTAGTATTGGCCTTTTAGGTTCCGCATTTCATCTTGCAAAACTTCAAGTGCTAAAAAATATTTGGAGTATAATTTCAATTGAGCTATCAGCTCCACCCCTCCCCAACCCCTCCCCTGAGAGGGGCTTGTCTTCTAACGACATAAGCTGGTATGAGAACACTTTTCTAATTAAATTTTCTTGTGCAACGTTACCGAAAAACCGTTCGATTCAAAACATATTTTATCGGAGTGAACACCCCCTCTGCCTTCCAGGAGAGGGGGCCGGGGGGGTGAGGTGGAACGAATGAAGTCCTGACTTATCCCTTTCCCTATAACTCCATAACCTCATAACTCCATAACTCCATAACTTCCCCTACTTTATCTTCATAGCCTTCATTGAATAAAAAGAACGATCAGCAAACTGAACTCTGATCAGGTACACCCCGGTGCCAGGGTGATGTCTGAAGATATTACAACCCGGCCGCCAACTGTTCAATTTTTAATCATTTTTAAAGAACTGACTGAATGATCCGCAAACTGCACCGAGACAAAATACAGGCCGGGAGCCAGATCTCCTGTTTCCAGGATTTTATTTGTCGTGAACAGGGAATTTTCTTCATAAACCACCTTACCATATATATCATAAACGGTTATCGCCGTCACTGTCCGGTCTGATCGGATAGTCAGATGATCATGGAATGGATTTGGGTAAATATTCAGTTTTTGATATGAATCATTACTCACTTTAAGAGATAACAAATTACAGTTATCACAAGCCGAATCCTGATCTGAACATTCCGAATAGGAACTTAAGAAATACATAACTTCACCACAGTTTCCGAAATAATCTAACAATCCACCTGAAAATCCTATACCTTCGACTAAAGAAGGGTAACAGGAATCTTCAGGATAACCGTGACCAAATTCACTGTATCTTTTATGATAACGACCAGTAATTTCAATAGAATCTATTACTTTAACCACAAAATATTCCAACTGACTTACACCATAAATAGTATCACCCAAACTAATATTAAAATTCACTATCAACCGACAAAAACTTAATATTTGTCGGTTATATTATAATATCTCTCATATTCAATGTCTTATAAACTAATTTTCTGTTTTCAAAAATCCTACCCCCCATCAAAAAAGGGATATTTGTACGATTGCCGGACTCTTGTTGCGGCTTATCCTGCGCTTAGTGTAAGCACGTCTGCCTTCGGTTACTACCCACATCAGGTCTAAATGGCTTATCAGGTGTATCCGGATTAAAGCTGCTACGGTTGAAAATGCTTTCTTGCTTTTCGATAATACCCTTATTACATTAAGTAACAAGTGGGCTATGAGCGTACACCAAATCTGCGTTTTTATGCCATTCTCCGTGTCTGAATAGAAAAAATGTAATTGGAAATTCTGTTTTATTTTTTTGAAAGCGGTTTCTATTGTCCATCGATATTTGTAAATCAAGGCAACTTCTTCCGCCGTTATATCCCAATTGTTAGTAATGAATTTGTATTTTCGCCCCTGCTCGTCCCGATAATAAACCAATCGCAGACAAAGTGTTTTTTCCTGTTTCTCTTTTTTGTATTTCAGGTGAATGTGTTCAATCCGGAACACACCATATTCATGCTTTTCAAGCAGCTTTTTAAAAAATACTTCCTGGACTTCGGCCTTCGCATTATCTTTCAACCGGCAGACAAAATAGACCCCCTCCTCCGTCCAATCTGCAAACTGCCTGTAATAGTTATATGCTTTATCAAAGACCAACATACTGCCTTTTGATGGATTTAAATGCTGCAAAAACTTCTTGTCGTGCATTTTTGCCTCGCTGATTTTGGCAAATACTGCCGTGTCTGCATGTACATCGGTCAGCATATGTACTTTCAAGCCTCCTTTTTTCTTGCCATCTCCTTTCGGGTTACGGCCAACACCTTTCATCACGTCCGAAAAAAGCGATATTGTAGTTGAATCGAAGGCATAAAACTTCTCAAAACTTATTTTTTCTTTTCGGCTGACCGACAAAAGCGGCTCAAAATATTTTATCAAAGCGAAATAATACTGCTTGAAAATTTCGTTGTCGCGGTCGCGTAAAGCGTCCCCTGCTGTACTTTTGGAAGGTGCACTGTCCATTCCAAGATAATTAAGCTTTCCTGCCAAAGCTCGCATCCCATCACAAACTTCACCCATTGAATCGCATCGGGAAAATATCCCGAAGAGCATTACCACCAATTGCTCCCATGAAAAGAATGACTTGTAATAACGGTCACTATCGCATTGCTTCACTAAAAAGTTGAACTGCTCTTTTGGCAACATCTTTATCACTTGTTTGAAAATCGGCTGACCGACTAAATTCTTTGTTGTATCTTTACCCATGTTGAAGTTTTTACGCAAAACAAACTTACAACATCGGGGTGAAACCTTTGGGCGGTAGCCCCTTTTTTACTGAAATTTTAACCGGTCAGTAGTGATTAAAATTGTTTACTGGATCCTCTTCATCACCTCCTTTGGGTATATACTGAACGGTTCTATTCTCTGAATTTCTAATAAATCCGATTAATGAGCTGGGTGTATAATAGTGATCTCCCAAATATGGCTCGACCAGCTTTTCTTCATATAATTTATAATACATAAGGTTGCCAATAGTTGTATCACCACAACAAAATTTTGTTATCTCTTCTGAATTACCCGGTGGTGGTTCAGTAAAATATTCATCCCAAACGCCATCATTAAAATTCATGGAAATATAATCCTGCGAGAACGCAATGCTGCTTTGTATTATAAACAATACCAATGCTATAAAATCCTGAAATTTAATACGTATAATAGTGTTTAATTATTATTTATTGAACCATAGTTTATGTTAACAATGGCACCTGTTTCTGTATTGAAAGCATCACCATCGGAAAGTTCGATACTGCCATTATTTGCTATTGTAATACTTCCGCCGTTTAATACAACCGTATTGCCATTGATCAGATGTCCGCCCTGAATGGTGACCATACCGTTGTCTCCGATATATAGTGTACACCCCGGCGCCAGGGTGATGTCTGAAGTTAAAAAAACCCGGCCACCATCCTGGACATAAATATCATTACAAAAACTTTGTGGTGAGTGCCAACTCTCAATAGATGTTACATACACCGGATTTTCATCATAACATTCCGGAAGATCCTCTGTTTCCCACAATCCCCTTCCCCAGGTTGATGCATAAAGTTTTCCCGAAGTTTTATTCAATGAAAGTCCGGTTGTAATCGCATAAGGCAGATCACCCAAACGTTGCCACGAGGTTTTCCCTTCTTCAAGATAATAAACACCAACATCGTTTGCAACATAAATCATGTGATTGACATAATCATATTCGATATCGGCAAGGGGCAGGTTAGGTAAATTGTAGCTGATATTTGTCCAGTATCCGCCTCCGTTGGTGGTGGTATATATTTTTTTACCCGCGGATAAGCCCCCGAAACATACCCAGACTTTATTTGGATTTTCGGGATGGATTTCAATGGCTGTCATTTTTGCTTCAGTTGTGATGGATCCAAGATTTGAAGTGATATCGGTCCATGTACTTCCATCATCAGTAGTACGTACTAGTGTAATAGTCTGAGTCCATTCATTCCCATTAAATTCATAAAGATCCTTTGTTAAATAAAAATAATCAGGATTGGATTTACTAATTGCCATAGCCATTATACGATCGTTTGGCCATTGGGGAGAATAGTCGGTCCAGGTGACACCTTCATCGGTCGACACTTTTACTTTTTGCCATGCAGCAGATATATATATTTTGTTTAAAACAGGATGTAAGACAATGGGAGGATCATATTTAAGTGGATCATATTGTCCGGTATAATACCAATTTGAGCCACCATTTTTTGTGTAATAGTAACTTCCATTTGCCATCGCGATCATATTTTGAGTATTGTGGTCATTGATCAGGCTTGTGCCCCCATCAGCGTGTGCAATACACATATGTACCCATGATGATCCGTTATAAAAATGCGTACCGCAATCTCCGACTCCCCCAATATAAATGTCAGGATTTGCATCAGAATTGGCAATGCCGTAGAATAATGAACCCTGAATGCCATCTGTCAGATTCGTCCAGGAAGAGCCATGATTGGTTGAAGAATATATACCGGCATCGTTTCCCTGATAAATAGTTTCCGTTCCACCGGAGGTGTCAATATAAAAATCTCTTAAGTCATCATGTAATGAAGATCCAATTTGATCAAATTCATGATTTGCAGAATCGTATTTATACTGAAAAATACCACCTATATAAATCTCGTCTGAATTTTCAGGTGAAATCGTCATATTATACATCATATGGTCGCGTGTATAAATATAATCCTGATCCACTAAAGTTGTCCAGGTTAGACCCTCATCAACCGATTTTTCAAGAGTTGAATAGTTGGAATCATCCCGATAAATTATATAAATAGCATCAGGATCATCGGGAGTAGTAGCCATTGCCATCCAATGGAGTGTTTGTGATCCATATTTAAGATTATCAGCGTAATTCGTTGTTAACCAGGTTCCGCCACCGTTATTGGTTTTATATATAAATCCATCGGTTACCGAGTTTGTATTGTGATCTCGTCCATCTGAACAAATAAAAAGTGTATCGGGATCACTTTGCTTATAGACTATATCTCTATACCATTGATTATTTGGTAAAGCAGGTGCATGAGTGTCAACCCAGTTATACCCATTATCAGTCGATTTATAAACAGTATATCTTGACAAAGCGTAAATAGTATTTTGGTTTGTGGGGTCAAGGATTATTTTTACCATATATAAATCTTTATCCGGAACGCTGGTCATTCGATCCGTTACCCAGGTGGATCCTCCGTCATTGCTATAGATCACTCCCATTCCATAAATATCATCTCCTTTTAAAGAGCCATTCTGACCGTCCCATCCGGTAGCAATATATATTTTACCCGAATTGTCGACTTCTATATCGGTCACGGAAAATGCATATGTGTGATCTGTTAGGTTGGCCCATGAAGTGCCATTTCTTTTCCAAAGTCCTCCGCCATTTAATCCGACATACAAATCAGTGGAATTTGCCCAAATACTTAGTACCTGACATTGACCATTAATTATTTTAACATAAGAAGAACAATTATCTATAGGGATGGAATTTGGCCCGAGAGGATCCCAGTGAAACGATGGGGAATATTTTTGTGAAGCAGTACCGGTCTTAGTCATTGCCATATGTCTCAATTGTCTACCATATTCTTCAAATCCGCCGTTTTTATCAATCCTGCTGCTCCAGAACCATTCCCATCTATTAAACAAATCTTCTTCCTCATTACCCGATACGTTTTCGAATGGTGAAAATGAAGATGTATCTTTTTCAAGCTTATCATGATGATCCACAACTTCGAAAAAAGATTTATCTGAAAGATTTTCAGGCTCCTGACATTTCGCAATTTTTGGCCATAAAAATGCCATGGAAACAGAAATAATGAGAATAAAACGTATCACTGATTTAGGTTTTTACAATTGGTAAAGAATAAAATGTATGATCATTAAATTGAATTCTCAGTAAGTAAATACCGTTAACCAGATGATTCAATTCTAACAATCTGTCATCATTGAGTAAGGAATTTTCTGAAAATATTTCGTGTCCGAGTATATCGTAAATCTTTATCTGAATGACCGGTTTGGAAGACTGAACCTTTATCCGATCAGTAAATGGATTAGGATATACATGGATGCCTGATTTCCGAACTGAAATACCTTCGATGAAATCACACGCTGCGCAATCCTGATTGGTCCATTCAGAATAACATTCTAGCGTTTTGACATCTTCTACTGCCTGATGGAAAGGATCAAAATAACCTAATAATCCATTTGAGTAACCAATGCTCTCAATTAATGCAGGAAACGAAGGATTATCAGGATATCCTGTACCAAATTCACTGTATCTTTTATGATATCTACCACATATCTCAACTGAATCTATGTTATTGATAACGAACCCATCATAAACCCCCTTAACTGTATCACCAATATTAAGATTAAAATCATATATCATAATTGGCTCAACCTCTCCTGACGGAATGTATTTTACAGTTTTATCCGGAAAGTTCCCTATCAGCCCTAAATAAATATTATATATAGTATCGGCAGTATAATAAATCTGTATTTTTGTTTCATATAGTTTATAGTAGAGATCATTATCAATCAAAGTATCCTCTTTGCAAAATTTTTGTGTTCTTTCCATATATTCGCCGTTTGCAAAATGATTATCTATCCAAACCCCATCTTTAAAATTCATAGGAATATATTCCTGGGAGAACAGGCTTACACTCAGTGCAAGTAGCAACGCTACACTAAAAATTTTACGGAATAATTTTATGCAAAGTACCATGGTAGTTAATTTTTATTGATTGAGCCATAGTCTATATCCACAATTGCGCCCGTTTCCGTATTAAAGGCATCACCATCGGAAAGTTCGATACTGCCATTATTTCCTATCATAAGACTTCCTCCACTTAAAACGACGGTATTACCATTGATTAAATGTCCGCCCGAAATGGTGACCATCCCGTTGTCTTCTATGTACAAAGTACATCCCGGTGCCAGGGTGATGTCTGAAGTTATCACAACCCGGCCACCATCCTGGACATAAATATCATTACAAAAACTTTGTGGTGAGTGCCAACTCTCAATTGATGTTACATACACCGGATTTTCATCATAACATTCCGGAAGATCCTCTGTTTCCCACAATCCCCTTCCCCAGGTTGATGCATAAAGTTTTCCCGAAGTTTTATTCAATGAAAGTCCGGTTGTAATCGCATAAGGCAGATCACCCAAACGTTGCCACGAGGTTTTCCCTTCTTCAAGATAATAAACACCAACATCGTTTGCAACATAAATCATGTGATTGACATAATCATATTCGATATCGGCAAGGGGCAGGTTAGGTAAATTGTAGCTGATATTTGTCCAGTATCCGCCTCCGTTAGTGGTGGTATATATTTTTTTACCGGCGGATAAGCCCCCGAAACAAACCCAGACTTTATTTGGATTTTCGGGATGGATTTCAATGGCTGTCATTTTTGCTTCAGTCAATATAGATCCAAGATTTGAATTGATATTGGACCAAGTGTTACCATTATTACTGGTTCGCCATATTGTGTCCGTTTGTGTCCATTCGGCTCCGGTATTTACATAAGTGTCTGTTGTAAGATAAAAATAATCCGGATTCGATTTGCTGATTGCCATAGCTTCAATCCGCCCGTTTTTGAAGTTCTTACTGCCATACTGATCCCAGGTAGCACCATTGTCTGTTGATTTTAATACTCTGTAACCCCAATCATATAATTTATATCCTATAGGTATCCTTTTTAAGGAAATAAAAATTTCATTCAGATCCGGATGTTGAACTAGAGGGGTATTGTATCCCAATACTTCAAATATCTCATCCCTGGTTCCAAAAGTTCTGTGGACAGAGGACCATGATCCACCTCCATTAGTTGTGTAATAATAATAATGATTAGCTTGTGCAAACATGTTCGAAGTATTATGATCATTGATCAGACAAGTACCTCCATCACCACCAATGTCCATATGCACCCAGGAAGAACCGTTAAAATAATGCGTTCCGCAATCTCCGACACCCCCCAGGTAAATATCAGGATTCGTTTCTGATGTGGCTATTCCATAAAACAGAGAGCCCTGGATACCTTCCGTAAGGTCAGCCCATGTATTGCCATTGTCCGTTGAAGAATAGATGCCGGCATCGTTACCTTCATAAATTGTTTCAGTTCCACTATTTTCAACAAAATAAAAATCTCTCAGGTCATCATGTAAATTTGAAGCAATCGTATCAAACTCTTTATTAACAGCGTTATATCTGTATTGATGAACTGATCCGACAAAAATCTTATTGCTATCAATAGGTGAGATAGTTATATTATGCATCATATACTTGGCAGAATAAATATTATCTCGATCAACCAATGTTGTCCAGTGTAATCCATCATCAGTTGATTTTTCAAGGGTTGAATATTTTGAAACTAAATCACGGTAAATAACATAGATTGCATCCGGATCATCCACGGAAGTTGCCAGGCTTATCCAATGAGGTGATTCAGAAGGGGAATGATATTTCAGATTATTGGCATAGTTATAATTACCATACCAGTAAACGCCGCCATCGGTTGATTTAAAAATGCTGCCATAGATTTCTTCCTGCCCTGTCGTGTTCTGCCTGTTTCTCCCGGCTGAACAGATGAAAATCGTGTTTGGATCACTTAGCTTAAATTCCATGTCGACATACCAGTCATTATTGGACAGAGGCGGAGCATTCATATCCGTCCAGGATACCCCGCCATTTGTTGATTTGTATACCGTCCACTTTGATAATGCATACATGATATTTTGATTATCAGGATTAATTAAAATTTTTTGCATGAACAGATCCTCATCCGGAATATTGGGATCATTCACCATCGGATAGTTCCACGTTGACCCCCCATCAGAACTGTAAATGATACCCATTCCGTATTCGTCATTCTCCTTGCGCGATCCTCCCTGGCCCTGCCAGCCGGTTGCACAATAGATCGTACCCGAATTATTAACTTCGATATCATTTATGGAAAAAGAGTAATAATCATCCGTGAGATTGACCCAGGAAGTGCCATTGCGTTTCCAGAGTCCTCCTCCGTTTAAACCAACATAAAGATCCGTTGAATTTGCCCAGATACTTCTGACCTGACAAAGACCTGTATTATAATAATATGGTTGAGGAACAGAAGTAGGCCCTAAAGCAGTCCAGTGTGCTAAGGGCAATGACAGCATTATTTTGGAGGCACTAACATCAATTGAGTTCGCCCGTAATTGTTTGGCATATTCTCTAAATCCCCCGTACTTATCGATCCTGCTGCTCCAGAACCAGGCCCATCTGCCAAAAACATCTTCTTCTTCTGTCTTTTCAGAATCAGGTTCCATAATTAATTTTTCCGTTTCAGCTTCTTCTTGTTTTTCATGCTCGTTAAGTATTTCAAAGTAAGATCTGCCGGTTGTGCTTATATTCTCCTGACAAAACAGATCTAACGGCAATATCACAAAGATTGCCAGAAGTAATTTAATGACATTTGGTTTCATTATTTCAGTATTTTATAATTTTTACGGAAGAAGTGGAAAGATCAACAAATTGAACCCGGATCAGATACAATCCTTTCAGGAGATCTCCTGTATCAAGAATTTCCTCAGTGGTGAAAAGAGAATGATCAATATTCACCGTCTTCCCGTATATATTATAAATTGTTATTCTCTCGAATAAGCGATCGGATCTGACAGTTAGATGATCCTGAAAAGGATTGGGAAAGATTTTAAATTCAGCTTGAGAGGTGTTTATATTATTAAATATTGCACAGTTACTACATTCAGTATTAGACCGTTCTCCATAACATGAAAGTTCATAGGTTGTTTCTCCACTACCACATAATGGCCAGAAATTAAAATAGCCTAAGAGGCCACCGTTTGAATAACCAACCCCTTCTATTAAATTATCCATAGTGGAATCCAGAGGACACCCAGGTTCTGATCCACTGAATCTTTTATGGAATCTGCCACATATTTTAACTGAATCTATTTTCCTGATGATCCAGGCTGCAAAACCATCGGGTCCAATAATGGTGTCACCAATCCAAACATTAAAGTCAATTATAGTAACCGGATTTGTCCCGGATGTAGAAGTTAGTTGAATAGTTCTGTCAGGCATGTTTGCAATAAATCCGGTAAACACCCAATCCAGGGTATCCGGATAATATCCTGGTGGAGATTCTACAATTTTTCTTTCAAATAATTTATAATATAATTGATCATCTATGAGAGAATCTCCAAAACATTCTCTTTGAATGTATTCAGTTATACCAGTAAATACATCATGATACTCTGTCCATACGCCATCATCAAAATTCATAGGAATATAATCCTGTGAGAACGCAACATTGCTTTGTGTTATAAGCAGAATCAATGTTGAAAATGCTATCAGGTTAATCCTTTTCATTTGTTTAATTTTTTGTAATTTTTAAGGAGAAAGTGGAATGATCTGCAATTTTTACCAGGATCAGATACAATCCGGATGCAAAATCAAAGTTTTTATTCCGTCAGTATCATCCTCTTAGAATCCACCATTTTCCCATTAACCGTTAATGTATACAGATACATGCCTCTCTGAAGGGATGAACCATTTACCGTAATTTTAATATCTCCATGTTCCGTCAGGTCCTTAACCATAACCTCCTTGCCATTCAGATTATGGATGTATAATTTGGCACTTTGGGTGTCATCAGGAAGGAAAACTTTGATTTCCGTGTTGTCATAAAAGGGATTTGGGGAATTCTGGTAAAGAACCGGGACATCACCACCCTCAGGTTTATCAGAAGGTTCCTGAGCAGTGCTCTTTTTAATACCGCCTTCATTGTAACCTACAAAATCCTTGATACTGATAATCTCTTGTTCCTGTGAAGTAACAATGTTCTGAAGTGTTTCAATCCGGGATTGCTGTTCCTGTAATGATTTTACGAGGTAGGGAATCAGTGACACATAATTTATGGAATATATATCTGCTGTTGAATCGTATTTTACCAGGTCGGGAAATACTTTAATAAAATCCTGAGCTAAAAATCCAACCCGGTTCTTCCCGCTATTATAATCACCGTACTTCATTAATTCCGGCGAATCGGGAATAATCGAAGGTATAAAGTCATACCTGACCGGTCTTAAAAGCATGATCTTACTTAGTGAGCTGCTGTCAACATCCCGTATATTCACCTTTAACCGTGCATCGGAGTTTTCATTCTGCAATAATTTTGATTTTAAAGGTAGAATGGAACCACACATGATGGATATTTATAAGGTTTCTTTTTTGTTATTGTCCATCATGTGGGTTTCATAAAGATTGTCACAATACACCGAAGCCCACGGATTAGTAGACGTGCCCAGGGATCCCACGTGAGTACTCAAATTGGTCAGGTAAGCTTTCAGAACCGGACCGTTCGGAGTAGCTTTAATTACCGGGGGATATGAATCATACGTGAACACAGTTTCACCATTTATCCTGCTTATCCCCTCTACATTTAAAATATAAGGTGATTGTGTGCTTCCTCCAATACCGGTCAGTCCGCTTGAATTTACATTTATTTGTGAATTCAGAGTAATAAATACTCCTAACACAAATAAAACAGATAACAGTAATTTTTTCATAGTTAGTAGTTTTAATAAAAGATGTATCAGAATTAATATTTACTAATCCAAATCATCAATTAAAAAATAAGTTACAACTGAATTTAGAAAAAAAAAAAATCATTTGTCAATTTAGAAAGATTACGGATAACGATTCAAAGAAAAACAGATTATCTGAATAGATGAATGATCCAACATGAAACATAAGCAGTTTTACTATTATGCATGTTTAGTTTTGTTCTGTTTAATTGTTTGGAGATTGGAGATTGGAGATTGGAGATTAGAGATTAGAGATTAGAGATTAGAGATTAGAGATTATAGATTAGAGATTATAGATTATAGATTATAGATTATAGATTATAGATTATAGATTATAGATTATAAATAAAAAGTAAAAAGTAAAAAGTAAAAAAAGAGGATGAAATAAATAATCATTTCCAGGGAAATACCCGCATTGTTTAAAATTACTTGAATATAATTTCAATTAAGCTGTCGGCTATTGGCTATCAGCTATCGGCTGGTCTCTTTCTCATTGACTCACCGGCTTATTTATTACTCCATAGCACATAACCCAATAACTCCACCGCGTCCTCCGAAGCTTAAGCGAAGGAGGATCCCTTCATCACGCTGTCACTTTTCCCGTATTGAAGCAGCTGTCCATTCTTTCCACGTTCCCCGGTCCACCCTCTTGACTTTTACCTCAAAAACCAATACTTTTAAATTCCATCCAAAACCTTTATCCATGTCAAAGCATAAAACCAAAAAATCCTCCCATCAGTCTATTGACGGGACAAGGGTTGAAGCAACCCATGATTCGCACCCCGAGAGACTGGAAAAGAATTTCTACGAGGATGAGCTGAAGAGAATGCAGATCGAGCTGGTGAAGCTGCAACGCTGGATCAAAGCGAAAAGTCTGAAGGTAGTGGTCCTTTTCGAAGGCCGGGATGCTGCCGGAAAGGGAGGCGTGATCAAACGCATCACCCAGACGCTTAATCCCAGGATCTGCCGCGTGGTGGCCCTGGGCGTTCCCACCGAAAGAGAAAAGACACAGTGGTATTTCCAACGTTATGTACCACACCTTCCCGCCGCCGGTGAGATGGTATTATTCGACCGCAGTTGGTACAACCGTGCCGGTGTCGAAAAGGTAATGGGTTTCTGTACCGAAGATGAATACCAGGAATTTCTGCGGTCATGCCCGGCTTTTGAACAGATGCTGATACGCTCGGGAATCATTCTCATCAAATACTGGTTTTCCGTTAGTGAAGAAGAACAGGAAGCCCGGTTCAGGGCCCGTATCGATGATCCGACAAAAAACTGGAAGATCAGTGATATGGACCTGTCATCGCGGACCAGGTGGGATGACTACTCCAAAGCCAAAGATGTCATGTTTACCTATACAGACACGAAAAACTCACCCTGGTGGGTGGTGGAAGCCGACGACAAAAGGAGGGCCCGCCTGAATTGCATTCACCATCTGCTTCAACAGATCCCGTATGGCGATATTGAAACCGATCCCATCGAACTACCGGATATCAAACGGGAAAAAGGTTATATCAGACCACCCATTTCAGAGCAAACGTTCATTCCGGAGGTTTACTGAGTAAAATACCGGCTTAACGTAAAAAATACGCTAACTAATTTGGAACAGTTGGGACTATTTTCCTATATTTATTAAAATTTCAATCCAACCGTCTATGAACTCAAAATTATTTCTTCTGCTGGCCCTTTCCGGGCTATTCCTTTTCTCGTGCAAATCGAAGTACGAATACCCGTTTCAGGATCCTTCCCTGAGTTTTGAAAAGAGAGCCGAAAATCTCGTATCGCTGATGACCCTCGATGAAAAGATAAGTCAGCTGAACTATGAATCTCCAGCCATACCCCGTCTTGGCATCCCTGAGTACAACTGGTGGAATGAATGTCTTCACGGGGTTGCCCGTGCCGGTGAAGCCACCGTTTTTCCCCAGGCCATCGGACTGGCTGCAACCTGGGATCGTGACATGATGAGGCAGGTATCGGACATCATCTCCGATGAGGCCCGTGCCAAACATTCCGATTTTGTTGCCAGGGGAAAGCGAGGTATCTACCAGGGACTTACCTTCTGGTCTCCCAACATCAATATTTTCCGGGATCCCCGCTGGGGCCGGGGCATGGAAACCTATGGTGAAGACCCTTACCTTACGGGTGAGATGGCGGTTCAGTTTATTAAAGGACTGCAGGGTGATGACCCCAAATACCTTAAGCTTGTAGCCACATCGAAGCACTATGCCGTGCACAGTGGTCCGGAGCCTTTGCGTCATACTTTTAATGCCCAGGTCAGTGTGCGGGATCTTCGTGACACCTATCTTCCGGCATTCCGGAAATCTGTGCTCGAAGCGGATGTCTATTCCGTGATGTGTGCGTATAACCGTTTCGAAGGAAAGCCCTGTTGCGGCAGTTCAGAGCTGGAGAACAGCATCCTCCGTGATGAGTTCGGCTTTAAGGGCTACGTGGTTTCAGACTGTGGAGCCATCTCCGATTTTTACAGGAAAGGTGCCCACGATGTTGTAGGTACACCGGAAGAAGCAGCTGCCATGGCTTTCATGAACGGAACCGATCTGAATTGCGGCCAAACTTCACAATACCTGAAAGGGGCCTACGATAAGGGGCTTATCAAAGAACAGGACATTAACCTGTCTGTGAAGCGACTGATGCTTGCCCGCCTGAAACTTGGCATGTTTGATGATGATTCCCTTGTTGCGTATGCCAGAATTCCATACGATGTGGTTTGTTCAGAAGCAAACCGCAGCAAAGCAGTTGATGCGGCTAAGAAGTCCATTGTCCTGCTGAAAAATAATGCCCACGCTCTCCCCCTTAAAAAAGATCTTAAACGAATCGCCGTGATTGGTCCCAATGCCGATGATGTTGAGACCCTGCTGGGCAATTATAACGGTACACCACGGCATCCGGTAACCCCGTTGCAGGGTATCAGGGACAAAGCCGGCAGCACCGCGGAAATCGTCTATGCCCCAGGATGCCGGGTAGCAGACGGTATTCCTCTCCTCGATGTTATTGGTTCCGGATACCTGTACACTGATAAAGACCTCAAACAACACGGCCTTAATGCCCGCTTCTTCGGAAATCGGGATTACAAGGGAGATCCGGTGATCACCAGGGTTGACAGTACAGTTGACTATTTCTGGTGGGACCGTGACCGGTATGAAGGTCTTGAGAACGATAATTTTTCAGTGGAATGGACAGGTTACCTCGTGCCCCCTGCAAGCGGGAGATATGCTTTGGGATGTGAGGCCAAGGTGTGTGAGCTGTTCCTCGACAGCACTTCGGTTGCAAGCATGAAAAACGTTCATGAATACCGCAAGAAATACAGTTATGTTGATCTGGAAGCCGGTAAACCTTATAAGATCACGCTAAAAACCCTTGACTTTCATGGCGATGCCAAATGTACTCTGTTGTGGGATATCCCGGGCCGGAACCTGGAGGCACAGGCCATGAAGGCCGCCGGGGAAGCCGACCAGGTGATTATGTTCATGGGCTTGTCGCCGAGGCTGGAAGGTGAAGAGATGAGGGTTAATGTAAAAGGTTTTAAAGGAGGTGACAGGATAATGCTCGGCCTGCCTGAAATACAGGAAAACCTGATGAAAAAGATCACTGCCACGGGCAAACCGGTGGTTTTGGTTCTCCTGAATGGCAGCGCTGTATCCGTCAACTGGGAAGAAGCCAATATTCCGGCCATCGTAGAAGCCTGGTATCCAGGTGAAGCAGCAGGTCCGGCTATTGCGGATGTCCTGTTCGGAGATTATAATCCTGCCGGAAGATTGCCGGTGACATTTTACAAATCAGCCGATGACCTTCCCGCTTTTGAAGATTATGATATGAAAGGTCGTACTTACCGGTACTTTGAAAAAGAGCCACTTTTCCCATTCGGTTTCGGACTGAGTTATACAACCTTCAGCTATGCCGCTCCTGCGGTGGAAAAAAGTAAGGTGACAACCGAAGAACCTATCAGGGTAAGTGTGGATGTCACCAACACGGGCACTCTTGACGGGGATGAGGTTGTGCAGCTTTACGTATCATACAAAAACAGCAGGATCATCCGTCCGCTGAGAGACCTCCGTGGATTCCAGAGGGTAATGATCAAAGCCGGTGAGACCAAGACCGTGACCTTTGAACTGAAGCCGGGTGACCTGGACTACTATGATGAAGATGCAGGCAAATACATGACCGAAAAATGTGTATATACGCTGAATGTAGGACCTTCATCAGATCCGGCTGTGCTGAAAGGGATTGATGTGAGCGTGGAGTAAGAGAGCGTGAGCACAATGGTTTGGAAAATGAGTGATTTCACAGGTATCTGTGGACCGGAACCTTCCTTTTGGATGGTCTCCGGTCTTCGCCTGAAGGGGGCAGTCCGGGAAAGTGAAAGCAGTGTTGCAGAATAAATAACATTATCCGTTATTTAAACGACTGCATACTATTTTCGGGAAGGGGTGCTCCTATTCATTCATTTAACTTCACAATTTTTGTTGTGTATTTCTTCCCGTCCGCTGTTAGGATAACCAGCAGGAAAATCCCCTGTTTAAGAGTGGAGAGATTAACCTGCGTGCTGACCTCTTCGGCAGATTTCCCGTACATGAGCTGTCCCCGGCTATTGGTAATGTATATTTTACGTCCGGGAGAAGGACCTTTGAAGGTAATATTTACATCCCGGATAAAGGGATTTGGCGAGAGCTCAAAGTAGGCCGTATTAAGTGTGGTTTTATACACGCTTGACTTCATCAGGATATCCAAACCGGGATCTGCCACCACCGAACTCACCTTTTTCATCACTGGAAAAGCGATCCGTTCATGGTCGTTTTCATACCACACCCGGAAAAGTGTATCAGAGCCGTCTTCAAAGGTAACCTGGTAATCCATGTGGGTTTTAAATACTTTTATCTGGTTGTTGACTTCTACCTGGTAAGAATCCAGGATCAGGCTGTCACCCTCCTGGTCCCAGGAGGTCTCAAAGACGGGGTAACCGCTGCCATAATACCACTGATCAAAGAACCATGTGTAATCTTTTCCGCTAAGATCGTTTACCACATTAATAAAATCGGATGCCAGTGCCGTTCCGTTTGCGTAGGTATCCAGGTATTTTCTGAGGATGCCGAAGAAAAGGCTGTCATCATTCAGCTCATACCTGAGCATGTGGATGATGGAAGCACCTTTCTTGTATGTGGTATTGTAATCGAAAATGCGGTTTGGATTTTTCACGTCCTGTTCCGTAAGGTAAATGGTCATATTTGGGTCAGACATAGCCCGGTCGTGGGCGTCGGACATCCAGTTCAGTGCTTCGGATTTTCCCTGGAATTTAAACAGGGCAAGGTATTCACCATAGGAAGCAAAACCTTCGTTGAGCCATATATCGCGCCATGAGCCGCAGGTAACATGATCGCCGAACCATTGATGGAAAAGTTCATGTGAAACGAGGGTGAAGTTGAAATTCTGCAGTGTTGTCATGGTCTGGTGTTCCATGCCTCCGCCAATGGGCGCCATACAATGCCCGTATTTTTCACGCATAAAAGGGTATTTACCCAGCAATTCCGAAAAGTAGATAATGAAGTCACCGGTTTTATCAATATTCTTTTTCTGGCTATCGAGAATACCAGGTGAATTATAGATGAAATTCTGAACCAGCAGCGAATCTCCCAGAACAGGGGAATGGACATAGAAACTGTAATCGATATAGTCGGCCACGGTGAACGAAATAAGATAGAAGTCGGTGGTGTAACGGGATTTCCACTCATATCTCACTTTACCGGGTGAAGGATGTGAAATCCGGGTCAGGAGGCCATTTGACCCCGCCATCAGGCCTTCACGGGTAGTGATGAAAACCCAGACGGAGTCGGCCTTATCCTGCAAGTCCTGCTTTACCGGAAACCAGTCCTTAGCCTCATAAGGTTCTGAGAGAGTATAAGTTATTCTCTTATCATACATGTAGTCGTGGCCATTGGACAAACCGGCGAAAAAACCGGAAGAAGAACCCGTGCCGGCGTACCGGATCATGACCTGGTTCGTGCTTCCCTTGGAAATTGGTATCTCCGGCACAATTTTTAACAATTCATCTTCCTGGATGAAATTTTTCAGGTTCTCACCATTCAGGGCGATACTATCGACCACCTCTGAAGCAGTCAGCTCGAATACCAGAGTATCGATATCAGCCAGGGCTTCGAAATGAACAACAGTGTTTCCCCTAATGTTTGCCGTGGAATCATCAGCCTCCACACTGATAAAGTAAAACTTCACATCATAGAGGGTTTCTTTAGGGGAAAATACGGGTGATACGGAGCCGCTGACCACTACACCTCTGCCAGGCAATTGGGAATTATTCCCGGCGACGATGAAAGTGAAACAAGACAACAATACAGAAGAAATGAGAAATATTTTCATCCGTGTTTATTTAGTCCCGAATTTATATATGGTTGTTTGTCTGTATACCTCTCCCGGTCTAAGAACAGTGGTAGGGAAAGCCGGATGATTAGGGGAGTCTGGATAATGCTGTGTTTCCAGGCAAAAAGCATCCTGCTTCTGGTACGTTATTCCTTTTTTACCTTTGATATCTTTAAGATGATTTGACGTATAAAACTGAACCCCGGGTTGTGTGGTAGCCACTTCCATGATGCGACCGGAAGCAGGATCTTCAACCCGGGCAAACCATTTCAATTCAGATAAATCTTTGTTTATGATTAGATTGTGGTCATAGCCATTCGTCAGCTGGCCGAAATCCCTGCCAATCTCTTTCATCTCCAGAAAGTCAAAGGGTGTACCGTCCACACTTAAGATCTCTCCGGTTGGGATCTGGTTATCATCGGAAGGTGTATATTGGTCGCAGTCAAGTATCATCCTGTGTCCTAAAATATCCGAACTGACACCGTTGAGATTGAAGTAGGAATGATTCGTCAGGTTTACGTGTGTCGGCCTGTCTGTTTCTGCCTTATACCTGATAATAAGTTCATTGTCATTATTCAGGGCATAATCTACCTCTGCCTTCAGATTACCGGGGTATCCCTCTTCCATATCAGCTGAAAAATAGGACAGTTTAAGAACGATTTCATTCTCGGTACTGTCTTTTGCTGCGAACCAGAATTTTTTATCAAATCCCTTAATTCCACCATGCAAATGGTTAGGGCCGGCGTTTTGGGCGAGAGTATACACCTTACCGTCCAGTTCAAAGCGCCCCCCGGATATACGGTTTGCAACGCGGCCGATGATGGCACCGAGATACGGCGGATTCACAAGATAACTTTCGAGGTTATCGAAGCCAAGAACGACATCATGGGTATTTCCTTTCTTATCCGGAACCAGAATATTCGTGATAATACCACCATAATTGATGATTTTGACAACCAGACCCTGATCATTTGCCAGGGAAAATTGTTCCACATCCCTGCCTTCTGGCATAACTCCGAAAACCGATTGTGTAATTTTCATAATGATAATGATTTTGGGATTTGTAATTTGAAAACACCTAAAGGTAACAAGAAGTTCCGTAACTGGAATTAATTTATCAGAAAACCCACTGCCAGTAGGCATATTGGGAAGCCGGTATCTGCATGAATAATCAGTCTGGATTTTCCGGTACCCAGTATTTCCTGTTAAAAAGTGTTACTATTCTGTATTTAAAAAGAGAGATTTTAGTAAATTTCGCCTATCCGGAAATGTTACTCTTTTGTTCAGAATCAGAAATTGACCCCGGGAACTATGAGTCAGAGTTTTATAGATGCCCTGATGCATTTTTTTTCGCTCTTGTTTCTTCCCCTTCCCGGGAGGAGGCCGGATAATATACGCCTGAAACTGGCTGAATATTTTGAAAAAGCGGCCATTACCTATCCTGTGGAAGAATGTCTGAAAATATTCAGTTCGTACACAGAGAAGTACTATTATGAACTCACGTCCCATGCTTACAGTCAGGCTACCGACTCGAACGAGATCAGGAAGAACCTTCTGCATGAGGCCGGAAACAAATCACAGAGCAACCTTTACCTCCAGGAACGTCTTCTTGTCATCTTGGCGATGCTCGAATTCAACCGGATTTTCTCCGGTGCTGACGAAGAAAATATCGGATATATCAGGGAACTCAGCACGAGTCTTAATCTCTCACCCGAAGATTTCCCCGCCGCCTGTGATTTCATCCGAGGCAACACAGATATGGAATCAGGAAATGATCTGATTTTGTCTGAAGATCAGGATAAAGGTGATAAGCTCGAAGGTGTATGGGTTGAAGAGCATAAGCCGGAATCCTCTCCATCCGTTGATACGGAATTTTCGGGAAGGATCAGCGGTGAATTACATTTCCACTATTTTTCGTCGTATAATTATCTTATATTCAGGAATACTGGTAAAAGCAACCTTTTCCTGAATGACAAGAGGATTTGGGAAGGCTACCTGTATACTTTACGTAAGAAAGACCAGATCCAGTTTGAAGGTCTCGAACGCATCTTTTATGATGAGATCGCAGAACTTTTCAATACGCCGGACCGACCGCAAAAAATTAATCTGTCTGGTTCGGATATCTTTTTCAGGTACAAATCCACGCATTACAGCATCAAACCCTTTTCCTTCTCTGAAGATTCAGGCCAGTTAATCGGCATTCTTGGAAATAATGGCTCCGGGAAGTCCACTATTCTGAAACTCATTTCCAATCAGCTTACCCCTACCAGTGGCCGGCTTTTCATCAACGGTTCCGATCTCCTGGAAAACCGTTTCAAACTAAAATCAGCCATTGCCTACATATCCCAGGAAGATCTTCTTTATCCCGAGCTGACTGTATATGAGAACATGTACTATTACGCCCAGCTCAGTCTTGGTTCGCTCACGGAAAAGGAGATCCGGGAAAAGGCTGAGGGAAACACTTGAGCGATTTGATCTTCTGGGAATCAGTCATGTTAAGGCCGGAACAGGAAGTGATCACCGCATAACGGATTTTCAAAGGGTTTGCCTGAGGATGGCCCTTGAAATGCTAAGAAATCCTTATATTATTTTCCTCGACGAGCCACTTAGCGGACTCTCCTATTCCGATTCCCGCAGATTTTTGTCGATACTGAAAGAGGAAGCCTATAAAGGTAAACTGGTTTTTATCACATCACCTCTGCCTGCCGCAGAATTATTCAATATGTTCGACATGGTTTGGCTGATAGATCAGGACGGATACCTGATCTATTCAGGAGAACCTTCCGGAACTTTTTCACATTTCCGGAATACAGGACTGTTACCTTACTATTATATTCCGACAGGGTCTGAACAGGTTAACCCGGAGGATGTGATCAAGATCGTGGAAATGAAAAAGATACATTCAGACGGGGCCGTAAGTGATGAGCGCCTGGTGTCACCTGGTGCATGGTATGATGCCTGGCGGGCAGTGTCAGGAGACGGAAAGCCTGGTACCAGAACAGACGGGAAGCCCGTCCCGATCAACCCATCCAGATTGCCTGGTATTGAGAAACAATTCGTGGTATACCTGCTCAGGAATTTCAGAGTCAGATTTTCCAACAGGTCTTATATTCTTATGGCAATTTTGGGTGTTCCCGTAATAGGAGCTCTCATCGCAGCAACAATCCGGATCATATACGGCAGCCATTATGTATTTGCGGATAATGAGTACCTGCCATTGTATATTTTTCTGGCGCTTAATTATGTCCTTTTCAGCGGGCTGCTGACAGGCGCCGGCGAAATTTTCAGCGACAGGAAGAGAATGGAGAGAGATCTGTCGCTGAATCTAAGTTATTTTAGTTTTCAGAATTCGAAAGTTGCCTTCCTGATGATTGTTTCTGCCATCCAGACCTTCCTGTTTGCCCTTGCAGGCAATCTCATCCTGGGTATAAATGACATGTTACTGCCTTATACGGTTACTTTTTTCTCGCTTGCTGCATCCGGCAACCTGGCAGCTCTTGCGCTAGCTGCGGGCATTCGCAGGATTAATTCCATGTTCATACTGATTCCTTTCCTTACCATTCCCGGTCTGCTATTTTCTGGATATCTAATCCGTTATGATCATTCTATAAGGAGGGTTCCCGACGATAACATAGTCCCGATCATAGCTGAAATCGTACCCACCCGCTGGGCGTACGAAGCCCTGATGGTGGATCAGTATGCTGAAAATCCCTACAACCGGTACTTTTTTGGTGAGGAGAAGAAATTATACCAGAACCGGTTTGTCCTTAATCAGGTCATTCCCACACTCGAAAAACGGCTGACACATTGTGAACAACTGCGGCAGAAGGGTGGCCAGGCCGACAGCCTTGGAGATTGTCTTTCCCTTATATCCCATGAATTCACCCTTCTTGGTGAGGGAGATGAGATTGCTCCATTTGAAAAACAAAAGCTTTTAAACGCTACGGCATACGACAGTTCCTTGTACAATGAAATCTCAGGCTACCTTACCTATGTGCGGTTCCTTATGGAGAATACCATTCCTGAGACCCTTGAAAAAATTGACTTCACAAGGCAATATCTTGCAGATTCACTTGAAAGTACTTCCGTTGATGAATTCCGGATTCAAAACCAGAACAAATCTGTCGAAGATATGGTAACCGGAAGTCACCGGAACGATATGATCCTGGATAATGGTGTCAGGCTGGTAAAGTATGGAAGCCCCGTCTTTATAACTCCGGAGTCGGATTACGGAAGAGCCCGGTTTTTTGCTTCACTGAAAAGGTTTAATGACCAGTTCATTCCGGTGTTCAGGTTTAACCTGTCGATGATTTGGATGATAAACCTGTTGATATATCTCGTATTCCTTATCGACGGTGCAAAGTATTTACCGGGTTTGTTCCGCAGTCAGACTGAAAAATGAAAAGCCTTCAGCCGGGAGGATCATCTTCCGGAATAGAGTATCAGCTCAGGTGTTTTTCGATGATCTCCAGTAAATTCGCTTTTTCTATCGGTTTGGCCAGGAGGTCGTCACAGCCTGCCTCAACAGCCATCCTGCGGTCTTCATCTATGGCTAAATCTTTTTGGGCAATGACCGGCACAGCCGGATTGATTGTTTTGATCAGCCGTGTTGCTTCATATCCGTTCATACCCGGTATCTGCATATTCATAATGACAAGGTCGATCTCCTTACGATCGCTGATAACCTTTACGGCCTCCCTTCCGTCAACAACATGTTCGTACCCGATCCCGGTATCTGCCAGATATTCAGTGATCAGCTCATAGACATAAGGATCATCTTCTACCAACAGAATCGTTTTGCCTGTCCATTTTCCCGGCAATGACTGCTGATTCGGGTTATGCCCGTGAGGTCCTTCTTTTGCGGCCTGTACCAGAGGTAAAATAAAATAAAAGGTGGTTCCCCTGCCTACATCAGATTCCACCCAGATCCGCCCTCCCAGCAGGTTTATCAGTTGTTTTGAAATGGCGAGGCCCAGGCCGGCACCCCCGTAAATTTTTCTCTTCATGTTTTCCAGCTTCCTGAACCGTTCAAAGATAGATTCTATCCGTTCTGCGGGAATTCCGATGCCCGTATCCTTCACATGAAAAAGTACATTCTTTTCTTTTGAAGAATAATGATAACCTATTTCAACTGACCCTGTATCCGTAAATTTCAAGGCATTATGCACGAGGTTAACGAGTACCTGCCTCAGTCGAAAACCATCGGTATATGTCCATAGTTCGGACGCATCATAATTCCGGATCAGACGAACAGAAGTTTTTCCATCCTTTTTCATGACGCGCGACATACTGGTATAAATATCCTCGGTAATCTCGTGAAGATCACACAAGGCTTTCTGTATTTTTATCTGGTTCGATTCGATCCTTGAAATGTCGATAATATCGTCGATCAGGTGGAGCAGGTTTTCCCCGTTTTTATTGATATATTCAATATATTTCTTTTTCTTCTCATCAGTGAGTCCCTGTTTGTCAAGCAATCCGGAGAAACCAATGATAGCATTCATTGGAGTTCTGATCTCATGCGACATATTTGCCAGAAAAGCAGTTTTGAGTGCATCTGCCTCTTCAGCGGCTCTTCGGGCCTCCACCACTTTCTTTTCCGCCTTTTTTCGATCTGAAATATCACGGACGATGGAAATAATGTACACTGGTATGTCGCCGGAAAGAACCGGGAACAGAATAAAATCAATGAATATCTCTTTGCCGTTTTTACCGGAGACATTCAATTCACCTTCAAATCCCTTCTGGTAATCAAAAACTTTGTAAATCTCATCGAACAGCTTTTCACCGAGAAAGATAGCAGGGGATTTACCGTTCAGGTCATCCCGGCTGTAGCCCAGTATTGCCTCATGGGCAGGATTTTGCTCGGTATATCTGCCTTTCTGGTCCATGATGGCAATGCCGTCCTCATTGTTCATGAAAATGTCCCTAAAAAGAAGTACGTTCCTTTCAAAATTCTTTTCCTCAGTGATATCCCTGGTGATCCGACCGATCCGGTAACCGGAAGCTGTTTTGATCGGAAAGGAATAATTTTCAAGATAAAATCTTCCTGTACCGGGAATCAGAACTTCGCGGCTTTCCTTAAGCGGTATCAGTTCAGTATCACCGGTTTGAAAGAAGGTGCTGACCCAGGTTTCCATGACCTTCAAATCAGGTACCTGTCCGATACTATACCGTTGCACCTCTGACAGAATATCCATAAGTGCAGAACCCTTCGCAGCAGAACTTAGGATACCGGTAAGGCGTTCCATACTGAAGTTCCATTCCTGTATGACCCCTTGTTCATCGGTCAACATGATCCCATCGGGCGAATGATCAAGGAAAGAAGTAAACTTTTCTTCACTGTACAGAAGACTGGCATTGGAATTTTTCAGGTCCCTTTCAACCCTTTTCATTTCAGACACATCCCTTACTATAGACAGCATCTGGCTTTTATTGTCTATACTGATAAGAGTTGAGGAAACCAGGACGTCGACTTCATGGCCGTATTTGGTTTTGAGTGTCAGCTCCTTGTTGATGAGATTATGGCCTTCCATCAGGCTGGCAAAGAAGTTTTTCCGGTCGGCCAGGTCATGGAACAACTTCAACTCGACAGATCCGTGATTCCGGACTTCCTCTGCACTGTACTTTGTAAGGTCAAGGAAGGCAGCATTAAAATCGGTGATAATTCCGGAATCATAATCAGACACCACCAGTGCATCGGGAATGGTATGAAAAATATGTCTGAATTTTTCTTCAGAACTGGCGAGACTCAGCTGAATACGGTACAGATCGGTTTTATCCCTGACGATGCCGACTACTTTTGGATCATCGACGTTAAAAAACGGATCCCTGTGCACTTCGATTTCCAAAAATATAGGAGGCTGCTTTTTCATCACCACCCTGAATTCGCCTTTAACGGGATGCATGGTGGTGATGGCTCTCCGCAACAAATAATTAAGTTTCAGATATTCCTTTTCCGACATTACTTTCCGCAGTTCGGATTCTTTCAGAGGGCCTTCCTGTCTTGGACGTTGTGAAAGTTCATACAGCCCGTCACTCCAGAATATCTCACCGCTTTTGAAGTTAAAAGTAAAGCTGCCTGACCTGGACAATTTTTCAGTGGCGGACATGATCTCCCGGACCTTTATCAGTGCCCTTAAAGACTTCTGGCTCTCGGTGGTATCTCCCAGGATGCCCAGTACAGAGCTAACGATCTCCGTCCTGGCTGTATTCCGGCACGAATATCCATTTCATTGAACGGTTACCAAGTTTCGTTTCCTGTTCGGATTCCAGTTCAAGAGAATTGTGCTCCTCAAAAACTTTGCTGATGTATTCTTTTAAAAGAATAATTTTTTCCGGACTGAAATGAGGACGTGAAAAAAAAGCACCGGTCAATTCTTTCTGTGTAAAGGAAAAAAGGGAAGAAACGTCAGGACTGACATAGGTGACTTTCAGATTACGGTCAAAGCGGAAAAGAATGAAAGGAATATTTTCCACAAGGCTTTTGTACCTGTAGTGAGAGGCTTCCATCTCCTGCCTGAGTTTGATCTGCCGGGTCACGTCGCAGGAGCTGACCATCAGGAGTAAACCCTTATCCCCTGACGTGAATGATTTGGAGCGGCTTTCAAACCATACCCATGATCCGTTGCTGTGCCTCATCCTGTAAAGTACAAAGTCTTTCCCTTTTCCCCCATCCAGAATGCTTTGGCGATACTCTAAGACCTTAACAATATCTTCTTCGTGGATAATTTCAGCGGGATTACGTCCTATGAGATCTTCCGGTTCATACCCGAGGATGGTTTTTGAAGCATCTGAAGCATACACAAACTTCCCATTTTCATCGTGTATGGATATCAGGTCGCAACTAAATTCTGCAATTTTCCTGAACCGTTCATTTTCCTTTTCTAAAATTTTCACCCTTTCTCTGACCCGGTCTAGTTCTTTCTGAATTTTTTGTAATTCTGATTCTGAACTATTCTTTTTGCTCATCACAAAAGGCTTATAATTAGGTTGCCTGCCAACCACAAATTAACAATTTTAACTTCTATAACCTATTTTAGATTCATTCTTTGAACAATTTTTTTACATTTGTTTGCTTCAACTTCAGACCTCTATAAATACTATGAAACTACACCTCATTGATTTACTGATCATACTGGCATATCTGCTAACGATAAGCATACTTGGTATAGTTCTGAAAAAAAGGGCACAATCAAGTAAAAGTGAATACCTGCTTGGCGGGAATAAGTTGCCCTGGTACATGCTGGGTTTGTCGAACGCTTCTGGAATGTTTGATATTTCTGGAACGATGTGGCTTGTTACCGCACTCTTCGTATACGGTCTGAAAAGTATCTGGTTACCCTGGCTATGGCCTGTTTTTAATCAAATTTTTTTGATGGTGTATTTGTCGGCCTGGTTGCGCCGTTCCAACGTAACTACCGGTGCGGAATGGATCAATCACAGGTTCGGCGAAGATTTTGGTGCCAAGATGTCCCATGCTATCATCGTTTTGTTTGCGATAGCCAACAGTTTGGGTTTCCTGGCTTACGGTTTTATCGGTCTCGGAAAATTCATGGAAATATTTATTCCATGGGAATTTGTCAACCAATACCTTCATCTCAATATAGCCCCGCAATACATACCTCACTTATATGGCATTGTCTTCACATTATTTGCCGTCTTCTACGCGGTTCTCGGGGGTATGGTCAGTATCGTAATTGCAGATGTGATTCAATATACCATCATGACTGTTTCAGCAGTAATAATCGCCATCATTGCCATGAAAGCCCTTGGCACGCAACATCTCAATGTTCCGGCAGGATGGGATACTCCCTTCTTCGGAAGAACACTGGGTATTGACTGGAGCTCGAAGATTGCAGATGTGAACCAGAAAATCAGGGAAGACGGATATCAGATGTTCACGGCCTTCTTTATGATGATGCTCTGCAAGGGATTCCTGGTCAGTGCTGCGGGGCCGACACCCACGTATGATATGCAGAAGATTCTCGCAACCAAGTCTCCTGCTGAGGGAGCAAAGATGAGCGGCTTTGTATCGGTGATCCTTATGCCTTCCCGTTATCTGATGATTGCCGGTTTTGCCGTACTGGGCATCCTGTTTTACAATAATCTGGACCTGGTAGTGGCGGGAAAAATCGATTATGAGCAGGTACTACCTTCTGCCATTAACCAGTTTGTCCCCACGGGACTGCTGGGGCTGCTTCTGGCGGGTCTCCTGGCCGCCTTTATGTCCACTTTTGCCGGTACACTGAATGCAGCCCAGGCTTATATTACCAATGATCTTTATCTCAAATATATCAATAAAAAGCCAAATCACAGACAGGTTAAGCTTTCCAATTATCTCTCAGGGATCATTTTCGTGGTCATAAGTATCATCCTGGGTATGGCCTCAAAGAATGTGAATCAACTGCTGCAGATTATTGTTTCTGCGCTCTGGGGCGGGTATGTCGCTGCCAACGTCCTTAAATGGTACTGGTGGAGATTTAATTCATACGGATTCTTCTACGGCATGTTGTTCGGAATGGCCGCCAGTGCAATACCCCTGATCTGGCCGGATATGCTTGAACGGATGTATCCTCATATAGCTTATGATTTACGCTTCCTTTATTTCTTCCCGTTCATACTGGTAATTTCCACCATCGGAAGTATCCTGGGAACCTTCCTTTATAAGCCCACCGACATCGAGGTGCTGAAGAACTTCTACAGGAAAGTTAAACCCTGGGGATTCTGGAAGCCCATTTTTAAACTTGTGGTTGCCGAAGATCCTGATTTCAAAAGGAATACGAACTTCTGGCGGGATATGCTTAACGTCGGCCTGGGGATCATTGGCCAGACAGCCATCGTGGCCCTGCCCATCTACCTGGTCATCAAACAGTATATCCCTCTCATGATTGCTGTCGGCATAACCGTCATCATCGGCATTATCATGAAGAAAACATGGTGGGACAAGCTGGAGGAGTTCTAGGACCGGCAAGGAATCTGCAACCGGGGAATGCCAGTGCAGTGATAGATCTTTCTGCTTTATCCATGGGATTTGACGCCGGGTATTAACCGCTAATGTACACTGGAAAATGCAAATCCGGATACCTTTTCCCATATGACCGCTGTCCCTAAAACTTAATCTGCATTAAGGCTCAGGGGTCTTCTCTTCAGCCTTCTCCTCCTCCCGGTGATTCCTGATATATTTCATCACTGCCGATTCATAATCAGCCAGCATGAGTTCCTTGTTCAGGTAGGTATAAACATTTATACTCCGCTGCTTATTCTCGGGAGGGCTCAGAGCCGGCACTTCTTTCACCAGCTCGGGATCGATCAGAGCCTCGATCAGAGATACGTCCCACATGACCCAATCCTGATACCCGGGGAATTTTTGTTCCCACCGGTTAATGAGAAAATCCCACACCGGCCCTTTACCTTTCATAAGATCCGATGTTTTGGTTTTGTTGAATTTGAATTCCCCGGAGGTGGTAGCAGTCATGATGTGAATTTCCACTTCCGGATTATTCAGGATATAGTCTACTGCGTCGAGATCGTTTCGCACATTGAACTCATTCTTGTTCCAGACCCGGGATTTGGGATCATACTTCAGTGCCATGGAATACAACCTGATCTTTGGGGCGATTTCCGGATCCATTATAATGGCTGAAGCCACATTGGTCATAGCACCGAGTGTCACCACGTTGAGTTTTTTACCATGTTTCAGGTTCTTCGCTTTTTCGATGATGAATTCTGCTGCCGGTGATGGCTGGGGAACTGGTTTATCCCAATATCTCAGCATGTCGGCGGCGCCGAGAGGATGAGGTATATCCAGTCGTCCGAGATCTTTTAGCAACTGAACATTGAGGCGCTGACTGACCTGCACGCTGCTGTCGCCGGCCTCCGGGTGAAAACTCCACTGCTCCGAGGTGAGTCCGATGACATCAAGTTCAGGCGATATAATAGCCCTTGCCACTGCATAGAGGTCATCGATCTCGTTGCCCGAATCCGTATCAATTATAATCTGAGTTGAATTCCTCTTAAATATCTTCGACCCCCCGAAAGTGGTGAAGGTTATCACGAGGATGGCTACAGCACCCAGGATGAGCAGAAGGATGACCAGTTTCCTCAATCCTTTCTTAAACCGTGTAAAAATTCCCATATACTGATGTTTTCGGATGAACGATCCCTGATTTTTGATGACGCATAATGAAGAATGCCACCTGTAAAGTTATCCCGTAGCTCTTGTCTTGAACCAGGATGTCCATTCTTTCACAATAATACGTCTTTTTTCAAGAGTTAGTATAAGCCTTTGCATTTCCGGCCGGGTCCCTCACCAACAGGTCATTTGACGGGGATTTTCATGCCGCCCGCAGATTCAAACCAGACTAAGATCTCAACCTTCATTTTTTTTAACCAATCCTTCATTTCAGGTTCAGGAACCGAATTACGAACAATGAAGCGGATACTTGGATATTCTCCGGTCAGCAAATGTACCCGGTACAAAGAGCAGAGCTCTGCAGAGGATATAACAAGGCAGAATGCCCCTTTTTATTTCTTCTTCATATATGTGAGATTCTTCCGGATAAGTTCACTACGTATCTGAACCGAGGCTGCAGACCGAAGGCCGTCCTCAGGAGTATTGATCACATAATCGAGGAGCCTGTCGACGGTGGAAGAAGCCACATGAAGACGGGTGTCGGAAGAAGCATAATAGATCAGTACATCACCGTTTTTCCTCACTACCCATCCATTGGTGAAGAGTACATTGGATACATCGCCGATACGCTCCTCACCTTCCGGAGCCATAAAATACCCGCCCGGCCTCTTAATCACCTTTTCAGGATGTTCAAGGTCGGTAAGGAACATATACAGCACATAGCGAAGTCCGGCCGCACAGTTTCTCACACCGTGGGCCATGTGAAGCCATCCTTTTGATGTCCTGATGGGTGCTGGTCCCTGACCGTTCTTCACTTCTTTGATGGTATGGTAGACTTTCTCATCCACGATGGTTTCCTTTTCAATTTTGGCACCATCCATACTTTTTGTCAGACCCCAGGCGATACCCCCGCCGGCGCCGGTATTGATGAAACCATCCTGTGGACGGGTGTACAAGGCATATTTACCGTTGATGAAGTCGGGATGCAACACAACATTTCGCTGCTGTCCGCCATTGGTGATAAGATCAGGCAGACGCTCCCAGGTTTTCAGATCCCTGGTACGGGCGATGCCGCACTGGGCGACAGCTGCCGAAGTATCAGATTCAGGTGCTTCGGGATCTTTTCTCTCCGAACAAAACAGGCCGTAAATCCAGCCATCTTCGTGCCGGATTACCCTCATATCATAGACGTTCACATCCGGTTCTTCCGTTTCGGGCAAAGCCACCGGATAATCCCAGAACCTGAAATTATCGATGCCATTTTCTGATTCGGCGACGGCGAAAAAAGATTTGCGGTCACTGCCTTCGACCCTGGCAATCAGATGGACTTTTCCATTCATCTCGATAGCACCTGAGTTAAACGCGGCGTTCACACCCTGACGCTCCATCAGGTACGGATTCATCACGGGATCGAAATCATACCGCCAGAAAAGAGGTGTGTGTGCTGCAGTCAGCACCGGGTATTTATAACGAAAGAAAATGCCGTTTCCTGGTTTGATTTTTTTATTCTTCCTGGTTACCAGCTTCTCATGTTGTTTCTGGAGTTTCTCAAGCCTTTTGTTATGCTCTTTCTTCTTCATCGATTAGAGTATTAATTATTGAATTTTTGGATATACAAAGATAAACGAATAATCGGAAATAATTCAAGAGCGAAGGGTCATAGCCTGCATTCCATATGCTATCAATGGCTTCCTGACATCTCCTCCTGACTGTGTTATTGTGCACATGCAAAGTACAGGGGACGGTTCTTTGCCCGGAATATGTTATCTGCCTCCCGCAAAGGTCGCGAAGTCAGGCCCTTTTTAGATGTCCGAAAATTATCTGAACAATCTCTCTGCCCTAATAGTCATTCATGGAAATTGCTTAGAAACCGGGCTTCGTTCGCTGAACAAGGCTTACCAACCCGGCCTTGATCCGGTCGCACTTTGCTCCTCTCAATAAAGGGTTCGTTGCAGGATCTCAGTCTGGATGTCTTTCTCCAGTTCAACGAAACGTGCACTGAAGCCGCCTACACGCACCAGAAGATTTGGGTAGTTCTCCGGTTCCCGGATAGCATTCTCCAGATCTTCCTTGCCCACAACAGTAAGCATGAGTTGGGCCCCGCCCTGCTTGAAATAAGTTTCAATCAGCGCTTTTGTCATTGGAAGATAATGGTTCATCATTTCTTTGGAGAATTTTATATTCTGCGAAGCTCCGGCATGAATATCGGTCCGCATTTTTACCATGGAATTTAAGAGGGCGGTAGCACCGTTCCTGTCCATTCCGGGTGTTGGTGAGTTTCCGTTGGCCATGCCCGTCAGGCTCAGGCGTCCGTCAGCGGAAGCAGAAGTAAAGCGTCCAAGAGTGGTGTTTGCACTATTGTTGATATTCACGACCAGATAACTGTCCAGTCCAACCCTTTCAGCCATTTTCATGGTCATAACACATACATCCTCGTGCACTCTTTTCATCATAGCATCGGCTTCATCGTTATCGTTACCATATTTGGGTACATCGAGGCAATCCCGTCTGAGCTTTTCATAGCCTTCAAAATTGGCATCCAGGATCTTGACAAGTTGTTCAAGCGTCAGTTTCTGATCCTCAAAGACCAGTTTTTTGATGGCAAGGAAGCTGTCAGCAGTATTCGTGTTGCCATAGGTCTCAAGGGTACCGCCCAGATATTCGACCCCGCCGTCAAAAACAGGCTTTCCACGGTTAATGCAATCATCGAACAGAAGACTCAGGAACAGAAAAGGTGCGGTTTTAGCCGCAATATCGTATTCGAATTTCTCCTGAACCGCAAGAAAATAGATATATTGTTCCAGATTTTTACTCCAGGCTTTATAGAGTTTTTCAAAACTATCAGGCCACGCGGAAGACGCTTCATCAGTCCCGATCTTCCTGCCGGTCATAGGGTCAGTCCCTTTGTGAAGGGTAACTTCCAAAGCCTTCAGCAGGTTGACTACACCACTTGGAGTTCCAAAGCTGCGGTGATACAGGACATACTCGCCACATCCGAACGGGATGCAGTCTTTGGCCGTCTGTTCATCAACCTTAAAAATTTTCATAGCCGACGGAATATTGACATCGTCGTTATACAGCATCGGGTAAGGGTTTCCCTGACCCAGAACCTCCAGGGCTTTATTGAACAGGGCTTCATCCATGCCTTTGAAGCAGCGGAGGGTGAGCTGGGGCAGGACATCAGAGATCCTGGATGTCGTTTCCAGTATGATCTTGGCCATTTCATCGGCTTCCTCCCGATGTTTCCTGCCACGGCCTCCAATGATAACCCTGGCGTCCCAGATGATCTTCCGTTCATTGATCAGCTTCCAGAATGAAGAAAGGATTTTAATGGCCCTATCTTCATCAATCAGTCCCTCCTTCAAATCTTTAACATAAAAAGGTGCCAGGTAATCGTCCATCCTGCCGTAATTATTCGACCCGGAGATGAGAGCGTACAAGATGGCTCAGCTGCACGGCCTCCAGGAAATTTGACGGGGCGGATTCCGAAATATTCTCAAGGGCCTGTTTAAGGTCAGCGAGATTATCGTAGTCAGAATCTCCTGCGTCTTTCAACAAGGCGTCGGTTTTTTCGGCATAATACAGGCAGAGTTCTGAAAATACATCCAGGGCACCGGTCAGTCCCAGATAAAATTGTGTCGAATTTGCATTATGGCCTGAATTTGAGCTGACTTTCTCTGCTATCAGTTTCTTAAGACCGCTTATACCGTAGTCCAGCAGTTTTTCATAATCGGGCTGAGAACCGGACATCCTGTAAAGGGGAAAGCCAATGCCCGGTTCACTAGTCCAGTTATCCGAGGGAAGCCCGGTTTTCAGCTCAACGGGATAGGCGGCCCTGGTAAGGAAGGCCGAATCATTTTCCCGCCAGAATTCTTCTATTGCATCAAGTAGCTTCAGGTCGGCATCTTCGAGCGAAGCGCTTTTACGCAAATCATAAAATTTGGCTTTATCGTAAATATATCCGAAACCGCCTTGCTCAGCCATGCCCTGGGGAGCAAACACCAACGGAGGGTATTTCATCCGCCCGGTGATTATGTCCCCCTTTTCGGGAGGAAGAAACATAGCCGGGACCTGATAAGCGAGGATGGCAAGCTCCCTTGTAATGATTTCCTTTTCGGAGTATCCTTTATACAAGTTGGTAAATCCGTCAAGGTAGCTGACTTTTTCCTTGTCGCTGAGTTCAGTATATAACTTTTCCAGACTCATCACACCTGTCTTTTAGGGTTATTAGCACTGCAAAGTTACGGAATTTAAACCAACCTGACCCGATAATACAAACATTCCGGTGCCGAAACGGACAACTTTTTTCAACAAATAATCGTTGCATATTCGTTAAGTTGTAAGGATTAAAACCAGACCACCACCACTAATAAAAGATTCCCTATGATGTCCGGTGAGAATCCTTTTTCCTGCAAGCATTTTACCGATTTTTTTCGTATTTTTCGAACCTGCATCATATAACCAGCCAATTAACTAAACTATTACAAGTAATATGAGAAAAAGACATTCCCTTTTCCCGATCCTGATTTTAATTACAGGACTGATAAGCAATGGATTAAGAGCTGCCGACACTCCGGAAATCACTTCTCCAGACGGTAGGATCACCATTAAAATCGACCTGAAAGAGAAAATTTATTATACCGTTTATTATGGGGGTGAACTTGTGATTTATCCCTCGCCGCTGTCTCTCACGGTAAATGAAGGTCAGGTTCTTGGTTTAAACCCGGAACTAACAGGCAATAATGTTGATCATCATTCTGGTGAACTAAAACCACTGTATGGAAAAAGGAGCATTATTGAGGATGTATATAATGAGCTGACACTGAACTTTAAAGGTGATTTCGGTATAAAATTCAGAGTGTACAATGATGGTATGGCCTACCGGTTTTTCACCGCTCTTAAATCACCAATGAAGGTCATTAACGAGGAAGCCAGCTTTTATTTCACAGATGATTACCAGGCTTTGCTCGCTGTTGCCGGTGATTTCCAGACCTCGTTTGAGCAAATCCGTGAATGGATGCCCATCTCACAAATGAATGAAGAAAACTTTGCCACCCTGCCGGCTGTGATCGACTATAAAGGCAAACTGAAAATTGCCATTACCGACGCCGATGTCAGGGATTACCCCGGGATGTATCTTTACCGCCCGGGAAACAATAACCGGTATCATCTGAAAGGTATGTTTGCCCCTGTCCCGTCTAAAACGGAACAAGGAGGCTGGGGACTTTTCGAAAAGCGTGTGACTGCGCGCGAGAATTACATCGCCATGACCAGCGGAAAAAGATCTCTTCCCTGGAGGGTGATGGTCATCACCGACCGTGATGCTCATCTTGCTGAGACCGACATGATATATAAGCTGGCATCACCGGCAGAGATTGACGGCTCCTGGGTTAAACCCGGCCTGGTTTCATGGGAATGGTGGAATGACTGGAACCTTGAAGGTGTGGATTACAAAACCGGCATTAACAATCAGACTTACAAGGCTTATATCGACTTTGCCTCTAAAAACGGGATCCCTTATGTAATCATGGACGAAGGCTGGTCCGACCAGTTCGACCTGACCCTTCCGGTTCCGGGTCTGGATGTTCCGGGACTGATGAAGTATGCCCGGGAGAAAAACGTAAAGCTGATCCTTTGGTGTGTCTGGTTCGTACTTGATAACCAGATGGAAAAAGCTATGGCCCTTTTTTCACAATGGGGTGCGGCCGGGGTAAAAGTGGATTTCCTGGACCGCGATGACCAGCTCCTGGTGGATTTCCAGGAGCGCTGCGCCAAAACAGCTGCCAAATACCACCTTATGGTCGATTTTCATGGCTGCCCAAAGCCCACCGGGCTGAGCCGGACATTTCCTAACATCATTAATTACGAAGGGGTCATCGGAAACGAGTATAACAAGTTTAACAGCAACGGTAAGTCCCCGACGCCTCGTCATAACGTGACCATTCCCTTCACCCGGATGATGGCCGGACCCATGGACTACACCCCGGGTGCCATGAGAAACTCCACGGAAAGTTCGTATAGCGTAAGTAATTCAACGCCGATGAGTCACGGGACACGGTGTCAGCAGCTAGGTATGTACATCGTATATGATGCTCCACTTCAGATGCTGTGCGATGCACCCACACAGTATGAAAAATATCCCGACATCCTTGCCTTCTTATCAAAGGTGCCGGTAAGCTGGGATGAAACCACAGTCCCCGATGGGAAGATTGGTGAATACATCGTGACGATCCGGAAAAAGGGTCAAAACTGGTATATTGGTGGCCTTACCAACTGGACACCAAGGGACTACACGATCGACTTCAGTTTCCTGCCTGAAGGATCCTATTCAGCGGAAATCTTCAAAGACGGTGTCAATGCCGATAAACTCGCTGAAGATTATACCCATCTCACTAAAACGGTTAAAAAAGGAGATAAACTGACTCTCCATTTAGCACCCGGAGGCGGCTTCGCCGTGGTAGTGAAATAATAGCTGATCCGCCAGGGTGTTTTTTGTCTGATGGGTCTGAAAGGATTATAGCCTGTCAAAATATTCAAAACGCTGATGATTAGATATCCTGACAACTGACCCGGCATAAATTGATTTAAAAATGAGCATCAAAATACGAACCTTCGCCATCCTGATCTTTTGCATCAACAGTTCATTATTGTTTTCACAACAAAGGAATTTGTTGAGCGGCAGGTATTCCGGCGATTTCATCAAAGAAAACGTTGAGGGTTCATCAGAATATAAACCTCTCCCACCCTGCGGCGACAAGGCATGGAATGTCATTCCTGAGAGTGAACGTGACACGATCATCCGTGAAGCCGAGCAGTATCTGGGATTTGATTATCCCATTCTGAAAGCCTCGGTTTACCTTGATTTTGTCAGGAACGGAAACCGGACCCGCTACCAGGCTGTGTATAGTGAGAGACGGGATGCGCTGGCAGCACTTCTGATGGGAGAGATCCTTGAGAACAAAGGACGATTCGTGGATGATATCATGAACGGCGTATGGACAATATGTGAGGAAACATCATGGACGATTCCCGCACATATCGGGACGCAGAAAGCCGGAAGCGGATTACCCGATAAGGATGATCCTGAAGTAGCTCTTTTCTCGGCTGAGACTGCAAGTCTGATGGCTGCTGTCGATTACTTTGTGGGTGACAAGCTTGACAGGGTCAATCCATTGGTCAGGAAGAGACTGCGGGATGAGGTAAAGGTACGCATGCTGGATCCGTTACTCACCCGGAACGATTACTGGTGGATGGGATTCAGCGGGAGAATACCGAACAACTGGAACCCGTGGATCGTTTCAAACTGGCTGAATGCCATCCTTGTCCTGGAGCAGGATCCACAGCGCAGAACAGAAGGGATTAAAAAAGCCCTGCTCGTACTCGATCAGTTTCTGAACCCGTACCCTGCTGACGGCGGTTGCGACGAAGGGCCCGGATACTGGGGACATGCCGGGGCAAGCCTGTTTGACTGTCTCAACCAGCTCTATACGGCATCAAACGGAAAAATCGATGTCTTTCATAATCAGCTGATAAAAAACATCGGGGATTATATCTGGAAGGTATACATCTCGGGTCACTGGTTCGTAAATTTTGCCGATGCTGCCCCGCGTCTGCGTCCCGATGCCAGTCTGATGTACCGCTTCGGCAAAGCTACCGGGAGCACTAATCTGATGGGCTTCGCCAAAATGATGGAGAGTTCAGGTAACCGGCGAAAACCGAAACCTGAAAACTACGGGCTGATGATAAGGACCATGCCCGATTACTTCACTGTCCCGGAACTCAGTGCATGCACCCTGACCTTCGATCCGGGAAGTGAAAACTTTCTTCCGGATCTCCAGGTTTTTACTGCCAGGGAAATACCCGGCAGCACTTCCGGACTATTCCTTGCAGCCAAAGGCGGAAACAATGCTGAAAGTCATAATCATAACGATGTGGGAAATTTCGTCGTGTATCTGAACGACCGGCCGCTGTTCCTTGATGCAGGCGTGGGTACTTATACCGCTAAAACCTTCAGCCCTCAACGTTATGAGATCTGGACCATGCAGTCGGCATACCATAACCTTCCCGATATCAATGGTGTGATGCAAAAAGACGGACCCGAATATAAAGCCGAAGATGTCAGCTTTCAAAAAAGCAAAAACAAGCCGGGTTTCAGTCTCGATATCAGCCATGCATACCCGGCTGATGCCGGTATCCTGAAAGCTGAAAGGAGCCTGCAACTCAACAGGTCTCAACACCTCATCGATATTAAAGACGATATGATTTTTCAGAAGAAGGGAAACCAGGTAACCTTTCATTTCATAACCCTCTATAAGCCTGTATTGAAATCCGACCGGTTTATTTTCACCGATCCCACAACCGGCAATGAAACTGCAGAACTGCTTTTCCCAAAAGGCACAGAACCCAAAGTAGAGGTCATAACACTGGAAGATCGTTCGCTGATCCACTCATGGGGTAAAGAGCTGTACCGGATCAACATCCGTTCGGAAATCCCCGGCGATCGGGCATCCTTTTCATTTCATATCCTGAGGAAGTAGCAGAACCTCCGGTTAAAATGAGGGTAGGAATTTCTGCAGGCAAGTTTATTGAATGACACGAAACGTAAAACAATACATCAGAAAATGACAAAACTTTATACCGTTCTGCTGGCGCTCATCATGAGTTGTCCTGTTTTTTCCCAGCATAAGGACTGGGAGGATGAACAAGTGATCGGGTATAATAAAGAAAAACCACACGCAACATACATTCCTTACCAGGATCGCCAGAGTGCGCTTACCTTTCAACGGGAGGGTTCGGATTATTATATGAGTCTGAACGGTACATGGAAATTCCGCTGGGTGCCGGATGATGACAAGCGCCCTTCCGATTTTTATCTTCCGGGCTTTGACGCGAGCGGCTGGGATACCATTCCCGTACCGTCCGACTGGCAGATGCTGGGATACGGCATTCCCATCTACACCAACGTCATACATCCTTTTCCAGCCGATCCGCCCATGATTAAACGAGACAATCCCGTCGGCTCCTACATCCGTGAATTTGAGGTCCCTGCTTCCTGGACAAACAAGCAGGTTTTCATTCATTTCGACGGGGTTCAGTCTGCCTTTTACATCTGGGTAAACGGACAACTTGTCGGCTACAGCCAGGGGAGTATGACCCCTGCCGAATTCAACCTTAGCCGTTTTCTTAAACAGGGAAAGAACAAGCTTGCCGTACAGGTATTCCGCTGGTCCGACGGCAGTTATCTCGAAGACCAGGATTTCTGGAGGCTCAGTGGTATCTACCGGGATGTTTACCTTTTTGCAACCCCATCGCTGCATATCCGGGATTTCAGGGTGGAAACGCCCCTGACAGACAATTATACCAATGCCAGGCTCAAGGTTGACCTGCGGATCACAAATCATGATTATACCCTTTCAAAACCGCAGACCATCATCTTCACTTTGCTTGATAACCAGAACCGGGAAGTTTTCAGCAAGACTGAAAAATTCATTCAGCTAATAGCTTATAACCAGGAAACAGGATTATCACTTGAAGTCAATATAGACCATCCTCTTCTCTGGAGCGCTGAAAAACCGAACCTTTACAGGCTCGTCATTGAGATGAAGGATAAACCGGATCATACCGCAGAAGTTATCTCAACACGGGTTGGGTTTCGCAATGTAGAGCTTAAAGACGGTAACCTGCTGGTAAATGGCAGGCCTGTTTACCTGAAGGGCACTAACCGGCACGAGATCTGGCCAACTACCGGGCGCGTACTTACCCGTGAGATCATGAAAAAAGATATCTTCCTGATGAAGCAGAATAATATTAATGCCGTCAGGACCTCTCACTACCCAAACAACCCTCTCTGGTATGAACTGTGCGATATTTATGGCATCTACCTCTGGGATGAAGCCAATGTCGAATCTCATGGCACCAGGCCCCGGTTGCCCATGGATCCGGCCTGGCGGTCCGCCTTTGTCGACCGCGCAGTTTCCATGGAAGAACGCGATAAGAACCATCCCTCGGTCATTGTATGGTCATTGGGAAACGAGAACGGTTTCGGTCAAAACATCCAGGCCGAAGCCGATACCTTGCGCCTCCTCGACCCGTCGAGACTCATCCACTATGAAGACAGGAACGACCGGACTGCACAAAGCCGTCCCCCCTCCTACTTTGATATCATTTCAAACATGTATTCGACACCTGCTGAAATGCTTCAGCTAACTGAGGAAGATACGACACGTCCGGTCATCCTTTGTGAGTATGCCCATGCCATGGGAAACAGTGTTGGCGGGCTTAAGGATTACTGGGACATGATCTATTCCCACAAGCGGATGCAGGGCGCTTTCGTGTGGGACTGGGTTGACCAGGGCCTTGAAAAAACCACTCCCGACGGACGTAAATACTGGGCGTATGGCGGAGATTTCGGAGACACTCCTAATGACAACTCTTTCTGTATTAACGGCCTCATATACCCCGACCGAACAACGAAACCCCAGTTGGCCGAAGTCAGACGGCAATACCAGAATGTCCGTTTCGACCTTCATGACCTTAATCCGCTGGAGGTGAAAATCAGGAATGACTTTTTCTTTACCAACCTCGATGAATTCGAATTCTCCTGGTCTGTCCTCAGAAACGGGAATGATCATTAAATCCGGTCCTGCAGAGGTTCTTCCCCTTTCACCGCAGCAGGATACCGTGATCAGTATTCCTTTCTCTGCCACAACAGCCGGTCCTGCAGAAGAATATTTCCTGAACCTGAGTTTCTCCCTCCGTAAAGACCAGCCATGGGCAAAAAAAGGTTACACTGTAGCTGAGATCCAGTTCCCGGTGAATACGAACCAAAGCACATTTGCAGTGCGTGAAACGAAAAAAGACCCGGGACTTAAATTGGAAGAAACAGGGAACACTGTCACCATTGCCGGGAAAAAATTCAGCCTGGAATTTGATAAGAAACAAGGCAAACTAACCGGGTGGGAAATTAACGGTGAGCCGCTTCTGCAAAAAGGACCCGAATTGAATTTCTGGCGTCCGCCGACAGAAAATGACTATAATGACTGGAACGGCTACAAAGCCTGGAAAAATTCAGGTCTTGACAGCCTGGAGAAGATCATTGGCACCACAGTCGTAAAGCAGATCCAAAAAAACCTTGTAGAGGTGGGCTTCGAGGTTATATACCGTTATCATGGAGAAATAAGGATCCAGGCTTATCAGCAATACCTGGTCTACGGAAATGGTGAAGTAGCGCTGACCAGTTGGATACGACCTACACCTGAGATCCAGGCTTTTGCAAAAGTCGGACTTCAGATGGAACTGACCCCGCCTTTTGAGCATGTAAGCTGGTATGGACGCGGACCCCAGGAAAGTTACCCCGACAGGCAATCTTCGGCTGACGCAGGTGTCTATAGCATGAGTGTGGACAGCCTGTGGGAGAATTATATCGTACCGGAAGAAAATGGCAACCGCTCTGGTGTGCGATGGATGACCATTGCCGATAATAAAGATCACGGCTTGTTCGTCACCGGCGATTCCCTGTTCAATTTCAGCGCATATCACTACACCGATAAAAATATTGAGGATGCCCGGCATCCTGTTGAACTGGTGAAACAGGATTTCATCACTTTTAACATCGATCACGTTCAGCAGGGCCTTGGAACAGCCACATGTGGACCTTCCTGCTTTCCTCCTTATGTCATCCCGGTCAGAAACATGAAGTTCACCGTTAGAATGAAACCCTTCTCATCCTATCCCGATGTTCAGGATGCCTATGAACAAAGATCTCCTCTTGTGCCGGTCAGGTTCAGCCCCACACCGACCCTGTCGGGTGATCATTATTTCAATACATCCCTGAAGGCTGTCCTTTCAGTCGACGATAATGCATTGATCCGCTATACAATTGACGGAAGTATCCCGGATGATCACAGTTTACTTTATTCTTCTCCGGTCACGATAAGCCGGAGTTCGGTGATGATTGCCAAATCCTTTGCCGGTGACCGTACCAATGCGCTGAACAATGTCATGGAAAGGTTTACGAAAACCCCCTTTTCCAATCCCGGGTTTACCGGCTCACAGCCGCCTGCCGGATTCCCTTCTTCACCATGGATCCTCTTCGATGGGAAGCAAGGCCAGGTTGGTGACATTTATAAGAACTGGATCGTATTCAGGGACGGGGATATGGCTCTTAAAATGGATTATAAGTCTGAAAAACCGGTCAGTCATATACGACTGCGTTTTCTCCAGGATTTCTGGTGGAGTGTTTATTTTCCTGAAAAGATCACCGTGGAATTCGTCTATCCCGACGGCACCCAAAAAACCGTTTGGGCCAGGACATGGACGACACTGGATATTTTGAACGCAGGTTCCTATTATGTTAAAAACTATGATATAGAACCGGATTCGGGCATACCCTCGCAGATTATTATCTCGGCCTCGTAATCTGAAGGATTTGCCTGAAAATATGGCCAACAAACCTCAGCATGTACTGATGATGACCGATGAAATGATCATTGAATAGTAAAACGGAGAATTCTGATATCATGCCTTATGGCCTGAAAAACATTAAATAATCAGCATTAGCGATGAAAAGAAGAGATTTTCTTACCAGTGTAGCGCTCGGAGCAGCCGCAGGAAGCATAGTAACCCTGCCGGGATGCCTTCCTCACCAGAAAACAAACCACGAACAGGATGAAGATACCTCCGGGAAAGCAGCCCTGAAAGAAACCTATTCAGGTTCTCAAAGGATTAGAAGCGGCATTGCTCTCGGGGGATTAGGTACAGGTTCAATTGAGCTGAGAAAGGACGGGCAGTTTTACAACTGGAGCATCATGAATAATTTCCCGTTCGGTGCCGGACCGGTTTTTACCATTCCCACGTTCCCGAGGGACGGATGGGAAGATTCCCTCCTGTTTTTCCTTCTTCGCTACCAGGTGGAAGGTGAAGATCCCAGGATCAAACTGCTGCAGATCAACAATGGTCTTAACCAGGGTGCCATGGACAGTATTGAATATTACTTCCCGTGGATGTCTCCCGTCAGCGACATTGAATACAGGGGACGTTTCCCGTTTATAAATATGAAATTCTCCGATCCCGACATGCCTTTCGTTGTGGAAATGGAAGCATTCAGTCCTTTTATCCCGCATGATGTAAAGAATTCATCGTTACCCGGGGTATATTTTAATTTTAAAGTCATCTCAACCGGATCTAAGCCTGCCGATGTCATGTTGCTGGGCAGTATGAGGAACCTGGTAAGTTATGATACGTACGACAAATACTTTACCTCGTTTCAGAAGGAAGGTCCGGGTTTTAAATATTACGACATGTCGGCAGGTGGCGTTGATGAAACTGCCAGTGCCTTTGGTCACATGGGTATGGCATCGCTATCGGATGATACAACCTGGTACCTTGGATGGGAACATCGTCATCCCTATTATGAAAAATTGCTTGTGGACAAGGAGCTTGCCAATATCGACGATACGGAAAACCGCAACCACACGGATAAGGCAACGGGCAGGAAGGTCGCAGGCAAACAATCCGGTACCGAGGACCAGAGAGCATTCAGTTCCATTGCACTGACCCGGCGACTCGAACCCGGTGAGCAAATGGATCATTCATTTATCATGACCTGGTATTTTCCTAACAATTACGGATCATTCGTAGGAAGGGCAAAACCCGATCCCGGTCTTCCATACCAGATAAACCAGGTGATCACGACCAACCAGGAACATTATTATCAGAACTATTTTAATTCATCCGAGGAAGTAGCTGAATATATGACTATTAATAAGGATGACCTGACCCTTCGCTGCAAGGCCTTTACCGATCATTTTTATGCCAGTGATGCTGATCCGTTTATCCTGGACCAGATCAACTCCCAGCTGAATACCTTCATCACTTCATCCAGGCTGACCAAAGACGGGACCTTTGCCATCAGGGAAGGCATGACTCCGGATAAAAGCTGGGGGCCTATGGCCACCACCGATGTAAGTCTTTATGGTGACCTGCCGGTGTTGTTTCTTTTCCCCGAACTGCAGAAATCGACCATGCGGGCACATAAAAATGTTCAGACCGAAAAAGGGGAGATTGCTCATGGGCTGGGCCTGGACCTTACGAAAACCGAAAACGGTACCTGGGGCGTTTATAACCGCATTGACCTCCCGGGCCAGTTCGTACAGATGACACTTCGCGATTTCTTTTACACGAATGACCGGGCATATCTTGAAGACATGTGGCCGGCGGTTAAAAAGGCCATCAACTATATCCTCGAATACCGCGACGATGACGGGAACCAAATGCCTTATATGAAGGGTATTGAGAGCAGTTACGACAACTTCCCGATGTACGGTATGGCAGCATACATTCAGTCGCAGTGGCTGTGTGCCATTGCAAGTGCCATCAAAGCCGCTGAAGTGCTTGGTGATCAAGAGGCTCTGAATCTATATTCCGGGATCCTGAAAAAAGGCTCCGAACTCATGGAAGAGAAACTCTGGAATGGCGAATATTACCGTTTATACAATGACGAAGGCGGAACTGCGAAAGGTGACAAATCTGAAGGTTGTCTCACCGATCAGATCATCGGGCAATGGGTGGCCCATCTCACCGGCCTCGGATATCTTTTCAAAGAAGAACATGTAAAAAGCGCACTTAAGAAGGTTCTGGACTTTTCCTACAAACCCGATTTTGGTCTGAGGAATTGCACGTGGCCCGAATATCCCGACCGTTTCCCCATCGAAAAAAGCGACCTTTGGGTGGACCAGGCTAACACTACCTGGTCTGGTGTTGAACTGGCTTTTGCTTCATTCCTGATCTATGAAGGTTTTTACAAGGAAGGTCTTGAAGTGGCGAAAACCGTGAACACCAGGTATCGCAAGGCCAGCCTTTACTGGGACCACCAGGAATTCGGCGGACATTACTACCGGCCCATGTCTGCCTGGGGCATTGTCAATGCCTTGCTGGGCATGTCGGTGAACCAGGATGAATATACCTTCAGTCCGAAGATCCCGAAAAAAACATTCAGGTTGTTCTTCTCAACAGCCAAAGGTACATCACATTATATAAAGGAGGCTGATTATGCCGGCATTGAATCCCTTACCGGTGAGCTGACATTTAAAAAGATCACTTTTAATACGCACGGACTTAATGGTAAGGCCTTTAAAGCTGAAGTTCCGGGCAATCGGGCTACGGCTGCGGTAACCACACTGGGCAACAGTATCCTTTTGGAATTCGACAAACCATTTACCCTGCATGCAGGAGAAACATTGAAAATCAGCTAAATATGGAGAAAAAAGTAAACCTTGGAAGGCGAGATTTCCTTAAGACTGCCGGCCTGGGGGGTATCGCCCTGGGATCGGCGGGCAAACTGATTACAAGTGAGAATGCAGAACGATCCGAAAAAAAGCCGTCGGCGGGAGCCCGTCCAAATATTCTTTATATTCACTCTCATGATACCGGACGGTCCATCGAACCCTTCGGTGTGGATATTCCAACTCCGAACCTCAGGAAGCTTGCCGACGAAGGCATCCTTTTCCGGCAGTATTATACTACCCATCCCACTTCATCGGCCAGCCGTGCCAGCCTGCTTACAGGTACTTACCCGCACAACAATGGGATGATCGGTCTTGCTCACCGGGGTTTTTCTCTGAAAGACCCGGGGATGCATATCGTAAACACGCTGAAGAAATACGGATACATCACTGCCCTTGCAGGGGTGCAGCATGTGATGAGCTGGAAGCCCGGTGACCCCTGGAAGAGAATTGGTTATGATCAGTATGTGGGAGATGCCGATGTGGCACATACCAAAGCAGCCGAATGGCTCGATCATGCACCACGGGAACCCTTTTTCCTGTCGGTTGGTTTTGTCCAGACTCATCGTGATTACCCTGAAGAAAGCTACCGGATCGACGCTTCCAGGCAAAGTACTCCGGGGCCATTTCCCGATGTTCCCCCGGTGCGTAAGGATATGGCGATGTTTGAGGAAAGTGCAAAAATCCTGGATGATAAAATGGGCACCGTCTTCGCAGCCCTTGAACGGAATAACCTGCTTGAAAATACTCTCATCATCTGCACTACCGACCACGGGATTGCCTTCCCTGAAATGAAATGCAACCTTTACGACGGTGGTACCGGTATCTTCCTGATCATGCGGGGCCCCGGAGGCTTCAAAGGTGGAAAAGTCGTAGACAGCCTCGTGAGTGTGATCGATGTTTTCCCTACACTATGCGAACTGCTCGATATAGAAAAGCCGGTATGGCTCGAAGGGACATCATTTATGCCGCTGATCAGGGGAGAGAAGGATGAGATCAGGGATGCTGTTTATTCGCAGGTGAATTATCATGCATCCTATGAACCTATGCGTTCTGTGCGGACTAAACGCTGGAAATATATCAGGCGTTATGGAGACAAGAAAACACCCGTTTTACCGAATTGTGATGACGGCCTTACGAAAACCTTCTGGATGGAAAATGGATGGAAAGATCATATTCTGCCTGAGGAAGAACTTTTCGATATCTACTTTGATCCGCATGAACGAAGAAACCTGGCCGGCGACCCCCGGCATAAAGAGATTCTCCTTGAAATGCAACATAAACTCGCAGACCAGATGAAAGCATCCGGGGATCCTATGGTGAAAGGCTTTATCAAAGCCCCTCCGGATGCCAGGTTAAACGATGCCAACGGAATCTCACCCAAAGAAAAAACATCAACAGCAGCAGAACTCTATGACTTTAATAAACCATAAACCACTGAACATGAAAAAACTATCCATTCTTTTAACGTTGACAGTACTGATCCTCGTTTCGTGCAGTAAACCGAAACCCGGATCGGATATCATCAGCCTGACTAACGGCTGGAAATTTATGACGGGGGATGACCTTCAGCGGGCTGAGCCCAAATTTGATGACTCATCATGGAAAACCATGACTGCCGGAAAGCTCTGGGAACAACAGGGTTTTGAAGGTTATGATGGCTACGGTTGGTACAGGATCAAAGTTTTCATACCGTCGAGCCTGAAGAAAAATGCATATTTTAAAGACAGCCTGCAGTTTAGTATCGGTAAGATTGATGATGATGACGAAACCTTTTTGAATGGCAAACCACTAGGTTATAATGGAATAACGATCGAAGATCCCAATGGAGCGTTTCCACCCGATTTTCAGGGCACGCACGATACCTACTCTATCTTCAGAAATTATGTTATCCCGGCCGATGACCCCAGAATATTGTGGGACCAGAACAACGTGATTGCCGTGAGGGTGAATGATACCGGCGGTGGTGGCGGACTCTACACTCCAAATCCTTCCATAAGCATGGTTGATCTGAAAGATTATGTCAACTTCGATATTTATTCAGATCCCTTTGAACTCACTGCCAATAATTATTCGAAAAACATCTTTCTGATCAACCGGCTGAAATCTCAGGATATTTCCGGAAACCTGACAATTAAAGTCAGCGGCCAGTTCAACAACGAAGATGTATACAATACCACTGAATCGGTAACCATTCCTGCCGGTTCAAAGCTGCCCCAGATGTTCACCTTTGAAGCTCCACAAACCATGAGCTACAAGGTGGAGTATATTTTCAAGGTTAAAAATGCAAGGAATATACTTTATGCCACCCAGTCTGCGCCTTATATTCTTACACCCCCTGCACCCGATGAAGCCAGGATCAACGGACCAAAGATCTTTGGCGCCCACCCGGGAAGCCCATTCATGTATACCATTCCTGCTTCCGGTAAAAGACCGATGACCTTTGGTGCTGAGGGACTTCCCGCAGGCTTAAGCGTTGACCCCGGGACCGGTATCATAACAGGTAAAGTATACCGTGCCGGAGATTACCCGGTAACCCTTAAAGCAGAAAATGGACTGGGTTCCGATACAAAGGCCTTTACCATCAGGATCGGTAATACTATCGCCCTTACATCACCGATGGGCTGGAACAGCTGGAATGTCTGGGGGCTTTCAGTTGACGACGCTAAAGTGAGGAATGCTGCCGATATGATGAAAAAATCGGGACTCGCAAATTATGGCTGGACATATATCAACATCGACGACGGATGGGAATCGGCAGAAAGAAAGGCCGGAGGTGAAATCGGATCGAATGAGAAATTCCCGGATATGAAGGCTCTTACAGACTATGTTCACAGCCAGGGTTTAAAAACCGGTATCTACTCCTCCCCTGGTCCTGAAACTTGTGGCGGCTACCTCGGTAGTTACCAGCATGAATGCCAGGATGCTCAAACATGGGCAAAGTGGGGTTTTGATTACATCAAATACGACTGGTGTTCGTACGGCCAGATCGCCAAAGATAATAGTCTTGAAGAATTGCAAAAACCCTATATACTCCTGAGAAGCTGCCTCGACAAAATCAACCGCGACATTATCTTCAGCCTTTGCCAGTATGGCATGGGAGATGTTTGGAAGTGGGGTGCAGAAGTCGGTGGTAACCTTTGGAGAACAACCGGCGACATCACCGACACCTGGGAAAGCATGTCGGGTATCGGTTTTAATGCCAACAAGTACGCCAAATATGCCCAACCCGGACACTGGAATGATGTAGATATGATGGTTGTCGGCTGGGTCGGCTGGGGACCAAGTACCCATCCTACCAGGCTCACTGCTGATGAACAGTATACACATGTCTCCCTTTGGTCATTACTTTCCGCCCCGATGCTCCTGGGTTGCGATCTGACCAAACTCGATGACTTTACGCTTAACCTGCTTACGAATAGCGAAGTACTGGATGTTCATCAGGATAGTAAAGGTATGTCGGCTGAACAGGTGTATAATAAGGATGACTTTCAGGTATGGACCAAACCACTGGAAGACGGCAGTACGGCAATAGGATTCTTTAACCTGAGTTCTGAACCTAAAACGCTGAACCTGGCCTTTGATCAGTTTGGAATGGCCGGAAAATACAAAGTCAGGGATCTCTGGCGCCAGAAAGATCTAGGCGAAATGGAGGGATCTATTAAGCTTAATATTCCCATTCATGGCGTCCTTCTGACCAGATTTTCAAAATAAGGTGGCAGACGTAAACCGGATTATGGCATATAAATTTATATAGATCATGATCCTGGTCACTGTGACATAGGGACGTGAGGCATCGCGTCCCTATGTTTATAACAGACGATTTTCATTCAAACCCTGTGTCCTTGTAAAACCAACGGTAATCGTCCGGAAGCACCGGAAGACGGTTTAAACCGATCGAAACCACTTATTATTGGCCGGACCCACGTTCATCCAACCATGACGAAAGACAAACGGCCTGAATAAACGAAAGAAAAAGCCGAATTGTTATGCCAAAGAAAAGCGCAGGCATCCTGTTATACCGATTCCAAAATCACCAACCTGAATTTTTGCTGGTACATCCTGGAGGTCCCTTCTGGGCCAAAAAGGATAAAGGGGCGTGGTCGGTCCCCAAAGGGGAATTCAATGAACCGGAAACGGCCCTTCAGGCTGCGCAGAGAGAATTCTTTGAAGAAACCGGCACAGCAGTTACCGGTGAATTTATCGATCTGACCCCTGTCAGAATGAAGAGTGGTAAAGTCTTGTATGTCTTTGCTCTGGAGCATGACCTTGATGCATCAACCATAATAAGCAACCTGTTTTCAATGGAATGGCCTCCTAAGTCCGGGAGGATTCAAGAGTTCCCTGAGATTGATATGGGAGCCTGGTTTAATGCTAACACCGCCCGTGAGAAGATATCCGAATCCCAGGTCAGTTTCATTAACCAGCTCATGGAAAAGATCCTGACAGGTTCCCATGATGACCTTCGAAATCAGGTCACATGAAAGGAAAAATAAAGGACTGTGAAAAACTGTCATCATCCTAAGTCAGAAAGGTCTTCAAAGAATTAACACTATGTTAAAACAGGAGTAATTCATTTTTCAGATATTTGCAACGAAAAATCAAAACACTCCGGAAACGTTTTTGAGTAAAAACGTTTCCATTTCAGGAAAAGTTATTACTTTTGTGGCCTGATGGAAAAAATGAAAGGTATAGTAAGTAAGGCAATCGACCTTTTCCGCAAGTATGGCATCAAGAGTGTAACGATGGATGATGTTGCCCGTGAACTGGGAATATCAAAAAAAACACTTTACCGGTATGTAAATGACAAGACAGATCTGGTCAGTAAAGTCATGGATTTTGAACTTGAAAGGAACAAAGATTGTTATCTGACTTTGATCCATACTGGGAAGAACGCCATTGAAGAGCTGTTTGAAGTACTTAAGTATCTTAGCGTTCAATTAAAAAGATACAGTCCTTCGTTTGAATACGACCTGAAAAAGTATTATCCGGCGATCTATAAAAAGGTTCATCAAATCCAACGGGATAACATGTATGAAGCCATGTTGGAGAACAGTCGCAAAGGGAAAAAGGAAGGACTGTACAGGAAAGAGATGCAGGAAGAGATTATCGTTAAGCTTCAGGTTTCCCGTATAGAAGGCATGTATGAAGATCATCTGTTTACCATTGAAGATTTCACGTCGGGCAAGATCTTCCTGGAGGTTTTTATTTATCATATCAGGGGAATAGCGAATGAAAAAGGCATCGCTGTTCTTGAGGAAAATCTGAAAAAGTTACCCATGATTTAAAATTAAATTATTAGTGAAGATATTATGATGAATTATAAGAAATTACTGATCAGCTCCGGATGTCTAATCCTGGCATTTTCATTGGCAGCTCAGGAACAGCCCGACACTTTAAGACTATCATTACCGGATGCACAAACGTATTCCCTTCAGTACAACCGGACCGTAAAAAGTTCTCAGCTCGATATTGAGATAGCGAAGAAAAAAGTACAGGAGACCACGTCTATCGGACTGCCGCAGTTTTCTGTCACGGCTAACTATCAGCATATATTTAAAATACCGGAGTTAAGTTTCCCGGTAACGGGATTCACTCAGGATCCTCTTATCACTTCCGAACCGGTATCGGGTCTTCAACAGTTCGATGGGCCCGGAGGTCTTGAATGAATACGTTTATTATGGACCGTCCATTCCTTTGGCTTCGAAAAATAATACCACGGTTAATTTTACAGTGAGCCAGCTAATTTTCAGCGGGGAATATATCGTTGGACTGCAGGCGGCACGGATCTACAAGGAAATTTCTGAAGATGCCTATGAAAAATCGGAACTGACAACCCGGGAGTCGGTGGCGGATTCATATTACCTGATTTTGGTTTTGGATGAGAGTCTCAGGGTACTTCAACAAAGTGTCAAACTCCTTGACAAGACGTATACTGATTTGGAAAAAACGTATAAGCAGGGATTTGTTGAAGAGACAGATGTGGATCAGATCAGCATCAACAGGTCCAATCTCCAGAACATGGTTACCTCTCTTCAGGGTCAGAGTGAAGTTGCGCTTAAATTACTGAAGATCCAACTCGGGGTTAGTTTTGATCAGCCGGTGGAATTAACCGACAGCCTTTCGGGATTCATCGAACAGGGGAAATTCCAGTACCTTATCACTGATCAGTTTAATGTGACGTCGAGCATAGATTACAAGATGATTGACAATCAGGTAAACATTAATGAAGCAAGCCTCAGACGTGAAAAATCAAAATTTCTTCCCACGATTTCAGGATTTTACCAGCACCAGGAACAGACCAATGCTGCGGCCTTTAATTTCCAGCCGAAGGATATTGTAGGCATAACTGCGAGCCTGCCCATTTTCACCAGCACACAAAGACTGTCCACAGTTGCACAGGCCAGATTGACACTTGAGAAGTCGGAACTGAACCGGAAAAATATAGAACAGAATCTTTCCCTGGAGTTCGAAAGTGCAAAGAATGACTATCAGACGGCGTTTATGAACTACAACAATAACAGGAAAAGCATGGCACTGAGTTATAAGATATACCAGAAGAATCTGACCAAATTTAAAGAAGGTGTGGCTACCAGTCTTGAATTAACACAAAGCCAGACGCAATACCTGACTTCAGAATCCAATTACTACAATTCGCTCATCGCATTATTAAAAGCCAAAGCCAAACTTGACAGGATCCTGGCAAAGAATTAAGAGAAATCAAAATAAAAATCATATCATAATTCATCGAACATGAAAATCTTGAATTTGAAAACAGCAGGTTTATTGATGCTACTGACCATTATTTCCTGCAGCAGTGATAAGCAGGCCAAACTGACCGAACTGAAGAAAAAGAGGGATGCCATCAGTGAACAGATCAAAAAACTTGAGGATTCGATTCCGGCCGGTGACAGCCTGTCAATAAATTCATCAAACACGCCCTTCGTAGCCGTCAGGACAATGGAACCGGAAATCTTCCGTCATTTCATCGAAATACAGGGAAACGTGGATGGTGAAGAAAACCTGGGAATCAGTGCAAGAACGATGGGGACTGTTGAGGATGTCAATGTGAATATGGGTGACAGGGTTAGTAAAGGCCAGATCCTTGCAAAGCTGGATGACAGTGTACTTCGGCAAAACCTTCGTCAAATGGAGGACAATTACAAGTTCGTCAGCGACCTCTACGAAAAACAGAAAAATCTCTGGGACCAGAAGATCGGTTCGGAAGTTCAGTACCTGCAAGCCAAAAACAGCAAAGAATCGCTTGAAAACAGCATAAAAGCCCTGAAAGATCAGATAGATATGACCTTAATAAAATCACCCATAAACGGAACGGTGGAATCGGTCGATATCAGGATCGGACAGTCTGTTGCCCCGGGCTTACCGATAATCCGCGTGGTAAATTTCAGTTCCGTTAAAGTTGTGGCAGAAATTTCCGAATTCTATTCCTCAAAAGTCAATAAAGGGGATGAAGTGGAGATTGAACTTCCAGATCTTGGGACCAGTATAAAGGCTAAGATTTCCTCAGCCAGTAAGTATATTAATCCGCAAAACAGGACATTTGAGATCGATGTCAGGCTGAATCCTGAGGCACAGCATTTCAAAGCCAATATGGTGGCGGTATTAAAAATCAATGATTACAAGTCGGACGATGCCATGGTGATACCCATCAACCTGGTACAGAATGATGATGAAGGAAATTTTGTATTTCTGGCGACAAACGGTAATCCTACTGCCAAAGCAAAAAAAGTAAGGGTGACCCTGGGTCAGAGCTACAATGGCCTGGTTGAGATCATCAAGGGTTTGCAAGCGGGAGACAAGCTGATTACTTCCGGGCAGACGAATCTTCAGGATGGGGAAGCCATCAGATTATAAATCAGGGAAAAGTAAAATCAGATGGAACAAAAGTTTAAAGAATTCAAACCGACGAGCTGGGCAATCGACAATAAAACCAGCATTTATGTATTGGCGATTATAATAGCTGTATTTGGAATTTTTAGTTACAGAACGATTCCCAAAGAACAGATACCCGATATTGTTATCCCCTACATTATCGTAAATACCGTTTATCCGGGAACATCGCCGGAAGATATGGAGAACCTGGTGACGCGCCCTCTCGAAACCAATCTGAAATCGATCAGTGGGGTTAAAGTTATCAACAGCACATCGGTGCAGGATTTTTCCTCCATCGTGGTTGAATTTAATCCCGATGTCAAAATCGCCGATGCCAAACAAAAAGTAAAAGACGAGGTAGACAAAACAAAAAGTGACCTTCCCAATGATCTCCCCCAGGCCCCGGATGTAAGGGACATCGATTTCTCCGATATCCCGATCATGTACATAAATATATCCGGCAATTATAACCTGGAGAAACTCAAAAAGGATGCAGATCTCTTGCAGGACCGGATTGAAGCCTTGCCTGAAATAACCAGGGTGGATATCGTCGGAGCCCTGGATCGTGAGATTCAGGTCAACATGAACATGTACAAGATGCAGGCTGCCGGGCTGACACTTAGTGATGTTGACAGGATGATTGCTTCTGAGAACCTAACCATCTCCGGTGGCAGCATCGACATGGAAGGCATGGAACGGACAGTCAGGATCGTAGGGGAATTTAAAAATCTTGAAGCCCTGAAAAACCTGGTCATAACATCATCTACCGGCGCCAGGGTATATCTCAAAGATGTAGCCGAGGTGAAGGATACTCATGCTAAACGCGACAGTTACGCCCGTATGAACGGCCTGAACGTAATCACGCTTAACGTGATTAAAAAAAGCGGGCAAAACCTTCTGAATGCATCCGATCAAATAAAAGTTATTTTAAAAGACCTTAAAAAAACGCATTTCCCTTCCGACCTGAAAGTCAGCATTACCGGCGATCAGTCCAAATTTACCCGGAACACACTCACCGACCTGAACAATACCATTGTGATCGGCTTTATCCTGGTTACCGTGGTACTGATGTTTTTCATGGGTTTTACCAATGCTTTCTTCGTGGCACTTTCGGTTCCCTTGTCGATGGCTTTGGCTTACATTGTGCTGCCGGAGATTAATTTCACCATGAACATGCTGGTCATGTTTTCCTTCCTTTTTGCCCTGGGGATTGTAGTGGATGATGCCATTGTTGTCATCGAAAATACGCACAGGATATTCAAAAAGTCAGGGATGGACATTACAACTTCGGCCAAGTTTGCTGCCGGAGAAGTATTTGTTCCGATATTCTCTGGTACTCTCACCACCCTGGCACCCTTTTTCCCTCTCGCATTCTGGCCGGGTGTTGTAGGAAAGTTTATGTTCTACATCCCGATAACCGTTATCCTGGTCTTATTTGCCTCTCTGATCATTGCTTATATTCTGAACCCGGTTTTCGCCGTATCGTTTATGAAACCTGATGAGGAAGAAATTCAAACCATGAGCCGCAAGAGGATCTTTACGATCACGGGAATGATTGCCGGTGTCGGGGTTGTTCTTCATATATCCGGCCTGTTGTTCCTCGGGAATCTGATCATCTTTATCGGCATCCTGTTTCTGTTTCATAATATTTACGGCTACAAGATGCTGCTTCATTTCCAGCATTTTCTGATACCCAAAACGCTGAATAAATACGAACAACTCCTGTCCTGGATACTCAAAGGCAGACGTCCGTATTATCTTCTATTACGGGTTAACCGGAACGCTGATATTCACCTTCTTCCTTATGGGCGTAGTAAAACCCCAGGTGGTTTTCTTCCCTGATAATGAACCCAATTCGATCTATGCCCTGATAAAGATGCCGGTTGGCACCAGTGTTGAAGTGACCGATTCAGTGACCCGGAAAGTGGAACACCGGATTATGGGCATACTAACTAAAGATACCTCCATTGTTGAATCTGTTGTTGCCAACGTTGCCCTGGGAGCCTCTGAATCTCAGTTTGACCAGGGAAATAAAGTTTCTTCCAAGGGAAAAGTGACCGTTAATTTTGTGGAATATGCAAAGCGTCACGGGGTGAAGACAGAACCATATATTAACCTGTTCCGTGATGCCGTAAAAGATATTCCGGGGGCAGAAATTACCATTGACAAACAAAAAATGGGACCTCCCACCGGAAAACCCATTAATATTGAGGTTACAGGTGATGATCTGAATATGCTTGTCGTGACAAGCAACAGGCTTATGAGATATCTTGACTCACTGAATATTCAAGGCATTGAAGAACTTAAAACCGATTTTGATGCCACCAAGCCTGAATTACTGATAAGCATTGACCGCATCAGGGCTAATAGTGAAGGTATTTCAACAGGGCAGGTTGGCATGGAATTAAGAAATGCCATATATGGAAAGGAAACCTCCAAGTACCGGGAGGGTGAGGATCAGTATCCGATTATGCTGAGGTATGAGGAGAATCAGCGCTCAAATATTGACAAGCTCATGAACAGCAAGATTACTTTCCGGGATATGAATACCGGCAAGGTAAGGCAAATCCCCCTATCATCCGTTGCTCAGGTCAGCTACACGAATTCTTACGGAGGGATCAACCGGAAGGATGCTAAGAGAATCATCAATATTACGTCAAATGTGCTTTCCGGATTTAACACGAACGAGATCATTGCCGCAATCCGGAGTAATCTGCCATCGTTCAGCAAGCCTGAAGCCGTAGATATCAAAATTACCGGTGAACAGGAAGACCAGCAGGAATCCGCCAGTTTCCTTGGAAAGGCTATGTTATTGTCGTTGTGCCTGATTCTTTTCATTCTGATCACCCAGTTCCAGTCCATCTCGAAACCCATCATTATTCTTACTGAAGTGATATTCAGTATCATTGGTGTACTTCTTGGATTTATGATTTTCAACATGCCGATTTCGATCACCATGACCGGTATGGGAATGGTTGCTCTTGCGGGGATCGTGGTCCGGAACGGAATCTTGCTGGTAGAGTTCACCGATAAGCTCCTGGAGAAAGGACTTAAGACAAGAGATGCTATCATTCAGGCCGGTAAAACACGTATCACGCCTGTTATGCTGACTGCTACGGCAGCCATCCTTGGGATGTTTCCGCTGGCCATCGGCTTTAATATTGATTTCATAAATATGTTTGCTCATTTGCGACCACATATTTATTTTGGCGGTGAGAACGTAATGTTTTTCGGTCCATTGTCATGGACGATCATATTCGGATTGGCTTTTGCCACCTTTTTAACACTTATCTTCATTCCGGTAATGTATTACATTATGTACGCCGGAAAAGTAGCTATGCGGAGGAAGTCCGGAACAGGGGGTAAAAATAAGGCAACGAACCTGAATGATCTTGTCTGAGAGAATACATCAGGAACCTTTACGATCACCCCGAAAAGGTGATCGTAAATAAAAGGAGGTCACGTGACATCAAAATTTTCATCTAAACTATCCAGGCGAAACCTGATAAAAAGCCTGGGAGCCCTTATGCCGGCAGGTTTTTTTCTTCCTTCGCTGGCCCGGGCAGGAATATCCTTTCCTGAAGCTGAAGAAAGCCAGTCACTTCATTTCAGGGAATTTCGAAAAGCTTCTACCGGAAATTTTGAGATCGCGGCAAGCATTTATCCATGGGATCTTGCCGACGAGGGCGTCGAAACCGTTTTTGATAATCTCCAGCAAAAGAGCGCCTGTAACAGTGCATACCTGATCGGCATTATGCATCGTGAAAAACGCCCTCCCGGAGAGCTGTTCTTTCCACATAATCCGAACAGGAAATATTATATCCCCGAAGACGGTTGTGTCTACTGGAAACCCGACCTGTCGTTTTACAAACGGATCAAACCTGCCCTGGTGGTTCATGATGAATTTCTGAAGGGTACAGACTGGCTTGACATGCTGGTCAAAGAGGCCCGGAAAAGAAACATGAAGACCGGGGTGGAATTATCGCATACCCTTATTAACCTGGAAAGGGCCGATCATGAACTCTCCGACTGCATACAGGTCAATGCAGCCGGACAGAGGCTGTTCAAGTTCCTTTGTCCTAATAACCCTGATGTCCGTGATTATCTGAAAGGTCTGTATTCTGACCTGGTCACACATTATGACCTTGATTTTATACAGACCTGCATGATCATGTTTGAAGGAGGAAAAAGAGACAGTCATCCCGCTCTGCGGATCATGGGTTTACCCGATGGTGGTTGTTTTTGCGAATCATGCCGGAAAAAGGCCGCCGGTATGGGCATTGACCTCGAAAAGATCAGGAAATCGGTGTTACCGATGGTTCAATTCGTTGACCACCCCACTGATGATGAGTCATTTCAAAAAGAATTGCTAAAAGAATCAGGTATCTCTTCTACCGCAATACTCATGGAACATCCGGAACTGATTGATTTCCTGGTATTCAGGAAAAAATCCGTAGATGATTTTTTCAAAATGATTCACGACACTGCAAAAGCTATCAAACCGGGTATTGAACTCCGATACAATGCGCACCGTAAAACTGACGAAGAATTATACGGTATAGATCCTTCAACGATGAGTCAGTGGGTGGATTCTTTCAGAGCCTCCCATTACGGGGAGGAAACGGGTGATGCCAGCCAGATCGTGGATAAACGTAAGTTCCTGCTGGGATTAAGATATAATATCGGGGAAGAAAAACCGCTGATCTCAGCTATCAGTATCCGGAAAAATTCAACTCCCGCACTCATTGGTGAAGCCGTCCTGATGGCTAAAAAGTGCGGCATTGATGGTATTTCTCTTGGACATTACGATTGCGGAACATTCTACAATATGGAGGCCATCCGGCCTGCCCTGGATAATGCGGGAATTGAATACCGGGAGGTCTGGGAAAATAAATAAGACCAGCGCAACCGTTATCTGGCTTAGGGACAATGCTAATCCAGGATTTTTCATCACCGGAAGGAACCTGTCAAAATACGGATGTGATAAAAAAAGTCATTTTTAGTAAACGGCTGAATATATTTGACTACCTTTGCACTCAGTTCTGATTTGAGAATTTGCGCTTTTATCTACTAATTTCTTACTTTCTGTATTAGTTCATCACTGCTCTCATTTTTAAATCCAATTCTTTAACCATTTAACAACACACATTATTTGACTGTTCTCCCCTCTGAATCAGGAATGTGCCAATTTGACTGTCATCAGGCAAAGAGCACTGAATCACTTCCTGCAGCGAGATGCAAAATCTACTCTTCCCTTTTTTTTTGAAAACGGAAAACAACATTTTGCTAATAGGCAAACGGATGGCAGTATAAAAAAAACGAATAATCCCGGTGTGGTTAAAAAATCTAATAATTATAATCATGAACATTTATGTAGGAAACCTTGATTTCAAGGTAAATGAGAAAGATCTCGAAGACATTTTCAAAGAGTACGGAACCATAAGTTCCGCAAAAATTATTACCGATAAATACAGCGGTAAAAGTAAAGGATTCGGCTTTGTAACGATGGAGGACGAGAGTGAAGCATTAAAAGCCATAAAGGAACTCAATGGCGCTTCTTATGAAAACAGAGACCTGATCGTTAATGAGGCAAGGCCCAAAAATACTGGATATAGCAGATAAATACACTGCTGTCGAGAGTATCTCAGAGCACGATTTAATGTGTTACGACAATCTCTGAGTATCCGGAATAAAAACCGGAACCTGTGTTCGTTGTAATGTCCGGATTATAAAATTCGATGGGATTATACGCGAGCACGGCTTTGCATTTAAAACCAATGAGGTGAAGGCTACCGCATTGGGGAGTTTGTAATCAAGTAAACTAAATCAGTTAATTTGAATTCACTTAATATCGGAGATCTCACCATACCTGTTCCCATCATACAAGGAGGAATGGGTATTGGTATTTCTCTTTCAGGACTGGCTTCTGCAGTAGCTAATATGGGCGGAATTGGTGTTATCTCAACGGTTGGTATCGGTTTGGTCCGCACAACCGAAAACAAGGGATACAAGAAAGGCAATATTGAGGCCATCCGTCAGGAGATCAGGAAAGCACGTGAAATGAGTCTGGGAGTTATCGGTGTGAATATTATGTCGGTCATTACAAATTTCTCCGACATGGTAAAAACCTCTATCGAAGAAGGTATCGACCTTATATTCTCAGGTGCCGGCCTTCCTCTTGACTTACCCAAATACCTGGGGAAAGGGATCAAAACCAAGCTCGTACCCATTGTTTCATCCGGACGGGCAGCCTCGATCATTGCCCAGAAATGGAAACAAAATTTTGACTATCTTCCCGACGCATTTGTGGTTGAGGGACCTTCGGCAGGAGGACACCTGGGATTCAAGCCGGATGCTTTACTGGATGAGCGTAATACTCTGGAAAACCTGGTAACTGACGTCATAGCTGTCACAAAAGACATCAAAAAAAAATACAATAAAGATGTCCCGGTTATTGCTGCCGGTGGCATCTACAGTGGGTACGATATGTTCAAAATCATGAAGCTGGGCGCTTCAGCAGTTCAGTTAGGTACCCGCTTCGTTGCCACAGAAGAATGTGATGCTTCGGATGCCTTTAAAAATGCTTTCATCCAGGCAAAAAGCGATGATATAAAAATTATTAAAAGTCCGGTTGGCATGCCGGGGAGATCCATTTTTAACCAGTTTCTCAAGGAGGCTTATGAAGGGAAACGGAAGCCATTAAACTGTAAACACCACTGTATAAAATCATGTGATCCTAAAACAACATTATACTGCATTGCAGAAGCGCTTCTGCAGGCCTTTCGTGGTAATCTCGGTGACGGTTTCGCCTTCACCGGAGCCAACGCAGGTAAGGTGGATCGGATATCTACTGTCAGGCAGATTTTTAATGAGCTTATCACAGAGTATAACCTGGCAGAAAGAAAAGAATAAATCCAAAACAGATATGCGGCAGCTGAAAATAACACGACAGATCACTTTACGAAATGAGGGTTCCATAAACAGATATTTTCAGGAAATTAATCGGTATCCACTGATCTCAGCTGAAGAAGAGGCCGAGTTGGCCGGCCGGATAAAAAACGGGGACAACGGGGCTAAGGAGAGGCTTGTTCTTTCTAATCTGCGTTTTGTAGTGTCCGTGGCAAAGCAATATCAGAACCAGGGTGTATCCTTTAATGACCTGATTAACGAGGGAAATATAGGGTTGGTGAAAGCTGCAGAAAAGTACGATGAAACAAGGGGTTTTCGGTTTATCTCCTATGCGGTATGGTGGATACGTCAATCAATTATTCAGTCTATTTCGGGACATACCAGGATTGTCAGGCTGCCTTTGAACCGGATCTCCTCGATCAACAAAATCAACAAAGCCACTTCACACCTCGAACAAGAATTTGAACGGGAACCCACCGAAGATGAAGTTGCCGGATACCTCGAGGTAACCCGCGAAGAAGTAAAACTTGCGAACAATATCAAGAGACAGCAACTCTCTTTTGATATGCCACTTTCGCAGGAATCTGATAACTCTTTCAGCCTGTATGATGTTATCCAGACCGGGGATATTCCTTCACCAGATAACCTGCTGCTAAAGGAATCTGTTTCAACAGATATAGACCGCATTCTGAAAAAGCTGACCAACCGTGATGCCTCTGTACTAATTATGTCCTTCGGATTGTATGGCACACAAGCATGCTCCCTGCAAGAAATAGGATTAAAATTACAAATCTCTTCCGAGCGTGTCAGACAAATTAAAACCAGTGTATTGTTGCGTTTAAGAAGGTTACTGAAAGAAAGTCACCCTTATTTGTATTATTGAAAATACATGGCGACTTTCAAAAATATTCATTATTTTTAAACTAAAAGTTAATGTATGGGAAAATCACAGGAAACATTTAATAAAAAGGAAGTCCGAAACAAGAAAGAAAAAAAGAGGAAAGACAAGGAAAAAAAACGGATGGCAAGAAAGGATAAGGAGAAGAAGGGCGGCCTGAATGACATGATTGCATATGTTGATGAATTCGGAGTGATATCTGACACTCCTCCTGATATGGATAATAAAAAGGAAACCAGGGCGGAAGATATCGAGCTCGGCGTTCCCAAGAAAGAAGCAGCCCAGAATTACAGTCCCTTCAGACAGGGCAGGGTAAGTTATTTCAATTCATCGAAAGGGTATGGATTCATTAAGGATTCGGAAACAGAAGATACCGTGTTTGTGCATATCAACAATGTAGTTGACGAAATAGCAGAGGGCGATGTCGTCAGCTATGAGGTGGTGAAAGGACAAAAAGGTCCGGCCGCAATAGATGTGAGACGTGTGAAATAGGTCTGCTATATTGCCGTCTCTATATGTAGCCAGAAGGCCAGGGATTATATATCTTTTACAAAATCACATCATTAGTTTTTCTGTTCGATCCCTGCTAACCGCATCGATAAAAGATCATTAAAATATTCATTTACCGGATTGATCTTGCCATGATAATTAAGACAGGATCACCCCGGTTCACATCCCTCACCAGTACAAATCCTGCTGAAAATACCAGGCATCAATCGCAGGATCTTCCTGGCACATTATTTTTAGATTCATAAATCCAGCATCCATTCAACGATTTGTAGGACAGACCACAGTTAATCCTGACCGGCCGTATAATACCGGTCAAGGCCCGCCTACCAGGTAATTAAAAAAACGGAAATAATTTCTACCCGCAGCAACCTGTGACGGCAGACCTTTGTTTATACCATTGGTATCGACTCCGATATTACAATGAACACCGAAAGAAAGCTAATCCTTTACATTGCAGTCAGTCTGGACGGCTATATTGCCGGCCCGGGAGATGATCTTTCCTTTCTGTCGATGGTTGAGCAGGAAGGGGAAGATTACGGATATATGGATTTTATGAGTACCGTTGATACGGTTATCATGGGCAGGAGGACGTACAACTGGGTTATGACAAAGGTTTCCGTATTTCCCTATACTGATCTTGAAACTTATATTATCACGCATTCCTTGCAGCCTGCCGAAGGCAGCAGGAATTACTACAATGGCTCCCCAGGAATGCTTGTAAGGGAATTAAAGACTAAACCGGGAAAAAACATTTTCGTTGTCGGAGGAGCTGAGATTGTCCATCAGCTACTCCTGGATAAACTGATCGATGAATTTTACATTGCCGTGATCCCAGTATTTTTGGGTGATGGGATAAAACTCTTTAAAAACGAAAGGCCTGAACAGAAATTGAAGCTTAACGGGATAAGATCTTATCCGGCAGGCCTGGCAATGTTGAATTATATATTACCATGAAGGAACCCTGGCCGTGCATCCATGAACAAATTCTCCATACAGGAGGTTATTAAAATACTCGGTTCTTATTTCTCAGAGAATTTTACATTCTTTTCATTAAGTCGGCAAAATGATCATTCACTTTTTCAAATCACCGTCCGACCTCCGAAGCTGGTTTGAAAAGAACCATGAAAAATCGGATGAATTATGGGTAGGATATTATAAAAGGGCAACCGGTAAGGAGAGCCTGACATGGAATGAATCTGTGGAGGAAGCCCTTTGCTTTGGCTGGATTGACGGCATCAGGATGTCAGTTGATGAAGCCAGCTACACCATCCGCTTTACCCGCCGCAAACTCAAAAGCACCTGGAGCCGTAAAAATATCTCTACGGCTGAAAAGCTGATCAGTGTTGGGAAAATGAAGCCTTCAGGCCTGGCTGCCTTTCAACAAAGAAAGGAAGACAACTCCGGAATTTATTCCTTTGAGCAGGAAAAGATTGCCTTAAGCAGTGAATTTGAACATATGCTGAAGGAAAACACGAATGCGTGGACCTTTTTTAGTTCACAGGCGCCCTATTACCAAAGGACGGCGACTTATTGGATCATGAGTGCCAAACAGGAGAAAACGCGACTTAAAAGACTCCACGAACTGATTGCCGATTCCGAAAATAAGCAGAAGATTAAACCTCTCCGAAGGACAAACAGCTAACCTGAAAAGGAACACTTTACCTAACGTCTTAAAAGTGAAAATAAGAAAAGTAAGACCTGACGATTTGGTAGCCATTCTTCAACTTTTTCATGAAACCATTGAGCATGTCTGTGCTTCCGATTACCCTCCGGATCAGATCAAGGCCTGGTCTGCTGCGGGAGAAGATCTTCCAAAATGGCGGCACCGTCTGGAAGACCAGTACTTCCTGGTGGCCGAAATCGATAAAATCCTGGTGGGTTTTGGCTCAGTTTATCACGGCGGACATATTGATTTACTTTATGTTCACAAGGACTATCAGAAGCAGGGGATTGCCGGCAGAATTTTATCCGGGCTGGAGAAAGAAGCCCAAAATCAGGGGAAGGTGAATCTTTCAGCAGAAGTGAGTATTACGGCCAGGCCATTTTTTGAGAAACGCGGTTATATTGTCCTTAAAGAACAAATGGTCAGATTAAAAGGGGTTGAATTGATCAATTATATCATGCAAAAAAATCAGTCTTAATGATCAGGCTGTGGCCTTTAGTTTAATTTTCAGCCGGATCGCCGTAAACTGCCCCGCGTCCGTGCGTTCCGACATATACCCTGCCGTATTTTTTAGGATCCCCGGTGACATGCAAAATCAATCCCCACTGATGGTCATCGTCGTTGATCCTGGTCCACGAAACAGCCCTGTCGTTGGAACGGAAGATACCACGCTGACCATCGATTGTCCCGACCAGATAAAGAGCGGGATAAGCTCTCCGTTTTACGGCTTTTCCAAAGCCAAAGGCATGTATCTCCTCCACATCAGGTAACCTGGTGAACAGGCTGTCCCTTGTTGCTTTAAAATACAATCCATCCCAGGCTGCGATCCATAATTCATTCTCTCTTTCAGGTGCGGCGTATATTCTGTCCTGCCCACCACGCGAATCACCTCTGTCATGTAACTGTTCCGGGCTGAGTTTTGGTATACCTGACCGGAGGACTGCAAAATGATGACCACCGTCGGTACTGCTGTAATACAACCCTTCCCTGATATTCACCCCGTAAAACCGCCCAGAGCTCACCTTATCGGCAATAATGCGGGTATTTTCAGGTAATCCGGAAATCTCTTCCCAACTGGCGCCCCGGTCACCGGTGAGATAAGGTTTGCTGTGCTGGGGTGTCCATATCCAGCATTCGCCATCGGCAGAAACGGCGATATGTCCATGACTACTTTTTTCGGTCGGCATGGTTGGTGCAGGTTGCCATGTTTTGCCCATGTCAGTAGAATATCCGATGTTATGCCGGTCTCTTCCACCGGATTCGACTCCTACCCTTACGAGTATGCCGGGATTGAGCTCAGCACAGGCAATGCCATCCGTATTGCCGAAATGGGGATTCTCAAAATTCCCTTCAGGAACCGGCCTGTCAAGATCCCAATGAACGAATCCGCCATAGTCGCCGATGGCGGTTATTAATGCAGGCCCCTCAGGAGGGCTCAAAAGCTCGAGAGGCACCGTTTCTTCGATACCCGTACTCATCACCGACCATACCGTCGGTTTACCCTGATCCATTGCGGTCAGGTTAAAGCATTCGTGACCACCATAACCGGTGGTGAAAAGTGCATGGTCAGGATTATGGGGATCAATCTCGCAGTCGAAGAGCCAGTGGATGCCTGTATGCCTTACATAAGGGGCTTTAGAATAATCGTAGGTTCCACCACCGGCAAACACGCCTTTCCATGAAGTTCCTCCATCTGTTGAACGGAAGATCTCCTCCCCTCCCAGTTCGCCCGGACGATAGAAGCTGCATGCCAGGATGCTATTTGGATTTTCCGGATCAACAGCAACCGAGGCATAACCGAAAGCATGGGCAGCATTTTTAGGATCTGGTTTATCCGGGGTAATATCAGTCCATTTCCCTGAATGTATATTGTATTTCCACACGGCACCGTTCTTCATCCCCCATGGACCCGGATTGTCACCGTAAGAAATCACCATTATACCGTCACGCGACAATACTGCATGGTTAGGCCGGTACCTTTCAGGCTGGCCCGCTACCGGTTCCCAACTCTCCCCGCCGTCTCTGCTCCTGAAGAAGTTATTACGATTCATCAACGAAACCAAAGCATAAACATCCTGGCTACCCTCACCCCTATTGCCGGAACCGGGATCACAAAGTACCACGACTACTCCGCTGCCAGCCATAGCAAATGACCAGTACCTTCTGAAGCGTTCATTTTTGATTGTATCGGGTACCGATTCACTGATATCAGGAAAAGCACCCAACTTAATCCAGGATACGGCGCCGTCGGTACTTTTCCAGAGTCCGTCGTGACGTGTGCCAAGGTAAAGAATGTTCCCGTTATTGGGATCTACCGTCATCCGTTCTCCGTTTCCCCGGCCATTTTCATTCCCACCCATTTTGAAGGGCACTTTCGTCCGCCTGAAGCTGTTTCCCCGGTCATCAGAACGAAGAATCTCCCCGTCGGGAGCCCTGTCATTCGTGTAGGTCCCACAGGCCATGAACAATTTATCCGGATCATTGGGATCCAGGGCTATGCTTTCAATACCCATGAGGTTTACATCCTTATATGAAACCCAGTCCATAATCGGAACCCAGTCTTCATGAGCAGAATCTCTCCGGTAAGCTCCACCCATATCCGTGCGGGCATAGACCAGGCCCTTTTCAACCGGGTGGTATACAAAACCATCCACAAAACCGCCACCTACTATCCTGACACTTTTCCAGTTGTATTTTTGAGTTGAAACGAAACCGGTCTTGTCGGAAGTGCAACTTGCCAGCAGCAGAGTTACCACTGTCACAACCTGAATAAAAAGGAATGTCTTTTTAAGCATGATACAGTTTTAGCGTTTGAGTTGCTGTTTGTATAAAAATAAGTAAATTAAATTAAATGTTCTATTCTGTGAGGACATACAACAACGTCGGCCTGGCAGCGTCTTCTCAATAGCTGGTGCCGGTTACCAGAAGTATCAGGTTAGCCCTGATTTTTCTGAAAACCGGGATATGCACTTCCCACAGACCGGGGTTACTTTATGCAGATAGATCATCCTCTTGAAAACCGGGATATTCTTCGTAAATGCACACATATTCTTCACAGACAGGGATTATTCCATCTCCACTGCTTTTTTCAAACTATCACTTTCAAAACCAACCCCGGTTTTTGCCTTTTTCAGCCTGTTATTCCGTAAGTCAATATCACTGCTTTTTTCACCACTGACCCTGATGAATGTGCCACATCCTGCCGTTGCCCGGGATTCCCCGATCACGCCGTCTGAAACATTTTCCAGTGCTATAGCCGGATATCTGCTGTCTTTAAGTCCCTGTCGACCGGAAAAGTCAAGAATTTCAAAACTGGTCACGTTTTCCAGGACCAACGCGCTCTGCCATTTAGGTTCAGGCTGGTCCTCCGACCATCGAACCAACATGTTGCGGATTTTAAGGTCCCGGACATTTTTGATCTGCATGAAATCAGTAGCACGTTTGTCTTTTGCATCTTCGGCCTCCATAAAGATCTGAATGTCGCTTATCCAGATATTCTCAAGGGGTTGTTCGGGATGACCCTCAATAATGCTTGTCCCCCTGGGATGAGCGATCACCGTGTCAATCACAACATCTTTAATCTTCCCGAGTTTTGAGGTTTCCTCCCTCTTCTTCAGAACGAATTTACAAAGTTCACAGCTGCCCCACCAGTTCCAGTGTCTTCTGCGGGTGTCCAGTGTCAGGTTGCTGATGATTATATCGCTGACGGTTGCCCCGTCCTGGACATTTATACCAAAACCCTTGTTGGAATCGCGAATTGTGCAGTTGCTGAAGATAACATGACGGATATCGGCATACGTTTCAGTTCCGATCATTAAAGGAGTGGAGGAAGAGGTAAGGACACAATTGGTAACCAAAATATTTTCAGTGGTACCGGCCGTCGTTTTGCCCCGCTGCAAGGGTGTTTTGAGAACGATAGAGTCATCGCCGGTAACAATCACCGAATCGGAAATGGTAACATTCTTCGATGAACAAATATCGATTCCGTCGGCATTAACACCCTTCTCAAGGTCGGAAAAAATATATATTCCCTGTACAAAAACCCGGTCGCAATCATTCAGCCTGATATTCCAAAGTGGGGAATGGATTACCGAGATATCCCGGAGTAACACATTCGTGCAACCGTTCAGGACAAACATAAAGGTTTGCATACCGGTACGGTAGTACCTGCGCATATCTTCACCTGCTTTCCTGGCAATTTCGATTTCTTTGGAAATCTCAACGTCGGTATCATTCATTTCTGTGAACTCATACTGTGCCATACCATCCATTATCCCTTTCCCTGTGACGGAAATTGTCGTTGCATTCTCGGCAAAGATCATGGTGCGTGCACCCCTGCTGAAGTCGTTCCGGTCCTGGCTGAGGAAAAATGTGGCTCCTGCATCCAGATTCAGGTTCACATGGTCCTTAAGCTGAATGCTCCCCACGGTATAGTCGCCCGGCGGAACATATACTACGCCGCCACCCGAAATCGTACAGGCATCCACCGCGGATTGTATGGCTTTGGTAGCATTGTCATCACGTTTCCCTGTAGCCCCAAAATCCCTTACGTTAAAAAGATTGCCAGAATGACCGTCCACTGATCCGTTCACGCCACCAGCTGCCGACCCCAGGAGTCCGGCCCCAAAAAGGGCTGCACCGTTCTTTACCAGCGACCGCCGGTTTATCTTCCGGCCTGCAGGAGGAATTTTGTTCTGTTCCATGATTGTAGCATTTTCATTATTAAATAATATTGATTATAGAGCTAGAATAGCTTGTCCCTCCCGTGCGTGAGAACCACACATGATTGATTATTATTGGATACGTTTAGCTCCGCTAAGCTCTCCACCTCAGGCGGATCGGTTGTTTGTCATCAATCATGTGGGTTTCAATTGAGATTTTTGATAAACTTAATAAAAAATACCGATTAAAAAAGAAGAGACATGCCAGGTGACATGTCTCTTCTTTTTTATTGATTGCATATTCCCCAGAATGATCTGAAAGGTCGCAGCATTTCTACTGCGACCTCTATTGGGAACATGGATTATTCAATCACAAACCTCAGGGTAAGTGATTCCTTAGAATTCTTCAGCATCAGAATATACATCCCTTTTTCAATGCCTGTAACATCCAGTTTATAAACCGAATGAATATTCTTCATGCTCTTATTCAGAACGATTCTTCCCGTCAGATCCGTAACCACCAATCTGTCGAACTGTTGTCCGTTCAGGTCAATATTCAGGACATCGGCAGCCGGATTAGGATAGATCTGGGTCTCCTTCTGGTACTTAGGAACACCGGTTTCGATGACAGAAATATTGAACTGGATTTCTGTGGTAGCTTCCGGCGTACCATCGTCAGTTAAGGTCAGAGTGATCCCGGCATCTCCAGTCATATCGGTTACCGGGGTATAGGAGAGTGTTGCCGTGGATTGACCCTGTGTATAGCTGATCTCCGGATCAGGGATCAGACCGGCGTTATCACTGGCAGCGGTGATGGTAAGATTCTGAACATGTCCAACACCATCATCGATTCCGGTTAAGTTAATAGTTTGCAAACCTGAATTTTTATCGACGCTTACATCCTCAACCGCATCGATCCTCGGTGCCGGATTGGAAGTTACGGTGATCTTGAACTGTTCCGAATTTTCGCCTACCGGTTCTCCATCGTCTGCCAAACTAACCGTTATAACAGCATTTCCTGTCATCCCTGAAGCCGGGGTAAAGGTAAGAGTTGCCGTCGATTCACCCTGAGTATAGCTGATCACAGGATCGGCCACCAGGTCGGTATTGCTGCTGCTGGCAGTAATAGCGATATTCTGGGCGAAACCTTCTCCATCATCAATGCCGGTTAAAGTAAGGACTTGCTCACCTGCATTGTTATCGACGGTCAGGTTAGCAACAGGATCAATGTTTGGAGCCGGGTTGCTGTTGTTAGCCACAAGGGTGGTAATGCTTGAGGGCGGAAGAATAATAAGTCCATCCGGTCCAACGCCTTCACCTTTTTCACAGTTCCTTGAGTTGGAAGTGGTGTAGGAATCCCAGTTTGATGGCAATCCTTTGCCCTTGATCTCAATCGTTTGAGGCTGGTCGGTGTTGTTAAACAGGACGACCGAAAGGGTATCTGAGTTTGCACTTCTGAAAGCCATTGTGGGTACTCCATCTGAACTGGCACCTACCCGGACGTAACCAGGTCGTATAAATTTATAATACTGTTTGGATACGTAGTACCTTGATGAGGGCCGGTTGGACACAACCAGACCATATTCAGGACTTCCCTCAGAAACAGCAAAACTCCAGAATACCCAGGCGCTGGCACTACCGCAATCCAAAGCATTAAAAATATTCCCGGCAAGGGTCATGGCCCCGCTCCAGCTGTCGGGATGTCCCGATGTCTCAGTCATCCATGTTTTGTAAACTCCCGGAGGTGTCTGTGCCCTGGAGTAAATACTCTGCCACTGGCTGCAACCGGCACCCCCGACGCTGGCGCCATCGGCGTCATAATTATGAATGGCCACGATATCGGCGTACTGGTAAGCGGTAGCATCATTCTTTACAGCGTCGATGTAATCATTGATCCTTCCCTGGGCAGGCAATGCTTCAGCCCAGAATAACTTCACATCGAGTCCTTCAGCTTCCAGCCTGGGACCCACCACATTAATAATGTCGCGGTATTCGTTCCAATCCACCTGGCAAGAAGGATAAGGTTCGTTAAACTGGGGTTCATTCTGTAAACCAATGGCATAGATATCTTTGCCAGTTTCACGTTTCACGATCTTGCACAAGGCGACGACTTCTTCAGCATATTCTTCATAATATCTCGGCTCCAGCTTATTGTCGGTGGAATAACCCTCGACGCCGTTTTCCCACTTGTTCTTTTTCATCCAGCCGGCCGGGCTCCAGAAGGTTACGATAAACTTATCGACAAAAGGAGCAAGTCTGCGCATATTTTCAAGAGAGAGCGCATTAATGTTATATGCATCGAGATCGGTAATGTACGGATCGCTGTTATCGTTTATCTCTTCAAATCCTCCCCCGATAACCCCGAAACGGGCCATAGACATGCCAATATCGTTTGCAAGTGAAATGATCGTATCAGGGCTGGTATCCCCGGAACCCATGAAGGCGCCAAAACCGTCAATAACCTGGTATTCGGTTGACATATCGATGGTGACTTCACTTGCCGTTATGCCGTCAAGCTGAACCACGCTTACAGTAAACGTTTTTGAAACAGGATTTGAGCCCTCGGCAGAAGCAGTAACCGTAATTTTTGCAGTGCCCGTTCCCATGCCCGGAGTATAAGTCAGTGTAGCACTTTTGCCGGTTACGGCACTTACTGCCGGATTAGGGACAAGGTCAGGGTTGTTGCTGCTGGCCGTTACGGTCACTGCGTTTGACCCGTCACCTCCGTCAGAAAGTCCGCTAAGGGTTACTGTCTGCATGCCTGCACCCTCGGAAATAGCAAAGTCGGGTATATTGTTCATCGTGACATCAGGGGTTACAGGAGCCCTGTGGGCTTTATCTCCCACCCTGAAATCGTCGAAGAAGAAACTGCCCTGGAACAGTGGTGAGGCTCCGCCCGGATCAAAATTGAACAGCAGGGCTTTGATCCTGGACATGTCAAGAGGTGTACCGTCACTTTGCAACTGAAAACTTGGATCAGAATAATCGAAAAAATACTCGACATATTCTCCGGTTACCGTTTGCCGGATCGTCTTTGCCGTATTATAATGATCGTTGGCATCCCACAGGAAGATCAGCATCTGAGTCCCGGGATGATCTGTTTTCATGGTGATGCTTATATAGGGACTCTTGGACAGATCAAGTTCTTCGGGTATGTTGAACCATAGACCGGCCCATTTATTATTTGTCCTCGTTTTGTCGATCTGAATCTGCATTACGCCGTCAGCTTCGGTGCATTTATGAGTGTCCTCGCCAGGATCCCCCCAGTCTGCCGGCCATTGGGGACCGAGAATCCCGTCGTTAAAGTCATCTTCCCAACCGGTGATGGGCTTTATCCTGACATCTACATCAAAGGTGTAGACAGTGCTGGCATCCCCGTTATTGTTTATTGCTCCGCCATTATCGGCCAGGGTAACGGTTATCGTTGCATTGCCAGTCTGACCCGACACAGGAGTATACATAAGTTCTCCCGTGGATCCTGATGTGTAAGAAATGGTCGGATCGGGAATGAGAGAAGGGTTTGAACTGGTAGCCGTGATAAGGACGGTTTGTTCTTTATCCGGATCCCCATCAGTGATATCCTTTAATTCAACTGTCTGTTCATCGGCATCCTCTAAAATAGACATATCCTGCAACTTCATCATGGCAGGGGGTTTGTTGACATCTTCAAATACTGAAACCTGAAAAGTCATCGTATGTGTATCGATTCCGCCTGCCACAGTTCCTCCATCATCCTTAACTGTGACGGTAACGGTTGCCGTTCCTGACTGTCCTAGTGGCGGGGCACAGGTCAGGGTAGCTGTAAAGTCGCTATTGTCATACATAACAACCGGATCTGGCAGTAATCCGACATCAGAACTGGTGGCTGTAATCGTTAATGCCTGGCTGGCATTGGGATCTCCGTCTCCCGGACCGGTTAGTATAATGTCTGTGGACTCGCCGGCCTTGATGTTCTGATCAGCGGCCTGGTCAATTACGGGTTCCCTGTTTTTCTCAACCGTAACATTGAAGGTCATGACATTATCCGATGGGGTATTCCCCGAAACTACCACAGAAACAACGGATGTGCCTGCCTGGTCTGCAACAGGGGTGTAGGTCAGTGTACCTTCACCGGTTGCCGGATCAAAGGAAACAGCCGGGTCGGGGATAAGACCGGTATTTGAGCTCGATGCAGTCACCGTCAGCGTAGCTGCACCCGTCATCAGATCTACAACGCCATGGAATGGCACGGTTACCGTGCCTGAATTGATGGGGTGGAACTGATCTTCGATCCTTGAAATTTTCGGCATGATGCTGGCATCACCGCCAATTTTGAGGTCCTCAAAGTAGGCAGTTGAATTACAGCCCATAGCGCCTGCCGGATTAAAAACGAAATTCAGGAGGCTGGCAGCCTGCAGATCAGCAGCTGCAGCACCGGAGAAATCGAATACATATTCCGTGTAACCGTCGGAATGAATAATCTCCTGGTAGTTTCCACCATTGCCATAAGACTGGTCTGAATTAATGAAAAAATTCAGATTGAAATCGATATTCGTTTTCACTTTCAGACTCACATATGGATTAGCCGAAATATCGGTGGCCGGAAAAGTGAATGTGAAACTGTTCCAGGTCGATGTTTTATTTGCAGCGATCTTCAGTTCACTACCCGTATTCGTGAGGGTATAATCGGGTGATGCGCCCCATCCGGAGAGATCACCATCGTCAAAATTCTCCGTGAAGCCCTGGCCAAAAAGCCCGATGGACAGGAGTGTTGACATTAGTAATGAGGTAAAGAGACCTTTCATGTGGTAAGAATTTAGTTAGTAATACTTAATTTAAAACTAAAGTTTCTGCTTGAAGAAGATTACTAAAAGTATAGATTTTTTCTAAATTTTCAGAATGATTCGTCAAAAGAACACAAGTTTTGGCAGTTCCCAAACTTAGGATTCATTCATATCGTTTTCAATATGACCCGACTGGCGTCCTGAAGGTAAAATCAGGCGGAGAGACCGGGAGTCTCGAAATTCATATTCGCCTCCTTAAAAGTTCCATAATAATAAACCATTAGGCCGAATAGGCTGTTTCTAATCTGAAACTGAGGTATGAGACTACGGGATGAACACTGCAAAAAACCGTGCGGTCTCATTCCCCAGAGCAACAACAATATCCAGGTCAGTCCTTGCAGGTCGCCGTTACCAAATGCACTGACATTTTGAATATATAGCAAAACAGGTTTGTCATGAAAGCAGAGAACAATAATCCTCAGACAGGCAATGCGGGTAGTTCAAAGAAGGTTAGCGTCAGATATATCGTGAATGACGTAGATGAAGCCATACGGTTTTACAGTGAAATGCTCGGTTTCGAGATTGTTATGCATCCGGCGGAGGAATTCGCCATCCTCTCAAAAGACCAGCTCATCCTGCTTCTCAGCAAGCCTGGTAACCGTGGCGGAGGTGGGCAGGATATGGCAGATGGCACAAGCCAGGAAGCCGGGGGCTGGAACCGTTTTGAAATTGTGGTGCAGGATCTGGACGTTGAGGTTGAAAAACTAAAGAAAGCCGGCTGCCGGTTCAGGAATGATATTATTAGCGGCGTGGGCGGCAGACAAATTTTACTCCAGGATCCTTCGGGAAACCTGGTGGAGTTGTTTCAGTATTTCAAATCCTGATAATCTGCACCAGTCCTCCAAGTTTGAAAGGCCCGGCTTTCCTGTCAAATAATTTTTTGATAGCTTTAAACCCTGTTTCAGCCTTTGCAATTCATCCTATCTAAATGATAACCTTCCCCAGATATGAAAAAGATAATATACCTGTTGGCCTTCATGTCCCTGATACCTGGATCATGTAAAACTGAAAAAGAAAAAGCCAATTTCCCGGGTATTTCCGGATTGATTCACCGGGTGGTTCCCCGGCTGGAAGGCCGGGTTGTCATTGACTCCATTGCTCCGGAAAATGGAAAGGATGTTTTTGAGATCAGTTCACATGCGAACAAGATCATTCTTGCGGGTTCCTCCCCGGTTGCGGTAGCTTCGGCTCTGAACTGGTATCTGAAATATACCTGTCATTGCCAGTTTTCGCAGGCCGGACAAAATCTTGAGCTTCCTGAGCCTCTTCCCATGGTGAAAGAAAAGGTTCGTATTTCCTCACCTTATAAATATCGCTATTTCCTGAATTACTGCACTTTTGATTACACCATGGCCTTCTGGGGCTGGGATCAGTGGCAACGGGAACTCGACTGGATGGCGATGCAGGGGATCAACCTGGTACTGGCTATTAATGGTACGGAAGAAGTATGGCAAAACGTCATGAAACGATTGAATTTCACTGACAAAGAGATTTCAGATTTTATCTGCGGACCGGCTTACCAGGCCTGGTGGCTCATGGATAACCTCGAAGGCTGGGGCGGACCGGTTTCCCGGGAATGGATCGAAAGCCGTACCCTTCTACAGAAGAAAATCCTCGCTTACATGAATGATATGGGCATGCAACCTATATTACAGGGGTTCTATGGCATGGTGCCGACAACTCTGAAAAAGAAGTTCCCAAAGGCAGATATCCGGCCCACCGGCGAGTGGTGCCAGTTTACCAGGCCTGATTTCGTTGTGCCCACCGATACCTCATTTCAATATTTTGCCGGCATTTATTACCAGGAACTTGAAAAACTCTACGGTAAAGCTCACTTCTACGGTGGCGACCCGTTTCATGAAGGCACCATCCTGAACGTGGATCTGCCGGACTGTGGCCGGAACATTCAGCAGTCTATGCAAAAAGCCTCCCCTGGTTCTACCTGGGTTTTGCAGGGTTGGATCGATAATCCTTCACCTAAGTTACTCCAGGGCGTTGATACAGCCCATACCATGGTGATCGACCTTTTCTGTGAGAGCGATGAAGCCTGGAAAACCCGTCATGGCTTTGAGGGTTGCAGGTGGCTGTACTGTACCATTGATAATTTCGGTGGCAGGACAGGCCTCTACGGCAAGATCGATTCAACAACCCGGTATCTTGGAGAGGCCCGGAAAAGTGACTACGGTAAACAACTTGAAGGCATGGGCATCATCCCCGAAGGCATCAACCTGGACCCATTCATTTTCGATTATATTTTTGAACTGGGATGGCACGATCAACTGCCTGTGCCAGAGAAATGGGCTGAAAAATACCCGGTATTCCGTTATGGAAAAGACCTTCCGGCTACCCGTGAAGCCTGGAAAATCTTATCCCGGAGTGTTTACAACATCCCGATGCACAGTGATGAACCCCAGGATGTGATCTGTTCCCGCCCGACTCTGAAATGGACAAGTTCGGCGCCATGGGGTGCCGGACCGATTCAGTACAAGCAGGCAGACCTGGAAAATGCCTGCAATAAGCTGCTGAGTTGTGCCGGTGAGTTGAAGGAAAAAGATTCCTACCGGTACGATGCTGTCGATATGGTGCGTCAATACCTGATGGGTGTCTCCGAAGAGGAATATCATCATATGATCAATGCCTACGATTCTAAAAATAAAGACGATTTTGAAACCGCTTCACAGAAATTTCTGAACCTGATTCAGGATATGGATACCCTGGTGTCGACCCGTAAGGAATTCTTGCTTGGCCGCTGGATTAAAGAAGCCAGGGACATTGCCCCCACCGAAAACGAAAAGGATCTTTTTGAGCGGAATGCCCGGATGCTTATCACCACATGGGGATACGGTAAATCCCATGAAGTGCTGAATGATTACGCCCACCGGGAATGGGGCGGATTGCTGGGGACGTATTATTATGAGAGATGGCAGATGTTTGTAAATGACCTTAAAAACCGGCTGAACGGGAAACCTGCTGCGAAAATCGATTACGCAAAATTCGAAGAAAACTGGACCAGGATGACCAATCCATACCCGGACAAACCATCAGGAGATGCGGTCCGTGTTGCTGAGAATATGTTCAGAAAGTATTCCGGATCATGAATTTTCACTTTAATACCCTGCCCCGATTTTGATCAGACATACAATTTCCGGCTTCTAATGTGTTTCAATTTCGACCTTCATAAAGAGATAAAAGGGATATCTTAAATCCATATGAACCGTACATGATTGATGACAACACAACCGATCCGCCTGAGGCGGAGAGCTAAGCGGAGCTAAATGTAACCTTATAACACTCAATCATGCATGGTCCTCCCGCACGACGGGACTAATTATTATACGTCTAAAAACATAATTATTATAAATATGCAGTATTTTTTTTCAAAACTCTTGACATACATTCAAATTTAAATTAGGTTTGTATTTCAAACTTGTTCTATCAACCAAACCTAAACGCATATGAAACCTTTCACAGATGAACCGTCTTCTTTCGACGAAAATCAGTCGATTCAGGTAATCAGGGATATGATTGCCGTCTCCAGGAATAAACTGAGACATGACGGTATTTTATTCGTTGTATGGGGATGGGTCATGTTTATAAGTACTGCCTGTTCAAAGATGATATCATAAGTTATTAAGCAGTATTCTTACTATGCACCTGCGTTCCTGTTACTTGCAGGCCTGATTTTCACTCTGGGAACTATATTATGAAACGGAGAAGAAAGTAAAAACTGTCTGGGGAATTCAACCTTCCGATATTCTGTTTCTGTTTGAGAGCAAGATTGATCATTTTCTTGATGTTCACAATCTCGTAAAGTTTCCATCCTAATTGCACACCCTGTATTTGATCCGCATTGCTTTGGCTTTTTTATGACGGACCATGGTGGTATTGACGTCACCGGCATCGAAATTTCACATCTGGAATTGCCTGTTCTATCTCGGACTTCATCTGGCCGGCTGAAAACGGCATGGCTGATGCCTTTACAATACCCGGTCATATTTTATTTTCAAAGCGAAAAAAACAGTCCGGTCATGTTTAAAGAATTAGATCCGTTACTGCATTCCCAGGTCAGGCTGGCCATTATGTCTGTTCTAATCGGGGTCCGAAGTGCCGGTTTTGGTTACCTCCTGGAGAACATTCAAACGACAAAAGGCAATCTGAGTTTTCAGTTAAATAAACTGAAGGAAGGAGGGTATATCAAAATCACAAAATCATAATACCCGGTATTAAAACATATAGTATTATGCTTTTTTAAACCGTGTACATCAGGCATAAACGTTAATATTCCTCCAGAATAGTTAAAACCGCTGGCGAAGGGGATTATTGTGGTTCTGTTGTGGATATGCCTTTTGATGATAACCGGTATGAAGGGATATTTTGTTATGCTTTGATACACCTTCTCAGCAGGAATGAACGGAAATATTTCCTGCAGAACTGTTTTAACCAGCTGGCCGAAGGTGGTTGGATGATCTTTACCATGGTGACAAAAACAGCCGAAATGTATGGGAACGGCCGCCTCATTTCAAAAGACAGGTTTGAAATTTCAAAGGGGTTGAATGTATTTTTCTTTGATGAGGATGCTGTCAGGCAGGAATTTGGTAAATTTGGTCTTGTGTCATACAGTTTTATTGAAGAGCCGGTAAAACATATCAAAGATGCTGATCCTCTTAAACTCATTTATGTACTATGCCGCAAGAGTTAAACAAATCCTTGTCCAGGGCCGAGCAGGACCCTCCCCTTTCCATCGCGCAATGGGGATGGAAATACCATCATACCGGTATTCCAACAAATGAAACCCGGCAAGGTGAACATTATATTACGTCAATTCAATGTTTTGTATCCGGTTTTTCCGATTCTCCTTTCGGCATTGAATGGATGCGTTTTGAAGAGGAAAGCCCGGTTCATCCCCTGGTCAAAGCTGTTCCTCATATCGCTTTTGAGGTGAAGGACCTGGATTTTGAACTTGCTAACCATAACCTTAATATCATCACTCCGCCGTTATCCTCCGCCGCGGGTATAAGGGTAGCCATGATTGAACATAACGGGGCACCGGTTGAATTGATTGAATTTAAAACCCTGTAAACATATGAAAGAATCTCCTGATATACCGGGAAATGATATGCTGGCTCCATGCGGTATCAATTGCAGTCTCTGCATGGCATATCTCAGGGAAAAAAATGTATGTCCGGGTTGCAGAGTGAATACAGGTCATAAATCCAGGAGCTGTATGAGCTGTTCCATAAAAAATTGTGAACTGTTAGCCAAAACCGTTTCAGGCTATTGTTATGAATGTGCGGAATATCCATGCGACCGGTTAAAACGTCTCGGTAAAAGATACAAGATGAAATATCATACGGATATATTTGCAAATTTCGATATGATAAGAGAATACGGTGTCGAACATCTTATCAGGCTGGACCGGGAAAAATGGCGGTGTCCTGATTGTGGAGGTACGGTCTGCATGCACCGGGGGTACTGTCTGAAATGTGGAGATAAAGCGAAATGCTGAATTTTTCTGCCCGTTTTTATTCTGTCCTTACCTCGTAGCCGGTCATTGAATCTCATCAGTGACCCGACGATATCTTAAATTCATTTCCGCGTTGCATCCTGCAATATCAGACTGGCTTATTCACCTGACAAAAATTGTTGTGGATGTGACGCTGATTTTTCAGGAAATCTGACATTAAGTACACCATCTCTAATTAATGTCAGGCCATGAACCATAAATACCATAATAAATACAGAATTGAGACCTGCCGGCTGAGAAACTGGGACTATACCTGGAATGCAGGGTATTACATCACCATCTGCGCAAAGAACCGTCAACATTTTTTCGGGGAAATCAGGCAAGATAGAATGCTGTTATCTGAAATCGGAAAAATGGTGTACGACGAATGGATAAAAACGCCGGAATTACGTCCCGATATGAATCTAACCCTCGGTCAATTCATTGTCATGCCAAATCATTTTCATGGCATTTTAATCATAGGGAAGAACCGGTACAATTCCGGTAATATATCCGGTTTTGGAAATGGATCTGATATTAATCCGGTTTGTGAGGGAGAATGCATGAGGGATCGTGCGGGGGATTGTCCGGGGGATTGTCCGGGGGATCGTGCGGGGGATTGTCCGGGGGATCGTTCGGGGGATTGTCCACGGGATTGTCCACGGGATTGTCCGCGGGATTGTCCACGGGATTGTCCACGGGATTGTCCACGGGATTGTCCACGGGATCGTGCGGGGGATTGTAGAGACGTGATGCATCACGTCTCTACGTTAAACCCATTTCCACCATTAAACCCATTTCCACCATCAAAATCAACATCAAACAACGATCAAAACCCAAACATGCATCAAAACCCAAACATGCATCAAAAATCAAACGGAAAAAATATTTCCCCTTCCAAAAATCGTTTTGGACCACAACGTAAAAACCTTGGATCCATTTTACGGGGATTCAAATCTGCCGTCACCAAACAGGCCAGAAGAACCGATCCTGATTTTGGCTGGCAGGAACGGTTTTATGACCGTATTATCAGGGATGATGAAGGATTTGAAAGAATTTCAAATTACATCAGACGTAATCCGGAACAATGGAAAGAGGATAGATTCTATTAAGGCATCTGATGATCTTATTCATAAGACATAGACCAAGCCCGATAAATCTCGTCAAAATATATTCCGTCAATCCTGTTCCAGTCTTTCCTTCAAACGCAACAGCGCCTCAACAAAATAATAATCGGCATAGGTCAGAGGCACATCCACCTCGCTGTTGCCAGGCAGGGAACCTACACTGTGTTTCAGGATGAAATGGCCGTTTTCACCTGATTTTGCCCGGTATTCGTCAGATCCGAGGGTGTGTAAGGTTTTTATGGCACTATTGATAAACAACGTTGAATCGGCAATACCGGCATAGGCGGACAGTTCGATGAGGGCGGAAGCCATGATGGAACCAGCAGAAGCATCCCTGTATGTATTGGGTATAGCCGGATCATTATAATCCCAGTAGGGTACCATGTCTTTGGGCATGTTTGGATTACCCAGCAGGAATTTTGCAATGTGAACGGCTTGATTAAGGTATGCAGTATCATGTGTTTCGCGGTAACCTACGGTATACCCGTAGAGTCCCCATGACTGGCCCCTGGCCCATGCAGATGAATCGGAATACCCCTGAACGGTCTGTTTCCCGAGGACCCTGCCCGGTAAGGGTATCGTAATTAACCAGGTGCCAGGAGCTGTAATCCGGTCTGAAATGATTCGCCATGGTGGTGTTGCTGTGCCTGACACAGATATTGTAAAAATCCTCATCGCCGGTGGCTTTGGCAGCCCAGTAGAGATATTCGAGATTCATCATATTGTCGATGATTACCGGGAATTCCCATTTGTCATTATCCCATGACTTTATACAGCCGACCACGGGGTTAAACCTGGTTGCCAGGCTGCGGGCACCTGTTTCGAGAATGTCTTTATATTTCGGTTCTTCAGTAATACGATAAGCATTACCAAAACTGCAATAAAGCTCAAAGCCCAAATCATGTGTGCCTCTATTGTTTTTCTCGGGTTCGATGAGCATGGTCCTGTTAGTAGCAATAGTCCTCAGCGCTTCATCACCCGAATATTCATACAGGTACCACATGGTTCCGGGATAAAAACCGGAACACCACCAGTTTACGCCGCTGGTAAGAAGATTCCCGTCTTTATCTGTTGTTCTGGGCATTACCGAATCGGGAAGTGCTTCTTCCATGCCTTTGTACTGATCGATGGCGAAACTGAGCTGATCATTGATAAAGGACTTCAGTTCCCGTTCTTTTTTATCTGCGGGAGTACATGAGAAAATGAATATGCAAAGCGTGCCGAACATTACAAAGGGCTGGAATCTTTTCATGGTTATAGGCTTTTGGTTATGATAATTAAATAGCATGATCAATAGGGAATGCCTGTCCTGACCATGCTTTTCTGGAGGTCCAGTCGGTAAAGGGTGAAGTCCAGAAATCATGGTCGGCCGGTAGTCCGAGAGGTAACAACCCCTCACTGCAGAGATAAAGGCTGCCGGTGGAAATATATGTCTCTCCGATCCCGGCCTGTGCTCCGCAAAAGCCAATCTTCAGCCAACCCTGGTCATCGAAAGTGCCGGGCGCTTCAATCATACGATTGATCACTGCCGACATTGCCGACTTCACCTGACCGAAAGACACATGTTCTGGCAGGTTTTCCAGCAGCGTCATCTGTGCCAGATCCTGAAGTGCTCCGAAACGATAGGCAATAGACCGGCCAAATGCCGGGAAGGTACCTTCCGGAGAGATCAGCCTTTCCTGTACAGCAGCATACCTCCGGGCTCTTTCCAGGATCTGGTCATACCACTCTCGCTTTGCCTTGTCGTGTTTTACGAGCACAGCACCCAGATCAACAAGCATAGGCTGTATCACATATGAATTGTAGTAATCCCAGTGGTATGAGGAACCGTCGCCATACGTTCCGTCGCCTACATACCATTCATTATGTTTATTGACGGCATAGCTGATCCTGACCATATCACCTTCATCATAAAATTCCATCAGCGCAGCCTCTACCAGTGCGGTAAAAAGCAACCAGTTGTTGTAAGGCGGATTGATAACCCGTGTTGACAGAAAAGCATTCCTAAGATTAACCCTGGTTTTTTCCGGCAAAGGATCGAACATCACTTTCGGAGCCCTTAGCAGGCCCTGCGCCAGGAAGGCAGCATCGACCAGGGGCTGGCCACCCTGGGTGAAGTTCATAAAGTCTGGAGATGATGGATCTACGGCATGGTCAATAGCCTTATAGTAATCGTCCAGGATGGTTTTACGGAGATTTTGTTCAGCTTCACCTGCCATACCGGTACAGGCCAGCCAGGGCGCTATTCCGGCCATTAATCTTCCGAAAGCCTCAAGATGAGACACCAGCCTGCGTGATGTGTCATGTCCTTCCCTGGCTTCAACAGGCATATTCTCCCGGAGCGTGCCTGCTGCAAGATTGGTCAGAACAGGTTTCGCAATCCGTTCCAGGACACTAAGCCAGTAGTCCCGGCTCATCCCTTCACCAGGTTGCTGAAAATTTCCGGCAAGGATGGCCGGTGAAGGTCTCATGCCTGCAGCAATCACAGGAAAAATTCCTGCAAGAGGCAGGGATACGAGAAAATTCCTGCGTTTCATTCGTAAAGATTTTTCCGAAAAATACTAAAAAAATTGTCGATTCAGGCCGAATTCCTTAACATTGTTACCCGAACAAAAACGACATAAGCCATGATACACAAACCTTCTGAGAAACGTTATGATAATATGACCTATAACCGTTGTGGTGTGAGCGGAGTAAAACTACCTGCCATATCGCTGGGATTATGGCACAACTTCGGTGGCGTGGATGTATTCGAGAACGGACGCAGCATCGTAAGGCACGCCTTCGACTGCGGCATCACCCATTTTGACCTTGCCAACAATTATGGCCCTCCTGCCGGTTCTGCAGAAGAAAATTTCGGAAGGATCCTGAAGGCAGATTTCAGATCATACCGTGATCAGATGATCATTTCAAGTAAGGCAGGCTACTACATGTGGCCCGGCCCATATGGTGACTGGGGATCCCGTAAATATTTGGTTTCCAGTTTAGATCAAAGCCTGAAACGGATGGGGCTTGAATATGTCGACATTTTCTACCATCACCGGCCCGACCCCGAAACGCCACTGGAAGAAACCATGAAGGCTCTCGATCATATTGTCAGACAGGGAAAAGCCTTATACGCGGGCATATCCAATTACAATGCAGAGCAGACCAGAAAGGCACTGGACATCCTGAATGAACTCGGAACGCCCTGTCTGATCCATCAACCCAAATATTCCATGTTTGAACGGTGGGTAGAGGACGGTCTTCTCGATGTCCTTCAGGACAAAGGTGTGGGATGTATTCCTTTCTCGCCTCTCGCCCAGGGTATGCTTACCGACAAATACCTTGGGGGAATCCCTGAAGGATCCAGGGCCAGCAAGGAACACGGATTTCTGAAAAAAGAACAGATAACCCCTGACAAACTTGAAAAAATAGGAAAACTGAACCAACTGGCGGGGAAAAGAGGTCAGTCACTGGCTCAGATGGCGCTGGCCTGGATCCTGAAAGATCCCCGGATCACGTCCGTTCTCATTGGCGCCAGCAGTGTAAAACAGCTCGATGATAACCTGGAGATGCTCGGAAACCGTCATTTTTCGGATGATGAGCTGAACCAGATCAATTCCATTCTGAAAAGTTAAAATTTTTCATTCTATAATAATTTTGATTTTAGAGGTAGAATAGCTTGTCCCGCTCGTGCGGGAGAACCACACATGATCGATTAATATAAGGTTACTTTATTTAATCATACCATGAAACATGAATACAATTGGGGCATTCTCGGCCCGGGGAAGATTGCCCACCAATTTGCCAAAGGTCTGTCTGTAACCGATAAGGGTGTTTTGTTTGCGGTAGGATCCAGAAACATGGAAAGAGCCGCTGACTTTGCCAGGCAGTACGGTGCATCCCGTTCGTACGGCAGTTATGATGATCTGATTCAGGATCAGGATGTGGATGTAATATACGTAGCCACCCCACATCACCTTCACTATGAATTTACGAAGAAATGCCTGACCGCTGGAAAGGCCGTTCTCTGCGAAAAGCCGGTCACGATCAATGCAATGCAATTTGAAGAACTCGCTGCCCTGGCAAAAGAAAAAAAGGTCTTTTATATGGATGCCCTCTGGACCCGGTTTCTTCCCACCATCATGAAGACAATGGAGTTCATCGAAAGTGGGAAAATCGGGGAACTGAAAGCTCTGAAAGCTGATTTCGGTTTCAAAGCAGAATTTGATCCGGCCGGGAGACTCTTCAACCCGGAGATGGGTGGGGGAAGCATATTGGATATCGGGATCTACCCCGTCTTTCTCAGCCTCCTGATACTTGGGTTCCCGGATAAGATCAAAGCCCTGTCCATTATAGGTGAAACCGGTGTTGATGAGAGCTGCAGCATGGTTTTCAGTTATCGCAACGGGGCTGTGGCAAACCTGCTTAGCACCTTTACCGCACATACCGACACATCGGCTGAAATCTGCGGGACGAAAGGACGAATCTGCATCAACCGTAGATGGTTTAAACCATCCACACTGACCCTGATCATGGATGGACAAAAACCCGAAGAATTCTCTTTTGAAACCAGGATGAACGGGTATGAATATGAGGCTGAAGAAGTGATGAACTGCCTGGATAAGGGTCTTACAGAATCCGGCCTCCTGTCTCCCGGCTTCACCCTGCAGCTGATGCAATTGCTCGATGCAGTAAGACAAGAAGCAGGGATGGTTTACAAGGAAGACCGGATGAAATGACCCTCAACGACTGCGTGCTGGTATAGTATAAAAAAAGATGAGGTGTAAAATAGTACACCTCATCTCTTTTTATTTTCTGCTTCTTCCATTTCAAAAGTCAAACATGCCTGCTGTGAATTCGTCTCCGTCTTACGACCGTTTTGAAAGGACTTTTTCCTCGTAATCCCTTACTACCTTGATATATTCACAGCCTGCCGGAACGTCATTCTTCAGGCAGTAATAATTCCATACATCGGCATAAGGCATGATTTTAGCGGCTTCCAACAGCGCCAGTTTTTCAAAGCCATAGCCTGCATTTTCATAGTCCCTGATCTTCGTAGTTGGCTCGAGCAGGGCATGCAGGAAACTGATCTGTGTCGACCTGGCGCCGATAATATAGGCACCTATCCGGTTAATGCTGGCATCAAAAAAGTCCAGCCCGATATTGGCCTTGTCGAGTGCATTGGCACGCACAATTTCCTGCGTCATGGCATCCAGCTGATCATCAAGGATGATGACATGATCACTGTCCCATCTCACCGGCCGGCTGAAGTGAAACATGAGTTCATCGGAGAAAAGAAGTAATGAAGATACTTTGTCGGCCACCATCTCGGTCGGATGAAAATGACCCATATCGATACAAATCATTTTGTTCCGGGTCAGTCCGTAACCCATATAAAATTCATGACTTCCCACAACATAAGCCTCGCTACCGATACCGAACAGTTTTGATTCAATGGAATCGGCCATTTCGCTGGCGGAATATTCCGTTTCAAAGATCTCATCCAGGGATTTCCGTAAGGTTTCCCTGTAGATATACCGGTTTACGGTAAGATCTTTGGTTCCGTCGGGGATCCATATATTGTGTACACACCTGGAGCCGGTTTCCCTTCCCAGGAAGGCACTGATCTCGCGGCAACGGTTAACATGCTCTACCCAGAATTTCCGGATATTCTCATCGAGGCTGGACAGCGTAAAACCGTCATTCGATTTCGGATGGGAATAGAGTGTTGAATTAAAATCGAGTTTCACACCCTTGTCATTGGCCCATTCAACCCATGATTCAAAATGTTCCGGTGAAATCTTGTCCCTGTCTACAAAACGGCCTCCGAAGTCACCGTAACTGGCGTGCATGTTGAAGCGATGCTTTCCCGGAAGCAGACTGTATACCTTTTCCATGTCTTTCCTGATCTCATCGATATTCCGGGCTTTGCCGGGATAATTTCCGGTAGCCTGGATCCCGCCGCCTGACAAGGTAGAACCGGGTTTTTCAAGTCCGGCAACATCATCCGTCTGCCAGCAATGCAAGTGACAGGGATATCTGGTCTAGTTTTTCCATCGCTTTACCAGTATCCACGCCAAGTTCAGCATATCTTTCCCTGGCTGTTTCATAAGCTTTTTCAATTCTGGTATTCTTATCCATTGTAAAAGTGTTTTATAGGTTTTCCAGTCTTTATTCCATATTTTTAGATGGCAATCCAGGCTGATTCTTATTTCATATCCTTTTTCATGATCTGAAGGAATTTTTTATATGCCTGCTCCCATTCAGGGATATCCCTTGGCTCATACATCTCCAGACGGAATGAATTACGCACCACTTCCCTGATCTCCTCCAGAGATTTCAGGTATCCAAGTGCATAAGCCTGCATCAGCAGATTACCTGCGGCCGTTCCTTCAGCAGGTCCGGAAATTACCGGCAAGCCTGTGACATTGGCAGTGAACTGGCAGAGCAGTTTGTTCTGCGTACCGCCGCCGATAATGTGAATTTTCCGGATGGTCTTGCCGGAGATTTCATTGAGCTGATCGAGGACAAAACGGTATTTGAAAGCGAGACCTTCAAGGATGGTCCTCACATATTCTCCGATTGCCTGCGGAGATTCCTGGCCTGTTTTCTGGCAATATTCATCAATAGCAAGCGGCATATCAATGGGATTGTAAAATCCCATATAATCGGGATCGATGAAGGTTCTGAACGGTGGGGAACTCTGCCCTATCTCAACCAGGTCGCCATACGAGATCATTCTTCCTGATTTAGACCAGGATTTACGACATTGCTGCAAGAGCCACAAGCCCATGATGTTTTTCAAAAAACGGTAGGTTCCCGCAGCCCCACCTTCATTGGTAAAGTTGTATTCCGAGCTTTTGGCATTGATTACCGGCCGGTGATTTTCAACTCCCATTAGCGACCATGTTCCTGAGCTGATGTACGCCCAGTCGTCGCCTTCAGCCGGAACAGCAACGATGGCCGAGCCTGTATCGTGGGAGCATACAGCCACTACCTGGATTGGGTTAATCCCAACCAGCCTGGCTACTGAAGGCTGCATCATTCCGATCACAGAACCCGGTTCTACGATCTCGCTCATGATCGAAATATCCACGCCCAGCAGGTTGAATAACTTCTTTTCCCATGCCTTTGCTGATGGGATTATAAAGCTGCGATGTTGTGGCAAAGGTGAATTCAGAACTCCGGATGCCGGTCAGGAAATAATTGAGAATATCCGGAATAAAGAGCAGGTTTTTTGCATTTTCAAGTGCAAAATCGCCACTCTTTTTCATGGCATACAGATGGAACAATGAATTAAATGGCTGCATGGCAATGCCGGTAAGGATGTAAATATTTTCGGAGGCCATTTTTTCAGCAAAAAAATCCTGCATACCCAGCCCTGACTGCGGATCCCGGTAAGCGTAAGGTATGCGGCAAAGGGATCCGTCACCTGCAAGCAAACCGAAGTCCACTCCCCAGGTATCAATCCCTATAGATTCGGGCTTAATCTGATCTTCATTCTCGCAGATCCTGATCGAATTCAGAATCTCCTCATAGAAACGGTAAATATTCCAGTAAAAGTGACCGTCAAGTTCGATCATACCGGTAGTAAAACGGTGAACCTCTTCGAGGAAGAGGTGCTTATCGTCCAGTATTCCGGCTACAGTGCGGCCGCTTTCAGCCCCCATGTCAACCGCAAGAAAATGATTTACTGCCATATGCTTATCTTATTTTGTATGAAAGGCAGCTCTGAGTTCATCAAGCTGCGGATCTGTAAGTCCTTCCGGTTCATATCCCGACTGCCGGACCATAAAAAAGATACGTGCCGATTTCGACAGGATATCGATCATGTCGAAGGCATCAAATACGGATTCGCCAACAGCAAAAGTACCATGCTTCTCCCACATCACCACGTTATGATCGGTTATGCGTTTCAGGGTGGCATCGGCTATTTTGGTGGTACCGGGAAGTATATATGGAACCAGGGCCAGACCGTCAGGCACAAAAACCATGGATTCGGGATGCATTCCCCAGAGAAGCTTATTCAGCTTTTCTTCATCCTGGAATTCCTTTATCTGGGTAAGTGCCACAAGTTCGTTCGGATGTGTATGGACCACTGCCCGGTTTGGTGATTTCGTCTTTACCAGGACATTATGAATGGCCAGATGTGTCGGCAACTCCGAAGTCGGCCGGAAATCGTACAAATTATTCTTATTTTTTGAAATAATGTGATATTGATTACCCTTACTGTTCATTTTAATAATACAGGCATTCTTCATCGGATTACGTGCCAGGTCACGCATTCTTTTTCCTGTTCCGGTAACAAAAAAATAACCATTGGCTATGGAGGGATAGGCATTTGTGAGATCGAAGACCGGGTAAAGCTTCATGTCCTTAATTTCAGAATTCACCAGTTCGGTAAGGTTGACAGAAATATTTCCCGCATTCCGTTCAGCCCAGCCCTTTTGCCAGAGATATTGGGCCAGTTCAGCAACCTCAAGGATCTTCTTCTGAATTTTTCTGTTCGTTAAAATCGCTTCTTTCATATATTTTAGATTATTTAGGAGACCGGATGTTCACGATTTATTCAATGTTGTGAAAGGATGATGATCATATGATACATGAATTTATCTCACGATATCCCAAAATGATGAACCATGTTTACGGGAAAATCTTTTAGCCTGATATCCATATAAGCTATATCCACCGTAAAAATAGAGAATTATCTGAAATAAACCTTCATTGACGGGCAAAGCCTTTCCTTTCAATTAAAAAATTCCATATACTGCCTGGGCACTGGTATTACAAAATATTGAAGAATAGATATGAAAAGAAAGTCTGTTGGTTTCAAATCTCCGTTCAAGATGCAATACCGGATCTCCCCTGCTGATGCCAAGGAAACCGGCAATCGTTTTGTCGGCTTTTATTGCCCTGAGTTTTTGTTCCCCTCCCTTGATCTCAATATGATACGCCGTGCGTAAAATGTCGAATAACGATTTATTCTCCAGGTTCCGGCTGGTAAAACGGGGAAGATTGATGTTCGGGATATAATTTACATCGTAAAAGATCGGTTGCCCGTTAAAATACCTTATCCTTTCAAGATAAATGCAGCCGGCAGCCCTTTCATTTGGTGTGAGGCTGAACATAAAATTTTCATCCCATGGCTGGGCCCGGGGTTTTACAATAATATCTGATTTCAGGTTTCCCGCACCCAGGGCTGAAGTTGTTCCGGCAATGGATAAAATGCCAACGCCTTTCGGAAGCTTATGAACTATACTGCCCTTACCCTGATGCTTCCGGATAAAGCCATCATTGACCAGGGCGTCCAAAGCATGTCTTACCGTAGGACGTGTCAGACCATGAACAGCACAAAGCTCATTTTCCGATGGCAGGATATCTCCCTCCTTGTAGAAACCGTCAACAATCTGCTTGCGCAGCATTTCATACAATTGTCGGTACTGGGGAATTATCCGGTTGTTTCCGGCCATGTTCAGAAGTTTTTATGCAACAAGTTTCATATCTCCCCGTAAAAATAAATCATTTTACTTGTAAATACAAGTTATAAATATTATTTTTACGATCTTTAATTGTAAACCTTATAAACAAAGGTTTATACATCATCTATTCAGAAAACATATCAGAACAAGTTCATTAAAAAACGAAATAAACATTCATCATATAACTTTTAGCAGTATGGCTGAAGCAGTATTTATGCCTAAACAGGGGCAATCGGTGGAAAGTTGTATCATTACACAATGGTATAAGAAAAAGGGCGACACGGTAAAAGCCGGTGACCTTTTGTTTGCATACGAAACAGATAAAGCGGCCTTTGAGGAAGAAGCCCGGATTGACGGAACGTTAATAGATATTTTTTACGGTGAAGGAGATGAAGTCCCGGTTCTCAGCAATGTGGCAGTAATTGGTATGCCGGGTGAAGACATTTCTTCATTCTCCCCGGGCAGTGTTACAAAAGCCGGCACAAAGGAAGAAAATGCAAAACCTGCCGCGGCCACACCCGAAACCGTGAAAACACCGGGCAACCTTCCGGGGGAAAAGATAAGAATATCTCCGCGTGCACGGAACATAGCCGGTGAAAACGGTATCGATCCTTCTGCTCTGAAAGGAAGCGGTCCAAACGGCCGGATTATTGCCCGTGACGTGGAAAAGTACCTGGAGGCCAAACCGGTTCAGGCACAGACCGGAAAACAGGCAGCCCCGGTTTACGAATATCCTGAGTTTTCTGAGTCTGGTGACGACTCCCAGGTTGTTCCCCTGACGAATATCCGGAAGATTATTGCAAGGAATATGCAGGCTTCACTTCAGAATTCGGCCCAGCTGACCCATCATCTCAGCGCCGACGCACGTAAAATTCTTGCACTCAGGAGAGAGATCAAGAAACGATCAGTGACGGAAAATATTCCGAACATCACCCTGAACGATATGGTTTGCTACGCAGTGATTCATACCCTGTTAAAAATGCCTCACGTAAATTCCCATTTCCTGGGTGACAAGATCCGTACTTTCAGCAAAGTTCACCTGGGTATGGCCGTCGATACGGAAAGAGGACTTATGGTACCGGTTCTCAGGAATGCGGATGAGCTCAGTCTGAGAGGTCTTTCCCTTCACCTGAAAAGTCTGGCTGAAGCCTGCCGTACCGGGAAAATCGATCCTGAATTGCTTAAGGGTGAAGCCGGATCTTTCACGGTCTCAAACCTTGGAGCTTATGGTATCGAGATGTTCACACCGGTAATTAACCTGCCACAGGCCGGCATTCTTGGTGTAAACACCATAATTTACCGGCCGTCCGATCTCGGGGATGGCAGCATCGGCTTTATCCCGGTTATCGGACTGTCGCTTACCTATGACCACAGGGCCATTGACGGCGCTCCCGCCTCTGCCTTCTTAAAAGAACTTAAGGAGCAAATCGAAAATTTTAGTGCCGGCATTGAATAAGCTATGCACGAAGTATGCTATTCAAATAACAGAAACAATATATTCGCAAATAATAAAACAACATAAAAATGCCTAAGTCACAATTTATTGACCCGTCCGTTGTAAGAAAGAAAGGTGAGATCACATTCGGGACGATCCCGGTGAACCATTACAGCAAAAGTCTAAAGGAGGAAAGGAAGAACTTTTCAGATGAGCAACTTCTCGGAATATACAGGGATATGCTCATTATCAGAGAATTCGAGACCATGCTTAACCTGATCAAGACCACCGGGGAATACCAGGGAATGAAATACAACCATCCCGGACCGGCACACCTGTCTATCGGGCAGGAGGCTTCGGCGGTCGGAATGGCTTATAATCTGAGTGTTGAGGATTATATTTTCGGTTCTCACCGGTCTCATGGCGAGATACTGGCCAAAGGGCTGAGTGCCATTCACCAGCTGGACGATGAACATCTGATGAGAATCATGAAAAGCCATTTCGATGGTATGATTTTAAACGTGATCGAGAAAGATTTCAGCGGAAGTGTGAAAGAACTGGCCACCGACTTCCTTCTGTACGGTACCCTGGCTGAAATTTTTGCCCGCGAAACCGGTTTCAACCGTGGCCTTGGCGGATCGATGCATGCATTTTTCACTCCTTTCGGAGTTTATCCCAACAATGCTATCGTTGGTGGTTCGGGAGATATAGCCGTGGGAGCAGCCCTCTACAAAAAGGTCAATCAGAAACCTGGAATAGTTGTAGCCAATATTGGCGATGCATCTATGGGATGCGGACCCGTTTGGGAAGGCATCAGTTTTTCATCGATGGATCAGTTCAGAAAGCTCTGGGAGGGTAATTTCAAGGGCGGGCTGCCCATCATCTTCAACTTCATGAACAACCAATACGGCATGGGTGGACAGACCCAGGGGGAAACCATGGGATATGATATCCTGGCCCGCGTAGGTGCCGGTGTCAATCCGGAGATGATGCATGCCGAAAGGATCGATGGCTATAATCCCCTGGCCGTGATCGATGCTTTTAAACGAAAAAAGAAAATCCTTGAAGAGAAAAAAGGTCCGGTCCTCCTGGATACCTTGACATACCGTTTTACCGGCCATTCACCTTCGGATGCCTCCTCATACCGGTCAAAGGAAGAAATAGAAGCATGGCAGAAAGTCGATTCACTGGCTTCCTTTGCCAATGATCTGTTAAAAGAAGGCGTTATCGATGAAGAGAAACTGAACAGCCTGCAGAACGAGGTGACCGGTCTGATCAAAAAGACCATGGAATTGTCCACAAATGATAAGGTTTCTCCCAGGATGAACCTGGACAGCCATCCCGAACTTATCGGTCAGATGATGTTCTCCAACGGTTCGGTGGATAAGATGGAAGACCGTGAACCTGAAGTACTCATGCCCATGGAAGAAAACCCGAGGGTTAAACAGCTCAAAAGCCGTGAACGGTTTGCTTTTGACAAAGATGGAAAACCGGTGTCGAAGCTCAAGACTTTCCAGTTGAGAGACGGAATTTTTGAAGCCATCATCGACCGGTTTTACAAAGATCCCACGCTGGTTGCTTATGGTGAAGAAAACCGGGACTGGGGAGGCGCCTTTGCCGTTTACCGCGGGCTTACCGAAGCTTTGCCATATAACCGGCTGTTCAATTCCCCCATTTCCGAAGGAGCCATTGTCGGTACTGCAATCGGTTATGGCATGTGCGGTGGAAGGGTCATTGCCGAGATCATGTATTGTGATTTTCTCGGACGCTCCGGCGACGAAGTCTTCAACCAGCTCCCGAAGTGGCAGTCGATGAGCGGCAACATCATCAAGATGCCTGTGGTGATCAGGGTATCGGTAGGGTCCAAATACGGAGCACAGCACTCACAGGACTGGACATCGCTGGTAGCCCACATCCCGGGTCTTAAAGTAGTTTTCCCTGCCACCCCTTATGATGCCAAGGGACTTATGAATGCAGCCTTGCAGGGTACCGATCCGGTCATTTTCTTTGAAAGCCAGCGTATCTATGATGTGGGAGAACAATTCCATGAAGGAGGCGTTCCTGAAGGGTATTATGAAATTCCTTTGGGCGAACCTGATGTCAAACGTGAAGGCACCGATGTTACCATCCTCAGCATAGGCGCTACACTGTACCGCGCACTGGATGCAGCCGACCACTTAAAGAAAAGTACGGTGTTTCAGCAGAGATCATTGATGCCCGCTCGCTGGTACCTTTCAATTATGATCTGGTGATTGAGTCGGTAAAGAAGACCGGGCGGCTGGTGGTTACCGGCGATGCCACGGCCCGGGGATCCTACCTCAAGGACCTGGCGGAAACGGTCACCGAACTTGCCTTCGATGATCTTGATGCACCACCTGTTGTCGTCGGCTCAAGGAACTGGATCACGCCAGCCCACGAACTGGAGAACTATTTCTTTCCCCAGCCTGAATGGATCATTGATGCCATTCATCAGAAAATACTGCCGTTGAAAGGACACGTCGTTAAAAATGATTTCAGTAACGGAATCATGCAAGACAGAAGCCGGAAAGGCATTTAAGGAAGTGGACAGGCTATGGGTGAAGAAGGACGCCAGAATGAAGAATTCGTCTTTCTGAGCTGTTGAGTTGTTGAGTTGTTGAGTTGTTCGGGATTCTCATCTTACGACTAAACATCTAAACGACTAAACAACTAAACAACTAAACGACTAAATGCTGAGCTAAACAACTAAACAACTAAACAACTAAACAACTAAACGATTAAACAAAATTTCCTGACTTACCTAACCAGCGAGATCACGGGTATTGCATCTTGTTTTCGGGATTCTTCTTAGACTAAACGGATTCCTGGGAATCGTTCTTGTAAGGAGTTTTTGTTTAGATAGGGCATCCCACCCCCGCCTTCCAACACTCCGCCCCTTAATGGATTCCGCCTCCCAAATCTCAGCGTCCTCTTTTCCACTTTTTGACGAAAAGTTATCAACTCACCCAAATGGGTGAACTTCGTTTTGATGAATAACGGCTGAAATCATCTTTTTTTTATCTCACTGCAAGAATATTTCAGTCCTTTTTTGTATAAGGAAATCCTGTTACCGAAGAGAGTTATGAAGTTATGAGGTTATGAGGTTATGAGGTTATGAGGTTATGAAGATTGTTAATTCCGGAGCACTCTGCCTCACACCCTAACTCTCTACCCCCCTAAATCCCCCCCATATGCTTATCCGCAAAATCCAGGAACTGTATCCAGTCGTAGGCCTTTAGGTCATGTCCTTCAGAACGGATATGATAGCCTACGATGTTGCCGGTAAGCGGGAAATTAACAACCGGGGGTTGTTTGGACGCCAGTCCCTTGAGACCGTAGAGTTTATATACTTCACCGGCATAATACCCCGACAGGTATTCGCCAACGGGATCGGCCCAGTCATCTTCAACAGCGCTGGCAATATAAACAGGTCTGGGAGCGATCAGGGCTATGAGTTCATGCTGATCGAAGGGTAAGGCAGCCTCATTATCGTTGTATTTCTTGAAATTATCACAGAACCAATGTGGAAAGGCATCATTGATCAGCTTTACCGTCTCTCCATGTTTGCGACATGAAAGGGCCGCGCCTCCGCAACCGGAGCTGTTAGACACCACGAGGGCAAACCGTTGATCGGTTGCTCCGGCCCACAGGGATGTTTTCCCGAGTCGCGAATGTCCCATCACAGCAATCCTTGAAGCATCAAACAGCGGATCAGTTTCCAGGTAATCCATAGCTTTCGACAGGCCGAATGCCCATGCTGCAATGGATCCGCCTTCATCCGGATCATGAACGGTGTCTTTTGCGGTATAAAAAAATTGATGGAGACCATTGTGAAAGCCGTCATCAAAATCAGGATCCAGGTCACCATAGTAAATGGTGGCCAGGGCATATCCCCTGGAAACGATATATTCAACAGGCCAACGTGAAACCCGCACTCCCCTCGATGCTTCGGTAGCTTTGTTTTCGGTAATATGAAAATCGTCATCGTTGCGAATCCATGTGTCAGGCATAATGATAGCCGGATCGGGGTTGATGGTCTGATTTCCGTAAAAATTCATCCCGACAAAGGCGGGATGTTTCTTTGCCCCGTTCAATGGATAGTAGATCAACATGATATAACTCATGGATTTACCTGTCTGGTCATTCTTTATCAGGAATTCAACCTGTTTTCTTCCGGCAAGGCCTCCCAGTGCATGCTCACTCTGTTCAACAACTTTCCAGGTAACTTTCGTACCCGGCGCCAGCGGAACATTACCGTACATCTGTTGTGTGAACATCGCAAGAATCTCCGGGCGCCGGAGATTTTCCCACTGAGCAGTGGTTGTGATTTTTTTCCCTTTTAAGGTAACCAGGGGATCGGGCAGATTACATCCTTCTTCCTGGGCAAAGCTGCCTGCCAGGAGGGTGAGTACTGCAATGGTAGTCATCATTATTCTCTTCATGTTTTTATTCCGAATTTATGAAATATTTATCAGTGTTCAGATTCTCACATTATGGGAAAATCTTTGTATGCTTCAAAACCGGACCCATGGCTTGATGCTGAAACCCAACGCTCCATTTAACTTTGCCTGTACAGGTCATAGTAATGCTTCACCTTTTCGTGCTTTTCAAAATTCCGGTTTTCATAATAGGTCCCTCCCAGGTAAAAACAGGCAAAGCCTCCGGAAGCGATTCCCCAGGCAATGGCATCTGCCAGATCGGGTTTTCCTGAATTCTCCTCAAGCTTTCTGGCTATCGCATAAATCACTCCGCCTGTGAAATTATCACCACAGCCGGTGGTATCCCCTTTTAAACCGGTATTCTGAAGATCGCGTATCACTGCTTCCGAGACAGGAAATTCTTCCCTCATCAAGGAACGGAAAGCACCCCGTCCACTCCAGGCTTTAACCGGTCTTGTTCCGTCGGTAATGATCACCCCTCTGATGCCCCCGGATATAAAATAATCCATAGCCTGAGTACTATCCGTTGTTCCACTGATCTTAATCGCCTCTTCCCGGTCCATAATCAGAAGGTCGATATTCCGGAATGTCCCCGGTTCGTGTCCTAATGGCCAGGGTGTACCGGGGGCAGCTTCCTGGTTCCTGAAATCATACACCGTATTCACAATGGTAAACGAATTATTCTCTTTCGCATGCCTGAGCAGCAGGCTTAGCTTATCATGGATTTGGGGAACCAGGGCCGTACCGCCGAAGACGGTGATATCCCCGTCAAAAAATGAAGGATTCGGAAAATCAAGTTCGGCCGCAGCTCCGATGTTATTGATAAAGATGCGTTCACCATGACCTCCATCATAATCGGGATCGGAAAGTACATGGGTGAATGGCGTTGAAGAAGAAAATGTTTTAAGATACTGACCTGACAAAGGCGTTTTGGATAGTAAATCTTTCAGGTTACCAGCAGCCTGGTCATTCCCGGTAGCACCATAGAACCTGACATGGTTACCCGGTCCGGTTAACTGAGCGAGGTGGATCATAGGAACAATGCCAGGGCCCCCGATATTCATTGCATCAGGATTTCTTCCATTGGTTATACGAGCCAGTATATCCGGATAAGGTTTCCCTGCAAAGTGTTCCAGCTCTTCTGTAAAGACAAGTTTACCCGGCAGCAGTCCTCCATCCCCCTCCTTCGCAGAGAAAAACGGGGCTATCTGTTCTCCTGTAAACGAAATGCCGTTATACAGATAATCCATCAGTGAACAGCCGATACAGGAAACGGTAATCTTAGCCATTATAGAAAATTTCGATAGTCAGAAACCAGGAGATGCAAAGGCGGTTCATCTTCTTCTATTTTGGGAAAACGTCCTTCCTTTTCGAGGAAACGGTTATCTTTTGCATCATCATTCACGGCACTTACCTCTCCCACCAATACCCTGCCCTTCTCAGGTTCACCCCAGAAGCGGTGATACAGGCCGGGCACCAGGCAGATGCTTTCTCCCGGCGTAAGTGTGATGACCGAACCGGCAGGAAGGGTCCTCAACACACCGTCGGTTTTTACGGAAACATCCTTGAAGCTCAGTTGCTCATCCTTATCCGAATTGAAAAGTTCAATCATGAGGTTCCCCCCGCCGCGGTTTATAATATCCTCCATTTTACTCCAGTGGAAATGCATGGGCGTTTCCTGATTTTCTTCAACGATCATAATTTTTTCAGCATACGGCTTTTTGTCTGTTTTCTGGTTCCCGTTCCGAAGAGTAAAAAGCAACAGCCCTTTCTGGTGAAAACTACCACTGCCAAAATCAGTGAGATCCCAGCCCAGCATATTGGATGCTATTTCAGAAACCACCTTCTTCTTCCCTTTCCATTCAGCGGGAGACCATTCAGACCATGGAGGCAGTATAAAATGCTTCTCCCTGAAAAAGATTTTCGCTTCAGAAATCAAGCCGTTTATTTCAGATCTTAGCATATCCTGTTTTTTGTAAAGGTAATAATTGTCCTGCCTGACGCAAACTGAAAAATAATCTTTCCGGTTCAATAAAGGAGCTGGCAGTGTTTATTTTAAACCCGCCTCAGCTACAACAATAATATTTTACTTAATTTAGGGTTTTATCATAAACTCTGACGGGTTTGAATTGTTTGTCAGTTATGAGTGATAAATCACTTTATATTAAGAATATGGTCTGTGACCGTTGCATCCGGACGGTTAAGGATGAGCTTACTAAGCTGGGCCTTGACATTGCCGGGATAAAACTTGGTGTCGTTTATCTGAAGGAACAACCCACTGAAGATGAGACTGAGAGAGCTGCAACGGTTCTGAAGGACAATGGATTCGAACTACTGAGGGATAAACAGACGGTCATTGTTGAAAAAGTGAAAGCTGCAATTGTAGAACTCGTCCATCATTCGGAAGAAACGCTCATCAGGGTGAACCTTTCGGAGTACCTGTCCCGCAGATTTGACCTCAGCTACAAACACCTTAGCAGTCTGTTCTCCGGGCACGAGAACATGACCATAGAAAAATATTACATCTTTCAGAAAATTGAACGGGCCAAAGAATTACTGGAATATGGTGAAATGAACCTGAGTGAGATAGCTTATTCTCTCGGCTACAGCAGTGTACAGCATTTTTCTTCCCAGTTTAAAAAGATCACCGGCCTTTCACCCTCCCATTACAACCGCCAGGGTAACATTGGTCGCGTTACGTTAGACAGTATCTGAAAAGCGGAAAATTATATAAACATTCGCGTTAATTGTGTAAGCACCCTTTACACAATAAAGTCTACATTTACAAAGTTATTGATTCTTATGGTTAAGAAGATTTCCCATATCATCCTTTCTTTTATCCTTCTGATCGGCACGATGGGTGTAACTTTCAATGCTCATTACTGTGGCGGCAGGATGCAGGCCATTAATATTTTCTCTGCTGATCATCATTGCTGCAGCGACCGGATGTGTAACCAGTGCGAAAACCATCTTATTACTTATAAGGTAAAAAGTGATTTCGTAGCTGTCACTCATACTTTCGGCGGTCAGGATATGCCCGCTCACGATCTGTTTTGCGTTGTAAACCATCTTTTCAATACGCCCTTTTCCTATTCATCACCAATTACATCCGGGAATTATGCTCCCGGCCTTCATGCCCCACCTCTGCTTCCGGAGGTCATCCAGTCATTTCTTTGCTGATCCTTTTCCGTTACATACCTTTCATTGCCGGCTATGATAACCGGCATGATGCCGTGTATGCTTCTTCCTGTAACTGACAGATAAATCCTTCGCTCATATTGGGGCAGGTTCTGACGAATACAATATTAACGGAACGGAAAAATGGTAAATAAAATCATAAAGTTCTTTCTTGAGAACAAACTTGTAACGGGCATTGCACTGATCACTTTTATAGTATGGGGTATTGCAACAGCGCCCTTTAACTGGAAAACCGGCATCATTCCCAGGGATCCCGTACCGGTTGATGCCATTCCCGACATTGGGGAAAACCAGCAGATTGTCTATACGGAATGGCCCGGGCGTTCACCCCAGGATATCGAAGACCAGGTGACTTATCCCCTCACCACAGCACTGCTTGGTATTCCCGGCGTGAAAACCATCCGGAGCAGCTCCATCTTTGGCCTGTCAAGTATTTATATCATCTTCGACGATAAAATTGAATTCTACTGGAGCCGGACCCGGATCCTTGAAAAACTCAACTCCCTTCCTTCGGGAACACTTCCCGACGGGATAACTCCTGCCCTGGGCCCCGATGCTACTGCCCTTGGGCAGATATACTGGTACACATTAGAAGGCCGGGATAAAAAGGGAAACCCGGCCGGAGGATGGGACCCTGAAGAACTGCGGACTATCCAGGATTTTTATGTCAAGTACGGTCTTTCTTCAGCCAAAGGGGTGTCTGAGGTAGCTTCCATCGGAGGGTTTGTAAAGGAATACCAGGTCGATATTGATCCGGATGCCATGAAAGCCAACCACGTGAATGTGGCACAGGTTATGAAAGCAGTGAAAAGCAGCAACCTGGATATCGGGGCACGGACCATTGAATATAATAAGGCGGAATATATGATCAGGGCGCTCGGGTATGTGAAAAGCCTTGACGACATCGAAGAAAGTGTGGTGGCAGTTCACGATAATGTCCCGGTCAGGGTCAAAGATGTTGCAAAGGTGAACTTTGGCCCGGCCACCCGGCGCGGAGGTCTCGACAAAGGCGGTGCTGAAGCGGTTGGTGGTGTAGTGGTTGCCCGTTACGGTTCGAACCCTATGGAGACCATCGATAATGTCAAAGAGAAAATCAGGGAAATATCGCCCGGTCTTCCTTCCAAAACACTGGACGACGGCACCGTTTCAAAAGTCACTATCGTACCTTTCTACGACCGAACAGGACTGATCAAAGAGACGCTTGGCACCCTCGAATCAGCGCTGACACACGAAATCCTCATCAGTATCATCGTGGTCATCATGCTGGTCCTGAACCTGGGGGCTTCAATCCTGATTTCCAGTCTTCTGCCCATTGGCGTGCTGATGACTTTCATCGTGATGAGAAAATTCGGCGTGGATGCCAACATCGTGGCTTTATCAGGTATTGCCATTGCTATTGGTGTTATGGTAGATGTGGGAATTGTCTTTACGGAAAATATCATCCGGCATCTTGAAATGCCTGCAAATAAAGGGGTACGGGGCAAAAAGCTCACGAATGTCATTTATGAATCAACCACCGAGGTAGCTTCAGCTATCATGACGGCCCTGGCCACAACCGTCATCAGCTTCCTTCCGGTATTTGCCATGCAGGCTGCAGAGGGAAAACTTTTCAGACCGCTGGCCTTTACCAAAACATTTGCCCTGCTTTCATCACTGGTAATCGGGATCATGATCATTCCGGCCATGGCCAACCTGATCTTCTCGATACGCTTTGATAAAAAACATGTGCACAGGATATGGAATGGTACTCTCATCGGAATGGGCCTTGTGCTTTCCATCGTGTTCCGTTCCTGGCTGGCGCTGTCATTGGTTGCCTTTGGGATAAACAACCTGCTGGCTTACCGCTGGCCGGAGGAGAGAAAGCAATTTCCAAAATATATAAACGTCGCCATCACGCTGCTGGTCATCCTCTGGTTTCTCACCAACGAATGGATGCCCCTGGGTGCCATGAACAGCCTGACGGCAAATCTTATATTTGTTGTTGCCATTATCGGCACAGTACTCGGTGTACTGATGACTATTGTACATTATTATGCGAATATTCTGAAATGGTGCCTGGGACATAAATGGCAGTTCCTGAGTATCCCCGTAATCGTGATTTTCATAGGCATGATGGCATGGCAGGGCACTCACACGATATTCGGATTTCTTCCCGCCTCGTTTAAAGGGACAAGAGTATGGACCGCCATGGACAAATCATTCCCGGGTGTTGGAAAAGAATTCATGCCGGCCCTGAATGAAGGATCCTTCCTGCTTATGCCGACAACCATGCCCCATTCAGGGATTGCAGAGAACACTGAGGTGATCAGGTCGGTGGATAAAAGAGTGAACGCCATTCCGGAAGTGGAAAGTGTTGTTGGCAAATGGGGCCGGGTGAATTCAGCCCTGGACCCTGCACCCATCTCGATGTTCGAAAATATTATTAATTACAGGCCGGAGTACATGCTTGATGAAGATGGCAACCGCCTTCGTTTTAAAGTCAACCGCAGCGGGGCATACATCCTTAAAGACGGGACAACCTATGATCCGGCAAAAGATCCCTGGCGTACAGTTGAAAAGGATGAACTGCTGCCCGACAAACATGGTGAATACTTCAGGCAGTGGCGGACGAAGATCAAAACCCCCGATGATATCTGGAAAGAGATTGTTGGTGCTTCGACCTATCCCGGCCTGACTTCGGCACCGAAGCTTCAGCCTATCCAGACCAGGCTGGTCATGCTTCAGACCGGGATGCGAGCCCCCATGGGTATCAAGGTCTTCGGTCCCGACCTGGAGACCATAGAAAAAGTCGGATTCGAGCTTGAGAATGAGTCTGAAACAGGTCCCTTCTATTGAACCGGCATCGGTTTTTGCCGACCGTGTCGTCGGGAAACCTTACCTGGAGATTCATATCGACCGCCGGAAAATCTCACGCTACGGGCTCACCATTAGTGATATGCAGTCCTATCTTAGCGGTGCAATAGGTGGAATGCCGCTCACCACTACCGTTGAGGGACGTGAACGCTTCCCGGTAAGGGTCAGGTATGCCCGTGAATTCCGCGACAACCCGGAAGACCTGAAGAAAGTGCTGATCCCGACCCCTTCAGGTGCTCAGGTCCCGCTCGAAGAGCTCGCATCGATCACCTATACCCGAGGCCCACAGATGATTAAAAGTGAAGACACTTTCCTGGTAGGTTATGTGATCTTTGATAAGAAAGAGGGGCATGCTGAAGTAGATGTCGTTCATGATGCTCAGAAATTCCTTGACGGGAAAATTGCATCGGGTGATTTTGTAGTACCGGCAGGTGTGAGTTATAAATTTACCGGCAATTATGAGAACCAGGTAAGGGCTACAAAGCGCCTGTCCATGGTTGTACCGGTTTCGCTGCTTCTCATCTTCCTTATCCTGTATTTCCAGTTCAAGTCGGTCACCACTTCGGCCATGGTCTTTTCCGGCATCTTTGTTGCTTTTGCCGGGGGATTTATCATGTTGTGGCTCTATGGCCAGGGCTGGTTTATGAATTTTTCCGTCGGCGGCATCAACATGCGCCACCTTTTCCAGATGCATATCATAAACCTCAGCGTGGCTGTTTGGGTCGGGTTTATTGCCCTGTTCGGCATCGCCACGGATGACGGTGTCATTATGGGAACTTACTTAATGCAGGTCTTTGAAAGGGAAAAGCCCGGAACTGTGCAGCAAGTGAGAGATGCCGTACTCCAGGCCGGAAGCCAGAGGGTACGTCCCGCGATGATGACCGCTGCTGTTGCCATCATTGCCCTGATCCCGGTTCTTTCATCAACAGGTAAGGGCTCCGATATCCTGGTTCCCAATGGCTATCCCCAGCTTCGGCGGCATGCTCATCCAGGTGATGACCATGTTCGTGGTACCGGTACTTTACAGTATGTGGCAGGAAGGGAAAGTGAAAAGAAACCGACTTAACATTCATTCAACTGAAAACGAATCGTAATGAAACATTATCCTATTATAGTCCTGATGATTTTGCTGGCGCCTTTTACCGCCCTGAAAGCTCAGGACCGCGAGCTGGCCACCTATCTGGTTAAAGCAGCAGATAATAATCCGGGACTGCAGGCTGCATTCAGCGAATACCATGCTGCACTCGAAAAAATACCCCAGGTGGGGGCCCTGCCTGATCCGCAGGTTATGTTCGGCTACATGATCGAACCAGTAGAAACACGTCTGGGTCCGCAGAGAGCAAGAATAAGCGCCAGCCAGATGTTTCCCTGGTTCGGCACACTGAAAGCCAGGAAAGATGTGGCATCCTCAATGGCAGAGGCAAAACTGGAAAGTTTCGAACAGGCGAAATCAAAACTTTTCTACGATGTCAGATCAACCTGGTATAACCTTTTTGTAGTGAAGAAAGCCATTGACCGTACAACGGAAAACATCGCCATCCTGAATTCCTTCCATCAGATCGCACTGGCGAAAATCTCTGCCGGCCTGACGTCATCACTTGACGAAATGCGGCTGCAGATGGAGATCGGAGATATGGAAAACCAGCTCGCTCTGTTGCGTGACAATGAGCGCACCCTGAAGGTCATGTTCAATAATCTTTTGAATGCCGGTCCTGATTCTCCGGTCAGCACTCCCGATACATTATATGCTGATACACTGGATATGACACCGGCGGTGACATGGGACAGCATCTCAGTGCAGAACCACCAGATAAAACAGATCGATCATCTCATCGACTCGTGGGACAAGCAGGAACTGGCCGCACAAAAGGCCGGGAAACCCTCATTCACTCTGGGATTTGAATATATCATCATCGGGCAGACCAGTAGTTCTATGGCTGGGAGTGACAACGGCAGGGATGCTTTTACTTTTCCGACCGTCGGTATCAAAGTGCCGTTGTACAGGAAAAAATATGAAGCAATGGTGCGGGAAGCCGGGTATAACATGGAAGCAGCCCAATTCCGGAAACAGGATAAACTGAATACACTGAATACCATTTTTGAACAGGTTCAGAGAGATTACCGTGATGCCGTCCGCCGGATAAGCCTTTATGAAAACCAGTTGTCGCTGGCGGAACACTCACTGAACATTCTCGAATCGGACTACAGCACCGGAGGAAAAAATTTCGAAGAAGTGCTCCGTATGGAGCGCAAGGTTTTGAAATATGCTCTGGAACTCGATAAGGCCAGGGCTGACCGCAATGCCTCCGCAGCATTTGTAACATTTTTAACAGGCAAATAATTCACACCAATGAAGACGAAGACCACCATAAATAAAAAGAACGTCCGGAACATAGCCATCGCTGTGGTAGCCGGACTTATACTGGGATTTGCATTTTTCCACAACGGTGAAAAGAAATCCGTCAGTGAGACACCCCAGGAAACAGCTCACGAAAAACAAACACAGATCTGGACTTGCTCCATGCATCCCCAGGTGAGGCTTGATCACCCGGGACAATGTCCGATATGCGGTATGGACCTGATCCCGCTGGAACAACTTGAGAAAAGCGAAGCCTCCTTTCCCAACAGTATACCGATGAGTGAAGAGGCCATGAAACTGGCGGATATCAGGACTGCCACGGTCAAAAAAGCCTGGCCGGTAAAGAATGTCCGTCTCCTGGGAAAGGTTAAACCCGACGAGAGTAACATTGTGGAACTGACGGCCCGCTTTGGAGGAAGGCTTGAAAAGCTGTTTGTGAATTTCACAGGCCAGCAGGTGAGAAAAGGCGAAAGACTGGCCGTGATCTATTCGCCGGAACTCATCAGTGCCCAGAAGGAATTAATACTGGCTTATGCGAACAGGGAATCAAATCCATCCCTTTACCAGGCAGCCAAAAATAAACTGCTACTCTGGGATATAAACGAAAATCAGATCCGTACCATCGAAGAGAAAGGCACGCCCCAAAATTATTTCGACGTCCTCTCCCCTGTTTCCGGAACAGTAACGATGCGGCATGTTGCCATGGGTGATTATGTAAAAACAGGATCACCCCTTTTTCAGGTGATCAACCTTGACCAGGTATGGGTCATGTTTGAAGCCTATGAAACCGATTTACCCTGGCTACATATGAACGATCCGGTAACCTTTACGGTCCATTCCCTTCCCGGTGAAGAATATAAGGGGAAGATCTCTTTCATCGACCCGGTTCTCGATCCCCAGACCCGTATTGCCCGGGTCAGGGTAGCCGTTTCCAACCCCGATGCCAGGCTCAAACCGGAGATGTTTGCTGACGGGATTGTCCAATCAACCCTTGCAGGAAAGGGTGAACAGATCCTGATCCCTAAAACCGCATTGCTCTGGACTGGAAAACGGTCGGTCGTTTATGTGAAAATACCAGGCACAGACGAACCCAGGTTTGAATTCCGGGAGATCACCATTGGCCCTGAAGCCGGTGACAATTACGTGGTTGAAAAGGGGTTGAAGGAAGGTGAAGAAATTGCTGTGAACGGGGTCTTCAGCATCGATGCTTCTGCACAGCTGTCAGGAAAGTCAGTATGATGAACCCGGGAGGCGACAGTATTTCAGGCGGACATCAGCATAGCAAAATGGATATGGGGAGCCTGCAGGATCAACATGCCGGTACACCAGAACATGCTTCTCCAAATCAGGAACAGCCACAGAAAGTGAGCGCCGAATTCACGGGTCAACTCACCACCGTTTATCTTGCCTACCTGAAAATGAAAGACGACTTCGTAGCCTCCGATCCGATAAAAGTTAAAGGTGCGGCATCCGCTGTTGCTTCAAATCTTAAAAAGGTTAATATGGAACTGCTGAAAGGTGCACAGCACATGAACTGGATGGATTATCTGAAAACAATCGACTCCGGGCTAAATGGCATTCTAAAAAGCAACGAGATAGAGCCACAGAGAAAATCATTTGCCGATGTCAGCCATGGCATGTACGAGGCGGTAAAAGCATTCGGACTGAATAATGAAAAAGCTTATTACCAGTACTGCCCCATGGCCTTTAACGAGGAGGGTGCTTACTGGCTCAGTGGAAGTTCAGAAATAAGGAACCCCTATTTCGGCGAGGATATGCTAAGTTGCGGTGAGACGAAGGATACGTTGAGATAAACTTGCCCCGGCTTTCAGCTCAGGGACACCTTCGGCTGCACCCAGCGACCGGAAATTGCCCGCTTCATATACTCCTTTTGGATTTGTTTAATGAGCCGGTTAAAGAAGTATTAGAGTTGAAAGAAAGTCAGAACAGATTGAATACGAATATTTGAGACCAACTTAATGATGATGTTAAACCATTAAAATTACAATGTTATGAGAAACAAAATGATCAGCATGTTTATCGCGTTCCTGTTCAGCGGAGCGCTGATGTACGGACAGTCGGGCACGGAAAGTATCAAGGTATGGGGCAAGTGCGGGATGTGTGAGACGAGGATTGAAAAAGCGGCGAAAACGGTTCCCGGTGTTAGCACCGCAGAATGGAATAAAGACACAAAAATGATGTCAGTGACCTTTGATCACAGTAAGACCTCCGAAAAACAAATTGAGCAGGCAATTGCAAATGTAGGCCATGATACCCCTGATTTCAGGGCAGATGATAAGGTCTATGATAATCTTCCTTCCTGCTGTCACTATGAGCGGAAGCCGAAGAGTTGAGAGTGGAGAGTGGAGAGTGGAGATTGGGGGGATTGGGGATTGGGGATTGGAGATTGGAGAAGGGGGGATTGGAGATTGGGGATTGGGGATTGGGGATTGGAGAAGGGGAGCGCGAGTAGGATGGAAATATTCCCCCTTATAATCGGCGTAATCAGTGTAATCGGTGGTGATTTTCCCTCTTAATTAAACTCTCCCTCTGTGGTAGTGAAACATCGACGAGCAGTTAATCTTCTACCCGGAAAGTTGCACATGAATGAGACTGGTACTGGCTAATCTATGTTTATCTGTGCTAATCTGTGGTGAAAAAATTCTCCGGTATTCATGGTTCGGATCTTTCAGAAAATGCCCCATGGCAATGCTGTTTTTAGCAGAACAGATGGCTGTTCATTATACCATGCCGATTAAAATTCCCGTAAGTACGGCAATCCCAAAGCTTAGAAGAGTTCCTGTAAGAACATATTCACTCTTCTGCGTTCCGTTGAGACGCAGGATGGATTTCGCGGCTATGATCAACCCTACAGCCTCGAACTGACCATTCAATATCAGTACCAGGGCCAACAGGCGTTCCGTTATTCCAATCAGTTTTCCTGCATTGGGTAAACTGTCATGTTGACTATCCGGAGAATTCTCCTCAGATATTCTGATGTCAAAAACGGATAAGAGATGCCTGATCATAATATTCGCCGGTTTCATGCACAGAATAATACCAGCCACTATTGCGATCGTTTTGGTATTCAAATCGAAAATAAAATGGATACCATGCAGCCGGTCATAAGCCACAACCACTATACCGATTAAAATCAAGTGAATAAGCTGATCCATAAAGAAAAACCGGCCCTTGCTGTCCGGAAATTTCATTTGAAGAAAACTCTTCAGAATGTCTGTCATTAAGTGTAAAATGGTCAATACAAGAGCATATAACCAAAATCCGGGATCCAGTGAGAACAAGGTAAGTGAAGATCCCGACAATAAGAATATGGTAAAAGTGGTGCAAGGTGAAATATCCATGAGTTTTCTTTTCACTCCAGCTTTGCGGCTGAAACAAGAAATCTGAAACCAGGTGTGCTATGATCTGAAGCAAGAATAATTTAAGAATCATCTATTGTATCCGGTTTTCATAATGAAGGACAGCTTTTTCAATCGAAAGCCATCCTGCCGAGGTTGAATGCTGGCTTATGGTGGACTGTCCCCTTTTTAGTTTCTGACTGATTTCCTTCTCGGAAAGTCCCAGCAATTTATAAAAAATAACTTCGCTCTGTTTTGCCGAACACTTTGAAAGAATTGTGTCCAACAGCGAAAAAAGAGCATCCATCTCCTCTTCCAACTGTTTATCGGGGCTGCGAAAGAACATCGTGTTTTTAATAACGACTTTCGTTTTACCGGAGGTTGAATAATTTTTAATAGCCCTGCCCGAGAGATAAATAGCTTCACCATCGATTATACCCCGCTCCTTATCAAAGGTAAGCAGAGGTGCTACAGCCACAGCCAGTCTTATGCCATAATCGGAAAAATGCTTCAGCCGGGAATTACTTCCTGAATCAGGATCCATCTCAATGGATTTAAGATATGATTTCAAAATAAGCGCTATCCTGAGGGAATGCCGGGGTATTTTTAATGCGCATTCAATGTAATCGCCCTGGACAATTCTGCCAAAGAAATCATCCTTCCCGTATCTCGTGCCCAGGTCCTGCAAAAGATCTTCCATCCCTTTCCCGACCTTCCTTTTCAGCCCTTCTGATAGGGATGTGTAAGATATTATATCGGCAGAAATCGTTGCTGAATTCATGGTTGAGACTTATATCGGTAAATAGACTAATAAATGAATTTATCGGTAAATATACCAATAAATTCATTTATCGGCAATATTACCGTTAAAAAATGAGTTCAGGATCATTTGCTCCTTAAAATAATGGTCCGGTCTTTTGTGATCAACAAACAGCACGGAGTCTCTCATTATCATTCACTTATCTGTTCCTGAGCAGTCTTCATCGCTGAAATGATTTCATTCCTGCTTCCCCGGTTTAAAATCCGGATTTAATTCTTCCGGCACCGGCGCCTTTGTCCGTTCCCGCCATTCTTCCAACATCCGGTGCATTCTTCCGTCTTTTCAGGATAGGTTGAATCGAGGTTTTTCTTTTCATCGATCTCGGCGCCGAGGTTGTACAATTCGAGATGTCCGTCCTCAAAATATTCATGGAGCTTCCATCCTTCATATTCCATCACGGAACCTGGCCGGGTGCGGAACATCAGGTCTCCGGTTTCTTCGTTTCCTCCTTCCAGATAAATGGGGAAATGCCAGAATAAAGGCCTGTCGGCAAGCCTTTCTTCCCTGAAGGCAGGCATCAGGCTGACACCGTCAAGGATCTTTCCGGTGGGTGGTTCAATGCCGGCAACAGCCAGAAAAGTGGGATAAAAATCGATATTGCTGACCATCTGTTCTGAGATTTTCCCGACTTTGATCTTACCGGGCCAAACAAAAAACATCGGTATACGTATTCCGCCTTCATAATATGAACCTTTGCCAGCTCTTAGCGGCCATTGCCTTGTAATCCTGTACACACCCCCATTATCCGACGCAAACACGATGAATGTGTTTTTCATCTTGCCGGAGCTTTTAAGATAGTCAATCAAACGCCCTATGTTGGTGTCCAGGGTTTCGATCATGGCAGCATATGATGCATTTTTCTGCCCGTTCCAGCCGGCTTTCGCTTCATATTTCTTCTTTAATTCCGGTTTGGGTTGAAGCGGAGTATGAACGGCATATGTGGCGAAATTCATGAAAAAGGGTTCATCATTCACGACCATTTTCAGGAAGTTGATGGCTTCGGTAGTCAGGCGGTCGGTAAGATATTCACCGTCAGGACCGTCTTTAAGAGCTTTATTGTGATAAGGACTGAAATAACTGGCCGGATGACCGTATTCCGCGCCACCGATATTCACGTCAAAGCCCTGCGAGCATGGATCCTGGCCGATGTGCCATTTACCCACATGACAGGTTTTATATCCTTGATGTTGCAGGACTTCAGCGATGGTCAGCACTGAATCGGCTATGAACAATGTATTCTCCACCGGGATAAGTTTCCGGTTTACCGCCTCTCCCCTGTCGGAGTTCCCCACCGTATAGACACCCGTGCGCGGGTGCAGTACATCCCACTGAAGAGGCTTGCCCTGCTTGGTGCACAATTGGCCGCTGCGGAATAGGCATGGGTAAATATCATACCCTGGGAGGATAATCTGTCGATGTTAGGGGTTTCATAGTATTTACTGCCCATGTAACCCAGGTCTTTCCATCCCAGGTCATCAACGTTGATCAGGAGGATATTCGGTCTGGCATTTATCTGACGGTCCTTACCTGAAGGCGTTTTATCAGACAAATTAACCACAGAAAGCAGGACAAATGTAGCCGATAAAACAGGGTGGTTCATGATTTACGGTACCATTTATAGATTTTTAAGATCTCACTTTTCAGAATTTAATAATCCTTTTCCTGTACGATTTACCGGATATGTCTATCATGAATCTCAAGAATATAGATTCCTTTATTAAGGCTATCTATGTTAATGGTATGCTGATGAGCATGCATCTCCCTTTTATAAACCAGTTTTCCATCCGTACTGAAAAGCATGATAGTACCATCAATTTCTCCCGGAGAACGAACGGTTACCACATCTGTTGCAGGATTCGGGTATACGCTCAACTCACCGGCACGATTTTCCTTTACCGAGGTGAAAGTGCTGATTCCTGTCAGCCGGACCTGGACGGCAACCCGCTGAACCAGAGTATCGGAGTTGATATCGGAATTAATGGTGAGAACATCATTGACCACCCTGCTGGTGGCATCATAAGGATAAAAATACAGGTTTATGGTTTTCTCTTCACCGGGAGTAAGAGTTAGGGGAAAGATGTTTTTATCCAGAGAAAATTCATGGGTATGCAAAGAATAACCGGTAAGTTCCAGCTCCCGGCCAGAGTTGTTTTTAACCTTCAGCAGATACAGCGCCTTGGTGTAGCCGTCCCATTCCCCAAAGTCGACCAAATCGGTATTGGTTTTAAACAATGTTGTTTTCCAGGGGAATTTTGAAGCATTTCCAGCTCTTATGGCCGGATCATTAAAGTGTAAACGGAAGGCAACTGTACCATCCGGTTTGACCTCGGTAAGTGCCGGATCCGAAACCTGACCACCGTAGCATATCAGGCTGTTACCAGAGGGAAGGCGTTGCACACTGCCTCCTGAGGGTGAATATATTGCTTTGTCAGCATCATATTCCCAGACCTCTTCAATGGTCTTGTTGACTTCGTCCATGCTGTATTCAATGGCTCGTGAATAAGGCGGAACACGGTACGATCCGTTGTCGAACATGGTAATGTGTCCGTTGGCCAGTCGCCGTATGTTATGTGGAAATGAAAACATCTGGGATGAATCGGCAAAGGTGAACTGGTTGTTTTTACCGCCAAGTCTCCAGATGATATCTCCGGTCTGCCGGTCAATCTTGGTCATTTCGTTCATCTCCCGTGCACTCAGTATGATATTCCCGTCCGTGTCGACATCGATGGCATTGGGATGCACATACGGGATGGTCGCTTTGGTAACGTCCTTGTAGGTATCGGTGATCTGGTAATGGTCAAAGCTGTTCCATTCGAATACGACGTTCTTGTCCTCATCCAGTTCCTGTATAACGCATCCCTGCACCGTGGCATCGGTCTGTCCGCCTGCTACGATCTGACTCATGTCAACCGTGCGATTATCGAGACCGAAAAGCAGGTAATGACCGTTAGCCATGGCAATAAAATCGTGACTGTCGAGCTTATAATTATCCATCCAAACAGAATCAACAATCTGGAAACTGCTGTCCATCATATAAAACTGATTATAGGTGTCATCACTCCTGAGGAAGGAGATCAGCCCGTCGCGTTGTATGGTGAATTTTCCCGATTGATACGGGATGTACCTGTAGTACACCGGAACTCCGACAGTATCGACGATCATCAGATAACCGGGGAATTTGTCAGGGTCCTGGGGTCGGGCAAACATAAAAAGATAACCGGGATCAGGATCATTCAATGTATCGATCGTGAAAACAGGGAAATTATCGGGCAATACCAGATCCTGCGAAAAACCCTGACCTGTCATCAGAAAAGAAATCCCTAAAATCGTAATTAGTTGCTTTAGTCTCATTGCTAAATTTATTTTTTATTCTCTATGTTCATTATGCTTTTTATCCTCCGGCCCAAAACTTTGTCAGCCCCGGATACCATTGTGATACCTGTATCTCTTCCGGCATTTGATGTAAACTGCCGGATTCAATATGCGAGTTAGTTTATTATTTATGAAATTAAGATTTTTTCGTCATTATACATGTCTGAATCATACAAAAAACAGTTTCATTTCAGGATCAATACCTGAGTTTTGGATTTGTCGAAGCAATAAACAGTTACAACGTAGGCACCATGCGGAAACCTGCGGGTATCCATCTTTCCGTTCAGACCCGCATGGTTCGTGGTAAGAACCTGTCTGCCCTTCATGTCCCGGATTTCAATTCTGTCGACCGGTTTCTCAAATCGGTACTGCAGATATTCATTGAAAGGAACCGGGAAAAACAGGACAGGATTCGTCTTTGCCGGTGTTGTAAAATCCGGACCCCCAACTCCCGTTCCGTTCATGGCCACCTGGATGGCAATGCCCTGATTACCCTCAGCGGATCCTAACGTAAGAGTATCGACCAGAGTTCCGTTCTTTACAGGTTTAAAAACAATTTCAAGATCCGACTGTCCGCCGGGTAAAATGATTACCGAATCTTGATTTACCTTAAAAGCAGATTGTCTCCAGTTCAATTCGTTTATCACCAGGGTATCATTTGAATGATTTTGAATACTCACATGCCTGATAACTGAATCGCCCACCTCCTGCGATCCGAATTCAATATTTTCCTGACCGGCACTGAATGACTTATTTTTCCAGGCAAATTTACCAACCCTGTAGGTAAAGAAATCACAATTCAGAAATTTACCTTCATGAACAATATGATCCCCGGCATCATACTCCGAAAAAGTATTATTACCCCAGTCAATAAGGGTGTTTCCATTCTCCAGGATTTGCACACCTCCCATAATGGTTGAGTATATATCCGGGTCATGCCTGTATTCCTTCACCTCTTTAACCGTCATGGCCTGTTCGTCGATGGTAAATTCAATGCCTTTTGAATACCGGGGATTTCCGTTCACCCCGTTATCAAATAATGAATAAGTATCCCCATGCATTCTCCGGATATCATGCTGGCCTGAAAACATCCTGTCAAAGCCCTCGAAGGTAAACTGATTGTTTTTCCCTCCCATCCTCCAGATGATGTCACCGGTCCTGAGGTTAATCCTTGTGAGTTCACTCAAATTCCTGGAGGACAAAATGATGGTAGAATCCGTATCTGTAGCAATGGCATTGAAGTGGGCATAATCGATATATGAAGAGGTCAGGTCTGCATAGCTGTCCGTGACATCGAAATGATCAAAGCTTTTCCACTCAAAAACAAGATTTTTCCGGGCATCCAGTTTCTGAACCACCATACCAATGACTGTAGCGTTTTGATCTCCCCCTTCAACGATTTTACTCATATCGAAGCTTCGCGGGTCATCGCCAAACAGCAGGTAACTGCCATCCTCAGTTATTCTGAGCTCATGATAGTTCGTACGGAAACCTGTTGTTTTGACAGTATCCACCACGTTGAACAAACTGTCCATGAGGAGAAAGCCCTCAACATCATCATCATAATAAGAAAGAAGGCCGTTCGGCTGGATCGTAAAATTATAGAAGAAATTATCGAATGTTTTGTAAAACAGCGGCTGACCGTTCGGGGCGAAAATAAAAAGTCCGGATTGTTCCATATTTATCAGTGCTGCAAAAACACAATAAGGCGAGATGGATTCATCATAGGTTGGCACGAAGTAAGGCAATTGTTTCGCCAGGCCATTGCTTCCGTCCAAGCACTGGCATTGGATTAAATTGACCGGGTCGGGCGATGGTCACCGGACTTTTGCCCGGCGACACGCCGGTTTGTGAAAAACCTGTGTTGATCGTTAATACATGAATAAAGAATAACGCCGCTGTAAAACTGACGTATTTATGCCTCAGCATCCTTTGCAAGCGTATTAGTCCCATTATTGAAATCATAGCTTAAAGTTAGAAGCAGACTGCTTCAGCCCTGCTTCCTTCAATTTTTTCCTGAAAATACCAAAGTTCGGAAAATATTTTGACAGGATTCGGAAATTTGTAAAAGCTTTGACAGAAGATTTTTTGAAACGGCTGCTGATCAGATCATTTACGATTTGGTTTTTCAGTGGATTATCCGATTTCGTTTTTCCATACAGAAGTGAAGCATTAGATCCTGCTACGTTTTGGTTTTTCATTTATTATTCGATATTTCGGTTTCCATGGTTCCATCGAACAACAGTTTCGTTCATTGGTTATAATGGTTAAACCCTGAGACTATGAAATACTATATTGAAAAGACCATCGACCTGTCGTTTGAAGAGGCGATCCAACGAACCACTGAAGTTTTGGCTGGTGAAGGTTTCGGTGTACTGTCAACTATTTCCATCGATGAGAAGCTGAAAGAGAAACTGGGAGTTGACTTTCGGAAATACACCATACTTGGCGCCTGTAATCCTGCTTTTGCCTACAAGGCGTTACTAAGTGAAAACAAGATCGGGACCATGCTACCCTGCAATGTCATCGTTCAGGAGACGGAGGATGGAAAAACGGAAGTGGCAGCCGTCGATCCCATTGCTTCCATGCAGGCCGTGGAAAATCCGGCACTTGCCGGGCTGGCTGCCGAGGTAAGAACTAAACTAAGCCGGGTGATTGAGACGTTGTAATACCCCTTAGGACAGTATCCGGGATAAAGTATTCATGAAGAATAGCGCTCATTATTCTTCACAATCCACATGTTTTTCTAATTTTGTGGATCATTTACCAACCATGCTTCAGCAAAACTATTCCGGGAAACTCGTCCTTTTTGGTGCCGGCAAAATCGGCAGGTCTTTTATTGCACAGCTCTTCTCCAACGGCGGTTATGAGACTGTATTTATTGATATAGACTCAACTGTGGTGAACGGGATCAATCGCCTTGGCACCTATGATGTCATCATCAAAGACCGCGAAGAAAAACGCCTGCCTGTCTCCGGCATACGGGCTGTTCATCTGAACAACACGGAGAAAATCGTGGATGAAATTGTTACGGCAGATATTCTGGCTGTATCGGTAGGACAGAAAGGACTTCCCAACGTCGTGCATCTCATGGCTCTGGCTGCCGGGGCAAGGCAAAAACTCTTTCCCGGAAAACCTCTCGATATCATTATTGCAGAGAATATGCGCGATGCTTCCGAATGGATGAAGAGGCAGTTTACGGCTGAACTTCCCGAAGATTTCCCAATTGAAAGCTATCTCGGGCTGATTGAAACCAGTATCGGGAAAATGGTGCCACTGATGACTGCCACCGACCAGCAGGAAAATCCGCTTAATGTATTTGCCGAAAACTATAACACCCTGATTCTCGATAAAAAGGCATTTAAGAATCCTATTCCCGACATCCCCGGTCTCGCTCCAAAAGATAACATGAAAGCCTGGGTCGACCGCAAACTGTTCATTCACAACCTCGGTCATGCGGCCCTGGCCTATTTCAGTTACTTAAAAAATCCGGATCTTACCTATACCTGGGAGGCACTTGAAGATGCAGCGATCAGACAGAAGGTTTCCGGGGCCATGCACGAATCGGCGGCTGGTCCTCCGACAACAGTATCCGGATGAATTCACGGATGAAGCTCTGGAGGAACATATTTACGACCTGCTTTCCCGCTTTGCCAACCGGAGTCTTGGGGATACCATTTTCCGGGTGGGTTGTGACCTGGAACGTAAACTGGGACCTGAAGACCGCCTTGTTCCGGTGATCAGACTGGCCTGCCAGCAAGGACTTGCCATACGACAAAGTTCTGGAAGCACTGGTTTCAGGCATCTTTTTCGATGCCCGGGATGTGCAGGGAAATCGCCTTCCGGCAGATACCTCCTTTTTACAAAAATTTAACCGCAGGGTAACAGACATCCTGCAGTTTCATTGTAATTTTGACCCTTTGAGATTCCCTGAGATTTATTCAAAAGCTCTTCTCCTTGAATCAAAATTACAGCTAACCAAAAATAATTCCTTATGACCAAAAAAACTGACATCGAAAAGATTAAAAGTAAAAAAGGTTTTATATGTGATATGGATGGCGTGATCTATCACGGCAACCGGCTTTTACCCGGGGTAAAGGAATTTGTTCAGTGGCTTAAGGACGAGAAGAAAAACTTCATTTTCCTTACGAATTCCAGTGAACGTACACCAAAGGAGCTGCAGGAAAAGATGGAACGTCTCGGCATCGAAGTGGACCGGAGCCATTTCTACACAAGCGCACTGGCCACAGCCGCCTTCCTGGCCAGCCAGAAACCCAGGGGCAGTGCATACATTATTGGTGAGGCCGGCCTGATCAATGCCTTGTACAATGTTGGCTACACGATGAACAATGTCGATCCGGACTATGTTGTAGTGGGTGAATCCCGCTCCTATAGTTATGAGAGGATCGAACATGCGGTAAACCTGGTAATCAGAGGAGCCCGGCTCGTAGGAACCAATCCGGATATTACCGGTCCGACTGAAGATGGTATCACTCCTGCCACCAAAGCACTGATTGCCCCTATCGAACTGTCTACCGGCAAAAGTGCTTATTTCGTTGGTAAACCTAATCCGCTGATGATGCGTATCGCCCTCAGAAAACTTGGGCTGACACGGGAAGATACCATTATCATCGGCGACCGGATGGACACCGACATTATTGCCGGTATTGAATCGGAAATAGATACCTGCCTGGTACTTAGCGGGATCACCTCACGCGACATGATCGATTCTTATGCCTATCAGCCGCATTTTGTACTGAACGGCGTTGTTGACCTGGCCAAAATAAAACCTGACGATGATAAAAGCAGTACTGTTTGATATGGATGGTGTCCTGGTCGATACCGAGAAATACATCAACCAGGCCGGCATACAGCTCTTTAAGGAAAAAGGCTGCGACGTAAAGCCTGAAGATTTTTTACCCTTTACCGGAATGGGCGAGAACCGCTACCTTGGCGGTGTGGCTGAAAAATACGGCATTCCTTTCGATGTGGAGAAGGACAAAGCCAGAACGTATGAAATTTACGACGGGCTGGTTCAGGGCAAACTGGAACCCCTGGATGGTGTGCAGGAATTTATCGGATTGTGCCGTCAGAAACACCTTAAAATGGCTGTGGCTTCCAGTGCTGATGAAGTGAAAGTTAAGATCAACCTCAGGGAAGCCGGCCTGAATGAAGAACTCTTTGACGCTCTTGTAAATGGCCAGGAAGTAAAAAACCGGAAACCGGATCCTGAAATCTATCTTAAAGCCGCCGGATTACTGAATGTTAATCCCTCAGACTGCCTGGTGATTGAAGATGCAATCAGTGGAGTGAAAGCCGCCAGTGCCGCCGGATGCAGGTGCCTCGCACTGACGACGAGCTTTTCAGCTGCTGAACTGCAGGATGCCGACTGGGTTGTTGAAAATCTGGGTGCTGCTCCCGATGAATGTTTAAACTGGTAATATAAAATTACAATAGCCATGGAATACCGTACTCTCGGAAAGACTGACGTAAAAGTTACACCCATTGCCTTTGGCGCCTGGGCGATTGGAGGAGCTATGTGGGGTGGTGCAGAAAAACGGGATGCCATCGATGCCATTCAGAAGTCGGTGGATCATGGTATAACAACCATTGATACTGCTCCCGTTTACGGCTTCGGGCAGAGTGAAGAACTGGTCGGTCAGGCCATCAGGGGAAAACGCGACCGGGTACAGATCCTGACCAAGTACGGCCTTCGCTGGGATGAAAAGGCCGGACAGTATTATTTTTCCCTCCAGGATGAAGAGGGTAAAAATATCGATATCTACCGTTATGCAGGAAAGGAGTCCGTGATCCGGGAATGTGAGAACAGCCTGCGTCGCCTGGGAACCGATTATATCGATCTTTACCAGATCCACTGGGCCGATCCCACCACACCCATGGAAGAAACCATGGAAGCCGTCAATCTGCTCCTGGAACAGGGAAAGATCAGGGCGGCAGGCGTTTGCAACTATCGTGCTGATCTGCTGAACCAAGCCATGAAATGGGCCCCGGTTTGCTCCGATCAGGTTCCATACAGCATGGTGCAAAGGAATATTGAAAAAGAACTGGTTCCCTTTTGTCTGGAGCATCAGACATCCATCCTGGCCTACAGCCCGCTTCAACGGGGACTGCTGACCGGGAAATTCTCTCCCGATCACAAATTCAGGGTTGGAGATACCCGTGCCGAATCATCCCACTTCAAAAAAGAAAACATCCGGAAAACCAATGCTTTTCTTGAAGCGATCAAACCCATAGCCGATGCAAAAGGAGCCACACTGGCCCAGCTTGTAATCCGCTGGACACTCGAACAACCCGGCATAACCGTTGCCCTGGTTGGGGCAAGGGATGCCCGGCAGGTAGCTGACAATCTGGGAGCCCTGAACCTTAAACTTTCCAAAGAAGACATTGCTCAGATAAATTCAAAACTTAACCAACTTAATCCAGACGAATAAAAAATGGCAAGAAACATATTGAAAGATTTTCCCGGAAGAACAGAAATCCTCGAATGGTACAGTAAAAACGGCAGCAATATCGTCCATGAAGTGAATGGTCACTTTCACACACCCTATTCCTTCAGTGCTTTCAGGGATCTGCGGCAGGTATTTGACATGGCCAAAGAAGAACAGGTCAAAATACTGGGTATTAATGATTTTTACACCATGGCCGGTTATGAAGAATTTCAGGACCTGGCAGAAGATTACAAACTCTTCCCGATGTTCAACATCGAATTCATGGGCCTGTTGAAGGATGAACAAAAGAACGGTATCAGGGTTAACGATCCGACCAATCCGGGCCGTACCTATTTCAGCGGTAAAGGGCTTGATTTCCCGGTAAGCCTTGAAGGCAGCTCACTCAAGAAGCTGGAAAATGTTCGTGCCGAGAGCCTCAACCAGACCAGGAAAATGGTCGAACTGGCATCGCAGCAATTACAAACCGTAGATCCCGAACTGACGCTCGACTATGATGACATCCTGGATAAATACACCAAGGGGATGGTACGTGAACGGCACATCGCCAGGGTAATACGGATAAAGATCTTTGATAAGTATTCGTCCGAATCGCAACGGAAAGAAATGCTGAAAAAACTTTACCAGGGAAAGGAAACTGTTGTCAACATTAATAACGCTGCTGCCCTTGAAGGTGAAATACGTAATAACCTGCTTAAATCAGGGGGCGTGGCATTTGTAAAGGAAGATCCGAAAGCTTTCCTGGAAATTGACGAGGTCATCCGTATAATCACCGATGCCGGAGGGATCCCCACCTACCCTGTTCTGCTCGACGACAAATCGGGAGATTACACCGAATACGAGGAGGACATGGAACAGTTGTACAAGGAACTCACCGGAAGGAATATCTATTCCATTGAACTTATCCCCGGAAGGAATGATTTCTCAAACCTGAAGGAATTTGTCACCTTCTTCAGCGACCGACATTTCGTGATCACTTTCGGAACCGAGCATAACACTCCCGAACTGATCCCGTTGCGAATCTCAACCCGCGGTGGCGTTGATCTGGATGAAGAACTGAAACGTATCAATTTCGAAGGCGCCTGTGTCATTGCCGCTCATCAGTATCTCAGGGCAAAAGGTGATGAAGGTTATATTGAACGCAACGGTAAGCCACGGCTGTCTAACCGGGATGAATTCATTGAGCTGGGAAATGCGGTGATTGAATATTTTCTTTATAATTAAACAATTGATAAAATGGATAAAGTCATCCGGGATCTGATCGACATTTCCCGTTTCTACGGAAGACAAAAAGATTACACCCTGGCAGGCGGAGGTAACACCTCCTGGAAAAATGAAGAGCATATCTGGGTCAAGGCCAGCGGAGCTGCTCTGGCCACAATCGATGAAGAGGGTTTTGCTGTACTCGACCGTGAAAAGGTCAGGATTACCGGGACAAAGGTTTACAGCTCCGATCTGCAGGTCAGGGAAACCGAGGTGAAAGCCGATCTCATTGCCGCCAATATCTATCCGGAAAAACAAAAGCGGCCTTCCGTCGAAACCTCTTTTCATGAACTGATTGAATATGCCTATGTAGTCCATATGCATCCCACCATCACCAACTCACTCACCTGTTCGAACAAAGTCCAGGGAAAAGACACTGGAGCTTTTTGGTGAAGAGGCGATGTATATTCCCTATGCCCCGGGATATGAATTATTCAAAAAAGTACAGGCAGCCATGCCGGCCTACCGTGAAAAATTCGGATGTGACCCGAAAATGATCTTCCTTGAAAATCACGGCGTATTCGTCAGTGCGGATCATACTGAAGAGATCAGATCCATCTATGACCATATTACGAATACCATTAAGGCTGCTTTTAAGGAAAGTGAAACGGAATTTGAGGATCTGAAGGTCCATCAAAACATCACGGAATTTCTGCCTGCCATCCGCATGATCATGTCTGAGGATCAGCCTAAAATCGTGAGGCTCAGACATAATCGTCTGCATTCACATTTTTACGGCAACAGGAAAAGCTTTGAAAAAGCTGCCCTTCCCTTCACCCCTGATATCATCGTGTATTGCAAGGGAGATTACCTGTATATTGAGGATTCGTCCACTCCGCAGGCTATCGTTACGGACCTGCAAAAGCAACTCCCTGAATATGTAAAGAAGAACGGGTATGCCCCCAGAATCATCATGATCAGGGATTACGGTGTGATTGCTGTGGAGGATACGGCAGATGCTGCAGAGATAGCCCTGGATGTGTATGAAGATCTCCTGAAAATCAGCTATTTTTCCGAAAACTTCGGCGGGCCTCATTTCCTGGGCAAAGAAGACATTGCATTTATCGACAACTGGGAAGTCGAAAACTACCGCCGTATGATCTCAAAGGGATCTGCCACACGCGGCCTTGTTGAACAGAAAATCTGTATCGTAACCGGCGGCGCCCAGGGTTTCGGAGAAGGCATTGCCCGTTCGCTTGTTGAAGGCAGGGCAAATGTAATTGTAGCCGATCTGAATGAAACAACGGGTCGGGCCACGACCTCTGCATTGAACGAGCTGGCGGGAAAAAACGAAGCTGTATATGTCACCACGGATGTTTCAGATGCTGAATCGGTAAAAAACCTGGTGGTAAGCACCGTTCAGCTTTTTGGCGGGCTGGATGTCTACATCTCCAACGCAGGGATTCTGAGGGCCGGAGGACTGGAAGAAATGGAGCCGGATACCTTCCGGAAGATGACCATGGTGAACTACGAAGCCTATTACCTGGGTGCAAAATATGCCTCTGCTGTGATGAAACTTCAGCATAAGTATAACCCCGACCATTTTGCCGACATCATTCAGATCAATTCAAAGTCGGGACTAAAAGGCAGCAACCGGAATTTTGCCTATGCCGGCGGAAAATTCGGCGGTATTGGCCTTACACAGTCTTTTGCCCTGGAACTGGCTCCGTTCCGGATCAAGGTAAATTCGGTCTGCCCGGGAAATTTCTTTGAAGGCCCGCTTTGGGCAGATCCGCAAAAGGGGTTGTTCGTGCAATACCTGGAAGCCGGAAAAGTGCAGGGGGCAAAAACAATCGAAGAGGTAAAACGTTTCTACGAAAGCCAGGTTCCTCTCAACAGAGGATGCCGGACCGAAGACGTCATGAAAGCCGTTTATTATATTATTGATCAGAAATACGAAACCGGACAGGCTATTCCTGTGACCGGAGGACAAATCATGTTAAATTAATTAAGACAGAATATTCATTATGAAGACCAAAGCCGTTCGTATATATGGGAAAGATGATCTGAGACTCGAAGAATTCGAACTTCCCGAAATGAAAGATGATGAGATTTTAGCACAGGTTATTTCCGACAGCATCTGCATGTCAACCTATAAAGCCACCAAGCAGGGACCCGACCACAAGCGGGTACCGGATGATGTGGCTCAGAATCCGACTATGATTGGCCACGAATTCAGTGGTGTGATCCTTGAAGTTGGCAAAAAATGGCAGAAAGAATTCAGTCCGGGTCAGAAATTCAGTATTCAGCCGGCCCTCAACTACAAGGGCAGTCTCGATGCCCCGGGTTATTCCTTTCGCTGGATCGGCGGGGATGCCACCCACATCATTATTCCCAACGAAGTGATGGAGATGAACTGTCTGCTTCCATATCAGGGCGATGCTTTTTTCCTTGCATCCCTGTCTGAGCCTATGTCGTGTGTTGTAGGTGCTTTTCATGCAAGTTACCACACCTCATATGGTTCGTATGTGCATCACATGGGTATCAGTGAAGGCGGTAACCTGGCTATCCTTGCCGGCGTGGGTCCTATGGGTCTGGCAGCCATCGATTATGCCCTGCATAATGATCTGCGCCCCTCCTTTATGGTGGTGACCGATATCGACCAGGCCCGGCTCGACAGGGCTGCCATGCTTCATACCGTCGAAGAAGCCCATAAACACGGTATAAAGCTTCAATATGTGAACACTTCAAATTACAACGATCCGGTGGGCTACCTGCGTTCACTCACCGGTGACAAAGGCTATGACGATGTCTTTGTCTTCGCACCGGTTAAACAGGTTGTTGAGCAGGCCGATGCCCTTCTTGCTTTCGATGGTTGTATGAATTTCTTCGCCGGCCCTGCCAATCCTGACTTCAAAGCCAGCTTTAATTTCTACAACGTACATTATGCTTTCACACATATCACCGGTACAAGTGGTGGTAATACGTCCGACATGAAGGAATCACTGCTGATGATGGCAGAAGGAAGCATTAATCCGGCTGGCATGGTCACCCATGTCGGCGGACTGGATGCCGTTATCCCCACTACGAAGAATCTTCCCAATATCCCCGGAGGGAAGAAGCTGATCTATACCAATATCAGCCTGCCCCTCACCGCCATCGATGAATTTGAAAAGCTCGGAGAGAAAGATCCGTTCTTTGCCGACCTCCACAAGTTGGTGAAAGAATAATGGAGGATTGTGGAATGTGGAGGCAGAGAAATACGTGCTGGAGAATGGAAAGGGGATCTGAAAAAGAGAGCTGGGAAGAGGAACACGGATCCCGACAATGAATGTCGGGACTGGATGATTATCCCTCCAGGTAATCCCAGTCTTTTATCGGCTCGAATTTTTTGTAGCCTTCTTTTACTGACGGATGGTTAAGCAGAGATTCAACAGACACTTCCGGAATTAACTTATCTGCCAGTCCGTTTTTGACAAAGATGAAATTAAAGCCAAGATCATTAGCTCCTACCAGACGGTAACCTTTCTTTTTTGCCAGATTTGTCATAGCCACGGGAGAGGCACCATGGTATACAGGATGTTTTCCCGGGAAGAAGTAATCAGGATCATATGGGACGACAATGTTATTCAATCCAAATTCATTATGTGTTTCGATGATAACCACCTTCGGATCGATCACGTCAATAGCATCCCAAATCCAGTAGTCGTTACCATCGATATCGATGGAGAGCAGACCTATCTCACCGGTAACACCTGCCTTTTCAATTAATTCATTAACATTCTCCCTAATAACTCTGGCACAGACGAACTTTGGCTTGTAAAACAAAGGATGAGGGTACTTGCTGAAAAATTTCTTTCCTCGTTTTATACTCCGGGGATTGCCATCGATGAACAATCCATGCCAGCCAAAATTAAAATACAGGTTGGCTGAATTACTATTTACCCCGTCATCAGAGCCTATCTCTACGAAGACCTTATTGTCCATACCTATAACCGAAAAAATGAAAAGTAGCTTCCCATCTTCCTCAAACTGTGAGAACACTCTGAAACCTGTATCTGAAATAGCAGGTAATTCCCCTTTATCAGCCAGGTATCGGTAATGATGAAACAACTGACGTTGTGTTATCTGAACAGAAGGGATGAACCTGTTTCTGATCTTTGTAATCAAAAAATGATCTTTTAATAAATGTCTTATGATTTCTTTCATTGAGTACTTATCTATTTCACATTTATAAGGTGGTAAGCTTACTGAAGGAATCCGGGTTCAAGATATTTCTGGTGTCTCTTTCCCCAATGCCTTATAAGATGTATATACCCTTTTAAATAACGAAGATAATTAACTTTTTATAATTGCCGGAAACAGAGGGGAAAATATACGTTATATAAATCCGTAATGTTTAAGCAATTTTAAAATGAGGGGAATTTTCTGGAGCAGGTTACTTATATTGTGTATTACTCTGAAATCCATTATATCCCTAAAACCTCAACTTCTTTCTATGACAGCCGGGATATGCTGGAAGTTGTCGCTTTTTTAACGTACCGGTATAGATCTTCCGTACCTGCATTGTCCCTGGATATTCTCCATAGATCTCATCAACATCACTTCACCCGGCTTCTTACATTAATGACATAATCTTTGATTTGATTAATGTATTCTTCCGACAACTGACAGGCGATAAAAGGATGATCAGGTAAAAAGATCTCATTGAGGATATAATCATCGATCATGCCCTTGTCGATGGCCAGTTTAACAGCCTTCAATTCCTGTGATTTTTTCAATGTTTTCTTATCTCCTGAAGTCATCAGGGCCACAATCGCTTCTTTTTCTTCAAGGGTTGAAATATTTGAACTTTTTACTCCCATGCTTTTATTGATTTATTCAGGTCTTTGAGAAGTACGCAGAAATGAAACAGAAACGGGAATTATGGTAACGATCGGAATTCCTGTTAATGTCTCCAATCGAATTTTACGTCTGATTTCTGGATATTTAATGTTAGTCTATAGCTTTCCCATTCTTCTCCAGTAACTTATCAGCTGTCAGAAATGCCAGGGTGCCCTTTATCAATCGGTAAAGGTTGAAGCGGTAAAAAGTCATTCAGTGTTTTGATACTTAAAATAAAACCTTATTTTTATGATATCTATCTATCTAAACACTTACAACTATGAGAAGAATCTTAGTGTTTATGGTCGTCATCTTGTGGGGGATGACCACCATACATGCCCAAAAACAATTAAGTATTTTGCCAAAGGCCGGAACTAATGTGGTTAATATCGAACAGGCCACCGGTTTATTCAAGTATGAAAATACAAGCGGTGGCTCCTATCTCAACAGCTGGAACCTGTTTAATTATGGTGTGACCGTTGAAGCCATGCTTAAGGAAAAAGGGCAGATGAGCTACGGAGGGGAGATCACCTTTAACCGGTTATATTACTGGGAGGAAGCCTACCAAACGTATTATGGTACCAGATACCGCTGGGGTGATGTAAGTACGGTAGGACTTGGTTTTGTTGCAAAATATCATCCTGGTAAGATGTTTTACCTTAAACCGGTTATCAGTCTGGAATATTTCACCGATGGTTCAGGAATCACTCTGGGAACTGCCATTGCTGCCGGACTGGATTTCAGGTTGTCGGACCGGTTTACATTCCCGGTTGAACTGAGAACTGATCAGATATTTGGCAATTCTGTATCACTGCTCATCGGCCTTGGATTCGGGCTTCGAATGTCGATATGATCTGATTTTCCAATGCAGATCCGACAGGAAAACGATACTTCCGGATAAACGGAATTAAACCCCGGAATTTGTCATCAGGGTTTCTCCATGGCACGCTTCCGCATATCCTCAGGCATCTTTTCTATGGCATAACGAAGGGCTGTCCTGGGCATGACGGCACGTTTACTCATCACGTAATCAAAGATCCGTTTTTGATCCGCCTGGCTGGCTGCCTTGAGCATCCATCCATAGCCTTTCTGAACCATGTCATCCTGATCCTGCAACAGGATACCGGCGATGTCCAGAATATCGTCCTGAAACTTTCCTTTCCTGGCCGGAATGATAAGGGATACGGCAGCTGCCCGGCGCATCCACCGGTTTTCTGATCGGGCCCAGGATTTCATTCCGTAAAGGAACTCAGGGTACATTTCAATGAACTCCCCAACGGTATGATTACACAGAGTGTCACATGCAGCCCAGTTTGTGACATACGAACTGACCCATCTTTCAAAGACATTAAAATCACCTGGTTCATACTGCTTATGGATGAAGTAGGAGCATTCACAGGCTGCAAAGGATTCCTCAATATAGCCTGATTTCCATAGCTCTTCACAAAGACTGAAAATTTCAGCCTTCGGCCTGTCCTTAATCCGGGCAAACCATTTCTTAATAATTTTCCGGGCATCGGCTGATTTAAGCCCGTAAATATTCACATCCTCTTTGAAAAACCGCCGACTGGATTCCCGGGTTTTTTCATCGGCATGGGTCAGGAATTCGTTACGTAGATTTTGAATAAGGGCTGTCATCAGGAATTTATTTTTCCCGGGACCTATCGGGATTGCCGTTTATAATTTTATGACCTGGTAATTGGGTGAAGTGGCAATTTACGGGAAAATTAAATATTTTTTCTCACCGGAGGGTTGAAATCTTTTTCCCGGCATCCTCTTCCCCTCGCTCACCCCTTGATCCCCTGAAAGGGGGAAACCCAGCCCGCCGCAGCATTTACTAAGTCCATCTCCTGTCTCCCGTCTCCTGTCTCCGACTTCATTATTCGCTATTCGTTATTCATTATTCTTCTCTTCCCTTTTGCCTTTCGCCTTTCGCCTTTGCCTTTTGCCTTTTTCCCAACACCTTCTTCCCCCCGCTCACCCCTTAGTCCCCTGAAAGGGGAAACCCCAGCCCGCCGCAGCATTTACTAAGTCCATCTCCTGTCTCCTGTCTCCTGTCTCCTGTCTCCGACTTCATTATTCGCTATTCGTTATTCATTATTCTTCTCTTCCCTTTTGCCTTTCGCCTTTCGCCTTTTGCCTTTTTCCCAACACCTTCTTCCCCCCGCTCACCCCTTAGTCCCCTGAAAGGGGAAAACCCAGCCCACCGCAGCATTTACCAAGTCCATCTCCTGTCTCCTGTCTCCTGTCTCCTGTCTCCGACTTCATTATTCGCTATTCGTTATTCATTATTCTTCTCTTCCCTTTTGCCTTTCGCCTTTCCCTTTTGCCTTTTTCCCAACTCCTTCTTCCCCCGCTCACCCCTTAGTCCCCTAAAGGGGAAAACCCAGCCCACCGCAGCATTTACTAAGTCCATCTCCTGTCTCCGACTTCATTATTCGCTATTCATTATTCATTATTCATTATTCCTCTTTTCCCTTTCGCCTTTCTTCCCAACATTTTCTTCCCCCCGCTCACCCCTTGATCCCCTGAAAGGGGAAAGCCCAGCCCACCGCAGCATTTACTAAGTCTATCTCCTGCCTCCGAATCATACGATATTCCTCAATCCCTAATCCCTAACTAACTCCCTCAATCCCTCAATCCCTCACTTTCACCTTTCGCCTTTTGCCTAAATATTTAACCTCCGGACATACCCCGGGCTTCGTCTTTTCTAAGGAGTCTGTGTTAAGATAGGGCATCCCACCCCCGCCTTCCAACACTCCGCCCCTTAATGGATTTTGCCACCCAAATCTCAGCGTCCTCTTTTGCCCTTTTTGACGAAAAGTTATCAACTCACCCAAAATGATGATATCGGTGATGGTTGAAAACGATGTTCATGCAATGGCACGCCACGGCGTGCCTCTACGATTGATCCTATATATTACCCCGTTTCCCGTCTCCGAATTCATGATTCATCATTCGATCTTCGATATTCAATTCTTTTCCTCCATTGAGATATTAAATACCCCATTCAACCTGTTTTCCTAAAAATTTCGAGTATTCAACGGCTTTCTTCAGGGTCTTTATTCGGATGGCTTCTGGAAAAGTATTAAAATAATCAGGTTCAAAGATGATTTTATCTTTCTTAAGGGTTCGTTTCCAGGTTCCTTCTACCCTGCCATTTACAACGATTACCGGCCTAAACATTCCGTTGTTCATGATCGCTTTCAATTGAGTACCAGGGGTAAGAGCCGCAGATCTGTCGCGGTAGCTGATGATAAATTCATCGTAAGCCGGCAGAATATAAACTGTATCTTTTACGGGGGGAACAGCCGAAACAGGGGACATCCAGTATTTTTGTGAATCCATGTCAATGCAAGCCAGTTCCTGACCGATCATTGCAAGGCCACGGGAGGCATCACGAACAGTCAGGCCCGACCACCAGACAAAATCCTGCAATGTGGCCGGTCCATGACTGTAGAAATATCTTTTTGCCAGCCTGGCCAAAGCCTCCTCCTTTGGCAGGGTACTCTTTACCGGCACTCTTTCTGAAAGAAGGGCATACGTCGGTTTGTTCCTGACAATCCTGCCGCTGCAGATCAGTCCGTCGATCTCGGCATTCATCAGGAGGTGAGCTGCCCGGTTATCGGCCAGTGAGAAGCCTGCTCTTTTAAGGCTTTCGACGATTTCCTCCCGGGTAGAAAATCCATTGACGGCAATGGTTTTCAGTATGATATCGTTGCTTTTGTGAATAACCCGGTTGTCCATTTCAAGTTGAATTTGCCGGGAACGCATTGAAGCTTTTATCCGTGGCCCGGTGAGTTCGAGCAACCAGTAAATGTCATCCGATGAAATCATGTGCCAGGTAGGGCGCATGGCGTGCGTTCGTATGATATCCCCTTCATCGAGGGCGGCCTCAATGAGTTGTTCCGTTGTTTCGGGCAATCTCAATCCGACAGCCCATTTAGCCATGCCATAATCCTGGGCCTGCATAGCTCCCATCCATGCCACCAGTTCCTTTGGCGAACGATGTTCAGACGCACTTATTTGTTGACTTACCAGCCTGATATTTGCAATGTCAGCCGACGTCATCCCCTGTCACCGCATTAATGGCTGCAACAGGCTAACCCGGTTTCCTTCCGTATCGAGGAATGAAACATACCTGCCAATGCCCGGAATATCCACCGGTTCACCCAGTACCTGGCCACCAGCCTTGCTTATCATTTTCATGGAATCCCCAATGGAATCTACCGCTATTACCACAGATGGATATTTTGCCGGTGAATCTTTTTTGGGATAAAACCCTCCATTGATGGCTCCCGGGGTTTTGACCATCTGGTTTTCATCCGTTTCGGTGGTAGAAACCGTCACGTAATTGCCCATATCTTCACCCAGCAAATTTGTTTCCCAACCAAATACGGTTGAATAAAATCCGGCCATCCGTTCCCGGTCCTCGGCCGGCATTTCAAAATGAACTACAGGATCCTTTTTTTTCATGGCTTTGCATATTAAATTCATCTGTCCGGATCAGTAATTAGTCCTGTCTTTCAGGATCATTCTGTTCCGGATTTATGCATTAACAGGCATTGTCGTTTAGATAAGCTCCCTTCGGCTGCAGGATCGACGATTATTTTTCCGTCAAAATTATTTCGACTTCGCTCAATAATTTTCTAAAACGCAAACCCGATCAGCCGAAGGGAGCTTATCTAAACGACATTGTATTAACAGGAAATGATAAATATGGTTCAGGTAAAGCCCGGCAGCAACGACCCTATTTTCATTTAAAGAATAAATGGAATGAACCGCTTGCTTTTCCGCATATAGACCTCTGTACTTTTCACCAAAAAATTCAATACATTCCCTTTCATCAAAAAGGGCAGTGAGAAACAGAAAAAGGGTTGAGAGTATAGCGGGAACAAGTAAAAGTAACGTTGTATTTTTCATATAAATACCCCAGGTAAGGAACAAAAGCGACGAATAAAGCGGATGTCTGATATATTTATAGATCCCTTCCTGAACCAGTTCACTTGTTCTCTCAAACCGGAATAATGAGTGGTCTTCCCGTCCTCTACCGGGTTTTCCTGCCTTTTTAAGTTTAATTACCCCTGCCGTGACCAGGTAAGCGGAGAGGATAAGGCAAATCCATGAAACGATCTGTAAAAAACTTACCGGATTCACAAACCAGTATTTATAGTTCGCTGCAAATAGAAAGATGATACATTCCCAGCTGAAAAACCGGTAAAATCCATGACTCTTTAACCTGGATAACCCGCGCATGGACAGAAGAATTACGGGTATACTCAAAATTCCGAAGATCAGATATCTTTCCATTGCCTTTAAAAACCTCAGGGGTGCTGCTTTTATCATCATGACCTGATTGCCTTATGCATTCCGGGATCATGTCTTTTCTTATTTCTTCAGCAAATCGCGGATTTCCGTGAGTAAAATTTCTTCCCTTGATGGTGCCGGAGGAGCCGGAATTGTTTCTTCCTGTTTCTTCTCCATTCGCATTTTCATATGATTGTATGCCTTGACCACAAAAAAAATAGCAAAGGCAACGATGATGAATGTGATGATAGTATTAATGAAAAGTCCATACGATATGGCCACTTCAGCAGCCCCATCGCCTGCACCAGCTACCGATTCGGCAACTCCGGGTGTAAGGACCCATTTCAAATGCGAAAAATCGACTCCGCCTAAAAGTAAACCAATCGGCGGCATGAGGATATCGCCAACAAAAGATTTTACGATGGCCCCAAAATATAAGGCCATGATTAGACCCGTTGCCATTTCGATGACATTTCCCCTGCTGATAAACTCCTTAAATTCTTTCATGATTCGGAAGATTAGTTAATATTTGAGAAAGTTTATATTTTCAAGTTTCAATGGGGATCATTTTGATTTCACTCAATTTCAATGTCATATTTTACCAGGAGACCTGGCAATCCCTGTAGGGAGAACAACGCTTTCCCGAGACGGTTTAATTCAGGATCGATCGAGTAATGTGCTGCCGTCCGGAAATCAGCCTTTTCAAGAATGGTGTGATCAAAAACTGCCTGACTCAGATCACAGTTTTCAAACACAGACCCTGTCAGATCCGTACCAGTGAAATCCACTTCCAAAAGTGTACAGTTCTCAAATACGGTTTTCCTGATTTTCAGATCATGAAATGTAGAAAGGTCCAACCGGCAATCTCTAAAGGAAAATGAAAGTAAAAATTCCTTACAATCACTAAAATTCAGCCCTATTAGTTTGCATTCGCTGAATTTTATTTCCTGCATGATCGTATTTTTCAAACGGGTATTGCTGAAATCACACTGCTCAAACTCACATTGTTGAAAAACTCTTTCCGACATATCGGAACCCGAAAAATTACAACCGCTAAATCTGCATGTATCAAATTCGCCCGCAGTCAATTCCACTGTTGAAAAATCGATGCCTTTGAAAGTTTTATTTTCCGTTATCGCATAATTCATATTGAACATCCTGAATTTTAAATAAAAAATCCTGTTATATTAAGCTTCGTGACTTTATTATAGAGGACCAAAGTTACAATTCACTTTGCTTTTCCTGAATTTTTTTAACCTGACTTTTTCACCCCCGGAATTAAAACCTTACAGGCAACCGCCAAAGACGCACTCAGCCGTCTGGAAATTTCTTGCCGTACAGGAAAATTTCTTACTTTTATTACGGCAATACTCGAATAACTCCATCAAACACATAAATTGAAGGCATCATTTTTTAATTGAAAGAGATCATCCGTTTTCCCAGAAAAATTTATAACATTTTCCAGAGATATAAGTTGACCGATTATCGCATTTCTATTGATAATTAAAACCGGAGGATTTCAATATGTTTCAACATGTATCAGCAAAGTGCATCTCAGCCGGAATCGTCCTGTTCTGGATCACTGCAAATTTCCCTTCCGTCCTGGCACAGGATTCAGCATTAACACAACGACAGATCGCCCTTGACGCCATGAGCCGGAGACCCGACGACCTCTGGCCAAGGGGCGACGGCCATGCTTTACTTGGGGAGCCCGGTAGCCCACTGAGCCAAAAGGCATATCACGAACCGGCCGGGAGTTTCAGTCCCTCGCCCGGAAGCTTCGGTGTGGCGGTATGGGTTCTGGATAAGAACAATCACGTGGTAGCCACGAGTGATAATATTCCCATGGACCAGATAGGTCAGAAATATGTCTGGGAGAAGGATGACATGATGCCTTCCATAAGTTCAACGACTCCATATTACAAGTGTGTGTGGAAGTACGATAAACCAGGATCATGGACGTTCTCCTTTCACCCCGGGGATCATCCTGATTACTCATTTGCCCTTTCTTTCCGGAGTACGGGTCCTGCAGGTGGTCCTTTGACCTCTATCGTCTGGGACAAAACACGACTTCTGATCAATCACCGGTGGATCGTCACTCCGTCATCCATTCCCTTAGCTGTTTTTACCGGCGATGAAGATAAAGGAGAGCTTTTTACTGCCCGGCCTGGAGGAAACCCCGTACAAAGTCCTGAAGGATGGGCTTTTGCCAGGCTCGAATTCGGGAATTCACCCCTGGTGATAACCATACATGATACCCGGCCTGTATTTAACAGTCCACTGAATCACCGAAAGACCGTGCCGCAATTCAGCATTGACGTTCCCGATAAAGCCTTTACAGACTGTATCAATGCCCAGGCTGCGAACCTGATGATGGGATATACCGGCCGGCAGACCGGTCCCGGAGAGCCTGTGAATTACCCCCTGGCCTGGGAACGTGACGGGGCTTACTCGCTGATGGCAATGGCAAAGAGTGGTAACCTGGAAACGGCAAGGGAACTTTCCGTATATTTCGCAGAGAATGATTTTTTCGGCGGATTCGGTGCAGAGGGTGATGCCCCGGGTTCAGAGATCAATGCTCTGACAGAGGTGGCTTTTCTGATCGATGACCCTGAATACTACAGGTGGCTTTGGCCCCATATCGAGAGGAAACTCAGATACATAGATACGATGATGAACGCAGAAGGCAATATTTACGAGAATTACATCGGCCCTATCGCCCCGCATCTTCAAAACGATCTGAAACGCAGACAGCTTATCTGTATGAAATCAGAAGACGGCCTTATTATCGGAGCTATGGATCTCCATTTCCCGGCGTTATATATAACGGCCATATCTTACCGCGGGCTGATACAGGCCTCAAAACTTGCTGCTAAACTGGGTAAACCGGACGTGGCAGATCAGTGTACAAAGAAAGCGGCTAAACTTAAATCAGCCTGGATGAAAGAATTCGGACAGGCTAAATATGAAAATGAAAGAAATTATATGGTCAGCATCTGGCCCTCCTGGATCACCAGTAAGGATAATCCGTTTTTTGTCGAGAAGCTGACCAAAGAACAAGAGGATACATGGGAAAACGGCGTGCCGAAGGAGAGACCTCTGTGGACTTACTTTAAGATGGCTGAGGCTCATCAGTGGCTATTTTGCGACAAACCGGAATACACCTGGCAGACTCTTCACTATTTCTGGAACAACCAGTGTTCGCCGGGCCTCTATACCTTCTGGGAAGGGAATGGAGAAGAAAACTCCTTCCATGGCTGGGATCAATACCGGGGCTGGCTCAAACCTAAATATGTAACTCCGCATTACTGGACAGCTTCGGAACTATCTTCTGCTGCAGATCGACATGCTTGCCTATTTTGATGAATCTGGCAGTGACCCTGTACTGGTTGTTGGTGGAGGAGTGCCACGAGAATGGCTTAACCATACCATGGGAATCGAAAACTACCGGACAAAATACGGAACGGTGAGCTGGCACTACGATGACAATACACTGTCTGTAACCGTGCAGGGAGCGAAAGGGAAATTTAATGTCAGGACCGGAACCTCCTTTGTCGATCATCATACAAAATTAAACGTCGAATTCAAATAAATAAATAGTGGAAACTTAGTAAAAAACAGGTTCCTGGCCACATGGGTGGATATGGATTTTGAGATCAACTAATAAGAAACCTGCGGTCAGGCAAACAAACCATTAAAATTACGGCTTATCTGTCCACTCTTTCCAAGGGTAAAGCTCATTCCCACTTATAAGGTGTAACCTGGTAAACATAATAGTTCAGCCAGTTGGAAAACAGCAGGTTGGCATGCGCCCGCCATCGGATCACAGGAGTCTTTGGAGGGATCATTGCCCGGAAAATAATTTGCGGGATGTCGATATCCAGGCCTTTTTTGAGGTCCCGGTCATATTCCTTCTTCAGGGTAAGCGGATTGTATTCGAGGTGACCCGCAATAAAGATCTGGCGGTTATCATTGGAAACCACGATATTGGATCCCACTTTTTCCGACCAGGCGAGGACAGAGAGGTCGGGATGATTCCTGAGATCTTCCAGCCGGTTTTCGGTATAACGGGAATGGGGCGCCGGGAAGACATCGTCAAATCCGCGAACCAACGGCACTTTAGGATCCGAAATGAAATGGTCGAACACTCCGAAAGCCTTTTTCGGAAGCGGATATTTCTTAATCCCGTAATGGTAATACAGACCGGCCTGAGCTCCCCAACAGATATGAAGTGTACTCGTAACATTGGTCTTGCTCCATTCCATCACCTCACAAAGCTTATCCCAGTAATCAACCTTTTCAAAAGGCAGAAGTTCAACCGGGGCCCCGGTAATGATGAGCCCGTCGTATCTTCTGCAATAAACATCATCAAAAGTTTTGTAAAATACCTCAAGATGCTCCCTGGGGGTGTTCTTTGATTCATGCTCATCCATATACAACAGGTCGAGTTCCACCTGCAGCGATGTGTTCGAAAGGTTGCGTATCATGTCGGTTTCGGCAACCTTTTTCAGGGGCATAAGGTTTAGCAGGGCTACCCTCAGAGGACGGATATCCTGTTGTGTTGCCCGCGATTCTTCCATGATGAAGATATTTTCATTCTTCAACTCCTTGATGGCAGGCAGATTATTGGGAACGTTTATAGGCATAATAAAAACTTGATTTCAGTATCAATAAATGCAGAAATACGTTATATCATAAAAGTACTTAACAAATCTCAGGCAGTCAGGTTCAAAAAATCGGAGGTGGAAACATGATACCCGGGGTAGAAATATGACCTGTAAAATATAAGCATTGGGTAAGACAAATGCAGAACCTGTCTCATTCATTTTCCGGATTACCGGCCTTCAAAATGTTCTGTAAGAATATCCGTTAAGGAGTCGATCAGGTAAGGTGGGACATCATGACCCATATTATCAATCCAAAGTGTTCTGGCACCAGGAATCACAGAAGCGAGTTTTTTACTATGTGCAATGGGAATAAACGGGTCATTGACTCCGTGGATCACCAGGGTTGGAATATCGATGGATTCTAGTGCTTCGTACCTTGAACCGGAACTCATGACCGCCTGTTGCTGCTGTTTTGAAGCTTTCCTGTTATAACCATTCCTCTCCCTCAGGTTATAGAGTACCTGTTGGGTTACACCGGTCACATCAATATCATAATCGGCATCACCCTGCAGGATTACCCTCACAGCAATATTACGTTTGACGATGTTCTTTTCAGAAGAAAAGAGGCTGTATTTCAGGCTGGAACTGATTAGGTCAATTACAAACTTTTTGCTTATAGCCGGAAGTTCAGGATCCACGATATTGCCTGAGGACATCACCGATGTAAGCGTAGCCGCTCTTTCGGGATAATGAATCACATATTCCTGGGCAACCATCCCGCCGAGGGAAACACCTACAAGGTGGGCTTTTTCTATGTGCAGTGTATCCAGTATCAATACGGCATCAGCTGCAAGATCTTTCAACGTATAGGGATCATTTTCAACGGAACCGGACATCCCCGTACCACGGTAATCGTAACGTATGACCCGGAATCCCGAAGCTACCAGGTTATCGATAAATTTCTGCGGCCACCCCAGTGCATCATTTGATATTCCCATGAAAAGAATCACAGTGCCTTTTACCGAATCATCAGGAGTGATGCTTTCATACCACACCCTGTTCTCACCGGACTTAACGAAACCTGCATCTCCCGTAACAAATTCAGGAATTTTGGTTTCTATAAGACTATCGACAAGGGCACTGGTGTTTTCGGGAAGCGTTGGCCCAGTCAAAAATATTTTATACAGCAATCCGATAAACAGAGCAAGGATAACTATTCCTGTAATCATCAGCATTCTCGTTACCCATTTTTTCATTGTTCTGTAGTTTTAGCTCTAATCATGTGCCATATAGAAAGCATGTTAAATCGTTTGAGAGACAAGGCATGCTTTGGCGGGTTTGTTGATCCATTGAATGGGTTAAATATACGAAAAATTCCGGAGGAAGAATGAGAGAGAAAATGAAACGGGGTAGTATATAGAAGCAATCGTAGAGGCACGCCCTGGCGTGCCATTTCATGAACATCGTTTTCAACCATCACCGATATCATCTTTTTGGGTGAGTTGATAACTTTTCGTCAAAAAGGGCAAAAGAGGACGCTGAGATTTGGGGGGCGAAAGCCATTAAGGGCGGCGGAGTGTTGGAAGGCGGGGGTGGGATGCCCTATCTAAACACAGACTCCTTAGAATCTCGAGACCCAATGCTATGTCCGGTCCTCTGAAGGCGAAAGGCGAAAGGCGAAAGGTGAAAGTGAGGGATTGAGGGATTGAGGGATTGAGGGATTGAGGGATTGAGGGATTGAGGGATTGAGGGAGTTAGTTAGGGATTAGGGATTAGGGATTAGGGATCAGACATCGGGAATATCGAATGATCGGTGGCGGGAGAAGGACTTAGTAAATGCTGCGGCGGGCTGGGTTTCCCCTTTCAGGGGAATAAGGGGTGAGCGAGGGGAAGAAGAGGTTGGGAAAAAGGTGAAAGGCGAAAGGTGAAAGGTGAAAGGGAAGAGAGGAATAATGAATATCGAATATGATAGTCGATTTTTCGAATAGATACACGGGACAATGCATCTCTCCCTGTGAATATCTAATTACCGGAATCGGGTGCGGTTGGCTTGATAACGGGTGACTTCTCAATTGGGTAAGAGGTGAACGATAAGGAGGTGTCGAATTGGAGACAAGAATAACTGGATACGAAAAAGGACTGAAATGAATTCTTGCAGTGAGACAAAAAAAAGACGATCTTCAGCCGGTATTCCTCAAGAATAAGGGGTCACCCATTTGGGATGAGTTGATAACTTTTCGTCAAAAAGGCGAAATGGTGAAGCTGAAATTGGGAAGAGAGGAATCCATTAAGGGACGGAGATGTTGGAAGGCGGGGGAGGGATGCCTACGAAATAAGGACTCCGTAGAATCTCGAGGACCCCTTACTATGCCCGGTGTTCTGAAGGTGAAAGGCGAAAGGTGAGGGATTGAAGGGATGAGGGAATAATGAATATGAATAGGGAATAGGGATTGAAGGGAGACGAGAGACCGGAGACGGGAGAAGGACTTCGTAAATGCTGCGGCGGGCAGGGTTTCCCCTTTCAGGGGAATAAGGGGTGAGCGAGGGGAAGAAGAGGTTGGGAAAAAGGTGAAAGGCGAAAGGTGAAAGGCGAAAGGGAAAAGAGGAATAATGAATAATGAATATCGAATAATGAATATCGAAGTCGGAGACGGGAGACAGGAGACGGGAGAAGGACTTCGTAAATGCTGCGGCGGGCTGGGTTTCCCCTTTCAGGGGAATAAGGGGTGAGCGAGGGGAAGAAGAGGTTGGGAAAAAGGTGAAAGGCGAAAGGCGAAAGGCGAAAGGGAAGAATAATGAATAATGAATATCGAATAATGAATATCGAATAATAATTCGAATGATAAACCAAAACGTTGAGACGTGATGCTTCACGTCTATTGAAAAACCGGATCCCAATCTTTGATAATCTGTGTAATCTGTGTAATCCGTGGTGAAAATGAATGAAAATCCAAAATCCTCATTCCTCACCTTTCACTCCCTGCATCTCCGCTGCAAACGCCTCCGAGATATAATTCTCATAATGCCGGCAAACATCAGATGAGAAGGCGATGCCGTTCTTACCTGCCTGCTGCCATACCGGACCTGGAATCTGAGATGCGGCATGAAGGCTGTCCTGTTGCAGAAACGTCCAGAGAATGCCGGCATTGAAATTATCACCGGCACCAATAGTGCTTACGGTTTCGATTTGAGGAACATCGAGGTGAAAGGCATAGTCCGGTGTCAGAATTTCTACGCCATTCTTGTTTTCAGTGTAAAACAGTCCTTTACAACCGGCATTCCTTACTTCCTCCCAGGCCTTTGCTGCGCCGGTAGTGCCGAAGATCACTTCAAAATCCTCATTGGAACCTCTCACGATATCGGCATACTGCATGTTCTCCAGGATCATGGGCCTTAGCCTGTCCAACTCGTGCAGATGGGCTTTCCTGAAATTCGGATCATACATGATGATGCTTCCTGCCTGCCGTGCAGCGACCAGAAAACGCTTCAGTGCTTCCCTGACATTATCGGTCAGTGCGAAGAAACTACCAAAAAGCAGGAGGTCATCCTTACTGAACGGGATGACGATGTCCTCCATCCTTTTTTCCGGGAAGTCCTTATAAAACTGGTAAGCCGCATCGTTATTTTCGTCCAGGAAAGCCAGGGCGAGTCCTGACTTATGCTGCTCATAGCGCTGAACATAATCGGTTTTAACCCCACTTTTCGTGAGAAATGTGTCAATCATCTTCCCGACATGGTCTTGTCCGTAATCACTCACGAAATACACATCTGCACCCAGGCGACCCAGGCTCACCGCGGTGTTAAGCATCGAACCACCCGGTGTAGCTGACACGGGTTGGTCGTTTCTGAATATAACATCGAGGAGGGTTTCTCCAACAGCAAATACTCTGGACATAGATAATCATTATTTTACCAGGCGCGAAATAGCTTTAAATTGTTCCGTCCCGCTCACCCGGGCAAGTTCGAATAAGATAGATTCAACGGTACTGATCACCACTCCTTCTTTCCTCATTCTTTGGATAGCGACGGCCTTATCGCCGGCTTTCCGCGACGAGACGCAGTCTTCGATAACCACCGGCTGAAATCCGTTTTCCAGCAGATCAACTGCCGTCTGTAAAACACAGACATGAGCCTCGATCCCGGCAATGATGATATTCTTCCTGTCGAGATTGTTCAGCTCCACCATTATTTCAGGATCGTCACAACATGAAAAGGATAATTTCTCATAAGGCTCCGGTGAGGCCAGTGCGGTTTTGATCTCCGGGATGGTAAAACCCAGACCTTTGGGATACTGCTCGGTGACCAGGAGGGGAACATTCAGGATTTTAAGCCCTTCGATAAGTATGCCCGTATTCCGGGCCAACAGCTCATGCTCTTGAATATGCGGGAAAAGTTTCTCCTGCACATCAATGATGAGTCCGGCCGATTGTTCTTTAAGGATTCTCATGATCGTTTGCCTGGTTTCTGGATTTATCGCCTAAATACCCGCCGTGGTGACGTTTTGCATAATCGATGGCTGAAAATTTGATCTTCTTCATCAGTAAAACCACCAGGACATCGCCAATAACGGTCATCGTTGTGGTTGAGGTGGTCGGGGTCAGACCGAGGGGACAAACTTCCTGCGGATTGCCGGTGTAGATAGTCAGGTCGGCGATAAGAGGCAGATTACCTTCCGGGTTGCCGGTGATGACGATGACAGGGATACTGTCATAGAGGTTATGGGTAAGCGATACCAGTTCGACGATCTCCCTGGTACGGCCTGAATTTGAAAGCACCAGCAATACATCGTTTTCCCGCATCACTCCAAGATCTCCGTGTTGGGCTTCACTGGGATGAAGGAAGGTAGCCGGCGTTCCGGTCGAGCTGAAAGTGGTGGCAATATTTTCGGCGATCTGTCCGGCTTTGCCCATACCGCTGGCAATGACCCGGCCTTTATTCACATGTACACACTCGTAAATGATGTCAACAGCTCTTACAAAATCGTCTGTGGCTGGGATATGCATGATAGCTTCAGCTTCCTTTCGTAACAGATCTTCAATTTCCTGGATCATAAATTTCGGTTATAAATATTAAAACATGGACACGATTAATTTTTTAAGACTTAGCAGGTCTCCGTTGAATTTCCGGATTCCTTCTGCAAGTTTTTCGGTAGCCATGGCGTCTTCATTATGCATCCATCTGAAGGCGGCTTCATCAGGGTGAATTTCTTCAAGTTCGGCTTTTACAGCTGAAACCCCATTCAGCTTCCTTTCGAGTATACCCTCCGTTCCAGACAGCTCCGATAGGAGCGACGGTGAGATGGTTAGAAGATCGCATCCTGCCAGCGCCATGATCTGCCCGCTATTCCGGAAGCTTGCACCCATCACTTCAGTGCGGTAGCCGAACTTCTTATAATAGTTATAGATGAAATGCACCGACTGCACACCGGGATCTTCATCCGGAGGAATATGATCCACTCCCCTCTCCTTCCGGTACCAGTCGTAAATACGGCCGACGAAGGGAGAGATCAGCTGAACGCCGGCATCGGCACAGGCAATCGCCTGGGCTTTGCTGAACAACAGGGTCAGGTTACAGTGGATCCCTTCCTTCTCAAGGATCTCTGCGGCCTTTATTCCCTCCCAGGTACTGGCCACCTTAATGAGAATGCGTTTCCGGTCGATGCCGTTTTCTTCATACATCGAGATCAGTTTACGGGCTTTCTGCAGGGTTTTTCCGGTATCAAACGACAAGCTGGCATCAACCTCCGTGGAAACCCTTCCGGGAACGATCTTCAGGATCTCCATCCCGAAATTAACCGCCAGCCGGTCGATGGTCTCATCCACCTGCCTGTCCCGGTCAGACGATGACCTTTTACCGTAAGCCACAGCCTCCGAAACCAGATGATGGTATTCGTCTTTTTGCGCTGCTGCATAAAGCAGTGACGGGTTGGTAGTGGCATCCTGTGGTTTAAATGCCCTGATGCCGGCAAAATCACCCGTATCGGCGACCACAGTGGTGAATTGTTTAAGTTGTTCAAGCAGGTTCATGGACAGTGTGTCTTTTTCTGAATATATTTTCCGGAACTGATCATACTTTACAATCAGCATGAATGAAATGAACTGGCAAACGACTGCCGGAATTATGGCCTCAAATTTAAACATTATTTTAAAAACGGCTGTTGGTTATTTATCAGTGCAATGAATTATCTTTATGTTTTTAAATTATAAAACCCCGGATAGACTATGAAAGCAATGATGTTGACCGGGATCAGGCAGATGGAAATGAAACAAGTCCCTGATCCCATGATCGTTAATGACACAGACGTATTAATCAAAATGAAGACCCTCGGCGTCTGCGGTTCCGATGTTCACTATTATACCACAGGAAAAATCGGATCGCAGGTGGTTCAGTACCCTTTCCCGGTTGGCCATGAAGGTGCCGGTGAAGTAGTGAAAGTTGGCGATGCCGTAAAAAGTGTAAAACCAGGTGACCGCATTGCAATCGAACCGGCAATGCCCTGTGGGGTTTGTGACCAGTGCCTGGCAGGGCGACCGCACACCTGTCGTAAGCTGAAGTTCCTGGGATGCCCGGGACAGGCCGACGGTTGTCTTTCCGAATATATCGTGATGCCTGAGCAAAGCTGCATCCCCATTTCAAATAAACTGAGTTATGACCAGGCTGCCATCTCTGAGCCTTTGTCCATCGGTGTTTATGCTGTTCAGGAATCCATCCCCATGAAAGATGCAAAAGTAGGTATCCTGGGCTTCGGTCCCATCGGCATGAGTGTCCTCCTCCCTGCCCTGGCCGAAGGGGCCGGGAAAGTTTATGTCACTGACAAGATCGGCGACAGGCTGGAACTCGCTAAAAAATCAGGCGCTCACTGGACCGGCAATCCGGATAAGACCGATGTGGTTGCGGAAGTAGCCGCTGCCGAACCCCTCCTTCTGGATGTTGTCTTCGAATGTTGCGGTCAGCAGGAAGCCGTGGATCAGGCTATCGACATGCTGAAACCCGGCGGTAAACTGATGATCATCGGAATCCCCGAATTCGACCGCTGGTCGTTCAGCGTCGACAAGATGCGTCACAAGGAAATCACCGTTCGCAACGTCCGCCGGCAAAACAACTGCGTGGAAAAGTCACTGGAGATGATGGAAAACGGCAAGGTCGACGTCAGCCTCATGCCCACTCACCGTTACAAATTCGATGACACCAAGGCCGCTTTCGACCTGGTGACGGAATACAAGGATGGCGTGATGAAGGCAATGATCGATTTTGATTAAAAGGAATTTCACCATACCTGCCTCTGAAAGGCTGAAGACCCGGGACGTTGATCACGGGTCTTTTTTATGTGGAAAAGTACGGCATCAGGTTCATCATCTGTTCAAAATGTTCAAATCTATGATATCAACGGGATATAAGGAAAGACGTTATTCCTTACATCAGGATGGGAATTTCCAATGAATATCCCATTGGTAAGCAATTCCAAAACTCCTGATTTCTTACACCCCTTCCTTCGTCTTCTTCCCAAGCCAGAATGAACCCGTTAAGAACCAGATGAACATGCCGATGGCCATCCAGGTTTTCATCGTATCCATCTCTATAACTCCGCTGAAGTGCAGCAGTGAGGGCAGAATGGTCAGGATCAGGCCAATGACGGCCAGTACACGGATGGTAATTTTTAATATGATATTGTTTTCAAACATTTTTCTGATATAATTTACTTAGTGCAACATAAAGAATGATGGAAAGGATCCAGGTGGGTACCGGAAGGAAGAACAAGTCCACGTGAAAATACAGATTGGCAAAGAGGGCGGCCGCCAGCAACAGGAACCATGTAAAGCCCGCTGCCAGGTTAAAACTGATGCCTTTCGCCTCCGCGTAAAAGGACTGCATATTCATTTTGGGCAGGAGGTAATAGTCGGCGAAGATCACGCCTCCCATCGGGATAAGGATAAGTCCGTAAAGGGCGACAAAATCCAGAAGTCTCATGACCAGTGCCGGGAAGAGTGCTGCCAGCGTGGTGATCAGTCCGGCAAAAAGGGTCACTTTCCAGCGTTGCCAGTTGGGTGAGGCTACCTGGAGGGCAAGTCCGGCACGGTAAAGTGTCGGGTTGGCTGTTGTCCATCCTGCGATAACGACAGTTACGGCTCCGGCAAGACCTGCAGCCTGGAAAGCTGATACGCCGGGAGCATCACTGTGGAAAGCGGCATAGAGGATACCAGAGGCTATCCATGCGATATAATGGCCAAGGAACATGCCGACAGCGGATGAGAAACCGTAATACCATTTTTTGGCATACCTGAAAATCGAAAGGTCAGACATACCCAGGTGCATCGCCGCGTTAGCCAGCCACGTGAAGAAAATAACGTGCCATATCGTAAACTGTGCCTGCCCGGGCAGTGCCTGGCCGGTCCATATCTTGTCATGTGCCACCTGCCAGAAGTTGTGCGATCCGAGATGCACACCCAGTCCTGGTAGCACAGCAAAAGCCACAGCTACAAAAATCAGGAACATCCAGGGAGCCGACACTTTGGCAAAGCGTGCCAGGGCGTCGAAACCGAGGATAGCCATAGTGGTGATCACCGCACCGACGGCAAAGACCGTAACGACCCATCCGATACTGTTTGGGTAAATATCGGTGAGCACAGGCATCTTAATGTGGAAAGGAATACCGACGGCCGTAGCGGAAACGGAAACCATTGCACCTGCAAGGAAACAGAACATGAGGGCATTCACGATGTTATAGATGAACACCAGTGATGAACCTGTGATCTTTTTGAGCTGCCAGTACAAAGACAGACGTAGTTTGACGGCAATGGGTGCGGTGATGAACGCCCAGCTCAGTACCGCCAGGATGTTACCGATCAATCCGCCGATAAACATGTCGGTAACACTGACGCCATGAGCGACAAACAGCATACCGATGACGAATTCCGTACCTGCCACGTGCTCTCCGGCATACATTCCAAGGAAATTACCGATATTCTGAAGTTTATTCTGACTTACCGGCTCCCGGTCGAATTCATAAAGCTTATCCAGCTTCTGAGCAATAGTGGAAGAACTCATATACTTTTCAAGTTTTGTAATTAGTCTGGTTAGTGAGGAATTACAATGATAATAATTTTTTTGGTTTTACGGAGTTTTTGGGGGGAAGAATGTGGGGGAAGTTAGGGGTTAGGAGGTTTGATGTTAGAAATTGAATGTCGGATATTGAATGCCGAATATCGAATATTGAATATCGAATATTGAAGTCGGAGACAGGAGACGGGAGATGGACTTCGTAAATGCTGCGGCGGGCTGGGCTTTCCCCTTTCAGGGGATCAAGGGGTGAGCGGGGGGAAGAAGATGTGGGAAAAAGGCGAAAGGTGAAAGGTGAAAGGCGAAAGGCGAAAGGGAAGAGAGGAATATTGAATATCGAATATTGAAGTCGGAGACAGGAGACGTGAGACGGGAGACAGGAGATGGACTTCGTAAATGCTGCGGCGGGCTGGGCTTTCCCCTTTCAGGGGATCAAGGGGTGAGCGGGGGGAAGAAGATGTTGGGAAAAAGGCGAAAGGTGAAAGGTGAAAGGCGAAAGGCGAAAGGGAAGAGAGGAATATTGAATATCGAATATTGAAGTCGGAGACAGGAGACGTGAGACGGGAGACAGGAAATGGGGTTGTATATAGAAGCAATCGTAGAGGCACGCCTTGGCGTGCCTTTGAATGAACATCGATTTCAACCATCACCGATATCATCATTTCGGGTGAGTTGATAACTTTTCGTCAAAAAGTGGAAAGGAGGACGCTGAGATTTGGGGGGTGAAAGTCATTAAGGGCGGCGGGTTTGGAAGGCGGGGGTGGGACCCCATTTCAAGCACAGACATCCTAAATATGACGAAGCCCTTTGCTGTGCTCCGGTCCTCTGGCGAAGTGAAGATGCTAAGATGCGAAGAAGCTATGGAACCAAGAGAACCTCCGTTCTGATTTCCCCCTCATAGCATCTTAACCCATAGCCTCTTAACTCATTCAGCTGTGGGAATCTTCGTCCTGACGTTCTCTCCCTCCTCATAGCTCTCTTCCGACATATAAAAAAAGCCGCCCTCATGAAAGAAGGCGGCCTTTGCAAGCATTACTCAGATAAACCGAAATTATCTTTTTACAATCCTGGTGATGTGGGTTGTAGCATCGGTATCGGTCATTCTGACGATATAGAGTCCATTGGAGAGAGACGAAACATTCAGTGTAACGTCTTTGGCTCCGTTCAGGTCTGTTCTCATCAGGACTTTACCGGATACGGAAAGTACTTCAACAGAATTGAGGTTATTAACGGAATTGATCCTAAGTACATCAGCTACCGGGTTTGGATAGATACGGGTAATGTCACCGTATTTCCCAACCGAGGTGGCAAAGATGAGGTTAAGGGTGTACACCTGCTGTGAACCGTCTTCGGCAGTAACCGTGATGGTTGCTGTTCCCGGGAACCTGATCAGGCAGGCTGATCTCGAACGTTGAAGCTGGCATCAGTTGCTGTGGCATCAATCGTCGGAACCGTACCACCGGGGCACTGTACATCATAAGTGGTGGTTGCAGCATCGAATCCAGTGAGACCTGTACCGCCAATGGTAATATTGGCCAGGGTGGCATCACTCGAAAGCAGATTAGCTGTCAGGGTGATATCATCGATCTGCCATCCATGGTTAGCATCGGGATTCCAGAACATGATCTCAAAGTTTTCTGCCGGCGGAAGATCTTCACCAAGAGTAACCCATGCCCAGACGTTGTTTGCCGGGAAGGTATCGGGAGCATACAATGAAGTTCTTGTCCATCGGTGTCCAGGTAGTGCCATCGGTAGAATAAGCAGCATTGAAGGTATGATTGCGGATTCCGGGCCAGCCCGTATCGTTGTAAATACCGAATGACATGTGAATATCTTTGTAACCTGAGGTGTTGATATTCATCATGGTTACCGTGTCGCTGCCTCCATAATAGGGACCAAGGTACAGGGCTGCATCACCAGATGCCTCGGCATACCCGGTAGATGGATTCGAATTCCTGATCAGAATGGTATCCGTACTCCAGCTTTCCGGTCCGGTATAATCGGTATAATCGCTGGCAGCACCCATCCAGTAACCACTTCCTGTACCAAAGGTTTCCTGCATAATGGTTTCTGTACCCATGCACTACCGGATACCTGATTTCAACGGTATATACCCACTGGGTTACGCCATCGGCAGCTGTCACCGTAATAGTGGTTGAACCCGGAACAGAAGTAGCCGGCGTAACTTCAACCGTTGCTTCGGGATCTGTGGCTGTAGCAGTAACTGCAGGCACCGCAGTTGTTCCATCGGGAACATAATACCTGTAATAGGTGGTGTTGGCCGAGAACTTGGCAATCGTGGTACCGTCTACCTGGAGATCAGACAGTGTGGCATCCTTGGATATCACCTGTAAGAGTGATGTCATCCAGGTAAGTATTCATGAGGATTGTCTCCGGCATTGATGAACATAATGTTCAGATTATTAGAAGAAGGAAGCTACCTCTGCCAATAGATACCCAACCCCAGTATTGAGGTCCAGGGAAAGTATCCTGGGAACCGTGGTTTTGTCCATATCAGTCCAGTCCTTTCCATCGGTACTGTATTGAATGGTTACAGCATGAGCCCTGATACCTGACCATCCGGTGTTATTGTACAGACCGAAATGAAGCTGAACGTTGCTCATACCGTCCTGTGTTCACCTTAAACAAAATGTGTCACGCTTCGGATCGGTGCCATTCCAGTTATAGTGGCCTTCCATGTCCACATAGTTTCCACCTGAAGCATCAGCATAACCAGTTGATGGTGTGCCGTTACGAATTAAAATTTCAATGGAGTCAATGTTAAAAGCATCCGGGGTGTCGTACTTTGAGAATGTGTTCTCAGCACCCTTCCAATAGCCATCACCCTCCCCAAAGGTTTCCTGGAAAAAGGTGTTTTGTGCGCCTACGTTTGCAAAAGCAAACAGTGCGAAAAACAGTGCAAAATAAGTGTAAACTTTTTTCATAATGTAAAAATTTAAGTTAGTAACTGATTAGAGATTCTAAGTTTAAGAGATCATTGTCTGCCGGGTTAACAGCAGACAATGATCGTATTCAAAAGCTTTATTGAATGACAAGGTTAAAGACTTCTTTGTCTCCGGGTCCTTTCAGGATCAGCAGGTATGTTCCTGAGCTGATACCTGTAAGGTCGATGCGTTTTGAAGTCTCATAAGGCTTGATCTTTTCGGTCCTTAACATCTTACCGCTCATATCGGCAATGATCAACTGATCGTAGCCTGACTTCTTAAGTTCGATCTGAACGAAATCAGTAGCAGGGTTCGGATAGATCAGTGTAGAGACTTTGTTCTGCCTGATACCGATGTTACCGGAAACGGTGACTTCGAATATCGTCTGTACCGAATCAATACCATTATTAACAACGCCTCCGTCATCCCTTATAGTTACGGTGATATTAGCTGTTCCCTCGGCACCGGATACCAGTTTATAGGACACTTCGCCAGTTTGAACCGGTAATAGTAGCCAGTACTTCACTGATCAGGGCGGGATTGTTATCCATGGCACCGATGGTCAGGTTCTGGGCCGGACCGTAGGTGTCGCCATAGCTGATGCCAGCCAGGTTCTACAATTGTTGTGCTGAGTTCACTGGTATGGGTTCGGGATTGGTCACAGGATCAATGGTCGGTGCGTCGTTCACCGGGGCAACCTGTACAAGGAAATCCTGGTAGTTAGACATGTTACCATTATTGGTAGCCGTACCTCCATTGTCTTCAACGGTTACCCGACGGTAGCTTCACCATAAACATCCTTTGCAGTGTTGAATCTAAGGGTAGCCGTTCCGTCACCATTTACTACCGAAGTAAATCCGGTAATGAGATCAGGATTATCGGAATCAGCTGTGAGCGTCAGGGTCTGATTGCCCTGGTCACCGTCGGATAGCCCGTAAATGGTCACTTCCTGTCTCACCGGCATCTTCAAGGGAATAATAATCAGCCGGACGGTTGATGGTTGGAGCATTATTATAACCGTCGTACACATCGACCGTGAAAGCTACCTTCTCCTGGTTGAAACCGAAGCCGGTGCCGTCATCGGTAAGCGTAAGTGTGATTTTGGCCGCACCTGTCTGATCGGTTTTCGGAGTGAAGTTAAGGTAGCTTTGCCATCGGTTACAGTCGCCGACAGTAACATTGTCGATCAGTGAAGTATTGTCACTTTCGGCAGTCACTGTCAGGATTTGTGTTCCATTATCACCATCTGATACATTGGTGAGGTCAACACTCTGTTGTCCCGGATTCATCTCAGCAACATATCATTGGGCTGGTCGATGGTCGGTGTTTTGTTGCCTTCAGCCACCAGTGTGGTCACAGTTCTTCCCGGAAGGATCACCTGGTCACCAACTGTACCGAGATCTTTGAGTTCCTCGTAAAGTGATGTCCGGTAACTTTCAAACTGAGTCGGGAGGTTTGCGCCAGTGAAATCGGCACTGATGGCATCGGACCCAGGTTGATGGCTACGATGGTCAATCTGCCATTCAGCTTCATCGACGAATGCACTTGTCAGACAGACTGGGTTTCGTTGTTGTAGCCTCGATCCTGTAAGCACCGGGTTTAACAAAGCGGGCAAAGTTAGCCGTAGCATAAAGCATCTTCGTGGGTCTGCCCTGTTTAACTTCCTGTCCGTCGAAACTCCACTGTGTCCAGAGGTTGTTATTCCCGTAAACCAGTCCGCCATGAATAGCAGCTGCCATCTACATTGCATCATCGAATGAAGTCTGTATTCAGTGTAGGTTTCAGTCATCCAGAGTTCTTTCGGATACTGACCCTGCTGTGCATAATTGTACATATCGTTCCATGCACTGAAGTCGGGCTGACCCTGACCTATACCGTCGGCGGCATAACCGTGAACAGCGATAATATCACAATACTTGTCGGCTTCAGGATTGGCCTGGATAGCATCCATGTAATCTTTCATGGAGTAATGATTCTGCGGGAATACCTGTTCCGGCATATAGAGTTTGGTTTTAATGCCTTCTTTTTCGAAACGTTTTGCCACATCGACAATTTGTTCTGCAAAATGAACCGGATCGAGAATTGCTGAAGGATAAGGTTCGCAGAAAGCCGGTTCGTTCTGCAGGCCGATGGCATAAATATCGATACCTGCTTCTTCTTTGAACATGGTAACGGCAGCTACGAGATATTCAGCAAACTCATCATAGTAGGTTTTGAGGAGTTTGTTATCGGTAACGTCATATGCAGGAGTACCACCGCCGCTAGAAGCTTTCATCGAGGTTGCCTTTCATCCAGGCCGGTGGACTCCACGAAGTGAGGATGAAGGTTTTCACACGCCGCGTTCTTTCAGATCCCTGAAATAATTCGAGTCATAGGCATTATAATTCAGACCGCCCTGTTCAGGGTGAATGGATCATCGTTATCGTTAACCGGTTCGATCTGGTTCTCAGATAATTCCAATACGCATGGCTGAACCACCCATCAGGTCGGTGTAGAAACCGGAGAACTTGGGTTCATTCATATACGTACCGAAACCGCGGATGACCTGGTGCCTGTTGGCCATGTCCAGTGCAATGGTATTGCCCTGGGTGGCATCTGTCGACAGTGATGTAACCACAAAACTCATCTCTTTATCGAGAGAACCGGCAGCTGAAACAACAACGGTTATGGTAGTTTTACCTGTACCGTTCGGAGTAAAGGTTAAAGTAGCGGTACTGTCGGCTTGTACAGCAGATGCTGCAGCGTCAGAAACAAAATCAGTATTTGAACTGGTAACAGTCAGTGTCGGTGTAACAGAACCATTGTTACCATCGGTAATGCCCGTCAGGGTAAGCTGCTGTGCACCGGCACCTTCATAGAACGAAACGTTCATGTGGTTGTCGACAGTAGCCACTGGTTCTACCTGACGGTTGTTCAGCCTGATCACCAAGACGAATGTTCCTGATAAGGTATGAACCCGTATAGTTTGGTGGCGTTGGCCAGCTCGCCTCAGCATTATGCATATCCATCAGCACACGGCGGATACGCTTGTTGTTGATAGGAGCAGCCGTCTAAGCTATTATTGATCCAGTCAAGTTCACCGCTGAAATCAAAGAAGATTTTGTTCCATTGTTGTGAACTTAGCCCACTCCCATTTGGCATGATTAGTTCTGTTCATTCCTTTGATTATTGCTGTCATAGAACCATACCCAGTGAAGTGTACTGTCATCAAGCGGATAAACTTCCATTGACATGTAAGGATTTTCCGACATATCAAGCTCAACTCCATAGGTATCAAATATGTTGATATTGATACCATCCCATAAAACTTATCGTTACAGTCAACCCTCAGGCAATAATAAGACTCCTGAATCAACAGATGTAAACGTAAAAATGTTACGATTGCCACTCCATTCATGCGGTTGTACTCAGATCGGAGATAAAACCCGTAACAGACTGTGGGGCAACATCCACCGGAACTTTAAGTGTTGTTGACGCATTACCGTTATTGCCGGCTGCCCGCCATTATCGGTCAGGGTTACAAGGAAGGTATCCGTGCCGATCCCACCGTCAACAGCATGGAAAGTGATCGTACCTGTTGCAGCTCCTGTGGTATAGTCAACACTTATGTCACCGTCCGCAACCAGGCTTTGGTTCGTACTGACAACTGTGACAGCTACATCCTGGGTTTCACCTTCACCGCCGGAAATACCTGTAAGGGGAATATCATAGGAAAAAGTGGACTGTTATTGAAAGCCGTGATCTTTTGGACCGGATCAATTGTTGGTGGATTATTGAACTGATCGTAAGCCGAAAGGTTAAAGGTTCTTGAAAAGGTATTATTCGCTGCACCATGATCATTGAGGGTTACGGTGACCGTCACATCCTGACCGGCAGCTGCAGGCGTAAATGAAATATCGCCGTAAGGCTGGTCACTTGTGTAATTTATTTTGAAATCACCATCCGCAACCACTGACTGGTCAGAAGAGGTTACGGTAAAAGACAGTTTCTGTTCAACATTGGCATCTCCGTCGGCTATCCCTGAAAGGGGAACATCCACTTTATTTCCTACTTTGGTAATAATGTTACCCAAAGCATCAAATACAGGAGGCATATTGGAAGTAGCCGTAACATTGAAGGTCTGGGTATTGTCCTGGAATCCTTCGAGGCCTTTGGCGGTAACGGTAAGTTCCTGTGATCCCGCTCTGGTTTTCTGCACAATCGAAGGTAATGACGGCATTGCCGTTGTAAATACCCGAAACACGCATATTCTCGATAATACTGCCTGCACCCGAAACTTCGATCTCCGATGCATTTTGAAGGTCTTCAACGATCACTTTGTGACCTTTTGTTCCCTGGTAGTAATTCTGATCCTCGATCACACCCATGCCGGCCATATTAACCGCCTGATCACCAATGCTGATCTGATCGATATAGACCTTGCCGGAAAAGTTGATCACTTCCTTGGCTACATTAAACCGTAAACGGCTAATCTTCTCAAGGTTTACAAAGCCGTGATCCCCTGAATAATCAAGAGTGAAATCCACGAAACCGTCTTTTGGTCTCAACCTGATACTCTTGTAAAAGAAATTACCCCCGGAAACCAGGGCAACAGAAACTACACAGGGCTGATCGGCCTTCATCCTTAAATTTACCACCGGATTGGCAGAAATATCCTGCAAGCTTGGAAAGTTATAATCCTGATACTGGTCAGGAGCATTCTTATTGATACTCATCGTCAGAATCCCATCAGCCTGCGAGAGGCTATAGTAGCTTGAAGTAATCCAGGCACTGCTCAGTGCGCCACTGAAATCGTCCAGATAACCTGTCTGGGCGCGTACACCCAGAAGCCCGGTCCCCAGCACTAAAAACAGAAGTATAAATTTTTTCATATTAGTAATTGGTATTGGTTAAAAAATAGATCGCAATATATATTTAATTAGCAACTCTTACTTCCTGATTACAATTTTCTTAAACATAAATTGTGTTTCTGTCCTGTACAATTTGAGAACATACAATCCGTTTTCAAGGTTCGTTAATTGGATCATTTTTTCTGAACTCTTTCCAATCTGACCCGTCCTCAGAACCATTCGACCCGTCATATCGTACATTTCGCATTTTGTGAGGTCGGCATCACCTGTAGAAATTCGAATCTCATTCCCTGCAGGAATGGGATAGACATGCACGCCGGAAAACGCCGCGGGGGAAATGCCCTCCGATTTTTCAATGTTTACGGGGATAACGATGTGAGTCTGGTCTATACCACCGAGATCAGTTCCAAAACTATCCTTTATGAACAGATCGAGTGTATCCAATCCCTCTGCCTTCGGGGAAAAAATCATCTGGGCGGTGTCGCTTCCCTGAACATATTTAACCTGCCGGGAGGTCAGAAGGCCCTGGCGTGAGGTGAGTGTAAACGTCAGGCTTTCCCTGCCGTCGTTGGTATTACCGTCTGAAACACCAGTAAGCTTAATATGCTGAAGACCGGAAAAGGGTTCAAAGCTCATCGGGCCCACCTGATCTATCTGGGGCGGCTGATTGATATACGGAATGATTTTCACGTTGACCTGCCTGGTAGAAAACGCATTGAAGGCACCGTTCTCTGCAGTGGTATTCTCACTAACCTTCACGGTAAGCACCGTTTGGCCATAGCCAGCCGGATCGGGGGTAAAAGTCATCACCGCAGAATCCTGTTCCGGTATTCTCACCAGTGATGAAGAGGAGATCAGAGAGGGATCGGAGAAGCTGAAGTCCACACTTTCCACGGTACTGACATTGTCACCTCCGTTGGTAATATTTCCAAGTCCCAGCACTATCTGCCCCTGGCCGGCCAGGATCACAGTGTCGGAAGTTGACAAGTTTAAGGTAGGAGCTGTATTGGTAGTATAGGCCACCATAGTGGTGATGGATTTTGCCGGCAGGGTGATGGTATTGCCGTTCAGCGGAGTTACTTCGGCAAAATTTTCCGAGGCGGAACTTCGGTAAAAGTGCATGCTTTCGGGAAGGTTAAAATCCAGGGTGGTGGATTTCTGGGTATCGGACATATTCATGATGACCAGGGTGAGCATCCCTTTCTTATCGTTTCTGAACGCAACCGGAATGATATCCTGGTCGGGCGATTCGGCATCGATCATGACGGCATCCGGACGGATATACTTATAGAAATTCTTCAGGGCATAAAATTTCTTGTTCGGCACATTATTGTTCATCAGGTTTCCTGACATATACCAATGAACCCAGGCGCTGATCTTTCCGTACTTCAATGCCAGCATTACGCTGTATCCAAGGCTGAAAGCCCCGTCCCAGTTTGTATCGTATCCTGAAGTTTCCGTCATCCAGAGTTCCTTTCCGTGACTGTGGACGAAATCATACATCCGTTTCCAGCCGGTAGCTGACCCGGTAGTGGGATTCACCCCGTCCTGGTATCCGTGAACAGCATAAATATCGAGGTATTTTCCGGCATCCGTATCGTTGAATACCGAATTAAACAAGGGCAGGTTTCCGCTGTAGGATCCCATATGTTCAGGTCCGAAAATTTTAGTTTTAAGGCCTTCCTCCTTAAATCGTTTACCAACCACTCCGAGAACGGCTGCGTACTGATCGGGAGTGTACACGCAAGATTCGAACGCATTGGCAAACAACAGCTCATTTTGCAGGCTGAGGCCGTAAAGGTCAACCCCGGTCTCATTCTTGATGGTCTTCACGTAAGCCACACAATATTCAGCAAACTCGTCATAAAGTGCAGGATTAAGGTATCCGCCGCATTGTCCGTTACAGAAATTGGCCAGTGAATTATCCACATCGAGTTTCATCCAGATGGGTGGGGTCCAGACCGAGGCGATCTGTTTCATCTCTGGAACGGTATCCAGATCGGTCATGAAAGGGAATTGACGGCCGTTATTAGAGGTTGAACTGATATTAAAGCCGGCCCAGTTGAAAGTATTCGGATCGCCGTTATCATTGGAAGGCTCGAAATCCCAGTATAATTGTGTACGTATAATATTCACACCCAGATCATTAATGATCAGGTTCATATATTCAGGATCGTAATAATTGCTTGTATTGGACCACCAGACCTCCTTTGGACCGAAACCACCAAAGCCTTCAATGGTTTGGTATTTCTGATCGAAATTAATCGTAATCTGGGAGAAAAGAGCGTCTGAGTAGCTTAATGAAATTAGGATCAGACAGGACACGTAGATTTTCCTCATTCAATATAAGAATTAGTTAATTAGTTGTTCTTCGAGGGTAGTTGGTAAAGGCTTCACAATATAATCATTCAATTTCTGAAAACCAAATGACAAATTATGTGAATAATAAATTTTTTTAAAGAATATTTTATCGTGTTGAGGGAATACATGATAGGTAATTTTGCTTTTCCGGGAAAATGGATAAAGGCAGGTTACAGGCTAAAAAAATGGGGGCTGGAAGGTTTCGCGTTGCTGGGAATGAATACTTCAGGTATAAAAAAAGCCTTCCCTGAAACACAGGGAAGGTTTCTTTTTAAAAAAAGTAGTATCAGTTACAGTTTATTTGCCTGCATTAATGGTAAGTGTATACGTATCGCGCAACGTTGCACCGTCAAATAATTTTACTTCATAGGGAGATGCATCATACGTAAATTCAGTAGTCCCACTGGTAAGTACAGTAGAGCCTATTTTTACCGTTTGATGATCTATGCCAGTAAACGTAGCCACGAGCTTATTGTTGGTCGTCGGGCTGTAACCGAAGACACTGATGGTTATGGTCTTGGCAACCGGATCAATGACAGCTTCGGGAACAGGATACAGATCCACCAGGGTACCGGATCCATCGTCCATCTGGGTGAATTGGAAGCTGGTAAAGACATCGATAACGGTGAGTGTAACCGCATAATCCTTTTCCGATTTGTCTTCGGCGATCACCTTGATGATATTGTTGTTCACGAGGTCGACCGATGCAGCCTTATCCTGGATCGCAGTATTACCAACCTTAACCACGGCATTTTTACCGGCTGATGCTAAAAGGTTAAAGGCAGACAGATTGCTGGTTGAATAATAGAAGATCTGAACAGTGCTTGCCCCTATAGTAAAGGTAGCCCCAGTACTTGAACTCAGTGCGTAGAGCGTATTATCTGTTGAAGGATCGGAAAGGATATACTTAACATCGTAATCCGTTGAAGCTCCGTCTGGTGCAACCACCGAATAGATTACCGTTCTGCCTTCATTGTCTGTGGAATTGATCGGGGAAAAATCCTGGGTAGTACGGCCCGATTCCTGGAGTTCATTGTTGACATAAACCTCTGCACCGGCTGAAGCCGTAAGCCATTTAGCCTTTTTGGCGGTCAGGTTAGTGCCCTTGGTGGCATAGAAAAGAATGGTAGTAGTCCCCGGGACGAATTCACCATTTATCTTATCGATGCTAAAGGAGGTGAAGCCCGATCTTCTGTCTTTTACGGTTACATCCAGTGTATAAACACTCTTTTCATAATCTTCAGCCCAGTTGCCTGAACTTGCTGCAACCAGGGTCAGAGGATAAGTTCCTGCCGAGTTGTAAGAAGTAATAGGAAAAGAATCCACCACGCTGGTGATAGCAGTACCGGTTTTTGTCGGATCATTAGGATCATAAGTCGACTTATCGGTAACACCGGTAAACAGGGTGAAAAATTCACCACTGGTGTTTGTAAAGTAGATGTAGAAGGTTTCACCTGCATACGCTGTATTATCGACCAGCTTGGTTGAAAATTTAGCGTTGGGTTTTATCGGCGGTTCTTTGGTACATGAAAAAAGTGCCACAGAACCCAGTAAAATCGCGATAAGGGCATTGATAGTTTTATTTTTCATAAGGCATATTAAATTTCATATTTAAATGTCGGTTACCAGCCTGGATTTTGTTTAAGAACACCTTGATTTTGGTTAATTTCGACAACAGGTATTGGGAGAAACTCATTTTTACCTACTGTGAATACTGATTTCCCAAAGATCGTGTACCAGTCTATATTCCAATTGGGGTCAAAGCTCCATCTTACCAGGTCAAAGAACCTGAAGCCTTCTGTAGCCAGCTCAACATCCCTTTCGTGCATGATAGACTGCCTGGTCAGGGCGGAGATATCTGGCATGCCAGCTCTCTCTCTCACCTTGTTCAATGCATTCAACCCTGTACCGTCGTCCCCGATAAGAAACTGTACTTCGGCATACATCAGCAACACATCGGAATAGCGTATGATATTGATGTTAAACGGTGCATTGTTGGGAGAATCCCGATCGGCATAGGTCGGATAGTAATATTTCTTCAGACCAAAGCCGACAGAGGGCTGACCTGAATGGTTCAGTCCGCGTCCACTTGCGATTTTCTTATTGTTGGCACCACTGGAATACAATACCTTTGAAAAAGGCTGGTCTGCCCTGAAATCCAACGGTTCACCATCAAGCCAGCAGGTTGCATAAGCCCTTGGGTCCCTGTCGAAACCGGCAGGAGTACCGTTGGTTTCCCAGCTGTACCACATATCCGGTGTGATCTCCTGGTTTTTGAAGCTGGAGGGATGTGCCGAAAAATAGTGGAAATCCAACTGACCGGTCCATTGCCAGCCAGGAAGCCAACCATTGGCAATCCTGTCATCGGAATACTGAACCTGCCAAACTGATTCGGCATTGTTTTCCGACGGATAGATGTTATTCCCGGCAGGCAGATCAATATAGCTGAAGTTACAGAGAAATGCGTTGATATAGTCTTCCCGTGAGTATGGAGCCTGAGGCTGGATGAGGTGGTATGTGCCGCTGGTCATCACCTCGTTAAAGGCATCGTGAGCCATTTGCAGGTCGGCCTGATCTTCGGCAGAACCGGCAGTACCGAACCTTTCACTATAATAATAATGCTTGTAAAGCATGGCCTTCCCAAGAAGGGCTTTAACTGCACCGCTTGTGATACGGCCAAGATTTGGGGCATCCCAGGAAGCAGGGAGAACAGCCGCAGCATCGTTGCAATCCTGTACTATTTTATCCCAGAACTGAATTTGCTCTCCATTGGTAAAAAGTGTTTTCGGATCTTCCGGGATAGAATTCTCATCATAGAAAGTAGGACGGTCGAAGATGGTGACCAGGTAAAAATAATACATCGCCCGCAAACCTTTAAGCTGGCCAATGTAGTTTTCCCTGGTGGCGTCGTCCATACCTGGTATATCCTTACTATTAAGGTCAATGATAATATGGCTGCACCTATATAACCCAACATAAAGGGCCTGGTACATAGAAGTAATCTGGCCTAGTGATGAACCGAATACAAAATCATCGTAATTCGTGGTTTCAAAGAGGATCCTGTCGCTGAATGAATTGAACAGGAAGAAATAGTTCAGTCCGAACATTCCTCCGAACTGCAGGCCATTATAGGCTGTATTCACTGCAGCAATTGCATCCTGCGGAGTTGAGTAAAATGAACTCAAAGCCACCGCGTTCGGGTTGCTAACTGAGAGAAACTCATCTGAACAGGAGGTGCCCAGCATCGTTAGAACCAGAAAAATCGGAATATATTTTATGAGTATTTTTTTCATTGCTATATGGAATTTATAAATTAAAAATCAACCTGGATACCAACGGTCAGGACTTTCGGGTTTGGATATCCTCCAGCGTCGGTACCGGATCCTGTAGGTGTTGAACTTGATCCAAATACAGCATTCTCAGGATCCCTGCCGGTATATTTGGTAAACAGGAAGGGGTTTTCAGCACTGCCGTAAATCCTGACCCTTGAAATGCCGACAGAATTAAGGACTTTCTGGGGAACGTTGTATCCCACCTGAATATCCTTTACCCTGAGGAACGATCCTTTTTCAATCCACCAGGTGGAGAGCTGGCTGTTCTGGTTTGAGTCATACAGGTCAGCCCGGATATTGGTTGTGGAAGGATGATCGAGGGTGTAATAGTTCTCGGCAAATTCCACCAGTTTGTTGTTCCCGATATCCTGGTTCACAAAGCAGTCGAGGCCTACCTTCTGAAGGTTGAACACGTCGAAGTTTTGCATACCGCTCAGGAAGAAAGAGAAGTCAAAGTTCTTCCATGAACATTCAAAGTTGAACCCGTAGGTAAAATCGGGAAGAGCCTTACCAATGATGGTGCGGTCGAGGTCATTGATCACCCCGTCGTTATTCAGGTCCTTGAATTTAATGTCTCCGGGTGATGTGCCGATCTGCTGTGTCGGGCCGAGGTAGGTATAGTTCCCGTCGACATCGGTGATCAGGTTACCGTTTGCATCCTGTGCAAAATCAGAAGGCTGAAGGATCCGTTCGGCAACGCGTCCGTATAAACTTCCGATAGTATTTCCGACAATGGTGATGTTTCTTCCAGCGGGATCAAAGATAGAGGCGACTGGCAGGTACTTGACCTCATTTTTCATTGTGGTCAGGGTGGCAGTTACAGAGTACTTGAAGGCACCACTGTAGTCTTTCCATGTTCCGTTGAATTCGAAACCACGGTTTTGATTCTTTCCAGCATTTGCCCATGGATTGGATCCGTCGTTTGACCTCCCGAATACCATGGATACAGGAACCCGGACGAGCAGGTCGTCCTGGTTTTTAATATAGTATTCAGCGGTGAACTGTATCTTGTTGTTCAATGCGTTTAAATCAACACCGAAATTCCACATTTTGGCTGCTTCCCATTTGATAAGCGGGTTGGCAAAAGAATAGAAGATGTAGGTACCGGGTGCGAGAGCCTGCGGATTTCCAAAGACGGGAGAAAATGCATCAGTCCCCGAAAGAAAATCATCATAAAGGAAAGAACCGATAGCCGAGTTACCGGTGCTACCCCAACCTGCCCTGATCTTTAACATATTGATAAAATCAACGTTCTGCAGGAAGTCCTCGCTTAGCTTATATGCAACAGATGCTGAAGGGAATGTACCCCAGCGGTTCGTTGGTCCGAACCTGGATACACCGTCACGGCGGATAGACCCGGTAAATAAGATTTTATCCTTGTATCCGTAGATCATACGACCCAGGTAAGACAGCTGCCTGAAAGGTGATCCGGCAAAACCGGTAAGTGTACGGTCGCCAAAGGCAGCATTATCAGACATGGACAGGATCCTCAGGTTTGGGTAGGAATAGCCACGGCCAATGCCGTCGATGCTTCTGCCGTCAGTCTTTCGTACCTGGTAAACGGCAGTTGCAGTCAGACTATGATCACCGAAAGTCTTGTTAAAGGTGAGCTGATTTTCAAGCATCAGGCCCAGAGATTCACTGTACCCTTCCTCAAGTGAAGCCCGGGTATTGCTTCGGACACCCTCGCTAAAAGCCGGATACCAGTTATACGACCTGCTATTGGTAAATTCAACAGAGGGTGAAATACGGTAGGTCAGCCATTTGACCGGCGTATATTCTGCATAGATATTAATCATTGCACTGTTGTTATAGGAAAAATTGTCCCGGTAGGTTGCCTGTGCCAGGGGATTATCCCTGTCGCTGCCACCGGTGTTGGGATATAATTCGGTGGAATCCTGGATACCGTTATGGTTCTCATCATACCAGAACGGGATCTGGGGTCCGTCAAAACCATATCCGTCATGATTATTTGGATCATAGACCCTCATCAGCGGTGAGGCAATATTGGCGGAGTTAAAGCTTCCGTCACCGTTCCGAACGATTTGGCGGGCGGCATTGAAAGTTTCTCCCACCTTCAAGTGGTCACTGACAGTGAAATCGGAATTGGCCCTGACATTATACCGTTTTGCACCCGTCTTGATCAGGATACCTGTCTGGTCAAGGTAGTTGGCAGAGATACTGAAGTTGCTGTTTTCACCTCCGCCGGAAACCCGCAGGTAATGGTTCTGGGTTTTCCCTGTCTGCGTAATCAGATTCTGCCAGTCGGTACCGGTTTGCCATCCCGGACCGTAATAGGCCTGGCGGAAACCGTCGGTGTAAGGGATCATGGTGATACTGTCGCGGGCATACAATGTATTATAAAAATTCGCGTACTGGTCGGCGTTCATCACGTCAAATTTCTTGGGCACCACGCTCATGGAGAAATAATCGTCATAATGTACCTGGGTTTTCCCCGACTGGCCGCGTTTGGTGGTGATAATGATAACGCCGTTTGACCCGTCGGAACCATAAATAGCGGTGGCCGAGGCATCTTTCAGTACCTGCAGACTCTCAATATCCGATGGGTTAATGGCATTCAGGTTACCGGTGATCACACCGTCAATGACATAAATTGGGTTGGAGTTCTGGGTGATGGATCCAACACCTCTGACGTTAATGGAAGCTCCTGCACCTGGACGACCTGAAGTATTGGAAACCAGCACTCCGGAAGCTCTCCCCTGCAGCGCTTTTGAAAAGGAGGATGCAGGTATACGGTTCAGATCTTCGGAGGAGACGACGGCAACCGAACCGGTCAGGTCGTTCTTCTTTACCGTACCGTATCCGATCACGACCACATCCTGTAACTGGGTGGCCTGTTCCGATAAAGTTTCATTTATGGAAGAACGGTCGCCGACTGTTTCTTCCTTTGAATCGTAACCGACATACGAAAAGATGAGCACATCTGTCGGACCGTCAACACTAATGGAGTAATTGCCACTCATATCGGTAACGGTCCCCCTGGTGGTACCTTTTATCTGTATGGTGGCCCCTATTAATGCTTCGCCGGAAGAGGCATCGGTTACTGTACCAGTTACCTGGCGCTGGGCAAAAGCCTGCATGCTTAAGAGAAAAACAAACACAAAGAGCAGCAGAGCTTTCAGCTTTGGCAAAAGTTTTTTCATGTTAGTTAGCTTTATTGATTGATTAACCTCACAAGTTTATGAAAAAAAATTCAAATGATAAATCACGTTTCATTATTTAAATCCGATAAACATTAAAAAAATATGAAGGATTTGTGAAATTAAAAAAAAATGCTGTACTTTGGCTTATCCATTAAATAATTATTATTTCTAACCAACTAAAAATTTTCGCTTATGAAAAAACTTAACGCACTTTTCGTACTTCTGGCACTAACTGCAGGAGTATTTGCACACAGGGACCTTTTACACTCATTGGCTGGGCCTGATATGACAGCCGCCGGTCCTTTTGGTTATGATTTCAATGCTACCCCCTATGCCAAAGCTGAAGCTACTGCATTGAAATCCAAATCCGATGTAGTGATTGACATGGCTGCCATCGATGAAATTGGTATTAAGGACATCTGGAGCAGAATTGGTGCTCCTAATATCGCTGGTCTCACAAATGCAAATAGCACTGGCGGTGATCCTTTCGATCTGACCGTGGCCGAGAATGGTGTTGATGTTGACGGTACCTTCGGAGTTGCCTGGAAAGCTTTTTGGGATGCTGAAAACCTTTACGTCATTGTTGAGTATGTTGATAACGCCGAATTTGCTAAAGGCTCTGCTGGCAGTGATACCAAAGCTTTGGAAATCTCCTTCCAGACAAAAGCAAAAGATCGTTACGAGGCTGGTTACGCAGCTGCTACCGATGTTTACGGCTTAACCGGCAAAAATGCCCAGTACGGCCGTTTCGCTGAACTTGGTGGTGGAAAAGCCAAAATTGTTCACGATGCTGACAATTTAGGTAGTGTAAGCGAATGTCTTACATCCATTGGTCAGACCGGCGCATGGGGATCATCACTTGGTGCTGCCAATACCCCCGCTGTATCCTGGAACCTTACACAGGACAATACAGTTTGGGCTATCGTACAGTTCAACTTCGCCGATTACCTGATGTATCTCAATGACGAATGGGGCACAAGCACTCCTGAAAATGAAGTTGCTTTTGATCCTACTGCCATCCCAACCATCTCTTTTGATGTTAAAAGTGATGCCAATGTTGGTGCTAGCGATGCTCCGGTTGAATACTGGTGGAGCAGTAATGTTAATGAAGGCTATTGCCTGATATACTTCAACGGTTATCTGACATTCTCAACTGACGAATGGGTTCCCGTTGGTAAAACCAACTACCTGAAACCTGCTGACAAATCAGCTTACATCTATGACAATATCCTGAAATTCAAAGGATATGACTCACCGGTGAACGTTGACGTCTACTCTGTAGTAGGCCAGAAAGTTAAATCAGCTACAAACGTAAGTACTCTTAGCGTTGCTGATCTTACAAAAGGCGTATACGTAGTTAAAGTTGGTGATGATGTTTTCAAAGTGATGAAATAAGCATTATTATCATTGATTATAGAAAAGGCTCCCTTGCGGGGGCCTTTTTTTTTGGAGAGAAGGGAGTTAGGGAGTTAGGGATTAGGGATTAGGATTAGGGATTAGGGATAGGATTAGGGATTAGAGATTAGAGATTAGGGATTAGGGATTGAGGGAGAATATCGAATAATGAATAATGAATATCGAATATCGAATAATGAATGTCGAAGTCGGAGACGGAGACGGGAGACAGGAGACAGGAGATGGACTTAGTAAATGCTGCGGCGGGCTGGGGTTTCCCCTTTCAGGGGATAAGGGGTGAGCGAGGGGAGGAAGATTTGGGAAGAAGGCGAAAGGTGAAAGGCGAAAGGTGAAAGGGAAGAGAGAATACGAATAATGAATATCGAATAATGAATGTCGAAGTCGGAGACGGGAGACGGGAGACGGGAGATGGACTTAGTAAATGCTGCGGCGGGCTGGGGTTTCCCCTTTCAGGGGATCAAGGGGTGAGCGAGGGGAGGAAGATGTTTGGAAAAAGGCGAAAGGCGAAAGGCGAAAGGTGAAAGGCGAAAGGGAAGAGAATTTGAGTGGTTCGTGAGAATGCAGCTACAACTAAACAACTAAACATCTAAACAACGGGAGACCAGCCTACCGGCCCCCTTCCTGCAACGCCTTCTTAACGGCGGCATCGACCCTAAAGCCCTTTGCCTCCAGGCTGTACATTATATCGCGGGCGGAATTCCTGTCGCCGCTCTGCAGACAAACCAACAGTTTGGCATAGGAAAGTTTTTGGTCATCCGGATTCAGCCTTATTCCGCCGTCCAGAACAGACAAGGCCATTGAAAATTCCGAAATTTCAGATAGCAACCTGGCCATGTTAATATATGGTTGAGGGGAAGAAGGATTCTTTTCGATTAAGTCTGCATTTTGCTTAATATTCTCTGCAAGCTTGTAATAGAAATGATATTTTTTGCCCTCAGGATCCGTCTTATAAGAAGAAAGTAGTTTAAAATCAGATATGGCCTGATCAAAATTCTTATCCAGGAGGTAAGCCATTCCCCTCACAAACCTTGCCTGCCGGTTTAAACTGTCCGCATTCAGTACCGTGTCGGCATCATATACGGCCGCCTCAAATTCCCTCATACCAAAAAGCTGCTCCGCACGCTGCAATTTCAAAGTGTAATTATATTTGTCTTTGCTGATCATGGTATCAAGAGAATCAAGCGACATCCATCGCGTTTTTGCCTCAAGGATATTCTCTTCCTCAGCCCTGTAAGTTCCGTTACCGCTTTCTATCAGCCAGGGCCTTTTGAATTATATCTGAAGCCAGGGTATACTCATGCTGGTTGCGGTAACAAACTGCTTCAAGATAATACAGGTTGGCATCCGGACCATATACATCAAGCAAATGATCGATGGCATATCTGGCTTCAGAGAAATATTCCGCATTGATGAGATCCCTGATCAGCCCGGCTGAAAATGTCCGGTCCGGCTTTTTGTCCGTCAGATAGCTCATCTCAGCAAGTCTGACTGTATAATCAGACGCCGATTTCCCCTTTTTCAGATCCATAATTATCTGCTGCGCCTTCTCATCGCTGTGACAGGCGGCAAGGGGAAGGAGGATCAAGGAAATAAGGATTAATACAGAATTATTTTTTCGTCTCATGATGGTATTCATTCAGAAAATACGGTTCCAGGAATTCTGCTACCTTCTTGTGACCAAACTCATTCCAGTGGTTGTCGTTCTTTATATAGTACATTTCGTTAACCAGCACCGGGTTCTGGCCATCAATAAACACATTGAAAAGGTTGACGAAGCTGATTGCGTTCTTCATGGCAAAGGTTTTCCAGCGTGTGACGTAATAATCATCAGGATTACCGATAAGCACCTGAGGGTGCCAGGGATGAACCGAAATGGTAAGCCCGATGCCGTTTTCATCACATAATTTCTTCAACAGAAGCAGGTAATGTTCACCCATATCGATACCTTTGTCAGCCAGGGGTTTGAAATGATCGTTGTAATACCATTCCCCAACACCGTGAAACTGCGGATCGGATAACAGCGTTTTGTCGTTGAAATGATCAAAAAATCCGGCATACAGCCTGTATGTGTTATTTTCACCTTCCTCTTTTCCCTGGGTATCAAATAATTTAGCGGTTTTCATAAATTCATCCTGTTGCCTGTGCTCATGAATGGTTGATACCATATAATAGATAAAGGAACGGGCCCTGAGGAACCGCTCAACGTGCATCATGAAATCAGGCAGGAAATGTATATCCAGCTCGGGGTTGAATTTGTCGTATACCAGTTCATTCTGCAGGTCGGAAATATCAATCAACACGAAAATATGATTCACTCTAAGTCCCACTTTATCGATGAGATACCTTGCTTTCAGGTATTCTATCTTCGGACTATAACTGATGCATGAAGCGTTCAGCACCTCAATGCCCGACGGTTTAAGGTCCCTCGCCAGTATGCCGCTGAAGGTTTTCAGGTAGGGTACACCAACACCTTCCGAATGGGAATCACCAAGGATAAGCAGGCGGTAGTTATCCGACTGTAAGAGGAATTTTCTCCACCACGGAATCCATAAAACCCAGGGAATTGGTTTTTACAGGATAAATCAGGGAACTCCATTGGCCGCGTGTATCCTGGTTTGGCAACAAACCGTGGTGATAGTAATAATGCTTGGTTCTGAATGAACTGAAATTTTCGGGAATGAGCACCGAACCGGTAATGAAATCCAATCCGGCAATAATCAGGATGGAGAAAAACACCCGTTTCAAAATGATCCAAAGCAGACGCCCCTGCTTCTTAGTCCCTTTTTCTTCTTTTTTTACCATGGGTCATTGAAATCTTCAGGCCTGTAAAGGTGGTTTCGTTCGTGATAATAACTGTCATCCCTTCTGTTCAGGAACATGAAATCTTTCCTGAAAAGTTTGGACAGGGCACCCATGGGCACCAGGATGAGGTAAAACAAGGCCCCCAGGATAATCCGTGACATGATGTACCCCAGGATATCGGCCAGTTTCATCCATGCTTTATGAATGAACAGGCTCAGCGGGCCGGGCAGGAGTCCCGTAACACCGACCAGAAATGAGATATACAAAAGCCATAGCTTTCCTGACACCAGGTACAGTGCAATAAATCCCAGTGTAATGGTGAGTATGGTTTCCTTTACTTTAGCCTTATCCATAACCGTCTAGAACAGTGTGTAAATAAACGGGGCAATGGCGCTGTTACCGCCAATGATCAGCAAAACGCCGATAATGATCAAAAAAAGAATGACGGGGATCAGCCACCAAAGTTTGCGCTGCCGCAGAAAACGCCAAAGATCTTTAACAAAACTCATATACCTGGTTTTTTATTGAGAATACCACCGCAAAAAAACGAAATTCTTTTACAGGTCAAAAGGGTATACGCTTTTTTTATTTTAATGAACGGATGGAATTACCGATTTATGTTGTTTTCCTCCTGTCTCCGAATTCATCATTCGATATTCAAAATTCATTATTCATTATTCGATTTTCGATTCCCCACAGAGACGTGATGCATCACGTCTCTACGTTTTTCCCGTTTACACTGCTCACAAGGGCTCTCTAACCCCCATTCACTAACCTCCAATCTCAAACCCCCATTCACTAACCTCCAATCTCAACCCCCAATCTCTAATCACCAATCTCTAATCACCAATCTCTAACCTCTAACTTCCTAACTCAATCCCTCACTTTCACCTTTCGCCTTTCACCTTTTGACTTGCATCTTCCTCCCCTCGCTCACCCCTTGATCCCCTGAAAGGGGAAACCCAGCCCACCATCGCATTTACTAAATCCTTCTCCCGTCTCCGAATTCATGATTCGATATTCGATATTCGATATTCAATTTCCCACGAAGACGTTATGCATCACGTCTCTACGTTTTTGATATTGATATTTCCAATCAGAATTCCGTTTTACTCTGTTCACACGGGCTTCCCACTAAATCCCGTCAATCCTCGTATCCCTATTCACCTTTCTTCCTAACTCATTCCCTTTCCTTCACTCATTTCCCTTATTCTTTTCCCACATCTTCTTCCCCTCGCTCACCCCTTGATCCCCTAAAGGGGAAACCCAGCCCACCATCGCATTTATAAAATCCTTCTCCGTCTCCGAATTCATGATTCGATATTCGATATTCGATATTCGATATTCGATATTCTTCCCATGGAGACGTGATGCATCACGTCTCTACGTTTTTGATATTGATATTTAACAATCCTTCACTTTCTTCCCACTCAATCCCTCAATCACTCACTTTCACCTTTCGCCTTTCTTCCCACTCTTTCCTTCAATTCCTTTTTCCCAACATCTTCCTCCCCTCGCTCACCCCTTGATCCCCTGAAAGGGGAAACCCAGCCCACCATCGCATTTACTAAATCCTTCTCCCGTCTCCGAATTCATGATTCGATATTCAATTCCCCATGGAGACGTGATGCATCACGTCATCTACGTTTTTGATATTGATATTTAACAATCAGAATTCCCGTTTACACTATTCACACGGGCTCCCTAACCCCTAATCCTCTAACCTCTAATCTCTTAACTTCCTAACTCAATCCCTAAATCCCTCAATCACTCAATCCCTCATCCTTCGCCTTTCACCTTTCTCCCCCCTAATCCAACCCCACCTTCTTCCTCCAGTCTTTCTCCTTCCATTCCGGCTGTTCTTCTTTCAGGAACAGGAGGTCGCCGATAACGAGGACGTCCATTTCCGTGCGCATGAAGCAGGTATAGGCATCGGCTGGTGCACATACAATGGGTTCTCCTCTCACATTAAAACTGGTATTCACGATAAGCGGACAGCCGGTTTTCATTTTAAATGCATGGATCAGTTCCCAGAACCGTTCATTGGTTTCACGGTGAACGGTCTGTACACGGGCAGAATAGTCGAGGTGTGTAATGGCGGGAACGGTGGATCGCTGATAATACAAACGGTCCGTCAGACCCAAAGTGTAATAGTCCTGGGGCAGCTCCCTCCTGTACTTTTCACTTACCGTTGCAACCAGTAACATATAGGGTGAAGGTACGTCCAGGTCAAAGTATTCGTGGTTATCCTCAGCCAGCACTGCAGGGGCAAAGGGTCTGAAACTTTCTCGGTACTTGATCTTCAGGTTAAGTTTCTTTTGCATCTCCGGGTTCCTGGCATCTCCCAGTATGGAGCGGTTTCCGAGGGCACGCGGACCGAATTCCATCCGGCCCTGGAACCATCCGACGACTTTTCCCTGGCTGATCAGCTCCGCCACCTTCGTCGTCAGGTCGTTCAGAGCTGTTACCTCATGGTAAACCGGACTGAATGCTTTCAGTTCCTTCTTAATTCCCGGAGTATGATATTCAGGTCCAAGAAATGCCCCTTTCATGAGGTCTGGCCCTGACAAAGGTTTTCGCTCCTTTCCAAAATGAATATGATAGGCTGCCAGGGCTGCACCGAGGGAACCGCCGGCATCGCCAGCTGCAGGCTGTACAAAAATGTCGTCAACAATGTTTTCCCGAAGCAGCATCCCGTTGGCCACGCAATTCAGGGCTACCCCGCCTGCCAGGCAAAGGTTCTTCGCTGAAATCCGGTCACCGGCAATCTCCAGGCCATGCCGCACCATTTTCAGGATGATCTCCTCGGTAACATTCTGAATGGCCATGGCAAGGTTACAATGGTACTGTTCCGTTGCCGCCTCGGGTTTCCTTGCCGGGAATCCGAATAAGGCTTTCCACTTCTTTTCAGGCATCATCCTTAGCCCGGTGGCATAGGTAAAATACTGCCTGTTCAGCCAAACGGAACCATCGGGTTTAATATCGACAAGGCTATGCCTGATAATATCCTCGAATTTCCTGACTTCTTCCGAGCCGGGAATCCCGTAAGGCGCAAGTCCCATCAACTTGTATTCGCCCGAATTGACCCTGAAGCCCAGATAATGCGTGAAGGCGGAATACAGCAGTCCCACGGAATGGGGAAACCTCAGTTCTTTAAGGATCTGAATGTCGTTGCCCCTGCCAATGGAAATGGATGCGGTCGACCACTCTCCCACCCCGTCAATGGTAACGATCAGCGCTTCTTCAAAGGGCGAAGCAAAAAAAGCACTGGCAGCATGGGAAAGGTGATGCTCGGGGAATAAAAGCGGCTGCTTCCGGGGATCATAGGCACCCAGCTTTTTAAGTTCCCTCGTCAGCAGGCTTTTCAGGAACATCTTCTCCTTCACCCATACCGGGATAGCCGTGACGAAGGAGGAAACACCCCTGGGGACAAAATTGTAATACGTTTCGAGGAGGCGTTCAAATTTAAGAAAAGGCTTGTCGTAGAAGACAACTGCATCAATATCATCCATATTTAGACCGCCTTCATCAAGACAGTACAGGATAGCGTTTAATGGCAGAGAAGGATCGTGTTTTTTCCGTGTGAACCTTTCTTCCTGCGCAGCAGCAATAATTTCACCGTCACAAAGCAGGGTTGCCGCAGAATCATGATAAAAGGCTGAGATGCCGAGAATATTCATTCAACATGGATTGGACCTCAACAAATATAGAAAAAAACGCCAGAATTGTTTACTGTAAGATTTTTTAATTGTATTTTCAAGGGATCATTACTAACCTTCAGAGCCCTGGATTTTTATGCCGGCTAATCGTTTCATGCCAACCGGTATGGAATAAGCTGAGAACCGGTGAGGCGAAGGACAACCGGCAATATCTGATGATCTGAATATCGGAGTCCTGATTGACTCATAACATATTCAAACTACAGCTATGAAAAAACTGACCTTACTCCTTCTGATCCTGGCTTTTTTCCCACTCGTCAAAGGACAGAACGGCTACATGCCTGGCAAGGAAAATCTTGAAACCCGGGAATGGTTTCAGGATGCAAAATTCGGACTGTTTATCCACTGGGGCGTATACAGTATCCTGGGGAATGGTGAATGGGTGATGAACAATACGGAGATCCCGATCAAACAATACGAAAAGCTTCCCGGTTTTTTCTACCCGGTCCATTATGATCCGGCTGCATGGGTAAAACTCGTGAAGGAAGCCGGGATGAAATACATTGTTATTACTTCAAAGCATCACGATGGCTTTGCCATGTTTGACTCCAAAATTTCGGATTATGATATCGTGGACCGTACCCCTTACGGGAAGGATGTCCTGAAAATGCTGGCAGACGAATGTCATAAACAGGGTATTAAAATCTTCTTCTATTACAGCCAGCTCGACTGGCATAATCCCGATTTCTATGCAGGAGGCACTACCGGTGGCAGTTACACGGGCAGAAGTGATCAGAGGGATTTCCCGAAATACATCGATTACATGAATGAGCAGCTTCGTGAGTTACTGACCAATTACGGTGAAGTCAGCGGGATCTGGTTCGACGGGTTGTGGGATAAGCGTGATGCCGACTGGCAGCTGGAAAAAACCTACAATCTGATCCATGATCTTCAGCCTGGTTGCCTTGTTGGAAACAATCATCATGCTGTGCCCTTCGAAGGAGAAGATTTCCAGATGTTCGAAAAGGACCTTCCGGGTAAAAACACCACCGGCTGGGCTTCCGATCAGGCTATCAGCCGCCTGCCGCTCGAGACCTGCGAAACCATGAGCGGTAACGGCTCATGGGGATTCAGCATCTACGATAAAAAACCAAAAAGTGCTGAAGATCTCATCCGTTACCTGATAAAGGCTGCCGGGTATAACAGTAACTTCCTTCTGAATACAGGTCCGATGCCTGATGGGAATATCCGCCCCGAACATATTGAGATCCTTAAAACCATGGGGAAATGGATGTCGGAATACGGTGAAACCATTTATGGTACGCGCGGTGGTCCGTTTGAACCCAGACCATGGGGTGTGTCCACACAAAAAGATAACAGGATCTTTATTCACTTACTCGATTGGAACGATCCCGTACTGGTACTTCCGCCCATGACCCAAAAAATCCATGGAGCCAGAATTTTCGGTACCGACCGGAAGGTGAAATACAGCCAGGACAAAGAAAAGATCCTTCTTGAATTTCCACCGAAACATCCGTCACAGATCGATATGGTGATTGAACTGGATGTCTGAGATATTAGGAAGTGGGGATTGGAGAGTGGAGAGTGGAGAGTGGGGAGTTGGGGATTGGAGATTGGAGAGTGGAGAGTGGGGATTGGAGGTTGGGGATTGGAGAGTGGAGAGTGGAGATTCAAGGTCGGCTGTGCTCAGGGACCACCTTCTGCTACGGTCAGGGTTTGCGTTTTAGAAAATTATTGAGCGGAGTCGAAATAATCGTCTAGTAAAAAAGATCCTTCGGTCCCTGAGCGTAGCCGAAGGGTTATTATCTTGTAGAAGCTTTCCTACGGTCGCTGAGCGCAGCCGAAGCGTGTAACGTCTATTGTGTAGTCCCACGGTCCCTGAGCGTAGCCGAAGGGTGTAACGTCTATTGTGTAGTCCTACGGTCCCTGAGCGTAGCCGAAGGGCGGTCGCTGAGCGCAGCCGAAGCGCGTAACGTCTATTGCGTAGTCCTACGGTCCCTGAGCGTAGCCGAAGGGCGGTCGCTGAGCGCAGCTGAAGGGCAGTTATAATTTAAAACTCAAGTTTATTATATGAGGACTTTTTGGAAAGCCTCAATCCTGACTTCCTTTTAGTATCCCGGCGATCCGCCTGCCATATATTCATGGCGGACTTCTCTCTTTTTAATAGCCGTACTTCTTCTCCTTAAAATCAGCTGTCTGAAAAATATATTTTTGCATATTTTAATATGCACCCCCCTTATTTTTAGCTACAGTCAAAATATTTTTTAATGTTTTACGATGTTACCCCCCTTTTAATTGTTGCTTTTTAAAATATTTATTCTATTTTTGCAGTGTGACCCCCTATTATTAACTTAAACTTTAAAAGATGAAAGCAAAAATTGTAAAGGGCATGGCCCTTTTAGCTATCGCGTTAGCCGTAAGTGTGGGAATTAGCGCCCAGGATAAGACTTCAAACTTTTCGATGGGCGCCGATCTGGTAAGCAGGTATATCTGGAGAGGCGTTGATTTTGGAGGACCCTCTCCACACATTCAACCCTACCTCGAATATGCATTTGGGAATACCGGACTTACTCTTGGTACCTGGGCTTCTCAATCAGTGGGTGGCATCTCCACAGGAGCTGAAGCTGATCTGTACCTGAATTACGAGGTCGCAGATTTGTTCACGGTAGGTGTCACCGATTATTATTTCCCATCCGACCAGTGCCTTAGCAAGGGATGGGTATTTCAATTACAAAAACAAAACAACCGGACACACATTTGAAGCCATGGCCAGTTTCAACGGCACGGAAAATTTCCCTTTGACGGTGCTCTTTGCCATCAATGTTTACGGAGCCGACGGGATAAATGCCAAAGGGAATGCTTACCATGCAAAGTACCTTGAGCTGGGCTACTCCCATACTGTGTCAGAAACGGATATTTCAGTTTTCATGGGTGCAGCCCTGGATGATCCGGATGAGCAGAACGGTGCAATAGGCTGGTACGGTAATAATTCGGCCGGGATCATTAACCTCGGAACCAAAGTTTCAAAGACCCTGAAGATCACCGACAGCTTTTCTCTTCCGGTTTCCACGTCGCTGATCTTTAATCCCGAAGCTGAAAATATTTATGTTGTTTTCTCTATTTCCCTGTAAAACACGAATCCAACCGGTGACTGAATTTTTGCCTTTCATGACTGGCATAATATGGAATTGCATCACCGGCAAATGAAACCTTAATAAGAAGAAATATGAAAAAAATTGAAGCCATTATCAGAAAAACAAGATTTGAGGACGTCAAGGAAGCCCTCAATGATGTGGGTATTGAATTCTTTTCGTTCTGGGAAGTGAGGGGTGTGGGGCAGGCCCGTGAAAGCCGTGTTTACCGCGGCATTTCTTACGACACCGGCACCATTGAAAGAGTTCTGCTCTCTATTGTGGTCAGGGATATCAACCTGACAAAAACCATCGATTCCATTCTGAAATCAGCCTGGAGCGGAGAGATTGGTGACGGGAAGGTCTTCGTCTCCGACATTAAGGAGAGCTACCGGATCCGGACAGGAGAAAAGGGGGACGAATCCCTGTACATTAAAGACTAACCTGAAAAACCTCAAACATTATGGAAATAAATACTTTATACATAACGATTGCTGATGCGGTATCCGGACTGACCGTTTCAGTGGATACCATCTGGGTCTTAGTAACTGCCTTCCTGGTCATGTTCATGCAACCTGGTTTTGCGATGGTTGAAGCAGGCTTTACGAGGTCGAAAAACACAGCAAACATCCTGATGAAGAACTTCTCCGATTTCATGATCGGCTCCATCATCTTCTGGATCCTGGGATATACACTCATGTATGGAAAAGACCTGGGTGGAATTGTCGGGAAAGTTTCCCTTTTCTATAACGACAACAGTATTAACGGCATACCAGGGATGGCCAGCCTGATGTTCCAGACAGTATTTGCCGCCACTGCAGCAACCATTGTCTCAGGAGCTATGGCAGAACGGACCAACTTTTCCGCCTACCTGATTTTTTCACTGGTCATCAGCGCCGTGATCTATCCTATCTCCGGGCACTGGATCTGGGGTGGTGGCTGGTTGTCCCAGATGGAGACACCATTCCATGATTTTGCCGGATCGACGGCCGTCCATTCTGTCGGTGCCTGGGTAGGTCTGATGGGCGCCTGGCTGGTTGGCCCGAGGATCGGGAAATATGGAAAGAATGGTAAACCAAGGGCTATTCCGGGACATAACCTCACCATTGGTGCGCTGGGTGTATTCATTCTCTGGTTTGGATGGTTCGGTTTTAACGCCGGATCACAGCTGGCAGCATCGGGTGAAATACAATGCACAAGCTATTCGCACATCGCCGTCACCACCAACCTGGCTGCATGTGCCGGAGCCCTCACCACACTTTTCGGAACATGGCTTATTTATAAACGCCCGGGACTCAGCCTTACGCTCAACGGAGCCCTGGCCGGACTGGTGGGAATCACAGCCGGATGTGACGCAGTGTCTCCCGGGGGAGCCATTATGATCGGTGTCATCGCCGGCACGGTCCTGCTCCTGGCTGTTCCTTTTGTCGACCGTATCCTGAAAGTGGACGATCCGGTAGGTGCTGTTTCGGTACATGGTTTTGCCGGAGCTACGGGAACGATCCTGGTAGGACTGTTTGCCACCGAAGGCGGACTGTTCTACGGCGGAGGTACCGACCTTCTCGTATCGCAGATCATAGGCGTTCTTTCAGTGGCAGCATGGGCCATGGGTACCGGTTTCATCCTGTTCATCATCCTGAAATATACTCTGGGAATCCGGGTTTCCCGCACCATTGAGGAAGAAGGACTGGATCTGTACGAACACGGAGAAACCAGTTATAACATGTAAAAAACCGGGACTGAGCAGACAGGGTAATTCCCTGTCTCTCTGCCCTGAATTCATGAACTTTTCGTATAAAAGTGAATCTTATTTGATGCTACCCCGACCTGAATAACCATAAATCGATGAAAAAAGGCCGTCTTCCGAAAGGAGACGGCCTTTTTTATATTAGCTGTGAGGAAAACGATAGGAGGATATCTTGTGGTTTTTCCGGAGAGCCGAGATACTAAGTATTTAAGGGAGTATGGATTCCAGTTCACTGAGGCTTTTTCTGATTTCCTCATCCGTCACTTCATGATCTTCAAGTTCGCCGCTGAAATATTTGTCGTAGGCTGCCAGGTCGATGAGACCGTGACCGGAATAATTGAAAAGGATGGTTTTGGGGGTACCTTCTTTTTTAGCCTTTTCGGCTTCGCGGATCACTGCAGCAATGGCATGACTGGTTTCCGGAGCCGGAATGATGCCTTCCGTCCTGGCAAAGATCAGCCCGGCCTTGAACGTCTCCAGCTGTTTTACCGACTGTGCTTCAATCAGCTGGTCTTTCAGCAGCTGGCTGACGATAGAGCCTGCACCGTGATATCTCAGTCCGCCGGCATGGATCTTGGCCGGAACGAAATTATGTCCGAGTGTGAACATAGGCAGCAGCGGGGTAAGCCCTACCGTATCACCAAAATCGTACTGGAATTTACCACGGGTGAGTTTCGGACAGGAGGCCGGTTCAACGGCAATGATACGGGTTTTCTTTCCATCCCTGAAATTCTCTCCGAGGAAGGGGAAGGAGATCCCGGCAAAGTTGGAGCCACCACCAAAACAGCCGATAACAATATCGGGATAAGAATCTGCCATTTCCATTTGTTTCTGGGCTTCCAGACCGATGATCGTCTGATGGAGCAATACGTGATTGAGCACACTGCCCAGTGAGTACCTGGTATCGGGTTCTTTCATTGCCATTTCGACAGCTTCGGAGATAGCGATGCCAAGGCTTCCCGGAGAATCAGGGTCAGAGGCCAGAATCTGCCGGCCGGCATCTGTCAGGTTGCTTGGTGAAGGCACCACATTTGCATTCCAGACATTCATCATCGATTTCCGGTAGGGTTTCTGCATATAGCTGATCTTCACCATAAACACCCTCAGGTCGATATTGAAATGCTGGGTGGCAAAAGCCAGTGCACTCCCCCACTGTCCGGCACCTGTTTCCGTGGTAATCCGCTTTACACCTTCTTTGTAATTGTAATAAGCCTGGGCAACAGCAGTATTGGGCTTATGCGATCCTGCAGGACTGACTGATTCATTCTTATAATAGATCTTCACCGGTGCATCGAGATATTTCTCTAGATTATAAGCCCTGTGAAGCGGTGAAGGACGCCATATCTTATAGATATCCCTGACTTCGTCGGGAATATCGATATATCTGCTCGGTTGAGACTTCCTGTTTGATCAGTTCCATGGGGAACAGAGCGGCAAGATCCTGGGGTCCGATCGGCTGTTTTGTACCGGGATGGAGCGGTGGCAATGGTTTATTTGGCATATCGGCCGTCAGGTTATACCACTGCCGCGGCATGTCCTTTTCATCGAGGAAAATTTTAGAGGCGTTACTCATGATTTGCTTTTTTATAGGTTAAACTAATGACTCGTTAGAAATTATGGACATAAAAAAAGGCAGGTCGTAAACAACCTGCCTTTTCTGTGTATTTATTTTTTACTTACACAAACGTTGCTTACGACTCTTCAGTTTTGAAGCGCCACCACCAACGATTGTATGTAAAATGTGTTCTCATAGGCAATATTCAGATTCAAATATAATGAAATATTTTGAAAATGCAAATGAAAAATGAGGACTGCCATTATTTTAAACTGTGGACAGGTATGCATCGATATTTTTAGCTGCCTGGCGGCCGGAAGCGATTGCCCTGACTACAAGGCTGGCACCCAGCACGGTATCGCCGGCGGCAAAAACTTTCGGATTATTGGTCTGATATTCACCGGAAATTTTCACATTCTTCCGCTCTGTCACTTCCGTCTGCAGCTGTTCAAGCAGTCCTTCGTGTACAGGATGAACAAAACCCATCGCCAGTAGGACCAGGTCTGCATCCAGCTTTTTGGTCGAACCTTCAATCATCTTCATTTCAGGACGTGAGAACCCATTCTGTATCCATTCCACCTCATTGACCTCGATGCTGCTTACCCGTCGCTGATTACCATTAAATTTGGCTGGTAGCCAGGCTCCACATCCGGTTACAGCCTTCCTCGTGTGAGGAGGAGGTTTTCAGCACGTTGGCATAGTATGGCCATGGGTTATCATCTGCCCTGGTGTCCGGTGGTTTGGGCAGGATTTCGATCTGGGTAACTGACTTTGCACCCTGGCGGATGGCTGTTCCCACACAGTCGGAACCTGTATCCCCACCGCCTATCACCACCACATTGCGGTCTTTGGCGTTGATATGAACATCATAAGGGATATCATGCCCCGGTTGATCTTGTTCTGCTGGGTAAGAAATTCCATGGCAAAATGAATGCCGTCGAGATCGCGTCCTTCCACAGGCAGATCCCTCGGCTGCATGGCGCCAATGGCCAGGCAGATGGCATCAAACGAATCAATCAGTTCCCCGGCGGAGATATCACTGTCCGACTTCAGTATTGGTCCTGATGATCAGTCCCTCCTCCTCCATAATTTTCACCCTGCGGTCGATGAAGTCTTTATTCAGCTTGAAATCAGGAATGCCATAGCGGAGAAGTCCGCCAACGGCATCTTCCCTCTCGAAAAGCGTTACGGTATGTCCGGCTTTATTCAATAAGATCGGCACAGGCCAGTCCTGCAGGACCCGATCCGATCACAGCCACCCTTTTGCCGGTCCGCTTTTCAGGCGGATTGGCTTTGATGTATCCTTCCGCGAAAGCATGCTCGACAATGGCTGCTTCATTCTCCCTGATTGTCACAGGCTGTCCGTCGATATTCAGGACGCAGGAATGTTCACAGGGTGCCGGACAAATTCTTCCGGTGAATTCAGGGAAATTATTGGTAGACTGAAGCAGGTCGATGGCTTTCTTCCAGTCTCCCTTGTACAGGGCATCATTCCATTCCGGAATAAGGTTGTCGACCGGACAATTCCAGTGGCAGAAAGGTATGCCGCAATCCATACACCGGGAGGCCTGCAATTTGCGGTCTTCGGAGTTCAGGGTCTGTTCAACTTCCCCGAAATCAGTGATACGTTCCGTAATAGGACGGTTTCCCGCTTCTTTCTTTTTTATCTTGATAAATCCTCTTGGATCTCCCATTTTTCTTTCAGTTTAATCGTTGCACAAACTCAGACGGCTTTGATCTCCACATCCGTTTCCATCTCATCGATCTTCTTCCTGAGGGCCTCAAGTTTTTCTTCCTCAAGTACTCTCTTATATTCATAAGGAATGACCTTAATAAAGCGATCGATATAATTCTCCCAGTCGCCCAGAATCTTTTCGGCCAGCGGACTGCCGGTATAATTAAAATGGCGTGTGATAAGATCTTTCAGTTCCCTGACGTCACCACGGTCTTCCACCAGTGAAAGTTCAACCATTCCCATGTTACAGAAGTAATCAAAGTTACCGTCCACATTCAGGACATAAGCGACGCCTCCACTCATACCGGCGGCAAAGTTCTTACCGGTTCGCCCCAGGACGACCGTTCGTCCCCCGGTCATATATTCGCAGCAATGGTCTCCTACCCCTTCAATCACGGCAGTGGCTCCCGAATTTCGGACACAAAAACGCTCACCTGCTACTCCATTGACATAGATTTCACCGGACTCGTCGCACCATACAAGACCGTATTGCCGATGATAATATTTTCTTCGGGAGCAAATTCAGAACCTTTGGGAGGAACCACGATGATCCTTCCGCCGGAAAGACCTTTGCCGAGATAATCGTTGGCATCGCCTTCCAGTCTGAACTCGACTCCTTTGACCAGAAATGCTCCGAAACTCTGTCCGGCAGAGCCGCTGAAGCCGGCACGGATGGTGCCGTCGGGTAGTCCTTCTGCACCCGTATTTTACAGAGATACTGTCCCGAAAGCATGGCACCCACCGTACGGTCGGTATTCCTGATCATCCTTGAAAAGATGACCGGCTCTCTCTCTTTCCAGGGCAGGTGCCGAAAGTTTGATCAGGTCGTGATCCATCACGCTCTGTATTTTGTGATCCTGGATGGCTGTATGTCTCCTGTCGGCCTGGGTATCAGCCTCGGGCTTATACAGGATAGCAGAAAAATCCAGATTTTTGGTTTTCCAGTGTCCTACATCTTTTCTTACAGTGATCAGGTCGGATCTGCCCGACGATATCGTCAAATTTACGGAAGCCCAGTTCAGCAAGCAGTTCGCGTACTTCCTGAGCTAAGAAGGTGAAAAAGTTCACCAGTTGATCGGCTTTACCCCTGAACCTGGCCCTAAGCAACGGGTCCTGTGTTGCCACTCCCACCGGACAGGTATTCAGATGGCATTTCCGCATCATAACACATCCGAGGACGATAAGGGCGCTGGTAGCAAAGCCAAATTCCTCAGCCCCGAGCAGCCCGGCAATGATGACATCCAGGCCGTTCTTTAGCTGGCCGTCGGTCTGAAGCACTACATTTTTGCGAAGGTTGTTGATCACCAGTGTCTGCTGGGTTTCCGAAAGGCCGAGTTCAAGAGGCAGACCGGCATGTTTGATGGATGATGTGGGACTTGCTCCCGTACCTCCTTCGGTGCCGCTGATGGTGATCAGGTCGGCTTTGGCCTTGGCCACCCCGGCAGCAATGGTTCCCACCCCGGTTTCTGATACCAGTTTAACGCTGATGTTAGCATGCGGGTTTACGTTCTTAAGGTCGAAGATCAGCTGGGCCAGGTCTTCAATAGAATAGATATCGTGGTGCGGCGGAGGGGATATGAGGGTAATCCCGGTGATGGAGTACCGCGTTTTAGCGATGATCCTGTCCACCTTGTGACCGGGAAGCTGCCCGCCTTCGCCGGGTTTTGCACCCTGTGCGATCTTGATCTGTATCTCGTCGGCATTCACCAGGTAATGGTTGGTAACGCCAAAACGCCCCGAAGCCACCTGCTTGATTGCACTGCGGGCACTGTCGCCGTCGGCCCTGGGAAGGAAACGTACCGGATCTTCCCCACCCTCCCCGGTATTGCTTCTACCTCCTATGCGGTTCATGGCGATGGCCAGCGTTTCATGAGCTTCACGACTGATGGAGCCGTAGGACATTGCCCCGGTGACGAACCTTTTCATGATAGCTTCCACCGGCTCTACTTCAGAAATATCTATAGGCTTTGTGCTCTTTTTTATGTCGAAGAAGCCCCGGATAAATGCAGGCTGACGATTTTGTTCCGTCACCAGCTTGCTGAATTCCTTAAATTTTTCATAATTGTTGGTGCGAGTACTCCATTGAAGCAATCCGATGATATCAGGATTCCATGCATGGTGCTCACCATATCTCCTGTAGGCATATACGCCGTCGATAAGTCTTTCGGAAGAAGGTGCTCCGGAAAAGGCATCGCGGTGCGGAATAAGCGCTTCTTCGGCTATCTCTTCCAGTCCGATGCCGCCGATACGGGATACGGTACCTTCGAAATACCGGTTGACCACGTCGGGGTGGATGCCGACAGCTTCGAAGATCTGCGCGGCACGGTAACTTCGCAGGGTTGAGATGCCCATTTTGGAAAGGATCTTCAGCAATCCCTTGTTCACAGCATTGATATAGTTCTCTTCAGCCTTCTGGTAATCCTGCTGGATCACCTTTTCCTTAACCAGTTTTTCAATTACCGAGAAGCTGAGGTAAGGGTTGATGATGGAGGCTCCATAGCCAAAAAGCAGTGCGAAATGATGCACTTCACGGGCGTCGCCGGTTTCCACCACCAGGTCGATCTGCATCCGTTTCCTGGTTTTGATGAGGTGATGATGAACCGCTGACACAGCCAGCAACAACGGCACCGGAGCCATATCCGCACTGATACCCCGGTCGGTGAGAATGAGATAGTTCTTCCCGTCGTCAACACCCTTTTCAGCCGCAGCACAAAGTTCCTCAAGCGCATCTTCAAGCCCCTCTCTTCCTTTGGAAGCATCGAAATGCATGGGGAGAACAACATTCGAAAAACCCTTGTATTTCAGGTTTTTCACAATATCGAAATAGGTGTTATTGATAATCGGGCTCTTAAACTTCACCATCTTGCAATGATCAGGCGTCTCATCGAGCATGTTTTGCTGAATGGACCCGATATAACCGGTAAGGCTCATCACCAGCTCCTCACGGATCGGATCGATCGGCGGATTGGTGACCTGTGCAAACAACTGCTTGAAATAGCTGAATAAACGCTGTGGCTTTTTTGATAATACCGCAGCCGGGGCATCATTCCCCATCGATCCGATAGGTTCTTTGCCACTTTCAGCCATGGGCTTGATGATCAGGTCTATATCCTCGCGGGAATATCCGAAACTTTTCAGGTAATGGTCGTAATCACCATTAAGTCCGGGAGGCACGGTCTGCCCGGTTTCAATATCTTCCAGGCTCACCATGTTCTTTTCAATCCATTCCTGGTAGGGATTTTCGGAGGCAAGATGCTTTTTCAACTCCGGATCATGGTAAATTTTTCCTTCCAGGGTATCGATCAGCAACATCTTCCCGGGTTTGAGTCTTCCCTTTTCCTTGATCTCACCGGCTTCGAAACTCTGCACACCAACTTCCGAACCCATAATAATCAGGTCACTTTTCGTGATCACATACCTGGAAGGCCGAAGACCATTACGGTCGAGCATGCCTCCAACATACCTGCCATCGGATACCAGCAGCGAGGCAGGACCGTCCCATGGTTCTGCAAAGGTGGAGTGATATTCGAAAAAAGCCCTGAGATCATTGGAAATAGGGTTTTTCGTATTCCAGGATTCCGGGATCATCACCGAGAGGGCATATGGCAGCGATTTACCACTCATATAAAGGAATTCGAGCACATTATCGAAAGAAGCCGAATCACTCTTTTCAGGTTCAATGATGGGGTAAATCTCACTAAGGTCTCCCAGAAGGTTAGATTTCAGGATCGACTCCCTGGCTTCCATCCAGAACCGGTTTCCTTTCACCGTATTAATTTCACCGTTGTGAGCGATCATCCTGAAAGGCTGAGCCAGATCCCACGACGGGAAGGTGTTGGTGCTGAACCGTGAATGCACCAGGGCGATGCCACTCTGGAACCTCTTGTCCCTCAGGTCGAGGTAATACTCTCCCAGTTGCTCGGATGTAAACATGCCCTTATATATCAACACTTTTGTGGATAATGAAGGGATATAGAAAGAATGGCGTTGTTTCAGGTGTGAATTGCGGATGGTCTTCTCAGCTTTTTTCCTGACCATGTAAAGCTTTCTTTCGAGTTCATCCTGTTCCATATCGGCCCCGAGCAGGATCTGCCGGATTCTTGGTTCAGCAGATTTTGCAATTTCGCCAAGAGTGGAATTATCGGTCGGCACATCACGAAAGCCAATGACGTCAATCTTCTCATTAGCAATAAGACTAACCAAAATCTCTTCACATTTATCCGCCTCGGATTTATCCTGTGGAAGGAAGAGCAGTCCGGTACCAAACTGACCCTCGGGAGGAAGTGCATAACCCTGTATGAGATAAAAATCGCGCGGTACCTGTAACAGTACACCCGCACCATCGCCAGTCCTGCTGTCGGCACCCTCGGCACCACGGTGAGTCATATTTTCAAGGATCTCAAGCCCCATCCTGATGATATCGTGTGATTTCCTGCCATGCAAATGGGCAACGAAACCGATTCCGCAATTGTCATGCTCAAATTCAGAGCGGTACATGCCTTGATTGTACTGATCTTTCACTTTCATAATTACTTCCCTTTTCTTCTCGACTCTATATAAGTAAAAAGCCGTCCTCCTGTGTTAACGAGAACGGCTTTGAGAGTTTTTTATTTCGTCATACCATTCTCACCCAAGGTAGTAAACCTTAATATTAGAAGGTGTAAGTTTGGAATGCCTGGTATGCCTGATTTTCATCCTGACTGTTATTTCAAGGCAAAGATACGACATAATATTTCAATTCAAAACAAAAGCGACTGATTTAACGATAAATTAAAACATAATAATGCATGCAAATCAATTTTCGTCAACAAAGTAAGTATTTAAGTTACTGATGCGGTGAGGATTGGGATCTGAGTGATCCGGGGATACCCTTTACAATGGATCATCAGTCTCTGATACATTATTAACTACGTTATTCCGTGATTCAGCTGACCCGGGAAGAAAGGTAGTTATAACCCGAAAAACGGTCCATGCAATTTCCCTTTCACGGCACTATTTACGGGCGGGAAGATACCCCAGTCCGGTCAAAAAGTTTTTCATTTCCTCCAGGGTGAGTCGGTAATATTTTCCATTATCCACATTCGGATTGAAGAATCCATGCCGGCAACCCTCGTAGGAAACCAGGCGGCAGTCGTTGCCCGCACCGGTCATTTTTTCACAAAAGGCTTTGACATCGGCAAATTTCACAGTCTGATCGGCTGTGCCGTGCATAATAAGTGACGGAGGACAACCTGAAGTCACATGTTCAAAAGGTGAAGCCTGCCTGGAAAGTTCGCCAAAAGGTCCATCGCCGTAACCACCGTCCCAGGTCTTCACTACCGGATTAAAAAGCACGAGAGCATCGGGTACCGGCGACACCGTCATGTCGTCAGTATCTTCGTTGATATCTTTAATAAGAGCAGTGGCCAGAGCCAGGTATCCTCCGGCCGATCCCCCGCCGGCAGCGATCATGTTTTGCTTAATCCCGAGTCTGTCTGCATTTTCCTTAACCCAGCGCATAGCCGACAAAGCATCCTTCAATGATTCGACAGGTGTTGTGCCATGCCTTTCTTTCGTCCTGTAATCGGCCGCGAGGGCAATCATGCCATCAGCCGCCAGAGCTTTGCACTGGGGATCGAAATGGGAAGGATCTCCCTTAACCCATCCCCCGCCAAAGAAAAATACAATGGCTGGAAGCTTCTCTCCTTCTGTATAGTATGGCGGATAATAAACATTTATAGTCAGCCCGACTGTATCTATTGTCTTATAGGTAAAGGTCTGATAGGGATGATCCTGGGCCCCGGCAGGCATTAACCACAGGATGATGAGTAATACTGAAAAGATTGTAGTTTTCATGGCATACAAGATAGAAACCTTTTTTATATAATTACCGATACAATTCTAAGTCGGGCAGGAAAACGGAGCCGTCCCATGGTCAGGGCCGGGATCACAACAGAATCCAAAGATACTCTCCACACCATTCAATTCCTGCTTAAACAGGTCTGTTGATATATTCCGAATAATCTTTAATCCGGGGTAAGTATTTTTCATTGAACAAGGTCGATGTGATCAGAAAATCTGCCGTTGATCTGTTGCAGGCCGTGGGAACGTTGTACAGAACCGTGATCCTTAAAAGTGCCTTGACATCGACATCATGTGGCTGTGGTTGCATCGGATCCCAGAAAAATACCATCAGATCGATTTTCCCCTCACTGATCAAAGCCCCCAGTTGCTGATCACCCCCAAGCGGGCCTGATTTCAGCCGTGTTATGGTAATCAGTTTCTGACCAGATTCCGTCAGCCTTTTGTTAATGGTTTCCTCAACCATCTTACCCGTGGTTCCGGTACAGATGAGTTTATGACGTTTCAGGTTACTCCAGTTATGATCCACCCATTCACTCAGGTCTTTCTTACGGTTATCATGTGCAACAAGTGCAATTCGTTTAATCTTTTCCATATAAACAGGGTATTTTGATCAAAAATATGAATTTAAATCCACTGCGAGACAGGCCGGAAAGAAAAAAAGAGGGGGAAGAACGGGGAAGATGGAACAGACCGGGAAGACGGGAGACGGGAGACAGGAGAAGGGAGACGGGAGATGGGAGATGGGAGACGGGAGATGGGAGAAGGACTTATTAAATGCTGCGGCGGGCCGGGGTTTCCCCTTTCAGGGGATCAAGGGGGGAGCGAGGGGAAGAAGATGTTGAAAAAGGCGAAAGGGAAGAGAGAATAATGAATATCGAAGTTGGAGACGGGAGACGGGGGACTTCTTAAATGCTGCGGCGGGCCGGGGTTTCCCCTTTCAGGGGATCAAGGGGTGAGCGAGGGGAAGAAAATGTTGGGAAAAAGGCGAAAGGCGAAAGGCGAAAGGTGAAAGGTGAAAGAAAGGACCATGAAGATGGAGTGGAGACGGAACGAAACCGTGCGCCGGCAGTTCCCCCACTCTGGGGGTTAGGGGGCGCGGGAAGGGGGAAAAGGTGAAAGGTGAAAGGTTAAAGGTTTATGAAGAAATAAGAAAGGCTATCGGCTTTGATATTTGAAATTTTGGTATAGGAATTTATTTGTCATTTGAGAGAATTTAAAAGTTGATACAACATGGTCAATCTGTGAGGAGTCGGGATTACCGGCTATCCTGCTTTTCTTTTTTCATCTGTCCTTTTCCTGTAACAAGACGCCACATTGCCGCAAAATCTCTGTCAGGCAGCCAACAGGTAAGGTTTTGTTCATCCTTTTTAGTGCCACCGGTTTGATAATGTCCCACTGGAAAGATAACCGGTACAGCCGGCTGACCCGTCAATTTTCCTTAAAGACCGGTAATCAACAGCCGTATCCCCTATTCCCGGCATCCTCAAAGGTAAAATGGCTTCAAAAAAATGGATGGAAAGGGATTTACTGAAGCCGACCTCATGCGATGAGCCAGGCTCACTGACATAAGTCCAGTTTGCCCCGAACCTCCTGTTTATGGAAAAAATGCCGTTAACAATATTGGTCCGGTACGGGATATCCCTGTCGCCGGTGAAAAATATTCCGGGTACATTCCGTGTTTGGATTCCTGCGAGAGCAGTATAATACACTCCTCCTTTGTTTACCACGAATCCGATGACCCTTTCCGGTTTCCAGCAGGCAAATTCATAGTTGAACTCGCCTCCTGCAGAAAATCCCCAGAGCAGAAGTGGTGCAACCGACAATTCGCGGTGCCCCGACCTGAAGGCCAGGCTGTCGATCGCATCGAGCAGGGCCTGACCACTGCCCCGGCTAACTTCCGCATATTCTTCAATGGCCATATTATCATGTGGATGATCGGTGATATAGCAACCGAGTAATGCAAAATGATGCACTACGGCAAAAGACTGCCATTCGTCATCCGTCACCTCACTCCGTCCGTCACCGTTTGAACCCGGCATCAGGACCAGCACTCCCTGTAAAGGCTGACCGGTATCTTCAAACCAAAGTCTGAATCCGGCCATATTAAAATTGTCACCCGGAGAACAGGTAAAATCAAAAGTAGCAGCGTAACTCAGACTGTCCGGTAAGAACAGCATAATAATCAACAGCAGGAATGATATATTCTTTTTCATGATCCTGAGAAAGGGTTGCAGATAAATTTTACATAATCCGGTAATGACATGATTAAACGGATTTCATTTTCAGTTAAATAAGAAATTTAAGAGAGACGATAATTACATTCATGTTGACCATTCTTACCGCGGGCCAAACCGTGGCTTGACATGGGTTACCGCTCCGCTGTCCGGGGGACCCAATTCCAGGGATCTTCCATTTTACCTCCTCCGGACTCCGAATTCATCATTCATTTTCACCACAGATTACGCAGATTACGCATGATTATTTTAGATTATGCATAGATTGGGTATCCGGTTTTTTACCTCCTCATGTCACCTCTTACATCTCACCTTTCGTTTTTCGCACGAATGATTAATTATGTGATTTTCAGGAGACGCGCATAATTGCGCGTCTCTACTTCTCCTGTCTCCGAATTCATCATTCATCATTCGTTATTTTCCCTCAATCCCTAATCTCTAAACCCTAAATCCCTCAATCCCTCAATCCCTAATCCCTAATCCCTCAATCCCTCACTTTCTCCTTTCTCCTTTCACCTTGGTATTACCCCCCTGCCCTTCAACCAGTTTTCCATCAGCAGTGGCCATACAGAAAGGGCGGGATCATCAGCAGCAAGACCTACGCCATGTCGTCCATTTTCAAAAATATGGAGTTCGGCAGGAACATGAACTTTCCTGAGTGCCTGGTAAAACAGGACGCTGTTCTCGGCAGGTACGGTATTGTCGGCATCGGTTGAGAACAGGAAGGTTGGCGGGGTGAAGGTAGTGACCTGCAGTTCTGAGGAAAGGTACCATGCAAGGTCTTTATTGAGATCTTTGCCAATGAGGACTTCGCGGCTGAAACGGTGTGTATACGGTGTGGTCATACTGATCACGGGGTAGGCCAGGATCATGAAGTCGGGTCGTGAGCTGTAGCGTTCAACTTCATCCATGGCATCCGGATTTCCCGAATCGAAATGGGTACCGACGGTCGAGGCCAGGTGTCCGCCGGCAGAGAATCCCATGATGCCAATTTTGTCGGGATCGAGGCCATATTCTCCTGTTTTCGAGCGGACAAGCCGCATAGCACGGGTAGCATCTTCGAACTGGGCAGGGTACATATACCCTTTAAGATCCCAGGTGCTCAGGCGGTATCTCAGTACGAACGCCGTGACACCACGGTCGTTGAACCATCGTGCAAATTTGTACCCTTCCTTATCGATGGCCAGGGCAACGTAGGCTCCGCCGGGACAGATAACCACGGCCGCACCGTTTGGATGCTGCGGTCTGAAGACCGTAAGTGTCGGGATGTCCTTAGAGGTGTTCCCCATAGCCCCCGGGGCACCGTCAGGAAAAATGACAAGCGTGTCATTTGTGGTCTGGGCAGTCATCCATATTGCCGGGATAAGCAGCAGGAGGAATAATAGTGTTCTTTTCATGAGTTTCTAAAGTTAATTTTAGCCATCAATGCATAAAGCAGAAAGCCGTTATTCATATTTATCGTTTACAGGTTCAATTTTTTTGGACAACCCTTTGTCATTCATTTTTCAGTGGTTTTGAACCAGACCTTGCGGGATATTCCGTTTTCCCTGTTGCCGGTTTTATAAAATGGAGTGAACAGGATGTCGTTGAAGACGAACGCGGAAGAATCCTGAGGCACGATCTTTTGTGCCAGATTCTGAATGTCTTTTTCCGTGAGGGTGACAGGAGACGGATCTTTCGCATCGTCCTTCATTTCGCCGGCCAGTACAAAAGGGCCATAGTCAAGGGCAACGTAGCGGGTGGTATCATCCATAAACCAGCCTTTTTCATTATACTCGCTGTTTTTCTGAACCATCCTGAGACTTCGCGGAAACACAAGGGTAATGTGGGTCGTGCCCTGCCATTCATCTCCGGGTTGGATGTAACCGTCCCGTACGGGTTTCATATCAGCCTTTTTTCCATTAATGAAAACAGAATACCCTTTTGCCCAACCGGGAATTCTGAGCCATACCGGCACTTTCACTTTTTCCCCGGCTTGTATTTCAACATTTACCGTATCGGAGAAAGGATAACCGGTCATCTGCCGGATCTCTATCTCCTTACCTTTTACAGAGAATATGTCGGATGAGGGAGCGTACAGGTTTACGGCAATCCGGTCATGGCCTGTATAATACATCACCTGTGTGAAAGATTCAAGGGCAATGGGTCCGCTTGAAGAACAGCAGGCCAAAGGGGAGGTTCGCTCGCGCTTCCCGTTCATTTTGCTGTGGTAGATCCAGCCTTCCCCATCGGGGAACATGGCCCCGGTGATGGCATTGTACATCGACCATTCGAGCTGGTCGGCAAATTCAGCTCTTCCTGTGATCTTCAGGAGTTCTTCATTCAGCCTCACCCAGTCCATGGAAGCACAGGTTTCGCTCAGGCTGTATGGACTGAACATATACCCGACGTTAAAACATTCGGGATGAATGCCCACTCCTCCCCTGGGTCCCCCGGCAGCATTGAGATGATAGTCTTTGATATTTTTCCAGGCATGCAGGCAGGCATCAAGGAAATTCATGTCGCCGCTGATGGTATAGAGTTTGGCCAAACCCACATAGTTCCTCAGCATCTCATACATTTTGCCATTGCCGATCTCCGACACATCATATCCCTTGAGGTTCCTGGATACCAGGCCCAGTCCCGGACGCTTTTCCATCTCATCCACACAGTATATGGCCAGTTCCATGTACTTTTTGTTGCCGGTGGCTTTATACATGTCCACAGCTGCTCCCAGCGTACCCGTTCCCACCATTCCGCTGTGATAGCTAATGTTGGCAATGCTTTTACCTTTCGTCACAAATTCGTCATACATCATGTCCATGATCTTCCCGGCTGCCGTGAGGTAAGCCGTATCAGGGAAGTAAGTATTCAGGGCTAAAAAGCCTTCCACCAGGTAGCTGTGTACCCAAATATCCCAGCTTTTGACGTTCACTGCCGAGTCATGGGTCATCCTCAGAGGTAAGGCATATGTCCCCAGGTAACCGTTGTCACGCTGTTGTGTGATCAGGTAATGAGCGACGGTCTTCAGATGATTTTCAAGTGCTTTGTCACCGGTACGATAAGCTTCCGGAGCAGCCGCGATCATCCACTTCCCCACGTGCTCCCCAAGCCAGTTGGGTTCATACTCATGGTTGGCCACCTCCCTGCTGAACAGCTTGACCATGGGGCTGTTCTCATCCACGATAAAATCACTCAGACGGCCTTCCCTGCTTTCATCAAGAGCTGAACCATACAGTCCTTCCACCTTGAGATTCCTGATATCCGAGGTTACACTGCCATCTTCTTTTCCTGTCTTCTGACATGCCGTCGTGACAATCAGCAGCCCTGAGAAGACTGCCAGGCCAAGTGCCGTTTTATTCATATTTTTCAAGTATTGATACAATTTCTATTTCCGGAGTAATAGAAGATTTTCACTTATTGTCCCCCGACAGATTCAGCCAGATGTCAAGCCGGGGAGTCTCCCAGTTATATGGTTTCCCAAAAATATCATAATCACCGTCGCCATCCAGGTCTCCTATCCGGGATTCGTGGTTTCCGTATCCTGTAAACAGGACCTTGTCGGTGAAGTTCCCCTTTCCGTCACCCAGGAGTATCCTGGTTTTTGCATCCGGATTCCCATTTCCCAGTCGCATTTCTGCGCTGAAAATGTCAAGATGACCGTCGTGATTAAAATCAAGAACATCAATGGTATGGCCGTTATCCACTTCCGGGATGATAAGTTTACGGAACCAGGTCCCGTCTTTCCACGAGTACATGTACATCGGGGCTATCCCGTCGCCGGCAACCAGGATGACCTCAGGTCTGCCGCCTTCAATAAACTGTCCGGCAGCCGCCCGGGTAAAGGTATAGGAAGCATCGATAATATTCTCAGCGAACTTACCATTACCGAGATATTTAAACCAGCGTCCCCCACCCACGATGTCTTCAATTCCGTCACCGTCGATATCACATTTGGTGAGGCCTTCATGTTCGTTTACCGATTTCCATGTCGGGTATCCCTCCTGTCCGGTCTGTTGCATCTCGCTGTCGGTAAAGTACCTGTAAACCGGGATCCGCTCCCACTCTTTCGCTTTTAAGGGATTGGAAGGTATCTCTGCCATAAAGAGTGTCCCGGCGTTCTGGTTCCAGAAAGCCAGTTCTGCTTTCCCGTCACCGTCAAAATCGCCGAACAACTGATCATGATGTTTGGTGGCACCCGAATTTTTAATGTAATAACGTTTCCAGGGTTTATCCGGTCTGATATCCGGAAACGGATTTTCCCACCACCATACCTGGTTGCTTTTCGATTCCCCGCCGAAAACGATATCTTCATCACCGTCACCGTCGATATCATAATGTGCGGAGCCTGCCTCGATAAACAGGGTGTCGGGATCAATCACATACCGGTCCCAGGTGTTGCCGTTCTTCTTGTACATCACAACAGCAGGAGCCGTGGTCCTCTCCGTGACGAAGAACTCCGGGATGCCGTCCTTGTCGATATCGGTCAGGAGGCTTGACGTCTGCTGTTTTCCGGTGTTAGGAACTTCCAGGTCGCCGTTGGCTGTGGAAAGGTGTTTCCACTTCAGCGAATCCCGGATAAGGTCGTTCCTCCATAAATGAAGGTATTTGTAATTATCCCAGGCAGCACTGACCAGGTCGGGATCGCCGTCATTATCCATATCGGCAAAGCGGGTACCGAGGTGAGATTCTTTTCCGGTGTCGAACACCGTCATGGTAAACTTGCCTTGCCCGTCATTGAGAAAGAGAAGGTTTTTATGAACCGTACCCTTATGTTCATTAGTGACGATATCAATATCCCCGTCGAGGTCCACATCCCCGACATCGAGGTTATTCAGTGAATAGCCGGTGTAAAGGGTTGTTCGGGTATAATTCTGATCGTTGCGGAACCAGTATATGCTGGCATCCGGCTCCAGTCCGGGATAACGCTCTTCGGTAACCACGATATCGTTTTTATGGTCCCCGTCAAGATCCGCAATGGCAACCCGGTCAACTGCATGACGGATCCGGCCGGCAATATGGTACTTCCAGGCCGTATCTATATTTCCGGGATTTTCAAACCAGCGAAGTTCCACGGGATCAGTCTCCCCTTCCGGGATGTACCCAATGGCTATGTCGATATCCCCGTCATTATCCATATCTCCTGTCCCGATTCCTTCCTCAGATCCCGATTCCGCAATAAGCCTGAAATTCCAGTCCCCTTTTTCAGGATCAGCAGGTATTTCGCAGGCATATATTCCACCCTTTCCACTAAGCAGGATCTCCGGTTTTCCGCCTGGGATAATATCGGCCAACTTATATCCCTGGCCGTTAATATGATCGGTGGGGGAATATGGCCGATGATCTTGCCTTTCCATGCACCTGCCTCCGTATTTCGCAGGCTTCCAGCCACCAGACATCCGGTAAAGCTTCAGCAATAATATCGGCATACTCGTCACCATCAACATCGGTGATCAGCATCCCGTCCACATTCATGCCAAGATCGATCCTTTTCCAACTCCCGGTAAGGTCGCCTCCCGGATTAAGGTAAATGTACCGTCCGGCCACAATGTCCCTGTAACCGTCATGATCCATGTCTTTCATATATAACCCGAAATAGCGGAGGAACTGGGGGTCATCAAAATCGCCCCATTTTGCACGATGGTCATCAACCTGGATATACTTCCATGACGGGCCCTGGGAGAAGACCAGGACTGACAGAGACCATAAAATTCCGGTTAAAGTTGTCTTCAACATTCTTTGGTGTTTAAGTGTTAAGACATTCAAATAGGTTCACAATTATCAGCGGGAAAGAAACAGAAAATGTTCATTAAAGTGCAATCATCCGTTTGCCGGATAACCCGAACTAAAAGTAGAAAATATAACACTAAAATCAAATCACCGAATCAGTAGTCATGGGACAAAAATAAAACAGCCGGTCCTGTATTCTGAAATTATAACCAAACCTGTTTCAAATCTGATCAATAAATACTACCTTGGTATATTACATCACTATTGAGGATTAAAAGAATGAGATGAAAAAATCTATCACTAGACAGGCTATATATATCGCGGTGATTTACTTTGTTGTAAGCGCCGGGTACATTTATTTCTCCGATACTCTCCTGGCCAGGATGGTAAAGGATACAGAAACTTTCTCCAGAATAGAAGGACTTAAAGGCATTGCTTTCGTCTTACTGAGTGCACTCCTGATCCTGATTGTTGTGGATCGGGAGATGAGAAAAAAGAATGCGCTTATCCGTGACCTTATAATGCAGAAGAATGAATTCGAAGCCCTTAATGAGGAGTATCTCACCTCGAACGAGGAACTCCATAATGCGAATGAAATGCTTAGTGAGAGTGAAGTGAGATACAGGAATATTTTCAATAACCAGCATATCATCATGTTTCTGATTGATCCGGATAACGGGACGGATTGTCGATGTAAACCCTGCAGCGGAAAAATACTATGGCCGGATGCCGTGATGAGTTTATTCAGATGAAAGTTGCCGATATCAATGTCCTTACAGAAGAGTCGATTAAACACTCTGATCGATGAAGTCCTTCATTTGGGAAAATCAGCTTTTGAGCTTAAACACAAGTTGTCGAACGGGGAAATCAGGGATGTGGAAGTTTTTACGGGTCCGATAAAAATCAACAGGAAAGAACTGATTTATTCCATAGTGACGGATATTACCGAACGGAAAAATTCCCGTCAGGAACTTATACAGGCGAAGGTTAAGGCGGAAGAGAATGATAAGCTTAAATCCGCATTTCTAAATAACATGAGTCATGAGATCCGGACGCCCATGAACGGAATTCTGGGCTTCTCCTCCTTATTAATGCAGGAGGGTCTGACTGATGAAAAGCGGCGGGAATTTATCAGGATCATTGAAAACAGTGGAGAGCAGCTCGTCAGGATCATCGACGATATCATCGATTATTCAAGGATAGAAACCGGCCAGGTGCAGGTGGTGAAGAAGGAATTCGGCCTGAATGAAATGCTGGATACTCTTCTTGCCATGCTTGAGCAGGAAGCCAGAAAACGGAATAAAAACGTAGAACTCCGGCTTCATAAAGGACTCGCCAACGGAAATGATGCCATTGTTTCAGACCGTGGAAGGCTCGCCCAGATCATTACCAATCTTGCCATGAACGCCTTAAAATTCACCGAAAAAGGCTTTATCGAAACTGGTTACCTGATTCAGGGACGGCAAATTGAATTTTATGTCAAAGACACCGGAATAGGCATCCCGGTGAACGATCAGGAAAAGGTATTCGACCGGTTTCACCAGGCAAACATTGATATTGCCAGGTCGTACAGCGGAACAGGCCTTGGATTGTCCATTGCCAAAGGACTTACTGAATTATTAGGAGGCAATATTGACTTCATCTCGACACAGAGCTCAGGAACTACCTTTTTTGTCCGTATCCCCTATGAGCAAGCAGTCCGCGGTAAGAGCAGGAAAGAGGTTTCCTCCTCCATAGCTGACTTCCACGGAAAGACCATCCTTGTTGCCGAAGATGTTCCTGAGAGTATGGAGCTTATCAACAGTTATTTCTCCGGTTCCGGAGCTCTCATCGTTAAGGCAGCCAATGGAAAGGAAGCCGTTGAATTGATCACTGGTAACCAAAACATCGACGTAGTACTGATGGATATCAGAATGCCGGTTATGGACGGGATGGAAGCCATGAAAGCCATAAAAAAGATTCGGCCGGGAATGCCGGTTATCGCCCAGACGGCTTATGCAATGTCCATCGACAGGTCTTTATTCCTCGATAACGGCTTCGATGATTATATTACCAAGCCGCTGGATAAAAGGAGTTTGATGCTGATTACCGGCAAATATCTGGGCGGTAATAACAGACCAGGATGATTAATTTCCCATCACTATCACGATTTCTTTTCCCTTCTCCAGCACAAACCCGTCGTCAAAATCCACGGTAAACCGGTCTCCGTTCACCTGGCTGTTCTTTGCCGATTCAGGCAGCTCCATGATCCTTTTTGCCGAAGGATGGGTGAAAGAAAACGTTTTTAAGGGTTGGCTGCCATACTCTGTTCTCAGGGTTACTTCATTCTTATTGACCGAAAAAGAACCCCATGCACTTCCGGTGCTCCAGAATCCGAAAAAGGCATCACGGTTTATTTTCGGATCAAAGGAGAGTGAACGGGATACTCCGTCGTACTCATATCCGGTCAGGGCGTTGAGCAATGCCCAGCTCGACATGGAACGGGCATAATATCGGCCTGATTCAATTTCACCCAGAGGATTGCGGTTGTAACCCCGGTATCGATTCCTGACAGCCCTGGCGACCTCGAGTCCTTCATCCACAAAACCATGCCAGATCAGAGATGCTGCCACCTGGTATTCAACCCCCGTCCATATTTCGTCGGAATACACAAAAGGAAGAAGGGGTTTTCCTCCTTCGGGCCATGAGCACAGAAGCAACCCTGATTCATCGTTCAGTGCATATACCCTTTGGACATTATCAAAATCGCGGAAACTCTTAACGAAATTGTGATTGTATATGGAACTGAGAGTACGGTTGATATGCGTTGAATCAAGAAGATCCCCCAATCCCGTGACGTCTGCAAGAAACTGTCCCAGGAGCTGGTCGGACAGGCATCCTTTCTCAAACTGGTATTTGGGCAGTGAGTCTCCCGGGCTGCGTAACCGTCGTGGAATTCTGATCCCGTCGACCACTTCCACTTTCTGTTCATAATACGAGCCATTCCAGAGAAGTTTCTCATATGCCTCCCGGCCCTTCTGTGCCAGCTGTCGGTAATCTTCGGCGGATTGAGGGTCACCCATGGCATCAGCCATTTCGGAAGCCGCCTTGAGGGCGCCGAGGTAGAGTGACCCGGTCAGCATATTCGGTCCAAAAAAATTAATGTCATACGTGTTGGGCTGGTTTCCCCTGATCACACCTTGTTTACCGGGATCCCACGGAATCTCTGCATTCCGCATCCAGCCCTTTCCCGGTTCCGGTTTTCCCGCTCCCTTCCAGGTAAACTCAAGAGAGGCTTTAATTTTCGGCCATAGCCGGGCCAGCCATTCCGTATCACCGGATAGCTTCCATTCCCGGTATGCCCGCATGATAGTGCCAAGCTGCCCGTCTGTAGCCAGACCGTACATATGATAATTACCAAGCGGGACAATAGCCCTGCACGACTGGTATCCGTCATCTTCCGTGTCATGAAGATAATTGGTCTCCCGCATGTTCCTCTCCAGGTCGGGGAAAAGAAACGCCATGGATTGGGCATAATCCCATACGTGAGTGCAATTCCCCGGGCAACATCCGAAAGTATTCCCCAGTCCTTCGAAGGCATGCACAGTTCCTTTTGCGGTGCGCAGGATCAGGTTCGATTTCATGCCAGCCGTATTGGATGCCAGTGCATCGAGAACATAAACAGGAAGAGTGGACGAGAATAAAAGATCATGATATTGTCTTGTCGTCGAGTCGAGCATCCCCTCACGTTCCATATAGTAATCAGAAAGTGCTGGTGTGCTTTCAAATTTCCCTGCGTAATAGTTATGGATGGTTTTGGGAACCACATCACCGGCACCCAGGGCCATCGATGCTTCCCTTTCCCTCACGGGCATCCTCCAGAAAACATAGTACGGAATGGTGATGCTCTTACCCGGAGGAAGAGTGAAGGGTACCGACAGGGTTGCCACATCCTGGTCTGATGACGAATAGGTATATGCCTCCCTGACATCGCTGATCCGGCCATCATCGGAGAAGTCATCCCAGAAAACATGGGCATTGTCCCACCAGTTACCACGGTACCACCTGGTTTCGACGTCCGGCGATAATGCAGAAGTGGCAATCATGACTTCTCCTTTTTCCGGTGAATCTTGTGTGAAAAGGACAGCAGAAAGACCTTCCTTACCATAATATTGAACCGTTCCCGAAAGGCCGTGTGAATTCCGGTACGTCCTGAACGGATTCCCCATATTAAATGCCAGGGCTGATCGGACTGTATCCTTACCCGGGTTTTCAATTTTCCATGAAAAAATGGCCATGGGAAGGCTACTGTCGTCGGTATCCAGGGGGATGAAAGGGTTCCAGGCGGTAAGCGCCGCCTTCAGTGGAACATCCTTATCTTCGAGTATCACCCTGGCATATGGATATTCAGCAATGAACCTGCACGATTCAAACCTTGGAATGCCGGCCAGTTCTTCCCTCGGAACGCCGAAGGGGTTGGGGAAATCATTCAGTAATTGGCCTTCAAGGATCCGCGCGCCCGAATATTCCTTCTGATTTTTAAACCAAAGTGAGAAAAAGGTCATATATGGCGGGGACTCATCCCAGTCAGCACGACCAAAAATCTCAAGTTCGAGAATGTTCCCACGGCCGCCGAGAAGAATATCACCAGTGCCAATCCCCCCTGCCGGGAAGCCGATATTTCTGAGACTGTCGCCCGAATAAACGACAGATCCGGCAGGAGAAAGCGGTTCGTTTTTACGGGTTGTCTCAAGTACTTCACTGTATTTGCGGATGACCTGCTTATGACATGAAGGCAGGAGTATCAGTACAAGGACCAAAAGTAAACCGTTTCTTTTCATTGGTAGGTTGGTTTTATCGTTAGAGAGGAAAAGGACAAGTGCAATAAAAACACGGAAAATCTTCCCGAATAACATCCTCTTTCCGGTTTGCATAAAATTCCTTATTAACATCGAAAAAAACAAGCTCTGAACCCTTTATTTGTTCAGGTGTTTATGCTAATAATGACCAAAGCTTCTAATATACACCCTGAAATAATGGAAAAAATCATTCACCGCGCCATAGAAAGAGGATCAGCCGACCACGGCTGGCTTCAGACCAATCATTCATTCAGCTTTGCCTCATGGTACGACCCGGAGCGGACGAATTTCGGCGCACTGAGAGTCCTGAACGATGATTTTGTATCCCCCGGGAAAGGCTTCGGTACACATCCTCATGATAACATGGAGATCATCTCTATACCGCTGTCGGGAAACCTGGAACATCGTGATGACATGGGCAACGGGGGTGTGATTCGTGAAGGAGAAATTCAGATCATGTCAGCCGGAACAGGCGTTCATCATTCAGAATTCAATCCGTCACCCTCCGAGATGGTTAATTTCCTTCAGATATGGATCTTTCCTCGAATCAGGAATATTGAGCCCCGTTACGGGCAGCTGAAATATGACCGGAACGATTTACAGAATAAGATCAGGGAACTGGTCTCTCCCGACAAAGGTGAAAATACCCTGTGGATAAACCAGAACGCTTTTCTTTCACTTTCCAAACCTGAACAGGGCCACACCATAGAATACAGGAAGAGATTGGCGGAAAACGGTGTATACATCTTCCTTATCCACGGGCATGCTGAAATTGAAGGGCAACTTCTCCAGGAAAGGGATGCCATAGGCCTTATCGGCCCTGGCGATATACCCATCCGTGCAGAACGGGATGGCTTCTTTCTGATTATTGAAGTACCGGTGAGAGGGTTCTAGCCAGGAAAAAAGATCCCTCCGCCTGGTCCGGAAACGACATTACTCCGCAGGCCGTTTGAGTGTCACTCCCGGGAATGTGACCGAAATCTTCCGGTCTGTCAATGATGTAATCATCAGGATAAGTTTTGTGCCCGGTTCGATTCCGGATTTGAAGGTGAATATAAACTTCAACAACGATTACCGGTCATCCACTTCCGGTTACCTGAAATGTTCAACGATCAGTTTATCAGCTGCATTGGCCAGAAAGATAAAGGTCGAGGCACCGCCAATCGTATATTCAGTCTGTATCCACAAAAACGGATCATTCTCCCTCAATTCGAAAAAGCCGGGATTCATCCATGCCGGTCCCGGAATGACCCCTCCGGGGATATAACTGAAATCGGACCGGTTAAAACCAAAAGCCGAAGTCATGCTTTCGCTCCCGATGCCGGTAACCAGTGAAAGATTATTGGCGGGATGGACACCGGTCATATAGTTCAGGATGTCGAAGACCGGCTTGTCGGAAAACATCTCCGGAAAATATTTATGAAGATAATACTGCTTCATTGCTATATGCATGGCAAAGTATCCGAGGCCGAATAAGCTTTTCTCCAGCGGCACTCCGTAAGGATTCGTCTCCAGCCGGCTTTTCAGCCAGTCTTTATATTTCTTCATCAGGACATCTGTCTTTCCGGCAATGGCAGTAAAATCCCCGGTATTCTTAAGCCGGCTGAGTTCCCATGCACTCTGGTAAAGAAACCGGTTGTCCGATTCAAGCAAGCCGGACAGGTCATCAATATACACCCTGTCGCCAGTGGTCAGGTACATTTCAACAGCAGCCTGCAACTGCCTGGTTACCTTCAGACGTGGGAATATAGGATCCGGGCGTTTCCTGGGTAAAGTCTTTCCCGTTGCGATAAGCCTTTTCAGCATAATGCAGACACTCTGCCGCCAGGTCAGGGTTGAACCTGTGAAGTACACGATATGCGGAAGAGAGAACAGCCGCCATATTGTATTCAAGGTTCCTGTTCCTTCCCGTAAAGACATACCGGTCATCATGGTAATCTCCATCACCATTCTCCTGATCCACAAGATTATCGGTTTTATCCTCTGCCTCACCCAGTTGAAGGTACTGAAGCCAGTTCCCGGAAATGACTCCCGGGTAGGCATAACCGTCGTTACGGTAACCGGCAAGAATAAAGTTTACACCGTGAATAATTTGTTCAATGATATCGGGTATGGCGTCGGATGCATGGAGAACTACGCTATGAGTGGTATTGTCGACGGAGGTCTCATCGATCAGCGGGCCGAATTCTTCGAATGTAAGGCAGAGATTATAAACGGTATTTGCATTCGATGCGGTGGGTAGCTGGAAATCTCCTGCATCGTGCCATCCTCCCCGGGTCAGTCCGTCTATATGTTCCAGGGGTTTATGACTGTAGGTTTGCGCAGTATCCTGGTAATAACCGAGCCAGTTCTGTGTCCCATCGGGCGCCTGGACTGCATCGTCCATATGACATACACTGTGCCAGACTCGGATCCTGTCGTCAACATTCATATGACACATCTGAACAGGAAGGAAAGTCCCGAGAGTTGTCTTCCACAGATCTTCACCATAAGCCCGCGCCGAAATCACAAACCGTTCGCTGTATTTGCCGTCGAGTGTAAAAATGTAGATCCCTTCCTGATGCAGTTCCGTAAGATCCGCTGTCAGGTATTTCTTATTCAGGTAGCTCCCGTATTTTACGGCGTTTCCGGACCGTACTTCCGTCTTTTTCCCGTCGGCTCCAAGGCTCCACACTTTATAAGCTCCGGGCTCCGGATCATCCGGGTCCAGTTCGATCACCACTTTTTTCTCCGCCAGCGGGTGGTACCCTGTACGGCTTACACCGATAACCGGTGCAGAATGAAAACCGGGGACGTTCTTTGGTTTTAGTATCCATTCGGCAACCATGCCGCTTTTCCCTGAAGGAAGCTTTTCCATGACCACAAACCATTTATGGTTGGTACTGGCCCTCCCGTCATGAAGCTCAATAGTACCTGTTTCCGAAACCATGGAAAACTGTTTGAATTCATCTCCCGGAGCCATCGTAAGACTCCTGCCGGTGGCCATGGGTATGGAAACAGTGTCGCCGGGGGAAACGACCCTCCGCCTGCCGGTATACTGCCTGGGGAAGATCCCCTGCTGATTATCCAGGATCCAGCTCTGACCGAAATAGTCTTCCGGGTATATCTCCATCATAATATATAAAGGCTGATCGTCAGAAAGTGGTTTATCGAGTTCTGCCTTTAACCGGATAGAATTGCCATCCGGTATGAGGCGGAGAATGTAATGGACCCGATACGCCGGGTAATCGGCGAACATACTCACTTCACCGGTAACCGGATCGGTTTCCCTTTTTTCAAATTCGGGATATTTAACGTCAACCCCGTCAGGTATGGGAATGGGATTTATCCTGAGATCAAGAGATGAAATGATCCTGGAACCATTCTGAATAATTTCAATACCTGAACGATGACCGGGATAATAATGATTCTGGTAGGTAAGCAGCCTGACCGAAGCCGACTTCAGACAATCATCCTTATCAGGGGTGAATAACGGCCTGCCCGCAGTCTGTGATGAGGATGATGTGTTGAATGCCAGGGAAAAGAAAAGAGTCAGACTAAAAAATGGTATCGTAATTTTCATAACCTGTACAGGGTTTTTCGTAAAAGGATCTATCTCACCTCGTCCGGCTTTGTAACGCCGGAAATGAGTCGTCTTTCCGCTATTTTCAGATTTTCTTCAGTGTAATACTCATGAGTTTATAAATTTTATCTGAACTCGTTTTACACGAGATTTTCAACATTCGATCCGTTTTATTCAGTTCAATGATTCCGGCATTTCCCGCCTCATCCAGGGCAGCCTCTTCTATCCTGTTTCCTGTTTCTGTCGTGAAGACGGATCCTACCGGCATTTCCCCCTGGAAACCAAGTATCACGGCATATTTTGCAGGTGTGAGCACATCGATATTATACTCCGACCAGTCAGCCGGATTATTCCAACCCCAAAGAGAATTAAAGGTATTTTTCAGGCTTAATGAATTCCGTACCGGTGCTTTGGCCGGAATTTCATTTGAGAGGGTATCGGCGATGAAAAATACAGGCATGGCAAAGGAATGGTCCGATTTCTTAATACTTTCAAACCAGTTAAAGAGATCGTTTCTGAGGTCCTCAAAAACCTTTTCGTTTTGAGCGATGATATTATGATCTTCCGTCGGATCGTCTTTTATATTGACCAGTACATATCCGTTCACATCTTTCGGCGTACCGGCATAACGGGCAGGATTAAGCAAAAGCTTAAAGTCGCCTTTGCGAACAGATATAATCTGATCAGCAGTAACCATATCAGCTTTTTCTTCCGGTGTTACGGGCCGGTACTCATCTTTTACACCCTCGGGTGTCCACGGCTGATCGGTGGGCGGCCAGGCCGGATTGGCATAATTGTAACTTGTTTTTTGCTGCCGTTTCCCCTCCCCGTCAAGGAAGGATCTGAAGCTGATTCCGTCGGGCGGCAGGTAACCTCCGGGAAGGCTTACGCCGGCGATATCCATCATGGTTGGCAGAATATCGGTAATATCGGTTACGCCGTCGACAAATTTTGGTTTATAATGTCCTTTCCAGCTGACAAAGAATGCCGATTTCACGCCATTCTCCCAGATATTTCCCTTGTGGCCCTTCAGGTGGTTCACATACCTGATAGCACGGTCCTCATCGGTAAACTTGTCATTTTCAATAGCCGGACCATTATCGCTGAGAAACATAATGACCGTATTACCCGTCACCCCCAGGCTGTCTATTTCCCTGAAAAAACGCCCCAGGCTTACATCTGCATGATCGATCATGGCATACAGTGTGGAGAGGTTCCTGGATAAACCCTTGTCCTGGTATTTCCTGATCAGCTCTTCGGGTGCGTCAAGAGGACTGTGACAGGTCAGGAAAGAAAGGTAAGCCACAAAGGGTTTTGCGCGGTGGCGTTTGATAAAATCAAGGGCATAACCGGTGATCACATCATCGGCCCAGCGGTTGGTTTTCACTTCCTTACCGTTAAAATGTCCATAACTGTTCCGGTGGGTGTACAGATGTGCCTGGTAGGCTTCATCGAAACCGCGTTGCCAGGGATAATATTCGTCAGCCATCCCGCTGTGCCATTTTCCCCACATCCCTGTGGAATATCCGGCCGATTTCATGACATCAGCAAAGGTATGTTCACTGAGGTTCAGGAAATCCTTTCCTCCGTGGACATGCGAAACGCCGGTTTTCAGAAATTGCCTGCCAGTGAGCAGGGATGCCCGTGAAGGCGCACATACCGGGTTCACGTAGAAATTCTGAAATTGTACAGACTGCCGGGCAAAGGAGTCAATCACTGGAGTTTCAACGATCTTGTTCCCGTGAATGCCAAGGTCACTGAAACCCAGGTCATCCATCTGGATGATGATAAAATTTGGCCGTTCGTGATCCTTCTTTGGCTGTTCCGTGCAACTTCCTGCACCAATCAGAGAGACCAGTGCAAGGAAAGTCAGGCTCTTTGTGTTCATCATATCAATTGATCTTCAAAGTTAGTTCACCGCGTCTTTCAAAGATGAGTTGGACATCCGAATAGAAATTCCGTGTGGTGAACGGAATATCCCGGTTGTTTTCATCTTTAACGGAGATTTTTTCAGGCACGGCGTTATGCAGGATGACGTAACCCGGACCCATGCCGGTCAGATAGTAAGTCCCGTTTCTGATGCTGTCAAGGCGTACATCCGATGATATCAGGACAGGCGTTTCAACAGGCTTGTCTTCACTCATGATGACCTTTATATTGGTTTCCGGTCCTTTCAACATAGCCTCGGGAACCTGGTAGGTACCGTCAAGCGGTTTCCCGTTTACCACGATTCCGGAAATATTTCCCTTTCCTTCAAATGCTACATTGACAAGGCCTCCACCGTACTGATACCGTGAAATTTTATCAAGGTATTTTGTCGGGCGCACTGCCAGGCCAAAGGGCAGCTTCCGTAAACCAAGGTTTGTCATGGTTGCCAGCCAGGGAGCAATGGAAAATACGATGGGTCGTACATCATGGAAAGGATGGCCGTCTTCTACATCGATAATCTCCGGAATGGTATTGGCCATCGGAAGGTATTTCCCGGGACGTACACATTGCGGAACGAGGTATTGAAGTGCGTTCATTACCGAATCCTCAGGAAAATACTCCGTATCCAGTGAGGAGAGTAGAGACAGGTAACTGACGAAAAAGGCTCCTTTTGGTTTTTTCCTCAGGTCGGTAAAGAGCTGTTTCCTGGCCTCGAATATGCGAGTACCGAAATCGGGGTAAAAACCGGGAAGGGTAAGTGACCAAATATAGTCAGTCTGATCCAGTCCGTAGGGGCTGGCTTCGATATCCCTGCCGTCATCGGTCACCAGATCGCCATAATCGGGCAACGGCTTATCGTTGAAAAAGGATTGGATGTGCTGGCCGAGGGCTTTCGCCTTTGCAAAATATTCATCTGCCTGCTGACCTTTCGACATCATGGCAAGCATCATGTAGGTGCTGTAGGAGAGATTATTGATGTAGATATCATAGGAGCGGACGATGGAGTGACCTTCGTAGAGAGCGGGCCATTTTTGTGTGGGCCGCCCGACAGCGTTGTCCCATCCGTCACCCCGACTGCCGGAAAGGGGTGTTTCACAATAATGGTACCGGCCAAAAAGACCCTTTTGAGGATCGTAACAATACCGCTCGAGCCAGTCCATGGCCTGGTACATTGTTTCAAGATTTTTGCCCGACACCAGTTCCCTGTTACCGGTCATCGTCCAGTTCAGAAATGCAGGCCATACCACGTAAAACAGCCCGTCTTCTTCCCATTTGGTGATCGGACCGGCCATCAGCTGTCCGAAAAAGATCCCTTTCGGATCCTGATCCGACACATTCGGATTCTTCAGGGCAATGCGCACCTGTGACATGGACGGATCAACCCATCCGGAGCGTGCAAGGTGTGCAGTGTTCATCCCGCCATCGCGAAACCAGATAAGGTAGTAAATGTATTTTGAGGATGATCGCATCGCCCCTTTCTCATCCTGCATCGACCACGCAATTTTCCGGTTCAGGTCGCTAATGGTTTGCAATTCAGGCTGGTTTCTGAAGCTGACCATTCCGAAGTTCACTGCTGAATCCACCGTGGCAGTATTTTCCTTAACCAGGCTGGAGGGATCCTGCTGAGCCAGAGCTTTGGCTGCAAGTGCCGGGGCCGTCTCTTCAAGTTCACCGGTGATGATGACCGGCTGTCCGGCCATGAGATTCGCCTGTGCATAGATACTGCGTCCTCTGTCCATGGCCAGCATGTGCCGGAAGTTGCCACTGCCTTTCCCCAGTACAGCCGCAAAATTGAAAGTATACCCACGGTCCTTATGTTCAATACTGAAAACAGATGGAGATTTTTCCAGAAGGCTGTCGGATTTATTGGATTTGAAGTCTACATCAGCCGCCTTATCAAACCAGATCATAATGGCAGGCCGGTCGGCCAGGTTAAGGATGTGCATGGTCTGATCCCTGAATTTTACCACGGTATAAAACGGATCATAGTCGCACGACACAAAGCTGTCGGCTGAAATGCCCGGAAAAGTAATTTTGTCGAAGACGTCGCAATGGTCATCCCTGTTTGAAAAATTGCGGTCGAAATAATCGAGCGACTTTCCGGCTTTGGGTGATATCCATAACTGGAGCCTCTGCTGGTCCAGGTTCAGTTCAATCCTTAGCCCTTTCCTGTTCTGCATGGTAATGAACGTCTCAGGATTCCTGACTCCATATTGGGTTGCATTGGCTGAATACAGGGCCGTATTCCCCCTCTCCTCCCCAATTTGATCATCACTGCCGGTTCGCGCTCCCGGACTGCACGATGACATCGCCAGGAGCATAACAAAACCTGTAATTATCTTCATAAAAGGATATTTCATAATGTTAAGCGTATTATATCGTTAAATAAATATTTCCTCGTCACGCTGATGAAATGCCCGGGTCAAACCGGCTGTTCCTGCGAATACACCCATCCCCGGCCACAGGCCAGAGATGCCGGTTATCTTCGGCTTATGGTCCCCTGAATGTTGAACAACCGCAAAGGATGCCTGCTTATTCCGTCAGTATCTTAAATTGCTCAAACAGTCCGTAATCATACATATCATAATCCTTTCCGGCAGGTTGTTCTTCCGGTGCATATTTAAAACTCCAGGGAGTAACCAGTCCTTTCGTCCTGATCAGATGGAAGGGCCCGATAAGATTTTTCAGACTGCCGGTGACGGTCACGCTCACCCTGTTCTCCCCCTCTTTCAGATATGATGAAATATCTGTGCTGTATGGAGGCCACCCAAGGACTCCTGCAAGGATGCCGTTCACTTTCACGGTGGCAACGGTACCGTTCCATTTGCCCAGGACGACTTTTGCCTTTGTTCCTGCCTTTACCGTGATGATCCTGGTATATTCTATATCATTCGGGTAAAATGGCATGCCCATATCTTTCCAGGAGCCGGGCATTACTGGCATTTCTGACTCAATCTGCCATCCGTGCGATGCAGATGTCACTCCAAAATCCCCGATTAAATAGACCGGAGCCAGTTCCATTTTAACAGAAAAAGGCGAAGCCACAATATCGATAAGGTTTTCACCTTCCCTGAGATATTTGCCGGCGGGATAAACTCCGGTACCCTTATCGAGGTACCATTCATGATCCAGCCTTTCGAGTTTATGCCCGTTAACCATTACCGTGTAAAGCTCCGGCCGCTCCACCACCACATTTATCCCCGCAACCTCGGTGTTTTCTGCGATGCTGACCGGGAAAGTGGCTTTAAATCCGGTGTTGACGCCAAACGTGTCCCTGTCGAGGATTTCTGTTTTAAACTGGCTTGTCGAAAACCACGGATTTTCACTGAACCCGTAATGCCGGAAAATCCGGTCATGTGCTGTATAATAATAGAAGAGCGTGTCTCCGTCATTTTTTACATCCGGAAAATCAAGATAACAATAGTCGAGAGCAATCACGTTGGGACTGAGTCTCCTGACTTCTCCGGAGAGTGATTCAATCTCGCCTTTGGCTTCCCATAAAGTGCGATCTTTCCTGTCAACATTTATTTTAGAGGCAGATGTAAAATAGAGCATGCTTCCGGCATCCTCCAGGTGGACATCCATGGAAATCCCGTTATCAGTGGCTGTAAACGGAACATTGTAGTATTTTCCGTCTTTAGCATCCATCTGAACGATATGCTTCATTCCCGGCAGAGTCACCGTGAAATCCTTCACCGCTCCCCGCTCATAATTGGCAAAGAAAATAATTTGTCCGTCATCCAGTACTCTTCGCATATAATAAACACTGTCGGCCCTTTCTGCAGCATCGGCGATTTTTATCTTTCCATTGTCGAGCATCTGGAGAACGGCCGGGTCGGTGACCGATGTGGCTTCAAACCAGTTTTGGCTGTACTTCGATTTCAAACCGGCCATCCTGTCTGAAAGACCTCCGTCAACATACGCCGGTGGAGTTACCAGGGCAAGGATCTTACCGCCGGAAGCAAGGTATTTCTCCAGCATATCAGCCGTACTGCCTTCCACATTCTGTATTCCGGGAGGAAGGATGACCAGGTCGTAGTTTACGGAACCGATATTTAACAGGTTCTTTTCAGCCTTTCCAAAATCTTTCATGGTTTTTTCCGAGGCGAGATCATATTCAACTTTTGATCTCTCCATGGCGTCGATAAATTGACGGAAAGTCAGCTCAAGACTGTCCGTTTCATTGTTCCTGCTTCCCGGGGCATAAAACATCCAGGCGGTTGTGGTGGGTTCTATCACCACTGTCCTGTTGACCTGTTTTCCCGAAGAAAGAGCCAGCGAGAGCCGGCCGAAGTAGTCGGCTTGCAGCGGATATTCACTCCACCATGGAGCATGATAGGAAAAGGTCTGTGGAAAATCGTGTTTGCGGTCGCCAAGTATAGACTGATATGAGAGATGCTGGTTCATGAAGTTTACTCCAAGAGCATATTCCCAGTCACCGTTTCTTTTCATGGATACAAAATCGAATTCGTACCCCGATCCGCCATAGGTCTCGCTCAGCGCCCTGCTTCGATCGAACTGGTTGGCAATGCTTGCGAGCTCCTTAACCGATCTTACATTTCCGAACTGGTCGGGGCGTTCAGATTCCGTATTGAAAAGCATATCGATGGCAGGAATCTGGTGGTACGCGTACATGGCCATGTTATCGCTTCCGGGTGCCGGGTCCGGCCAGCTGTGCTCCCAGTAATGTCCGGTCCATTCCAGGTTTTTTGCTTCCGTATATTTATGCCACGGTATCGACCAGTGCTGGATAAACATGTCGAGCAAAACCGAATAATAATCATGCCGCACTTTCTGCCAGTCCCCCGTTTCTTTGAATAAACTTAAAAGCTGCGGAACGAGGTCATATCCCCATGTTTTCTTAAAGGTTGAATACAGACCGGGGGTCCAGGTGACTGTCCTGCGGCCTGGGGGTTTGATGTTGGGCTCGTCGGTGAAAATACCCGGCACTTCTTTGCCAAATTCATTCCCAATGGTTTTTTCATAGCCCTTCATGGTTACCTCAATGAATTTTTCTGTCACACCCGGGTAGAGCAGGTCGACATACGAATATCCGGCAAACCTGGGGGATTTTTCAAAGAAGACCAGTTCCAGGGCTTTATAATCACCCGGTTTCCCCTCATACTCTTTTACCCCGGAGGTTATGTCTTTCAAGGATCCGTTCTCCGCCAGGAAAACATGCTGGTAGACTTTAGATGTATCGAGATTCAGGACCTGCATCTCATCCAGCTTCAGGGCTACGCCTTTGTTATATGACTCCGGCATTTCGGCCGGGACATGCCCACCGGCAAATCCGCTCGGGTAGGAATTTTCATCATACAACCACAGCTTAATGCCCAGCTCCTTCGCCCTCTTCACCGAATATTCCACCAGGCTGTACCATTCATCCGAGAGGTATTCGGTTATCAGTCCGTAACGCGGATGAACAAACACACCGCCAAAGCCTTTCGCTTTATAATCGGCAAGCTGTTCATCGATCATATCCCGGGTAACCTTTTCATTCCAGACCCAGAACGGGACGGTTCTGAACTGAGCGGGAGGATCAGCAAACAGGTTTCTTATTGACCGGAAAGAATCATAGTGTCCTTTGGTTTCAGTCGCTTCTTTCTGTTTACAGGAGGTAAGGGCCAGGATGGTCAGCAGCAGGGCGAGCAGTTTTTTCATAATGTTACTATTTTTAATTTTCACCGGAAGATTTATCAAAATCAGGGCTTAGCCTGTCCTCTTGTTTTTCATCGTGAAGCCGTTCGCCGGCTTGTTCTGTCATGAGATCTTCAATCTAAAGATTATTTTTAAAAATCCCCCTTGAATTCAGAACCAGTTTTTTCAGCGCAAGTTTACCGGCAGGTTTGACCTCAACCTTCACGCCTTCGGGCGCTGAATAGTCGAGGAACAGCACGTCCCCTTTGACCTGCCAGTCGACACGGATAATCCCTTTCGGATGTGGAACTGTTCCTTTGGCCCAGGTGACGGAGGATGTCTGCGGAGCTATCAGCACGCTGCCGGGGTCGGTAAAATCGGGATATCCCAGGTGAACACCAAGAATCCGTGTAGTCAGGTAATAGGTCGGGGATCCGCTCCAGGCATGGCTCAGCGTACCCTGCCCCTCGCTATCCGAGCCATCACCAAAATTCTCCCAGGCTGTGTCATCATGTTTCAGGATCATGGGAGACCAGTATTTACGAATAAAGAATTCTGCGAGATCCTCCTGTCCGATATCATAGAGTGCGCCAAGAACGTAGAAACTGCCATATGGCGTTGCCATCCTTTCGCGATCGATATCCCCTATGTCGGTGAGGGTATTCACGAAATGCCGTTTCAAAAGCGTATCCTGCTCAGCGGTGGTCTGTCCGAAAAGTACGGGCCACGCACTCGAAATGGGATAATAATGGTCTATGGGTACCCCTTTCTTAAAGCCGTCGCGGTAAGCCTGCACCTGGTTATCCCAGCAAAGCTTTCTCATCACTGCAGTGGCGTCAGCGGCCTCTTTTGTAAAACGGGCTTCATCTTCGCTTCTTACCAAGCTGACCGGCAACCCAGGCCATGGTGCTCATACTGCGGATGATCAGCGACTGCATGGTGGTCAGTGTTGCCGAACGGTCGATCTGTGTCCATTCGATAAAGGCACTGCGTGTTTTGAAAAGGCCGTTCTCTGTCCTGGTTTTCAGGTACGTATCGACCATATTCCTGTACCCGTCGTAGTACTTCAAGGCAAATTCCCGGTCACCGGTTCGATTGAATGCCCAGGCGTAAAACTGAAGGGTTATGAGGGGGAAATCTCCCATGGCATTCACATTATTCTTTATTTTTTCAGATCCGGGGTTCATGAGGTCGTGGTACATCTCCGAAAAAAGACTCACACTTCGTTTGATCAGTCTTGAATCCCCACTCGTTGCCAGGGTTATCGCATATTCAGGCAAGGCGTCACCAGCGTACAGGCCCCTTTCCCTGAAAGGTGTGTCGGTATAACTGTCCTCGGAGCACACCCTGAGGGTCCGCCATCCCAGAGCCCATATCTGATTCATCATGGGATCGGAACAGGTGAAGCTCCCGGTTTTGTCATAGGGATAGATCTGGCTGAACACACCAACTTTGTCAAGATGTACCGGTCCGGCCGGACTGTGTACGTTGATCTGCAAATACCTGAGACCGTAGGGCTTGAAGGTCTCAAAGTGTGCTTTTCCTCCCCGTGCTATCGTCCTTGCAGAAGTATAGATGCCAAAACGTTTCAGGATCCAGGGCCTCCCCCTGTGCATGTCCTCCGTGAAGGCCAGGTCAAAAGTCGTTCCCTCAGGAGCATCATAATCGATGAAGACACGGCCGAGCGTTTTTCCCCCAAGATCGAAAATCAGTGCAGCGCCTCCGGCATCAGCCTGATCAATATGGATGTCGCTTACCCGGAAAGGTTCATAAGGCAGGGGTTGTTTAAAATTACTCCAGGCGATGTCCATGGCAGGGTTTCCGGCAGTGCCGGTTCTTTCCTTTGCCACCCATTTAACCGTGAAACCGTTAAGTGCTGTGGCCGGATCCCTGAAAGGGACCGCGAGATCCCTGGCTTTCGCTTCTTCATTTTCAGGAAAAGGACCGGCCGTCATGAAAGAATAGGGAGAAGTCTTATCCCTGCCGGGAGAAAATACGAGTCCGGCATTTTTCGGTACTGCCATATAATACTCCCATGATGCCCATACAATGCCGTAACGGACAAAAAAGTAGTTCCAACCTTTTCTGAGTTCGAGAGCATAATCCCGGCGATAGAATTTGTCCGGATCCGTCGAAAATTTCGTAAGCGGACCTTTGCCGTTGAGGTAAAAATCACCCCACCAGAGCCCGGTATTGACCGTCTGATCGCGGGGCGACCATATCCAGGTGTAGGCAAAAGCAATTTTGTTGCTGTTGAAAGCCTGCCGGGTACTGTCAGACGACTGAACCCTGAACGAATATACGTCTTCATCATTCTTCAGGGAATATATCCCCAGGCATGATTCAGGAACATCTTTGTCCTGTGTAAGATACGGAATGGACCTGGCCTTAAACGGTCCAAGCTGGCTCTGATCACTCATCACCACTGCTTTCTGCCAGGCCTGCGTGGCGGCAGAAAAGCTGTTCCATTCCACAGTGTCCTTCCGTGCATCATAGCTCTCAATGGGACCCGTGGCAAAAGTCATTTTCGGTGAGGTAGGATCATATCCGTTCAGGCGGAGAACTTTCCAGTCGCCCGGCGTGGAAAGATCAGTGGAAGCATTCCCGCCGGTTACCTCTCCTGAAGCTATGAACAAGCCATTGTGTTCGGGTACCTGGTATGTGTAAACACCATTATTCATGACCTCCACGGTGATAAAATTATGACCTTCCCTAAGGTACGGAGTGAGATCATAGCTGTCATATTCCGGGAGAAGCAGGATAAGACCGTGCCGGACCAAAATTCACAAATATACCGTTGATGTTCAGATGATACCTGGACCAGGCAAACAGGTTTATCTTCCCGGAGAGGTTTCCCTCCAGGTTGAAATCCCTGCGGAAAACGAGATATTCCTGGCGGCCTGTACCGGTCTCATCTGCCCAGACATATCGTGCATTGTCAAAAACATTCTCCTGCCTGTCCTTTACCTTGCAGGAATTCAGACTTATCAAAGCTATGAACACAAAAAGAAAGAATCTCCGTAACATATATGTATCTAATTATTTGGTTAATATGTGGGGCCTCTGAACAAGAAAAATCTCTCATAACCGGATTATGGTACTTTTGATGCCATTCCGGAAGTTTATCCTCACAGCTCCCCTTATCAGAAAGACAGGGGCCGGATGATAAGATTTCAATGATCCGGCAAACTTATAAATACCTATTCTGCACCGATGTTGGCATCCTTGTCAGGCGGCCTGCAGAACCATACCAGTTTCTGAACATCACTCAGATTTTCCGGAAGTGAATCCACGCCCGGATAGGTTTTCATGAAAATGCTGATCATCTTTTTCTGCATCTTTTTTATCCTTTTCTGGTACCCGGGTTTACCGGCAAGGTTGGTAGTCTCACCGGGATCGGCCTCCAGGTTATACAGTTTGTGAAGAATGCCTGTTGGCCCATATCCTGTGGCATATCCCTGGCCAAGATCCCTGGCCCCTGTGGTAAAAATATATTTCCATTTACCATCTGTCACCATTGCTTTATTATCGACCAGAAATTCAGCGAAGACGTAGTCATCGATCTCTTTTTTAGCACCGGTGATCAAAGGCCGCATACTTTTACCCTGTAAAACAGCGGGTTCGGGAATCTTGAGAAAATCGAGAATAGTGGGGACTACGTCAATAAACTGCACCAGGGCGGGATTCTTCTCTCCCTTTCCATAAAGTCCGCCGGAATAGAAGATCAGAGGCGCCTTGATGGCCGGATCCCACATGGTATGTTTCTCAAACCGTTTATGGTCACCAAGAAGATAGCCCTGGTCGCCCATGTAAATGATGAGCGTATTATCATCCAGGCCCAGCCGGCTGATTTCATTGATGATCTGACCGACATTTTCATCGAGATATTCGACGGAGGTGTAATATGAAGCAATGATGCCCTGTTTATCTTTCTTTGTCAGATCTCTGAAAATTGCCGGGACAAAACGGTCATCCTCGGGGCTTCCTTCCGGGACGGGCATATCCTCCGGATTATACTTGTTCCTGTATTCCACGGGGAAATTAAAAGGTGAATGGGGCTCATGAAAGCCGACCCACATCAGGAAGGAGGTATCCTTATTGGCACGCAGGAATTTAATAGCTTCTTTGGCATCCCATGCGGCCGAACCGTCCTCTGCCCATTCTGCTGTAGGCAGATAATCTGCATTAAGCCAAATTCTGGCCGGGTCTCTGAAAGGTCGCCAGGGTCCTAGTGTTTTGATGGAATCGGGAATGAGCGGCGGCGGATTCTGTTTCAGCCATGCCTGCCTCTCCTTTTCATCAACCATAATGTCAAAACCATGATGGGACGGGTTCTTATCCCTGTTGTTATTAAAATGGGTTTTACCAATGACCCCGGTAACATAACCATGCTGCTTGAGAATTTCAGCCAGCGTCAGATTTCCTGAATCGGGAAAAGGAGTGGTAAGCAGCGTAACGCCGGTCGAATGAGGATACTTGCCGGTAAGGAGAGACTGCCTGGAAGCACTGCAAACCGGAGCATTCGAATAGGCATCCGTAAAAATGGTGCTGCGGGATGCCAGCCGGTCAAGGTTGGGCGTCCTGACAATCGTGTTGCCGTAACAGCCAAGTACTTCAGCAGAATGGTCATCCCCGATGAGGATGACAACGTTCCTGATCTTAATTTCCCGTGCTTTTTGAACCTGGCAGGAAGGCAGAAAACCGGCGGCAATTATTCCGGGTAAAAAAAAGCCTTTGATCAGATTATGTTTTGACATGTTCATTTCCGTTGATTCACTGTTTATTAAAAGTGTCAGCAGGGAGAAGCCAACCTTTTTCATTGCACTACAGTAATTTTACAAAGGCTAAAATTAGCATTGAAAATCAAAATTACCCAATAAAGTATCCAAAATTCCGCAGGCATGCCCGGGATACACCCTTCATCCAAAACGAAAAGCACACAAGGATACACTTTTTGAGTCGCATATTCAAACTAAAATATTTATAATTTTCACAATATCAATTAATTATAAATATATTTTTCATGAATTGACTAATGTTGATACTACGATAATCCCTGAAAAACAAAGTTGATAAGACAAGGACACGACGAAAATTTTGCGCTTTTTGACGAATGCCTCACAAGTAAAAATATTTTCCTATTTTTGAGAGCTGTTTAAAAAGAAATGAATTCCGAAAACACGTACACGTCGCGGTTCAGAATAACAGAGGACTTACTGGATGATTTCGGACACGTTAACAATGCCCGGTATCTCGATCTTTATGAGAAAGCCCGCTGGGAAATACTGGATCAATATGGCATGGGAAGGGATCTGTTAAAGGAAAGCCATAAGGGACCGATCATTCTGGAAGTTACGGTACGATTCAGCCGGGAGGTGGGTGCCGGGCAGGATATTACAATTGAAACCAAAAGCCGCAGAAACGACGACCGGATCTTCTATTTCGACCAGACCATGAAAAACAGCCAGGGCGAGGTATGCAGCAAAGCGGTTTTCACTGCCGCTTTATTCGACATGGAAAAGAGAAAAATGATAAGGGCAGATGAAAAATGGCTAGAAGCATTTGGATTTTAATCGCCGGTTTCCTGTATATATCCTTCTCCCCACCCGCGGTGGCTTCATCATCCTTTCCCGTGGATGAATACCAGGAACATGGAGAGGCTGTGATCACCAGAAGCTTCATTCTCGAAGACACGACCGGAAAATATACCATTGATCAGGTTAAAAACCTGCCTGACAACCGTTTCCTGCCCTTTCTGCAAAATGATTTCATCAGAAGGGATAAAATATACTGGATCAAAATCACCATTCGGAACACCACCGATATCAATCAGGTCCTGTTTGAGATCAGGCCCAGGTTCAGAACTGCCGAATTATATGAGCAGGGTACCCATGGTAAGATGATCCGGATGAAAGCAGGCCTGGATACCCACTGGTCAAAATGGATCATCAATTATGATAACATCCTCTTCCCCGTCAGGACAGGATCGGACAGTACATGGTACTACCTGAAGATCAGATCGGATTATGATACCGGATTCGGACTCATGCTGGTCAGGTATAACCAGTTTTTACGACGTGTGATCCCGGAGAATTTTAATGACGGGCTTTTTTTCGGAATCATCGCGATCGCTATGGTGTTCAGCCTGATCTTTTTTTACCAGCTCAAAGAACGTACCTACCTTTTTTATTCGCTTTACGTACTGAGTTATGCATTATTCGCATCGGTCGACTGGGGATTAATCGTCAAGTTCCTCACCTTTATCCCTCTGAAATGGCACAGGGACATTTATACCGTTCCCTTTGCTATGATGACAATCTTTTTGCTTCTGTATGCCCGGGGACTCCTGGAAACCAGGAAAAAGGCACCGGCTTTCGATAAGATCATTGTCGCAGCCATTGCAATCCGGATCATAATCTATTTTACCGGCTCGCTTTTTAACATTGCTTCGCTCTATAGCCCTTCAATCGACAATATTCTGCTTTTTAGTGCTTTTATAGCCGGTATTGTCAGGTACAGGAACGGCTATAAACCGGCAAGGTATTTTCTGATCGGATTGTCATTTCTTTATCTCGGACTGATCCTGCATTCATTAACCTCTTTTGGCTTTGTTTCCCCGGATACCCCTTCCTGGTTTTCCATGTACAAAACAGGAATCATTGAAATGCTTTTCTTCTCGGTGGCTCTCGCCGACAGGTTCAGAATCCTGAAACGTGAACAGGATCTGGCCCAGCACAACACCATCCAGTATCTCAGGGAAAACAGCGAGCTGCAGGATAAGATGATCAGGCAACTGAATGAGAACGAAATCCTCAAGGATAATCTTAACCGGGAACTCGAGGAGAAAGTCAGGGAACGCACCGGTGATCTGGAGGAGGCCAACAATGTGATCATGGAGATCAACCGGTTCCTCGAAGAAAGCAACCGGAAACTTGCCGGCGAGGTGAAAAAAATATCCCTTAACCGGATCATGCAAAAAACCGTGACCTTTGACGAATTCAGGGAGATTTATCCGGAAGAGGAAAGTTGCTACCGCTTCCTCGAAAAACATAAGTGGTCGTCGGGCTTCATCTGTAAAAAATGCGGACATGAGAAATACAGCCCCGGCAATACCCCTTACTCAAGACGCTGTTCCAGGTGCAATTATATCGAAAGAATCACCTCCGGTACCATTTTCTCCCATACAAAATTCCCGATTACCAAGGCCTTCTACATGCTCTTCCTGGTTAATTCCGGCAAGAATATTACCATCGATCAGCTGGCGGAAATCCTCCATATGAGGAAACAAACGGTTTGGTATTTCCGCAAAAAACTGGAAACGGCCATGGATCATGCTCCAAAAAGGAAATCTTCACTCGACGAAGGCTGGAGCCGCTGGATCATCACCCCTGTAGATAAAAAAAAGGCAAAGAAATTTACTGCCTGACCATTTAGTCATTAAGCGTAAATACCGGTACTGCCCATTCCTCAAAAAAGATCGGTACTTCAAGCCATTAGTCATCCTGGTCATTAGTCAACATACGTAATAAATAATTATTTAATATATTGATTATCTGAGTGTTATATGATTTTTTTCTTGCTTAATTAAACTATTTTATGTAACCTTGTGTTGTCAAAATAATGTAAAGTATAATCGGCATCTGTTCATGGACAACAGAAGACAATTTATTAAAAAGGCGGTCCTGTTTGGTGGTGTGCTTAGCACGACCTCTTTAAATAGTCAGGTTCTGGACGGGCTGAATCATTCGGCAGAAAATCCCGGGGACGGGGAACTTTTTAAATTCTCAGGTAACCCCGCCGGAATGTACCGTCCTCTCGACCATGTCTCATTAAAAGGATTACCAGAATGTTCCCTCGCTGTACTTGACGGTAGCGGCGTACCTTATATTAAGGCAGACGGTGTTAAGGACAATTTCTCATTTATGGCAGGTGGAGCACTGGGTACGCATCTGATCATTCTCACCGATAAAAAAAACAGGTTTCTTGATTCCGGTGCTTTTCTCCTGGATGCAAAAACGGAAATTGAGGATGAAGATGGATTTTACAAGGCATTACTGGAGACTTTGTATTATTCCATGATCAAGGAATTCGGTGTTGTGAATACCGCCTGGATCGAAGGAAAATTTTACCGTTATTTCGTAAGTTGGCTGCGCGATCATGTTCATACCATGAAAGGTATGAAATATTTCTACCCGAAGCTCAAAAGCGCCATTGACCTGTATGCGAACTACCAGCGGGAGGACGGCATGATCTGGGACAATATCACACCCCGTGACAAATTGCCCAACGAATGGGAACGGCGATTCAGTTATGGCGACTTTATTAAGATCATTGATGATTCAAGATATGAACTCAAACGGATACCCGTCGAAAACGACGTTGAGTACCTCTTTCTTGAAGGGATCTATTATACCTGGAAGGCGACAGGAGATCACGAATGGATGAAATCCATGCTTGACCGGGCTATCAAAGCCGTGAATTACAGCTTCTCGAGCCCTTACCGCTGGTCGGAAAAGTACAGGCTTCTCAAAAGAGGCTATACCATCGACACCTGGGATTTCCAGTCATCATTCGATGTAGCCAGGAGTGGTGACCCCATGGTCATCAAACTTGACAAGACAGAATTCGGCATCATGTACGGTGATAACACAGGCATGGCAGCAGGACTTAAATATCTGTCCACGATGCTTGCATTTGCCGGTCGGAATGAGGAAGCTGAGAAGTACGACAGGATGTCGGATGAATTGACAGAAAGGCTGAACAGCCTCTCGTGGAATGGTCAGTTTTTTACGCATCATGTACCTGAAAATCCGTCTGTGAGGCGTGATTTCGGTGTCGACACCGACAGCCAGGTGTCACTTTCCAATGCATACTCCATCAACCGGACTGCCACCCATGAGCAGGCTCAAGCCATCATCCGGACCTACCAAAGGATTCGGAAGGAAATGCCCGGCTCCTCCCCCGGTGAATGGTATACCATTTATCCACCTTTTGAAAGAGGCTTCGGCGATCATAACGGCAAATGGGAATACATGAACGGAGGAGTCATTTCCATCGTTTCGGGTGAACTCGCTCACGGTGCCTTCGAACATGGTTTTGAAACATATGGTGTCGATATTCTGAAACGCGTGAAACATCTCTCGGAGACCACCGGGGATTACCTGCACTGCACCTACAAAGGTGCCATGCCGGAAACACCGTCCAGATCTTTCACCACCCTCTCTCTGGAAAAAACAGCAAACGCGGATACTTCGGGAAAAGGCAGCCCGGGAGTGCCCGGATGGACCGGTGAAGGGAATAATGACCTCCATGAATTCCCCTCAGGGAGGAGAACTTTTGAAGATATTCCTTTCGACCTGGTTGATCCTGCCGTTAATGGCAGAAAAGCCTGCCTGGGCATCTCATGGGATGAGCAGTATTCCCGGCAGGCTGTGCTCCCGGTTAACGCTTCGGCGAAATCAGTATACCTCCTCCATACAATGGGCAGAGGCAGTATGCCCGCCGGCATGTTTACCCTCAATTATACAGATGGTTCGCATCATGTTGTCTTTATACAGGGAGACCGGATTGGAAACTGGTGGTATCCCTCCGTACGCGAAAGTACCCGGGGGCCCGTTCATACCGTGGTGGGCTGGAGAGGGAAAAATGACATATGTGCCAATGTAGGGGTATATCTTACCGGGATCGACAATCCTCATCCAAATAAGCCCATCCGGGAAATCGGCTTTGAAGCTTTTGAGAACGGAACAAAGTGGATGATCCTCGGGGTTACCCTTTGTGATGCCCCTGTATTTTTCACACCCCCCGTGGTTTCTTATGGCATTCCCGACAACTGGGGATCGGCAGCCAATGTTTACGCGCTGCTTGAAGGACTGGCCGGGATAAAAGATGAAGGTGTGGCTTACGACCAGGCTCTGATGGCACCCCGCTGGGCTGCAGCAGGTGTAAATAATGTCAGGGCTACCGTAAAATATGAAGCATCCGGAGGATACCTCTCTTATAATTACCATGCAGACCCGGATGGTAAAATGATAACTGTAATATTTACTTCTTCCGGCAACCATACCAACTGTAAAATTCTTATACCTGATGGATTATCTGTCGTTTCGGTTAGTGTTGATGATGCTCCACAGGATGTTAAAACAGAATCTATTGAAAACTCAGCATACCTTCTCCTGAATACAAGCGGGAGAGGGGTGCGGAAAATAAAGGTCAATTTGAGGTAATAATTATGAAAAGCGAGAGTTAATCAAGCAAATGATGATTGCCGGAGCGTTACCGGCAATCACATTTTCCTTAAAAAGATCAAAATAATACGATGATTTAACAACCAAACTCAATTACCAAACAAACTTACATGAGGTTGTTATGAGTACCCGCCAATTACCTTACCCGGCAGGCGGGTCATAAGGATGATAACTGTTGCAGGCATGCACGTCGCAATGACTGCATCCTGCAACAAATCACCCTTTGAGCCGGGAAAGATCCCGGAGTCTTCGCTTGCATCTGGCTGCTAACCCGTTAAAGAATGATGGATGAGCTTCTGAAAGATCATCAAAAAAGTTCGGCTGAAAAGTTTAGGGTTAACCTAAAAAAAGTGTATATTAACGGTGAAAAAATTATACCTGCAGTCACCTGTTAATCATTCAGCAATGAAAATATTAATTTCAAGGAAACCTGATCCAATAATTTGATCAGGATGTTCCTGATTATTTGAGTTTACCGTCCCTTACTAAACAAAATATATCTCGATGATCCGCAAAATCTTTACCTTTTTACTCCTGTTTGTCATCATTCTGGGAGTCTTTTCATGCCGGAAAAAACCATCTGAAAGTTTGATCTCTCATCAGACCTGTGAGCTGAGAACAGATCCATTGGGTATCGACAGCCAGACTCCAAGGTTTTCATGGGAAATGGCTGACACCAGCAGAGGTTCCAGTCAATCGGCATACCAGGTACTGGTTGCTTCCGGTCCTGAAAAACTTACGGAGAAACGTGCCGACATCTGGAATTCCGGAAAGGTGGAATCGTCGCAATCCGTTTTTGTTGATTATGCAGGACCTGCATTAACCTCAGCAACTACTTACTACTGGAAGGTCCGGATCTGGGATCAGGAAGGGGCTGTCCATAGTTTCTCCAATGCAGCCACCTGGGAAACCGGGCTTTTAAACGCATCCGACTGGAAAGCGAACTGGATCGGGTTTAAACCCCAGGACGGGACAGATACAGTTGCCCAAAAAAGTGTAAGCAGCCCGAGGTCAGTCCTTTTGCGAAAAGAATTTCTCCTGGATGATAACATAAAAAAAGCACGGGTATATATCTCGGGACTTGGAAGTTATGTCCTTTACCTCAATGGCGAAGAGTAGGTTTAGATCTTTTGCTGCCAGGCTGGACAGATTACCGCAAGAGAGTGCAATACCAGGTGTATGATGTCACATCCATGCTGCACAAGGGTGAAAACGCCACCGGCATCATGCTTGGAAATATGTGGTGGTCCAGCGGTTTGGGATGGAATGGAGGAGCGGTCTATTCACATGGACCTCTAAGGGCGATCATGCAACTGCAGATCGAATATACCGATGGGAAAACCGAAACATTCGGCACGGATCAGAGCTGGAAAGGACAACTCTCTCCCATTACCGACAATTCAATCTATCACGGGGAAACCTATGATGCCAGGCTCGAAATCCCACTCTGGGCACAGCCTGGTTTTCAGTACGATCAATGGTTCGCCGTGGAGAAAATTCCTATGGAAAATATCGCCATTTCAGCAGCCATAGGTCCTCCGATCAGGATCAATGAGGAGCTGGAGGCACTATTGGTCAAGGAAGTGAAACCGGGAATTTTTGTTTATGATTTCGGTACCAACCTCGTTGGTGCCGAACGTCTCATGGTGAAAGGTCAAAACGGGGATACCGTGGTTATGAAATTCGCCGAGCTGCTTCATGATGACGGGACGGTAGCCCAGGAAAACCTCCGGTCGGCCAAAGCAACAGACAGGTATATCCTCAGGGGTGACTCAGCAGAGACCTGGCAGCCGTCCTTCACATATCATGGTTACCGGTATGTGCAGGTGGAAGGATTTCCCGGCACTCCGGGGAAGGAAAATCTCACTGCCCTCAGGTTTTTCTCCGACGCTCCTGTGATTGGCCATTTTGAAAGTTCAAACGCCCTTCTTAACCAGATCTGGCAAAATGTACTTAACGGACAGAAAGGCAATATGATGTCGGTTCCTACCGATTGTCCCCAGCGCGATGAAAGGCTGGGATGGATGGGGGATGCTCAGATCTTTGCACCCACAGCCAGCTATAACATGAATATGACGCGTTTCTTTGAAAAATGGATGCGAGACATAACCGACAGCCAGGATAAAAGCGGATATGTTTACGATGTGAACCCTGCCATCGTTGTTGACGGACCTGCAAAAGCCGGCTGGGGCGATGCCGTCACCGTCATCCCCTGGGTTGTTTACCAGTTTTATGGCGATACACGGATCCTAAAGGATAATTACCCGGGGATGAAAGCCTGGGTGGACTATATGAAACGAAAAAGTAAAAGCAATATCTACCGCTGGAGTCAAAAACCGGGCGATTGGGAAGGATACGGCGACTGGGTATCGGTGGTGAAATCTCCGACAGCCCCTATCTCCGATGCTTATTACTATTACAGCACCAAAATACTGTCTGATATTGCCGGTGTCCTTAAAAATAATGCAGACAAAAATTACTACGGCGCACTGGCCGACAGCATTGCCATTGCATTTCAAAACAAATTCTTCGAATCATCGAAAATGAATTACCCGGGTGAGACCCAGACGGCAAACCTCATTCCCCTTGCTTTCGGTCTTGTTCCCGATTCCCTGCGCCCCGCCATTGCAGGAAATATCGACAAAAATGTGATTGAAAAAGGCTTTCATCCAACCACCGGATTTCTCGGCACACCTCTGCTCCTGCCCATCCTGAGCGAGTATGGCTATAACCAGGATGCTTACCTGACAGCCACAGGTGAGGACTACCCTTCGTGGGGCTACATGATAAAAAAAGGAGCCACTACCATGTGGGAACTATGGAACAGCGATTCTGAGCCACCGGAAGGCATGAATTCAAGGAACCACTTTGCCCTCGGATCGGTTGTCGAGTGGTATTACGGATACCTGGGCGGTATCAGACCACTTGAACCCGGATTCAAAAAAGCGCTCATTGCACCCTTGCCTCCCAAAGGACTGGATCATGTGGAAGCCGGACTACAAACCCTATACGGCATGCTGTCTTCAAGCTGGAGTAGAACCAGCACAGGTTTCGAACTGGAAGTGACAATCCCTGCCAATACCACGGCTCTGGTAAAAATACCCAATCTGTTTCCGGAAGGATATACCCTCACTGAATCAGAGAATACCCTGGTAAAGGATGGTAAGGCAATGTATAACAGTACTTTAATCACAACTGAAAATATTGGCAACGCTGCCATAAGCCTGAATGTGGCTGCCGGCAGTTATCATTTCATACTAACCAAAATCTGAATCATGAAAGGTAAAATTCTTTTTAACAAACACGGATACAAGTTCCTGGCAATAGTCGGTCTGATGATCACTTGTATTTTCCCATCATGCAGGAACAATACTGCAAAATATCCTTCTGAATATGGTCTTGCCTTATATACCGTAAGGGATGCCATGGCAAATGACCCGGTAAAAACCCTTCATAGTGTCGCTGACATGGGATATAAATATGTGGAAGCAGCAAGCTACGACCTGGATAAAGACACGTTCTACGGTTTTTCGCCCGAAGAATTTAAGAAGATGGTTGAAGATGCCGGTCTCAAATTGGTTTCCAGTCATACCAGTGTAGAGCTACTTCTCGATGAAAACGGAAATTTTGACCATGAAAAAGCGGCCAGGATGGTGGATGATCATTCACGTGTAGGGGTTAAATACCTGGTTAACGCACATATCAGTGAAGCCTACAGCAAGTCGGCCGAAGGGTTCAAAAAGATCGCCGATGCCTGCAATACGCTCGGGGAAATGACCAGGGCAAAAGGATTTGGCGTACTCTACCATAATCATTCCTTTGAATTCGATACCCTGGATCATTCCGACGGCTTTCATATCCTTATGGAAAACGTCGATCCAAAGCTTGTCAATTTTGAGCTCGATTGTTACTGGGCCGAGAGAGCCGGAAAAGATCCTGTCACCCTGATCACCACCTACCCCGGCAGGTTCAAGGCCCTGCATCTGAAAGATATGGCAGCCGATTCCACAAAGAGCTTTGCCGAAATCGGACAGGGTACCATGGATTATAAAGCCATCATCCAGGCAGGATTTAAAAACGGCGTTGAATACTTCCTTGTCGAACAGGACAGAAGCAAGCGAAATTCGATGGAGAGTGCAGAAATAAGTGCCGATTATTTAAATGCGTTGAAAGACCAGAAGTGAGCTGCATCAGACGGTATTCATTCATGCCGGAATGATCCTGATTCGTTCATTTAAACTGTAAAATACCTAAATCCTGACCTATGAAAAAGTTCAGTCTGATACTCCTGGCAGTTGCTCTTATTGCCGGTTGTGCCCCTAAACATGAGGGAAATTATAATATCGCCGATTACGGTGCCATTGCCGGTGAAGGTCATATGAATACCGCAGCCATTAACAAGGCTGTCAATGCCTGCAACCAGAACGGCGGAGGTACGGTGATCGTTCCCCCCGGGATCTATTATAGCGGGACCATCATTCTAAAGAGTGATGTTGAACTATTCCTTGAACATGGCGCGGTGTTGGAAGGAAGCAGCGACCTTGCAGATTATGACACGATAAATGCAGTCGGCGGCTTGATTTATGCCAACAACACCCGCAATATTGCTATCTCCGGTACCGGTACGATCAACGGGAACGGAACACATTTTCATATTCCGGGAAAGATGCATCTCGCGGGTGACCTGGAAAGGAAGTACATCAGGCAGGGAGAAAGCTACCTGCGTGAAGGGGCTACCTTTGCCGACGGTCCTATCGCCTATGAACACAGACCGGGAATGATGGTGGTTATTATGAACTCGGAAAATGTCAGGATCAGTAATATAACCCTTAAAGACAGTCCTGAATGGACATTCAGAATAGGAGACTGTGATAATGTGATCATCAAAGGTATCTCCATCCTGAATAACCTGCTCATTCCCAATAATGACGGAATCCATTGCACCGACTCACGCAATGTGCTGATATCCGATTGCGACATAAGGACCGGTGATGATGCGATCATCGTGACAGGATTCGCAGCGGATATAAACGTTCATGGGGAAGCAGAGGAGAGAACGGTGAAGCAGACCTATGGGAACAAGACCGGTTTCGCTGAAAATGTCACCGTTACCAATTGTGCCCTCCAGAGTCGCTCCAGCGGTATCCGGATCGGTTATGGTGAACATCCGATCAGGAACCTGGTTTTCTCCAACCTGGTTATTTACGATTCCAACCGCGGAATCGGCATTTTTGCACGTGACACGGCATCGATCGAAAATATCCTGTTCTCCGACATCATTATCCGTAACCGTTTACACTCCGGCCATTGGTGGGGAAATGGTGAACCAATACACGTATCCTCCATCACGAAAAATGAAGGCAAAAAAGCGGGACATATCCGTAACATAAGGTTTTCAAATATCATTGCTGACAGTGAGACAGGGATCCTGCTCTGGGGACAGGAACCAAACTCACTCGAAAACATTGAATTCGACCGTGTCCGGTTACATATCCGAAATTCTCCGCTTGCCAGGGATTACGGCGGAAATTTCGACCTGAGACCCACGGCTGATATGAAGTATGCCATTTTTAAACACGACATCCCGGGCGTATTTGCAAAAAACACCCTGAGCCTTAAGTTCATGGATTTTGATCTGACCTGGGATGACAATGTAGCCGATTATCATTCTTATGGCCTTGAAGCTGAAGACATACAGGGCCTGTATATCGATCCGCTCAGCAGATTTCCTGCAGCTCCGCATTCGGGTGACAAGAACATCTCGCTGACCAATGTTACAAAAACCGGCTCTTGAGAGGACTTACACATACCGTCTTTCTTTTCCTTCTCCCATTCATTGTGAACGGGCAGCCGTACCATCCGTTATGCTTCCGCGACAGTTCCGATTATGGCAGTTCCATGACCCGGACTCTCTCACTGCTGGCCGACAGCAAACCCGGCCGGCCCTACGATGTGAATATTATCGTATACGGACAGTCCATAAGTAAGCAGGAATGGTGGACATTTCTGGAGGAGAAACTGAAGGAGAAATATCCCTTTGCCCGGATCCATATGGTGAACAAATCGGTTGGCGGATTTTCCTCCCAGAAGCTTTGGAAGACAACAGAGTACGACATTCTCCCATTTTACCCCGACCTCGTGATCTTCCACGTGTTTGGCTCCCACACCGACTATGAAAAGATCCTGCAGATGATACGGAGCAAGACCTCTGCGGAGATGCTGGTTTGGAACGATCCCTGGGAAGGTCCCAATGCATGGTCTGATACCATGTCATATCACCTTATCCCGTCCTTCTGCGAAAAATATAAACTCGAATTCGCCAATATCAGGACAGATTGGTTCAATTACCTTCACGACCAGGGGATGAACAGTAAAGAATTAACGATAGACGGAACGCATCTTAATGAAGCAGGAAACAGGCTTCTTGCCGGTATGCTGATCCGGTATTTTAAGTATGATCCGGCGAGAGAGGCCGATCCCTTGCACCTTGTCGATACCATTTTCCCCGATAAAAATGTTTCACCCGGAGCCCTCAGCATCCGGTTTACCGGCAACCGGCTCGATATCAGGCTTGCCCCTGCCGGCAACGATACCGTTAGAGCAAAAGTCCTTATCGACAATAATACGCCTTCTGACGTGCAGAGCATGTACTACATCACCCGTCCGAATGCCGACAGTACCAAAGACTGGCCATGGCAGACCGGAGCCGTCATTCGCATTTCACACCTGGCGCCCCTCGTTCCGGAAAAATGGACCATTACGATGACCACCGTCGACGACAGCCTGAAACGTTTTCATTTTAAAATTTCAGGCTCCCTCACGGGCTTCGACGGTAACGGGGTGAGTGATGAAAAATTTGTCTCCAATTCGGGGAAGGTGATCATCGAACCCGAAGACTGGTTCGTAAAACAAGCCTGGGATAAGTTCAAGGTCGACTTCCGTCCGGGGTATACCATTTCCTGGGCAGTGAATATTACGTGTTCCGATGATATCGATAATTCGGAAAGGCTGAATTACACCCTGATCCAGGGAATGGATAACCGGTACCATGTCATACGGCTGATCCCGTACCGGAATAAAACCATCCCTGTTGAAAAAATTATTATTTACAAACCGTTTATCGTTCAGGAATAATTAAATACGTTCATTTCATTTCGGCTTAAGATCATATTTCCGTATCATTTCAAATCTTTTCAGTGCATCCGGAAATGGTTGAAAATGAAGATCAGCCGACCAAAAAAAGATATGATTATGAAAAAGATGTTATTCTTTGTTGTGACCGTTATTTTCGCCGGTTTGGCAGCATGGGGTCAGCCGACTTCCGTCTCAGGGTATTATCCACAGGGAAAAGTCATGGAAGATCTTACCATTCACAGCAAGATTCTTGGCTATGACGTTGCCTACGCTATCTACCTCCCTCCCGGATACGACGGATCAACACAGCGGTATCCGGTCGTCTACCTTCTCCATGGCTATTCCGATGATGAGACCGCATGGATCAAGTGGGGTGAAATAAGCGAAACGGCAGACCGTGCCATTGCAAACCGGGAAATCCCTCCAATGATCATTGTAATGCCCGATGCAAAAATCACGTGGTATGTGAACGACAAAGAGGGTAAAAACCGGTATGAAGACATGGCTATACAGGAAATGATCCCGTATATCGATGCCAACTACAGGACAAGGGCTGATAAAAGCGACCGGGCCGTGGCCGGACTTTCCATGGGCGGGTACGGATCCCTGGTATGGTCACTACACCATCCCGATTTGTTTACGGCCTGTGCGGCTTACAGCCCGGGTGTCATGACCGATGAGCAGGTCAGAGATCTGCCTCAGAAACAATATGACACCTGGTTTGGCAACATCTTCGGCGTAGGTAAGGAGGGTAACCGGATAACAGAACACTGGAAAAACAATTCCCCCGTCGATCTCATGAATACCCTTCCAAAAGATAAGATCGAACAGGTAAGGTACTATATCGACATCGGTGACGATGACTTCCTGTACAAGGGCAATTCAACCATGCATATTAATATGCGCGACAGGGAAATAGCCCATGAATACCGGGTACATGACGGTTATCATAACTGGCAGTACTGGAGAACGAATATTATTGAAGGGCTGAAATTTATCGGCGATCGGTTTCACAAATAAAAACATATACAGGGAATGAAGCAAATCCAAAATCTTTCCCAGTGCAAATGGCGTTTCCGAAATGCGGGACAGGAAACTTTTTATCGTGCTGAAGTTCCCGGTTGTATTCATACCGATCTTTTTAAGAACAAACTGATACCGGATCCCTTTTTCGGGCTGAATGAAAAAAAAGTCCAGTGGATTGAAAAAGAAAACTGGGAGTATGTCTGTGAGTTTGAAGCGGGAAAAGAGATACTTTCCTCCGGTAATATTATCCTTCACTTTAAAGGCCTTGACACATATGCTGAAGTCAGCCTCAACGGCAAAAGGCTCTTCGAAGCCGATAATATGTTCATCCCCTGGGAATATGATGTGACAAATCTGCTGATTCCCGGAAACAATAAATTAAGGGTATTCTTTCATTCACCTTTCATGAAAGGGCTCGAAAAATATAAGAGTCTCTCTTATCACCTTCCTGCCAATAATGATGAACACGAGTTCCGGGTCAGCCCGTTTACCAGGAAAGCCCCGTATATGTATGGCTGGGATTGGGGCCCCCGTTTGCTGACCAGCGGGATATGGAAAGAGGTACTCCTCCTGGGAAGCCATGACGCCTTCCTTGAGAATCCCGACATCAGGCTGGATTCCCTGTCCTCTTCCGGGGCTGTAATGCTGGTGGATGTCCCTGTCACATGCCTGAAGCCGGGGAGGTACAGGCTTCGCCTGTTGGTCGATGAAGTTGAATCCGCCGACATGACGACGGCCATAAGTGATAAAATTACTCATCACCAGTTCCGTATTAAAATCAGTCATCCCCGGCTCTGGTGGCCCCGGGGTTTCGGCGATCCGAATCTCTATACCTTCCGGCTGGAACTCTCGGATGACAATGGTATTATCGATGAATACGAATTGCAGACAGGTATCCGTACCATTGAACTCATCCGCGAAGCCGATGATAAAGGCCGTTCATTCCTGTTCAGGATCAACGGGAAGGATATATTCATCAGGGGTGCGAACATCATCCCCGTCGATTATTTTGTGTCGGGTATAAAGGCCGGAAAATATGAAGAGCTGACCGATAATGCCGTTGCAGTTAACATGAACATGCTCAGGGCCTGGGGGGGAGCTGTTTATGAAGATGATGAATTTTACACGCTTTGCGACCGAAAAGGGATCATGGTCTGGCAGGATTTTATGTTTGCCTGCGGAATGTATCCTTCCGATGAACCCTTTCTGGACCTGGTTGGCCGTGAAATTAAATACCAGGTAGGACGCCTCAGGAACCACCCTTCGGTGGTTTTATGGTGTGGTAATAATGAAATCGTGGAGGGCTTTCACACCTGGGGATGGAAAGAAGATCTGGGTGACGATGCCGGGGAGGCTTATCAATCTTACAAAAAAGTCTTTCTTGATCTTCTTCCGGGGATTCTTGAGGAAATGGACCCGGAAAGGCCCTACTGGCCCAGTTCACCTTACAGCGGAGATGATCAGATCATCAGCCTGAACAGCGGGGATTTCCATTATTGGGAAATCGTGAAGGAAATCTTGCCCATTACCGTTTACCGTGAAAACATCGGCCGTTTTATGAGCGAATACGGCTTCAAATCCTATCCTCATCTTAAAACCATTGAAAGCTTCGCAGGAAAAGGACATCACGATATACACTCAGAACTTATGGAATCCCACCAGGGATGGCCGGGAGGAGCTGAACTGGTGGAAAAAAACCTGGAATGGTTTTATATCAAACCGGAGGATTTCAGTGATTTTATTTACCTGTCACAACTTCTTCAGGCTGAAGCTATTACCGGCGCCATCCAGGCCCACCGGCGGGCAAAACCCTTTTGTATGGGTACCCTGTACTGGCAACTTAACGACTGCTGGCCTTCGGCTACCTGGGCGGGAATCGATTATTACGGAAGATGGAAAGCCCTGCACTATCATCTTAAAACCGTCTTCAGCGATGTGCTGATATCAGCCGAGATCCTCAACGGGGAAATCCGCGTTTACCTTATATCCGATCTCCCGGAACAAATCCAGGTTACTGCCAATCTCCGGATCCTGGACTTCGGCGGAAAAGAACTATTCTTTAAAAATATTCCTACTTGTGCCTGTCCGGAAAAGGCTACTCTCATCTTTAGTGATGAACTGAATAATCTTATTCCGGAGACAGACCGGAATCGTTGTTTCCTGCAAATGAACGTGTTCAGGAAAGACCATCTCCTGTCGCACAACAGCCTCTACTTTGCAATACCCAGGGAACTGAAACTTGAAGAGCCAGGGCTTCAGCTTAAATCAGAGAAGGTGTTTGACAAAATTTTCCTTTTCCTCAGGAGCAATAAACTAGCTAAAAATGTATACCTTGACCATCCGGGTCAGGATGGTTTTTTTAGCGATAATTTTTTTGACCTGCTTCCCGGCGAGGAGAAAATCGTCATTTTTCAATCGGACAAGAAAAATCCGGATCCCGGAATTTTTACTTTTTTGAGCCTTTTTGATGTTTTCAAAAAAAATGATCTGATCTGATCAAAAAAATGAAGTGTTTGAGTAGTCGACTGTACGTCCAGTTTTCTGGTAACAGATTCATGATATTCCGAAACGTATTCCTGTAATTTTTTACAAATGAACTACAAAATGAAACCCACATGATTGATGACAACATAACCGATCCGCCTGAGGCGGAGAGCTCATCAGAGCTAAACATAGCCTTATAATAATCAATTATGTATGGTTCATTATACCGTTAAAATCAAAATTATTATAAAATGAAAAACATTACCGGCCTGTTCCTTCTTCTAACTTTAATAATGTCCTGTTCAGTGAAAACAATCGATCAAAAAAAAATCACCAGCCTTGACCAAAACTGGGAATTCTCCAAAGCCGGTGAAGATAAGTGGTATCCGGCAACTGTACCGGGAACCGTGCATACCGACCTGATGGCTAACCATCTCATCCCCGACCCTTTTATCGGATTTAATGAAGACAGTGTCCAGTGGATCGAGAACCAGGACTGGATTTACAGGACCAGTTTCAACCTCGGTAAGGACGATCTTGACCGGAAAAATATCGAACTTGTATTTGACGGCCTGGATACTTATGCAGACGTTTACCTCAACGACAGCCTGGTAATAAGTGCTGATAACATGTTTATCCCCTGGCAGACAGACTGTAAAAAATACCTCCGGGAAGGGATAAACAACCTGCGAATATATTTCCGATCCCCGGTCAGAATGGGTATGGAAAAACTGGAAAAGCTCGGCTATCCTCTTATCGCAACAAATGAGCAGGCACCGGATGACAAAAAAACCAATGTGTTCACCCGGAAGGCGCCGTTCCATTACGGATGGGACTGGGGCCCGAGGCTGGTCACCAGCGGCATCTGGCGTCCCGTTTACCTTCAGTCCTGGGATAAGCTGATCCTCCGTGACATACGTATGATTCAGGATAAATTCAGCCCGCAGGAATGCACCTACACAGTTGAACTCGAAGTTGAATCTTCAGGAAGTGGCAAATATCCGGTCAATATCACTGCTGACGGACAGAATATGGCCCAAGCCAATGTCGGCCTCAATCCCGGCATGAATAAAGTCGGCATCGGCCTGACCTTTAAAAATCCTGAACTTTGGTGGACCAATGGACTGGGAAATCAGAAACTGTATAAGATCGGTGTAGCCATTGGCGAACCAGGCAGGGTCATGGATTCAAAATCACTTAACCTCGGGATCCGTAAACTGGAACTCGTCCAGGAACCAGACTCTGTTGGAAGGAGTTTTTATTTCAGAGTAAATGGTGTTCCTGTGTTCATGAAAGGTTCAAACTATATCCCCGGTGATATTCTGACCCCAAGGGTTACCCCTGAAAAATATGAGAGAGTGGTGAAGGAAGCCAAAGATGCCAATATGAACATGCTACGGGTCTGGGGTGGAGCCATCTATGAAAATGATATTTTCTTTGATCTCTGTGATAAGTATGGCATTCTGGTCTGGCATGATTTCATGTTTGCCTGTGCCCTGCAGCCAGGCGACCAGCATCACCTCGACAATATCCGCAAAGAAGCGGAATATAATGTAAAACGGCTCCGGAACCATCCCTGCATGGCCCTTTGGTGTGGAAACAATGAAAACCTAATTGCCTGGTATAACTGGGGCTGGCAGAAGAATTACACCCCGGAACAAAGGGATTTTCTGTGGAAGACCTATCAGAATATCTTTTACAAAATACTCCCTGATGCAGTAAAAGAGAATGACCCCGGAATTTCATACTGGCCTTCTTCACCCCAGTCTTATGGCGATAAACTGCCCGACAGAAAATCGGGCGATGAACATGACTGGTCTGTCTGGTTCGGCCCGAATGATTTTAAAGATTATGGCAACAACATCCCGCGTTTCGTCAGTGAGTACGGACTTCAATCATTCCCCCAGATGTCTACCCTCCTGTATTTCGGTAAACCTGCGGACATGACCATGTTCAGCAAACTGTTCGACCGCAGGCAAAGGAGCAGGATGGACTGGATAAAGCCCGGATTTAACGGGAATGACATGCAGCTCAGGTATGTCAGGCAGTATTTCCCGGAACCGCAGAATTTAGAAACGTTTATTTACCTCAGCCAGATCACACATCAGCTGGCCATGAAAGAGGCCGTCGAGGCACACCGCAGGAATATGCCGGTATGTATGGGTTCCCTCTACTGGCAGATCAACGATTGCTGGCCTACGATTTCCTGGGCAACGGTGGATTACTTTGGCAACTGGAAAGCATCGCACTACCAGGCGAAAAGGTCATTTGAAAACCTTATCCTGGCACCGGACGTCCGTAATGGTAAAGTGGATCTCTACGTAGTATCCGACAACCTTACGGATAAGGAAGCGACGCTTCAACTGTCCTGGATGACCACAGGCGGTAAAGTGACCGGAACCTCAGACAGCCGGAAGATCACCATCAGGGGTAATACCTCCGAAAAAATTTTCTCGGCCGGTTACCCTGAAAAAGAATGTCACAGCCCCTCGAATTCGACATACCTTGTGGCCAGACTTTTCGACGGCAATATCCTGCTGACTGAAAAGCTTATCCCCTTCTGTAAACCGAAGGATGAAACACTTCACCAGGCCGCATTCAACAAATTGGTAACGAAAAGCCCTGATGGTTATGATATTACATTAAGTTCCAAAGTTCCTGCCCGGTTCGTGCACATCGATTACCCGGAGGTTAAGGGATTTTTCGCCGATAATTATTTTAACCTGATACCGGGTACTGTAAAAACGATTCATTTCCAGACAGATGAGACCATATCCGATCCTTCAGGATCACTTAAAATTGAATGTCTGAATAACCTCTGAGAACTTTCAATCCTCTGTGATGTTTTAATGATGGCAGTTTTATACAGAAGGAAAGTCTTTCCTGCCGGAAAATGAATCTCTGCCCTCCCGGCCCTTACCAGGAAATTTTTCCTGTTCATAAATGTGCCATGATATTACCAGCCTTTTATCTGCTGCCTTCTATGCAGCCTAAAACTAACTGTCATGATACATCCCCGTTTTGAAAAGAGTTTTCGCAGATTCAGAAACTGGCTAAACAGAATAAAGGTTCCCGCACGTGTTATCTTTATCGTGATGGGCATCCTTTCAACACTCTGGTTCCTTATCAGAGTCATCCCAAAGCCACAGCGCGCCGGATACCCCTGTATGAAGGCGGCTTTCCCCATTATGTCCGGTTTCATCATCTGGCTGGTAAGTGCCAGCGGATCAATTACCGCTTTCCGGTTAGCAAAGAAAAGCCTGAAAGCGCAGCGTTACCTGATTGGAGGTACCTTTGCCATTATAGCCGTGGCTCTCGGTGCTTTTTCAATCATACAGCATCAGAAGAAAGCTGAGGCGGCAGAGCTCTACGTCGCAAACGATTTTTTCATTCCCAATCAACCTATTGGCGAACCACACGGAATACATCCCGGCAGGGTAGTCTGGATCTTCAACCCCGACGCCACGAATGAGAACTGCCCAAACACCCAAAGCAGTCCCTACTACAGCCCCTCGAATAACAACCAGACCGTTATTGACCAAATGGCAGACTCTGCCATACTCAAACTTACCGGTGAGAAAACCCTGGCAAGTTCATGGAACGCCATCTTCAGAAATTTTAACAAAAGCAAAGGCAAAGGCGATGTAGGCTATGTCACCGGTGAAAAGATATTCATCAAGATCAACCAGGGCACAGCCTCCTGGCTCAGCAATTCATCGACACTTGAAAGAGACTACAGCGGATGGATGGCCGGCTACGCCCCGGTTTCTGAAACCTCGTCCTTTACCATACTGAGCGTACTCAGGCAACTGGTCGATACGGCCGGCGTTCCCCAGGAAGATATTTACATCGGGGATCCGATTGCTCATGTATGGCAGCACACTTATGATTACCTTCATGCCGTTTACCCCAATGTCAAATATGTAGACCGGGATGCGACGTATGAGTCTCTCGGCCGGTCAACACTCGATGTACCGGATGATCCGGTGATCTTTTATTCCGATCATGGAACGGTTATGCCCGATGCTATCTCCGACAAGCTGTATACGCAGATGCAGGATGCCAACTATATGATCAACATGGCAGCCCTGAAAGCCCATGCCCGGGCCGGCATCACTCTTACCGCCAAGAACCATTTCGGTTCGCACACAAGATTGAGTGCGGAACATCTGCACCCAAGTCATGTTGCCCCGGAAAATGACACACCTCTTCCCTCCACTACCGGTTATCATAAATACAGGGCGTTCGTGGATATTATGGGGCACCAGCTGCTGGGGCAAAACACATTGCTGTATTTTATCGACGGCCTCTGGGGCGGCGGTGAAGCCGTTGAACCACCTGTCAAGTTCACTTCTGCACCCTTTAACAACGACTGGTCCAATTCCATCATCATCTCCCTCGATCAGGTCGCCCTCGAATCGGTCTGCTTCGATATTCTGAGAACAGAATTCAACGACCCTACAGACGTTACCAAATACCGGCCCCATATGTATGGTGTCGATGACTATCTGCAGCAGGCTGCCGACAGGTCAAACTGGCCCCAGGGGATCCTGTATGATCCCGAAGCTGACGGAACCATTCTGAAATCCCTCGGTGTGAATGAACACTGGAACAATGCCATCAAAAGACAGTACTCCAGGAACCTGGGTAAAGATTATGGTATTGAACTGGTTACCGTACCCGGGAATATTGCCGAAGATGACCCGTTTGTTTCCACGGAGGCCAATGCCGCTCCTGTCTTTGACGGACAGGGCAACGACGATTGCTGGAAATCAGCCGACTGGTACAACATCAACAACGACTGGATGCCTTATGGTGTATCGGTCCCGTTATCGGATTACTCGGGCAGGTATAAAACACTCTGGTCAGCTTCGGATAATGTCCTGTATTTCCTGGCCGAGATCCATGATAATACGTTTATCGACGGCTATCAGTACCCCGACTCAGCGTTTTCGCAGTATGATATGCTGGAACTCCTGATCGATGAAGACCACTCGGGAGGAAACTACCTCTTCGATAACGCCTCCACAGGTAAAAATGCCTTCGATTACCACCTCGCCGTGAACGCTCCTGCCGATGGTGAGGTAACTCACGATTTCGTGGCTGCAGACATCACCGGCACAAGCTGGTCAGACTACACTGTGGCCAATTATGCAAGTCATTTCAGCAATTTTGCCATGAGAAAAGACGGAAATACCTATACCTGGGAATTCGCCCTGAAAGTGTACAGTTCAGATTATGATCCTGCTAACCCTGAGCTTTCGAGGGTTACGCTTAGTGATGGTAAAATCATGGGAGTAACGCTCGCCTATAATGACAATAATGCTCCCGATGGCAGCCGGGATAACTACTTCGGAAGTGTCTGGATTCCAAAATCGGATGATAATACCCAGGGGACAAACGCAGACGACTTCGGAAAACTGACCCTTCTCCCCTCTTCACTTCCTGTTAACCATCCCCCGGTGTATACCGCAAAGATACCTGATGTAACCATTTCAGCGTTTGACACCGAAATCACCCTCGTCGATAATCTTTCAACTTACTTTACCGATGAAGACGGCGACAGCCTCGACTACCAGGCTTTTGATACCAACCCTGACGTGACCTTAAGCGTTCAGGACCATAAACTCATCGCCACAGTTTCATCCGGCTTCAAAGGAAAATCAGACGTTTCCGTCCGCGTTTCCGATCCGGGAGACATGGTCACGTATGGCCACTTCTCCCTGAATGCCGCGAATCAGGCACCGGTCGTGGTCAGCAATATCCCGGATTATACCCTGACAGCCCTCAATGAGACCTATACGGTCGTTGACAACATCCTGAGTGTCTTTTCCGACCCGGATAACGATGCCCTGACCTTTTCCGCCTCCTCAGATAACCAGGATGTGTCCGTGTTCTTTTATGGTAACATGCTGAGGGTTATGGCAGCTGATGGCTTCTCCGGAGATGCCAATATCACGGTGACTGCCAGTGACGGGGTCGATGAAGTAACCACAACCTTCAAAGTGTCCTTTAACCCGATCGGCATCTCAGAAAACACGATACTGAATTCATTGATCTGTTATCCCAATCCCGTGACTGACGGTTTTCTGAATGTACGCTTCAGCTCACCCGGAACCGGTGATGTCAGACTGAGTATTTTCAATATGAACGGCCAGCAGGTAAGAAGCTACCTTCACAGTAAACCTGAAAATGTGTACAACGATAAAGTTGACGTTTCCGGATTGAGTCCCGGATTCTATTTACTTGAGATCCGGTATCTGGGTAAAAAAGCTGTTTTCCGGTTCACCATATAAAACGACCAGTGTCCGGTTCCCTTTTCATGACAAACCATCGTCTGAGATCCGGTAACTACCTGCTGGTACTAAATTACGGGGATCAAAGACGGACCTGTCATTTTAAAAAGCAGTAAGGGATGGTACACTCTAAACGGTAACCCGTAACCTTTTTATTCAGTTCATCTTTTTAAACGCAGTGATTAATCCCTTTTCCGGATAATCCTGCGTTTTTTAGTTCGCTGAAATCTCCTCCGGATCAGGCATCATGAGGTCCGTGTTTCTGAAGATAACCCGGAAATTAATTAGACTTAAACTGAATAAGGAGGTTATTTGAATTATTTGATGATATTAAAAAACATAAAATAATATTTTAGGTAGATTTAGGCCGCCAACTATCCAATTACCTTACTTAAACATAAAATTTAACATGACACATCCCAAGTTTGAAGATTCCTTCAGGAAGGTCAGAGCTTTTCTGAAGAGAATCAAAGTGCCCGGAACAATCATTTTCGTTATCATGGGAATTCTTTCCACAGTATGGTTCCTGGCAAGGGTAATCCCCAAACCTTCACGGGCAGCGTATCCCTGTATGAGGACTGCATTTCCCGTGATGACAGGTTTTATTGTCTGGCTCATCAGCGTCAGCGGATCCATTACCGCTTTTCGTCTTGCACGAAAAAACGTTAAAAACCGGAAATTTATTGTAGCCGCAGGTTTCATCGTGGTAGCTTTAGCTTTCGGAACATTCGGTCTTGTCCAACAGCACAAGAAAGCCATGGCTGCTGAAAATTATGTCGACAATGACTATTTTGTACCGAACCAGCCAATGGGTAAGGGTCAGGGTATTCATCCCGGGCGTGTTGTATGGATTCATAATGCTGATGCAACAAATGAGAACGCCGCAAACACTGTTGATGTACCCTATGACGCTCCATCAAACAACGATCAGACAGTTATCGACAATATGGTAAACGAATCCATCCTTAAGTTAACTGGAGAAGCTAATATTTCAGATGCCTGGGATGCCATTTTCAAAAGTTTCAACCTAAAAAAAGGAAGAGGCGACAGGACATATAGTGCTGGTGAAAAGATCTTTATCAAGATCAATCAGGGAACGGCCAACTGGGCCTCCGATAAACAAACACTGGAAAGATTGAGTTGGCAGAAACCCATTACCGAGACATCACCCCAGGTCATTCTGAGTATTCTAAAGCAACTTGTTGATGAAAGAGGAATAAATGAATCTGATATTTATGTCGATGATCCGCTCTCTCATATATGGCAACCCACTTATGATTATCTGCATGCTCAGTTCCCGAATGTAAAGTATGCCGATAAGAGTAGCCAGTATACAAGTCTTGGCCGTACCACCATTCATCCTTCACTTCAGGATGCCATTGTTTACTCAGATAAGGGAACAATCATGCCTGATGCCGTATCGGATGCTATGTATTCAGAAATGGAAGATGCCGATTACCTGATTAATATGGCGTCTCTGAAAGCACATGCCAGAGCCGGTATTTCACTTACTGCAAAAAATCATTTCGGTTCAACTACCCGTGACGGAGCAGGACATCTGCATCCGGCACTCCCTGCCCCGGAAAATGATCAACCGAATGCTACAACCGCCGGATACGGAAAATACCGGGTACTTGTTGATATGATGGGACATGAGAAACTCGGACAAAATACCTGTCTGTATTTCATTGACGGACTTTGGGCAAGTGATGAGGCAACCAATCCTCCCTGCAAATTTCAGTCAGCACCTTTCAATAACGACTGGTCGAGCTCCATCCTTGTTTCCCTTGACCAGGTGGCTCTTGAATCGGTTTGTCTCGATATTTTAAGGACCGAATTCAATAACCCGAACGATCTCACCAAATACAGGCCGCATTATTTAGGTGTGGACGACTATCTCCACCAGGCTGCGGATCCCGCCAACTGGCCGGAAGGTATCACCTACGATCCCGAAGATGACGGAACTCCTATCGGATCTCTCGGTGTACACGAGCACTGGAATTCAGCTACGAAAAGACAATATTCAAGAAACCTTGGAAAGCCTTATGGTATTGAGCTGGTAACTGATCCGGCCAACCTTTCCGAAGATACACCTTTTGTGGCCAGGGAAGCTACAACAGCACCGACCATCGATGGAGACGGATCGGATGATTGCTGGAAAACAGCTGACTGGTACTCTATCAATCAGACATGGATCCCTTATGGCGATACTGTTCCTGAAAGCGACTTCAAAGGCCGTTTCAAAGTTATGTGGTCAGCCAGTCAAAACCTGATGTATTACCTCGTTGAAATCCATGATGATGTGTTTATCGATGGTTATCAATGGCCGGACGGTGGTTATCCAAATTATGACGTTGTGGAAGTATTCCTCGATGAAGATCATTCAGGCGGACCCCATGTATTTGACACCCAGACAGAAAACGCTGAAAATGCATTTTCATACCATATCCTGGCTACAGCCCCGGCTGACGGACAGGTTTCGAACGATTTCGTCGTGTGTGACATCGCCGGTACCAGCTGGTCCAACGAAATCATTCCGAACTATGCCAGCCATTTCCCTGAATTTGCCATGAAAAAGAATGGGGATGTCTATATGTACGAATTCTCACTGAAGGTTTACAACGATACCTACGTGGATTCCAATCCCGAAGCATCCAGGGTGAACCTGTCACTGGATAAAGTCATGGGCATGTCGGTTGCCTATTGCGACAATGATGCCAACGACGGAGAAAGAGACAACTTCTTCGGCAGTGTATGGGTTACCGCAGCCCGGTATAACAGCCACTGGGAAAGTGCAGATGACTATGGTGTTCTTAAGCTGGTTGCGCCTGGTGAAGTGATTGAAAGCACACCTAAAGTTGGTGTCATTAACACCTTTGACAAAGCCGTTAATGTCTATCCGAATCCTGTTACCGATGGCTATGTAAATGTAAATTTCAGTGACCCGTCAAACGGAAATGTAAATATCAATATTTACAGTGTAAACGGTCAGTTACTTAAAAATTACCATATGTATAAGTCAACTCCGGACTTTGTGGAACGGCTCAACATAAACAATTTAAGTAAAGGAATTTATATGGTTGAACTTCGATTCAACAACAAAAATTCGGTTAAAAGGATCGTTAAATAAAAATTAATTGTTTTTTTCATAAGCATAAACTGTCCTGCCATTGTGATTCATAGTGGTGGGACAGTTTTTTTATGGCGGCTGATTCAGGAATTGTAAAATGTCAGCACAAAAAATGGATCGCCTGGCAGATAAATGTCAAGTTTTATTATTTTTGGTTTTTCGTGAATTATTTCACCATGACACCTTCCTGAATGGGATGAATAATCCCGGATTATCGGGTCGATAATCCGGACCTTAAAATAAAGAAGAATTTTATTATTTTTAAATGAAGTCAGATATGAAAACACAACCTATGTACACAGGCTCTCAGCTCAGTCTGCTGGTTATTCTCAGGATTGCCATCGGCTGGCATTTTTTGTTTGAGGGGCTGACAAAAATATTTAATCCCGGCTGGTCATCCATCGGCTACCTTCTCGACTCACAAGGATTATTTTCAGGAATGTTCCATGCCATGGCGGCAAATCCATCAGTTGTTGCAACCATAGATTTTCTGAATATCTGGGGTCTGACAGCCATCGGGCTCGGCCTCATCCTGGGATTCCTGACCCAGATAGCCACCGTAGCCGGGATCGTGATTCTTGCCTTTTATTACCTGTCCCATCCTCCGTTTATCGGGCTCGAATATGCCGTGCCGGGTGAGGGTAATTATTTCGTGGTTAACAAAACCCTGATCGAGATGATAACCTTATGGGCACTCTATCTCTTCCCGACGGGTAAATTGATTGGGCTGGACAGATTTTTTGTTAAATTCGTAAAAAGTTGAAATGATGGACGAAAAGATAAACAAAAACGAAAACGAAAATAAGGAGAAAACTCCCTCCCCTAAAATGAACCGCCGGGACGTACTGAAAGGACTGGCAACAATACCTGTCCTGGGGGCAGTAGCTTATGGGGTGATAAAAAAAGAACGGTATTCGAGATTGTTCAAACAAAATGTACAGGATGCAGTGAACCTGTCATCCCAGGCCCCGATGATGTACACCTCACCCAGAACCACTCCCCAGGTCAGAATCGGGGTGATCGGTTATGGCGGAAGAGGTGAATACCTTCTGCGGGGCGCCGGCTTTGCTCATCCCGATATCATCGATGAATGGAAAAATGCAGCCACGTCAGAACAGGGATGATAAACGATACGATGACTTCCTGGCGCAGGATGATCTTAACCTGGTGCTCAACGGAGTTTGCGATCTGTTCGACGTGAGGGCCGAACGGGCTATGGCGGCATCTGCAAATACCGGACGGGAAGGTTCAGACGGAAAATTCGGCACCAGGGCAAAAAGGTATACCCATTACAAAGATCTTCTCGACTGCTGATGATATCGACGCTGTAATTATTGCCACACCCGACCATTATCATGCCGAGATAGCCATCGAAGCGGCTAAGCGCGGCAAACATGTGTATGTGGAAAAAGCAATGACCCGAACCATTGAGGAAGCCTACCGCGTAAGGGATGCCATTAAAAACAGTAACATCGTTTTTCAGCTCGGTCACCAGGGACGACAGACCGAAAGCTACCTGAAAGCACGCGAAGCTATCCAGAAAAAAGTTATCGGTAAGGTCAACCTGATCGAAGTTTGCACGAACCGGAATTCCCCGAACGGGGCATGGGTCTATGATATCCTTCCCGAAGGAAACCCGCAGACCATCGACTGGGATCAGTTCCAGGAACCCTGCGATATAAAGAGGCCTTTCAGCGCTGAACGTTTCTTTCGCTGGAGATGCTGGTGGGATTACGGAACCGGCCTTGCAGGCGACCTGCTGACCCACGAATTTGATGCCATCAACCAGATCCTGGATACCGGTATCCCCCATTCCGCTGTTTCCTCAGGAGGAATTTATTACTTTAAGGATAAGAGCCTGGGACATTATGTCAATGAAGTCAGAGATGTCCCTGATGTGTGGCAGGTGGCTTATGAATATCCCGACAGGGATTTCACTCTTCTGTATTCCGCCACACTCGCCAGCGATAAGGAAAGAGGTAAAATGATCATGGGACACGACGGTTATATGGAACTGGGAAACAACCTGACCATCTATGCAGACCGGGAATCCACCAAGTACAAGGATAAGATCGAAAAAAAACAGATCAATCCTTCCCTTCCCATCTTTACCTATATTCCGGGCCGGAATAACATCGACGCCGTAGCCACTCCTACAGAACAGTATTTTGCAGGAAGAGGGTTGCTATATACTTATCGCGACGGTAAACGTGTCGATACAACACACCTTCATGTTAAAGAATGGATCGATTGTATCCGCGATACACTCGCCACCGGTAAAATGGTCTATCCGAGCTGTAACATCGACCGTGGATTCGAGGAGGCTATTACTGCCCACATGGCTACCCTCGCCTACCGTGAAAACAGGAAAGTGTTCTGGGATGCTGAAAATGAAAAGGTGATCTGAAATATGCATACAAGGTAGATTAATATTGAATACAGGGGCGGCCGGAATCAGGCCGCCCTTTTACAAAAAAAGCTGCCTCTTCCGGTGAATTTTTAGAGTATCCCCCTCCCTGGTAAACGCTGTCTGTCAATATTTATAAACGAAACTACATATCTAAATACGATAGTAAGTTACCCATTTTCAGAACTTTATCGTTCTTTTTATATAATTATTATTACTTTTAAGACCTTAATTTCAGTTACAGCTAAACATTTTAAGCACGGGACAGGTTTAAGAATAGAAACTATCGCGGAACATCGCCGGTTCATCCCTGCTCACCAGCATTATTTAGACCATTACCAGCAACTATCATAAAACAGACCAAATGAAAAGAATTTCTACTCTAATTTTCCTGATTGCAAGCCTTCAGCTTAACGCCCAATGGGAAACCTATAACACAGGAAACGTATCTGAATTAAAATCGAATAACATCAACAGCATCGTAGTAAGCCCTGCAGATAACAATATATGGTTTGGAACAGATAACGGGCTCACCAGGTACAACGGTAGTGTCTGGGTTACTTATACTGCTGAGTCAGATAATATAGCCTCAAACACGGTGAATGATATCAGCTATAAAAATACAAACTACGGTCCTGAGTTATTGCTATCGACAGGAAACGGTGCAACCGTCCTAAACTTTACTGTGGATGGTATTTCTACAGCAACACCTTATCGAACAGATAATTCCGGAATAATATCTAACAAGGTTTATTCAAATGGAATAAGTTCGGGTGAAAATAAATTTTTTGGCACAGAGAAAGGTGTGAGTATGTTTGTGAATTCCAATTGGGTACATGTCACTGGTTTTGACAGTACTTATCTTGCTAACAGTCCGGTGAAATCTATTAAAGCATCCTCAGACGGATATACGTACCTTGGATCAAGGGGAAATGGTATTTATCAGTATCAGGATGATGTGGACGGGGTTTCACTGGTAACTGTTTTTGAGATACCCTGGAGTAATATCCCTTCAGATACCATCTTTTCCCTATTTGTTGATAGTAACGGGAGTCAGTGGTATGGAACCAACAATGGAGTTAAACTTCATTCAAGCCTTAAAGCAAAGGAAGGTTGGGACTCTATCTACTATACGACACAAGAGGGCCTGCCCAATGATACGGTAACTGCAATCATCCAGGATGTTAAAGGAAATATGTGGTTCGGAACTAATAATGGTCTTGCTTTAAGGCAGGGTGAAAACTGGACAATCTTTACGACGGCCGACGGACTGGCAAGTAACAGAATTCACGATATTGCCCAGGACATGAACAGCAATATCTGGATAGCCACTGACAAAGGTATTTCGAAATATATACCATCGTGGGCGGGAATTCCGGTAAAATCCGCAACCCCTTCTTTCAGCCTTAACATACATCCCAATCCGGCCCGGGACGGAGTCTGGGTCAAATATAACCTGCCAACCGGCGGTCCTACCCGGGTTGCCGTATTCGACCTTGCCGGCAGGATGATCAAGCAGCTTCAGTATGGTTTCAATGAAGCCGGCGAGCATGAAATTTTCTGGAATACCGCCGGCGATAACGGCAGTTTTGCCGATGCTGGGATTTATGTGGTCAGAATACAGTCTAATAATCTGAGTACAACCAAAAAAATGGTCATCCTCAGGTAATACTATTCGAGGTAATTTAACCAGTTAAGTACCGGGTCTCATGAAAAAGATAACCTTATTCCTTCTGCTGCTTCTTCCACTTGCTGTTGCATTCCCGCAGGACACCCCCGTATCCGACACGGCGCTGGTGCTCATCGATATTCAGCAATTTTACTTTAACCCGGATAAGATGCCCCTGGTCGGCAATGAAGCGGCATCCCGGAAAGCGGCTGAAATTCTGAACTATTTCAGGGACCATCAAATGCTGGTCGTTCATGTAAGGCATAAAGGCGGCGGTGAATTTCATGCAGATGTGATGCCCCTGGCTGATGAAAAGGTGATTGAAAAGCATGAGGTCAATTCTTTCCTCGATACGGACCTGCTTGAATATCTCCGTGACCATGGTATCAAAAACCTGGTACTTGCGGGCATGCAAACGCATATGTGCCTGGAAGCAGCCACTCGCGCTGCATCCGACTATGGTTTTAAATGTACAGTCATCGGAGACGCCTGTGCAACCAGGGATCTCAAATACGGTGGGAAAGTGATAAAAGCTGAGGATGTCCATCTTTCAACACTGGCCACCCTTGAATACTATGCCACGGTAATGACTGCAGACGAATTCCTTAACCCGGCAAAATAATTGCAGGTTTAACCACTTCAGTATTATTCCGTTCCTATCCGGTTTAAAGCGTTCGGATATTCTGATCACGTTAATCGCGTGTATATCCTGAGCATGACTAATCTTTCCTCAAAAAATAAGGATATATATCAGGAAATTATTAATTTGCCCATTAAATTATCCATTGTAACATGGGGAACATCATTACTGAAAAATTCAAAGGGAAAAAAATACTCATCGTTGAGGATGATCCGATCAGTACAGAGTTCCTGAAGGAGGTCCTGATGGCACTGAGTATGAAGATGACAAATACTACCTCAGGAGAGGATGCCATCCGGATATGTACATCTGACCCTGACATTGATCTGGTACTTATGGACATAAGACTGATTGGTATGGATGGATATGAAGCCACAAAAGGGATAAAGTCCGTGAATCCGGGCCTTCCTGTTGTTGCCCAGACTGCCTTTGCCCTCCAGGGAGATAAAGATAAAGCGATGGAGGCCGGATGCGATGATTATATTACCAAACCCATCCGGATATCCCGGCTTATGGAGATCTTCGACCACATATTCTGACATCGGAAAGGCACAATCCTTCTATCTTTGGCATCAAAGCCCCGTACATTCTTTAGCAGGATCCTGACCAACAAATCCTTCAGCCATCCTTTTCTGCAACCATTCCCGTAAGTGGACTGCCGGCGTTTGAATCTATTCTACTTTTGATTCTAAGGGTATAATAACTTGTCCTGTTCGTGCGGTTGAATCACACACGATTGACTATGATTTGGTTACTTCCGGCTCCGCTGAACTCTCCGCCTCATGCGGATAGTTTATATTGTCATCAATCATGCGGTTTTCATTTCCATCTCTCTCCTGATGTTGAACGGTATTCTTTCCGTTCAAATGAACATAAAGACCATTCCCTGGCCTTCCGGAAAATGATCCCGGACTCAGCCCTGTATCTTTCTTACGCCGTTTATTAAAGAAAAAGGATTTTATTTAGAATCATTGAAAATAAACTATAAATTTGTTACACCATCCAAAAAGCTAAAATAATGAGATCTTACAGGTTTATTTTCCTGCTCCTTGCTGCTGTAATGACAACTATTTCGGCATGCAATCAGGCTCGTTCGGAAGAACGTAATCATTCAAACGTTACTCAACCAACCGTTGAACATGTTATGCAAACAACCTCAATACTTGGAGAAGGGAGCATCTGGGATTACAAAAAACAGGTCCTTTACTGGATCGATATCCAGAAGGGACTGCTGTACAAATACGATCCGGTAGCAGAAACCAACACGATGTATGAGTTACATCAGAATGTGGGCACCATTGTTCCCGAAACCGACAATACTGTCATTGTTGCCCTGAAAGACGGCGTTTACCGTTTTACCCTGTCAACCAATTCCCTTGAATTCATTGGCAAACCTGCAAGCCTCAAAACGCAGGAACGGTTTAACGACGGCAAATGTGATCCCCAGGGCCGGTTTTGGGTAGGCACCATGAGGATTAGCGGAAAAGCCGGAGATTCCTATCTCTATAAAATGGATCATGACGGGACGTTCACTCGAAATGCTCGATTCAGTTTCCATTTCTAACGGAATCATCTGGTCTCCCGATGGAACCAAAATGTATTATATTGACACCCCCACCAGGAAAGTCATGGCTTTTGACTTCGACGGGCAAACCGGTACCATTTCAAATCCCCGTGTTGCCGTCACGGTTGCTGATACGCTGGGACATCCCGACGGGATGACCATTGATGCGGAGGGCCGTTTATGGGTGGCCATGTATGGAGGGCATGCCGTATGCCGTTTCAATCCCGACAACGGGGAGCTCCTGCAAAGAATTGAGGTGCCGGCGAAAAATGTGACTTCGTGTGCTTTTGGAGGACCGGGCCTGGATGAACTGTATATTACCACTGCCAGCCAGGGCATGAATGAAGCAGATAAAAAGGCTTATCCCCTGGCCGGTGGATTGTTCAGAGTCAAACCGGGCGTGAAGGGAATGAAGTCCAATTATTTTAAACCGGCAGAATAGACATGATGAAACGCAGAAATTTTATTAGTCTCTCCTCTCTTGCTGTTTTCGGAACCACCATGAAATACCGGGGTATTGGGTTTCCACCCGTCCTTATCTTTTGCCGGTAATGACAGCCCTTACCTCACCCGGACACCCGGGTATAAGATTCACAGCGACGGCCGGTTTGACATCACCTCCGGCACAGTTCTGCTCCGCGGCTGCTACCCTGTAATAGATGAAAGACAGGTAACCCCGGTAAAAACAGAAAACGGGCTGGATCAGGAAGGCCAATATATTCACTATACCCTGGATGAAGGTACCATCACCCTGCGTTTTCAGATACAGGAAAACAGGCTGCTCCTTAAATCGCGGCTAACCGGTTTTTCAACCCTGCCCTACTGGTTTAAGCCGTTAGGTTATGGCGAGGTTTCCGGTGCTGACCGTTTTTACAAGCAGGGATTCGGTTTTGCCGGCCCGTCGGGTGTATTCCCTTTTCCCGCGGGCACTGCTAAGATTGAAGGCGACCGGTTAAAAGAGGAAGCCTGGTCGTACGACAGTTACCTGGTCTCAGGACTGCTATCCGATGACGGTGAGACTTTGGGATGGACGGTAAGCGATAACCACCGGTTTCTTCACCGGACCACCTTTTTTAACCGCTACCACCGGTTCGGACTGATCGACAGACACCTCCAGATCGACCGTTTCTTCGTCGATGCAGGCTTCTCCACAGAGAACATCAAGGCAACAGAAAATACCGACCTTCCTGACATAAGCTTCATGGCAGGCAAACCTCCCTACGAAACCTTTCGGAACCTGATGAAGGTCCTAGCCGCAGATAATGGCATCACCACGCTTAAACCACCCGGCTACCTGTGGTGTTCCTGGTATGAGTTTGGAAAGGATTTCAGTTTTGATATCCTGCACGATTTCGTGACCGGAATGAAAAAGATGAAAAACCCGCCTGAGATACAGACCATCCAGATTGATGACGGATACTGTGAACGGGGCGACTGGCTGATTGCCAATGATAAATGGCCCGGTGGTATCGAGAAGGCTGTTCAGTTTATAAAAAAGAACGGTTTCGTGCCCGGGCTGTGGGTAGGACCATTCATGGTGGGTCGCAAAAGTCTTTTGTACCGCGATCACCAGGACTGGTTGCTCAGGGACCGGTCGGGGCAGATCATCGACGAAAATGGCAGTTACATCCTCGATACCAGCCATCCCGAAGCTTTTGAATACCTTCGTCATGTCTTTCATACCCTGTACAGCTACGGGATAAGATATTACAAGACCGATTTCATGGACTGGGGGTACCAGGATTCCACCCTGGTCAGACGATACACTCCGGGTAAAACCTCGGCTGAATACTATCATGATGTGCTCAGCATGATCAGGGAAGAAATCCACGATGACAGCTTCTGGCTGGGCTGTATTTCACCATTTCAACCTGTTGTGGGTTTTGTTGATGCCGTCAGGGTGGCGAATGATGTCCAGCCGGACTGGAACGGCGGTTCAACACTTAATATGTTCAAAGAGATGTGGTCTGACCAGATCTTTAATAATATCCTCTGGCAGAATGATCCGGATGTGCTCTATCTCCGTGACACCGACTCAAAATTTACACGTGAGGAAAAGTATTCCATTGCCCTCTTTGACGGATTCACTGGCGGCGTTGTCGATACCAGCGACAGGTTCAACATTCTTGATGAACAGTCACTCCACCTCTGGCAAATGCTGAAACCCGGGGAAAAACACCTGACTGCCACACCCCTCGAATGGGATCAGCCTGACGGCATTCTGAAAATGACCAGAAACCTCAGTGAGACTATACTGGCTTACTTTGCCGTTAACATTTCCGCAAAGGAAGACACTCTTCGTTTTGATCCTTATGCCATCACCGGATGGTCGCAGGTTTATCTGTACATCTTTATTCCCGGGACAGGATTCAGGCCAGCACCGGCATCTCCCGATCAAATGCTTAAACTAAAACCCCATGCGAGTGTTCTATTGTATGTCAGCGATTCTGCACTGAATGATCCTGATAGTATCAGCTTATCAGGTATAAAAATTAACTAAACGGAAAAGTAAATCCTCATGATAAAAATTGCTTTCCTCGATGCTAAAACAGTTGGTGAAGTAGCCAATTTTAAGGTTCTTGAAAAACAGGGAGACCTTAAAATTTATGAAACCACCCTGCCGGAGGAAGTGGTTGAAAGATGTCTGGACAGAGAAGTGATCATCGTAAATAAAGTGATTATTGATAAGACCGTGATGGACCAATTGCCGAAACTCAAAATGATTTGTGTTTCTGCCACCGGTACAAATAATATTGACCTTGAGTACGCAGAGAAAAAGGGCATCACAGTTACCAATGTAGCAGGTTACAGTACCGAGTCCGTAGCCCAGATGACTTTCACGATGTTGCTATACCTTATCAACCGGCCTTATTATTTCGACGCCTATGTGAAATCAGGAGCCTGGTCCAAAAGCAATATGTTTACACATTTCGGCCATCCTTTCTGGGAACTGAATGGTAAAAAGATCGGGATCATCGGTTTGGGTACCATTGGCCGGAGGGTGGCTCAGATTTCTCAATCGTTCGGAATGGAAGTCGTATTCTATTCCACCACCGGACGCAACAATAATATAAATTTCAAACGTTTCGATCTGGACACCCTTCTCGGAACTTCTGACATCGTCTCCATCCATGCACCACTTACCGAACAGACCAGGGGTCTGATAAATTATGAAAAGATGAAACTGATGCGTCCGTGTGCCATTCTTCTCAATACCGGCCGGGGCGGGATCATTGTCGAACAGGATCTGGCCCGGGCACTCAACAACAACATCATCGGCGGCGCCGGAATCGATGTCCTGGAAAAAGAGCCAATACCTCCGGACCATCCGCTTCTGAAAATTACAGATAAGGAAAAACTTATCATTACACCTCATATTTCCTGGACAAGTATTGAAGCCAGGCAGCGTCTTATCGACCGGGTGGCAAGAAATATTGATGAGTTCAAGAAGAAGAACAAGCTTGATTGAGGTCCGGAAGGGAATTATTATGTACTTTTGGTTGACTTAACCAGCCAATTTACCTGAATTATGTTTCGACTACCCATTTTAATGAGTCTGTGTCTTTTCTCATACGGACTCTCTGCAAAAAATTATTGTATATCTGCCAGTGGTACCACCCAGACTGAATTAACCGAATACGCATTTACTCAAATTGACAAGGTTCTTGGCCTGCTGGAACCCGGAGATACCCTGTTCTTCCGACAGGGGGAATACATGGTAACCGGTCCTGTTCAGCCGGTAAAATCAGGCCTTGAAAATAACCCCATTGTCCTTACGGTTTTCCCGGGAGAAAGGGCTGTTTTCAACGGTGCTGAATTTACGACCATGAAAGATTCCGACCGGCCAATGTGGCGTGGAAGAACCGGGATCATAACGGTGAAAGGCATTCATGACGTAAATTTTATCGGCCTGGAGGTGATGAATTCGCATAACATTGGGATCGTAGTGGAAGACACTACGACTACGAATATTCAACTGATCGGCTGCAAATCCCATGGTTCCTATAATTCCGGGATCGGTCTGTGGTATTGCCGCCATGTTAAAGTACTGAACTGTGAAGTAACCGGTGCAAATGACCAGGAATATCGTACCGTTCAGCCCATCAGACATGAGGGTCCGCATGAGGCCATTTCCATCGCCGGAGCAAGGTACTTTGAAGTAGCCTACAATCATGTCCATTCCTGTGCCAAAGAAGGTGTCGACTGTAAGGAAGTCAGTGCCCACGGCACAATACACCATAACCTGGTTCACGATATGCCGCGACAGGGCATTTATGCCGACAGTTGGTTCGGAATGCTGGAGGATGTTGAAATATACTCAAACGTTGTATTTGGATGTGAATGGGGAATAGCTTTATCTTCGGAAGGAAGAAACTCTTCCATGAGAAATATCCGCATACATCATAACCTGCTCTTTGAAAACCGGGCTTCCGGTATCCTTTTTGGCGTTTGGGGTAACGATGAACATCGTGAGAACATTATGGTATATAACAATACGGTTTATCATAACGGCAGCCCATCCCACTGGGCCGGTAAAACCGGCGGCATCGATGTCAGGTCTGCAAATATCAGTAATGTCAGTATATTCAATAACATCTGCAGCTCAAACTGGGCATTTGAAATTGCCACCTTCAGTGAGACGGCAGATGCTCCCGCTGTTCTGAAATCAAAAGACATCCGTATATTCAATAATCTTATTGAAAAGCATCCCGACGTTGATGAAGAACCCGGAGAATTTAACCAGGTATATTCATGGGATGGTCTTTCACCGGTGTATGGAAATCCCTCGTTTGCAAATCCTGAACGTTTTGATTTCAGCCTCAAAAAAAATTCACCGGCCTGGAAGGGATATGCCATCCCCGGCGGTACGAAAGCCTCAAAATTCATCGGGTCAATGGGTAAAAAGAATGATTTTCATCCCTTTATGGAAAAACTAAACTAAAACATCATATTATGAACAAATTTATCACTCCCGCCTTTCCTGTCGTGATGGCAATACTGCTGTCATCCTGCATGTCTTCAGGGAAAAAGGCCGTAAACCTTAAATCACCCGGCCAGACCTCCCAAATCAATATCAGGCTTGACGATCAGGGACAGTTGTTATATAACGTTGACTATAATGCTTCAACCGTTATCCATGACTCAAAACTTGGACTCAACCTGGAGGACGGAGGCTATCTCGGTGACAGCCTGACCATGGTTTCAGAAGCACCCTACTCACTGGATACGACCTATGCAGTTATCGCCGGCAAATCCGATTCGGCACGTAACCACTTTAACGGTATACGCCTGAGCTTCAAAGAAACCAAAGGCAAAGGGCGGACCTTTATTCTGGACCTGAGAGCATACGACGACGGTGTAGCTTTCAGGTACGAAGTTCCAAAACAGGATATGATGCGCTCCTACAGTCTCATTGAGGAAAAAACACATTTCTCAGTTGATACCGCACTTACTGCATGGCCAATCCAATTCAACAGTTTCAAGAACAATTATGAAGAACATTATCTGCCGGTAAAAGTGGGAGAGATCACTAAGGAGACACTCGTGGGCGAACCTTTTGTTTTCACCGGGAGCAATTTCACGGCAGCCATTACCGAAGCTGAACTGGCACATTACGCCGGAATGTATCTTCACCGGTCAGAGAACGATTCTGCTTCACTGTCAGTGGTTCTTCCTCCCAATCCGGAACATCCTTCTGTTAAGGTGTATTCATTGTCCGGATTGAAAACTCCGTGGAGAGTCGTGATGTTCTCACCGGATGAGGTTGGGCTGATTGCTTCCAATCTTATCCTGAACCTGAATGAACCCGATGCGATCAAAGATCCTTCCTGGATCCGCCCGGGAAAGGTAGCCTGGGACTGGTGGAACGGTGAGGTGGTCAAGGGAAAAGGGTTTAAAGGGAAAATGGATAACCGGACCATGGAATATTTCATTGACTTTGCTTCTGAAGCCGGGCTGAGATACATGCTGATCGATGCAGGCTGGTATGGCAACTACCGCGATCCAAATTCCGATATTACCACCTGTATACCTGAAATAAACATGGAACAGCTGGTTGCCTATGGCCTTAAACGCAATGTTGACATCATGGTGTGGGTACACTGGAAGTCTCTTGAACGTCAGCTCAATGATGCTCTCACGCTTTACCAGGAATGGGGCGTTAAAGGGATTAAGGTAGATTATATGGATTCAGATGCCCAGCCGATGGTGGATTATTACCATAAAGTGGTTGAAGCGGCTGCAGATCATAAGCTGCTCGTTGATTTCCACGGGGCTTACAAACCCACAGGACTTCGAAGGACTTATCCCAACCTGATGACCCGTGAAGGTGTTATGGGTATGGAATACCTGAAGTGGAGTTCAAAGGCGGACCCGGAACATAATGTGACAATACCATTTACCAGGATGCTGGCAGGGCCGATGGATTATACACCGGGAGGATTTAACCAGGTGGTCAGATCAGAATTCGATTCCGCCAGTGTTGAACCCAAAACACTTGGCACCCGCTGTCAGCAGCTTGCCATGTATGTCGTTTATGAGTCACCATTGCAGATGGTTTCCGATCACCCGGCAGCCTACAAAGGACAAAAAGGTTTTGAATTTATTAAAATGGTTCCCACTACGTGGGATCAGACCATCGGCGTAGACGGCAAAATATCCGATTATATCATCGTAGCCCGCAGAAAAGGCGCAGACTGGTATGTGGGTGGGATGACCGACTGGACACCCCGGACACTGACATTCAAAACATCCTTCCTGGAACAGGGAAAAGCTTTTCATGCAGTCATTTTCAAGGATGCTGACGATTCGGATATCCACCCGAAAGACCTGGTTCAGGAGGAAAAAACCGTTAACGGCGGTGATGAAATGACCTTCAGTCTTGCACCGGGCGGCGGCTTTGCGATACAGTTCACTCCTGTGAAGGAATGAAAGCTTTTGCAAAGAGAGTTATGGAGTTATGAGGTTATGAGGTTATGAAGATGTTAATTCGGGGGCACTCTTCCTAACCCCTAACTCCATAACTCCCTAACTCCTAACGAAACCTTACTTGCACACCCTACGGTGTTTGCCGGATACCGATGATTGAAACTATAAATATTTTTATGGGTTTGTCTAAAAACCCTTTTTAATAGAATTCAAGTTGCAAATTATAACAACCCTTTGTCTGCCTCAGGCGGACGAAAGGTTTTCTGCTTGAAGAATTGATTTGATCATGATTGTTTAATCCCCCTTTTAAGACAGCTCCCGGAATTACCCGTCATTTCTTCCCTTTCTTCACAATCTTCTCCAGGAACCGGATCTGATTTTCCGGTTTATCTTTCCCCTTGTATTTGTAAACCGTCCATCGTTCCCATGTAGTAAAATGCTCGCCCGGCTGAAGGGTTTTGTATGGTCCGTGATATTCCAGTTCCATCAGGGCATCGCTACGGTCGTGAGACGTATGGTCGTAAATTTCTACCATGCCCTGCTCCGGATGGGTCTGTTCCGGCGGATAAAGCGGGAAATGGATCTGCAAACAATAATCGCCGGTGAATGCTGCCAGCCAGTCGGCCGAAGGGGTGATCAGGGCTTTGCTGTTTTTCTGTTTCACCTGCGAAGCCGGTTCTTCCGGCAGATAATAGAAAAAATTGCGGCATATTGCATGCTTAACCGTTACGGCTGGATCGTCCGTTCCGGCATTGATGCGGACGTCCTGTTCCCGGTTCACCGGCACATAAGCCATACTGTACCCGTCTACCCTCGTATTCAGCCACAAATCCCAGCTTACGGGAAGACGGTTATAATTGATGCCTTCCACCTGAAAGAATACCGATCCGTCATCCTCTACCCTGACCTCCTTTATCAGACGCAGGCCGGAGATCTCACTGTACGGGCTCATCATCTTAATGCTGGTATCACTTTGGGCCAGGATCTCATATTTTCCATAAATAAGCCAGGGATCCGGCGGCCAGTTGGCTTTACTCTTTTTCCTGGCCTGGTTACCTTCCTGGTGAGCCCACCACTGACTCTGTGGTCCTACCCATACGATATGCCCGTTATAGGCTTTGAATTCTGAATTATATCCGGGAACCGGACGTTCAGACTCAGGCTCATTCCAGAGGGAAGAGTCGGATTTCAGGATATTCGGTGAACCGTCAGCGCTGAGAAAAACGATACGGCCTCCGACATCTGGCAGGATACCCAACACCGTTCCTCCGTTCTGAAGGTGAATAACCTGCCCTGAAACCGGAGAAAATCCGGCAGATACAGAAGATAATGTCATGGTCAATAGTAAAATATATCTGTTCATCTGATAGATGGTAAAAAGATTTCCGATCATTCTGATCCTGCAGGGAGGCAGGAAATTCCTGCTCCGTCAAATTCCCGGTCCTGTTTATGTTCAGACTGCCTTCCCGGCTTTGATCAACAATTCAAGAGTAGCTTTGATCCCGTCGTCCTCCGACAACTCGCCCCCTTCATATTCAACATCAATATACCCGGTGTAGCCTGAATCTTTGACAATTTTCAGCATTTTGTAGTAATCGGTCTCTTTTTCATTCCCGTCACTGTCAAAAACATGGGACTTGCCGCTCACACCTTTGGCATAAGGCATCATTTCGCTCACACCTTTGTAACGGTCATAATCCTTTCCTCCTTCGATATGAAAATTGCCAAAATCGGGTAAGGTACCGCAATTCGGCATGTCCACATTTTTAATAACACCGGCAAGCCAGGTTCCTATTGAGGAATACCCCCCGTGATTTTCAACGATCACACTGATATTCTGTTTGGCACCGTACTCACACAGGCGTCTCAGGCTATCAGTTGCAGCACCGGCAACCTTTTCGGCAGAACCGTCACCCCTGGCGTTTACCCTGATGGCATGGCAGCCGAGTAACTTCGCCGCATCGATCCACGGATAATGCCTTTCGACAGAGCGCAAACGCTTCGGCATATACAGATCTCCCAGGTCTCCTTCACCATCGATCATGATCAGGACATTTTTAACACCCTCATCACCAGCACGTGATTTGAGCTTGTTGATATAGGCATCAGCCGCACTCGGGAAAAACTGGTTGACATACTCAACGGCAGTAAATCCGAAATGATCCTTTGCATATTTCGGAAAATCAAGATTATCGAGTTCGCCGGCAAAAAGTTTGTGGTTAAGGGACCATTCAGCCAGTGAAATTTTAAACCACAGATCATCGGGTAAGGCAGCATAAAGCAGTCCGGGCATAGCTGCGGCAACAGACATTGATGCAGCACCTGCAGCTGTTGTTTTCAGGAAAGTTCTTCTGTTCATGATATGGTTTTATTTGTTATGTAACAACATGGCCGGATGTAGCTCCGGAAGACCATGGAAAAATGACAGTTTATTTTAATTCATCTGAATAAGCAACTTGTTTCTCCGGATCAGCAATGGGGCATATTCTCCGGAGAGCGGATACCGGAAGCCTTTAAAAAGGTTGAGCACGGACCGGTACATTCAGTACAACACCCGTGCTCAAAGACCTGTATGATAAATCAATTGATTCAGTTAATTTTCCCGGAACAGAAGCCGAAGATTCATTTCATCCTTTGTAAGTACAAAATCCAGATGACAAAAAATGCTTTCGCTCTGTTCCGTAAAATCCTGACAAACAAACTGCTGGTCACTTCACACTGAGATCTTTGATCTTAATATTTTTGAACCATACATCGTTGCCATGATCCTGCAGTCCGATATATCCATCCCTGTATTTTCCGAATTCAGGAAAATCCTTGAATTTTGAATTGGCGATCATCTGGACAAAATCGGGGGTGCCAATGTGATATTCGAGCACTTTTTTACCGTTCATGTAATGAACAACGGTACCCTGGTAAACCATGATCTCAGCAGTGTTCCATTCACCGGCAGGTTTAGCATTCTGCGGGTTTGCAGGGATCAGATCATAAAGGGAGCCGGCCTGGCGGTTACCATTTTCACCCAGCTTGGCATCGGGGTGTCTTTCATTGTCAAGAATCTGGTATTCAGGAGCGGATTTCCATATGGGTTCTCCTGGAATTTCCTTAGCCAGGTAAAAGATGCCGCTGTTGCCGCCTTCTGAAATTTTCCAATCCAGGGTCAGGTCAAAATCTTTGAATTTTTTATCATAAATGATATCGCCTCCCTGACCGCCGGCTTCACCTTCACCTGAGCCAACGCATTTGAGGGCGTCACCATCAATAACCCAACCGTGTGCCGGGAAGGAGGTTGAATCATAACCTCTCCAACCATCAGTACTGGTTCCGTCAAACAGGGTGATCCATTGCGATTCGGTTGATTTTTCTTTGTTCCCGGTTTTGGTTTTACAGGACATTAGCATCAGTCCTGATAACATGAAAAGACTTCCGAGGAATAATAATGATCTTGATTTTTTCATAGCGTGTTTTATTTGTTCTGTTAAAATAAATGTTGGTCTGATTGACGAATGTAAATTTCCTTAAAAAAAACAGATTTTACAAATTCATTAGATGCATTATTCTGCAGATTTAGAATTTGAGGGCCATGATATTTTCATAGCTTGTTCTGGCGCATTCCATGGAATGTTCAGGATGATCGTGCTCCACGATGAGATGCTTCACTCCGGCAGTTCCGGCTTTATCCAGTATCGCCTGAAAATCAATCTTTCCCGAACCAACACAGGCGAAGGTCTGATCAGCATCATCATTCATGTCCTTCATATGAAGAAGTTCGAAACGTCCCGGGTACTTTTCAAAATAATGAAGAGGGTCACCACCCCCTTTATAAATCCAGTAAATATCCAGCTCCATGGTCACAAGTACCGGATCGGTATGAGAGAGAAAATAATCGTAGATAACCGTGTCGTCCACTTTCCCGAATTCCTTGTCATGGTTATGTGCTGCGAACCTCAGTCCAACGTCATTGCACCGCTCACCGATCTGGTGAAAATGATCGACGGCGTATTTCAGATCGTCCATCACGATATGTTCTCCGGAAGTCATCCAGGGCCAGTAGCATACCACATATTGTTTCCCCAGGCTGAGTGACTCGTCGATCAGCTTTTTGAGATCATCGCCCTGCATCTGGGCCATACTCGATCCACCGGCAAGGGAGATCATACCGATTTCTTTCATGACAGATTTAAAATACTCCGGATTGTCCCCCATGGCTCCCCCATATTCCAGGTATGTATAACCAATGTCAGCCACCTCCCGGAGGGTCTTTTCCCAGTCCTGTTTAAGAGGGCTGGCTATTGTATTGGTTATGATCCCGATCCTGCGCAGAGGATTTTCTGTGCTGCTGCAGGCTGCCAGGATTCCTGGCATCAGGGAGATCCCTGCTGCTCCGGCTGCTGAACGTTTTATAAACTGTCTGCGTTTCATGATGTTATGAAATTTTATTCCTTATAGTTACTCCCCGGATCACGATTCCTCTTCATGCGGCTGATCGGGGATGAAATTCAGTCGTTTTCTTTTCGTGTCTCGTTTACTTTCCGGCAGCCGGATTATATTCAGGATTAGGTACAGGCATCTTTGCTCCGGTAGCAATTCTCCAGCTATTCAGGAGATCAGCCAGCTCTTTTACCTTACCAGGCATGGCGGTTGCGATATCGTTGGTTTCTGTACGGTCGGCATCCAGATCATAGAGTTCATAATGTTCGTCTTCAAGGAACTGGATGAGTTTGTATCTACCGTACCTGACAGCACTTGCAGGTTTCCCGCCCTGATTGCTGTAATGCGGATAATGCCAGAAGAGACCCCGTTTTGGCAGCTCCTTGCTGAACCGGATCTGGGGCAACAGGCTGATGCCATCCACATCACCGGGATCCTGCTCCAGCAATTCAGCTATCGTGGGGAATACATCACATCCGATAACCGGCGAATGGCTCACCACGCCTTTGGCACCTGTACCATCCGGCCAGCGCACGATGAAAGGTTCCCGTATCCCTCCTTCATAAATATACCCTTTTCCGCCACGATAAGGACTGTTTGTGGTCGAAGGTGTCCGCGGACCTTCATGAACGGACAGTCCGCCGTTATCAGATGTAAAAATGACCAGGGTATTGTCGGTTATTTTCAGTGAATCCAACAGGGTCATAACTTTCCCGATGTTTTCATCCACGGCTTCAACCATGGCAGCATAGTATACATTTTTATGGAGATAGGAACTGTCGGCGGCTAGTTTTGCCTCGTATTTCCTCACCAGATCCTCCCTTCCCTCAATAGGTATATGAACGTTATAAAAACTGAGGTACAGAAGAAAGGGTGATCCTGCATGTTTTCGCACAAAACCCATGGCTTCGGAAGTGAGCTGATCGGTAAGATACTGACCGCTGTGACTTCGGTCACCAAATTCGGTAAAAGGAGTGGTATCCTGCTCAGATGCTTTCCTGTAAGGGGCATAGTACGATGGAGGCGCCCCTCGTTTATCGCCGGCAATATCCACATCGAAACCCTGGTCGGTAGGATAATATCCCTTCCCGCCTAAATGCCACTTTCCTGCAAAACCTGCGGCATAACCGGCTTTCTTAACCAGTTCAGCCAGGCTCGTTTCCTTTAGGGCAAGTTGGTGGGAAAACTCCGGAGTTTTTAATTTTTTACTGGCTTCCAGACCCTTGTTGAATTGCCGTCCCGGTATCCAGTCGGTCACATCTACCCGTACAGGATACTTACCGGTCATCAGGGCTGCCCGGGATGGGGAACATACCGGGCAGGCGGCATATGCATCAGTATAGCGTATCCCCTGATCAGCAAGTCTGTCAATATTGGGCGTCTCATTAAAATGGTTACCGTAACATCCCAGGTCGGAAATACCCAGGTCATCCACAAGAAAGATTACAATATTAGGCTGTTTCTTCTCCTGCCGGATACATGATGTTATACTGCCGAGTACCGGTAAGATGCCCAATGTCAGAGCACCTGCAATAAGACCTTTATTCATGATTTTTTGAAATTGAAGGTTCTCCTGTTTTACCCGCCAAGGTAGTGTTTCAGACGCTGTGATCAAATTAATTTTGGTCGAAAAACAGCCTTCCTCTTAGAAAAATATAAATAATCCGAATGAAATCTTTATCCGAATTAATTTATTTCGTATATTGTAATGCTTTCATCTATCATTAGGTTAATTTAGGGTTAGCCTGTAAAAATAAGGTGCTCGTAGGTCACGGGCACCTTTTTTTTAGGAAAGGAATTCCATAATTTTCATGGTTTTAGGCAGAACCGGACATTAAATGTCCGGCACAAACCGTTCTTGAGTTCACTGGTCCTGCCATAGCAGGACAAAAGCTGGATAAATCATCTTTTATCATGAAAAAAACATTCCTCATCTGCTCCCTGTTCCTGGTTTTTCTTCCAGTACTCCCGCAGAAAACCGACACTCTCCTTCAAAAGGCAAAGCTATTTTACCAAAATGATGAATTCAGGATGGCCATCCCGCTTTATCTGCAGCTTACTGAAAAATATCCGGCCAATTTCAGTCTGTGCACTGATTTAGGTAAGTGTTATGTTCAAACGGGCCAGATAGATCAGGGTATCCGTTTCTACCAGAGAGCCCTGAAGATAAGACCGGATTATCCCGAAGCTGTTTATGGTCTGGGTAATGCCTACGATATCTCGGACAACACCGACAGTGCACTTTACTGGTTCAGGAAATATACCCTGTTAAAGCCTGAAGATCCTTCAGGCTTCCTTCGGCTTTCCGTCATCTCTATGGACCTTGCCGGGGAAGCCGACTCATCGGTTTTCTATGCACAGAAAGCACTCATCCTCGAACCTTCAAACCAGAGTGCCTATTATACCCTTGCCATGGCTTACATAAAAAATGGAAAGTATAACCATGCCATTGACGCTGCCACTAAAGGGCTGAGTTACGATTCCACGAATTACCTACTGCATTATCCCTGGGGCCTGAGCCTTTTCTTTCAGCATAATTACGGTCTGGCATACCAGGTCTTTAGCCGTGGTGCAAAATTTGAAGACCAGGGGAATAATCTCATCAGTTACCGGGCCATGGCCCTGATCATGAAGAATACACCCCCGGAAACCTACACTTTTGATGATACAGGCCAGCCCAGGTTTCAGACCTTCAACGTCCGGAATACGGATGATCTTGACAAAAGGATCACCGACCCCCTCGACCGATACTATTATCCTGCCCTCCTGAAGGAATTTAACACAGCCCCTTTATCCATGGGCCTGGATGAATTCTTCATGCTGTACTACGGATATACCGGCAGCAAGGACTACGCGCCATACAACCTGAAAACCGATTCTCTCGACCATTACCTCAGCGCAGGTCAGTATGACCAGTATATCCTTCATGCGGAAAAATACCTCGCCGACGATCCGGTTCAGTTCCCGGTATATAATGACCTTTCCCTGGTTTACAATATAAAGGGGGATAAAGAAAAACAGTATGAATCCCTGTTTAAATACTACGGTTTCAAAAATGCAGTGATGGCCACAGGTAACGGAAAGGATGCAGGCAATGCGTTCATTGTGATAAATGTGAATCATGAATATGACATACTAAGGAACCTGGGATTGCAGCCTGCCGGGCAAAAACTGGTCACGGAACATGATCATAGTTTTGACGTGCTGACAGGTAAAGCCTCCGATGGCACCCGGGAAGAAGTCTGGTTCAGTATCGACAAACCGTATGGGGCCCTCAACCGGCTGATGGAGCAACGGCAGTCGAAAAAGAAGGGGAAAAAAAGGTAGGGAAAAGAAGGGCGGAAAGAAGGAGAAGAACCGCAGTCCAAATTCCTTTTCCGCCTTTGATTACCAGATGATACAAGGGCTCAGAAAAGAAGTGAAGAATGACACCCGCAGGGGAATATTCTTAGAAAAGGAATGTTTAAGTACGGGTATCTTTTCCACGATATGATATAAGCAAGATCCGCACCGAGCCTGTTTATTCTTTCACTTCCACCCTGAAATCGCCGGTACCATCAAAGACCACCATGTATTCACCTTTAACCGGCAGAGCCGTTTTTTCAAAGGCTGTCTCCTCTCCCGACCCGGTATTGATCACTTTTACCGACGATGCTTTATCGAGGTTATCGAAAACCAAATGCGACTTCCATGTTGAATGTACCTCGTAGGTATAATTTCGTTCCGATTCCACATATCCCATAAGCCTGGTATCGGATGAGCGGAGTCTGAGGTTATTACTTTTCTCTGTCCGTTCCACGAAAATACCATTTGTGCCGGTCTGCATCCGGTCTTCGGGGATCTGAAGGGTACCGGTGAACTTTTCGCCATTCAGCGTGAAAGAAGAAACATCATCGCCCTTCCCATCCGCAGTAGCATTGAAAGTACTGTTCCTGTACCTGAAATTATTCAGACTGCTCACCTTTTGGCTGGCTCTCACCGACAGTCCTTCCGGAAGAGCATGGATCAACTGGTATCCCATGGAATAGTACAGCGCTCCGATCTGGAACGGCAGGGCACGCCAGCCTTCCACGTTACCCTGGTACTCGGTCACGGCTCCCGGCATCGTGTATTTATTGGTGAGCATAAGTGCTTCCTTCACCTCCTGGGAGAGCATATCCTCATAATCGCCTGAACTCATGCCATACTCGTATAGGAAACCGGCCAGTGTGTTCCAGGGACAATAGCCGTAACTCCGGATGGATGGCCAGGTTTTTTCTGTCATGCGGGCACTTTCAATTTGTATATCCAGCGCCGGGAAGAAAGGTCCCAGGGATACCGCCCAGGCATATTCCCAGTAATCAGCACCTCGTTCGAAACGGCGCCAGTGCTCGGAGCCATCCGACATCTTTTCAAGTCCGGCATAGAGGTAACCTTTGTCATCCCTGAAGGTCGTCTTTACCGTTTTCTCAATATCCCCGGCAATTTTAGCGTACCCGGCATATTTTACACCATCGTACCCCGCATCCTGTTCCATCAGGATCATTGCCATCCTGAGAAGATTATAGGTGTTCACCTGGTTATAGAGGCTGTATGAACGGCTCAGGGTGGTATGTTCCACATCGCTTTCCCTGAGGTCGGTATACATGATCCCGTTCACGGCATCATAACCGTAAAAGGGACTCGAACGAAGCGAAGTCTCCCCCCTGGTGTCCGATCCAATCATCTTTTTATCCGGTTCCCACGTTTTGCTTAAAAACCGGTCGATGGCTTCCAGCAACCGGGCGAAATCGTCGGTTTGGATCAGCTCGTCGGAACCGGTTGTCATGAAATGGGTGTACACCGAAAGAAGGGCATAGTAGATCCCGTCGTCTTCCGATTTAGTCCACCGTGTTCCCAGGATCTGAAGGTATTCGGGTGTATGCTTCCCGGTCACCGGATCTGTAAGGATCCAGTTCGGATTGTGGAGAATGAAAGGAGCCCAGAGTTTTATAAGATCGGGCATTCCGGCCATGGCCATCAGGGAGGAAGACATGGACCCGTCCCTGTTCCAGATGAGATCATAGATGCGTGCCAGGGCACCGTTTACGGCCCCGCCTTCATCAAAAGCCGAATAGACGATCCGTTTGTTGAGATCCAGCACTCTCTGAAAATCCGCATTATCATAGACAAACGTCGACCTGTCAAGAACACTGCTCATTACCTGTTCATTCTCGTTGTTGATCGCATCAAATGTCATCCCGCTGAACCGTTTGATAACCCGGTCCACCTGGTGAAGATTCTCTTCCCCCCCAAAAATCACCACATCATTTTCCATGACCTGCAGTACGATGGTCCCGTCTTTCAGCATCCGAAAACGGTTTTCACTGAACCCGGGGAATTTCACGTAGGAAACAATGTTCTCTCCCCGCTCAATGAAGGATTCGGTGAGTAAGCCGTTGCTTATTTCGAATTTTACCTTGGGCCTGATGGAAATCAAAAGCGGTGAACTTGCGGTAACGATAAATGCATTCTCATCGGCAATGTTGAGAAAGGAAAGGTTATTCCGGGCCTGTGATGGCGCCTGCATCTTCAGGACGGTCAGGAACGGATCGTAACCGTATTCTTTCATGTAGGAAGCCCTGACAAACGGAAAACTGACCTTGTCAAACAGGCTGGTGAAATTGTCCCTGTCAGAAAAATTCCTGGCCCACAAGTCCTTTCGTCTGAAAGCATTGGGTTTATAAATGAATTCCAGGTCCGTATTCTGGTCATTCATGATAATGGTCAACCGGTTCCCGCACCTGTTCTGTAATACTATATTGTGAATCCCCGGTTCAACCTGGGGGGTACGAAAATAGTCAGACATTGATGCTGTTACCGGCGTCTGGGCAGAGGCATTCCATAGTATGCACGAAAAGGCTGTGAGGAAAAACATCCATTTTTTCATAAAACTCAGTATTTAATATTCATTTACGTAAGCATAATATCCGTCAAATCCTTACCCCGTCCGTGGGCTATTTTTTCTTTTCCCATATGAGGTCCACCATCCGGATCACTGGAGTTTCCGGCTTCAGCACCCCTCAATATCCTTAAGTCCCTCCACGAAAGTGTTAAGATCAGGGAATCTCAAACTTGAAAATTCTTCATCCAGGGGTGGAACAGGATCGTGGTACCTGTTGATCCACACGGCATTCATACCCAGGTCACGTGCCGGAATGATATCATGGAAACGGCTTTGTGCCACATGAACGATCTGGTCGGCAGGCAAATGAAAACGCCGGAGAGCTTCCATAAAATTTACTGGTGAAGGCTTGTACGATCCAAGCTCTTCGGAGGTAATGACCACATCAAATTCAGTATTCAGATGACGGAGGGTCTGCTCTATGAGATTTCTGTCTGTATTGGAAAGGATGGCTAACCGGTAATCTTTACCTTTCAGTTCCTGAAGAGCGGCTATTGTATCGTGAAAGGGCGGCCAGGAAGGCATTGATTCTGCAAGAATATCGAGGTCTGAAGGCTGTATATTGATGTTCAGCCTGCGGGCGATGCGGTTCATGATCTCACGCAGAATATCACGGTATAACCTGAATTCTCCCGTCACCAGGTCTTCATCAGATTCTGCAAACAGTCTGAAAAGCTGTTCATCATCCATGGAGATGAAATAATCATCGAGAACGGGCCGCAGTGCATCCAGTACGCCTTTTCTCCAGTCGATAAGGGTACCGTAACAATCAAAGCTGATCAGTCTGACCTTTTTCATTCCTGTCATTTTTTAACGGGCTGGTAATCAAACCAGTCGAAATCGGCGGGTTTAACAGCATCCCGGCCATTGCCGGAGGCAAACATTCCGAAAAACATACCGGTAAACGTCCCGGCAATCTCACTGCCGATATATTGGGTTTCACCGGTACCTAAAAGCATGGTATCCTTCCTGGCTTCACAGAACCAGAATTTATATTTCCGGGCATCGGCATCGATCCCCAGGACGATCCTGTTATCGGTAATCTCCTGTTCGGCCACATCTGCTCTGAGGTCGCCAATCGTCTTGCGAAGCACGACATATACACGGTCGCCCCGGCGGGTAACCAGGATATCGTAGTGGTGCTGGTAGTCCATGAAGGCCGTCAATCCTGCTTCTTCGCCGTTGGCCGGCCGGTATTCCATCCGTGTACTGACCTTACATTCCAGGTCTTTCTGCCGATGGCCGACGAATACCGGGGAGAAATAACTGTCGGTATTAAATTCATTCCCGTGTAAACGGAGAAAGCCCTGCCGTTCAGTCAGCGACCAGCTCGCGGAGTCCGGGTTCCGGATGAATTCGTATTGCAGGCTGAGAACGCTGTTGTCGAAGTTATCCCTTACCGGCAACCGGGGCCATGGATGCAGGGGAAGTGTTTTGACATAGTTTTTTATCTGGGCTGTGTGATTCTGATTTACCACAGGCCAGCCATTGACCCATTCCACGGGCTCAAGAAATGTCTCGCGTCCCAAAGGACTGGTATGGTCATATCCGGGATGCCTGGTAGCCAGGTGCACCATCCACCAACTCCCGTTGGCCGCCTGGATGAGGTCGGCATGACCCGTGGCACGAACCTCTTCACCCCATGAAGTATGATTGGCCAGAATGGGATTATGCGGACAGGGTTGAAAAGGTCCCGATGGTGAATCTCCACGTGCGATGGTCTCCATGTGAAGAGCCCTGGTGCCCCCTTCGGCCATCATAAGATAGTATTTACCAGATATTTTGTAAATATGCGGGCCTTCGCAGTCGGGAGAGATCAGTCCTTTGGAGATGACCTTTAAGGGTGTCAGTAATTTCCCGGTTTTTATATCGATTTCAGCCTGTACGATACCCGCTTTTTCGAATGTGCTTCGCCGGGTGTAATATACCTTACCGTCATCGTCGAAAAAAAGATCGGGATCGAACACCGGCTTATCGACCCATAGCGGATCAGACCAGGGTCCCGCCGGATTTTTGGCCGTCACATAAAAATTTCCGTTTCCGCTGGTATTGGTAGTGATCATATAAAAGGTGCCCTTGTGATAGCGAAGGGTCGGGGCGAAAATTCCTCCCGAAGGCCATGCGTTTTCGAGGTTGAGCTGGCTTTTCCGGGTCAGGGCATAGCCGATTAATTCCCAGTTCACCAGGTCTTTACTATGATATACCGGCACCCCGGGGAAGAATTCAAAGGAACTGGTAGCCAGGTAATAGTCATCACCCACCCTGCAAACACTCGGGTCTGGGTTGAAACCCGGAAGCACCGGATTGGTGTAAGTAGGTTTCACCGAATCGGGCATGGGATCGGGGATTGTAGGCATATTCCGAAGCGGCAGGTCCTGGGCCGCAACACTGGCAGATATCCCTATGAGAGCGAAAAGAATGGAAATGGTCCTCATTTTATACTTTGAAAGTTTAATTGAAAACGGGTATTAAAGTGACCTTAACGTAAATTTTTAAATTCCGAATCATCGTTCCACTTCGGGTATTGCCGTGCACGGGTAAGCTTGTAGCCCACTTCAAATGCCAGTTTAGCGTCTTCGGCCACCCCGCTGAGATCCCAGCTGGCAGGATCGTAATTGTCGGCAGGCCGGTGATACCTGTTTTCGATGTAATCTTTTTCCTGTGCAGCGGCCCATGCACGGCCGTATTCTCGGCTGTCACAATTTCCTCTCACAAAAACGGAAGGCACTCCGTAACGGGCAAAGCTGAAATGGTCGGAACGGAAAAACATCCCGGTCTGGGGATTTGGATCAGGTATGATGTAACGGTCCTGTTCCTTAGCCACTTCTTCCACCA
>CAVXSF010000001.1:0-174231 GCA_963764345.1 uncultured Bacteroidales bacterium | reverse complement strand
GAGATTAGAGGGGTTCGTGAGTACAACTAAACAACTAAACAACTAAACAACTAAACAACTAAACAAAGTATTTAAGCCCGTTTATTCCGGGGCGGAATACATCAGGTCATCCAGCTCTTTGGCAAGGTCCTGGGGATCGGCCTTGAGAACAAGATAATAATCCCTGCCGGCAGGATCATTGGTCCAAATGTTCCGGCTTCTAATCCGGTCACCTAAAACTTTGGGATCGGTCACTTCCATCCGGTTGGTTCCGCGAACGAGATAAAAATATTTATCGGTTCCCCGAACTGCAATATAGGCTGATATCTCATCCCAGCTATAGCGGTCGGCACCGCCGGTGTAGTAATGAAAGGCCATGGCAACGGGGTTGGTCCCAGGCGTATAGAGTTTTTCTAACCCGCCACCGGTGAGCACCTGATATCCGACTTCAAAACCACCGAAGATGGCTTTCACCGGCCAGTGTGCCAGTACATATTCTGATTCGTGGGCATAGGTATTGAAGTTGAACTCCTCATTACCCTGCGGATACTGACCGCCCATGCAGGACCATAGTCTGACCTTCTGTTTCACCAGGTCGGTACCCGAAAGCTTGCTGTACTCATCGGGGCCGGACTTAAGCAGGTCATCCAGGTTATTAAGGTAACCGGTGGTGATGATCACAACGGAATGATCGGGCTGCGAGGACAGTATCTGCCGGTATAGTTTGTACGCTTCCGGAGCGAAGGCGCCGCTTTTCAGATCGTGTGGAAAGGCGTCGGCAACCTCTTTTGAGTAGTTACTGACACGATCAGGAATAGTATGACATCCCTTGTAGATGCCGATGGGAATATCACCCCGTTTATAGTAAGTGTCGATAGCATCCACACAGGCAGCGCCCCAGTAGCCGTCGTAAGCCCGTGAGCTGGAAGATACCATGATTCCCAGGATCTCACATTCGCCAAGGGTCTGTAACCGGTGAAGGATAGCCAGCGCACCGGCATCATCCACATCGAGGGCCATGTCGGTATCAAAAATGAGCTTCACCGGCTGTCCGGAAACCGGAATAGCAAAGAGTAAAGCGAAGACAAGTGCGTATACCAGTTTATTCATGTGATGCTGAGTTGAGTGGTTAAAAGCAAAAAAACAACAGGCCTGGAACAAAGAATTTGAATGTATCAGAACAAATATCGGTAAAAAATCTTAATGCAGATATAGATGATGCTCGTATTTGGGGTGCCGTTGACTAATATTCAGGAGAATAAAACAATTCAATGGCTGATTCTTCCAGGTTTTCAGCTTAAGGAAGGGAAGAATCGCACAGAATGATCCCGGAGAACAGAAGAGCTTCCGTTTGTATTGCCTGAGCCCTGAACTCTTTTAGAACAAAAGAATATTACCAGTTGAAGCTTAATTTCCATAATTCAACTAATAGTACTATCATAATTCAAGGTATCTCCAAAAAACCTTATATAAATGAACCGAAATTCGATGTTTATAATGAGGATGAAAAATGAACATTTAACAAGGAAGAGAAGCTGAAGATTATTAAAGAAGCTTCTGAACACAGCACAAATGCAAAAAAGACGATGCGGCAATGAAAGAGCTACTTAAAGACTAGCAATGATCTTCCCCTGCCCGATCCTGACTTTGACCAGAAGCAGGCTCGATCCATACTTAAATATCTTCGATCTGTTACTAAGTGAATTTAGCATTCCCAGGTAATCTTTATCTTCATAATCCAGACTGTTTCTTATTGGCTTTCTGCCAAAAAATGATTAACAATAACATTAATGTAAGGTAAAGAATTGTAGTGATGTAGAAAAACATTTTTGCGGAGTTTGGAGCTTCAATCTGTCGCCCTGTTCACATGATTTAATTTAAGAATATATGCTTCGATATTAGCAATCTGGGGTTGTGTCAGACTATGTGAATCCCCATAATCAAACATCTTTTGAACAGGATATGCCCCTGCAGGAACCGAACCATGCTGGATAAACACATCAATGTTTTCTGCAAATTGCTTTGGATCCTGGCTAAACAAAGCTTTGTTAACCGGATTTAAGGCAGGAACAAAGCCAAATTTTGAACCGTAATTTGGTTCTCCGCCTTTACCATCCACCCCATGACATGAGGCGCAGTTATTTACAAACAACTTCCTGCCAACAACCACATTTCCAATAATGGAAGCAGCCTCTCCGGGAGCTCCCAGTTTTTCCATTTTTATTTTTGTGTAGGCTTCGAGGCTGTCAGCAGATATTTCAAGACCAGCAGATGTAACCGCCACAGAGTCAGCGGGTGTTTTAGCCCCTTCCGGGTGCGCACTGTTCAGGTATTCCACCAAATTATCCAACTGTTCTTTACTAAGCATGGAATAATTTGGCATTATGGAACTGGGAAAATGCGCTTTGGAATTTGTAATCTGCACCGATAACCATTGTTTGGATCGATTTCTCTTATATTCATTGGTCAAATCCGGCCCAATTTTTCCTCCACTTCCGCTCATTGTATGGCAAGCCACACAGCCATAAGTATTATAAACATTTTCACCTTTAATTGCAGTTGGCGAAGACGTATAGGATTTTGGTGTTTTTATAACATTTGAACTGGCAGATACTTTTACATCATTTCCAGTCGGCTTACTGTTCAACCCGATAATCGTATATACCAGTACAAAACCAACAAAAACAAGACCTCCAATCATCATCCCCATTCTTTTCAGCGGACTGTGTGATTCTTTTCTGTCAATAAAAGGGACAATTATAAAAAGGACTATGATGAGAATAGGTATACCAACTGTTCCAACGATTTCAAAAGGACCTTTAAACAATTTCAATAATTGATACAAAAACAAAAAATTCCATTCCGGCTTTGGTTCAAAAGCAGCATCTGCAGGATCAGCCGGGCCACTAAAAGGAGCCGGATTGAAAGCTGATAGCCAAACTAAAAGCAAGAAAATAAATCCACTAACGATCAAATCAATAGCTACCTGATCAGGCCAGAAATCTCCGATTTTTTTACGCTTCGATTCTTTCCATGGCCCAACACTTCCATATTTACGAAAAGCAATCAAATGGAAAACAATAAAAATAAAAGCAAGAGCCGGGATTAAGAGCGTATGAAATGCAAAAAACCTCGAAAGCGTAAGTTGCCCCATCGAATAACCCCCTCTCAGAAATTTTTCAAGAAAACTTCCAATAACCGGAATTGTACCTGCAATACTTGTTCCGACCTCGGAAGCCCAATAACCCGTTTCATCCCATGGCAAAGCGGCCCCGGTAAATATTAAACCAGCCGTTAAAAACAATAACAAAACCCCAATAAGCCAGGTAAGTTCCCTGGGTTTTTTATAGGCCCCCCAAATAAAAACACGAATGATATGCAAGGCAACCAATACGGCCATAATGTTGGCGCCCCAATAATGAATTCCATGAATCAGCCATCCATAAGGAACATGAATACGTAAATAACTTAAACTGGCATAAGCATGATCAACGGTTGGAACATAATAAAAAAACTGCCATATTCCTGTTACTACCTGCAAGGTAAAAACGAACAAGTGTCGCACTGCCCAAGGTATAAAAAAAACTTGCTCCCCCGGGAATTTTTTCATCAAACATGGTGTCAATAAATCCGCCAAGAGGTAATCTTTCGCTTAACCACTTTTCAAATTTTTGTCGCATAATGATGTTAATCAATGACAATTTTTTCAGGAATACCTACCTGAAATTTTTCATACTTTACATACAAATTCTCATTTTTAATTTCAATGGGCAATTCATCCAAACCCCTCGGTGCCGGACCGGAAACCACTTTTCCATCAATGGTGTAAACACTGTTATGACAAGGGCAAACAAACAGCTTCCTCCCTTCATCCCAATTATATCGGCACCCCAAATGAGGACAAATTGGTGAAAAAACCTTAAGGTTATCAGGTGACTTCTTGACTACCCATACCTGCTCAGGTTTTATTGTTCTGATAAAAGCATCCTGAACAGTATTTGAAAAATTCAATTTTGTTGGTTGCTCAACCGGAGAAAATGAGTTTTGGATACTATTTAGAGAGCCCAGATTACTGAAGATTTTAGCTGCCAGGGCTTTTGATTTTGAGACTATTGAAGTGATCAAAGGGTACCCCAGCAAAACGGTAAGAACTGAACCGATGCCAATAGAGGCTGACTTAAAAAATGTGCGCCGTGACACCGCCCCATTTTTTATTTTTTTGTCACTCATTTTTTTTTAGTGTGAAACAATCCGTTAAAGGTTCTTATAATTAACAACAACAGCGATAAATTTAAAAATCTATATAACAGAGTTTTCGTAGTATAATTTATTAACCTTTTCTCTATTATACAATTAAAGTTTCGCACTTGTTTACAATGCACATAAATTAAAGAGTTTACAATTCGGATTCATGTGCTATATTTTTGTATATTAATGGTTTAGTATTTCCATTTTCGGTGAAGCTGCTTTTTTCATTCCTGGCTCGTCCGGAAGCTGTTTACTAATCATCTCGTAGACCTTCTCATTATTGAGGATTCTTTCTCACAATTCTATTTCATCTATACCCTCAAACAATACCTTTATAAGCCTGATCAGTTCTATAAACAACCTTTATAACCTTTCATCCAGGCGGGACTGGATAATTCGTTACCCTCATGAAGGCGCACTGCCCACTCATAAGGGCTTCGCCGTTCATTGCCAGGTTTGCTCCGAATTTTGTAAATTGGTTTAATCGACGCTGATGGATTTTTTCGGGCACCGCCACCCTGCCGGTTAACTTAATCCTCCGGAAACTTCAAATTTTTAAATGTTCTATTAAATATCACTGGCGTCTGTTATCTTCAATCCTGATCTCATTCCCTTCCCCTTCAAGCTTGTATTCCCTGTCATTCCAGACGAACGTTCCCTTCACCATTTCCGGCAGATCGATACTAAACAGGCGATATCCGTTATGGTGGTCGTAACTGAACCGGATGATTCCCTGGGGATGAGGCATGGAGGCTTCGATCCTTTGCAGATCGCCGGGAGAAGGTCTTATAAGTACAGACCTGAATCCCGGTTTGCCCGGTCCTATGCCACAGACTGTGGCCAGAAATTCATAATCGGGTGAAGCGCTCCAGCCGTGGCAGTCGGAACGGGTGGGTTCGGCTTTCTCGGCGAAGGTGGTCAGGCCCAGCCGTAGCATATTTTCCCACGGATCGAGTAATTTCAGGAAGAGGTCTCCCCTGCCGGCGATCTGTAGAGCGCGGTCGAGGAAAAAACGGTAATAAACGGTGGTTTGGATAAGGTCTTTATCAAAAGCGATCCGTTCGATGAATTTCCCGGCTTCATAAGCAGGAACCAGTCCGGTAATTACGGCCAGGATATTGGCATGCTGGCTGTACTCCGTTTTGTCGGGTGAATCGGCCAGCATATTTTTTTTATCGTCCCAGCAGTTCACAAACGTTCCCCGGATGATCTCCCTGGCGATCTGCATGAATTCACCGGCTTCCTCATCTCTTCCGGCAGCGGTGAACAGTCCGGCAGCTGATTTCAGCGCCCAGGCATACTGTAGGCTGAGGATCGATGACCGGCCGCCAACCCCGCCGTGAGGAACGCCACCGGTATGTTGTTCCTGTATCCAGGGCCATTGTTCGGTCCAGTCGACAAAATTCCAGTAAGGAACGCTATCAAGCATGCCGCTGACGGGATCGAGGTATTTCTGATGCCATTCCAGCACACCTTTGATCTGGTCCAGGAAGCTGAAGACGAAAGTACTGTCATCCCGGAGCATGTAATAATCGTTCACCATGAGTGTCCAGTAGAGTGAGAACGGCGGGATGATGTTCCGTCCCTGGCTTGGATAAGCCGCACTCGTCAGTCCGCTGCTGTCGATGGAATAGCTGAACTGGGAAAGGGCATTTCTCATGAGCCGGTCGTCGCCGGAGACATAGAGAGAAATCAGGGCCTGGATACGGGTGTCGCCGATATATTGTAATTGCTCATAATATGGGCAATCCATGTAGGTTTCCCAGGCACATAAACGGGCTGTTCGCCAGGCCGTTTCCCAGATGGTTTTCAGTTCAGGGTTATCTGATGAAAAAGAGGCTTTCTCCTCAAAAGGATACGCCGTAAAAACGCCATAAAAATCGTCGATGTGGAGAGAATCCTCAGCGGTGCTGATCTTTAATTCTGCATACCGGTAGGTGCGGAACCACGACGGGGTGAACGCTGCATCGTTGCGGCCGTCAGGCATAATAACGTCATGATAACCCACCATCACCTTGCCAAGGGTCATATCCCGGTTCCCTTTCTCGAGCCCTTCACCGATAAGTCGGCCCTCTCTGTCACGATTTTCCCGTCCGTACAGGGATTCGGCCCAACTTAACCGGATGACGGCTCCCTTTCCTCCGCTGTAATGCAGTTCAGGAAACCCTGCTGTCAAGACCCCGTTATCGAAAAGAAGGGTGACTTGTGAATGGGGAGGAACGGAAAACGATGGGCTGGAGGCCGACAGCCGGGAAATCCTTACTGGTCCCCTGGCTAAGGAGATCCGTGTAAACCGGGTGATCTCCCTCTCCATTTCAGGAATATTCCGCTCTTCAAGCTTCCAGGGTATGCGACCGGAAAATTTCTGGTTAAAACTGTCCTTCTCAGCTTCACGCCAGTCTGTGAGTTCAGTGTCAATGGTATTCCATCCCGGGATCCCAAGGCTGTCAATAACGGAATCGCACGCCGGAGCCAGGAATCCGCCCCTGACATCGACGCCGGGAATAACCGGCACCGGTAAACGCGACATGTTTTCTGTAAAAAGCCATTTTCCCGGCGTATTGAGATCAGGAATACGGCTGCAGGCAAACCAGAAAGCAGGTCTCACTGACATCATGGAAGCACCCCCATACTTACCAAAATAATCCACCTCCACGGCAATCAGGTTCTGACCTTTTTTCAGCCGTGAAGCAATATCATACGTGTCATATTTCCAGTGTTCAGCATCCGACAGCTGGGGGCCCGTACCTACATATCCTCCGTTGACAAAAAGCTTGTACCTTTTATCCGCAGAGAGCTTTATTTCAAGGTGTCCCGGAATTTTCTTCACCCTGAATTCATGTCGAAAATACCAGCTCCCGTAGTGACCATCGCCGGATGCGGAAAGCATAAACCATGCAGGTCCGGAAACATGATTCCGAAAAAAATTACACCCGGTGACAAAAAAAGGAAAAACGAAAATCAAAATAAGAATCCAACGTCGTCTCATATAACAGGCATATTAGTTCACGCGGCAGTCTCAGTCAGGCCCGAAACAGGCGTTATATTTTCAATTCCTCAACCATAAAACGACAGCAAGGGTTTTTTCCCCGCACAACATCATTTATCCAGCTTCTCAAAAAAGTTTTCCCATGGAAAGGCCGATCATGAAAATGATTACGATGACAACAAACCCTATAATCATAAGAATGCCGAGATACACAAATAAAGTCTTAAGGTGCCGGATTGAAGCGGCGAACAGGTCACTATCATTTCTCCTGAGTGCTTTTCTTATTCCGTCGGCAAACCTGAAAAGAAACCATGTGGGAAAAAAGTAAACGACCACGATCATGATATACAGGAAGAAGGCCAACCCTTTCGGCAGTACCTGTCCGGAAGCACCTGCAGGCAGAGGGCCTGTAATAAAGAGAAGGGAGAAGCTGAATAAGATCATCAATGCCAGCACGACAAACCCGGCGATGGCAAGAAATCCGGCCCATTTCCCTATTTCGCCCAGGTCGGTACCTGTGTCCTTTCCGATATGTAAACCGGACTGTAATTCCTGGTCGCTTTCCATAATGGATGAATTTTTTGGTTTATATATCTCTCCTAAATATAGGAAAAAAATTGTATCCGCAGACTCTTCAGCAGGATTACCGGAACATCTCAATCTCCCTGTCGATAAACTGGGACAGTGTGCGGGGTTTAATACCGATAAGCTTTTCGACATCACCGGTGATGTCGGGAGCCCGCTCAAAAGCCTGGAGATAATGCAGAAGAATCATGACTAAGATCTGTCCTGAGGGTAATCCGTCACGTCTTTTTTCCAGGTAAAAGTTTAAAAGGGTCGGACTGACATACAGGATCTGTCTGCCCAGGCGTTCGGAAAGCATGCCTGCTACCTGGCTGAAACTGATATTCTCGGTGCCGGTAAGGTTGAAGATCGAATTTCTGTGACTGTTAAAATCTCGCAGCACTGTGGCCGAAACCCGGGCTATATCCTCAAGATCGATCCAGTTGAAAAGGCCATTTCGCGCCGGAAGAAAAATACGGTCTTTCTCCACGATGTCTTTAAGCAGAATGGTTGTCAGGTTTTGCATGAAGTAGGCCGGCCTGATGAAAACAAAGTCGAACCCAAGGCTGATGACCATATCCTCTATCTTATGATGAGGAATGATCCGGCTTTTTTCCACACCCTGCACGGACAGGAACACGATTTCACTGATTTCTTTCTCCCTGGCCTCTTCAAGAAAGGGGAGAAAATACTTATTTACAGCTGCCAGTTGTGGGGGCCGAAGCAGGAAAATGGTTTCAATATCTTCCAGGGCACTTGCATACGTGCGGGTATCCTCAAAATCCAGGTATCTCAAATTCAGGGCAGCCGGATCGGTTAGCAACTCCTCAGCTTTGTCAGGATGGCGTACGGCAGCAAAGATCTTAATGTCCTTTTCATTCCGTAATTCATGGGTAAGAAGTGTACCCGTATTTCCTGTGGCACCGGTGATAAGAATGTTTTTCATCTTCTGGGAAATAGTTATATGACATCAGCCTCCCGGTATGAACGAACGAGGCAACCCGACAGTAAATATAGAAAGTTTTTGGCTGGCTCCAAATGGTTATCCGGCACAGGTACTCTCAGTGAGTAAAATACCAGTTCTCATCCCCTGAAAGTCCGCTGTTAAAGTAATATCCAACCATGTCGAATGCTTAAAAAATCGCGGCGCCGTTAATCCTGTTTTCTATCATGAACCCGGTCATACTGCCGCACGCATGTTTTCTGTAATCGGTGATGAATTTATACTCCACGTCTCTTTCCTCCTGAAAATGACAGCTGATCATCCTGGCTTTCAGTTTCTCCGGCTTCAGAGCATAGACATATTCCTGACTGGCAAAATTCAGGATGACCTTTTTTTTTATATTTCAGACAAATTTCCAACCTTTGGGTGCATAAAAAAAAGGATATGCAGGACTATTCAGGAATCATTGCAGGCATCACCGGCCTGGGAGAAAGACAGGTAAGAAATACTATTCAGCTTTTTGAAGAGGGCGCCACGATACCTTTTATCAGCCGCTACAGGAAGGAGATGACCGGCAGCATGGATGAAGAACAGGTGGGAACCGTAAAGGATGAGTTAAGCCGGCTTAAGGAACTTGACAAAAGGAAACAGACCGTACTGAAAACCATTGAAGAACAGGATAAGCTTACGCCGGAGTTGAAAAAAAAGATCGGGGAGTGTGACAACATCACCGATCTCGAAGATATTTACCTTCCTTACAAGCCGAAAAAAAGAACCAGGGCAACCATCGCCCGGGACAAGGGTCTGGAGCCGCTGGCCCGGATAGTGATGAAGCAGAAAGAGCTGAATATTTTTAAAAAAGCGGAAGAGTTCATCAGTGATGAAGTCACCTCGGCTGAAGATGCCCTTCAGGGAGCCCGCGACATCATCGCCGAATGGATCAGTGAAAACCAGAAAGCGAGAAACGTGGTCAGAAATTTTTTTGCCCGGGATGCGCTGATCCGTTCAAAGTGTATCAAAGGGAAGGAAGAGGAAGGGCTCAAATACCAGGACTATTTCGATTTCAGCGAACCCCTGAAAAAATGCCCATCACACCGGATCCTGGCGATGCGGAGGGGAGAACAGGAAGGATTCCTGAAGGTAACCGTCGACCCCGAAAGTGAACCTGTTGTGAAGACTCTCACCGGCCTGTTCGTGGAAGGTTATTACGACATATCACAGCAGGTCGAAGAAGCTGTAAAGGATGCCTGGAAAAGGCTGCTTGCCCCTTCTATCGAAAATGAATTCAAGAGTACGTCGAAGGAACATGCCGATGAGGAAGCCATCAGGGTATTCGCCGAAAATCTAAGACAGCTCTTACTGTCTTCACCGCTCGGACAGAAGTCCGTTCTGGCTTTGGACCCCGGATACCGCACCGGATGTAAGGTAGTCTGCCTGGATGCCCAGGGAAACCTTCTCCATAACGCTACCATTTTTCCCCATCCGCCGCAGGAAGACAGAGCCGGTGCTGCCAGGAAAATCAGCACCCTCGTAGAGCAATATAAAATTGAAGCGATTGCTATCGGCAACGGCACCGCCAGTCGTGAAACAGAGCATTTTATCCGGAACATCCGTTTCGACAGGGAATTACAGGTTTTCGTGGTGAGTGAAGCAGGCGCCTCTGTATATTCGGCGTCAAAAGTGGCGCGTGAAGAGTTTCCCGACTATGATGTCACGGTGCGGGGTGCCGTTTCGATCGGTCGCAGGCTGATGGATCCGCTGGCTGAACTGGTCAAGATCGAACCCAATGCCATCGGCGTCGGACAATATCAGCACGATGTGGATCAGTCCAGACTTAAATCAGGTCTCGATCAGGTCGTGGAAAGCTGCGTGAATATAGTCGGAGTTAACATCAATACTGCCAGCAAACATCTTCTGACCTACATCTCGGGTCTGGGCCCCGTACTGGCTCAGAACATCGTGGATTACAGAAAAGACAACGGAGCCTTTAAAACCCGCCGGCAGATTATGAAGGTACCTCGTATGGGGGCCAAAGCCTTTGAACAGTCGGCCGGATTCCTTCGAATCGATCATCCGGAATACCCGCTCGACAATACGGCCGTTCATCCCGAAAGCTATCATATCGTCGAGAAAATGGCGGCCGATGCCGGATGCCCCGTGTCTGACCTGATCCGGTCGCCCGAACTGAGGGAGAAGATCGACCTGAAAAAATATGCAGAAGGAAACATTGGAATGCCTACTCTCACCGATATAATGAAAGAACTGGAAAAACCCGGACGTGACCCGAGATCTAAGATCGAAATGTTTGAATTTTCAAAAGACGTCTTCAAGATGGAAGACCTCCGGCCCGGCATGGTGCTGCCGGGCATTGTCACCAACATCACCAATTTCGGCGCCTTTGTTGATGTCGGGGTTAAACAGGACGGACTGGTTCATATCTCACAGCTTGCCAACCGTTTCATCAAAGACCCGGCTGAAGTGGTAAAGCTGCACCAGCATGTAAAGGTAAAAGTCCTGGAGGTGGATGCGGCACGTAAAAGAATCCAGCTGACCATGAAGGATGTGGATGAATAAACCGTTTCAGGACGCAGGAATTTTTTAAGCGATGCGAAGGTTGTTTGGAATTTCCTCTACACTTCCCTATGAACATTATAAACCTGATCCTGTTCTTTTATTTATAACCGGTTTAAATTAAATTTGCACCAAAATTTACAGGAATGTATGAAATAAAAGAAATGGTCAGACCCTGGGTTGTAGACAAGGTCAGGGACCTATGCAAGGGAACTTATGTATTACGCTTCAGCAGGAATGGTATGGAATTCAAACCGGGACAGCATCTTGTCGCCGGATTGCACGAATCGGTCGAATCAAGGGAATATTCAATATACAGCGGTACCGGTGATGATTTTCTCGAAATTCTCATCCGGGAGGTAGAGGAAGGTATTGTAAGCAAGAGACTACGAAAATTAAGCAGGGGGGACACGATAGATATCAACGGTCCCTATGGATTTTTCATGTATAATGCACAACCGCCCGCATTCAAGAAACTGGTCTTTATTGCCAGCGGGACGGGCATCGCACCGTTCCACAGTTTTGTACAGATCATATCCCAAAGCCAGTTACACCCTGATTCACGGTATCAGGACAATAAACGAGGCGTATGACAAAGCCCATTTTGCACCCGGAAGTTACATCACCTGTACATCCCGCGATAACACCGGAGACTTTCAGGGAAGAGTAACGGCCTATCTTCATACCATATCCTTTGATCCCGACGTTCTTATCTATCTGTGCGGAAACAGCAATATGATACTGGAAGCGATGGACATTCTTCAGGAACGGGGATTTTCACCTTCGCAGATGTACACGGAAGTCTATTTTTAAAGGAGGAGGCAAGCGATGTTTTATCACCTGATCACGCTCGGGTGCCAGATGAATATCTCTGACAGTGAGCGATTGCACACGATCATCAGAGGAATGGGGTATGTGTATACCGAAAACGAGGAAGAAGCAAACCTGTTGGGCATCCTGGCCTGCTCGGTCCGCCAGAAAGCCATCGACAAGGTATACTCCCGGATCTACAAGTGGAATAAATGGAAAGACCAGCGTAACCTGATTACCTTCCTTTCGGGATGTATACTGCCTGCCGACAGGGAAAAATTCCTCAAACTTTTTGACCTTATTTTCCCAATGAGCGAAGCATCTGCATTCCCTGATATGATCAGGGAATACGGGGTTGTTACGGCGGCAGGTTTTAACGGGAATCCGTTCAGCATTCCAAAAAACGAACATATCTTTTCACTCTGGAATATACAGCCTACCTACCGATCCGATTTCGAAGCCTATGTGCCCATCCAGAATGGCTGCGATAAATTCTGTACGTTCTGTGCCGTTCCCTATACCAGGGGCCGGGAGGTGTCGCGGCCATCTGAAGATATCCTCGCTGAGGTAACAAAACTGGTCAGGTCGGGGTATAAAACCATCACCCTTCTCGGACAGAATGTTAACTCTTATGGTTTTGACAAAAAGGGAAAAGAAATTAATTTTGCACAGCTCCTTGAGAGGATCGGGAAACTCGGGGATGAAACGGACAGGGAATTCCTGGTCTATTTTACCTCCCCTCACCCAAAGGATATGACTCCGGAAGTGATTGACGTGATGGCCGGTTACAGGTGTATCGCCAGGCAGGTTCATCTGCCTCTCCAATCGGGTGACGACAGGGTACTTATCCGGATGAACCGGAAGTATTCGGTGGAACGTTACCGGGAGATCGTCGGATACATTCGCAGCAAACTCCCCGAAGCAACGTTGTTCACCGATATCATCGTCGGATTTAGCGGGGAGACGGAAGAGCAATTCATGAATACGGCGGAAGCAATACGAGAATTCGGATTTAATATGGCCTATATTGCACAGTATTCAGCCCGTCCCGGTGCCGCTTCCTACCGTTGGGAAGATGATATAAGCCAGGAAGAGAAAAGAAGACGCCTTCATCTCCTCACCGGCATCCTGGCTGAAATCTCCGGGAACTATAACCGGTCGCTGGTCGGACGCACGGTGAGGGTTCTGGTCACGGGAAAAGATCGCAAACCGGGATATCTGAGCGGACTGACGGAAGGGAAGATCAACATAAGATTCCCGGCAGAAGGAACAGGACTGATAGGCAGGTTCACAGATATCAGGGTTACCGGGGCTACCGAATTTTCACTTGAAGGTGAAACCAACAGGATCGGGATGCCTTCGCTTCAGCCCTGATATGGAAAGCTTGCCATGTGAACAGAATAATGCTGACGAGAGAGAACCATTGATGAAAAAAATTGCTTTTAAAACCCTTGGCTGCAGGCTGAACCAGTATGAAACGGATGCTCTCGTAACACAGTTTCATAATGCAGGTTACGAGGTGGTCAATTTTGGCGAGAAATCGGATGTGACCGTGATCAACACCTGCACCGTAACCAACCAGAGTGATCAGAAATCGAGAAATTTTATCAGCCAGGCTGCCGGCAGAAGTCCTGGCGGTGTCCTTGTAGTAGCCGGTTGCATGGTGAATCACCGTAAGGAAGAGCTGGAAAAACAGGACAATATCACTTATGTCATTGAGAACGAACACAAAAATAATATTTTCGAACTGGTAGACAGCCACTTCAAGGGAGAAATCCTTCATCCTTCCTCCATGCCGGGGGATGTCTTTGGTTTCGGGACCGTGGAAAAGAGTCTTCATACCCGCACTTCCATTAAGGTTCAGGACGGCTGTGACAATTTCTGCACATTCTGCATCATCCCAAAGGTAAGAGGACGGGCGGTCAGCAGGCCGGTCGGCGATATCGTCGAAAATGTCAGGCGCGTGACTGCTAACGGATTCAGGGAAATCGTCATTACAGGTGTGAATATTGGCCGTTATGACTACGAAGGAAACCGGTTTGAAGATGTACTCGAAAAGATCCTCGAAGTGGATGGTGATTTCCGGGTGAGGATATCCTCCATTGAACCCGACGGTTTCAGCGATCGTTTCCCTTCGCTGTTCAGTCATCCGAAGATGGTTCCCCACCTTCATCTATGCCTGCAGAGCGGTTCCGAAAAGGTCCTCCTTCAAATGCGAAGGATGTACACTGTCAAATCCTATCTCGATATCATTGAAAAATTCAGCAGGACCTATACGGGATTTAACTTTACCACCGATATCATTGTTGGCTTTCCCGGTGAAACGGAGGAAGAATTCAAAAAAACCTGTGACGTTGCCATCACAGCAGGCTTCAGCCATATTCACACCTTCAGGTACTCGCGGCGGGACGGGACGCGTGCTGCCCGGATGGCAGATCAGGTCCCCGAGAAAATAAAAGCCGAACGAAGCGAGATCATCCGGAAGATCTCCGACCGCAACCAACTGCGTTACTACTTCACCATGCTCGGTCAGAAACAACGGGTGCTCATCGAAAAGCCCGATGTTAACGGGTATGCCAAGGGTTATGGACAGCATTATATTCCCGTGATCATACCCGGGATATCGGCCGTTCAGAATGAATTCGTCGACGTGCGACTTGACAAGATTTCATACGAAGATCCGGTTGAAGTCATCGCGGATCCGCTCATTACACCTTAGGTTTTAAACAAATAATTACCAATAGCCCCAATAATCCTGGGGGGTAGGTATTGCCCCTGGTTGGCAAAGGGCGGACTTTAAATTTTCCGTCCTTTACTACCTTCCGAACTCGTAAAATGTTAATTAAATACTATACTTCGGCGTTCCACAAAACCCGGCATTGCGTATGACCGCCAGTTAGAGCCCGTACTTCCATTTATACTTCGATTAATTCATAATTTGTACTTCGACCACCTGATTCTTCTTGTTTTAAAATACCTTTCTCAATTAAATCTTTAATATCTCGTAAAGCAGTGTCCGCTGAACAGTTAGTAATTTTTGCCCATTTTGAGGATTTGAGCTTGCCATCAATAACATCTAATAATTTATTCAGCATTAACCGTTGTCTACTATTAATATTGGTATCTTTATGCTTATCCCAAAACTCAGATTTATAAAGAACTATCTGTATTGTTCCTTCCGATGTTTTTAGAGCACGATATAAACAATTTAAAAACCAGTCCAACCATTCCGTTATGTCGCCATTATTATGTTGAACTTTTTTCAATATTTCGTAATACACCTTACGCTCGGTAAGAATTTGACTAGATAAGCTATAAAACCTTTGTGAACTATCATCAGAAAGTGAAAACAATAAATCAGAAAGAGCCCGTGCTATACGTCCATTTCCATCGTCAAAAGGATGAATAATAATAAACCAAAAGTGGGCAATTGCAGCTTTAAGAACATTATCAATTTTTGTATCACTATTAAACCAATTCAAAAAAACATCCATTTCCTCTTTCTTTTTTTCCGGAGATGGAGCTTCATAATGAACCTTTTCTTTCCCCATCGCTCCTGAAACAACCTGCATAGCTCCGGTTCTGTAACGACCAACATCGATTCTATGCATGCCACTTCTTCCAGTAGGGAATAATGCTGCATGCCAACCAAATAGACGTTCTTCATCAAGAGGCTTATTATAATTCTGAGTTGCGTCAAGCATAATTTCTACAACACCTTCAACGTCCCTATCTGAGTATACCATCCCGGCAAAATCGATTCCTAATCTTCTTGCGACAGACGATCGCACTTGTTCATAATTAAGCCTTTCGCCCTCTATTTCAGCTGATTTTATAACATCACTTATTAAAGTAGAAGGTTATGAACAAAGTGAGAGGAGTTTTTGCACAGGCTGACGGTCAGTGTAAGTGGTGTTGCACCAGGGGTGAACTTCATAAAATGAAAATACTAAATTTCCAGGAAATAAACTCCAAAGAATAAAAAAACTGTGGCAATGACATTTACACTTTAGCGAGCGTGCCGCGCATACCGCCGCCGTTTTGGTCTTTGTCTATTATCGTAAAAATTTAAGATTACTATAGTATCACCTTTAATCTTGTAGAATACTGTCAGTTGTTTAATCAGAACAAACCCGCGAATTTGTCTATCCGCATTCTCAACCGAACCAATCTCGGGAAAATCAACTAGTAAATCAAGAAACTCAAAAGTCCGTTTAACAAATGCTTTAGTGACATTTTCTCCCCACTCATCAAGTAGGTATTCAAGTATCTTATCGTATTTCCTGTCAGCATGCTTTGACCACTGAACTATTCTAGCCATTTTTTATGTTTATCCTTAATCGTCTGAAGTGGTATCAAGTCATCTTCTGAATCTGTCTCCGAGTCTATTTGCAAAAGCTCTTGTTTTTCTTCACTTGTCAATCGATCCCAAAGGCTGCCGTCCTTAACTGCAGAGGCTTTCTCAAGAATCTCATAGAATCTTGATAAAATTATGTCATTATCAATCCTATCAATCAACTTATGGAAGTTATTTTTTATCTCAATAGTATTCATGATGATCATTTTTTACAAAGTTACTCAATTCTCTCATCTGGCCAAATCCATGCTCGCTAACGATGGTGGTATGTGCAGTAAGGGATTGCAGGAGATTTTCTATCAAGGTACAAGAAAAGTTGATGCGGGCTACAACCTTTCGGTACCAGGGGGCTTAGACAAGGCATGCCTTGCCTGGTTTGGTCAGGAAATCATTAAGATGGAAGAAGATGGATGAAGAAGAGAGCCGCCAATCTGTGATAATCCCCGAAGCCACAGCCCCTGTATGCCATAAACGATAGACCTTCAGATATTTATTACGAAAAAAGAACGATTGTCCTGCTGAACTTTTACCCGGATAAACATTTTTAATGGTAAAATTGTCTTAATTTTGCCGAACTTCTTTTAATTTTTCGTGAGAATCGGATTGTAGCTTCATAAGCCTGTAAAAATGCAAGGGATGACGAAAAATGACAAAATTACCAGCATCAACGGGAAAATGTATTACCGTATCTTTCTGGCCGGAGCCAATAAGATACTGGAAAATCAAAAATTACTTAATCAGATCAATGTTTTTCCGGTTCCTGATGCTGATACCGGAACCAACCTGGCTTCCACCTGCCGTTTTATAATCGATAATGCCCGGCCCGATGATTCCTTTAAGGTCACAGCCGATGCTATAGCCGTAGCTGCTCTGAACGGAGCGAGAGGCAATTCCGGGGTGATCTTCGCCCAGTTCCTTTATGGAATGAGCGTAGAATCGGGAGACCATCCTCATCTGACCATCCACGCTTTTGCCGAAGCCCTCCGGAAATCGGTCGGATATGTCTATGAAGCAATTTCCAATCCTGTGGAAGGAACTATGCTCACTGTGATCAGGGAATGGGCTGATTTCATCTACTCCCAGAAAGATGTCATTGACGACTTTTCGCGTCTCTTTTCCCATGCATATGAGATCGCTACAGTTGCACTGGCTGAGACAACCAAAAAGCTTAAAGCCCTGACCCTTGCCAATGTTGTCGATGCCGGGGCAAAAGGTTTCGTGCTTTTTCTCGAAGGCGTACTGGAAGGTATCCGGAAAAGAAGTTTACACCGTCAGATCGTGGCTTCCACAAGGACTGTTATAGAAGCACCCTTCAAGAGTATCTCGCACGATGACTTTCATTTCCGTTATTGCACCGAGGCTATCATCAGAGGCGTGAATATTGATAAACAGGCTATAAAAGATGCGTTAAGTCCGATGGGCGACTCTCTGGTCATTGCCGGTTCCGGAACGATCGTCAGGTTGCATATTCACACCGATGAACCGTCCCTGCTTTTCGAAAAACTGGAAAAATACGGTGCCATTACCTTCCAGAAAGCAGACGACATGGTGAAACAGAATGAGGTGGTGACCGCACGGAAATGGAATATCGCACTGGTAACCGATTCAACCTCTGACCTCCCGACCGTGATCTCTGATTTTTACCAGATTCACTATGTACCCCTGAACATCCATTTCGGAGAAAGCCAGTATATCGATAAGATCACCCTTCAACCTGAACGTTTTTTTACCTTGCTGGAAAATACCACGCAGTTTCCCACCACTTCCCAGCCTAATGAAAGTGCCTTTCTGAATATGTACTCCCATCTGGCCAGTCATTATGATTCGATCATTGCCGTGCATCTCTCGGGAAAATTCAGCGGAACATTCAGAAACAGCAGCAGGGCTGCCGAACGCATTTCAAAGGAGATGAAGAAGAAGATCACCGTGCTTGATTCCTGCCAGGTCTCCGGAGCGTTGGGATTGCTTACGCTCCGCGTTGCCAAAGCCATCGAAGCCGGTATGGATCATGATGACATCGTGAATCAGTTCCCCGGCTGGCGTGACAATACCAAAATCTACGTCAGCGTAAAAGACCTGAGTTATCTGGTCAGAAGCGGAAGGGTAAGCGCTATGAAAGGCAGGCTGGCAAAACTTCTTAATATTAAACCTATCGTATCCATTAAACCCGATGGCACCACAACCCTCTTCGACAGAGCCTTCAGCCAGCGGGCCAATATGCGCAAAGTAATGGGACATGTCCGTAAATTCCTGAATGATAAAACGCTGTCCAGTTACATTCTTCTGCACGCCAATGAACAGGAAAATACGGAGTGGTTCATGCGGGAAATGAAAGCTCTTACGGGAACCGAACCGATTTCAGTCCTCAATATCTCCCCGGTTATCGGGCTTCATGCCGGCAAAGGCGCAGTAGCTGTTGCCATAATGACAAAATAACCATGCTTGATGCCATAACCATATCTGCTCTGACTGTTTTTAGTTATATGGTTCTTTTATACCTGGCAGCTCACCTGGTGGGAAAATATTCCATCGTTGACATTGGCTGGGGGCCGGGCTTTGTCCTGATCTGTGCTGTTCTGGCCATTCATTATGGCGGCCTGTCGGTACACGGCATCGTTCTCACTTCACTGGTCACCCTGTGGGGCTTCAGGTTGTCGGGACACATTTTTCTAAGAAACTTCAGGAAACCTGAAGATTTCAGGTACGCGGCCTGGCGCAGGGATTGGGGGAAAAAAGCACCGCTGATCTCTTTCTTTAAGATTTTCATGCTACAGGGAGTGGTAATGATAGTTGTAGCCCTGCCGGTTATTTTAACTTTCCAGGGCGGGGACACAGCCCTAACAGCCATAAATATGGCAGGAATACTAGTGTTTGTTGCCGGTTTCCTGTTTGAGACCATTGCCGACCACCAGCTATCGGTATTTAAAAGGAAAGAAGAAAATGCAGGAAAGCTTATCACCGAAGGAGTGTGGAAATTCAGCAGGCATCCAAACTATTTCGGAGAAGCTGTTGTATGGTGGGGCTTATGGATGATCTCCACCGGCAGCGGATACTGGTATATTTCCCTTATCAGCCCGGTGATCATAACCCTTTCCCTACGGTATGTTTCGGGTGTACCCATGCTGGAAAAGAAATATCTCAACAGGTCCGACTTCAGGGAGTATGCGAAGAACACCCCCATTTTCATTCCCTTTGCCGGTAAAAAAGGCCTTTAGCTGTTTTAACCTCATACAACAACGTTCGGCATATAATCTGTGTGACGGATGTTCGTATTACCGGGCACCAACAACCATCCAAAATTCAGGAATAAGCGAAGCGAGTGCATGGCTAAGTAAGACGTCTGTTATGGAAAATATCTAATTTTCCTCGTTTCAAAAACCGGCGACATCCATTAGGATCTTTCATGATGGATGATGTTCAGACATTCAATCATTGAACAGGTTTATGCTGACGCCGACATGGCGGATATGAAAATGAACCTGAAACCTTACTGCGTCAGTAAGTTCAGGATAATACAGGCATGAAGCCACACCGGGTATGTACTTTACTTTTTGGAAACGCTGCCGGCGCTTGAACTCTCGAGCTTTTTGATCTCGGGGTTGCCTTTGTAACGAATCGATCCTGCGCTGCTTGCTGAAGCTGACAGCTCGGTGGTAACATTCAGGTTTACTTCGCCGGCGCTGGATGCATCAACTTCACACACCCCGGCTTCCAGGTTATCCGCATTCAGATGCCCGGCACTGCTGGCATGAGCTACCAGCCTGTCTGTCTTTCCCGAAAGATTGGCTTTCCCGCTGGAGCTTACATTGACATTGACCGTGCCTGCCTCCAGGTCAAGATCGAGATCAGCGGCACTGCTAACATCCACCTGCAGATCATGGGTTACCAGCTTGTTTTCCCCGGTCAGATTAGCGGCGCTTGAGACCCTGATCTCCTTCAGGCTTCCGGCTGATACGTATACATCTTTGGACCGGGCATGGCGGATGGAACGGTCCGACTTAATCTTCAAAAGATCCCCGTGCAGTTCGGTATGGATATATGGCTGCAGGTTATCATCGGCTACAACTTCAACCTCACCCGAAGGCTCTTCAAACCTGACAATAACATTGAGCCCGGTTTCTGCTTCAATGGCACTGAAGGTTCCGACGGCACGTTTTTCCGTAACCACATTGCCGCTGCCGGAAATGGAATTATTAAATATTTCGGTACAGGAAGTCATCAGAAAAGTACCTCCCAGTAAGAAAAAAAGAATGCTGACTGTCGTTTTCATAGGTTGAATATATTAAATTTCTGAGTCCAAATTATTAAAAATGAATGTCATCACCTAAAAAGATTGTTTAAAAACAGTGGAAATAAATAATTTTTCTATTCGTTCCCCATCTTTTTTTTTCATAAATTTGATTTAGCATCGTCGAGGATGTTAAAAAGGATTTTAAAAGGATAAATTAATTTGTGCGATATACATAACGGTAGAGGTTTTGTATACGAGCGTGGTATTTTTATATAAATACCCTATTTTGTGATATTTCCGAAATCCGTAACGGGTATTTGCACTAAGAGAGAATCGTGATACGGGTTTTAGAATTTCGATTTCTTCATTTATCCTCATTCAGCAACCACCCTTTTTAGTCTCCCGGGATCAAAGTTCAAAGTAAATCATGCTGACATTTGAAATAGAACCTGTACTAAAACCCATCGAATGAAAACTAAAAATCAGACTATCCTCGTCGTTGAAGACGACGAAGCCAGCCGGGAATTTCTTTCTGAAGTCCTGGACAGTCTGGGATATAACTTCATCAGTACTCAGAATGGCATTGAAGGCCTGGAGCTGTTCAGACTGCATAGCCCTTCTCTTGTTCTCCTTGATATCAGGCTTCCCGACATCAATGGTATTGAAGTTCTGAACCGGATTAAAAAACTTTCACCGGAAACACCTGTCATTGCACAGACGGCTTTTGCCATGGAACCGGAAAAAGAAGAGTTTCTCCGGAACGGATTCGACGGGTACCTTTCCAAACCAATCAAACCTGAAGTTTTGGCTGAGACCATTAAGAAATATATAGGCCTTCCTAATAAGAATTGATGAGTTCTAAATGAAGATGTTGGAGAAATTCCCGTAATTTTGGTTTTTCAACAATATCAGAAATGAACAAAGATTTAAGGCTGTTTCTTTATATTAGCGTTGCCGCAGTGGCAGGCTTCCTGGTTTCACGTTTCCTCCATTACGTGCTTCACCGGTTCCTAAACCGTTCCCATGACCAACGGGACTTTGATGTGACATCCTATAATTTTATCAGGAATGCCATCAGTTTCATTACTTTCATTATCACCCTCACCGTCATTTTCTATCTTATTCCGGGCCTGGATAAAATCGGGAAGACACTCCTGGCATCCGCCGGCATAATGGCTGCTGCCATCGGCTTTGCTTCACAGCAGGCTTTTTCCAACATCATCAGCGGCATTTTTCTGGTAATGTTTAAACCGTTCCGGGTCGGAGATTTCATCCGGATAGATGAACAGCATTACGGAACGGTGGAGGATATTACACTAAGGCATACGGTTATCCGGAACATTGAAAACAGGCGGGTGATTATACCCAACTCTGTGATCAGTTCCCAGACCATCACCAATTCAAATATCATGGATCCCAAGGTGTGCAGCCTGATTGAAATAGGGATATCTTATGACTCCGACATTGATAAAGCCATTGCCCTTATCCAGGATGAAGCGGTGCGACATCCGTATTGCATAGACAACCGCACTGAAGAACAAAAGCTAGCCGGGGATCCGCAGGTGATTGTGAGGGTGATGTCGCTGGCCGATTTCTCAGTCAACCTGAGAGCTTATACCTGGGCGCAGAACAACTCAGAGGCATTTATTTTGAAGACGGATCTGCTGAAACTGATCAAACAACGATTTGACAAAGATGGAATCGAGATCCCTTTTCCATACCGCAATGTGATCATAAAACACCCTGAAAGTTAAGAGCCTTAACCGCATTCCCCGTTTCACCTTACTCCTCCACTCTTAAAACGAGGCCTTTTAGATATTCTCCTTCGGGATGATAAATACTCACCGGATGGTCGGCTGGCTGGGACATCTGGTGAAGGACACTGATCCTACGGCCGGTGTTGGCCGCGGCAGCAAAAACGCTCTTTCTGAAATTTTCACGGCTCACCACCTGTGAGCAGCTAAAGGTAAAAATAATCCCTCCCTTGGTAACCAATTCCATTGCCCTGAGGTTAAGTTTCTTATAGCCCTGAAGTGCATTGTTGAGCACATTCTGATGCTTCGCAAAAGCAGGCGGATCTAAAATGATCAGATCATACATTTCTTTTGTCTTCGTAAAGAATTCTGAAGCATCCATGGCAAAAGCCTTATGTGAGGCTTTTTCACCAAAGTTCAGGTTAACATTCCGCTCTGCCATGGTCACAGCCCGTTCAGAGGCATCGACCGTATGAACCATTGAGGCCCCTCCTGCCAGTGCATACACTGAAAAACCACCGGTATAACCAAACATGTTAAGAACGTTCCTTCCTTTTGAATACCTGCTGAGAAGCTGCCTGTTTTCCCTCTGGTCGATGAAAAATCCTGTTTTCTGCCCTTCTACCCAGTCGACTAAAAATCGAAGTCCGTTTTCCATGACTTCTCCTGACCCGGCTTCACCGTAAAGATAGCTGTCGGCAGAATTTAACGCAGCTTTATAGGGCAGAGAGTAAGTACTCTTGTCGTAAACGGCTGTCACAGGATTTCCGGGAAGAGACATTAAAGCCTTAAGGATTTGTTCCCGGCATAGGTACATCCCCGCCGAATGAGCCTGAAAAACGGCTGTTCCGTTGTAAAAGTCGATGATAAGTCCTGGTAGTCCATCACCTTCACCGTTCACCAGCCTGAAAACATTGGTGTGTTCTGAACCTGCCAATCCGGCATCGACACGTAAAGCCCATGCCCCGTGAATCCTTCCGTCCCAGAAATCCTGACCAAAGGTCTCCGGCCGGAAACTCAGGATCCTGACCGCAATGGAACTCTTCTGGTAATGCCCGGAAGCCAAAAATTCACCCTTGCTGTCCATCACATCCACCAGGTCGCCTTCACTGGCATTCCCTGACATATCCATAATAGCACCGGAGAAAACCCAGGGATGAAACCGTTTTAAAGATGGTTCCTTTCCTGGTTTAAGAATAAGCTTAGTCCTTCCCATAATGGTTAACCGATTTCTTCAGTTTTTCATAAATTTCCAGGCATGCCCAGGCATCAGTGGCTGCATAGATGATCTGTCCCTCATTCAGGGTATCGGCCTCCCAGTTTGACAACTGCTGGGATTTGGAAATCCGGATACCGAGAATGATCGCCGAGAGTTTTCTCAGACTGTTGCTTTCAATGTTGAACTGGTTTGAATATTCCTGGAGATCAATAAAGCCTGCGGGGATGAAGCGTACTACCTGTTGAAGTTTGCCAATATCATCACGAAGTGCTACTCCGACTTTGTGGATGTTCATATCTTCGAAAAAGGAAATCAGCGACGGGGGAAAACCGGTATAAATGGTACGGATAAGATAAACTTCCTGAGGTGTGGCTATCTGTACCAGGGAGACCTGGTTAACCCTTCCTTTTTTAAAACTCGGGCGTGTTTCTGTGTCGATTCCCACCGTTTCGAATGCCCTCAGCTTTTCCATTACATTCGACACATCGGCCGCATTTTCAACTACCCAGACCCGGCCTTGATAGGCACCCGGTTTGAGATTGTTGATGTCCTCTTTACTGATATCACTGCTAAAAATCACTTTCCCCTCCCAAATCTTTTTGACGCCTGGAGATAAACCATTCATCCGTGTCGATTTCTTTTCCGCCCTGTTGTTCTTCCCATTCCCGGTCCATCCTGCCGAGGGTGTCCTCATCCCTGAACATGACCTCGTGAAGAGCGGCTGCAACGCGCAAAATCTTTTTTCCCCAGTACGTCTCGAAATTCATCCTGCACTCCCAGAGTGCATCATTCATGACCTCATCGGTCCCGTTACGGTAAAGCTCGGTAAAATCCCGGATATCCTGGTATATATCAGAGAGATCCTCTGAAATTTTCCGGCTTATCAGCTCCATTCTGTCATATTCTTCCTCATCCGGAATATCAAGATATTCATTCTGCGATCCCATGATGGAAAGCACTTTCCGATAAACAAAAGACCATTCTTCCTCACTGACAAACTTCTCATTTCCACCTTCATAAACGGGCTCAGTTACCGGAATCCGGAGGAAATCCGAATACATGGCCGGGAGGATCATCAGCAGTGCGCTGACAAAACTTTTCCTGTCCGTATCGGTGTCAGCAGAAAGCAATCCTGTAAACTGGCCTGCCTGTTTAACAAAATTCAGAACTTCATCCGAATATACCAGATCATGAAGTTGTCCCATAACAGTCTGAGTAAGCCGCAAAGTTACAAATTATTTACATATCAATTCGTCTCAGATTTCATGAGAAAAATGTCTGTTTAAGTTATTGGCCTCATAGCCTGTCCCGCTATAGTGAGGGAACTTCCATGCACCAGTCTTCTTGAGTTATGCATAGTTTTACTCCCTTTGGTCGTGAGATCGCTTCGCTAAGTTACTCCCTTTGGTCGTGAGATCGCTTCGCTAAGTTACTCCCTTTGGTCGTGAGATCGCTTCGCTAAGTTACTCCCTTTGGTCGTGAGATCGCTTCGCTAAGTGCATGTCCTTTGATGCTACCTGTATTTAAGTTTATGATTGTGGCATGGAAGTTTCATTCCAGGTAAAAGAGTTATTGCCTTTTTTAATGATTTTGCCGTGATCGAGAAGCCAGCGAAACACTTTGGTGAATTTCGCTTCCGGCATCTTTACATCCTGAGCCAGCTCGGTAATATTCATCACACGGCCGGACAGCCGGCTTTTAATCTGTATAAGGATCATGTCAAATTCTGACCTGCTGAGCTCCGGTTCATTCCTTTCCAGACACACATCACACTGTCCGCAGCGGGGTGGGTCTTTCTCCCCGAAATATTCAAGCAGGAACACACTTCTGCACCTGGTGGTTCCCGAGGCGTAATCCATCATAGACCGGATCCGCTCGATATACCTTTCTTTGAGGAATTTATAGGATTCTACGGAAAAGCGAAGACCTTTAAGATCGAGCCTCTCTTCTGTATAGGTGATCACCGGGTTCCGCTTCCTTGGAATATAGGTGATGATGCCGTAAGAGGAAAGCTTTGAAAGGTAGGCGCCGATATCCTCTCTTTTCAATCCTGAGCGTTTTGCGAGAAGGTTTTCGTCGATCGGTACATAGGTGGTAAACATCCCGGAATATGACCTCAGTAGAAGTTTGATAAAACCGTCAAACCTGACATTCGATACCTGGAATTTATACAGATCGTCGCGTTCGACCTTAAAATAGACCCGGGAAGGATTATTGATCTCATCGCTCATTTCAAGGTACCCTTCACGTTGGAGGATTTGCAGGCTATTATGAGCTATCAGTGCATTAAAACGATATTTGGTCAGGAAATCGGAGAGGACAAAGTCGAAACTCTGCCCTTTCCCGCTACCCACCGGGAGCTGAAAAAAATTACCCAGGGCGTGGTAAACATCCCTGACCACGGAAATTTCAGGAAATGTTGTGGCGATCCTTTGTTCAGCCAGTCTCTTATCCGGTTCATTATAGAGCAGGACCGCCAAAGCCGGCTGCTCATCCCGTCCGGCCCTTCCGGCCTCCTGGAAATACGCTTCTGGTGAATCGGGCAGGTCGATGTGAACTACAAACCTGACATCCGGTTTGTCGATCCCCATGCCAAAGGCATTGGTTGCTACGATCACCCTTGTTTTACCTCCCTGCCATTCTTCCTGCCTTGTATTCCTGATTTCATGGCTCAGTCCGGCATGATAGTAGTCGGCGCTTATCTCGTTCTGGCTTAAGAAGGCTGCTATCTCTCTTGTTTTTTTGCGGCTTCGTACATAGACAATGCCCGGGCCCTTATAATCACTCGCGATCAGCAACAACCGCCTGAGCTTATCCTCCACATGATCGACCCGGTAAGTAATATTCTTACGTTCAAAACTTTTTCTGAACAGACGCTTTTCTTTAAAAGCCAGTTTCTCCATAATATCGTTCAGCACCTTCTCGGTGGCCGTTGCCGTGAGGGCCAGGAATGGTACTCCCGGAAGATGTTCACGCAATTCGGCAAGTTTAAGATAGGAAGGGCGGAAATCATAACCCCATTGTGAGACACAGTGTGCCTCGTCGACAGCGATCAGACATACATTCATTTTTTCAATCCGGACCCTGAAAATTTCCGTAGCCAGGCGTTCCGGAGAAAGGTAAAGGAATTTATAATCGCCATAAATGCAGTTGTCGAAGGTAATGTCGATCTCTTCCCGGCTTAGTCCGGAATGAATGGCTACCGCTTTGATCCCCCTCCGGTTCAGGTGTTCAACCTGGTCTTTCATCAGGGCAATGAGGGGGGTAATCACCAGGCAAATACCCTCCATGGCCATAGTGGGTACCTGGAAGGTCAACGATTTACCACCACCGGTGGGCATCAGAGCGAGTGTATCATTCCCTTCAAAGACTGAACGGATAATTTCCTCCTGCAGAGGTCTGAACTTTGAAAAGCCCCAGTATTTTGTCAGTATTTTCTGAAAATCTGTCAAGCTCATTTCAGGTTTAAGAGGTAGAGCAAAGGTAATGCGTCGATGAAAATAAAAAATCTGGCTTGGATTCTCTATTTTTTTGTAATTTCACACCATTTAAAATTAACCAAAATAAATCAATGTCATTTATAGAGGATAAAATAAATTCTGAGGGACTGACATTCGATGATGTTTTGCTTGTTCCTAAATTTTCAGGATGTGAAAGACGATATCAGCAAGCTCGGCCCTGAAGGATTTGGAGCACGGGCACCGTGTAAGGGCACGTTGTCTGAAGTGGTTTACCAGCTTCCGGCGGATTACATGCAGGGATGGGTTATTGCGGTGCACCCCGCATCAGCGAACTGATGAAAGCACGGTTCGTCCGGATCACCAATGCCGGCATTCCTGAAAGTCATGCCCATGATGTGACCATCACCCGTGAAGCACCAAACTACATCCGTTAGAAAATAAGATGACTGAAATTCCGTTTAATACATCAATAATTAACGAACAATTTAATCTGCCATGAAGAAAATGACCGCTCTTCTTTTCGTAATCTGCTTTATCCTCGCCCTCCCGCTGAATGCCCAGAGTACTGCCAATTATAAAGATGAGGTACTCATGACTATCGGCGACAGAAAGATTACCGCCGGTGAATTTGAGCGTATCTATCAGAAGAACAATAATGAGAGTGTTTCCCAAAAACAGAGTCCTGAAGAGTATCTCGACATGTTCATTAACTTCAAGCTCAAAGTGATTGAAGCTGAAAACCTGGGAATGGATACAACAAAAGCCTTCCTCGATGAATATAATTCATACAGGGCACAGCTTGCCCGGCCCTACCTGTCGGATCCCGATGCTGTAGACCGTTTTGCTCATGAGGCTTATGAACGGATGAAGAAGGAGATTCATGCCAGCCATATCCTGGTCAGCCTTGACCCAAAGGCGTCGCCAGAGGATACGCTTTATGCATGGAACAAGATCATGACGATCAGAAAAAGAATCCTTGACGGCGAAGATTTTGACAAGGTTGCCAGGGCTACGTCGGATGACCCTTCAGCAAAAAGAAATGGTGGTGACCTGGGCTGGTTTTCCGTGTTCAGGATGGTCCTCCCCTTTGAAGATGCAGCCTACAGCACACCGGTCGGAGAAATTTCAATGCCTTTCCGCAGTCAGTTCGGATATCATATTATCAAAGTTCAGGAAGTGAGACCGGCACGGGGAAGCGTACATGTGGCCCATATCTTTATCAGGGCACCCCAGTCAGAAGATTCTACACAGGCCCTGGCAGCTAAAAAGAAGATCTTTGCCATCTATGACAGCCTTCAGAACGGCATCGATTTCGCCACCCTGGCAAAAGACAATTCAGACGACCGGGTGTCTGCCGTGAAAGGCGGCGAACTGCAGTGGTTCGGCTCCGGACAGATGATCGAGGAATTCGAAAATGCAGCTTTCGCGCTGAAAAACCCGGGAGATGTCAGCAAACCATTCCAATCCTTTTACGGCTGGCATATGGTCAAACTCCTCGGGAAAAAAGGGGTCGGAACCTTCGAGGAAGAAAAACCCAATATCGTTCCCAAATTCGGCAATGGTCCCAGGGGTTATCTTCGCAAACAGGCCTTCATCGCAAAGGTTAAACATGATTATAACTACACTTTCAACCAGGGCAGCTATGATAAAATCACCTCACTGGTCGATACTTCCATATTCAGTGCAAAATGGAAAAATACCGTTCCTGACAATGTAGCAGGCCTGGTTCTGTTCACCATCGCCGATCAGAAGGTAACGGCAGGAGAATTCGCAGATTATCTCGAAAAGAAACAGACCAAAACCGCACCGATAAGCCTTGTCGTTTATATGAATGAACTGTTCAATAATTTTATGGATGAAAAGCTTACCGCTTACGAAGACAGTCAGCTCGAGCGTAAATATCCCGATTTCCGTAATGTTCTGCAGGAATATCATGATGGCATCCTTCTGTTCGACCTTACAGATAAAACGGTCTGGTCGAAGGCAGTAAAAGACTCGGCAGGACTTGAAAATTACTACAAAAATCATAAAAATGAGTATATGTGGGAGAAACGGGCCGAAGCCTATACCATTGTACTGAAAGACAGCTCACTTCTGGACCAGGCCCGTACTCTGACTGAAAAGAAAGGCGGAAAAAAGAAATTCAGCCAGTCCTACCTGATCTCCAAACTCTGCAAGGGTGATACCATCCCGTGTGTCACCGTGGAATACGGCAAATATGAAAAAGGGGATAACAAAGCAGTAGATGCCACAGGCTGGACACAGGGCATAGGGAAAACCTTTAACAAAGACGGGAAGCCTGCCTTTGTGTATGTAAAGTCGACCCTTCCTCCGCAAGGCAGAAAACTCGACGAAGCCAGGGGACTTGTCACCGCCGATTACCAAAAATATCTTGAGAATAATTGGGTGAAGGAACTCAGAAATAAATACCCGGTACATGTCAACCAGGATGTTTTGGCAAAAATCAGGGAATAAGTTATGCAACGAAAAATTACAGGGCTTATACTATTGATCGGTATTGCCTTTTTTGCCTGTACCAGGGTGAATAAGGCCACCCAGGAACGCCCTGTGGCCAAGGTAAACAATACCTACCTCTACCCTTCCGACCTGAGTGAGCATATTCAGGAAGGACTTTCACCGGAAGACAGCATAAAAGCTGCAAGGAGACTGATCGATGAATGGGTCAGAAACCAGCTTTTACTGAAACAGGCCGAAGATAATCTCCCCGCCGACGAAAAAGATGTAAATAGACAGGTTGAAGAGTACAGGACGTCGCTTCTTATATTTAAATACAAACAAAACCTGCTAGCTCATAACCTGGATACCATTATCCCTGAAAAAGAGATCAAAGCCTACTACGAGGAGAATTCCTCAAATTATATTCTCAGTTCCGACGTGGTAAAGGCTACCTATGTGAAGATCCCTGTTTCAGCGCCGGATATAAATAAGGTAAGGACGTGGTACCGTTCGGAGAAGGAAGAAGATCTCAGTGCACTGCAGGATTACTGCAGCACCTACGGAGAGAAATGCATTATCGACAGCGACCACTGGATAAAATTCAGTGAGCTGATCGGTGAAACGCCCTTAAAGATTGACAACCCGGGGCGATACCTTAACTATAACCGCAACATTGAAACCAGCGATTCGCTATCGTATCATTTCATCCATATCATCGACAGAATTCAGGAAGGCCAGGTTGCCCCCCTTGAACTGGTGAGAGATGATATTCGCAGCGTACTCATGAACAAACGAAAGATCCAATATTTACAGGACCTGGAGAACACCGTATACAAGGAAGGATTAAGCCGGAACCAGGCCGAAATATATTAAGCACTCAACATATGAAGCACCATTCAAAGTATCTGATCATAGTTTTTACCCTTTTGCTTAGTTTTACCGCAGCAGCACAACCTTTGATGATCGACCGCGTGGTGGCGGTGGTCGGGGACTATACCATTCTTCAGTCGGATATAGAAAGCCAGTACCTGCAGATGCGCGCCCAAAGGGTTACACTGCCCGATCTGAGATGCAACATTCTCAGGAGTTTCCTGGAGCAAAAACTGATGCTTGACCAGGCAAAGATCGACAGTATCGAAGTCTCAGAGAGCACTGTCAATACCGAACTGGAAAACAGGATGCAATACTTCATCAACCAGATTGGCGGGCAGGATGAACTGGAAGCCTATTTTGGAAAAACCATTCTCGAAATCAAGGAAGATTTCAGGGAATCCATGCGCGAACAGCTCATCACGCAGAAAATGGAACAGAAGATCACCGGTGATATTAAGGTGACCCCATCGGAAGTCCGTAAATTTTATAACGGCCTGAACCCCGACAGTATTCCCACCGTCGATGCCCAGGTTGAAATACAGCAGATCGTGGCTGATCCTCCATTGAGTGCAGACGCCATTTTCGAAGTCAAGGAGAAATTACTGGAACTCAGGAAACGTATCATGGACGGTGAAAGTTTTGAGACCCTCGCCATTCTTTATTCCGAGGGCCCTTCCGCTTCCAATGGCGGAGACATCGGGTATAAATCCAGGGGGGAACTTGACCCGGTATACGCCAAAGCCGCCTTTGCCCTTAAGAAAGGAGGGATATCCAAGATCGTGGAATCTGAGTTCGGATACCACATCATCCAGCTTGTCGACCGGAAAGACGACCGGGTCGATACCCGCCACATCCTGATGAAACCAAAGATCAACCCTGAAGCCAGGCAGAAGGCCATTGCCCGTCTCGACAGCATCGTCGGCGCTATCCGGAAAGACAGCATCACCTTCGATAAGGCTGCAAGGTACTATTCCCAGGATAAAAATACTGCCATGAACAACGGGCTGGTTGTAAACCAGGAGACGGGTTCGTCACAATTCGAGCTCAAACAGCTTGATACCAAGGATTACCTCGTAGTCAGGGACCTGAAAGTAGGTGAGATCTCCGACCCTTATGAATCAACCGACGAGAACGGTAAAACCATATATAAAGTCGTTCGTCTGAAGTCCAGGACAAACCCTCACAAGGCCAACCTGGATCAGGATTATATGATGATCCAGATGATGGCCCTCGCACAGAAACGCCAGAATATTATCGACAAATGGATACAGAATAAGCAAAAAGATACGTATATCCATATCGATGATTCTTTCAAGACATGTGATTTCATCAAAAACGGCTGGCTGAAAACGGATGATTAATTTCCGGAAATGCTGTTTCGACATTTCGTTCCGATATTTTGAAAAAATCCTGACATGTTAAAGGCTGATTCAAGAATAGTACATTATGTCATAATTCGGCAAACATTCTCAGCCCTATCCTGCATGAGCAAATTAAAACGATTCTTTATCCGCCGGGCGGTTGCTCTGTTCCTTGTCATAATGGTTTTTCATCCCCACATCCTGGCCCAGCAGGTTCACCAGATCAATATCGTCGCCGATTATATTGAGTTTGACAATGAACTGGGCAACAATGCCAAGCGTCTTATCGGAAATGTTCGTTTCAAGCATGAGGATGTGTATATGACCTGTGACAGCGCCTATTACTATTCCGAGGAGAACATGGTGGATGCCTACAGCAATGTACACCTGTGGCAGGGTGATACACTCGACCTCTATGGCGACTTCCTGAAATACCGGGGCGACATCCGGATGGCTAATGTCCGGAATAATGTGGTCCTGATCGACAAGGAAAGCCGCCTGACGACAGATTACATAGATTACAACTTTAATACTGACCTGGCCTATTACATTGGTGGCGGCCGCATTGTCAACGGGGATAACACCCTTAAAAGCATTCAGGGGAATTACTACTCCAAGCAGAAACTATTCTTTTTTAAGGACAGTGTTGTAGTAACCAATCCCCAGTATACCATGTATTCCGATACGCTAAAATATAACAGCGTTTCGGAAATAGCGTATTTTCTTGGTCCGACCGATATCATCTCCGACAGTAACTTCATCTATTGTGAGAATGGCTGGTATGACACGAAAAATAACATTTCGCAGTTCAACCAGAATGCATGGTTAGAGAGCGACGGTAAAACACTACAGCGGTGACAGCCTGTATTATGAGCGGGAGACCGGCTTGGGCAAGGCATTCAAAAATGTGGTACTGGTAGATACATCGCAAAATGTCATCCTGAAGGGCAATAAAGCCATTTATATGGAAAAGACGAAGTATGCCATGCTCACCGACAAAGCTCTGATGATCCAGGTGGATGATAAACAAGACAGCCTTTATGTGCATGCGGATACGCTCAAGTCTGCCCCCGATACCGTGCCCGATTTCAACATCATCAAGGCATACCGGCATGTAAAACTCTTCAGGGATGATATGCAGGGAAAATGCGATTCGCTGGTATACTCTGATGTGGATTCCGTCTTCCGGTTCTTTGGTGAACCTGTAATCTGGTCAGATGAGAACCAGATCACGGCGGAATTTATCAGCATGTTTATCAAAAACCAACAGGCCGACCACCTGGAAATGACCAATGATGCCTTTATCATCTCCCGCGAGGATTCAGTAAAATACAACCAGATCATTGGACGATCCATGATCGGTTACATTAAGCAAAATCAACTTACCCAGATAGATGTGGATGGTAATTCACAGACCATATATTATGCAAAAGACGGGAACAGGTTTATTGGAGTGAATAAAGCCGAGTGTGCCAATCTCACAATAAAATTCAAAAAGAATAAAGTGGATTATATCATTTATCTTCTCAATCCTGATCTTGTGTATTATCCTCTCAACAAGTTTCCGGAAAACGAAAGATATTTTAAAAATTTCCGGTGGTTCGGGGAATACCGCCCGCTGAGCAAAAATGATGTGTTTGTATGGAAACGGGATAGCGCAGTAGTTGCGCCGGTTGCGGCCGACAAGGAATGATCACAGATTAAATTCTGCAGATAACCGAGATAACCCACCTGATTAGCAGGCACATTCAGCCACAGTGATTCACGAAAAACATTAGCTCACTCTAAGACTGCCGGAAACCGGCAGAAAAGTCACTCAATATTCGTCCTCGTTAAAGAAGAAATCATCCTTACTGGGATAATCAGGCCAGATATCTTCAATGCTTTCATAAATTTCACCTTCATCTTCAATTTCCTGAAGGTTCTCAATGACCTCCAGGGGAGCTCCTGATCTGATCGCGAAATCTATTAACTCCTCTTTTGTTGCCGGCCAGGGAGCATCTTCAAGTTTTGATGCCAGTTCGAGTGTCCAATACATAGTACAAAAATTTCTTTTGGATAAATTTTTGTTATTTTAAAATTGCGCAAATATAAAAACTTTTTTAAGATTTACAACTTTGGCTTCCATGTTATTTCCCCAAAGCCCAACTCGTTGGAAATCAAACGGGAATAGACGAAAAGAAAGTCGGAGTAACGGTTTAGAAAACTGATTATCAGTTCATCCACCTGAAATTCCTCTGATACTTTGATGATAATTCTCTCAGTTCTGCGACAGACGGTTCTGACCACGTGACACAATGATACAGCCGGATGTCCGCCGGGCAGGATAAACGAACGCAGTTTCGGCAGTTTATCCTCCATAGCATCGATCTCCTGTTCTAGCCGTTGCACATCTTCCGGGAATAGCTTTGGGAGTCCTTCTTCCTGACCGTCTGAGGCCAGGAGGGAGGCAATGGTCATAAGCCGGTCAAGGATCCAGATAAACAAATCCTTTTTGCCGGAGGAGGTGAACGAATCCATCAATAAGCCTGTGTATGCCATCAATTCATCCACTGTACCGTATGCTTCAATTTTCTGATGAAACTTGGGTACACGGCGGCCACCAATCAGTGCAGTAGTTCCTTTATCCCCTTCTCTGGTATAAATTTTCAATATGACCTCCCTATTCAGATTTTTAATCAGACAGAAGCTAAGGTTTCCACAGGATTCTCATTGATATAATCAGCATCGATATGGCCATCTTTTAAACGGACAATACGGTGAGCATGAAGGGCAATCTCCTCTTCATGGGTCACGAGTATAACCGTATTACCCTTCCGGTGAATGTCGCCGAAGAGAGCCATGATGTCTTCCGATGTTTTCGAATCAAGGTTGCCTGTTGGCTCATCGGCCAGGATGATAGAAGGTTCATTCACCAGAGCCCGTGCCACCGCAACACGCTGTCTCTGGCCGCCGGAGAGTTCATTCGGCCGGTGGGTCACCCGGTCCGTCAGACCTACGTCTTCCAGAACCTTCATCGCCCTTTCGTCCCTGAATGCCTTGGATTTACCCGCATATATCAGTGGCAACGTAACATTTTCAAGAGCAGTGTAACGGGGCAGAAGATTAAATGTCTGGAATACGAAACCTATCTCAGAGTTTCTGACATCCGCCAGCTGGTTATCATCCATTTTACTGACATCAGTTCCGTTAAGGACATATTTTCCGGAGGTTGCGGTATCAAGACAACCGATAAGGTTCATCAGTGTTGATTTGCCCGAACCCGAAGGCCCCATGATGGCAACATACTCATTTTTATTAATCGTCAGGGATACGGATTGCAAAGCCGGAACGACAATGGTGCCGATGAAATAATTCTTGTCAACATTTACAAGTTCAATGATTTTAGTCCATTTCTTACAGATTACTAAATTTTTACGAATTTAACCATATATATGTTAATATAAAACCAGAAAGCTTTAAAAATTAATAATGAAATCCTGACGGTTTACGCCTTCTCTGAAAAAGACGAGTCCCGTGAAAAACAGGTCGGCAGTCAGCACGGAATTTCGGTCAGATGTAATGCTTTTCCATGCCCTTTCCATGCCCTCAGACCAATGGATATCATCGAGAACCAGAACGGTGTCGTGCCTGATATACGAGGCTATCCTGTTGTAATATCGCATGGTAGCCTCATAGCTGTGATCCCCGTCGATGAACAGCATCATTGGATGATTTTCAGGTTTCCAGCTATCAAGGAATTCGTCAAAGTCAGAATTTACAAACTGCGTTTCCGGAAAATGCTGTTTCCTGAATGCCTCTTTCGCAAAGTCACTCTTCTGTGAATGGCCCTCAACTGTAATCATCCGGCAATTCTGGGCCCCTGCCCTGAGATAAGCAGTACTGATGCCCAATCCGGTCCCGAGTTCCAGTATTTCTGCCGGCTGAACGAATTGGGTCAGGCGGTACAACAGCCGGCCATATTTAGGATGAATACTTGAATTTGCTGTCACACCTGAGATACGGCGCCAGCTTTTGCCACCTGTATGAGAACCTGCTCCAAAGGATCCGACCTGTATTTTCTCCCTGTTCTTTTTCAGCGATTTATGCCATTTCATCACGGCCTCCAGTTCAACCGACCATGTCTTTCCGTATATAACTTCGGATACCAGACGAAACATGAATGGAGAGTGAAGCCCATGTCCGTGCCGATGCCGGGAGGTTAGCTTGTACCATACATATTTAATGACAATCTGTATTTTTCTCATGTCCTGAAAATGCATTAATTCCGTGAAAATATCTGCTTTTACCATCCGGTTTTGCGAAGGACAAAATTAATTCAATACTTTTTAAAATCTACCAGGAAAGATCGGTTCACCAACCTGATAAATGTGATATTTTAGCGGGATACCTCAACCTGTCCGGAGGAAACCTAAAAACGGCGGTTCAACGTACTTCTGCTGCACAAACCATTCTTTGATAAAAATGTTTAAAAATGCATGAGGTTCACACTTTTCTTCCCCGATTCAAAATATTAGACAAATACCGGCACAGCACTTATTCCGGTGGCGGGGAATTTATTTGGATTAATAAGAACTTATCCATGACTTATTGCACAATTTCGGGATTCAAATGTTAAATTAGTACTATAAAACCTGATTCATGGTGGGAACCGATTCTACTTCCGTCATCACGGGATTACAAACCAAAAATTATAAAAATGTCTGAAAATACGGGCCAGACAAAAGGGCGCATTGCTCTGCCTATGTCCATGATCTCCAGCTTTGTAAAAGAAAGAAGCCTTCCATTTATTCTTGAAAACCGGAAACTCATAGCACAATTCATTCTGACCCTTCTGTTCCTTGGAGTGGGCATATGGTTTGTCAAGCATGAACGTGGTGAGGTTCACCAGGTAAGGGAAGTTCTAACCGGAAGCAGCAGGCTTTGGGTAATGATCGGGATCGGTGTTACCATTGCCTATATCGTTCTGCAGGGATTGATGTATACCGCCTCGTTTCGTTCCGTCAGAACAAAAATCGGTCTGTGGGATGCCATCATCCTTTTCCTGAAACGCAACCTGATCAGCATTTTTCTGCCTGCCGGAGGGATATCCTCGCTGGCTTTCTTCACAAAAGAATTAGAAAAGAAAGGGATTACAAAGTCACAAATCAATTTTGCATCGTCGGTTTATGCGTTTGTCGGTGTAATATCCGTCATCGTAGTGGCTCTGCCGGCATTTATCTATGCCATCTTTAAAGGTTCGGTAGACCGGACCGACTGGATTGCCCTCTTGAGCATTATTGTCCTCATTGCTCTGCTCTATTGGCTGTATATTTCAGTTATAAGGAAGGGATCGGTTTACAGGCTTCTGAAAAAAACGATTCCTGCCTCACAGGTATTCATGGATGACCTGGCGAACAACAAAATTGAGCGAAAACACTTTATGATCACCGTTCTGTATTCGGTCATCATTGAGATTACCGGTATCCTGCACCTGTTCATTGCCATGAAAGCCATGGGGTATACACCAACTGTATTCACTGCTGTCATAGGGTATATTGCAGCCGTAGTCTTCATGATCATATCCCCTTTTCTCAGGGGGCTTGGGGCTATCGAGCTGTCTATGACATTCGTGCTCATGCGCTTTGGCTATACCAATGTTGAAGCCCTTGCCATCACCCTTCTCTACCGTTTCTTCGAGTTCTGGCTGCCGCTGTTTGCCGGCATAATCAGTTTTATGCTGAAAATTAACCGGCTTCTGATGAGGGTCCTGCCTGCTTTTCTCCTGTTCATCCTGGGCATTATCAACATTGTGTCGGTGCTCACCCCTGCTATTTCGTCAAGGCTCTCCATGCTGAAGGATTTCCTGCCGGTGAATGCGATAGACGCATCCAACTATTTTGTCTTTACAGCCGGGCTCTTTCTACTCGTCACCGCTGCATTTATGCTGAAAGGACTTCGGTCTGTATGGTGGTTCGCAGTATTTCTCAGCCTGGGGTCCCTCATAGGGAACCTCACCAAAGCCTTTGACTATGAAGAGGCCACGGTTTCCCTGGTGGTCTTTGCCATCCTCATCGTTACACAAAAAGAGTATAATATCAAAGGCAATCCCAAGCTGAGGTTCGTTGGTATTCAAACTTCGTTGCTGAGTATCCTGGCTGTGATGGTCTATGGCGTGATCGGCTTCTATTTTCTGAACAAGCGTCATTTTAACATGGAGTTCAACTTTTTGCAGTCGGTAAAATATACCATTGCTAATTATTTCCTTGTAGGCAGCAGTGACCTTCACCCTGTTGGCCATTTTGCCCGGGATTTTCTTTTCTCCATAAACATATGCGGTTTCTTAACCCTTTCCTTCCTGGTTTACACCCTTATCAGGCCTTATGTTTTCAGGAACACACCCTCATTGGAAGAAACGGAAAGGGCCAGGATCCTCCTTGAAAAATACGGACGCTCGGCACTGGATTTTTTCAAAATATACCCCGATAAATTATTCTTTTTTGCAGAAGATCTGTCAGCCTTTCTGGCATACAGAATTTCCAGGAATTTTGCGGTGGCTCTTGAAGATCCGGTTGCCGCTACAGATGTTGAAAGAACCACCTGTATCAGGTCGTTTGAGACTTTTTGTTATGATAACGGACTGAAAAATATTTATTACAGGGTCCCCGAAAGCAGTCTTCCACTTTACAAAAAAATGGGCAAAAAAGCTATGCTTCTCGGTCAGGAAGGGGTTGTCGACCTGAACACCTTTTCACTTGAGGGCGGCCAGAGAAGATCATTGAGAAATGCACTGAACAAGGTGATTGCCAGCGGGTATCATTCCAGTATTCATGAACCCCCTCAAAAAGACGGCCTGCTTCAGAAATTGAAATCAGTATCGAACGAATGGCTTGAGGAAACCGGACGGTCAGAGCTCATTTTTTCACAGGGGATGTTCAAATGGGAGGAACTAAAGCAACAAACGCTGATCACCGTTGAAAACAGCGAAGAAATGATTGTCGCATTCCTGAATATCATCCCCGATTTCGTAAATAATGAAGGAACATATGACCTCATACGTAAAACATCTGTCGCACCTAATGGCATCATGGACTTCCTCATCATTGAATTATTTAAGTACCTGAAAGCGAAGGATTACGGATTTGTCAACCTTGGATTTGCCCCTATGTCAGGGCTCATCGACCCTCAAAATTTTCCGGAACGCTCCATGAAATTTGCATATGAAAAGATACACTCTTTTTCCCATTACAGGGGATTAAGGGATTTCAAGGAGAAATTTTCACCGGTTTGGAGTAACCGGTATCTTGTTTTTGAACACGATTTTGATTTACTTCAGATCCCTCGTGTACTTAGCAAGGTTATCAGACCCTGAGTGTGACGCTGGATTTATCTTCATGAAATCATTTTCCAGGTTTCGGTTTCCGCCGGAAGCCCGGGTATCAGAACATGAAACGTAGTACCTTTGTCCGGCTCTGTTTCGATAATCCGATTGAATAGAGCAGAAACCGCCGGCAGTAAAATGGCCAATCTGGTTTTATGTCATAACGCGCCACTATCAGGTTGGTTATCCTTATTCAACGGTGGAATATTCGGGCAGAGCACGGAAGGCGGGTGTAAAGCGGGAAACGTCAGATCCTTTTCTTCTGTCTTCCGGCGCCCAGTCTCAGAAATCCCGGAAGTACAACCAACAGCAGTGGAAGTGCGACCACAAAACCGCCGATTACAGCAATAGCCAGAGGCTGATGCAACTGTGCGCCCGTCCCTATCCCCAGGGCCAGAGGCATCATGGCAATAATTGCACACAAGGCTGTCATCAGCTTAGGACGGAGCCTGGTGCTAATGGCAAAAGTAATGGCTTCATGGATATTATTGGTGGTCTCCATATTCCTTTTAAACTGGAGATAAGTAAAAATGGCATTTTCACCGATGATTCCCACAATCATGATCAAACCCGTATAGCTGCCTACATTAAGCGGGGTTCCTGTCAGGAACAATGCCAGATATCCACCTGAAATACCAAGAACAGCGATCATGATGATGATGACCGATGCTTTGAAATCCTTGAAGAGGAACAGTACAACGAGGAAAACCAGAAGGCTTGCAACACACAAAATGGTCAGTAATTCTCTGAAAGATTGTTGCTGTTGTTTATAATCTCCTCCATACTCAATGTAGTAACCCTGGGGGAGGGAAAGCCGGGCACTGATCTTTTTCTGAATCTGTTTCATAGCTGTTCCCAGGTCGGTTCCGCTTAAACGGGCTGAAACGACACCCATGCTCTGCAGGTTCTCGCGTTCAATTTCTGCGCTACCGGGATTAATACGGATATCTGCCACCCTTCTTAACGGGATCAGAGCTCCGGCCGGAGTAAACAGGCGCGTATCCCTGAGTTCCTGCATGTTGAAATCAGTACTGTCATGAAAGGCGAGCCTGATACCGGGCAAATATTCTCCCTCCACAACCCGGCCGCTTTCCAGCCCTTCCGTCTCAAGCTGCAGCTGATTCCTTATGTCGGCCGGGGTGAGGCCGTATCGTGCCATCATACTGTAATCGGGAACAATATCCACCGACGATCCTGCGATAACGATACCGTCGAACACATCGGCCGTTCCTTCCACACTGCTGACTATACCGGCAACGATTTTTGAATACTTCTGAAGTTCGGCATGATCAGTGCCAAAGATTTTAATCTCAATCGGCTGCACCGAAGAGGTCAGGTCACCGAGCATGTCGGTGATGACCTGTCCGAAGTCGGTTATAAGGCCGGGAACTTTGACATCCACCTGTGCCCTGATGTCTTCAATCACTTGCTCAGTAGTCTCTCCCTTTTTCCGCTTGATTTTTATCAGATAATCACCCCGGCTTGGTTCGGTAATGAAAAATCCCATCTGTGCTCCGGTGCGCCTGGAAAATGCCACGACCTCCGGTGTGTGATACAGGATCTGGTCCACCTCCTGCAACATAATATCAGTGGCTTCGAGTGATGAGCCGGGGGGAGAATCAAAATCGAGCACGATACTCCCCTCATCCATATAAGGCAGGAATCCTGTTTCCAGCCTTGGATACACCAGGAAGATAGTACCTGTGAGCAGAAGCACGATGGCGATGCTGATATAAGGTTTATGGGTGAAGATCCCGACCCAGTTCTGTCTTTTAACCTCGTGTGCTATGGGGGCTTTTTCCGGGTTCTTCCTGTTTTTATGGCCTGAGAGCAGGAGATAAACTACCGGGAGCCCCGTCCACGTCACCAAAAAGGAAACTGCCAGGGTGATGATCATCGTCCGGGTCATGATCCCGAAATAAGCACCGGCCACCCCCGACATCAGTATGAAAGGCAGAAAAATGACAATTGTGCTGAGAGAAGATCCGACCATGGCGGGAAACAGGTAATGAATGGCTTTCCTGACCAGTTCCGGAGCTGAGCTTTCCGGATGTTCCTCGTGAGTGCGATGGATTTGTTCAACAATGACCACCGCATCATCGATGATCAGTCCGATGGACGCAACCAGCGCTCCGAGCGTCATGATGTTGAATGTATAGTGTAACGCATAGAGCACCGAAATGGTCAGGGCGAGCGTTACCGGGATGATGATGAGAAGAGTTGCTCCTGCCCTGACTGACCTGAGAAATAACAAGGCTACCACAATGGCCAGGGCCAGACCGATCCATAATGCCTCTTTGACCGACCTGATGGAATTGTTCACAAATTCCGCCTGTACATAGTAAGGACGGATCGTCACTCCCTCCGGCAGGACCCTCCTCAGTCCGGCCAGCTTATTTTGTACCGAATCGGTGGTTGAGATCAGGTTAGCTTCAGGTTGCTTGACAATATTGATCAGAACCCCCTCCTTGCCATTGGCATTGATCTTTACGTATTCAATGGCTTTTTCAATCTTTACCTCACTGATATCCTTAAGAAGTATTATCCTTTTCTCATCATTCCTGACTACCATATTCTCCACATCCTGCCTGTCGTGAAAAGAGGCATCCGTAATACTCAGATATAACCGGTTGAAATCATTGAAAAACCCATTGGAAAGGATTATCCCGTTCTGCGACATCACATTCTCCAGGTATGAGGGAGTGATCCCCAGACTGCTCATTTTCTGCCGGTCGAGAATGACCCGGTACTCCTTATCCTTTCCGCCCAGTACCTGGACGGAGGCTACACCCTCGACCTGAGAGAGATAAGGCTTAATCGTGAAGACGGCCAGCTTTTTCAGACTGATGAGGGAATACCGGTCGCTTTCAAGGGAATAACCGATGACCGGCAAAATGGACGGGTTCATTTTTTCAACCGTGATATGTGTGCCCGCCGGGAGCTGGTCTCTTATCTGGCTTATGCGCGACTCTACCTGTAGTTCGGCCAGGCTGATGTCACTTTTCCAGGTCATAAATGCCGATATCTCACAGCTTCCCCGACTCGTGGTACTGCGAACCATCCTAAGTCCGGGAACACGTTTCACCGCATCTTCAAGCGGCCTGGTTACGGTCACAATCATCTGCTCCACCGGCTGTAACTGACCTTCGGCAATGATCTTGATCTTGGGAAACGTAATCTCAGGAAAGAGGGATGTTTTGGTTTTGGTATACAAAAAACCACCGGCCAACAGAACCAGAACTAACATGAAACTCACCGGCTTCTTGAAGATGTTGTAAAAATCTCTCATCGGGCATTGTCCTTTAGGTTGACCTGAAGGGTATCGGGTATGGCATAGTTGCCGTAAATCAATATCCTGTCGGTCTTTGTGAATTCAGGACTTAAGATCCCGACCGAATCACGGGTTATGATGCCTATGGTGACGGGAACCTTTACCGCAATGGAATCGTTGATCATCTTCATGACCCAGTACCGGGTCTCCGTCTCATTGGCCAGGACGGCTTCTCTTGGCAGTATAACCGTATGGTCAAGTGTATTCCCCGGCAGACTCACCTTTGCTATGAGACCTTCGGAAAACTGTTCCGGGTTGTTCACCGTCAGGACCACTTTCTGTGTCTGATTTACGGGATCAACTTCATGACTGATCTGCCTAACCCTGCCATTAATCCTGCTGTTGTCGGGTAATACAAGAACGACGCTCATTCCCGGTAGTACAAGCTTCTTCCATTCATACGGCATATTCAGCAGAAACACCAGGCTCGACGATTCTTTAACCGTCAGCACCTTATCCCCGGCCGCAACATAATCGCCTCCCTGGTAATAGGTCTCAGACACATAGCCCTGAGAACGTGCGCGAAGAGTGTCCGTACCTGAGAAACGACTGTTTATGTCCTGCTCACCATTTCCCAGCGCTTTGGATTCTTTCGTCTGAATGGTGTAAAGTACCTGTCCGGGTTTAACCATCTGGTGAGGTTCAATATACGCATGCAGAATATAACCGTCGATAGGGGAACTGATGACGCTGGTTTTCAGATAACGTGCAGTGGCATTCATCTCGACATAATCACTAATCCTGCCAAAAGTCACATGCGTTATCCTGACGTCTGGATAAGCTTTAAAATTGCTCTTGTCCTCATCGGCTTTTTTGTTCATACAAGATGACAGGACAAAGACAGCAAAGACCAGGAAAAAGAATCCCGTTTTAATCATTTTCATACTTCATGGTTTAGACCGTGTGACCGGTCATGATCTAATTTGCCAGGTACCTGATCTCATTCACAAGCATCATCCGTTTGACATGGTTTATGGCCGATTCATTCCTGGCGTCAACATAGTTGCGGATGATCATAAAATATTGAGTGATGTCGAGTTGCCCGGTGGTGAAAAGTTTTTGCTCCTCTCCCATAAGTGTCCGGTAAAATTCAACCAGCCGGTCAATATCCTCTGCCTGGGATTCGAGATCTGTCAACATCTGACTGTACCTGGCCAGTTTCAGGTTGTATTGTCTCTCAAAATAGATTTCTCTCTGACGGTTGTTTTCCTGCTGTAAAGTGACATCGTGGTATTTAATTTCTTTCTGCCTCCCATCATAGATAGGTACGGTGAATTTTAACCCCAGCCCGGCGCCAAAATTTTTATAAGGAAAGGGAACCAGGGACGAAAGATAACCGGCATCGGCATGAAGGCTGAGTTTGGGTTGATATTCCAGACTGATCAGATCAAGATGGTTCTGCAGGCGAAGGCTGTCGAGAGAAAACTGCCGGAAGAATACCGAAGCCGACTTTGATGGCATCCCGGGGATTTGCATTTCAGGTGGCTCCAGTTCGACAAAGGCAGTATCTGGAATACCCGCAAAAGACCTGAGTTGCATCAAGGCCTGGCGGTACTGCATCAGGGCATTACTAACAGCCAACTCCTGGCTTTTCATGTTTGCCACGAAAGAATAATAGTCGGTCACCCTGTAAATATTCGCCAGGGTTAGTCTGTTCAGAATACTGTCTTCACCCATCAGAGTGTTCAGAATCTCTGAATTATATTTCCATTGCAGAAGATCTCCCCAGGCCGTAAGATACCTTGAGGTAACCTCCCTGACCAGGGAAACTTTCGTGAGCTGTAACTGGTTCCCGGCCTGGTTCTTTCTGATCTCCAAAGCTCTGAGATTATCCTGAAGCTGACCTTTGAATAAAATACTTTTATCGAAATTAACGAGGGTACTTACCATCTGACCATTGGTAATCACTTCATCATATCCGTAACCATCCAGGATGGGATCAACCATCAGATCGGTTGCAAAACCGATCTGGGTTTTTTGCCCGGCCCGGAATAACTTTTCACTGTTCTCCGCCATGATAATGTCGTTCCGGTTTTCAAAAAGAGCCGGACTGTAAAGAAGAGCAGAGTCTATATAGTCAACGAGTGTATTTTGGGCAAACAGGCCACTGAAAGATATCAAAAGAAAGCCGAGTATAATAGGTATATTCTTCATAGGTTCTTCATCGGAAATGCCTGAAAATAATTGTTAAATCTATAGAAATTCTGAATCCGGAACAAAAGATTCTAAATCCACCGGAATTTCACCACTTCACTGCTTGCCTGATGGTCTTGTCAGCTTAGAACCTATGTATTCTGAAAGAGCATCCGGATGGTTGGTCCCTATCCAGACCTTCTTCTTCTCGTCCCTGATCCTGAGTTCAATGGCAAATCTTCCCGAAACATTCAGAATGGTAATTTCAGGCCTTAATTTAATGCCCCAGCCGAGAAAGGAGTCCTTAACAGGCCGGCAGCTCTCAATATTTTCAAGGGCGTATTTACCTCTGATGATCCCTATTCCGAAGATGTACCTTACAAAATGATCGTCAACTTTAACGGTAAGCCTGAAGAACAGGAGTAAAACGAAGAACAGAATGGCTGAGGTGACAAGGACAAGGGAATTCTGAGTCCGGGAAGAGAACACTACCGGAAAGATAATGATCAGAACAAATAAAAATATCCAGGAAATCTGTGTTTTTTTCATAGGGAGAATCTTGAGAAAAACCGGAATTGGCCAGCCTACGCTGACAGGAACAATTAAAAGACCGATACCGTTAAAACCATACTTAGACGAAAAAGTTTTTGCTCCGGCACCACCCCCTGCCATGAATTGCAACCACAAAAAGGCTAATATCCCTGCCAGCATTTTCCGCTCAGCCTAAATACCGGGTTCAAAGATAAAAACATCTTCTATCTTTATCCCGAAAACTTCCGCAATATCATGTGCCAGTTTCAGTGACGGATTTTACCTGCCCTTCTCGGGGAAAACGATGATCTTCCGTCTCATACCGGTTTTTCTTGCCATATCTTTCCAGGTAAAACCTTACCTGGCCCTGAGCCACTTAATACGGTCATGCATCTTTCAATTCTCTCAAACGGTAATACACATAACAAGGGTAAAAAGAAAGGCCGGATTTGTAAACCCGGCCTTATCCCTGCATTATTAAACCCTGTCGTGGCAGAATTGACTTCATTTCCCACAAAATCCACAGATTGACGAATAAGCTACACAATCCTGTCGGACAAGGTGCGAATTGATCCCCTGAAACATCTCAGGCGTCAATAGGTATTATATCCCTTATACACACTTGATTTTGCAAGAGGCACAAGGTAACCGGTATAAATCAGTTGACCGCTTTGAATACCGGTAAGCGTTGCATTGGCGTAAGCATCAGCACCAACGGACATATTTATGTCATAAGAGCCTATCGCCGTCATCACACTGAAGGAAAGATAGAAGCTTTTTCGCTTCTGATCAATATTAAGTTTATAGCGGGTTATATTTCCCTGTGCGGTAACACCTCCGACACCGTTGTAACCTATTCCGGTATTCCTCCCGATCTGGAGTACTGCATTTGCGGAGTCTACTGAAACGAAGTTTAGAGTGGACGATACAGGTATCCTGTCGCCTATTTGGTTCGCCAGATAATCCGCTTCAAGAACGAAGTCCTTGTTTTCCAGCATCATTTTGGTATGGTTAAAGTCTGCATTAAGCGTGCTGTCTCTTTGCAATTTTTTCTGATCCTGACCGTAAACGGCAGGTGATAAAGCCAGATTAAATATTAAAGACAATCCTAAAATCGGTAAAATGAGTTTTTTCATGATTGTTTAGATTTATATTGCTGTTTGGATTTCAAATAATATACCACAGATTGGCAGAATCATCATCAATGAACTGAATACCAATTAAATTAACATTTTTTAATAAAGGATTGGTACGTTTCAAACGCTGACCTGAAAAACAAGGATCTGGTAGACTATGAGGATGGGATGAAGTATGACTGACATTTCCCCGACGCATCTGCCGGAACATAAAAGAACGTCAAAGGGCTTTTTCACCTTGTCGTTTTTTAATTTTTTCCGATCTTTAGAATCTTAAATGGTGAAGATGCAGGAATTACTTGATACCGATATTAAATTCCTTCACGGAGTAGGTCCCCGGCGGGCGGAAATTCTGAACAAGGAACTTAAAATTTTTACCTTCAGAGACCTGCTTTACTACTTCCCTTACCGGTATATCGACCGGACGAAGTTTTACCATATCCGGGAAATTAATGGTGACCTGCCCTACATTCAGGTCAGGGGAAAAATCACGGGCTACGAGATGGCCGGGGTAAAAAGGGGTCAGAAGCGTCTTACAGCAGAATTCACGGATGGCACCGGTATCCTGGAACTGATCTGGTTCAGGGGTCACAAATGGATTCCGGAAACCTATCCTGCCGGAAAGGAATTCATCGTATTTGGCAAACCTTCATTATTCAACCACCGGATAAATCTCGTTCATCCGGAAATTGACGACGTCTCCAAAGCGAAAGATCTCAGCACCAGGCTCCAGCCGGCTTATAGTACGACAGAAAAAATGAAGAATAACTTCCTGACAGCGAAAGCCATTCAGAAAATGGTTGGCAGCCTGCTGGGGCAGTTAAACCATCAGATTGAAGAGACACTCCCTGCATGGTTGTTGCATAAAGCCGGACTGATCCCTCTTTGGGAAGCCCTTCAGAACATTCATTATCCCGATAGCCCGGAAATTCTGAAAAAGGCTGAATTCAGGCTCAAATTCGAAGAACTGTTCTTTATTCAGCTGAACATTCTCAGAAGCCGGTCTGCCCGCGACCTTAAATACCGGGGGTACGTATTCACAACAGTTGGGGAACATTTTAACACTTTCTACCGTGAATGTCTGCCTTTTGAACTGACGGGTGCTCAAAAGAAAGTTCTGAAGGAGATCAGGCGTGATATGGGTTCGGGAAAACAGATGAACCGTCTGCTCCAGGGGGATGTTGGCAGTGGCAAAACCCTGGTAGCCCTGATGAGCATGCTAATTGCGATGGACAACGGTTTTCAGTCGTGCTTCATGGCCCCGACTGAGATCCTGGCCATACAACATTTCAATACCCTGAAAATTTTCCTTGACGGCATGCCGGTTACCGTCGAATTGTTAACGGGTTCAACACGGAAATCCGACCGGACACGTATCCATGAGTCGCTGGAAAACGGCAGCCTCAACATCCTTGTCGGGACACATGCCCTTATTGAAGACAAGGTAAAATTTCAGAACCTGGGTCTGGTCATCGTCGACGAACAGCACCGCTTTGGAGTAGCCCAGCGGGCCAGGTTGTGGAAGAAAAGCCAGCAGGTCCCCCATGTGCTGGTAATGACTGCCACTCCCATCCCGCGCACCCTGGCCATGACCCTTTACGGTGACCTGGATGTGTCGGTCATCGATGAACTTCCGCCGGGCCGCAAACCGGTTAAAACCATTCATATCACCGACAGTAAGCGGATGAGGATGCATGGATTTATCCGGAAGCAAATCGCCGAAGGCCGGCAGATCTATATTGTGTACCCGCTGATCAAAGAATCGGAGAAAATGGATTATAAGGACCTGGAAGACGGTTATGAAAGCATCGTACGGGCTTTTCCCCCGCCTCAGTATGCTGTGAGCGTTGTCCATGGCAAAATGAAACCCGTGGAAAAGGATATATCCATGAACCATTTTAAAGCCGGGCGAACGCATATCATGGTAGCTACTACGGTTATTGAAGTTGGTGTGGATGTGCCGAATGCCTCCGTGATGGTCATCGAAAGCGCCGAGCGTTTCGGGCTTTCGCAGCTTCATCAGTTAAGAGGACGCGTAGGACGGGGTGCCGATCAGTCATTCTGCATCCTGATGACCGGTTACAAACTCTCCGATGAAGCCAGGAAACGAATCGAAACCATGGTACGCACCAATGACGGTTTTGAGATCGCAGAAGTGGACCTGAAACTCCGGGGTCCGGGTGACATTGAAGGCACCCAGCAAAGCGGCATCCCCTTCGATCTGAAAATTGCCAACCTTGGAAGGGACGGTCAAATACTTCAGTATGCCAGGAATATAGCCGAAGATATCATCGATGCCGATCCCGGACTTAAAAAGGAAGAACATCTCATTCTGGTGAAACAACTGAAAAAACTCTACTGGAAAACAGTCAACTGGTCTTCAATAAGCTGATCAATCCTGGCCTGGACCATTTTTTAGTCTTTGTCTCTCATCGCCTTTCTCAACTTTTTTGCTCACAATATTCCCCGTTCGCCGAAAAAACAACTTCAAGAGTCTGGTCCCCTTTTTTTAATTCAGCTTCATACCCACTGAAACCCGGTTTTTCAACCTGTTCAGGCTCCGTCAGTTTGTAATCCGGAAATTGTGCATGAATAACTTTCATAACAGCCGACGGCAGATCCTCATTTTTCAGTTCTTTTTCTGTCTCCAGCCATTTACCGGAAGGATCAAAGCTCGCAGACATGTTCTGACCGTCCAGTACAAACTCAGCCTCCCATTCTTTTTCGTTTTCCATGCTCCATCTGACGTTCCGGGCCTGACTGAATTTTTGATCGAAATTCATTTTTACTTCCCCGGGAAGTACATTCTGTGTACAGGCCCCGATGGATATACAAAGCCCGCTGATAAATAATGCCAGTGTTTTCATCTTTCTCATTTTTTTGTTATGATCGGTACTCCAAAATTAAGCCCATATTCTAAAGGAATTCTCAGCACCCTGTCATGCGATGGCTTTCACGGTAAAAACATGCTGCTTCTTTACCTCTTCCCAGGAGTAACTCAGTTCCAGTTTATTCTGATTACAGATCGTATAGACAATAGACAATCCCAAACCCGGGCTGTCAGATGCATCATTCTCTTTTACAAAACGTTGAAACACTTTTTCTTTCTTTAAAAGTTCTCCGGTACCCGAATTGGAGAACTTTATTGTATTCCCCGAGGTTTGGATCTCAATATGTCCTCGCTCATGATTATGATTTACAGCATTCAATAACAGGTTTGAAACAAGGACAGAAGCCAGATCGGCGTTGATGGTATACTGAAAATCGGCGCCCGGAAGAAGGACGACGCTGATATTTTTCAAAGCGGCCAGTTCACTGATCTGGTCAACCAGATCAAGGACAACACTCCGGAAACTAACCTCCGTTTTTTCAGGATACTGACGACTTTCGATCCGGGCCAGCAATAATAAGCTTCGGTTTAGTCTTCCCAGCCGACTGACAGAATGATCCACACTCCTGACCATCGAAGCCAGTTCGGGAGTCAGCCGTTCATCATTCAACATGCTTTCCAGTTTTCCCTTGATGGCTGCCAGCGGTGTTTGCATCTCATGGGAAGCATTCCCGGTAAACTGCTTCAGGTTTTGATAATCGTCAAGAGCACGGTTAGTAAGCTGTTCAACAACTTCTTTCATCTCATCAAATTCATCAATGCCTGTTTTCTCCAATTGCACGGTCTGAAAGCCGGAAAGTGAAAAAGCTCTGGTGAGTGATAAATTTTTAAAAAACGGCGCCCATAAACGAGATATTCTTTTTCTTATGAACACAAACACTCCGAGAATAAAAGCGGAATAAACGATAGCGAGAATGATGAAAGCTGAGGTCAGAAAATCACCGTTCTCGATTTCAGAAGACCTGACGGTGATCCTGTAAAACCGTCCCTTCACGTCGTCTCACCGAGGTGAGTTCGCGATACGGCTCGGTTTCATTTTCTCCGGCATCAAACAGGGACGTATCTTTCAGAATATTTGTTTCCTTCATCAACGATGTTTCAGATGTCTCGATGAAAGGCATCATCTGAGGAAGTGTACCCCCCAACTCGATCTTACTTTCAATTTCCCGGACACTGTTCATCAGCTTCTCATCCGTCTCCATCCTGATTAACCACAACAATACGAGATACAAAACGATCAGACCTGTTGAAAGGGCAACACCTGTGGCGATCAGGTAGGAACGGCTGACTTTTTTTAACAGTTTCATCGGTCAGAAAATTTATATCCGGTACCATAAACCGTCCTGATATAATCATCACCTCCGGCGTTCAGAATTTTTTTCCTGAGATTATTGACGTGGGTATAAATAAAATCGAAGTTGTCGGCGAGGTCTATATCATCTCCCCATAGATGCTCTGCGATTGATCCCCTGGAAATCACCCTGCCCGCATTCGAAATAAGGAAGGTTAAAAGCTCAAATTCTTTTGGGGTCAGCGTCAGAAGTTTCTTATGGATCCGGACTTCCCTGTTTTCCGGGAGAATGGTGATCTCGTTAAATGTAAGTTCTTCATAGCCCCCGTATTTCTTTCTTCGCCATACCGCTTTGATCCTGGCATTCAGTTCGGAAAGATGAAAAGGTTTCGTGAGATAATCGTCGGCACCAAGATCGAGGCCTTTCAGCTTATCATCAAGCGAATCCCTGGCCGAAAGGATGATAACAGCAGTTTCCGGGAGGATCTTCTTAATGCGCTTAAGGATTTCCAGACCACTGCCGCCGGGCAGGGTAATGTCAAGAATGACCAGGTCGTAAGTATATACGGCCACTTTATCTTCAGCCTGATGAAAGGTAGAAGCACTTTCGCACAGGTACCCTTCTTTCCCGAGATATGCCAGGATACTTTCCAGCAAAGTTTGCTCATCTTCAACAATCAGCAGTTTCATGTATTCAGGTTAAAAGATTAAACGTAGTATCTGATTCTGAAGAAAACTTAAAGATACGCATTGTGATCGGGATCTGATCGTACTGAAGGCATCTGCCTGATCTCTCAGACCGGATTAAAATACTGAAATATAAAATCTTTAAGATGAATTCCGGGAGGATTCAAATGTATGTTACCGGATACGAAATATTGCTGAACCGGGATCCTGAAATGACATGAGTTGAATTAGGAAAAATTCAAAGTCACTAAATATTCGTCTTGATTTTATATCTTTATTTCGTCAATAGCTGAGACAGTTCATAACACATCCGGGGAAGGTCCCCGTAAATTACCTGTCAGGAAACATTAAAAAAGAATAAACATGCAAAGAAGATCATTTGTAAAATCCTCCTTTGTCGGCGCATCTGCCGTTGCATCAGGATTTATACCTTACAGAAACCACAATTCTGAAAAAGTCAGGATGGTTTATGAACTCCGGCGTTACGAGATGATCCGGAACTATCGCCAGAATGACCTGGACCGGTATTTTAAGGAAGCTTTGATCCCGGCTCTGAATCATCGGGGTGTTGAAAATGTCGGTGGCTTTGTTCCATCAGGGAAAGCAGAACCTGCCGTGGTTTACCTTCTGATCCCTTATCCCTCGCCAATGGACTTTTTCCGGATATCCGGGGAGTTGAATCAGGATAAAGCCTTTCTCAAAGCCTCTGAATTTTATGACAATCAGCCTGCAGACAACCCTGTTTTCAACAGGATCAAAAGCTCACTTATGATTGCTTTTGAAAACTTTCCGGTCCTCCGCAAGCCTGATAATGACAAGAGGCTTTTCGAGATCCGCACTTATGAAGGATACAACGAAGATGCCGTCAGACGGAAAATTTCCATGTTCAACAACGGTGAGATCGATATATTTCTGAAGAACAAGTTCAGTCCGGTATTATACAGTGAAGTATTGATCGGTGATGACCTGCCGTGTCTGACATACATGCTGGCCTTTCGTGATATGGAAGAAAGGGACCGGTTGTGGAAGGATTTTGGAAACGACCCGGATTGGAAAACCATGTCTGCTGATCCGAAATATGCCAACACGGTTTCCAGGATTATCAAGATATTTCTTGAACCATTGCCCTGGTCACAAATTTAAAAAAGAATAATTTGACCATTCAGCACAAAGACAAGATTACATTACGTGATGCTGTATCCATCGGTATTGGCGGCATGGTTGGCGGGGGAATTTTTGCCGTTCTCGGTCTCTCGGTCGGACTGACCGGAGGCGGTGCGCCCTTTGCCTTCTTTTTTGCCGGTATCATTGCACTCATGACATCCTATTCTTATGTCAAACTTTCCCTCACCTATCCGGGAAATGGAGGAACGGTAAATTTTATCAACAAGGCTTACGGTAAGAACATCTTTAGCGGCGGGCTTAATAACCTGCTGTGGATAAGCTATATCATTATGCTGTCGCTCTATGCAACAGCGTTCAGTTCCTATGCTCCGAATTTATGGAGCATCACAGGCGATCTGGCTTCTGACAAACACATTTATGCCACTGTGATTATCCTTATTGCTTCCGGCATAAATTATTACAGTATCCGGATGGTAGGAAAAATCGAATCCTACTCTGTGATCATTAAGCTGATCATCCTGGTGGCCTTTGTGTTTATAGGGATCTGGGGTTTACAGCATAGTGAAAACATCTCACAGCTTGGATTTTCCGCCTGGAAAAGCCCCATTGGTGTGATCACTGGCGGAATGGTTATTTTTGTGGCTTATGAAGGCTTTGAGCTTATCGCCAACGCATCACCTAACATCATTAATCCCAAAAAGAACATACCCCGTGCCTACTACATCTCTGTCGGATTTGTCATAGTTTTATACATTCTGATCGCTGTCATCACCGTGGGGTCCCTGCCCTTTCAAAAAATAGCCATGGCAAAAGATTATGCACTGGCAGAAGCTGCCAAACCCATGCTCGGTCAGGCAGGCTTTACCATCATCACCATCGCGGCTTTGTTCTCAACTTTCTCAGCCATCAATGCCTCAATTTATGGAGGCAGCCGGGTGAGCTACGAGTTAGCAGCCGATGATGAGGATCCGCATGAACTTACCAAATATTTTTGGAATAAACCCATTGGGCTGGTCATTACCACAGTTTTAACTATCCTGCTTGTAAATACCGCAGACCTTGAAAACATTGCTACTTCAGGCAGTGTTGGTTTTCTGCTGATTTTTGCCTTTGTGAATCTTTCAGCTCACAGGCTTTCCTCCCAGACGGGATCAAACCGGCTGATTACCTTTACAGCTTTCATTCTTTGTATGGCTGCCATGATCGTCCTGATCATCCAGCAATTCTCTGCAAACATGACTGGTATCCTGATCTCTCTGGGCATTATTTTACTTTGTTTTGTCGGAGAGACAATTTTCAAACTATCCACCCCTAAGGCAAATACGGATTAAAACGCATGAAGCGCTGAAATCGCTGATTTTAAACTTACTTTTTTAGAGGGAAAAGGAAAAAGAAGCTGCTTTACTCAATCTTAACCATCTTTTTCACCTGGCAGGCATTTCCTGTGTTCAGTACGAGGTAATATATTCCGGCAGGTTGGTTATCCGGCGACCAGTTAATTTGGTATTGTCCTTCCCTTTTGTACCCATTTTCGATAGTAGCCACCGTACTCCCGCGCAAATCCTTTACTTCAAGGGTAATCGTACTGTTTCCGGGCAGTGAATAATTGATGGTTGTATACGAAGTAAACGGGTTGGGCCTGTTCTGTTCCAGTTTAAGTTTGGGTGCTGCCAGCGGGAAAAATGAGGACTCAGTGTTCATCTTCGGACTGCCAGCCTCGACCCAGGCAGAATAGATGAGCTCTGCCAGGGAGTGAGATGCCTCACTGAAAAGCTTTATGGTAAAGCCACCTGTCCTGTCCCACAGAGCGTTAACATAATTTGAAGATTTGGTGTCGCCGGCAATTTCCTTTGCATAATCATCGGCAATAAGTACTGAATCGGCATATTTATAGCTATCGTAAAGGTAGCTGAAGATATAGCTCTTAACGTCATGAACAATAGCCACGGGTGAACCTGAATAATTTATTTCCTGAATGTGAGCGTTGATCATAGTTGACTCATAGCGCGAGTGGATACCCGTGTTTCCGGTTAACTGTCCGTTATAATTTTTGCAGATATGCAGTGGCATGTGGCCATCAGCTACATAATGCCCCAGGTCGGCGGCCACCAGCACGGCTTTGTCCCAGTCGCGCCTTTCGAAGCAGCTCCTGAGCGTATCGTAGGTGGCAAGGGTTGCCCAGGGAAGAATGCCGTTTTCCATAACGAAGGATTCCCCATGCTGAGCCACAACGGAATCCCATTCGGTTGCGATGTGCCCGTCGGCTACAAACTCGGGATAGCTGTCGATATCAATATAATGCTTTGGGGCTTCGGTTTCGTCCTGGCTTTTTCTGTTGTCAGCATCGGATGCATGTTCAGCCAGGGTGCTTGTCCAGTCCAGAAACTGGCTCATTTCATCGTTGAACGAAAGTGCTGCATTGGTGTTGATCCTGTAATGTCCTTCATAACCCCAACTCATGAGAATGAACGACAAAGCGCAAACAAGGATAATTGGAAGAATCGGTTTTTTCACGTGTCTGTATCTCCGGTTAAACATAAGTGCCCAAAGCTAATCATAATTCCTAAAACCCCACTCCTCTTCCCTGCTCCAGGATGTTCTCTTAACCAACTTTAACAAAACGTAAAATCTACTGAGCTGTCATTCAGTATGCTGCAATGATCCTTTCACTGTGTTTTAAGCCGGATATTTACGGGGGCATCAGGCCCCGTCGATGATCGCCTGCCATTTCTCCACCAGGGAACCGACCGGCACATTCGGCTCTGCAAAGCGTAAGCTGTATCCATACCGGTGATTCTTTGATCTTGCCGCGTTATGATATGGCAGCAGAGTGATACCCCTGAGTGAGGGATACTTTTTCTTAAGGTCCAGGATGGACTGCAGATGTTCATCCGTATCATTAATCCCGGGAATGACCGGGCAGCGTAAATGCACAGATGCATCATGACTGATCAGGAAGTCAAGATTTTTCAGTATCAGTGTATTTCCAACACCAGTGTAAGCTTTATGCAGGTCAGGATCATGATGCTTATAATCGAAAAAGTAAAGATTTACCATTGGCAGTGTTTTCATGAACAGGGAGGTAGGTGCCAGCCCGCAGGTATCAAGACAGGTATGAATGTCTTCTGCTTTGGCTTTCCTGAGAATATCAAGGGTAAATTCCGGCTGGGCCAGGGGTTCGCCACCTGAAAGCGTCAGCCCGCCTCCCGATTCCCTGAAATAAGGGATATCTTTCCGTACTTCATGAATGAGCTCATCCGGGGAAATCATGTAGCCTGTTTTCCGGAGAGCGTCTGATGGACAAACTTCCACACACTGGCCGCAGGCCTCGCAAAGCTCATGATTGAAAATGTGAAGACCATCGACGAAAGTATGTGCCTGATGGGGACAGACTTCAGCGCATGAACCGCATAAAGTGCAGTGTTCATCAAAAAAAGCAATTTCCGGCTTTCCTGAAATGGATTCCGGATTATGGCACCAGGCACAGTTCAGGGGACAGGATTTCAAAAATACGGTGGTTCTGATCCCCGGTCCGTCATTCAATGCAAAACGGTGTATGGCAAATATCATTCCTTCCTGCATAACTACTCTCTCCTGAAAAACAGCATAAAGTTATAAAACACCCGGGAAATCCTTTAAAAAGTTTTCCCTGTTCCGTCTAATTTTTCATTGCTGGTCAGTTTATATAACATTCTTTTTCCACGCTTCAGTCTTTCAAGCCGCAGAAAAATCTTCAGCATGATCCCCGAATATTATCCCGGGCTTGAAAATTTAGGTGTTTTTAAAACAGATTCAGTTGTATTCAGGGATGCACAGCTATTATTTAAAATCAACCTAAATTATTTCGATCATTCCAGAATATGACAAAAAGCAACTTTTAATCATATGGTAATGATAATTTTGTACTGAATTTCCAACCACAGGAGGATCTATGTCATCTGGTAATGCCATTGAACATCAGGGAATCGTTGAATATATCAGCAATGAGGTTATCAGGGTGAAAATCACATCCGTTTCCGCTTGTGTCGGTTGTCATGCCACGGGGGATGTGTTCTGTTTCCGACATGGAAGACAAGGAGATCCTTGTACCGGATTCCGGCGGTGGATTCCGGAAAGGAGATCTGGTGGAAGTTATGATGAAGTCCTCGCTCGGGACCAAAGCTGTGCTTATCGGTTATGTCTATCCATTTCTGATTTTACTGACTGTTTTGCTGATCCTGACGGGAAGCGGTGTTACAGAACTCAAGGCAGGAATTCTTTCGCTGGGCACCCTTGTGCCCTACTATTTTGTGGTATACCTTTTCAGGGACAAACTGGCCCGTACTTTTAGTTTTTCCATCAGAAAGTCTGTATAATATGAGCAATATTGTTTTATATACCATTATTTCGCTTAGTACCATCGGGATAGTTTCCGCTGTGATCCTTTACTTTGTAGCACAGAAATTCAAAGTTTATGAAGATCCCCGTATCGACCTGGTTGAAGCAGAACTCCCCTCGGCGAATTGCGGGGGGTGTGGTTTTGCGGGTTGCCGGAATTTTGCCGAAGCACTGGTTAAATCCGACGTCCTCAACGACCTTTACTGTCCGGTTGGTGGTAATGCAGTTATGAGTAAACTGGCTGAGATTCTGGGTCGTGAGGTGGTAACACAGGATGCCAAAGTGGCTGTAGTTCGCTGCAACGGCCGGCCGGAATTCCGCCCGCAGGTCAATCTGTATGAAGGAGCTCTTTCCTGTGCTGTCGCGAATAGCCTGTATGCCGGAGAAGGCGGGTGTCCTCATGGATGTCTCAGCTGCGGCGATTGTGTTGAATCGTGCAATTTTGATGCCATCCATATGAACCCGGACACCGGGCTGCCCGAGGTGGACGAGGATAAGTGCACAGCCTGTGCGGCCTGTGTGAAAGCCTGTCCGAGAAATATCATAGAACTCCGGAAAAAATATCCGAAAAACCGGAATATTTTCATCAGCTGTATAAACGAGGAGAAGGGCGGAGTGGCACGCAAAAACTGCCAGGTAGCCTGCATCGGTTGTGGGAAATGCGTGAAGGTTTGTCCTTTCGATGCCATTACAATGGAAAACAACCTGGCCTATATTGATCCGTTTAAGTGCCGGCTGTGCCGTAAATGTGTACCCGAGTGTCCGACGAACGCAATACTGGAGATCAACTTCCCGCCGCGGAAGGAGAAGAATGAGCCGGCTGAAGAAATCCAACAAGCATAATTATAACTAAGCCAGGAGAAAAAACGTGCTAAAAACATTTTCCATAGGCGGTGTTCATCCGGGAGATTTTAAACTGACCGCCGGAAGGGCTCTTCATGTTCTTCCTCTCCCTGAAATGGTCATCATACCCATATCTCAGCATATCGGAGCACCTGCCACTTTATTGGTAAAAAAAGGCGATGTGGTGAAAACCGGGCAGATGATCGCCGAATCAGCAGGTTTTGTATCTGCCAGGGTACATTCATCTGTTTCCGGGACGGTTCAGAAAACTGACCTTTTCACCGACAGCTCAGGATACCGGAGGATGGCTGTTCAGATCAAAGTTGAAGGCGATGAGTGGACAGAAGGCATCGACCGTTCGCAGGATCTGAAGACAGATATCCCCTACCCGGGAGAAGAGATCATTCAAAAAATTCTCGGAGCCGGAATAGTAGGACTTGGCGGAGCCACTTTCCCCTCACATGTCAAGCTGACGTTGCCCCAGGGTAAAAAAGCAGAATACCTTGTGATCAACGGGGTGGAGTGCGAACCATACCTTACGGCCGACCACGCGCTGATGCTTGCAAAAAGCCGGGAACTGATGACGGGCATCCGGATCATGATGAAGGCTCTGAAAGTTGACAAGGCCATCATCGGCATAGAAAATAACAAGCCCGATGCCATCGCCCTCTTGACAAATCTAGCCGCTGAGCAGGATGGGGTAACGGTTGTGGCCCTTGAGGTGAAATATCCACAGGGCGGTGAAAAACAACTCATCCAGGCTCTTCTCGGCAGGGAGGTACCCTCCGGGGGACTCCCCATCGACGTTGGCGTCGTTGCCTTTAATGTGGGAAGTATTTACGCGGTTTATGAAGCCGTTCAGAAAAACAAACCCCTTATTGAACGTGTGGTCACCGTTGCCGGAAAATCCCTCGAAAATCCGGGGAATTTCGTGGTCAGGATCGGCACGCCGGTCTCGGCCCTCATCGATGCCGCAGGCGGTGTGCCGGAAGACACCGGAAAAATCATCAGCGGGGGACCGATGATGGGGAAAGCACTCAGCACCACCGATGTCCCTGTCATAAAAGGTACTTCGGGAATCCTGGTGATGCCTGAAGATGAAGCCCACCGGAAAGAAGTGCGTAACTGTATCCGCTGCACCAGGTGTGTCACAGCCTGTCCGATGGGTCTCGAACCATTTCTCTTGATGAGTCTTTCGGAAAGAGAAAAATGGGAATCCATGGAAAAGGAAAAGACGATGGACTGCATCGAATGCGGTTCCTGCAGCTTCATCTGTCCGAGCAACCGGCCTCTGCTGGATTATATACGACTTGGCAAATCCAAAGTCGGAGCGATGATCAGAAAGAGAAAAACAACAAATTGATATAACGGATCAGATACAATGATATGAAAATGCTTACTATCTCTCCTTCACCACATGTACAAACACGGGATTCAGTTCCCAGGCTGATGTATGGGGTGATCTTTGCACTGCTGCCTGCCCTGGCCGTATCTGTCTTTTACTTCGGAATCGGAATGATCATTATTACGGCCACATCGGTAGTCTCGTGCATCGTTTTCGAATACCTGATAGCAAAATTCATCCTGCAACAGAAACCGATGCACCTCGATGGTTCCGCCGCACTGACAGGCCTTCTTCTAGCTTTCTGCCTGCCCGCCAACCTGCCGTTCTGGATGGTCATCACCGGTGCCCTGGTGGCGATCGGCGTGGGAAAGATGACCTTCGGAGGACTGGGGAACAATCCGTTTAATCCCGCACTGGTAGGCCGTGTGTTTCTCTTCGTCTCATTTCCGGCAGCCATGACGTCGTATCCCAAACCCGGTCAGTGGTTCAGCTATACGGACGCCGCGACGGGTGCCACACCCCTTAGCATTCTGAATGAAAGTTCTGCCAGCCATGCCCCGCTGTCGGAGATCATGAACAAGATGCCTTCTTACCTCGATATGTTCCTTGGAAAAATGGAAGGATCAGCCGGTGAGGTCGCTGCCTTTGCCCTGATCCTGGGCCTTATCTATATGCTGTGGAAAAAGATCATCACCTGGCATATCCCCGTGAGTATACTCCTTACAGTTGCTGTTTTCACCTCTATACTCTGGATGTCCGACAGTCAGCGGTTTGCCAACCCGTTGTTCCATCTCCTGACAGGTGGACTGATGCTGGGAGCTATCTTCATGGCAACGGATTATGTTACTTCACCGATGTCAAAAAAGGGTATGCTCATCTATGGCATCGGCATTGGTATCCTGACGGTGCTGATCAGGGTGTTCGGTTCCTACCCCGAAGGTGTGCAGTTCGCCATCCTTCTGGGCAATGGTTTTACCCCCCTCATCAACAAGTATTTCAAACCAAAACGTTTTGGGGAGGTCAAAAATGGCTAAGAAAGAATCCAGCTTCAAAAACATGGTCATCACCCTTTTCCTGGTTACCTTCATCTCTTCAGGTACCCTCGGCTTTGTGTATGAACTTACGAAGGAACCAATCAGGATGGTGGAGATTAACAAGAAAAACGAAGCTATAAAACAAGTAATCCCCGAATTCAGCAACGACCCATACCGGGAAAGCTTCAAAGTACCTTCCGATAAGGACAGCCTGACGTTTTATCCTGCCAAAGTTGACGGGAAACTCATCGGTATGGCTGTTGAAACCTACACAAATAAAGGCTTCAGCGGACTTATCACCCTTATGGTCGGCTTTAAGATGGATGGCACCATCACCAGCATCAAAGTCCTCTCACACCAGGAAACACCGGGCCTGGGACAGAAAATTGAACGGTCTAAATCGAATTTTGAAGTGCAGTTTGAAGGAAAGAACCCTTCGGACTTCAAATTAGCGGTGAAGAAAGACCGGGGAGATGTGGATGCGATCACCGCCTCTACCATTTCATCGCGGGCCTACTGCGATGCCGTGGAGAGAGCGTATAACGCTTTCATTTTTGAAAAAGGAAAACTGAATAACGAAAAAAACTGAACGAAATGAATCAATGGCAGAATTTCAGTAAAGGACTGCTCAAGGAAAATGCCGTCTTTGTCCTTTTCCTCGGCCTCTGCCCTACCCTCGGTGTAAGCACCTCGGCGGTGAACGGCCTGGGTATGGGTCTGGCTACCACCTTTGTGCTGACCATGTCCAACCTGGTTGTTTCACTCGTGAAAAATGCCATCCCCGATAAAGTCAGAATACCGGCTTTTATTGTGATCATCGCAACCTTCGTGACTGTCGTTGAACTGGTGATGAAAGGGTACGTTCCCGACCTGTACAAAGCTCTCGGGCTCTTCATTCCCCTGATCGTGGTAAACTGTATCGTTCTTGGCCGGGCAGAAGCTTTCGCATCTAAAAACACATTCATCAGTTCCATTATAGACGGACTCGGTATGGGCCTGGGTTTTGCCTTAGCCCTGACAATTCTCGGCAGTGTAAGGGAATTGCTTGGAAACGGATCCGTGTTCGGACATAAGCTGATCAGTGGCGACGGTATGCTTCTCTTTATCCTGCCTCCCGGAGCTTTCATCGCCCTCGGATATCTTATCATGCTGATGCATAAACTTAAAAAACGAATCTACTAATTTGCAGCTCCATGGAATATATTCTTATACTTATATCAACCGTTTTTGTAAGCAACATCGTTCTTACACAGTTCCTGGGTATATGCCCTTTTATCGGTGTGTCAAACAAGGTGGAGACTGCCCTGGGAATGACCGGAGCCGTGATGTTCGTCATGGTCATTGCTACTTCCGTGACCTATCTTCTGTACACCTATCTCCTGGTTCCCATCGGCATCGAATTTGCGAGGACCATCACCTTTATCCTCGTGATCGCCGCCCTGGTCCAGCTCGTGGAGATCATTCTCAAGAAAGTGAGCCCTTCGCTGTACCAGGCTCTGGGGATATTCCTTCCGCTCATAACCACCAACTGTGCCGTTCTTGGAGTGGCTGTACTCACCGTTCAGAAAGATTTTAACCTCGTTGAGAGTGTGTTTTTTTCAGCTGGGAATGCTCTTGGTTTTGGCCTTGCCCTTATTTTATTCTCTGCCATCCGGGAACAACTTGAGTTGCTCAACATCCCCAAACCGATGCGGGGAGTGCCGATCGCTTTTATCACTGCCGGACTGCTGGCTTTGGCTTTTATGGGATTCGCCGGCATCGTTAAAATGTAGATAGCCTCATCAACGATCCAAAATCACAGACACCACTCTCATATCTCAGCTGATCCCGGCACTTTTCAGCCATTCAACCATGAAAACGGACGGGTTCTGCAAAAGGTTAATAATCTGTGGGTACCGTTTGCAAAATGGCACCTTAAAATTGAATCTTATTTGAAATTTACCAGCCTTTTTCAAAATTTAATAGCATCATTACCCTCCTGTAGCTATCTTTGTTTTTCAGTTGCCATGCCTGCTCCTTCGTGTCGGGCGGGTGCAGTTTTCTTTAACACCTGATCAATGAGCCAGACAGAAATAATCCAAAAAACGATCGAATTTGTAAAGCAACAACTCAGCAATGCGGAAGGAGGACACGACTGGTGGCATGTATTCAGGGTATGGAACAACACCAAACAGATTCTGCGTACTGAAAATGCGGATGATTTTGTTTGTGAGCTCGGTGCTTTGCTTCATGATATTGCGGATCCTAAATTCCACGGAGGTGACGATGAAAAAGGCCTGATTATGGCAAAAGAGTTCCTCGAAAGCATACTGGTTGAAACGGCGGTCGTTGATCAGGTATTGGACATCATCCGGCATATTTCCTTCAAAGGAGGGCTTGAGGAAAACATCAGCAAATCGCCCGAACTGATGGTTGTTCAGGATGCAGACCGGCTCGATGCGATTGGTGCGATCGGTATTGCCCGAACATTCAATTACGGTGGTTTCAAAAACAGGAAGATTTATGACCCCGGCATTCCGCCCCGCACCTACAGTTCTAAAGCGGAATATTACGGTAGCGACGCACCTACCATTAATCACTTTTATGAAAAACTCCTCCTTCTCAAAGATCTGATGAATACTTCAGAAGGAAAGAGGATCGCTGAGCAGCGTCATGCTTTTATGGAAGAATTCCTGGACCGTTTTTTCAGCGAATGGGATGGAAGTTTCTGATCTTATTTCAGGCTTCCACCTCACCCTATTTCTCAAGTTTTGCTCTCAGGGCTACGAGTTTGTCGACTACAGAAGGGTCCGCCAGGGTGGATATATCCCCGAGGTCAGAAACCTGGTTAGCTGCTATTTTACGCAGGATACGCCGCATGATTTTTCCGGAACGGGTTTTAGGAAGAGCCGGGGCGATCAGGATCTGATCGGGTGTGGCAAAAGCGCCGATATGCCTTCGGACCTCATTCCGGAGCTCTCCCACCAATCCATCTTGAACCTCTGAATCTTCGTGAAGGATAACATACGCAAAAATACCCTCACCTTTAATCTCATGCGGATAACCCACAACGGCTGCTTCAGAACAGAACGGATGGGCCACAAGAGCACTCTCCACTTCAGCCGAGCCGATACGGTGACCCGATACATTCATGACATCGTCAACCCTTCCGGTGATCCAGTAATACCCTTCCTCATCCCGGATTGCCCCGTCGCCTGTAAGGTAATAGCCTTTGTAAGGTTCGAGGTAAGTCTGAAAAAACCGTTTATGGTCACCCTGAATGGTCCTTGCCATCGCAGGCCACGGCTTTTTGATGGCCAGCAGGCCGGACACGCCATTCCCCTGGAGCTCTTCACCTTCCGGAGACAACAGTACCGGTTCGATACCAAAGAACGGTAGAGTGGCTGAGCCGGGCTTTTCAGGGGTAGCCCCGGGCAACGGTGTGATCAGGATACCTCCTGTTTCCGTCTGCCACCAGGTATCGACAATAGAACACCGGCCTTCGCCTACTACATTATAGTACCATTTCCAGGTGTCGGGATTGATAGGCTCACCAACGGTACCCAGGATCCTGAGGCTCGACCGGTCATATTTTTTCACAAAGGCATCTCCCTCCCTCTGGATAGCCCTTATTGCCGTGGGTGCTGTATAAAACTGGTTGATTTTTAACCGCTCAACCATTTCCCAATACCTGCCGGCATCAGGATAATTGGGTATACTCTCGAAAAGCACGGTAGTAGCACCGTTCAGAAGGGGGCCATATACAACATAGGAATGACCGGTAATCCAGCCGATGTCGGCCACACAGGCAAATACTTCTCCGTCGTGATAGTCGAAAACATATTTATGCGTAAGTGCAGTGTACAACAGGTATCCTGCAGTGGTATGCGAAACACCCTTGGGTTTGCCGGTGCTTCCGGATGTATATAGAAGAAACAGGGTGTCTTCAGAATCCATGTGCTCGATAGGACAATAGGGCCTTTCAGCCTCCATGGCTTCATCAAGCCAGATATCACGCGGCGGAAAAAAAGGGATCTTGCCTCCGGTACGGCGTGCAATGAATACATGCTCGACAGTAGGACATGCCATGGTAGCTTCATCCACTGTTCGTTTCAAAGGAATGATCTTCTTCCCACGTACGCCTTCATCTGCAGTAATCACTGCCTTACACCTGGCATCGTTGATGCGGTCGCGAAGAGATTCAGCACTGAAGCCGGCAAACACAACCGAATGAACTGCCCCTATCCTGGTACAGGCAAGCATGGCATAAACGGCTTCGGGAATCATAGGCATGTACAGGGCAACACGGTCACCTTTCCTGATCCCGTTGTGACGTAACACATTGGCCATCCTCGATACATTGCGCTGAAGCTGACGATACGTAATGTACTGTTCCTTGCCCGGTTCATCAGGTTCCCAGATGATGGCTACCTGGTCGCCTTTACGCTTGACATGCCGGTCGACACAATTCTCGCAGGCATTCAGCCTTCCTCCGAGAAACCAGGAAATCAAACCTTCCTTGAAATCACTGTCACTCACAAGACTAAAATCGTGCTCCCAATTCAGAAGTTCATGGGCCTGCTGTCCCCAGAAATTCCGGCAATCAGTGACACTCTCGTTGTATAATTTATTGTACTGTTCAAGTGATGAGATGTATGAATTCTTAAATAATGCAGGATCCGGCAAATAGGAACCATTTTCATCTGTTGCCATGGCTGTCAGGTTGTTTTTTGTTGTTTTGGTAAACCGTTATCTCTTTTTTAACAAATCAGTAGTGAATTTGTTAAAAAAGAGATAATGAAAAACCCGGGCGGATGCCCGGGTTTTCACTTTCTGGAGATGGCTTATTTATCCAGGGATTTGTCCCGGAGAGCAAACTCTACCGGGACCGTTAAGTTGACATCAACATTGTGGTCCCTCTGAAAACCCGGTTTCCAGTCAGGCATATTCTCGAATACATTCACCGCCGGCTGATTGAATACCGGATTGCTTGATTTAATGATATGCACATCGGTAACCTTCCCCTCATGGGTAACCATGAATCCCACCAGTGCAGTTCCTGAAAGGTTTTTAGCCTTTGCTTCTGCAGGATATTCAAGATGACTGTAGACATAATTTCGTAATCCTTCCATTCCTCCAGGAAATTCCGGCATTTCTTCGACTATGGTATATATACCCCCGGCTGAAGGATTAGCAGTTTCTTTTGGCCCTGCATCAGGCTTGTTTTTCTCACTTCCAGGGATGTTATTTATATCCATCTCTTTTCTTACCGGATCAAGTGAGACTTTTATTTTCTGCCCGGGAGAAACAGTTAGTAATTTAGTCTCATAACCTACAAAAGAGACAACTATCTGTGCTTTTCCTTTCGTCATGAGCGAAAATGCTCCGGCTTGATCCGTTACTGTCCCTGTGGTGGTGTTCATAACGACAACGCTCGCTCCTGCTGCAGGTGCCCCGGTGGCGGACAGACTGACAGTTCCCGTTACCGGGGAATCCTGTAACTTTCCGGCGGTCAAAAAACTGAACAGGAAAAGAATGGCTGGTACCAGGACGATAAATTTTACCATCCCCGATCTTGAAAATTTGATTTTTTTCATCATGTCAAATCGTTTTTTGGTTAATGAATGATTAAACGGGTGCCCCAGCCTGAAAACCTTCATCCCAAGAATCTGGTTTAAAAGCTGTGCACGGTAATGAGCCGCTGAGATCCCCCTGGTCAGGACTTCCCTGTCGGCCAGGTGCTCATGGTTTTCTTTAATCATCCTGGATATAAGCCATGTGAAAGGATTGAACCATGTCAGAAGCACGGTAAACTCAAGAAACAGCAAATCAATATAGTGTCTTTGCCGGATGTGTGCCCTTTCATGAATCAGAATCGTATCAAGATCGTCTGTATTTTTAAATTCTTCAGGTAAATAGATGAGACGGAAAAATGCAAATGCCCTGTTGTCTCCCGTGTAGGCAACATCACCGATTTTGCCGGCTTTTTGCCTGATGATCTTAAGCCTGATCAGCAGTGTGATGTCCCTGATTGCCAGGATCAGAATCCCCCCGAAGTAGAGAATCAACGCAATTTTTTGAAGCGTCAGACTGCCCTCAGCATGGAAAGTCCCCGGAACTGAAACGGCATTTACCGCTTTTGCATTCAGTGCCAGGAAAAAGGCCGGAGTAGATGCCGGCGCCGGCATCAGTCCCTGTAAGTGGGATATTGGCATCAACCATGAAAACAGAAGTGAGGAAAGAAGGTATATGCGCTTCATTATCAGGTTGCTGTCATTCCTGAGAAAAAGCAGGTAGGGTATGACAAAAAAGCCAATGCCGGCCGAAACCTTCAGTAAATATATAGCCAGGTCATTCATCACTTCCCGTATTTTTAAGGTCTTGTTCAACTTCTTCCATAATTTCCTTCATATCCATCAGACTAAGATCATTCTCCCTGGCAAAAAAACTCGCCATGGAGGAGAAGGAACCGTTAAAGTAGGTACGGACCACGCCCGATAAATACCCTTTGAGATACTCCTGTTTACTGACAAGCGGATAATAAAGGTGTGTCGTACCAAAGGCCTTGTGGCCCACAAAACCTTTCTTTTCAAGAACCCGTATCACCGTCGACACCGTAGTATAAGGGGTATCTTTCCCCTTCAGCTCACTGATCACATCCCTGACTACTCCTTCCCTGATCTTCCACATGATCAGCATCACTTCCTCTTCCGCTTTTGTTAACCTTCTCATAACCGCTATATTTTTTTGATCATTAAGATGACGTAAAGATATAACTATATTTTACGTAAGTCAACTATTTATTACGTTTTTTAACTGCTTTTATAGTTTTATTTTTTATTTCATTGATTATTAATGCATTAATTCCTTGTCAGCAACAACAGAATGGTAGCCCCGAAGAATAGGGTCAGCAGGTTACTGTTCCCGGCCAGGTACAAAATCATCATGAAATGAGCCTGAAATGCCGGTTCAAAGGCATACAGGATATCTAAAAGTTTTGAAGAATTCATGTTTTCTTAATTTGGATTTCCACGATTGTTGATAACTTGCAGACAATGAACATTCCCGTATATAACGTGGTTATTTGAAAAATTGATGGCCGGTGAATAGAAGCCGGGGGCAATAATTACACCTTTGGCCGTTCTTTTATTTTTACCTTGCATCTGCTTTTCCGTGATGGAGGTAAGCCGGCCGGATGTTAGAACCTCTGCCGGTTTATTGCGGGCATAATGATAAAATGATCTATCTGTGAACCTCATAACCTGATTAGATGAGATACACCAAATTTTTCCTGATGCTGTTGTTGCTGTTGTCGGGAGTCTCTTCCTTACTTAACGGCCAGACGCTTTCTGAAATTGAATCCGCGAGGGTTGACCTGCCAAACGGATGGAAACTTACTCCGGCCGGTCACCAGGTGCCTTTAGGGGATCTCCCTCTCAACATTGCCGTCTCCCCGTCTCAAAACCTGGCAGCGGTCACCAATAATGGTCAGAGTGTTCAGACCTTACAACTGATCGATATACAAAAGCAGCGCGTTCTTGATTCGGTGGTCATCGGAAAATCATGGTTAGGTCTTGCCTTTTCTGATGACGGCAAATTTCTTTATGCCTCCGGTGGGAATGATAATATTATCATCCGTTATGCCATTCAAAAGCAACATCTTATAAATCAGGACACTTTTAAACTGGGAGAACCCTGGCCTGAACTGATATCAGTAGCCGGTCTTGCTGTTGATGACCAGGCAGGAAGGCTTTATGCGGTGACCAAGGAAAATGATGCCCTTTATGTGATGGATATTCCGCGGGAAAAAAGTCATTTCCAGAATTCCCCTGGGTGGGGAAGGATATACCTGCCTGTTGTCACCCGATCATTCGAAACTTTACATATCCTGCTGGGGCTGTAATAAGATTGTTGTTTTCAATACCAAAAGCATGCAGATCACGGGTGCTGTTCCCGTGGGTGATAATCCAAACGATTTATGTCTGACGAAGGACGGACGGTTTTTATTTGCAGCCAATGCCAACGACAATTCGGTTTCGGTTATCGACACTGAAGGCGGCAGGGTGATCGAGACCCTGAATGCTGCATTATATCCGGATTCTCCTGAGGGATCGACAACGAACGGTGTAGCCCTTTCGGGTGACGGTAACACGCTGTTTGTGGCCAATGCAGACAATAATTGCCTGGCCGTTTTCGATGTACATTCACCGGGCTCCTCAAAGAGTTTGGGGTTCATTCCTACAGGCTGGTATCCAACTTGTGTGAGGGTTGCCAAAGACAACATACTGGTAAGCAACGGGAAGGGTCTGATGTCCATGGCCAATCCTTACGGGCCAAACCCGGTTTATAAAGATGAGACGGTTACCACACACAAGGGTGAGAAGGACACCAAGATGAAGGTTCAGTATATAGCCGGCCTTTTCAAAGGCAGCATGGGCATATTCAGGATCCCTGACAAAGAACAGATGGCCGTTTTTTCTAAGGCTGTATATGATAATACACCTTACAGTAAGGACCGGGAGATGATTTCTGACGGCGCTGCGGGGAATCCTGTTCCGCGTGTGGTCGGAGAGTCTTCCCCGATTAAATATGTATTTTACATCATCAAGGAAAACCGTACCTATGACCAGGTTTTGGGCGACATGCCCGAAGGTAACGGTGATCCCGGTCTGACGCTTTTCGGTGAAAACATTACTCCGAACCAGCATGCTCTTGCCCGTGAATTCGTCCTGCTGGATAATTTCTATGTTGACGGGGAAGTCAGTGCCGACGGTCATAACTGGAGTCTTGGAGCCTACGCCACCGATTATCTTGAAAAAACGTGGCCAACAAGTTATGGCAGCAGGGGTGGATTGTATGATGCCGAAGGGCACCGTGACATTGCCAACAACAAAAACGGCTTTCTTTGGAATGATTGTAAAAGGTACGGGGTCAGTTACCGCACCTATGGTGAATTTGCCGACAATTACAAGCCCAATATCCCGGTGCTTGAAAATCACTATTGCACGTATTATACAAGCTGGGATCAGATGGTTCGTGATACAACCCGGTTTTACCAGTGGAGGCGCGATTTTGATTCCCTGCTGAATGCAGGCAGTCTCCCTCACCTGAATACACTCCGGTTCATCAACGATCACACACTCGGATTAAGTCTCGGCAAGCCGTCGCCTTTTGCCCAGGTAGCTGATAATGATCTGGCGGTCGGTCTTTTTGTCGACTATCTCAGTCACAGCAAAGTCTGGAACGAGAGCCTGGTCATCATTGTGGAAGATGATGCCCAGAACGGACCCGATCATGTAGATGCTCACCGTTCAACGGCTTATCTTGCGGGAGGCTTTATAAAGCAGAGTTTTGTGGATCATACTATGTATTCGACCTCTTCACTTCTCAGAACCATCGAGCTTATTCTCGGTATCCCCCCCATGAGCCAGTATGATGCTGCGGCCACTCCCTTATGGCGATGTTTCAACGACAAGCCCACGCATCCGCCATTCAAAACCCGGCCTGCCGGTTATGATCTGAATGAGATTAATACCGGGAAAAATCAATGGCAGAAGCTGAGTGAAACCTTTGATTTCTCTAAAGAAGACCGGGTGAATGATGCAGCCTTTAACGAAGTGATCTGGAAGGCTGTCAAAGGCCTTGATTCACCCTGTCCGCCTGCTGTCCATGCTGCTTTTGTGAATGTGGCTGACCAGGATGATGATGATTGATAAATTATGGAATACAAGTATTCATTTTATTTTCGATGATGTCATATAAACGTTTTTATCTTCCGGCTATTCTAGCCCTCACAGCATTATCACTGAAAGCCCAGTTACGACAGGAATCCATCATACCCGCTGACACGGGAACTGTTTTACTGTCGTATGACCGGTACATTAAGCCTGCAGGAATACAGGTCGTTTTCGGTGATCCGGGACTGGAGAATCACGCCATGGACTGTGCCCTTTCCGAAGACGGAAAATGGCTGGCAGTGGAGGAGCGCTACAGCGTTGCGCTCATCAGCACGAGATCGAAAGCACTGGTTTTCCGGCTTCCCCTCAGCGATATTCCCGGTGTTACACCTGCCATGAACACATACTCCGGCATTACCTGGCATACGGAAAAAGGAATTTCCACCCTCTGGTGGAGTGCCGCAGGTAACAAAGGTCTTTCTTTTCTTATTCAGGCCCTGTGGGATGGTAAAAAATGCACTGTCAGCCGATATTATACGTACCACGCAGAACCTCCTGCATCACTGGCCCTCCCGAATGAAATCCTGTTTAACCGTGAAAACGGGAAAGACTACCTCTATGTCGTCCTGAACGGGAACAACCAGCTGATCAAGCAGGAGGCAGACTCCGGTGATACGGTATGGATTGCCCCGACAGGCGTTGCCCCCTATGGGCTGACTAAAGCCGGAGAAAAAATCTATGTTACCAACTGGGGCGGAAGGATCCCCAACTCTTCAGAAAAAAATGTAGCCGGCGTGCCATGGGGTCTGGCAAAAGTGGACCCAAACACCGGCGCCACCAGTGAAGGCAGCGTTTCGGTTTTCGATCCCTCTTCCGGCAAAGTCATCAGTGAGATTGTTACCGGACTGCATCCAAATGAGATCACGTCTTCACGGGAAGGTCATTTTGTCTATCTGACCTGTTCAAACAGTGATGATGTATGGGTCATCGATGCACGTGCTGATACAGTTTCAGAAGTTATCCCCGTGCGTCTTCAACCCGGGATCAACCCTTATTTCGGGGATTCTCCCGACGGTTTAGGCCTTTCACCCGACGGTAAAACATTGCTGGTGACCAATGGCATGGACAATGCCCTGGCAGTGATCAGACTGGGACAGGCCGCTTCAGATCACGGTCGAGGCAGTGCAAGTACCCTGTCCGGATTCATTCCCACCGGAGCTTATCCGTCTTCTGTCGTGATTTCCCCTAAAAGGACAATTTATGTCACAAACCTGGAGGGAAACGGGAAATACCTCCCTATTCCTTCCGCAGCAAATAAAGGGTATGCTTACAATAGTCATCATCAGCTGACTTCAGTGTCAATTATTAAAAGGCCCCACCCACATGCCCTGAAAACCTATACGAAGACCGTGGTCGCTGTAAATCAGCTTTCCAGGATTGAACAGGCCGCATTACCGCCGAGGCCGGATATAGCAGCTCGTTCCGGTTCCGGAGAGAGCGGGTGAACCCTCCGTCTTCAGGCACGTCCTTTATATTATTAAGGAAAACAGGACCTATGACCAGGTACTGGGTGACATGCCGGGGGGAGAAGGTGATTCTTCACTCTGTATTTTCGGCAAAACGGTTACACCGAATTTCCACAGCCTGTCGGAAGCGTTCCTGCTAATGGATCATTTTTCGGTGGCAGGGAAATGCTCAGCAGAAGGTCATCAATGGACTGATGCTTCCATCGTAACCGATTATATTGAAAAAAACATGCGTGCATGGTTTCGTAGCTACCCGCATGTACAAACCGACGCGCTGGTGTATGCCCCGACAGGATTTATCTGGGATAATGCCGTTAAGCACCAAAAGAGTACCGTGATTTATGGCGAGGCTGCCGTGCCTGTTTTCGATAATGCCCTGTCCTGGAAGGATATTTACAACGGGTATCTGAAAGGGACCACTTTTCAGTTTACAAACCGGACGACCATAGATCCGGTCAGAAAGATTCTAAGCTCTTCATTTCCGGCATACGACAGTCACAAAATCACGGACCAGATCAGAGCGGATGCTTTTATTGCCGACCTGAAACATTACGAGGCCCTGGAGGGTGACCAGCTGCCCGAACTCATGATCATGGCTCTGCCCGATGATCATACCGCCGGGACCTCTCCGGGTTTTCCGACACCACGGGCCGCAGTGGCTGATAATGACCTTGCCCTTGGCCGTATCATTGACGCCGTAAGCCACAGTCGTTTCTGGAAAGAGACCGTCATTTTTGTTACCGAAGATGATTCACAGGGAGGCTGGGATCATATTTCTCCCTACCGGACTGTAGGACTGGTGGTCAGCCCCTATTCCGCATTACACCAGACCGTTCACACAGCTTACAATCAGCAGGGCATGGTTCGCACCATTGAGCTGATCCTGGGTCTGCCGCCCATGAACGTGGAGGATGCCATTGCCGCTCCGATGTATGACTGTTTCAAATCCACACCTTCGAACACTGCTTATTCAGTATTACCAAACCAGATTCCCCTGGATGAAATGAATCCTCCGTTATCGGCACTCCGGGGTCATGCCCTGCATTATGCCAGGCAAAGTCTCAGCCCGGCCTTCGAACATATTGACTCGGGAAATGATGATGAACTGAACAGGATATTGTGGTTCTCTGTGAAGGGGGATAAGCCTTACCCTTCAAAATATGCGGATAGTGCTGATGACATTGATGACGAATGACAAAAAAAAACCTTAACCGTTGAAAATTCATGGTTAAGGCTGTCCGAACAGGTTCATTTGCTATGTACCTGATGTTTATTTGGTAGATTTTTTCTTTTTTTCGGATGCTCTCTGAGCTTTATTCCAGACTTTGGCGGCAAGGGCAGCACCGATGATCCCTGCTTCGTTCAGCAATTCAGCCGGAACAACTTTCGCCCTTGTATTGAGATAATTGAAAAACAGGTCATCCTTTTTACTGGCTCCTCCGCCAATAATGATAAGATCGGGCCAGGTCAGATCTTCAAGGCGCCGCAAATATTCACTGAACCGTTTCCCCCAATCTTCCCAGCTCAGATCATCAGATTTACGGACAGCGTCTGAAGCATACCGTTCCGCATCATCACCATGAAGAATGATATGTCCCAGCTCCAGGTTCGGCATCAGCTTACCCCCGGTAAACATGACCGTTCCCAGTCCAGTCCCTACAGTGATCAGTGCAACCACTCCCTTAACTCCTGATCCTGCCCCAAATTTCATCTCCGCATAGCCGGCTGCATCAGCATCATTTACTACCTGCACAGGACAACCTGTTAGCTCGGAAAATAGGGCATTGATATCGGTGTTGATCCACGAAGGGTCAATGTTGGCCGCTGTCCGTGCAACCCCGTTCTGCACAACTCCCGGATAACCTGCCCCGATGGGCCCATTCCACTTAAAATGCTTCACGATCTTCTTTATAACCATCCCTACCGCTTCGGGAGTAGCCGGCTCAGGTGTCGGAATTCTGTATCTCTTGGTTTTAAGTGTCCCCTTCTTCGTATTTACCACTGCACCTTTTATGCCTGATCCACCAATATCTATTCCAAGGATATGCTTGTATTTCATCTTTCGGTCTGTTTAAGATTGCGTTTCACGAGATAAAATTATTCAATTAATTTAATTTAAGCATCCTAATCTCATTTTAATTCTGCCCGGCAATATTTCCAGGTCAAAGGCAGCGAAAAGCTTTCCCAGGTAAAAACACTCCCTCCACGCACAGATTCTCTGGGAATTAAATATTCGGAAAACAGCGCCAACTCTTTCATTCCAGTTTTTCGATCAAATTATTTTACCTCCGGCTTTTTAATATTAAAAATATTCATAACTTAGATTCCTGACCTTCTGTTAGATAAAAATTCTTTATAAGAAATAATTATTCAGATGAACGAAGCTTATTTTGGGAAATTTGAATGGAAGGGAAAAACGATTCTTGTGGTTGAAGATGATCTTTCAAGTTCTTTTTTTCTAAAAGAGGTATTATCGGACACGGAAGCAGAGCTGCTTTTCGCTGACGATGGACAGCAAGCCATTGAAGTATGCAATTCCCATCCGGCGATTGATATTATTCTGATGGACATTCAGCTACCCACAATCAATGGTTATGAAACCACGAAAGAGATCAAGAAAACCTTTCCCAATCTTCCTGTAATTGCACAAACTGCATACGCATTTCAGTCAGATCGTGATAAATGCTTTGAGGCAGGCTGTTGCGATTACATTACCAAGCCTATAAATGCAGAAATATTACTGGAAAAAATCTCAGCGGTCCTTTTCCCCGGAAAGCCTGTTAAGTAAAGAAATAACCGAACTAATATCAATTCTTACTCTTTTACTATTCTGTTTTTTTCGCAGGCATAAATTTCATACTGAAATTTTTATGATCGATCACTAGTGGTTCTGAAAAGTAATCAGTCTTATAGATATAATTCAGGTAGTTTTGGGTTTGGCTGCAATAAAAGGGGCTGGCGGGTATGCCTGAGATCCCGGTAGGCAGGATAACCTGGGATCGATCCCAGTCACCGGGTACGTAAATATGACGGTGTGAAGAACCAGCGTTTGCGTGAAACAGGTCATCGAGTGGATACGAATATGGGCTTACTGTATGATAACTCCCCCCGACGGCGAAAGGCCCCCGGTTCAGCCTGAAGATCTTATCAAGTATCTTAACCGAGCCCAGCGGATGTTTCAGGGTAAGGGTATGAACCTTTCCCCATTCCCATGCAGACATATCATCTCCCAGGCGGGCCTGCAGCTTTGCCACGGTACTGTCAAGAGCGGTTATAGCATCATCTCCGGCCGTTTCAATCTTATCAGGCGTGTTCACATTATCGAACCAGACCGATTTGCCAGTCCGGCGGACCTTGTCAATCAGATAGGCTGCCAGCAGGTCCTGGTCTATTAACCGCCCATATAATTTTTCCCCGAGTTCATCAAAGAACATCGCATGCAGGAACTCTACATAAAACTGTTCAAACAGTGTGGAAGGCACGCTTCCGGTCCCCATTTCATAATCCCAGGTCTTGAGCATCTGAAAGGCTTTTTGTACCATTTCCGGTTGTTGGTCTATCCTGTCAGCCATGACGGATGTGAAGAACGGGACCAGCTTCCGGGCCCATTCCGAATTCTGGTCAGACTGAATTTTTTTAAAATCATCCACACTGAGTTTTTCCTTTGCCTGAAGCAATTCCGTAATGCGCTCGAAGCGATTGGGAAGATCGAACCAACGACTAATGTAATAAGGATAATCGTCGCCAACAGTCCTGTTGTTGGCGGATGCAACATAACCTGATTCCGGATTATAGCTGTAAGGCAGTTCATCAAAAGGAACAAAACCCGTCCAGTCATATTCCGAGGTATCGCCGGGAACAATGAAGATGCCCTCCCCCTCCCTGATCGGAATCCCGGCTGCGGTCTGCAATCCAATATTCCCCTCCTTGTCGGCATAAACAATATTCTGGCTAATGGCTATAAAGGTACTGGCCGCTTTGCGAAAATCCTGCCAGTTCTTCATCCGGTTAAACCAGTATACCGATTGTATTTCATTGCTGTATTCGTTTCCGATCCATCTCATGGAAATGACCTTGTTTTCAATCCCTTTAAATCCTGATATTACAGGTCCGCGGTGAGTAAACCGGTTGAATACAACCGCCGAATCCCCACCTTTGATATGGATAACTTCCTTCTCGACCCTCAGTTTCCTCCAATCACCATTAAAGCGGTACTCATCTGAATCCTGCGGGTTGATGGTTTCAAGATAAAAATCCATATCATCCAGCATCACGTTGGTCATACCCCAGGCAACGTCGTCATTATGGCCGCAGATCACAAGAGGAGCTCCGGGCAACACTACGCCTGTGACATCCAGTTTTCCGGGAACCACCTGGTGCATCTGGTACCAGATACCCGGTGCGTTTAATTCCAGGTGCATGTCGTTGGCCATGAGGGCATGTCCAGACACACTGCGGGACCCCGAGACAGCCCAGTTGTTCGATCCGAGGAACACTTCAAGTCCCATATCCCTGATAGCCTGATCGACTTTTCCAAGAGAAGAGAGGAACGAAAGATCGTGTTTCTTCATAAAATCAGGGAAGATCACCGATTGCTGCATGGACAAATCCGGCACCAGTTCGGCGAAATGAGCACTGTCTACTGCCTGCTCAATCTTGTACAGGTTAATTTCCATACTCCAGGCCATGGTGAGCCCCCAGGCCATATACCCGATAAGGTTAGCTGAATGCCCGGGCTCCCACTTATCCGGCTTATACCCAAGAATCTTGAATTCCGGAGGGAGGTTACGGGCATGGTCGTCGATATATTGGTTTACACCATCGGAATAGGCTTTAAAACAGCCCAGAGCTTCCTCATCTAAACTGTCCAGGACCATTCTGGATTTCTGGCTGAAATGCAGGGAACGGAACATCTGGTCAATTTTAACATAATCTTTACCAAAAAGCTCGGAAAGACGGCCCTGGGTAAGTCTTCTGAGCAGGTCCATCTGCCAGAGACGGTCCTCTGCCGTCAGATATCCGACTGCCCGGTATAGATCTTCTTCATTCTCCGCGTAAACAGCAGGCATGGCAGTACTGTCACGATAAACGCTGACATTTCCTGAAAGTCCGGTGAGAACGACATCTTTGTTATAATCGGGAAGTGCTTTCGTTGATATTCTTTGTATCAGTATGCTTCCGGCAACCAGAACAACGAGTATCAGTCCTGCTGCAATGATTAGAATTCGTTTAAAAGCTTTCATGGTGTAGAGGTCAATTAGATATTAATACTTTCATCCTTACAGGTTGGTGGTCGGAGCTGGCAAAACCCAGGTCTATCGTTTGTACCGATTGTAATTTCACATTTGGCGAAAGCAGGTAAAAATCAATCACCGTCGTCTGTGTTACTCCTTTTTTATAAGGAATGTCAACCCTCCGGTTTGAAGGTCCGGAACGGTCGTAAGCCCAGGTCCAGCCTGCAGGGAGATAATCATCGGGAATAAAAGAGGCGTTTTGAGAATCGTATACATCTTCCTTAAATCCGGGTGAAAAATCGGGTGGCGACTGGTTCCAGTCTCCTCCGACGATGATATAATTTCCTTTTTGATATTCCTCCAGCAAGAAACGTTTCAGATAAGGCCATTTGCATTTTTCGCAGCGATCCGTCATCATAGGCTGAATTGTGCGTGTCGATGAGAACCAGTTGTTTGGTTCCTTTCAGCTTATAGCGATTTACAAGAAAACACCTGTCGAGCATGAACAGACTTTTCGGCCAGGCATAATTTCCGGGGAAACTCCACCGCACAGAGGACTCCGGCCGGTACTTGCTGAGAATCTGGATCCCAGACCGCACTGAGCCCATGGGTTGACTGAATGGTACAGGGACGAAAAATACATCATAATTTTTACCGAAGAAGGACCAGTATCCGGGCAATGCGGCTTTAATACTGTCATACTCATTTATGTGATAACTACGCTTCGATTTCTGATCCACTTCCTGAATCAGAAAGAATTCAACGGTATCGTTCCTTTTTAAAAAAGAAATCACATTGTCAAGGCTTTTCACAACATGACTCTGCGGCGGGCGTACCTGCTCACCCCCATCATAGAAGAAATCCATTGTCGAATCCAGCCCGCAATATCCAATGTTCCAGGTCAGAAGATCCATTTCGGTCCATATAGGGACTACATCGGGTTCATCTGACCTGTACACGGGAGTTTGCTCTGCCGGGGAATAGTTACTGAGGGTGGCTGCAAGGATCAGACCGATAAAAAGGAGAGCAACGGCCATGATAAAGTAGAGAAAGATCTTTAAGACTTTTTTCATAGCGAATATTTTTTATTTACCTGCAAAACAAATCCTTTTTCTTCCTCTCACTAAAAATCTTCCGGGAAGGGAACAGTCCCTCAGCCGGTTTCATCAGAAAAATCCTGCCGTAAGCTTCCGGTGGCAATAAAGTACTGCGCTGCAACATAAGTTACCATAATAAATATCCGGGCAAAATCAATCTTCTCATAGAACCGGTTCACAGCGATCATTGAATCAGAAAAGACAAACAACAAGGCTCCGATAGCCACCAGCATATAGCTGACACCGTTCACCTTTCCGTACCTGTTCAGCGCCGTCACCAGCATGGCCGATATGCCTATTCCATAAGCGATTACCGGAATCCGAAGGTCGTACAATTTATAATAAATCAACCATATAAGAAGAAAACCGTACGCAGCGACAAGGAATAACTGATAAATCCGCCGTCCGAAGATCGTGTTGCTCCCTCGCGGGAGGCTGAAGGCAACAGTATAAAAAACCTGCGTTAAAAGGTATGCAACTATTCCAAGCAGAAACCAGGTCTGACTGTCCAGATAGATCCTGAACTCATAATTTGAAAACTGGAGAAGGATATCTCCCAGCCAGGAAAAAAACAATCCGGCAAGGATCAGCCTGTGAAAGAACGAATAGGAACCTTTTGCCCTGTAATGATAATACAGCATTAATGACGGAATGATAAGTGCTTTGGCGATGACTGCGGGAAGGAACGAATGAAATTGTTCAAGGATAAGAAAGATGAGGCCGATGGAGAAGTAGTACAGCGTAAAGGTCGATTGTTTCATTCCGAAAAAATTTAGAACCTTGCCTGAACCTTCAGGCTCTTATGCCATCTCCGTCTGTCCCTGTTAAAGGCTGACCTGTCTTTACAATGAAGCACGATTAAGCCCGGAAACCTTCAACCACGGATCAAACGTCTAAAATTAATACTTTTTTCGGGTATAAGTCAAAATATATAGAAAATACAATATCTGAAAAATATTCCTATATTGCTTCAGAAAACCGGACTGGTGATGGTGATTTATAAAACTACAATGCTAAAACTTTTCCGGCTGCAATCCTGCCCTTAGATTACCAAAGCTGAGCAGCCGTCCACAAAAAACCCAAAACGTATGAAAAGCGTTCTTTCTGTTCTCATCCTCCTGGCTTGTCTTAATTCCTTCACCCTTCATGCCCAGGAAAAGGAAAAAAAAGTACCTAAAATAAAAACAGGCTGGACTTTCGGAGCTGTTCCGGCGATTGCATTTGATTCCGATCTAGGTTTCAGATACGGCGGACTGGTTAATTTTTACAATTACGGGGACGGTAAAACATACCCTAAATACCTCCATTCACTCTACCTGGAATGGTCTCAAACCACCAAAGGAAGCGGAACCAAGCAGTTCACCTACGACTCGGAATATCTTATCCCGGGTGTCAGGACCTCTGCGGAAGTCAGCTACCTTACAGAACAGGCTCTCGACTTTTATGGTTTCAACGGATATAATGCCTATTACAATTCTGCCTTTGAAGATGAAACAAGCCCTGAGTATAAATCCAGGATGTTTTACAGGATGAACCGTAAACTTCTGCGTATCAAGACCGATTTTATGGGGAAGATCGGGGAGTCGGATTTTCACTGGCTGGCCGGAGTTGCGCATTACGGAATAAAAACAGATTCGGTGGATACTGAACGGCTGAACAAAGGCAAGTCGGCTGAGGACAGGCTTCCCTATGTGGGAGGCGGACTCTTTGAAGATTATTTACGTTGGGGGCTGATCCCTGCCGGACAGGCCAATGGCGGCAATACGAATCTGCTCAAACTCGGTGCTGTATATGACACACGCGATAATGAGCCCAACCCGATGAAAGGCATGTGGACAGAAGTACAGTTCCTGCTGGCTCCCCGGTTTTTGGGAAACGGGAATCTCAGCTATTCCAGGATTGCCATAACACACCGGCAATATTTCACCATTTTACCGGAAGTAATGAATCTTGCCTACCGGATATCCTACCAGGCAAAGATCGGGGGTACCATGCCTTATTACATGCTCCCATTCGTCTTTAATACTGCACCCGGACTGACCAGGGACGGCCTGGGCGGAGGAAAAACCCTCAGGGGTATTCTCCGGAACCGTGTGGTGGGTGAAGATTTCGTATACGGAAACCTTGAACTTCGATGGAAGATGATCCGTACGGTTATCCTGAATCAAAACGTTTATATTGCCCTGGCAGGATTTGTCGACGGAGGCATGGTAACAGGGAAATATGAATTACCTCAGACAGACAATCCCGAAGCCCTTGCATGGCTCGCCCTCGGCCAAAAGGAAAAAATGCATGTAAGCTATGGCGGTGGATTGCATATCGCACTGAATGAAAACTTCATTGTAACCGCCGATTACGGCCTCGCCGCAGATCCAAGAGACGGGAACAGCGGCTTATATATTGTCCTTGACTTCCTTTTCTGATACAGAAATAAAGAAGACCGGTGACACATGACTGCTGGACCTCAACAAAACAGAACGTAATTAACCGAATGACGAAAATTATTCTGCTGGCATTGTTCTGCCTTGGGACCCTGAAGGGGTACACTCAGGAAATTCAAAACCCGGATTTTGCTTTTAAGTCGCATGAAACCCTGGATATTCTTAAGATAGTCGGGACTCCCTCAAGTACAACCCTCATTTTAAAAATAGCCAGTCTTATCCCGAACGGCAGTTTCTGCGTTGATCCGAATACCAGCATCATTCTGCCCGGAGGAAGGAAGCTCCGTCTGGAAAAAACAGTGAATATCCCCAACTGCCCCGAAGAATATGTCTTTCAGAATCCGGGTGAATCCCTGACCTTCAGCCTCCGCTTTCCTCCCCTCCCCGCCGGAACCCTTTGTGTCGATGTGGTGGAGGGCTGCAACCAGAACTGCTTTTCCATCATCGGCCTGGTCACGGATACAACCCTTAACAACAAACTCCGTGAGGCTCAGGCAGACTGGATGAACGGGGATAAAGATAATGCTCTGAAATCTTACTTTGATCTGCTTAACAAGGTTTCGGGCAAAGATTTGTCAGTTGAAACCGGGTTGTTCTCCCGAATTATACAGATCCTCCATCAACAGAACAAGGATGCAAAGGCCGGGGAGTGGATCCGGAAACTGAAATCCGAAAAACCGCCGCATTACCAGCAATTACTCAAAGATCTGAAAGCCGCCGGAATTGCTGAATAGCCCTTCAGTAGACGGATTCCCGGTACCCATCAGAAAAATTATGCAATGCAGGAAGCTTCCTTTAAAAGCAGTGAACCTTCGTTATTTCATAAATACAAATATACCCTGACAGTTTTGAGTGGCGGCGGTTCCTCAATATCTGCCCGGAGCTACAATAGCCAGATTACCCTTGCTTTTCAGAAATATCCTGAACCGACGTTAAATAGTTTAGCGATTGCCTGGCAGAAGGGGTTTTAGTGGGGGCTTATTTTTTCCCGGAGATGAAAAAGAGAGTGTCTTAAACGTTTCATTCTTTTCATCATGAAACGTTTAAGACACTCTCCTTTAAAAGAAAATCAGGGTATGATCAGAAACTGAGATCGACGCCCACCCCGACAAAAAAAGTATTTTTATAATAAGTTTCAACCGGATGGTATACGGTTCCGCCAAATTCGTGATCCAGGGTTTTTTTGCCATCATCATAAACGGTATACCCGACGCCGAGATTAATCCCGATTTTATCATTTAAGCTGTATTTTCCTCCTATCCCGATGGTACTGGAGGTGAGACTGTAGCTAAGATCACTCTGGTAATTATTATTGACGCCGGTCTGAGCGAGGAGATAACCGCCACTGATGAGGATCTTATCGGAGATATTATATTCCAGACCACCGGCAACCTCAATATAATTGTGATCGATCACCTTATCATTGGCTACGAATTCACCATTTATGGTCTTCCCGTAATTGGCCTTGAGATCGTAGTAATAGTGACCTCCAACGGTGGCACGGAGTTTTGAGGTAGCCTGGTAGCTTACACCCACCGAAAGCATGGCAGGCATGTCGCTCCTGATCTTTTCGCCGTTGGGAAACATCGTAATGGGTGTTCCTTCGGCCGTAAAACCGGTGGTCAAATCTTTGGCAGTTTTATTGGTCAGTTCAATTTTCGTTGCGAATTCATACTTAATGCCGATGTTCAGTTTTTCATTCGGTGATATGTTCACACCAATGATCGGGGTGATGCCTGAACCGGTTTGTTCCACATCGGCTGACTGGTCGTGGAGAAGCGTGGCTTTGCCACCGTAAGTAGCGCCTACCTGGGAATATGCTCCCTGTGCCTGGGCCAGGGTCAGATTCGAGGGATCAACACCAAACTGTTGAAGTCCACTTTCCAGGGACTGGAGAAGTAGCTGTGTTGGTCCATCCACAACACCTTCAGCCTGGGAAAAGGTCAGGGAACCGAGATTGTTATCAATAAGACCCTGCATCCCCGTGGCTGCTTCATTTGCCTTATTGGCAAAACCCTGGAGTACCGCATCAGCTCTCATCCAGTCACCACTGCCCATAAAATTGAATACTTCAATATCTTTAAGGTACCCGGAGTAGGTATTCTTAGCCGTAACATAACGGGCCCCTCCGAAAACTGAGATCATGTCATTGATCTTAAAGGAGATTCCTGCCTGGTAACCGAAGAATACGGAAGTGCCTTCAAAGTAGGCATCCAGACGATAAGCGCTGACACCGGTTGAAGCAAGAGATGGGACCAGGTCGGAGGGACTCATTTCAAAGGAAGGCAATCCTTTGTCAAACGTTGCACCGCCGCCGCCGCCAATCGGATTAAACCCAAAGGAGAACGCCAGCCGGTCCATTTTGTAAACCGCATAAACGCTCGGGAAGACAGGCGCAGAAACCGTACCTTTATACATCGACTGATTCAGCCCATAAAGCTCTCCCGGTCCGGTATAAAAATTTTCAACTTCTTTCTTCTGGGAAATGAACTGGTTTGAAAGCGAGAAATGAAAACCGTTGTTCAGTTTCATCAATCCGGCCGGATTGAAATAAACGGCTTCAATCCCGGTAGTGGCATCCTGTGATGGCATTCTCACCCAGGAAGCGCTCTGGTTGGTGTTCGTTAACAGCCCGCCAGCAAACATACTGGTGCAAAAACCTGCGGCAGCTGCAAGTACAAGTAGTTTTTTCATAGGTAATTTAGGTTTGTTATGTGATGCTAATATAGACGGATTAGGATAAATCACAAAACATTTTTTCGAACGGCCCGAAAATCAGTGATCCTGATGTCACAAATTTTCTGGTTCTAACCTTTGCTTTTCAGCACTTTAAATCCTTGTAAATCCATAAAACGGTTTCTATACTTTTCGACCAATTTCGTAAACCAGACTACAAACCGGGAACGAAAAGCGCTTACAGGATCCGGGTTCCCGGTAGCTAAAAACTGTCCGCGTATTTCCGGATATACCGGATTTTTGATTTCTTTGCAGGTGGTACTTTTGAAACTGAATAGAATGAAGACCGCGATTATTTACACCTTACTGGCAATTTTAATGCTGGGATGTGCTCCTCATGAGGAGCAACCCGATCCGGAAACCTATAAAAAAGACATCGAAAAATGGAGGGCAGATCGTCTCAGCCGATTAAAAAGCCCGGACGGATGGCTAAACCTGGCCGGATTGTTCTGGCTTCGCGAAGGGGAAAACACGATTGGTTCCGATACATTAAACACCATCCTGTTTCCGGAAGGAGCACCAGACTTATTGCGGAAAGATCCTCAAAAGCGGCGACAGCCTCCTTTTCGTTCCTGCAGAGGATACTCAGGTTTTAATAGATGATGAACCTGTAACCGACACGGTCAGCCTTAAGACCGATATTTCAGGAAATCCCACATTGATGAAAGCCGGTTCTTTTGGCTGGTTTATTATTAAAAGAGGAGATCAGTACGGTATTCGTCTGCGTGATTATAACCATCCCCGCATCCGCAGTCTCAATCAGATTCCGTGCTATCCCGTGTCTCTGAGCTGGCGGATCGAAGCGAAATTCCATCCTTTCAGGGCTGACAGTATTTTCAATGTACCCACCATGATTGGAGGTACGGAAGAATACAGGTGCCCCGGAAAACTCGTATTTACTGTGGGTAAGGTTAAAACGGCGCTCTACCCGTTTCAGACAGACGACGGATTCTTTATCATATTTGGTGACCTCACCAGCGGAAAGGAAACTTATGCTTCGGGACGATTCCTTTCTACCGGGAAACCCGACAAACATAACCGGCTGATCGTCGATTTCAACAAAGCCTATAATCCTCCGTGTGCATTCAGTCCGTACGCCACCTGTCCGTTACCCCCACCCCAAAACCGGCTGAAAGTAGAAATTACTGCCGGAGAGAAAGCCGTTCATCTTGAGTGAAGACGATGGGTTGGTGTGTTGCGGTAAAACGTCTTGAGTAAAGGTCAGCAGAAGGGATGAACATCATCGCTTAAAGCAGATTGAATCCGTAAGATACGTTCATTGCTGCAGGACAAATGTGAAGTGCGTCGGGAGTATCAATCTGAATTTTCAACAACGTACAACTCTCGGCTGTCCAAATCCATGCCCAGAAGTTTACCGTAACCCGGAAGATCCTTATATACACATCCGGCGTCAAGGTTGATTAGTTTTTCATTTTTTTTCCGCAGGGCGTTCTGTATGCTGATAAAGGGCATTGGCGTATGGCCGTGAATGAGCGTTTTCTGACCGATCTTATCCCCGTGGTAACAGAGATCCCGGATCCAAAGCATGGCTTCACGGTCACCAAATACATCGGGGCGGCGAAAATTAAGCCCGGCGTGGACCAGAACAAAATGATCAAGGTCGTAGAATAAGGGCAGGTTTGCCATGAAATGAATATACCGTTCCGGGATCAGGGAGAGTGCTTCGTAATCGAAAAGCATGGATTCAGACACTCCAAAGCTCTTCAGTGTTTCTTCCGCACCGTTGTTATGCCACGTCTGTAATGCATTTTCATCGATTATGGCCTGTACAAGCATGTCCTCATGATTGCCCATCAGGGGGAAAACCCTGAATCCCTGCCATTTCAGCTGGATAAGATATTCAATGACCTGTCTGGATCCGGGACCGCGGTCAATATAATCCCCCAGCAGATAGATGTCATCCTCCCTGGTGATGATAATTTCCTTTTCAAACAGGTTTTTCAGCGTTTGAAAGCAACCGTGAATATCTCCTATAACCAGTCTTCGTTTCACTTCTGTCTGTTTTTTTGAAAAAAGACTTTGTTCATTCCCCGTATGTCCCGAACCACATCAGCGCAAAATCACTGCAGCTTCTTTACACCGTGATGAGGGGAAAATTCAGCGAAAATTTACCGAATATTTTCCACGTGTACCATATGTTGTTGAACAACCGGAGGGGGGAGAAAGGCGAAAGGTGAAAGTTAGGGAGTTAGGGAGTAGGGGTTAGAGATTAGGGATTAGGGATTGAGGGATTAGGGATTAGGGATTAGAGGTTAGAGATTAGGGGTTAGGGAGTAGAGACGTGATACATCGCGTCTTTGTGGGGAATTGAAAATCGAATATCGAATATCGAATATCGAATATCGAATCATGAATTCGGAGACGGGCGAAGGATTTAGTAAATGCGATGGTGGGGTGGGTTTCCCCTTCAGGGGATTAAGGGGTGAGCGAGGGGAGGAAAGGCGAAAGGTGAAAGGCGAAAGGTGAAAGTTAGGGAGTTAGGGAGTAGGGGTTAGAGATTAGGGATTAGGGATTAGGGATTAGAGGTTAGAGATTAGGGGTTAGGGATTAGGGAGTAGAGACGTGATACATCGCGTCTTTGTGGGGAATTGAATATCGAATATCGAATATTGAATATCGAATATCGAATCACGAATTCGGAGACGGGCGAAGGATTTAGTAAATGCGATGGTGTGTTGGGTTTCCCCTTCAGGGGATCAAGGGGTGAGCGAGGGGAAGAAAGGCGAAAGGCGAAAGGCGAAAGGTGAAAGTTAGGGAGTTAGGGAGTAGGGAGTTAGGGAGTTAGGGATTAGAGATTAGGGATTAGAGATTAGAGATTAGAGATTAGGGGTTAGGGAGTAGAGACGTGATACATCGCGTCTTTGTGGGGAATTGAAAATCGAATATCGAATATTGAATATCGAATATCGAATCACGAATTCGGAGACGGGCGAAGGATTTAGTAAATGCGATGGTGGGTTGGGTTTCCCCTTCAGGGGATCAAGGGGTGAGCGAGGGGAAGAAAGGCGAAAGGCGAAAGGCGAAAGGTGAAAGTTAGGGAGTTAGGGAGTAGGGGTTAGGGATTAGGGATTAGGGATTAGGAGAAGTTAGGAAGATTAGAGATTAGAGATTAGGGGTTAGGGAGTAGAGACGTGATACATCGCGTCTTTGTGGGGAATTGAAAATCGAATATCGAATATTGAATATCGAATATCGAATCACGAATTCGGAGACGGGCGAAGGATTTAGTAAATGCGATGGTGTGTTGGGTTTCCCCTTCAGGGGATCAAGGGGTGAGCGAGGGGAAGAAAGGCGAAAGGCGAAAGGCGAAAGGTGAAAGTTAGGGAGTTAGGGAGTAGGGATTGAGGGATTAGGGATTAGGGATTAGGGATTAGGGATTAGGGATTAGAGATTAGAGATTAGGGGTTAGGGAGTAGAGATTAGAGATTAGAGATTAGGGGTTAGGGAGTAGAGACTGATACATCGCGTCTTTGTGGGGAATTGAATATCGAATATCGAATATCGAATATCGAAAATCGAATGATGAATCACGAATTCGGAGACAGGATACATCCAACAAGGTAACCATTTCTTACATCCCGACCATTAACAATGCAGGGTTGAAAAGTTGTTAATAAAAAAATGAGTTCGAATTTCGGTTAGCAAATAGCATGGATTAGAATGGTATTGACCAGGTCTTACCCGTCTTCTTTGATCAGGCATCGGATCCCTGAAGGTATTGCCAGCATTAGGGTGCATGGGTACTTAACAGGATCCGGACATGCGAAACAAATTTAACTTTAAGTTAACTCACATTGAAATATTTTTTGGCAATTTGCACTCCCTAAACCTGAATTGACCGGGCGGAATGTTTTAAAATAGGTTTAGTGATTCGAAAAAAATGTTAATTTGAAGTCCTTTTTCGCCTGAATGAAAATCAAAGTCTTCGTTGAAAATTTAATTGTTAAACATAAAATAAAGATCTATGAAAAAAATTTACACCGGACTATTGTCATTTTTAATGCTAATGTCCGTAACAGGCAATTTGTTTGCTGCTGACGGCACAGCTTCTGTTTTATTAAGGCCAACTTACATTGACCTTTCCTCAGCCACAGCACAGAGTGCTGTTTTGGTCAACCTTACAGGTTATTCCAGTGATGCTGTTAAATACAAATTGTATATTAGCACCACTCAGTATTATTGTTGGGACAATGTGTCCGGAACGTTCGTTACCTCTAACAGTTATGCAGACGGGCCAAATGTACCAGGCACTCCTTCTGCATCATCTACATTCTGGATTGTTTTCCAGGCAGGAACTAACCTCACCACAACTGCAAGTTACAGAGACAGAATAGACCCTTATACTTCCAATAATAATACAGTGGCACTACCGGCTGCAACTCAGATTGCAACCCCATTTAATATTACCGGAACTCTACTTCCTGCCACACTGAACACCCTGGCAGATAAGTATGTAGTTCTGGCTTACAGTGGAACCGACCTCATCAGTGCCACTTCCTCCGATCTCACAACCGGCACCTTCAGTGTTGTATGTGAAGATGGGACGACCATTGACAAGCTGGAAATCAGGACACTCAACAATGTAACAATTGGAGAACTCACGGGTTCCTGGACTGCCGATGCAGATGCCGGTGACATTCAGCTTATTGACGTCGTAGACAATGAAGCACCGGTTTGGGCAACCGACTACCCGAAGATTGTCAATGTCCTTGACGAATCTTTCGACCTTGCTGCAAAACTGGATGAAACCGGAACCATCTTTTACGTTGTCGTTGCGAACGGTGACGGCGCTCCTTCCGTAGCACAGGTTATGGCCGGACAGAATTCCGCCGGAGATGCCGCCATGTTTGCCGGTTCTTTCGCCGGTTCATCTGCCGAAACCACCGAGACGGTCAGCGGACTTACCCTAGGTGTAACTTATGACATTTATCTTGTTGCGGAAGATGCCCAGCCAACACCGAACGTACAGGCATCAGTTGTAATGTTGAGTGCCACTACGGCTGCACAACCCAGTGTTATTCTTCTGGCCGGTTTCGAAACCGCCCTCGATCCTTTCACCCAGGTCAGCGTTATCGGCGACCAGGTATGGGCGGTTGCTTCCGGCAGCGGTACTACCTATGCTAAAATAAGCGGTTATTCAGGGAGTGCACTGGACAATGAAGACTGGTTAATTTCACCGGCCATTGATCTTGATGCTACAACAGGCAACAGTTTCGATTTCATGTCAGCCATGAATTACGGCGGACCTGCCCTCCAGGTATTTATCTCTTCAGATTTTTCCGGAACCTTTGATTCAACCGGAGTTTCAGAGGCTACCTGGACAGACATTACATCCGATGTTGCGCTTTCCCCGGGATCATGGACCTGGACCAATAGCGGTTCGGTAGATCTTTCAGCTTACAGCGGCACCGTATATGTTGCCTTCAAGTATACATCCAATCCTACCGATGGAGCTGGCACCTGGGAAGTCACAGATTTCAAGGTAACCGGATTCCTCAGCTGCTGGCTCCGATGCCTCACTCTCAGACCTGACCATTGGCGGCACCACCGTCACCGGCTTTGATGCTGCCAAACTGAGCTATACTGTCGATCTCCCTGCCGGAACCAGCGTTGTTCCTACAGTAGCCTATGTTCTCAACGATGCAAACGCCACTGCCGTTCAGACCGATGCAACGGATCTTTCCGGTGATAAAGCTGCCCGTACCACCACTGTTGAAGTAACAGCACAGGACGGCACCACGATCCAGAATTATACCATTCTGTTTAACCCACTGCTTGAAGTAGCGAACCTGTCCGAACTAAGGGCTGTCACCGACCTCACCAGGAAATACAAAGTAACCGGTGAAGTGGTTCTCACCTTTCAGGACAGCTACCGGAATAAGAAATATGTACAGGATGCCACCGCAGGGATCGAAATCGACGATGCTCCGGGAGTTATTACCACAACCTATGCCATTGGCGACGGAATCACCGGAATTACCGGCACGATGGAAAACTATTACGATTACCTGGAATTCCATCCGACAGCCGATCCCGGCGCCGCTACCAGCACTGGCAATCGCTGTTGTTCCGGAAGTTGTCACCGTAGCAGACTTCACCGCCAACTTCAATGATTATGCATCAGAAATTGTGAAAATTGAAGGTGTGGGTTTGCCGACGCAGGCGGAACTTTTGCAATAACGGAGTAAATTATGATGTTGGCGTGAGCGGCGAAGATTCGACCGTCGTAATAGTTCATGCCGTTCTTTAACACCTCCCTTACCGGCATGCCCATTCCCAATAAAGCCGATGTAGCCGGTATTGCTATCTGGAATCATAGTGCAGCCAAAGTGGCTCCCCGCAGCGGAGATGACCTTACCCCCTACTCCAGCGATGCAACACTCTCTGATATCAAGGTTAACGGGACATCGATCGACGGATTCCTGTCTTCGACAACCAGTTACGATGTGGTTCTTCCTGCAGGGACAACCGATCTTCCGGCCGTTACCTATACAACCGCTGATGCCAATGCATCTGTTAATGTTACAGATGCTACAAGCCTTACCGGGACCGAAGCTGAACGTACCGCAACCATTGAGGTTACATCCCAGGACGGTGTAGGTTCACAGACTTATACAATCCTTTTCTCAGTTGACAATACCGGTATCAATAATCCGGCAGCTGCCAGGATCAGCCTTTATCCGGTGCCTGCCACCAGTAAACTGCATATCGTTGGTATCCAGGGAACTCAGAATGTTCAGATCATCAACCTCGTTGGCTCTGTGGTAAAAACAGTGACCATCAGCAGCAGCAATGCCGTTATCGACATTAGCGATCTGCATTCCGGCCTTTACCTGATCCGTACAGGGAATGCCACGCTGAGATTTATGAAGAAATAATGTTAATCATCTCTCGTACGTGAAAATGTACCGGAAAAATATCCTTAACGTAGAGACGCGATGTATCGCGTCTCTACTGTTATTGTTATGTCTGTTCCTGACCACAACGGTCAGCGCACAGACCGGCGGAATATTTATTTCAGAATATATTGAAGGAAACAGCAATAATAAGGCCCTTGAACTTTTTAATCCGGGGACAGTTCCTGTTTCCCTTGACCCATACCTTGTGGCAATTGCCTTCGATAACGGGCCATGGAATACCTATTACCGGTTCCCCGCAGGAAGCAGCCTGGGTCCGGATCAAACCTTTGTGATCGTCAATTCGCAAACGGATCCCGGAATATTCGATCCTGCAAATGCTGATGCACTTTTGACCGGCACTTCTGTCGTATCCTTTAACGGGAATGATGCCGTCGGGCTTTTCCTGTTGGACGGGTCGGATACGGTGCTCATAGACGCAGTCGGCTATCCGGGCACAGTCACCGGGCTTGGATGGGATGTTGCCGGTACCGTCGATGGCACCCGCAATCACAGTCTTATCAGGAAACCTTTTATCGCACAGGGAGATACACTCTGGGATACTTCCAGGGGCACAAATCCGGAAAACTCCGAATGGGAGGTTCGTCCAGCCGACGATTTCTCAGACCTCGGAAACCATCTTTTCCAGCCGTTTTACCTCGTTACAGCTATCAACCTCACTCCTGCCGGCGGAAATGCCGCTGTTTCTGTCGATCAGGGAACACTGCAGATCAATGCTGAGATTTTGCCTCAGAATGCGAGTGTTTCGACTCTTCACTGGTCATCATCCGACAAACTTCTGGCCTCCGTTGACGGGAATGGCCTCGTACATGCCTTTAACAACGGCACGGTCAGCATTAAAGCCTCGGCCACCGATGGCTCCGGAATTGCCGACTCTATAGATGTGGAGATCACCAATCAGAGCGGCGTGGTACCGGTATCCTCATATAACAGTCAGGTCTGAAGGAAGCACAGACACCATCCGGATCAACCAGGGTAGCCTGCAGATGTATGCCGATGTGTTGCCTGCCTCGGCAGACAATAAGAATGTTACCTGGACAATCGATCATCCGGGTATTGCCGGAATTGAACAATCCGGTCTTCTTCATGCAATGAAAAACGGTAAAGTGATCATTACGGCTACTGCAGCTGACGGATCGGATACACAAGGAAGTAAGTCCATCTTCATCTACGGGCAGTTTACCGAAGTGAATGACATTGCTTCGCTTCGGCAGACGCAGACCGGGGACGGAACGGTATATCAAATTCCCGGTGAGGTACTGGTCACACAAAGTATCTTCTACAATAACCGGAAATATGTGCAGGATGCCGGCGGTGCCCTGGAAATCGATGATCCGGCCGGAAGGATCACCACACCCTATGCCACTGGAGACGGCATGACAGGACTGATGGGTTATCTTGAAGATTATTACGGCATGTTGCAGCTCCATCCTGTGGAAGATCCGGGTTTGCCAGGTACAAAAGGAAATATCATTGATCCTGAGATCATCACTCTTCCTGACCTCAACCTTGACTTTGAAAAGTATGAATCGCGGCTCGTTAAAATCAACGGGCTGCATTTTGCCGACGCCGGAAAGCTTTTTGAGGACGGGAAAGCATACCTCATCTATAACGGCCAGGATACAGGCGTTTTCAGAACCGAATTTTTTGACGAGGATTACATTGGCACCCCGATTCCCGATTCGGCCAATGTAACGCGGTATTGCTACTGAATTTAACGGCACCGCCCAGCTGACTGCCAGAAGCCTTAACGATTTTGAAACCGGTAACGATTCACGTCCGGAAGTTAAGGTTAATAACAGATCCCTGATCTGGCCGAATCCGGCCCGGAGTTTCCTGAATCTTGATCCTGATATTGGAGACGGAAGACTGATCATTACCGATATTTCCGGGAAGATTATAATGAATATAAATATGGTGAAGAACATCCCGAAAATAGATATCAGCGGGCTGAATCCCGGTATATATTTTGTAGTTTTATACGCCCGAAAAACAGCATACTTCGAACGGTTTGTAAAACTCTGAAATACCCGGGATAATAATAAAAAGGATATACAAGAGCTCACTTTAGAAAGAAAACATAAATTATAACTATACACATTATGAAGAGAATTTTTACACTTTTCGCCTTGGTTGCACTTTCCGCAGGTCTGTTTGCACAGGATTGTACCAATCTTATTATTTCGGAATACGATGAGGGTTCCGGCAATAACAAGGCCATTGAAATTATATAATACTTCGGATCAGATCATTGATTTAGGTAATTACCTGATCGTCAGGTATTCCAATGGCTTTCAACCAATTATGACGTCCGGCGGGTATACCCGGCTGCAGGGATTCATTCAACCCCATACCACCTTTGTCCTGACAAACGGCCAAACTACTGATCAGGATCTTGGCAGGGAGGCAGTCTCACCGAAATGTGATCCTGCCCTACAGGCTCTTGGCAATCAGCTCGACCACGCCTATCCTGCACCGACCTACATGAACGGAAACGATGCCATCGCCCTTCTTTATGACACTGAAACCGGACCAAGCCATGGTTCTTCTCAACTTGTCGACCTTTTTGGCGCTATCGGTGGAGGTATGACTGCAAACGATGAGGGATGGGCACCCTTTACCGACAAATGGATCTACAATAACATTTATGATCACAACGGGAATATTACAGGCACCGACAGTACCTATATCACCAAGTATATCGTCCCCGAGGATATTACTGGATTCCCTGGACCGCCAACCATTCCCTGGTAAGTAAACATTCCGTAAAAAAGGGATTACTGCCAATCCTTCCGCATTTAACGTCACCGCCCAGTGGGATACCGTTCCCGGCGGTGCCGACCAGTGGGATTCCCTTGGCTACCATACCTGCGACTGCGCTAATCGAATGCCGTAACGGTAACCAATCTGACCAGTCCGAAAGCCTATGTTTTCCCCAATCCGGCAACAGAAAACACTTTACCGTCAGCACAAACACCCTGTTAGGGAAATCGAACTGGTGAACATGCTCGGCCAAACCATCATCAGTAAAAAATAATGCGAACTGGCGAACTCAACATCCAAGTCGGATGTTCCGGCTAATAAGGAAAAGCGGCTTATATTTTGTCCGGCTGAAGTTTGACAACAACGATATCATTACCAAAAAATTATGGTAAGGTAATACCGGCAGTATGATTCATATTATTTCATACTTCACCATTTATCAGATTCATGTGTAGGAGATGCTGGTTTTTCGTCAATAGTTCAATAGATAATTTCAGCGGTTGCAATGTAAAAGCGGCACTAACACCGCCATGATCCTAAATTACTGGTATGCATAAATTACTTACCGTTTTTCTTCTGGCCTTCCTTGCCCTCCCGGCAGGTTTCGCGTCAAAAAGTGAATGTTCAGGGAACCGTAAAAGATAAACAAACCGGGGAACCACTTATCGGCGCAACCATAGTCTACGGTATGGGCAAAGGAACTGTGACCGATGTCAACCGGAACTTTCAATATTAGCCTACCTCCAGGACAATATAATTTACGGGCATCTTATGTGGGTTATGAAGCCTTGAAAAGAAAGAGCTCACATCAGAGACAAAAACGTATTTCTTACATTTAACCTGAACCCCAGATGCTCGACGAAGTTAAAGTGGTATCCGACAAGGCCATTACCCGTGAAACACCGGTTGCTTTCAGTAACGTTCCCCCGGTTCAACTCGCACAGGAACTCGCCGGCCGCGATATACCCATGGTCCTCAACTCAACCCCCGGCGTATATGCCACCGAACAGGGCGGCGGCGACGGCGATGCCCGGATTACCATCAGCGGATTCAGCCAGAACAACGTGGCCGTGATGATCGACGGAATCCCCATGAATGATATGGAAAACGGCTGGGTATACTGGTCCAACTGGTTCGGACTTGACGATGTTACCCGTAATATACAGGTACAGAGAGGACTCGGTGCCTCTAAGCTTGCCCTGCCTACTGTCGGGGGTACCATCAATATTCTGACAAAAGGTATCGAAAGCAAACGAAATCTCTCTGAAAATGAAATCGACAGCGAGGGCAAATTCCGTACTTCATTGGCCTACTCTTCCGGAGTGACCCCGGGGGCTGGTCTCTTTCGCTGGCAGGTTCATACAAACGCGGAAACGGATGGGTGGATAATACCTTCTCTGAAGGCTGGTTTTATTTCTTCCGGCTGGATAAACGAATGGGGAAACACCTGTTACTGCCTCCGGCTTCGGGCACCCCAGCACCATGAACAAAGAGCTTACCAGTTACCTATCGCTGCCTACGATGTTGAATATGCCAAAGATCGGGAGTACCGGTTGATGATAAAAATAACAAGGGTGAACTTCTTTATGTTCCGCCTATATAACAACATGGGGATAAGTATAATCAGCACTGGGGGGTGCTCCGCAGAGACCGTTTCATCCAGATGCCCCTGAAGAAGTACTTTCAGAGCGGGTTAATGTCTATCATAAACCCCAGTTCAGCCTGAAAGATTTCTGGAATGTCTCCGATAATTTCTCGATCTCAAATATCCTTTATCTCTCACTCGGTTATGGTGGCGGCGACAGTCCCGCATAATCCCTGAAAAAACGCAGTGGATCACCGATCCGGCTGTTCCGTATTACGGACAGATCAACTGGCAGAGAATCTATGACGAGAATGCCAAGCAACCTATCTTCCATGGGATCCCGAGCATCTGGATCCCCTATACCCGATAAATAACAAGTATAGCGATAGCCTTTATTATGCGTCCAATTACCTCGCCAGGCAAAGAAATGAACATGTCTGGTTCGGTTACCTGTCAACCTTCAGCTACCGCCCCTCCAATACCTGGAGCTTTTCCGGCGGTGTCGACCTGAGATCCTACAAAGGCAAACATTATGTGACCGTCACCGACCTGCTCGGCGCAGATTACGCTATCGACCAGACTGATGTATCCGTTAACTACGACCTGAATCCACAGGCAGCCATGAAGTATGTAGGTGATACCGTCTATTACAACTATCTGGGACTGGTCCGTTGGGGAGGTGTTTTCGGATTGGCTGAATTCAAAAAAGAAAACCTGTCCGCTTTCCTCAACCTTACTACCGCCATGAATGGCTATAAAAAGATAGACTATTTCCTTGGGACAAAATCAGACTGGAAATATACCCCAGGATTCACTGTTAAGACCGGCGCCAATTATAACCTCGAGCCAACATTCAAACGTTTTTGCCAACCTGGGCTGGTTGTCGAAAACACGTGAATACAGTTATTTTTATCATTCCGTATACAACCACTTTCAGGGAAAGACTCAAAAATGAGCTCATTAAATCCATGGAACTCGGATATAACTATAATTCACCCCGGTTTTCATTCTACTTGAACAGTTATCTTACATACTGGTATAACCGTCCTACGAATACTGTGAGGTCGGAATATACGCTTAAACCTGGAGAAACAGGCTATTCCGGCGACCCACAGAAAGACCAGATCCAGGTTTATGCCGATATCCCGGGACTCGACGCCATTCATAAAGGGATTGAGCTCGATTTCGTATACAAAATATCCCACCAGGTCGAATTACAAGGCTTATTATCTCTTGGTGATTGGAAATGGAACAGTAAAATCGACAGCCTTCAGTTTTACAACCAGGATAACAACCAACCAGTCGATAAAGTCATCTCTTTTGATGCCAGGGGTATACACGTGGGGAATGCCGCCCAGACACAGGCAGGAGGAAATATTAAATACAAGCCGATTAAAAACATGTATCTGAGCATGCGATACACTTATTTTGATCACTATTATTCTGATTTCTCCCCGGAAACAACAACCGATGAAAATGGTAATGTCATCGATTCCTGGATGGTCCCTTCTTATGGTCTGGTCGATTTCCACGCAGGTTACAGCTGGCACTTCAGCTGGGCAAAGGGTGTCCTGTTCAGCTATACCTTCAGCATGCTGAACGTAATGAACACGGAATACATTTCAGATGCAACAAATAACGATCCGTATACCACTCTCCTTAATCCACCTAACAGCTTCGACGCCAAAGCCGCTACCGTCTTTTTCGGCATGGGCCGCAGGTTTATCACTTCATTAAAACTTACGTTCTGATAATAAACATACAATATCATGATAAAATATATTTCTATTCTTGCAGGACTGCTGATCGCAGCGACTGCCTTTTCCCAGACCATAACTATTGAGGCAGCCCGCCAGGCAGGACCGGGCGCAACGGTTACCGTTCACGGTATCGTCACCACCGGTTCCGAACTGGGCGGATCCATCCGTTACCTGCAGGATGAAACAGGAGGACTGGCAGCCTACAGCGCAGCCCTGGTCGGTAATCTGAATCAGGGCGACGAGATCACCATTACCGGCACACTCTCCGATTATAACAATCTGCTTGAAATGAGTCCGGTAACCAGCGTGACCGTCAACTCAATCGATAATGACATTCCCGCCCCTGTTGTGGTCACACCTTCTGAACTTAGCGATACTTACGAAGGCATGCTCATCCAGATCAAAGATGCCACCTTCGACAGCCCGGGAACTACCATCGTCGGGAAAACCAATTATTTTTTTACGGCTGACGGGGAACAAAGCGAGATCAGGGTAAGTACCACCGAAAGCGATTTTGTCGGTATGCCTCTGCCTTCAGGAATGGTCACCATAACCGGTATCCTGGCCCAGTTTTATGATTACTACCAGATCCTGGTCAGGGGACTGGATGACGTTATGCCGGAAAGCCCGATCAATCTCACTTCTTCCGTTACCATGAGCAACCTGTCGACAAGCGGGTTCGACCTGAGCTGGGAAACGGATGTGGACGGCAGTTCCGAAGCTTTTTATGGCAATACCCCGGATATGGACCTTGGAGTGCTGAGCGGAACAGGAACAGCCACCACTCATTCGGTCTCGGTCTCCGGAGCCGTTCCTTCCGAATTATTTTACGTACAACCCTTTTCGGTCACGGGCCCCGATACAACAAAAGCACAAGTTGGCGTATACGTTACCGAATCAGAGTCATCGGGGAAAATGCAGGCCTATTTTAACCGAACGGTCGATCATTCCGTCTCAACAGGTACCGATGCCATTCAGCTCGACCATGCCATCGACGATACCCTGATCGCGTATATAAACCGCGCTAAATATTCGATCGATATGGCCATTTACAACTTCAACAATGCCGGCATTTCAAATATTACCAATGCCATGAATGCCGCATACGATCGTGGGGTTAATATCAGGGTGGTTTACGATTCCAATATCGATGCATCGGGAGTGGAAAGCCTGAATTCAAATATTGGCAAGATGCCCAGCCCCATTTCCAATTACCCGATCTACGGTATCATGCACAACAAATTTGTCATCATCGACGCTTATTCTGACAATCCGGACGAGCCCATTGTATGGACCGGTTCCACCAACTTCACCGATGGTCAGATCAACACCGATCCCAACAACGTGATCATCATCCAGGACAAGAGCCTGGCTATCGGCTATACCCTCGAATTCAACGAGATGTTTGGCAGCAGCGGTCTCCAGCCCGACGCCCAGGCTTCGAAATTTGGTCCCGACAAATCCGATAACACTCCTCATAACTTCATCATTGGCGGAAAAAACGTTGAAAGTTATTTCAGCCCTTCCGACCAGGTCAACTCTAAAATTCTTAACAATCTAAACACCGCTGACCATGACCTGTCCATTGCCACGATGCTGATCACCAAAACGGACCTTGGATATGCCATCAGCGACAGGAATGCTGCCGGTGCAGCTGCAAAAGTACTGGTTAACGTCAAGGAAAACTGCAATGAGACCGTAGTCTCAACCCTCATGGGTGCCCTTGCCCAGAATTTCAGGGAAACAGGCGAAAGTGGGATTATGCATGATAAATATATGGTTGTTGACCAGGGAGAGCCTTCCTCAGATCCACTGGTTCTCACCGGTTCACACAACTGGAGTTCCGCAGCCGATATAAGAAATGACGAAAATACCCTGGTCATTCATGATGCTGTGCTTGCCAATGTTTATTACCAGGATTTCATGGCCCGGTTCAATGATGGTCTCCTGATTGTTTCCGCACCCGTTTGCAACAACGATTACAAGACCATGACGGAAGGAAGCTCCGTAAGCATTCCTGTAACCGATAACGATGAGATCCCTTCAGCCTTTACCATCAACATCTCCAGACAACCTTCCAACGGAACTGCACAGCTTGAAACCGATCATTCTGTTACCTATATGCCTGATGCCGGTTTTAACAATAACCTCGATACCATATCGTACAAGGTATGCCTGACAAGTAACCCATCACTCTGTGATTCCGCCATAGCCGTTGTTTTCGTCCAGAAACCAGAGGGGATAAACCATGATGAACTCAACCAGAATATCCGCATTTATCCAAATCCGACAAGTGGCTATATCAACCTGAGGATTGATATTCCGGGAGTTACTGTCCATGGTGTCAGCATCACTGATATAACCGGGCGAACAATTGCCAGGACGACTGATGTAAGCAGCCAGTACCCGATGAGGTTCGGTACTGAAAACCTGCCTGACGGGGTCTATTTCATCAGGATCGAGACATCCGAAGGTATAATTAACAGGAAGATTGTGGTGAAGAAATAAATAAAATCTCTTACCGATATACAGATTTTTCAATGAAGGGGCTAAAGATTTTTCGCCCCTGGATTAAAAATCAATGCAATTAAATTGAGTAATTATTTTAATCCCATTGTTCAGGTAGATCCTGGAATGCATCGCGTTTCAATGCGGACGATGTCCTCAATCTTCCTTCATTTTTAATTTCCGGGATCATCCCTACGACATCATATCTCCCGCAATTTCCATTTCCCTCTTCCGGAACATGATCATGGCAACCATGGCCAGTGTCGATTCGGCGATGATAATGGCCATGTAGACACCTTCCTCTTCCATAGCCTGCCACCATTGAAAGAATATAGGCCAAAGGTATCTCCAGCATCCAGAAACAGAAGAAATTCATCCATGTTGGAGTGGACGTATCCCCTGCACCATTAAAAGCCTGGATCATCACCATACCCAGCGCATAAAACAGGAATCCGTAACTGATCATCCTCAGACAAGTTGTTCCGGAAGCAAGCACACCGGCTATCAGTAGTAAAAAAAGCAATGAAGCCTTCGGCTTTTATGAGAAACAATATGGAGCACAAACCCAACAGACCCATATTTACAAAGCCTGTTGTCCACACCGAGCGCTCTGCCCGCTCCGGTTTCTTCGCTCCCAGGTTCTGTCCGACAAGGGTGGCAGCCGCATTGGCAAGTCCCCACGAAGGCAGCAGTGAAAATATCACGATGCGTATGGCAATAGTATACCCTGCAAGAACTTCACTGCCAAATTCAGCAATGATCCGGACCATAGCAACCCAGCTCGAAGTAGCAATGAGATTCTGCCCGATACCTCCGAGTGAAAGCCTGACCAGTTTTGTAATGATCTTAAATGAAACTCTGAAATGCCTGGCATAAATACGAATTCTTCCATTTCCGCGGCCAAGGAGATAAAACTGGTACACAACGGAAATCCCTCTTCCGGTTGTAGTGGCAAGTGCTGCACCGGCAATACCCAGTTCAGGAAACGGACCAAGGCCGAATATCAGGCATGGATCGAGGATGATATTCAACAGATTGGCCAGCAACAAAACTCGCATGGACAATGCTGCATCACCTGAACTTCGGAATACAGCATTTATAATAAACAGCAACATAATCACACCATTCGACCCCAGCAGGATCATGGGATACAGGTAATTCTGTGATGCAAGGGTCTCCGATGCTCCCATCAGAGTTAATAGTCTCATGGGAAACAGTAAACCTGGTATAGCAATAAGTATCGAAAATGACAATAGCTGTAATAATGGCCTGCGCTGCAGTAAAAGCGGCCCTGTCATTTTCTTTTTCACCAACCCTTCTTGAAACCAGCGCCGTTGTCGATATACTCAGACCCAACCCAATGGCATATACCAGAGTCATCAATGACTCCGTTATACCAACCGTGGCCACGGCATCGGCACCCAGTCTGGAGACAAAATAGATATCAACCACTGCAAATACTGATTCCATTATCATCTCCAAAACCATAGGTACAGAAAGAATCAGGATAGCCCTGCTCAGCTTAATAGTGGTAAAATCACGGTCATTCCCCGCAACAGCATCCCTGAGATCTCTCCAGACAGTGCTTCTGCTGAGGGTATAAAACAAATACAGAAAACCTGAGTTTAGATATTTTTTGCCCGACATGATAGAAAGATTTTAAAATAACAGATAGCGTTCTGAGGTCTCAGTTGTACCTCTTCTCCCGTTTTATAAACCCTGGCGGGTAATCACCGGGACCGGAAATAAATATGATCGGGCAATCCTCATCGGGCATTGATTTAAATCCTAGTACAAAATTACGGCTATTTACCATAACCATCCTGAACCATTGATCAATATTTTTCTGATCGTAGTATATTTTACATAAATAAAATGAAGGTCAGGATGAAATTACCGATTTCTTTGATAAAATCTTTAAACAACTCAACCGGAAAACCAAAGGACGAATTCAATAATGAACACCTTCCCGGGGGTCACATCCATTTCACTGCTTTTATCCGTCTTTTCGGTGAGTGATCCCTTTATCCCGGAAAAGCAAAATCCCGGCTTAAAAGCAGGATGTGATGTTATCGTTAACCTGTTAAAAGGATCTTTATGCTGAATGACTGGCGTTGAAAAATAGTACAGACTACAGAATTTAAAAATTTACCAGAAATGGGCTTGAAATCTCCAGGTGAAGATAATCTGCTCCGGGCGAGTAGTGAACCTATGCTTCAGGATTTTTTTCTGCAAACAGATGTATTTGATAAAGATTTTCAGGCGTTTTGGAAGGTTTCAGCGGAAGTGAAAAGTAAAAAACAGTTCCTTCCGAAGGAACGGAATCAAACCATAGCTCTCCAAAATTTCGTCTTACGAATTCTTTGGAAAGAGTTATACCCAGTCCGGTTCCTTTTTCATTCTGTGTTCCCGGCTGTGAGACAATCATTTTTGAATTCAGAATTTTATCCTGTATTTCAACAGGAATTCCGGTGCCCTGGTCTTCAACCCCGATGATAAGATGATCGTCTTTCTTTTCAGCTGTGACCGTGACAGAGTTACCCTCTGAGGAATATTTCACGGCGTTTGAAATAAGATTTCTGAGAACGCTCTCGATAGAGTATTTGTCAAAGTAGGCCAGGGTATCGGGAAAAATATCATTCACAATCCTGATCCCTTTCATGTCAGCGTAATTACGAATAGAAAGACAAGCCTTTTCGGAAACACTGAACATGTCGTTTGTTGCAAATGTGAGATGTATGTCATCCATGTTCAGTCGTGACCATTCAAGTAGTTTTTCAATCATTTCAAATCCCTGCAGGCCCGATTCTTTTATTCTTTCGGCATATTTTACAACTTTTTCATTATTGGTGCTACTGCTGCCCGAAAGCAGGGATGAAAACCCCACAATGGCATTCAGAGGATTTTTAAGATCGTGGGCAATGATAGAAAACAACTGGTTTTTAATGTCAATGGCATCAGCAAGTTCATCATTTTTTTTCTGGACGAGAATTTTCGCTCGTCTGGCATTCCAGTACATAATACTGACTGTAAGAACAGCAATCAGTCCGAAGAGGATGACTAAGATCAACAGGAACTTCTCCAGGTTGGCCTTCCTGATTTTGAGTTCCAGTATCTCATGATTAACCTGGAGATTCCGGATGGCATCTTCTTTTTTGTCGTTCTGGTATTTCATCTCGAGGTCTGTAATCCTTGACCGTGTACTCTGGCTGTTGAGCGAATCGTAATAGTTATGATACTCGGTGAAATTCTGATAGGCTTCCCTATAGTTGCCCTTCAACACACTGAGTTCAGCCGCCGATTTATAATACATCATCAGCAGTTCCTTGTTATCGATAAATTGTGCTTCCATGAGGCCGCTTTCCATATAGGCCTGCGCACTGTCGGGCCTCCCACTTTTAATGAATACTTCAACCAGGCTGTTTTTTAAACTTGAGCTGAGATAGATGTTTTTTTCATCCTGATTCATGGCAAGTGCCCGTTTGAGATATTTTTCTGCATTGGCATAATCTTCCATCTGAAGGTAATCCTGGGCAAGCCCTTCGAGTACCTGCAATTTGTAATTGTGCGCGTTGTATATTTTGCTGATCTCCCAGGCTTGCTTGTCCTTGTCCCTGGCAGACGTATAATGCATCAACTCACGCTCCATGGATCCAATATTGAGCAGTGAGGGGATAATTCCGGAGGTGTCTTTCCAGGAAGAATAGAGATTATACGATTTCTTAAAATACTGAATAGCTGAATCGTAGTTCGAAAGGTAGGAATATAATCCACCCAGATTATTAAAGATCCCTGCCATCGAAACCGAATCTTTCAGAGTTCCCGCCATGGTCAGACATCTCTGGTAATATTCAAGAGACTTCTCATAATCACCAATTCTGATAAATACGCTTCCGAGGTTTGTAAGCGCCCTGATCAACACCATTGTATCGTTAGCAGTCTCGGCAATTCTGAATACTCTATAAAAATCCTCTTTGGCAGACTGAAATCTGCCCAGCTGAAAATTAGCTGACCCCCGGGTAATATATAGTTTTGCAATTAAACTATCTGGAATACTTATCTTTGCAGAATCGGTAAGGTAATCCAATGTCTCAAGAACTCTCCTGTTATTGCCGGATTTAAGGTCCATTTCAGCGAGCAGCATCGCTGTTTCGGTTAAATTGTCAACATCGTCCTGAGCTTTTGCATCGAGGTAAGCCATATGGGCGTAATACTCAGCTCTGTCAGGGTATATCAGACAGAAAAATCGCAGAGTCTTCAAAGACAATTGCGCCGGAACGGCCAGTATGAGAATGAATCCCTGCAGAAATACTTAAAATAGGTAACCAAAACAGTAAGAAAAAACATACTGCTTTAGCTCCTGTCCTTTTTTGCATAATACTCAATTAAGCAGACAGTGATAAAAGTCAGAAGTTATCAATTTTACAAAAACGGTTGGGATTCAGAGTTTATACGAGTCAGTCCTTAAAAAGTTCGGAAATACAAAACTTGCTTTCTACAAGATTAAAACCGGCTGGCGACATCTCTTAGGGAATTCCCTGTAAGGCGGTTAATGAGCCATTCATTCATTATTCTTGAACCCAGGGATTTGTAAAATTGAATAGCCGGTTCATTCCAGTCCAGCACGGCCCATTCCAGGCGTCCGCAATCTCTCTCAACGGCAAGGCGTGCCAGGTAGGTCAGCAGTTTCTTTCCATAACCCTGTCCTCTGTGCTCTTCCAGCACAAAAAGGTCTTCGAGGTAAATTCCCGGTTTGCCGAGAAAAGTGGAAAAATTATGAAAGAACAGGGCGAAACCAACCGGCTGATCCTGGTAGTAGCCAATAATTACTTCAGCCACAGGTTTTTCGCCAAAAAGATACGTCTTTATGTCGTTATAGGTAGCAACCGCTTCATGACTCAAACGCTCGTAGTCCGCCAGTTTGTGTATAAATTGAAGGATCAGTGCGGTATCTTCCATTCTGGCTTTCTTAATCACAAAATCCGGGATTGAGGTTATTTCCATATCTTGCATGACCTTGCTTTTTTTGGGTTCAAACCGAATTTAGTCAAAATATTTTATTTTAACGGGTGTTAAATGTATTTTTACTAGAGTAACTACAAGCTAATTCCCATATGAAAAAATTCATTTTAATGGTTCCTGTCGTAATGTTCACATTAATGGCTTGCAACCCGAATGCCTCTTATGTTCCGAGGGGTCTGCTCATCACGGGAAATGACCATCCGGCACACAAATGGCAGGAGACGACGCCTGTAATCAAGGCTATTCTGGAAAAAGATTCAACTGCTTCCATCACCGTTTCCACGGATCCGGAGATCTTAAAAGATGTAACTGTAAAGGATTATGATTTCATTGTCCTGAATTATTGCAACTGGGAAGATCCGAAAGGATTAAGTGAATATGCAAAGGCAGGGTTCCTGTCGTTTTTAAATGACGGAGGGGGCCTCATCGTTCTGCATTTTTCAAATGGGGCTTTCCACAAGTCCCTGCCCGGAGCGGCAGCATCGGACTGGCCGGAATACCGGAAAATCGTCCGTCGTGTGTGGGATCACAACGGTGACAGTAGTCATGATGCTTACGGACCCTTTACGGTCAGTTTCACGGGTAAAAGGCAATACATTACCGAAGGGCTTGATTCGTTCACAACACAGGATGAATTATATTTTAACCAGGCCGGGGATATGGATCTGAAGCCACTCATTATGGCTCATTCGAAGGTTTCAGGTAAGGAAGAACCACTGGCATGGATCTATCCCTATGGCAATGCACGGGTGTTCCAGACTCTGCTGGGACACGGACCAGATTCATACAGTGCTCCGACATACCAGGAGATGCTGAGAAGATCCGTAAGATGGGTCACAAAAAGAGATAAAGAAAACAAATAACCTTTTCATGAGACAACCATTCCTGATCCTTGTGATCACCCTATTCATTTCCTCGTGCAGCAATTCCCGTCACAAGGGAAATTCTGTCCCTCCTTCTACGGCAAGGAACACAACCGTCAGCATTGTAAAAGACAAACTTTATATCAACGGTGACCCAACTTTAAAGGGCATTGTCTGGAGAGGTATTCACATGGAGGGCCTGTTGCCAAACAGCCGGATGGTACAGGGCATTTTTGATGATCTGAATCCGGCTACCGTTGATTTGTGGGCCTATCCCGATGACCATACCTGGGATCCCGAAAGAAATACAAATGAATTTGTATCGGCCATGGATGAATGGCGCGACTATGGCTTACTTGGATTTACCATCAATCTTCAGGGTGGAAGTCCACAGGGATATTCGGAAAATCAACCGTGGTATAACTCAGCAATAGACTCTGCGGGGAACCTACGGGAAGATTATATGGAAAGGCTGGAATCCATCATGGATAAGTCCGATGATCTTGGTATGGTGACGATCCTGGGCATTTTCTATTTTGGACAGGATGGCAGGGTAAAGGGTGAAGAGGCGGTTAAGAATGCCGTTCGAAATACCATAAGCTGGCTGATCGATAAGAAGTATACCAATGTTTTGATTGAGATTGCCAATGAGTGCAATAACAAAAAATACGAAACTCCCATCTTAAAGGCCGACCGGATAGACGAACTGATAAGGCTGGCCCAGTCCTACAGTAAAAAGCTGGGGTATCGTTTCCCGGTGAGCGCTTCTTTCAACGGCAATACACTCCCGACAGCCAACGTGGTTAAAGCTGCCGATTTCATTCTTCTTCACGGTAACGGCGTGAATCATCCCGCCGGTATTGCCGAAATGGTAAACCAGACCCGTGCTATGCCCGAATACCGGCCCATGCCGGTTATTTTTAATGAAGACGATCATTACGACTTTGACCAGCCAGACAATAATATGACCGCGGCATTCCGTGCCGGTGCATCCTGGGGATTTTTCGACTACCGCAGGGAAGGTGAGGATTTCAGCCAGGGTTTCCAGAGCGTTCCGGTCGACTGGGAGATCAGCAGTGAGCGAAAGAAGGCATTCTTCGATAAAATCCAGGAGATCTGGATGGGAGGGAAAACTTCAGGAGAGAAATGAAGATTCTTCTGGCGGACTTCTTCATCATTCGGTTTTAACACAGATTATTGAAGATTGGGTCCTGTTTTTTCATAGACGTGATGCATCACGTCTCTACGTTTTTGATATTCATATTTACCACTCAGAATTCCCGTTTACTCTCCTTACACGGGCTCCCCAATCCCTAATCTCTAATCCCTAATCTCTAACCTCTAACTTCCTAACTCAATCCCTAAATCGTATCAAACGCCGACAGATACGCCGGTTTCGAAGTAAATTCTTCCACTTTTTCCGGACTGAAATTATAAAAGCGTACCCTGATTTCAGCATCCGTCCTTTTTATCATTTTGCCGAGCAAACCCGGATCCACATTTCCCTCAATGGCCTTCAGCACCGGGCAGAAGGTATCAAACCACATTATAGCTACATGAGTTTTAAAGGTATGACAGACAGCTTCAAGCATGGGTTCCAGGTATTTCTCACCTCCTTTTTCATACCAGATGCCTTCGATGGCTAAAAACCGGAAATGGGCCGGGTCGAACACTTTTTTCACGCCTGGTATTCCGGGAAAAACTTTCAGGAGTAGCTTTCCGGCAAAACCGCTCCGGCTGATGATTTTCCAGGCATCACGGTGAACCTGGAGACCTGCCGTCATCCTTCCATTTTCCATATACACAAAATAATTGCCGTCCATGAAAATGTGCCTTGGATAAAACATGGTATGGCCGGAATAAAAGCCACTTATTTTTTGCAAAATTTCAGGGTACTGATGAGGCTCTGCCCTGATGACTTCATTTCTCCCTCTCAGCCGGAAACGACTGAACAGTAGTGTAGTAAAATTACGGCATTTCGTGAGACCCATCTCAGCACTGAAATTCAGCGACCGGTAATTCGCGTTTTCGATATAGGCATATAAAAATGAAGGATCATGGTTATCAGCCGGGGAATCATCGAGCAATCCCGGATTTTCGAAATAGGGTAAAGCGACGGATTTTAAAAGTCCGACACTTCGGGATGCATCTCTCTTTTCCTTTTCAGGTTTGAATTTCCTGGAACGAAGAGGTGCCCGGATGGAAAAATACCGGACATACCAAGACTTATATTCTTCCCTGCCTGCTTCCGTCTGCCTGTCCACAAGACCAACAGATCCGAGGAGATGACCAGATTTTTTCAGCAGCATAAAATACACTTTACCAATATTCTCAAGCTTATTTTTAATACTGGTATGCTGGTAAAGGAGTCCGCCGGGAGTGCCAAGGATTGTATTCTGAAGATGATCCAGAAGTTCTTCGTCTGCCTGTGTAACTATCTCAACATGTAACTGGTGAAAAGTGATCAGTTTTTTGGATGATCCTGTCGACTCTGCCATAAATTCCCTGTAAAATAATGTTTTTTTAACTTATAATACCCTAATTTTTTCCTGTTTTACGCAAAAAAGCATTAATACCCCTGAATACGAAGTTTCACATTATCGAGACTTTGCGTTGAACCAACCAGCGTAACGATATCTCCAAAGCGTAGCCTGGTGTAACCGTGGGATATAATCATTTGTCCGCCCCGGGTAACGGAAAGTATGATCACATCCGTGGGTAACCTTAGGTCGCGAAGGGTCAGTCCGTGTATATCCGGATTGATGACTTCAATATCAATGGTATCCTGGTCCTCCCCTTCTCCCATCAATATAGAAACCGCCAATGGTGAACGGATGTAGTGTTCGAGGAGTGATACCATGGCAGTAGCCGGTTCCATGACCTGTACGCCCAGATCCCTGAATTTCTGATAATAATTACGATCCTGTATCCGTGCAATCAGATTTCGTGTTCCAAAGTGTTCATACGCCAGTTCACAGATTTTATAATTTTCCTCATCCGACAACAGGCAGACTATGGTCTCAACGTTCCACGCGTTAAGGGCACGAAGAGAGTCTATACTGATTTCCTGGCACAAAGCGACTTTGATACCTTTTTCGACCTTAAAATCGGATTCAATATTCTGCGAGGCTATGCTCACTTTCCAGTCATGAATTTTGAGATGTTTTGCCAGTACGATGGACTGGCTTTCCAATCCGAAGATAAGGATTTTCTGATGGGATTTGGCTGAAGGGTCGGCCTTTTTATGTGCTTCACCGGCGATATTAATAGCCCATTTAAAAAATGGAGGGCCAACAATCTGATTCAGGACGATGACAGCAATGATCATGGTGGCAAATTCCTGCCCCCATCCGGGATATTCAGAAGCAATGACTGTTGCGAGTCCCAGGCCAACCCCTGCCTGGGTCACATAAGGCATCCAGGCCAGCCGGTTCATCCTGGGAGGATCGCCGGCCAGTTTTCCGCCAACAAAACCGGCAATGATCAGTGACAGGATCCTGACGAGGAAAAGGATCAGGGCAACCATCCATACCTTTGAAAGAATCCCGATAGACAGGGAGGCTCCCGTCAGGGTAAAAAACACCACATAAACATACGGCCCGGTTTCCTCTATAATCCGGATAAAATCGGGCCTGTACTTGCTGTAATTTGTAAGAAGGAAACTGGCAATGATACAAGACAGAAGCGGTTCAATATACATTTCTGCCCCAAAGTGGTCCTCCGATAATTTGCGGATGAGGTATGAAATCAGGAAAACAGAGTATCCCGCTGCCAGTACAAGGAAACTTTTAAGCACTGTTTTGCCTGCAATCCCGAGTATGGCTGTCACTGTTTTCCAGAGAAGTAATCCCAGCAGCAGGGATAACCCGAGTTCTGCCATAAGAATCAAAACAAAACCAAATCCGGGCAATTCCCCCTGTATAAGTGAACCCGACACCGTAAAAACAAAGGAGAACAGGATGATGACGAGAAAATCTTTGAGCACAGTTACACCCAAAGCAGTTTGGGTATACGGACCAAACGCACGCATTTCATTCACTATGGCAATGGCCGAAGCCGGCGACCGGGCTACGAAGATGGTTCCTGCAAAGAGTGCGATGGCAGCCCTGGTAACATTCGGCAGTTCCCTCATAAAAGGAATTAGGTCGGACAGGTAGTATACCGCAATAAAACCCGACAAAAAGGTAATACTTAACTGGCTGATCGTCATTATTGTGATGCTTCTGATCCGGCTTCTCAGTTCCTTGATGTATAATTCTGCCCCGACGGCAAAAGCGATGAATGCTAAAGCTATATCATTGATGAACTGCAATTTTGGAATGGCTTCCCGGTCTATCATGTCCAGGACATCAGGTCCGGCTAAAATACCGATGAGCAGTAAACCGGTGATCAGAGGAAGTTTTATCTTCCGGAACAGCTCTGCAATTTTCCCGGAAGCGACTGATATCATTACGAAAGCGAGCAGATAAGTGATAATCCTTAGGACTTCATTGTTTTTGATGAGGTGTTCCATAAACGGCAGTTTGCTGAATGGATAAGCTTCTTCTGTAATATAAAGAATAATTTCAACCTGACAGTCTGCTTAAAGGTAATTCAATACATAATTCAAAATTTATGCGTCATATTTTTACCGTTAAGTCCCGATGAACGCAGGATGAATATCGTCCAGGTAAAACCTTCTCAAGGAAACGTTGAAACGCTTTGCAGGCAAACAGTCAAAATGGTTTTGTTCAAAGGCAATGAAATGAAAATTAGGCTGATATAATCATCGCTTTTTTAAGCAATGATCTTATCTTTGACCTACCACTAAACCAATCTGTATTCCTTAAAAACTTTTACGATGAGAGGACTATCATTCATGGGCATTTTGATATTGTGCCTTGCCGGATGCACCCGGAGTACAATGAAAGAAACACCACAAAGCAGGTTAAAAGAAGCCCGACAGGAACTCCTTACCGGCTGGAACACCTGGAATAATCCAAACCTGCTGTGCCAGGTAAAAATGCCGGAAGGCCTTTCCGTTTCGCTCGTTTTCAGAAAAAAGGGTGGTGGCCCTTACTGGTTAACCGACAACTACATTGCCGGCCCGAAAAATCCTTTTCAGGAAAATGTCACTCCGCATGCCCATGCCTACGACGGGTCGTACACCAACCTGGATATTGAATGGGCCGGCATGAAAGCCAATGTACAGTCGGCCTGGGACAAAGACGGGCTGGTCATGCTGTACACACCGCTGGAGCTACCGGAAAAACCGCCGGTGATGTTATTTCAGGCGGCATACCTGTGGGATAAACCCGGGATTTTACGGAAAACGGATGATGAGATTGTCGCTGAATCCGGTGCCGGATCCACCACCATCGGTGCAACCCTTCCCGAAACAAGATATGCTTTGCCCCTTCATTCCCCTTACCTCTCCTTCGAATCGGATAAAGAGTCCGGATTTTATGCCGGAAAAAAGAGAAGCCTTGAAGAAATCAAAGCTTTGCTTACCCGGAAGGCTGAAGAGCAGGCAAAGAAGAAAGAAAAATACGGAGATCTGGCGGATGCTTATGATGCCATGCAGTCGGTCATGGCCTGGAATGTGTTCTACGATGCCCGGAACGACCGGCCGCTTTGCTCGGTGAGCCGCGTCTGGAACGAAGCCTGGGGTGGATATATCATTTTTGACTGGGATACGTATTTTGCTTCACTTATGGCTGCCGTGGACAACAAGGACCTGGCCTATTCCAATGCTGTTGCCATCACCAACAGCATTACCAGCGGCGGGTTTATTCCTAATGTGGATGCCTCCTTCAACACCAAATCCAATGACCGGTCACAACCACCCGTGGGCAGCCTTATCTGCAGGATGATCTATGATAAGTTCGGTGAGAAATGGTTTATCGAAGACGTTTACGACAACCTGCTCACATGGAACCGCTGGTGGCCGAAAGCCCGCGATAATCAGGGTTACCTGTCCTGGGGTTCCGACTCCGTTCCCAACGGCATGGACGGGCATACCAAACAGGGCGCAAAATGGGAATCCGGACTGGATAATTCACCACTCTTCGACGAAGCAACCTTCAATCCCAAAACCAATATGCTCGACCTGGCCAGTGCCGGCCTGATGGGACTTTACGTTGCCGACTGCAAGAATCTGGCTTATCTTGCCGGGCAACTGGGACGCGCTGACGACGTAAAGGAACTTGAAGCAAGAGCCGAAAAGTATGGGGAAAAACTTCAGGACCTCTGGGACGAGAAAACGGGTATCTATCGCGACAGGTATCTGCCTTCAGGAGAATTCAGCAAGCACCTTGCTCCCACCAATTTCTATCCGCTCCTCTCCGGAGTGCCCACCCCTGAGCAGGCTGAGAGGATGATCAAAGAACACTATTTCAATCCGGATGAGTTCTATGGTGAATGGGTCATGCCTTCCATCAGCAGGAACGATCCCGGTTTTAAGGATAACTCATACTGGCGTGGCAGGATCTGGGCTCCAATGAACTTCCTGGTATATATGGGTATGCGAAATTATGACCTCCCGGATGCACAAAAAGACCTTTCTGAGAAATCCCTCAAACTGATCCTCAAAGAATGGAATGAACATCGCAGGGTCCATGAAAATTACAACTCGGTTACAGGTGTTGGAGGCGATGTGACAAACAGCAACAGCTTTTACTCCTGGGGAGGACTCCTCACCATGATCAACCTCATTGAGGATGGCTACTGGTATCCTTCAAATAAATAAATCAAGGCAATATCCTTTTATACTTAACCATATCATCATGAAACTCAACACTCATCAACAAAGCCTCATCACCGGCCTACTCGGCCTTTCGCTGGCCGGGTTCAGCCTGCAGGGTTGTATGCAGAAAGAGCTGCCGAAACCGAATATACTCTGGATCACCTGTGAGGATATCACTCCCATGCTGCATATTTACGGGGATAAGACAGCCCGCACACCAAACCTGGACAGTCTTGCCAGGATTGGTGTCAGGTACCTGGATGCCTTTGCATCCGCACCGGTATGTTCACCAGCCCGGTCAAGCCTTATCACAGGTGTCTATTCAACATCCCTGGGCTCACAGCATCTCAGATCCTATGTCCAAATCCCGGATTCCATAAAAACCTATCCCTACTATCTCCGCAAGGCCGGGTATTTTTGCACAAATAATGACAAGACGGATTACAATTTTTCAGACAGCACAATCTGGAACGAATCATCGAACAAAGCTACATGGCATGACAGGGCTCCGGGCCAACCTTTCTTCAGTGTGATTAACCTGGAAATCACCCATCAGTCCCAGATATTTGGCAATGATTCCGTTTATGCCGCCAGGATCAAAGATTACCTGCCTTTTATTAAGCAGACATCTCCCGACTCTGTAATACTTGCCCCCTATTATCCCGATACTCCCGAAATCAGGAAACTGTGGGCGAGGTACTATACAAATGTGAGCATTATGGATTACCAGACCGGGCAGATCCTGAAGCAACTGCGGGAAGAACACCTGACGGATAACACCATTGTATTTTTCTACTCCGACCAGGGCACCGGTATGCCCAGGTCCAAACGAGCTGTTTATGACTCAGGCTTAGAAGTCCCGTTTATTGTCTATGTGCCTGAGAAATACAGGGAAAGCCTGAATTTCAAGCCCGGAACGACCAACAAAAGTGTGGTCAGCTTCATTGATTTTGGGCCCACCGTTCTTAGCCTGGCAGGAGTGAAAAAACCAGGTTATATGCAGGGAAGGGCATTCATGGGCAAATATTCACAACCGCTAACCGGTTATGCGTACGGTACTTCCGACCGGGTTGACGAAGCTTTTGAGAACGCCCGGACGGTCAGATCAGTGAATATCCGCTATATACGGAATTTCATGCCGGAACTTCCTCTGCTTCAGCCTAATTATTATACCGACCAATCCCTGATCATGAAAGAGCTCAACAGAGTAAAAAATGAACCCGGACTGACACCGGCCCAGAAAGCCATGTTCGCCCCACGGCGCGCACCTGAGGAACTGTATGATGTGATCAACGACCCTTATGAAATTCATAATCTGGCAGCAGATCCCGCTTATCGCGACACGCTGATAAAATACAGAAAGCTTATCGATCAGTGGATTCTCGATACACATGATACAGGACTTATGCCTGAGCCTGTTATGCATCGTCTGGCTGAAGGCTCAACACCCTGGGCCATTGCTCACGACAGCACCGTTTATCCGATCCGTCGTATCCTGAACACAACATCGCTGATGCTTGGAGATCTTCAGAATGAGAAAGCCCTCGTAAATGCTATGAATGATCAAAACCTGTTTGTCAGGTACTGGGCAGTCATTTCTGCTGAAGCTCTTCAAAGCCATAGTCCGGAAGTATTATCTGCCCTAAGGGCCAGACTGGATGATGATTCCAAAGTGGTAAAACTGGAAGCAGCTGAAGCACTAATCAGAGCCGGATCCACCGGTGACGCACTGCAAGTCATTGAAAAACACCTGGAAGATGATGATCCGTATATCCAGTTGTATGCAGCCAGGGCTTTTGAACTTATCAGCGACATGCTGCCTAAAATTCCTGACGAAGTAATCGAAGCGGAGAAACATCTTAAAAAGGAAACCGCCGGAGAATGGAAAGGCCACCAGCTTTATGCTTATTGGGCACTGAAGGAAACCCTTGAAAAAGCCGGGTTTAAAAACCCGTAAGAAGCATTGAAAAATACAAAGATGCCGGAGAGGAAAGCTTAACACTTCGGCATTTCTATTTAAAGCCAATCTTTGCTTCCTCCTCTGATAAACATTTGCGATTGAATGAGTAAGGCTGCAAACAATTTATTTGGAACGGTTTGTTAAATCCGGTGACCGGGACTTTGCCTTAAAAAGGATAAGCAGCTATATTACTCCTTTAACCTGTGAGGAAATGATTGCAGGTTTACTGATCACGGACCCCCGCATCCATCCGGGGTCTCCTTACTTTTTTTCCCCCATCTTGATAAATACAAGCCCCACCTCTTCCCTCGTTACCAGACAGCCATACCTCAGTTTTTGAAGGATGGGTTTGATGATCTCGACATATTTATCGATTTTTTCAGGTGAATCGGCAACCTCAACGATCATTGGCAGCTTTTCTGTAAGTTCCCAGAATTTGGAAGAATGGATCTCGCTGCTTGAGCCAAAACCCATGACTCCACGTATCACCGTTGCTCCGGCAATTCCATGTCTTTTGGCCATAAAGACCAATACTTCATACAGAGGAGAGTATTTAAATTTGTCAGTGGAACTGATATATATGCGTACTCGGCTGATGGATGTATCTGAATTCATGATTGAGTGTTTTATATTGACAGGGTTGCCAGGGACTTCATCATACCATACTTTTATTTCAGTGAAATTAAAAATTTCAGATCACTTTTGACAGCAACAGGCCCAGAAATGTAAACGCCAGTCCTGTTAAAAGGCTTGCGCCGGTATATGTAAAAAAGAAAACATACTGACCGTCCCGCAGAAGGGCAATATTCTCAAACGAAAAGGTGGAAAACGTTGTAAAACCTCCGCAAAAACCAGTGGTAAGAAATAACCGCCAGGCTGGCGAAAGATCGGAGTATTTCATGAACAGGCCGTAAAACAGGCCGATCATAAAACATCCCGTCACGTTTACTATAAATGTCCCAAAAGGAAAGGAGGATCCGGCCAGAACCTGGAAATATCTGGAAATATAAAACCGTCCGACACTCCCGATAAAACCACCTGTACCTACGGCAAGAATAACTTTAAGCATTTCCATAGCAGATTACATAATAATATCAATACAGGAGTCATCAGTCTGTCATGACGGTTAATGGCAGACCCCATTGCCGGACTGCAAAGATAGGAAAGATTTGGGAGGTTAGAAAGATGGGGAGGTGGGGAGGTAGAGATTAGAGATTAGAGATTAGAGATTAGAGATTAGAGATTAGAGAGGGGTTAGGGAGTAGAGACGTGATGCATCACTTCTCCATGGGGAATTGAAAATTAAATATCGAATATTGAATATTGAATATCGAATATCGAATATCGAATATTGAATATCGAATATTGAATTTGGAGACGGGTGAAAAATAGACAAAACCCGGTATACGAATTCGTAGACGCACGCCTTGGCGTGCATACCATAAATGCCGTTTTCATATGAAAGATAAAAGGCGAAATTGAGGGAGTGAGTTAGGAGGTTAGGGATTAGGGGTTACCATGTAGAGACGTGATGCATTGCGTCTCCATGGGGAATTGAAAATTAAATATCGAATATTGAATATCGAATTTCGAATATTGAATTTGGAGACGGGTGAAAATAGACAAAACCTGGTAAACGAATTCGTAGACGCACGCCTTGGCGTGCATACGATAAATGCCGTTTTCATATGAAAGATAAAAGGCGAAATTGAGGGAGTGAGTTAGGAGGTTAGGGATTAGGGGTTACCCTGTAGAGACATGATGCTTCACGTCTATGAAAAAACCGGACCCCAATCTTTAATAATCTGTGTTAATCTCTGTAATCCGTGGTGAAACTGAAGGATGAAAAAGGAAAAGAGGCCACTTCAGTTCCGGAACCGGTAGCCCACATTCCACTCAATATAATCCGATATATAATAATGGTATGCACGAAGATTCAGCCCGACAAACACATTTTTAAGAACATGGTATTTCAGTCCGATCCTCTGGTATGTCCATGGGGTACGTCCCTCATAACTACGGCGGTGAATATAGAATCCCGGCTGAAGGATCAGCGACAGCCTGTCGATAACCAGTTCATAGGAAGGATAAATGCTGATCTCGAATCCGTCGCGTAGCGACGCATCATGATCTTCCAGCTTTCCATTCAACAGGGTTATGTTTGAATTCGCTGCACCGAAATAATCGAAACAGATTCCGGCACCCAGTTTTGACTTGTAGCTGATCTGACGGTTATAACCTGCGGAGATCCCGTAAACCGGGTAATACACCCCTTTGAAACTGGTGACCGAATCCGCACCGGGCCCATCATACAAAACATTTTTGGTTCCGGTAAAAAAGGAAACGAGGTACTCATTTCCGGGATTGTATAGAGGAACCTGGGGCTTTACGGCGGGCGGCGGGGCTGAATTAAAATCATAACCCAGTTTCAGCCTGGTGCCTGCGATATTAATGCCATAATTTGGTTGCTTCAAGGCCCCGTTGGAGAAATGTGTAAAGCTTTCGCCAATACCGAGGGAAATGCCATTTTTCATCCTGTAATTCAACTCAAGGCCGAAGTCGATATAGACACTCTGTTCGGCACCCAGGGCTATATTGTAACTATTCCCGGATACCTCGAAGGATTCCCAGTTCATGGTAAATCCAAATCCCATGAGGTAATCAAAATCAAAGTTTTTCCATCGCTTAAAAGGTGCCGTGAAAAGTCCATAGACGGCGATGGGTTTACCGAGCTCAGGTGTATTGGGGAAGCGGACCGCATATACCCCTATGCCAAAAGAAGGATAGTCATAAACCTTTTCCCAGTCCTTTTTTCCCGAAGTTTGTTTCAGTATTTGCGCGGAGAAGGCATGGTAGTCGTCGATAGGCTGATGAATGAGGTTTTTCCCATCGGACGAAGTCATTGGTCTGCAGTACACGTCCCCACTGGAAATCCGACACTATCCGGGTATGATGAAAGAAACCGGCACTGTCAATATTTGAATTTTGCGCCCGGACCGTGCCTTTGTAAATAAAAGTCGTGAAACAGATTAAGGTGAAGAAGACTAAAGAACGCCTTTTATATCCTGTCATTGAATAGTTAAATCAATATCAATTCATGGCTCAGAAAAATTCTACGACAAATTTAGAATTCTTTTTTTCAACCCGACGATTATTCTGTCTATAATCTATTCCAAAGTTCTGTTTCAATGTCCATTATTGATCTGCTCTAATCTGTGCTAATCCGTCCCGCATAGTAATCGGGATCTGTGGTGAAAATGAATGAAAAACCAAATCGTTGAGACGTGATGCTTCACGTCTATGAAAAAACCGGATACCCAACTTTGATAATCTTTGATAATCTGTGTTAATCTGTGTAATCTGTGGTGAACCTCTTTTTCTTTCCCACCGATTGAAAAATCAAGGTGAATCCAAAGCCCTGAAATCCGTATCAATATTTTATTTCCCCGGTGCAATGTCCAGGATGGTAAAGGTCCCTGATTTTATACCTGGCCGCGGATGTGGATGTTCAGTGGTTGATTCAGGGGCGGGGTTAAATTCAGCTGTTGGCAGATAGATGTGATGCGTTTTTTTATCAATACAGATGGTTCTCGCCCCTCTTTCCGTGTTAATCGTAGTCAAAACAGAGAACCTGCCGGGGTTCTCTTCCTGAACTACCGTAACTGTGCCTGCACCGTTTGAACTATAGGCACGTTTCAGATCAGGATCAAAGGCGCAACCATCCGTCCCCCGGTCTGTTTCAAGTATAGCCAGGATTTTCCCGCTAAGGGCATCCATTACGATCATCTTTTCATTACCACAAACTGAAAACAACCGGTGGGTAGTATTATCCAAAGCCAGACCACTAGGTTCTTCACCAGGAGCTAACGACCATGTGTTTAAAATTTTCAGGCTTTTGGAATCGATGACAGATATTAAACTTTTATCTTCTATGTTCACATAGACTTTCCCTTTTCCGTCACTCACGGAAAATTCCGGCTTCCCCGCAAGCGGGATAGAAGCCACGACAGCATTTGTTTTTGCATCTATCACGGTTGCATTTGAAGACCGGCCGTTATAGACAAATACCTTATCCGAAAAGGGATCATACAAAATGGCATCGGGATTAGCCCCGGTAACTTTTACTTTTGTGATGAATTTAAGAGTGGTAAGATTTATAACCGAAACAGTCGAATCCCTTCCGCAACTGATGAACGCTTTGTTATCTTTCTCATCCAAAGCGATGCCATGTACACCTTTGGTATCCTGAATGGTTCCAAGCAGTCTCCCGCTTTTACTGTCAACCACCTGTGTTACCATACCGTGGGAAACAAATAATCTGCCTGTGTTTTCATCCATGGCCAGATAGTCCCACCCACCGTCACCATCAACATGAATCCGGTTTACGATTTTATAGTTTACCATTTCACTCTGCCCAAAGCAAAAGAAATGCGTTGCCAATAAGAGGCAACAACTTAAGACTTTCACTTTTTTCATCCTTTTTTATTAATGTACACGATAATTAATCTATATAAAGCGGGTCTGAACTCGTTTGTTGTTATTCGGCTTACCCGGTTCCATGTCCTGCATTATCCCCTCACACTGGCCTCAGGATATCTTTTTTCAATATCCTTCAACTGCTCATAATTCTCGATCCCCATGGTAAAACTATCAATAAAGGTGTGAGCTGCATTAAATTCCAAACATTCGTCTTTCTTGTTCACCAGTCTGCCGGCGCCATATACTTTCATACCAACGATGGCTTTCCCGTTTTTCTTCATCCGTTCCAGAACCGCCTGGACGGTGGGCACATCAGAATCCATGGCCACACCACCCGGATTGAAACGTGCCAGATCTACCTGCACCCAGGGTTCGTCGGCTGCGGTCTGGAGAGCCCCCAGTGAATGGCATGAAATGCCGTGTGCACGAACCAATCCATCCTTCCTGGCATCTTCAAGAGCATCCATAGCACCTTTCAAATCTACGTTCCAGGTTGGATTGGTTATGCCATGGAGAAGAACGATATCGAGATAATCTGTTCCGATCTCTTTTTTGAAGCGTTCAAGGTCGGCCTTCATGCCATCATAAGTGGAAGCATGCGATTTGGTGAGGATAACTACTTTTTCCCTGGGGATATATTTAAGCGCGGCTTTCAGATGTGCATGAGAGCCATACTGATCGGCTGAATCCCAGAAATTGATTCCCTGATCAAAGGCTGCCCTTAAAAGATCCGACAGTCCTTTGATACCGAGTTGACGTGTCTGGTTGGAACTGCCGCCGTAACCGTTGGTTCCTGTCCCCATAGCCATGCGTGATACTTCGATACCGGTATCACTCAGCCTTATCTTGTCGGTAACGTATTTTTTTTCAGTCCCGGCGTACACATGGTATGGAAAGGAAGATAAAACCGCAGCGCCTGCAAGACTGAACTTTAAAAAATGTCTTCTTTTCATGGTAATTGGTATTAGTAGTTAAAACCCGAACAATAATCTATGCTCTTTGTTCCTGTTGTCTCTCTTATTTAACAGATATTAAACAACTTCCGTAGGAGAACCTCTGGTCTTGTAAGCACGATAAACCTATGGTAACCAAAATACACAGTCAGGTTATCTGAAGAAGCAGGATAAATTTCCTCTTTTTTTTTCAGGATTGCAAATGGCCGGGTAAATTTTGAGCATCCATGTCTGATTGACCGGTTAACCCTGTAATGCAGGTCGCAATAAATTCCTGACTCAGATTAAGGCTCCTGAACGGACGGAAAGTAAAAGCCGGAAAAGCCGGATAACCTGTCGTCCTGCTTTTCCGGCTTTTCTCTGTTTCCGGTTGGCAATATTTTTAAGATTTCTTAATCTTTGCCTTATCACCAATTCATAGTATGGCCTTCCCCCCAGGGCATTTTCATGCCATCCAGACTTTTTTTCTGATCCGGATTCAGCACAGCCGTCATATTGCGGGAGGCGTCATAAGCAGCAACCTGCATATTTATCCGTGTTTCAGAACAACTCTCAAGCACTTTTTTAACCTCAGCCGACGATGCATTATTCTTCAGAAGTGTCCGTAATTTTATCATCTGCTTTGCAAGATCAGCCTTATAACCTGCCTGTTCTTTCGTATAGGCTGCCTGGAGATCTATGAGCTTTGACGTCTGATCATCGGTTAGGGATAATTTGTCCTGCATCGAGGGCAGCAAATTAACTATCATCATATACTTGTGCATTGGCATCTGAGTACCCATAAAACCGTGATGATTTCCATCCATCATACCACGGTTCATCCCGCACATCATTGAATTACCCATCATACCGTTCATATTTCCGCGCATCATGGGTCCATTCATCGGCATATTTGACATAGTATGATAATGAGCTGACGAGTCCTGCATCATTCCCTGATGCCTCATCTGTGCACTGGCAGCCGGACTTACCAGCAGAGTCATCGCAAAAATAAAAGTTATGTATCTCATGTTCAGTCCTCCCTGATTTTAATATTTCAATGTCTCATAAATTTTGAAATACATCCTAAATACAACCGTTGACAGATAAAGTTCCGGGATTCATTGAGATTTTAGGATTATTTGGCTGTTACCGGACCGGAATTATATTTTATTAACACCCCTCAACCCGGAAAAACCTGAACGCCATAAACATGCCGGGAAATCCAGAGAAAGGATTCCTCTCCTGTTTCTTCATGCAAAAAGTGACACCCGGCAGATTGTCAACCGAACAAAATAGTGCTGAAATACCGTTCCCCTGTATCCGGAAGGACAACAACAATAGTTTTGTCAGCATTTTCCGGCTTATCTGCCAGCGACAAAGCAGCATACATAGCAGCTCCGCTGGAAATGCCCACGAAAATGCCTTCTTCGGAAGCTAAAGCTCTGGCCGTTGACACCGCCTGTTCTTCATTGACCCTGATCACATCGTCGTATGCTCTGGTATTTAAAACTTCGGGGACAAAACCGGCACCGATGCCCTGGATTTTGTGAGGTCCTGACGATCCTCCGGAAAGCACCGGTGACCCTTCGGGCTCTACGGCAAATACCTTAACCGATGGTTTCCTTGCTTTAAGCACCTCCGATACACCGGTTATTGTGCCACCGGTACCAACGCCTGCCACGAAAATATCTACCGAACCTCCGGTGTCATTCCATATTTCTTCGGCTGTTGTTTCACGGTGAATTTGCGGGTTTGCTTCATTTTTGAACTGCTGGGGTATAAAATGATCCGGTATTCCACCGGCTATCTCTTCCGCCCTGGCAATGGCGCCTTTCATCCCTTCACCGGCAGGAGTAAGTATAATTTCGGCCCCGTACGCGGATAAGATTTTCCGGCGTTCGACACTCATGCTCTCCGGCATGGTAAGGATCAGCCGGTACCCTTTAGCGGCACAAACCATAGCCAGCCCGATACCGGTATTCCCGCTGGTGGGCTCGATGATGACCGTGCCGGCATTCAGGATTCCCTTCTTTTCTGCAGCACTGATCATCGACAGGGCTATCCGGTCTTTCACCGACCCTCCGGGATTGAATGATTCCAATTTGGCAATTACTGTAGCTTTGCCTTTGTTGATCTTGTTGATTTTTACGAGCGGGGTATGCCCAATCGTATCTGTGATATTCTGATATATATTGTACATGATAAAAAATTTTAGTTCATTTTAAACTGAAAAAAAAATCAGGAATCCGGACAACCTCCTCAATGGATACTATTAGTAGCCGGACTGGTGGGATTGCTATAAAGAAGCAGCATTGCAGATCGATAGCAGTAACATCAGCAACAACATCGTGACGGTTCAGGGATGTTTTTGGTTCTATTATGGAAATTTGTATCCCGGATTTGTAAATCATTATGACCCTCAAGCGGGATCAGGAGTGCCGGCCAAAAGGGTAAAACCTGTGTTTCTGAATTTTTATGTATCATGATGTAAAATATGAATAAAAAAAGCCCTTCACTTAAGGGTGAGGGGCCGAATCAATATTGAAGTCATGTATAATCAATGATTGAGATGAAGATCACCCTTCCCAGGTTGAAGCCAGGAACAGCAACAGTTACTAACTGATATTTTCCAGGAAAAGGTGATAAGGTTTTTCATATCTGATGAAATGTATTTTTTCAGTTTACGAATAAAAAACATCTTAATTATGCTGTATTAACATAATAAGCAGCTTTTGGTTTCATGCCACGGCAAAAAATCTGCATAAAAAAGACGTAATATCCTTTTAAACGCAGTAAAAACCACGTTACCAGATTACCTGCTTTTACTTTTTTCTTAACCTCAGAGCGTTTGAAATGACCGAGACCGAACTAAAACTCATGGCTGTGGCAGCAATAACCGGACTTAGCAGCAAGCCGAAGAACGGATATAATATTCCTGCAGCGAGAGGTACGCCAATGGAATTATATATGAAGGCGAAAAACAGGTTTTGTTTAATATTCCTCATGACCTTAATACTGAGATCCCTTGCACGCACAATTCCATTCAGGTCACCCTTGACAAGGGTTATTTCGGCGCTCTGCATGGCAATGTCTGTTCCTGTACCCATAGCGATCCCAATGTTTGCCTGTGTCAGTGCCGGTGCATCATTTATACCGTCTCCTGCCACTGCAACAATATGGCCTTGTCCCTGCCATTCCTTCACTTTTTCATATTTATCCTGCGGAAGGCAATCGGCCGTATAACCGTCCAGATGGAGCTCGTTAGCGACCGCACGGGCAGTAAATTCATTATCGCCGGTTAACATATGTACTTTGAGTCCCATCTGCTGCAGTTCTTTGATGGCCACTGCAGAGGTTTCTTTAATAGTATCGGCTACACTTACCATACCTTCAACTGTTTTGCCGATAACCAGGTACATGACCGTCTGCCCCGCCGACTGCCATTCTTCAGCCAATGCTTTTTCCTTTTCACTCAGACTCGTACTGAAATCCTCAAGCAACCTGAGGTTTCCCAGACCAATTTCACTGCCATCGTAAACACCTTTGACACCTTTACCTGTTACCGACTCAAAATCGTCGATCTTTAACATTTTGATCTTTTTCTCTTTTGCACCTTTCACGATGGCCTCAGCCACCGGATGCCCGCTATTTGCATCCACAGAGGCTGCCATGCTGAGAACATCATCGTCTTTCATCTTTCCGAATGAAGCATAAGACTTAAGGCGGGGTTTACCTTCGGTAATGGTACCCGTTTTATCGATAATCAGTATATCCACCTTATTCATTTCCTCAATGGCCCTGGCATCTTTCACCAATACTCCGGATTGAGCACCACGGCCTGTTCCTACCATGATCGACATGGGTGTAGCCAGGCCAAGTGCACAGGGACAAGCAATGATCAGCACCGAAACGGCATTCACAAATGCGTAAACCAGTGCAGGCTGAGGCCCCCATAATGCCCATACACCAAAAGTTATCAGGGAAACCGATACTACGATCTGGACAAAATACCTGGCCACCTTGTCGGCAAGATGCTGTATGGGAGCCCTGGAACGGCTGGCTTCATTCACCATTTCAATGATTCGCGACAATAATGTGTCACTACCGACCTTTTCAGCTCTCATCACAAAGGAGGTGTTACCGTTTATCGTTCCACCGGTCACATTATCACCCTCCTGCTTGTCTGAAGGGATCGACTCCCCGGTGATCATGCTTTCATCTACAACTGCTGTGCCTTCGGTAATTATTCCGTCAACGGGTAATTTCTCACCCGGTCTTACCCTTAAGATATCACCGGCCACGACATCCTCCAGCGGGATTTCCTCTTCCTTCCCATTCCTGACTACCCTCGCAACAGGCGGAACCAGGTTGAGCAAAGACTTTATAGCTGTATTTGTTTTGCTGTGTGCCCTGAGTTCCATTACCTGCCCCATCAGAACAAGTGAAAGGATCACTGTGGCTGCCTCAAAATAAAGATGCACATTGCCCTGAGCATCCTTGAACTGGTCGGGGAAAATTCCCGGCATGACAAGAGCAAGCACACTGAATATGAAAGCAGCACCAACACCCAGGGTTATCAATGTCCACATATTTGGTGATCTCCTGCGAACTGAACTGTAACCTCTTTTAAAGAACTGCCAGCCGGCATAAAAAACCACAGGTATTGACAACAGAAACTCAACCCAGCCCCATGCCCTTTCAGGCATCAACTGGTCGAGATGTACTTTTTCAAACATGCCCAGCATGGCTATCAGAAGGACCGGAATGGTAAAGACAAGGGAAATCTTGAATTTCTTCAGCATCCGCAGATAGGCTTTCCGGTCCTCATCCACTTTCTGCACCTTCTCCGGCACCAGTTCCATACCACATTTCGGACAGGAGCCCGGACCTTTTTGTTGTATTTCGGGATGCATCGGGCAGGTATAGATGATATCCGGTGTCGATTTTTTTTCTACTTTCAACAGATCCATGCCGCATACGGGGCAGTCACCAGGCTTATCATAGGTCTTATCTCCCTCGCAGCGCATCGGACAGTAGTACTGGTCACCTTGCGTATTTTTTACCTTCCCGGGTACGGGGGTATCGTGCTTATGTTGATGGGAATGTTCCTTGTGATGAGTGCCCTCCTCACCTTCCTTCACCAGAAACATACCGCAAACCGGGCACCTGCCCGGCTGGTCGTAGGTTTTGTCACCCTCACAATGCATCGGGCAGTAATAGCGTCCGCCTTGATTTCCCTGGTCATGATCCTCTTCATGACCTTTTGAAAAATGATGATGATCATGATGATCATCCGCCTTATGTCCGGGTTCTGCCTTCACCAGGTGCATGCCGCATACCGGACAGTCACCCGGTTGATCATAGGTTTTATCCCCTTCACAATGCATGGGGCAGAAATAAACGTCGCCGTCACCACCCTTTTCAGCATCCCCGTTATGACCCTCAGTATCAGTAGCTGTATGCTGGTGCTGGTGCTTGTGATTTCCGTCCGTAGAGCCCTCCGATCCCTGCCCGCTGAAATGAAGCCCATAACCTGTGGCTGCCACCGCTTCAGACAGTTTCTCTTTCGAGATAACCCCCGGATCGTAGATGATATCGGCCTGTTTTTCTCCGAAGCTGACCATTGCTTCCGCTACCCCGTCACTCGACCGGAGTACCTCCTGTATTTTATTTGCGCAACCCTGGCAACCCATACCTGTTACACTGGCTTTTTCTGTGATGTTTTTCTTCATAGCCACAAAATTAGGCTTATATCATGTTGGTTTCTTTACAGAATTATCAGAAAGATGTGCGATTTTTCCGCTATTTCCGTATATCAGGCATTCAGGAATTCCATAAGAACGAGAGCATTGTTATGGGTATCATCTTTAGCAGCGTAAAGAAGGGTAACCACACCGAAAGCTTTCTCCATCTCCTTTAGCCTGGCAACCAGATCTGGTTTGGTTTTGAGTTCAGCCATGTATTTCTCACGGAAGACCGGCCATTTCGCCGGATCGTGTGAGAACCATTTCCGCAGCTCATCGCCCGGGGCAATGTCTTTCATCCATTCGTCGAAAGCCTCCTGGTCTTTTGAAATGCCCCGAGGCCAGAGCCTGTCTACCAGGACACGGTATTTTTCCTGCTCTTCCGGCTTATGATAAATTCTTCTTATGGTGAACATGACAGGAAACTGTTGAATTATAAAATTCAGCCAATTCTTTCCAGCCCGGCTTATTGCAAAAACAATGAACAGGCAGAAGAGTTTTTTGCCCAAACCTAAAACGTGATCACTTTCGCACCGCTCTTAAGATAATCCGTCAGGGGGACACCCATAGACTTTACATCGAAGCCCAGATCCTGAAGCCGGGCAGTAACCCCGAACATATTCGCACAGGATATGCATGCCTCAACCACCACACCGTCGTTCTGCATGGCCTTGATTTTTGCCTGTAACATCTCATTTTCCGTGATCAGTTTGGCTGAAGGCCCCCACACGACAAGCGTTACATCCTCAAACCAGTGATTCCGCTTCGCAGCATGGGCATACATGAAGGTCATGCTCATAGCTACTTCGGGGTCGGCGCTGGACCAGACAACAACCAGTTTTTCAGAGGAAGGTCCGGATGGATTTTCAACATTTAACATGATCCAATGAATTTATTAAGTTCTGGAAAGTAAACAACCAGGTGGTAAAATGTTTCAAAAATCTTTGCATGTGGGATTCTCTGTCATTTAGATAAGCTCCCTGAGCGTAGTCGAAGGCGGTCCCGGTAAAGGGACCTGGCGTAGTCGAAGGGGTGCTCATTTTAGTATTGAATCTACCAGGCCGTGAACCTAACCGGTCTTATGTCCTGGCCGGAAAACTACTACTTTTTATCCGTGAACATCATGGTCCGGAACTTCACCTTTCCGGCAAAGGGGTCATTCTGGATCGCGTACGCATTCCCTTTTTTCATAAGGCTGATAGAATGCAGAACATTATCTGAAGGAAGGCACACCATGCCGCCGGCGCCGGATCCGTCACTTGAATACACAACCAGGTCGAGCTTCGACCAGTCCATTTCCATTGTTGACTGTGCCAGTTTTATCTCCGGGATGACAGCTCCATTACGGACCAGGATGACAGCTTCAATTTTACCCTGTTTTATGCTGTGCCAGCCTCCGTTATAGACTTGTCCCGACTGGTAATCGATCCATTTTCCTTCCGGAAGGTAGACGTCGCGTTCAGCCGTTTTTTCAAACATGGGTGCGACAAGGATTTCGGAACCAAACATGTATTCGTTATCGATCATCCATGCGCCGGGATCATCGGGAAATTCGATGAAGAGAGCACGCACCATGGGAAGTCCTTTTTCGGTACACTGTTTAGCCTGGGCATAGATGTAAGGCATTAATATATATTTCATGTCGTCGACCATACGGAAATAATTGTTAAAGTCTTCACCATATTCCCAGGGTTCCTTTGGCGGGGCTCCATGACAACGGCTGTGGGACGACAACATGCCGAACGGCAGCCAGCGGCGATAGATATCTTCGGGTGTCCGGTTCACAAATCCACCGATATCGTGACTCCAGAAAGCAAAACCACTTAATCCGAAAGAGAGACCTCCCCTGAGTTCAGCTTGCATCGCATCGTCAGTGTTGGCAGCATCACCGCCCCAATGCAGGGGATAACGCTGGCTCCCGGCCCAGGCACTGCGGGCCCAAATAATATTCTCACCTGTGACTTTTCTTGTGATATCGGCTACAGCCTTATTATAGCGCAAAGGGTAAAGATTATGTTCATAAAAACCGGTACGACCGGAAGCATAAATACCCGTTGCAGGAGCGGCTTCACCGAAATCGACCTTTATCGCGCCAACGCCCATCTTCAGCAAGTTCCCGATTTTATCCTGGTACCATGCGACCGTATTCGGATTTGAAAAGTCGAGAGTAGCATCTTCGTAAGGCAGATTGCCTTTGTCATCTTTTACATAAAGTCCTTTTTCGATGATCTCGTTGAAAAGCTTGTTCCTGGGGACAAAATAGGGAAGCTGCCACAGGGAAATATGGAAACCGTCCTTCTTCAGGTCGGTGATCATCTTCTCAGGGTCAGGGAAACGGGACTTTGAGAACTGGTAGTCACACTGCCAGTCGGTTTCGAACCAACCTGTATCGAGATGAAGGACATCGGCCGGGATCTTGTTCTCCCGCAGTTTGGCAGAGACATCCATTACTTCCTGTTCGGTGAAGTAGCTGATGCGGCTCATCCAGAGACCGAACGACCAAAGCGGCGGCATCGATGCTTTGCCGGTCAGGTTGGTATATTCGTTGAGAATGTCGGCGGGTTTGCCAAGGAACACAAACAGGTCGAGATCATCGTCCCCGATCATCAGGGAACTGACTGCATTGAAATATTTCCCGAAATCGCAGGTTATCGGCGATGATGTATGCATAAAGATCCCATAACCCCTGCTACTCAAGAAAAACGGTATCGGTTTGTACATCCCTTCATTCTGAACGCCATTGGCATCATCGGTCCATAGTACGACTTTCTGCCCGCGCTTGTCCAGTTGGGTAAACGATTCGCCGCAACCGAAGATCTTCTCATCGGGCGACAGGGTAAAAGCGGCGTTGAAACTCCGGGAATAATCGGAAGCCCGGCGCACATAAGAAAAAGGTAAGACAGGCGTATACGTTGAACTGATGAAATCTGTGTTATTCACTGTAGAAGTAAGCAACCTGCCGCCGGCATCATAAATTTTCACATGAAAGGGTGACATTTGAATCACCACTTTCCCGTAGGGACCACTGTACTGGTACCCTTCATCTGTTTTGGAAGCCTTCCAGCTGCCTTTGTCGACGGGCGCTTTGCCATTGACCAGCATCAGGGATTCCTGGTCCGGATGTACGTCAAAGCCCGATGCAGCTTTGATACGAATAGTACGGGGAGAGGAAAATTCAACCCTAAAAGCCAGTTCAGGTGCAACTGCATATTCGTTGGTTGGAAATTCATTGGCAGGTACCTGCTTTAAGGTTCCAAGGGTATTATCGAAAGCTGTACGGGTGAAGAACTCGTAGCGGTGGTAAACCAGTTTGCCTGTCCCTGATACAGGGTCGAAATCTGCGAGACTGTCAGCCAGGTAGTAAGTGTTGGTAAAATCATGAAAGTCACCACTGATATCAATGGGTTCGTTCATAAGGTATTGAGGATGGCCCGGCTGGGGAGGGATCTGGGCTGTGGACGGGAATGACAGGCAAATCAATGCCAATGGGATGAGACAAGACAGAATTCTGGTCATAGCTTGAGTATATAGGTGTTTTAGATAATTTGTTTATTATCTGAGAGGTACTAAAATAGGAAGGTTTTTTCAGAAAAGGAAGAAAAAGCGGATCTTATCCGGTGGTCTTATCAAAGTAATTTCAACACGGGAGGTTGAATCAGTGCGTAAGAGTTAAAATATACCAGGTATAGGCGTATGGTCAATTTTGACTTAAATCGATGCTCCTTTTCCAGTCATAAAACATCTTTTCATATCTGGGTGTGATGAAGAGGCATACAGATCCCCCAAACCGTGTAATGGTTCATCTTCCGGGCATATATACCACCCCAATCCAAAAGAATAATGTATTCATCCGGATACAAACTAAAAAGAAAATTTTACTTCAGATTCGTTTAAAATTCTGAAATGCAGTGAAATATGCACAACGAACATACGACGGCTATTTAGACAAAATTTTCCCTTTGTAGGCGGAAACAAATTTGATTTCTCCTTGTTCCCATATCAAAATCAGGAATTTAATTCCAAATCGAATTCCGGGTTTTTTTATGACCGCTTCCATACCCCGACTATTTCCTCCCTGATAAGCAGAAGAAAAGACAGTACGTGAGAGAACCAATTGATGAGAGTGTTTATTAATATACTAATGTAAAGAAAGGAATAAGTCATGTTGGAAAAAAAGAAAGTATTCAGCAGTTTTTCTGTAGACGATCTGCAGAAAGCCAAAACATTCTACAGCCAGACTCTAGGATTGAATGTTGAAGATCACATGAAGGAGGGATGGTTATACCTCAATACTTCCGGTGATAATCACATCATGGTGTATTCCAGGCCCAATCACTCACCGGCGAATTTTACCGTGCTAAACATACCCTGTGATAATATCAATTCTACCGTAGATGAATTACGGGGTAAGGGTATTTCGTTTGAGCATTATGAAGGAGATATTAAAACAGACGAGAAAGGGATCCATCACTGGGATAAAGGCCCTGACATGGCCTGGTTTAAAGATCCGGCCGGCAATATTATTGCGGTAGGCCAGCAAATGTAGAATGGATTGTGGTAGAGACGCAATGCATTGCGTCTCTACCACGTCAAATATCCTATGCATTGCGTCTCTACCCATGATCCAATCATTACCATACACCTATCATTAATATATTCCAATCATTAATATATACCGATTATTAACGCGGAAATCCCATCAATTCCCCGACAATTTTATCACCTTATCAAAATACATGGCGAAAGACCGGTAGAGGAAATGGGTCCATTTGCCGAATGGGACGATGATCAGTGCCCACTGGGCCAGTATTGTCAGATGCACAAGGTAAATCCAGGAATGATCTGCAAGCAGGTTCAGGTCGATAAACAGCCTGACCACAAATGCTGTGAGTCCCATGAGCATCAGCCAGATGACAAAGAACCAGTCGGAAGGCCGGGAATGCATGTTGACCTGTTTGTTTTTTCTGATCCGGCTTAACACAAAATCGAAGGTGACAATGAAGATGATAACACTTTCAGCATAACCCAGCCAGATGACAAAGGTATTCACGGAACCAAACCAGTCCAGGGCTACAGTAGTAAGCAGCAGGGCAAGGTAACCGATCACCAGGATAAAATGTTCGAACCACCGGAAGGTATTATCTTCACATCCCAGGGCTCTTTTCTGGGTGAACATGTGGATGAAGAGATCACCTAAAGCCTTAAAGTGAGCTTTGAAGGAAAGCCTGACTTTTGGCTTAAGGATGGTGAGATACCACATACGTATCAGGTTGGGTAGTAACACCAGCAGAAAGACACCACTGACGGCGATTATCTCAAATGCATGACCGTAGTGCATGATACTTTCGAGATTAAAATTCTGGGTGAAGCTGAACCAAACCACCAGCAAAGCAGTCACGATGAAGGCCGTGATGGTGAGAGGCAGAGATTTATAAAGCAATCCCGACAATCCGGTCCAGTCGTATTTTGACGTCAGCCAACGCCGAAGCGACATCATAAGTTCACCCGGATTGGCAGTTTTCGGGCATAACAGGCTGCATTCCCCACAGTAATAGCAAAGCCAGGGTTTTAGCGACGATTTAATCTCGTCTTCAAGTCCCAGGACGCTGTAGCGAACCATTTCACGCGGGAACGAATCATCCTCTGTGGACAGGGAACAAACCGCCGTACAGTTGCCACAATTATAGCATGCATTAAAATCGAATGCTCCGTATTTTCTCAGTTCCTTTGTAAAGTCAGGATTTATCTTCGCCATCACGCTTTGATTTTGTAGTAAAAATATTCGTCATTATCATCAACGGCCGCTGTTTCAACAAAACCATATTTCAACAGCGACATGAGGTAAAACATCACGACATGAGCCGGCATGTCCAGTTTCTCAGCCAGTTGGGGAACGGTCATCTCCCCTTCTTTCATGGTATTCAGTATGGATTTTTTAATCCGGGTATATGTCTTCAGGTTCTCCTTAACCACCGGTGACACCTCACGCTTTTCTCTCAGGTATTTTGCTGTTTTTCCTTTTTCAACTTCCATGGTACTTTAAATTTTGGTTGGTCATCATCGGCCAGCTGAGTGCTGAGTATCTTTTGCCCTCTTTGCTCAGCCATTCGCCAGCATATCAATCATGTTTTCAATTTCAAGGTTGGAATAAGCCACCAGGTCGATGGCGTCTTCAGGACAAACCGGGAGGCACATACCGCAGCCTTTGCACACCGAATTATTCACTGTTGCGATCTCTTTCCCATCATTGTCCTTCCCCTTAATAATAGCACCGAACGGGCACGCCTCAAAACAGGCATTGCACCACGTGCATTTATTTTCATCCACTTCGGCAATCACAGGTTCCATTTCCAGTTGTCCCTTACTGATATAAGACCATGCCTTGGCTGCCGCAGAGAGTGCAGAGTTAACAGATTCTGTCACATTTTTCGGCCCCTGGCAGGTTCCCGCGATCGTGATCCCGTCGATAACTGTCTCAACCGGCCGGAGTTTCATGTGGATCTCATTGAAAAACTTATCCCGTCCTTTGGGAAGTTTAAATACTGTACCAACGGAATTATCAGACCTTGGAACCATGCCTGTCACTAAAACAACCAGGTCGGCTTCCACCTCTATTTCTTTATGGCCTGTGAGAATATCGTTAACTTTTACAATGGTCTTATCCCCTTCCCTGGTTATGCGTGGAAGGTCATCTTCATAGGACTGCAGATAGATGTCGCCTATCCGGGAAGATTCCGCGTACAAGACCTCCTGTTTACCATACGTCCGGATCCCGCGGTTAAAATGATAATTCTGAATATTACCGAACTTCTCTTTGGCATGAATGGCTGCGTGGATGGTCGACGTGCAGCAATACCTTGAGCAGTATTTGTTTTCGCCGTCAGGTTGCCGGCTTCCCACGCAATAGATATAGGCAATGTGTTTTACGGTTTTTCCCTGCCACTCCAGCTTCTTATCATTTAAAGCCACGAGACGTTTAAACTCTGGCAGCGTGATCACATTGCCGATCTGCCGGTATCCAAACTCCCCATCTTCCGGGGTATAGGGATCATATCCGGTTGCCACTACCACCGAACCGACATTAATGTTAATGGTTTCCTCCTGTTCAGACAGGTCAATATTTTTACAAACTTTTTCGCATTCACCGCAGCGGGTACAATTCTGCATATCGATAACCGGCAGATGAGGATATTCACCGGGAAAATTATGATAGATCGCTTTCCGGCTGGTCATATTAAAATTGAAGCTGTCGGCGACCTCAACCGGACACACGTCTATAGCTTTTTGCAGGTTCCCCGGATCACAATTTTCTTTGATATACCTGGGTCTGATCCTGACTGTCAGGTCAAAATTCCCGATACTGCCCGAGGTATTTACCACTTCGGCATTCGTGAATATCGTAACGTTTTCACGTTCACTGAGGGTTTGATATAAGCGTGTGGCAAGGCTTTTTCCCGACTCATCAGAAATAAACAGCACATCCCACTGGGCAATGCGTCCGCCGGTGAAAGGTTCCCTCTCTATCAGGTAAACCGGGCAATCCATATTGGATAGTTCGATAGCTGCGCGCATTCCTGCCACACCTCCGCCGATAACAGCCACGGCTTTTTTGGAAGGAATTACAATAGGTTCAAGGGATTCGGCCTGCCTGACCTTGGCAATGGCAGCTTTCACGGTTTTAATGGCCTTCTCCGTTGCTCCTGGTTTATCATCTGAATGTGCCCACGACACCTGCTCACGGATATTGGCATGCACATAATTATACTTGTTTAAACCGCCCCTCTCGGTCACAGCCCTGAATGTTAAAAGGTGAAGTTTGGGAGAACAGGATGCAACCACAACCCCGTCCAGACCTTTGGTTTTGATATCTTCAACCATTTCTTTCTGGTTGGAATCGGCACAGGCAAACATGGTTGTTTTCGCCAGTGCAATACCTTCCTCAGATTCAACAGCCGCGCGGACCTTTTCCACATCCACATAATCAGATATATTGCCACCGCAATGGCAGATATATACGCCTATTTTCTTTTTCATTATTTCCGTGTTAAATAACTGATCGTTTCAGATGAAGCTGCGCCTGCAGAAAGGATTGAATCGGGGATATCCATTGGCCCTGATGCGGTTCCTGCCACGAAAACACCCTCTATGCTGGTTTTTGCCGGGCTTCCCAGAATATCTTCCTGATGAATAAAATGATAGGGATCCAGTTTCATCTCTTCATTGGGGAACAAGGCTGCAGGATCCTGGTTTGCCAGCACACCTACCGACAGGATGACCATGTCGTGTTCGGCCTCCTGTACTTTTCCCTTGTTAATATCTTCATACCGCAGTACCAGGTTTCCGTTTTCCTTCTCTGCGATCTTCCCGATTTTTCCTTTTACGAATTCGACACCCATCCCTTTGGCCTGTTCATAAAATTCTTCGAAACCTTTGCCAAACGATCTGATATTGAGGTAATAAATGGTTACATCGGCCATTGGCAGGGCACCCATGATGAGCTGGGCCTGCTTAATGGAATACATGCAACAAATCTGGGAGCATATGGGATTACCCACCGTATCATCCCTCGATCCTGTACACAGAACATAAGCAATATTATCAGGCATTTTACCGTCACCGGGTCTCAGGATGGTATTAAACGGCCGTGTAGGTGCCAACTGGCGTTCCATCTGCATGGATGTGATAACGTTTTTATAAAGGCCGAAACCGTATCGTGGCATCATGAGTGGATCGAATAATTTAAATCCGGTAGCGACGATAACCGTTTTTACTTTGACGAGGTATTCCTCTACCTCCTGGGTAAAATCGATACAGCCTGGAGGACAGGCTTTTTCGCAGGCTCCGCAAAGTGTACAGTTCTCTATATCAATGGCTGCCACCCTCGGGCTGGCTATACTGAAAGGAATAAACGCCGCTTTACGCCCGGTCAGCTCAAACTGGTACTGATCGGAAACGCTCACCGGACAGGCTTCTTCGCATAGCTGGCAACCTGTACAATCTTCAACCACAACATATCGTGGCTGTCTGATAACACTGGCCTCAAAATCATTCTCACCATTTTTTACGATCTGTCCTACCTGGCTTCCTGTGAAAATAGTGATGCCCGGATGCCTCGAAATTTCCGACACCTTGGGTGTGGTGATGCAAGCCGCACAGTCAAGCGTGGGAAAAACCTTGCTTAACAGGATCATTTTCCCGCCGATCGAAAGGTCTTTTTCGACGATAAGCACTTTATACCCGTTATTGGCCAGATTTAAAGCGGCCTCACCACCGGCAATGCCCCCACCAACCACCAGCACATCATAAGAAGCATTCTTTATCTGTCCCTGCATAATTATGTATTTGAATTTTTAAGCAAATATTCGTTAAACGACTTCACGTGTTTTACAAAAGCTTCGCTGCACACCGAACATAAGGCAGCCATCTTCAGTCGGGCGGGATCGAGTTCTTTTTCTTTCATCATCTCCTGGGTACGTCTTACAATCTCACCGGTCTTTTCCGTACAACTTTCACCATAAGGGCAATCGCTTCCGTCGGCGGCGATAAATACCCCGTCGAAACCCTGCTCATAGGCATGCATGATCCACCGGGGCTTCACTCCGCTTGAGCAGGGAACAGTTATCGTATAAACCGTTGGGGGATAATGCAATTTTAGTAATCCCGCCATATCAATGGCGGGATCAGAAATCTTCTCAGTAGAAAATACCAGTATTTTGGCACTTTTTTTTGCTTCCAATGTCATACCGGGAATGTTATTTTTTCATCATAACCTTGAAAAAACCACTTTCCTCGACAGTGCCAAGATATTCGTAACCTTTCTTATTGCACCATTTCGGAATATCTACTTTTGTCCCTTCGTCGGCTGACAGGACTTCCATAATATCTCCTGCATTGATTGTTCCGATAGCTTTCTTAGCTTCCAAAAGGGGACCCGGGCAGGCTGTGCCCCTGGCATCTACTGTTTTTGTTACCGTTAAGTTCTTCAATTCTTCTGTTGTCATGACTTTATGATTTAATAAATTTATACGAACCTCATTAACTTCTTTCAAATAAATAACTGAGCACTGCTGGCACCCGCATCACTAGCAAAAGTGGCAGCTCCGGCATAGCGCAGATTCGGGTAATCGATCATCTCCTCCTTTTTGAATCCCATAAGATTCATTGACATCTCACATACCGTGATCTCGATGCCCAGTTCAGCGGCCTGTTTGAACATCTCCTCCAGGGAGAGGACGCCTTGTCTTTTCATTAAGGATTTGATCATGGCCGGCCCTATACCTGCCATATTAAGATTTGAGAGTTTTAATTTATTTTTTCCGTTGGGCAACATCATACCGAACATTTTCGACATGATATCTTTCCCACCGGCTTTCTTGCGGGGATCCCGGAGAGCTGAAAGCGACCAGAACGAAAAGAACAATTTAACTTCCGTATCCATGGCTGCGGCAGCTAACCCGATGATCATGGCAGCAAGAATCCTGTCCATATCTCCTGAAACAATTGCAATCGATAACTGATCTTCATTCTGCGCTTCAACTCCGGCCAGACGCTTTTTAAGCCCTTCAATTTCTGTCTGCAACTGTTCTACCTGTGTTTCTAATGTGGATTCCAATATGTTTTCCAATATATTTTGTTTTATGAGATGAAGCCAGGTCAGAGAGGTAAAGTTCCTGTAACCTGGCTGTAAATATTAATAGTTGACTACGTTCGTAGCTGACAAAACTTCTGTTACAACAGTTCCGGCGGCAATAAGCTGGGAGCCGTCAACGAGATCTTCATTACTGATATTTCTTTCTTTAATGCAAGGTGAACAAAGGAGAAGTTTGCCTTCCAGTTGAATAAAGGTGTCCAGTAATTCTTTTAAGGGCAGAAGACCTTTGGCTCTCACCTTTTCTGCTTCACCTTTTTTTGCGATCAGTACGGCGTCGGACTGAAAAATCATTACGACTTCAACATCCATTGCCTGCGCAGCTGTTGCCAGAACAAAAGGAAGGGTAGCTTTTTCCGGGCTGTCCGGACCTACTGTGCTGATAATTACGATTTTTTCATTTGTTTCCATAACAGTCAGATTTAAAATTTTAACAAAGGTCAGGAAAAAGAATGTTAAGAAAATTGAAATCAATGTGAGATTGTTTAGTTACTTTTGTGATATGTATCACATTAAAATTATACAGGTATGAATACCATATGTGCTGAATGTGAATTTAAGTCAATTGCGACAAGAAATCTGGGGGAGGATGAGAAGGACCTGTTATCGTGCAACCATGTTATGTTAAAGTTCAAGAAAGGAGAAACAATAATTAAGCAGGGGCATTATTCATCAAATATTACCTATTTACGAAAGGGACTGGCCAAGATCCACATGAAGGGTCCGTATTACGAACAGATCATCAAGATTGTCAAAGCTCCGCGGTATCTTGGATTGCCCACCACTTTCGGCGATAAGGTCAACCAATACTCAGTTACCGTTCTCGAAGATACTGAAGTCTGTTTTATCGATATGGCAACCTTCCGGGAATTGCTGAGCGCGAATATAAAATTCACCCATGAGATCATTTTCAATTTATGCCGTTACGAACTTGATTCATTCCATAAATGTGCCAACCGCACACAGAAGCAGACCAGGGGAAACATCGCCGATGTCCTGCTTGATTTTGCTGATAACTTTTATAAGTCAGATGAGTTTAACCTTCCTCTCAACCGGGATGAGATCGGTAACCTCGTCGATACCAGTCGTGAAAGTGTGAGCCGCGTGTTTACCGAATTTAATAATGACGGGATCATCCGCATCACAGGTAAGAAAATAGAGATCCTGAATAAGAAGTCCCTGGAGATGATCAGCGCAAACGGCTGATAACCAACCATTCGATTTCGTTATAAGACTCGTCGTTCATACTCCTTCAGCCAACAGTCCGAAAAAATTAGGAGTTTTTTAACACCCTCGCCTCCTAACATCCACTTTCAGAATTTGTTTTTGTCAGAAAAACATGATGCGAAAGATCATCGTTCTGTTCCTCCTTTTATCAGGCAGTATTTTTCCGGTGGTGGCCCAGCAGATTGAAAAGATTAATTCATCCATGCTTCAGAAGCTGGTAACGGTAAACGACAATAAGCTGCACGTAGTTAATTTCTGGGCAACATGGTGCAGTCCGTGTGTGAAAGAACTTCCGGGATTTGAAAAACTGATGTCGGAATATCCGCCGGATGAAGTAGACTTCCTCTTCGTGAGCCTGGATTTTCCTTCATCGGAACAAACCAGCCTGATTCCTTTCATTAAAGGAAAGAAGATCGAACAGAAAGTGGTCCTGATGACCGGTAACAATGCCGACCAGTGGATCAGGATGATCGATAGCAACTGGCAGGGGAATCTCCCTGCTACGCTTCTCTACAGAACCTCTGATCATACAAGGGTTTTCCACGACGGAGCCCTTGAATACACCGAACTGAAAACTATGATTGACAGTCATCTTTAAAATCAACACAACATGAAAAAGCTTCAGATATTCATTTTATTGGCACTGACGGCTGCATCCGTCGACGCCCAGTACACCGTCGGAGACAAAGTACAGGATTTCAAACTGAAGGGAACCGACGGGAAGATGCATTCTATGAGCGACTTTCAGAATGCAAAGGGTTATATCGTGACCTTCACCTGTAATACCTGTCCGTTTGCACAAAAGTACGAAGACAGGATCATAGCACTAAATAACAAATATGCCCCCATGGGTTACCCGGTGATCGCCATCAATGCCAACGATGTAAGCCAGCAGCCCATGAACTCCATGAGCGAGATGAAGAAGAGGGCAGAGGCAAAAAATTATGATTTTCCCTATCTGCGTGATGACGACCAGGCCGTAGCTAAACGTTTTGGAGCCATGAGGACACCTGAAATCTATCTCGTGGTCAAAAAGGCCAACGGACTATTCGTCGCCTACACGGGTGCTATCGACGACAATGTGGATTCACCGCAGCAAGCCGATAAACACTTCGTCGCCATGGCCATCAACGACGTGATGAAAGACCAACTGGTTGAGATCCCGGAAACGCGGGCTGTGGGATGCTCGATTAAGTGGAAGGAATGAGGAGAATGGGTTATGAGTTAGGAAGTTAGAGATTAGAGTTTAGGAAGCCCGAGTGAACAGTGTAAACGGGAATTCTGATTGTTAAATATCAATATCAAAATCGTAGAGACGTGATGCATCACGTCTTCGTGGGGAATTGAATATCGAATATTGAATATTGAATATCGAATATCGAATGATGAATTCGGAGACGGGTGAAAATAAACAAAATACGGTCAACGAATTCGTAGACGCACGCCTTGGCGTGCATACGTTAAATGCCGTTTTCTTATGGAAGGAAAAAGGAAAAAGTGAGGGATTGAGGGATTGAGGGATTGAGTTAGGAAGCCCGAGTGAACAGTGTAAACGGGAATTCTGATTGTTAAATATCAATATCAAAATCGTAGAGACGTGATGCATCACGTCTTCGTGGGGAATTGAATATCGAATATCGAATATTGAATATCGAATATCGAATGATGAATTCGGAGACGGGTGAAAATAAACAAAATACGGTCAACGAATTCGTAGACGCACGCCTTGGCGTGCATACGATAAATGCCGTTTTCTTATGGAAGGAAAAAGGAAAAAGTGAGGGATTGAGGGATTGAGGGATTGAGTGGGGAAGAAAGGCGAAAGGCTTAATCTGTGACAATCTGTGTAACCTTTGGTGAACCTGATTGGTGAACCTGTGGTGAACCTGATTGGTTGAAAGACAGAAAATCATTTATATCCTCTGGAAGATTCACAAAGTTCGTACCCATATCCTGCGCTATCTACTAGCCATCTCTTCTCCCCCAGCCTGCTGCGGCATACTATCGCGGTAACTGAAATACATATTCAGAAAGGCCGGGACACTTATGGATGCAACTTTATCGGGTGAGTTGGTAAGAAAGACGATACCGATGTTATCATCCTTGCAGAGGGCAATCTCCGATTTGTAACCGTCGACATACCCTGCATGGTAAGCTACTGTGCGGCCTTTATAACCGATGATCCGCCAGCCGATAGCGTACTGCTTCGAATCGACATGATCCCAGTAGCGCAGATAATTCCAGGGCAGCGGGGTTCTGACCTGGGGTGTAAGGACAGTGTCGACCACATTGCGGAGCGTATTCATATCTAAAAGCGCACACAGGAAGTTCGCCATATCGGAGATGCTGGCATTGACGCCGGCAGCGGGTAGGGTATTGTAGTACCGGTCATTCAGCCGCACGGCCTTGTAGCCCTGCCGGGTCCTGATGTGCGGAAAGGCTTTGTCGGGATTGTCCCTGAACGAGGCAAAGCCGGTAGAGGCATTAGTCATCCCGAAAGGCCGGAACACCTTTTCCGCCAAAAGTGCACCGAAATCCTCCGAAGTTTTGATGTTGATGATGGTATCGTAAAGGCTGAACATGACATTCTGATAACTGTACAATTCACCCGGAGGGGCAGAGATGTTCACCCTGGCAAGACTGTCCATGATCACGCTGAAAGGAATATGTTCCTCTACAAGGTTATCATAGGCATGAGGCACCAGTCCGGAGGTATGACTCAAAAGGTTACGTACCGTCAGATGGTTGGTGTTCACCGAATCCTTCAGCCTGAAACCCGGTATCACATCTTTTACCTCTGTATTCAGCCCGAGGATCCCTTCACTGGATAGGATCCCGGCCAGTACACCGGTAACGGTTTTGGATACGGAGCCCAGCCTGAATATAGTATTGCGGTCCACAGGCTCATCCTCTCCGGCTTTCCGTACGCCGTAACATTTCAGGAAGGTAATCTGACCTTTATATATTATGGCTACTGCGGCGCCAACTGTATGGTTTTGCTGGATTTCACCGGACAGCAGGCTGTCGTATGCCGGCAGAATTGGAGCTATTTCAGAATATACCCTGGCAGGTTTGACCTCATCACCGGCCATCGGTTTTATGGAATATGGTTGAAGTTTAAGGGCTACAGAGGCCAGTCCGGTAAATATCAACAGGAAAAACAGGTATTTTCGTTTCATGAATCCTTCAACATTTATCTTTTTTAATAAAAAGAGATCACAATATAAAACCACACAACGGAGACATTCAACGCATCAGGATTCACACCTGGCAGGTTTCATGGCTTTGAGTTTTCCGGAACAAAAATAAAAATAAAAGTTGTCAACAAGCAATTCTCCGGAATTTTTGTATGTTATTCATACTGAGATTAAATACGTTTATATTGCATACAAGTTGCCATTATGGCACTTAATCATAATAATCTTTCAGAACTTCATCCACGATCCGGTTGGTACGTGATGCTGCAAGGGCATCCGAAGCAGAAAGTCCTTTGCCCGTAAGCTCATTCACTACCGATTCGATGAACGGCTGCTGAATATGTTCAGGCAGGGTATATGGATGTTCCTTTATTCCATTGGACGTAATCACGGTTACCGGCATGTAGCCGAAGCACGACAGCCTGATGGTACCTTCCGTACCGGTAATTTCTATCGTATCTTTCTGACCGGCCTGATTAACGGTAAAGCACCATTGACCGGCACCGGGAATGCCACTTTCAAATTCAAACAGGGCAGACACATAGTCTTCAGCCGGATATTTCCCGGCGAGATTGCGCACCAGGGACCGGACGTATTTAACCGGACCAAACCAGTAGTCGAGAATATCCCACTGGTGTGGCGACATGTCAGCGAAATACCCTCCACCGCCCGTCTCAGGGATGACATGCCAGTGACGCTTATCAGGATCGAAATCATTCTCCCTTGGCGGCTGGAACAACTGCAGGCTCACAAAGCGGATCTCCCCAATCGTATTTTTCGCCAGCAATTCTTTTACAAGCATAAACTGCGGCAACTTCCGTCGGTAGTATGCCACGAACAGCGGCTGGCCGGTTTCTGCAGATACCCGGAGCATCTCAAGACACTGACCGTAATTGAGGGCCATTGGTTTTTCGCAGTACACCGGCTTGCCGGCCCGCAAGGCTCGAATCGTGTACTCAGCATGACTGCTGGGTGGAGTGGCTATATATACCGCATTCACTTCCTTATCATGAATAAGATCGTCAGCATCCGTATACCACCCTGGCACACCGTGGCGGCGGGCATAGTCTTCTGCTTTCTGCCCGTCCCGGCGCATGACCGCCACCAGGCGCGAACTGTCAATATTCTGAAAAGCAGGTCCGCTTTTTACTTCTGTCACATCCCCGCAGCCGATTATGCCCCAGGACATGGTCTTCATGTTTTGGTCTTGCATTGCATGGGTAAACAATTTTCCCAATGAAAGTTTCACCGTAAAATTAAGGTAATGTCAGTAGCTTGTCATATCTTTTTTTCAACAGTTGAAAAATATTATTTCAATTCAAGCTTGGTGGGGAAATCAGCGTGGAATCCGAAGTAGGAAAAGGAACGGTATTTCATGTAAAATTCCCCTGTTCGTTACCTGAAGAATAAACTGCCGGAAATATGACTGATCCCCGGGGGAGACATTCCGGTAAATTCCCGCCCGAAAACAGATATGGATTTCGCAAGCCAACATTTTTCACTAATTTCACGAAAATTCCGAAATAACTATACCGACTATGAATAGTAAAAAGTCAATGATCCTCAGGGTACTCATCCTGCTTACGGCACTCATGGCTGCTATTTATCTGCCTTTGTCAGCCCAGAGCTGGAAACTGACATCTGAAAACATCGACCGGGCCATCAGGGATGACTCTGTGAAAATACAAGATGATCCCTTCAGACCGGCTTTTCACCTTACTCCGCCAGCCGGCTGCATGGGGGATCCCAACGGTGGAATATATTATGACGGCTGGTATCACATTTTTTATGGCTTACAGCCTTTTTCCTCCCATCCGGGGGGATGGTACTGGGCACATGCACGAAGCAGGGACCTTTTACACTGGGAGCGCATGGAAACAGGGCTGACACCTGCATTTAGTCTGGGACTGGATCATGTGGGATCGGGGTCAACCATCATCGCAAGGAACGGTCAAAAGCTGGCGTTCTATTCGGCCGGTCTTGATGGCTCCATGAAATTCTGGAGGGCACAGTTCACCAATGATGAATTATCGGAGTGGAACCACGATGGGAGAAACCCGGTCCTCACGCTCGATCAACCCGGTTTGCCTCCTTTCGACGGATTCTGGCGCGATCCGTTTGTTTTTGAAGCCGGAGGACGTACCTTCCTGATCGCCTGTGCCGATCTTTTCGACAAGGATGTGGTTGAGGTACCCATTTTCGAAGCAAAAAACGGGGAGCTGACCGAGTGGGATTACAAGGGCACCCTTTTTACGGTACCCAAACATAAGTACAGGAACCTGGAAGTCCCCGAATTCAGACCGCTTGGTGATAAATGGATCTTCATGGCCTCCACCGATGCCCCTGTTGACCGTGTCAATTACTTTATCGGCGACTTTGATATTGAAAATCTTCACTTCACACCCGAAACCGAAGGCCCCATAGATTATAGCGGTCATTACTATGCCCAGGAAAGCATTACCGACAACAAAGGAAACCTGTTCCTTTTGTCCTGGATTCCCGGATGGGACAGGGACTGGCTGCCTACCTATATGAACGAACCCTTGAAAAACAGCAACCCGGTATGGAACGGATGCTTCTCCCTGCCACGTAAACTAAGTATTGAAAATGGACAGCTGATCCAGCAACCTGCAGACATACTAAAACAACTGCGAACACAGCATTTCAGGATGGAATCCACGGATCTGCCGGTAAATGGGCCGGAAACGGCAAATGATATCATAAGTAATTTCCGGGGTGATCAACTGGAGATTCACGTTACGTTTGACTTGTACAATGCCTCTTTCTGCGGGATGAATGTACTTTCCAACCAGGACGGCAAAGGCGGATTATTCATTGTCTGGAGCGGCGACGTGCTGAATATCGACGGCGTTAAAGTCCCCATTAAAAACTGGAAGCCGGGCCGTCAACTGGAAATGCAGATCTTCGTGGATAAAAAACTGGTTGAAGTATTCATCGATGGGGGAAAATACTGCGTTACACGACAGGTGAGGGAAGAAAATGTGAAAGGTGATTTTATTGCCTTAACAAGTCTGGGAGGAACAGCAAAACTTGTTTCGCTGGAAGGGTGGAAACTGAAAGCCATCAACTAATTTGTTAACCGGAAGCTTTTATCATAAAGGCAAATCTGCGGATCAGCGGACCGATCTTTGAGCAAAACCTTTTTGCCGGGGAAAACAAAGTAGACGGACGTCTCGACTCGCGTTTCACAGGATATAGTGCTGATCCCCTGAGCAAAATACCTGTTATCGATCCCTTTGAAGCAAGCACGTCTTCTGTTTTCATTGCATCCACAAATCATTATATTCATTCCACGTTAAAGTATGGACAGGATCAGACCTGTCTTCCTTTTGGTGATGGAATCATTCTGCATTGGGATTTCAGACATCAATCACCGGGTATACCATTCAAAATTTTCGGCAATGTTATGCCGGATCTTGCCCGGGCAATGACGTATAACCCCCGTCTCAAAGTGATGCTGAATATGGGGTATTTTGACCTGGGCACCCCCTATTTCCAGGGGATTTATGAAATGCATCATCTTCCAATGGATCCGGCCCTCCAGAAAAATATCAGCTATGCATTTTACGAATCAGGACATATGGTATACCTGCATATTCCTTCCCTAAAAAAATTACATGATAATGTTGCAAAGTTTATTGATGAAACGCATTAAGGAAAAATTTATGCAAAGGAGGCTATTCTTCAGGCCAAGACAGATTTAAATTTCTGATCACGCCTGGTCTAAACTTCAATAAGTGAGCAAAGACACCAGGCAATAAACAGTGACAATTGCCCTGAGTGTCAATAAACCTGGGATGTTGTATCATGATTGGATCATCATGAACATGCTACAATTAATCTCCGTATTACACGAATCGTTTTCCTGAATTCAGCATATTTTTGTGATCTGTGGTAAATATTATTGCCGAAAGGCAGTCAAATTTTATATTTTACCGGAGTTAGTTATTATTGCATTGTTTTCTTTGCGTATTTTGCGAAAGCTAAAAAAGATGCTTGTCTTTAAGGAACGGGACGTTTTCTTCATACAATAAACCAGCAATCTCATTTAGACACAGACGCCAACAACAACTACATCAACCATGAAAAAAAGAAAGGATGTTAAAATCGGTTTATTTGGTATTGGTCTGGATACTTACTGGGTTCAGTTCGACGGATTACTTGATCATCTGATAAAATACCAAATTCAGATCAGGGAAAAAATCGAAAGTTTTGGAGCTGAAGTGGTGGATGCCGGCATGGTCGACAGTCCGTTAAAAGCTCGAAGAAGCTGCATCTTTACTTAAAGCCGGTGATGTGGAACTCGTATTTCTGTATATTTCGACATACGCCTTGTCGTCGACTGTTTTACCGGTAGTGCAGAAAGTAAAAGTTCCCGTCATCCTGTTAAATTTGCAACCGGTTCCCCGGCTGGATTATAACGCGTTCAATGCCCTTGGTGACCGCGGCAAAATGACCGGCCTGTGGCTCGAACACTGCCAGGCCTGTTCGGTACCTGAAATTGCAGGCGTTTTAAACCGTGCCAGCGTCCGGTATGATCTTGTCACAGGCCATCTGCAGGATGAACAGGCCTGGAGTGAAATTGAAGACTGGACACAGGCCGCCCGCGCAGCCAAAGCTTTACGCAACAACAGGATGGGTATTCTGGGCCACTATTATGGCGGAATGCTCGATGTTTACACCGACCTGACGCAGCAAAGCACTGTCTTCGGAACCCATTTCGAAATGCTTGAAATGTGCGAACTGAAAGAATACAGAGACGGCGTTACTGCTGAACAACTGGGAGATAAAATCTCTGAATTCCACACGGCTTTTGACGTTGATCCGGAATGCGATTCCCGTGAGATTGAACGTGCCGCCCTGACTTCAATAGCCCTCGACAAACTTGTGGAGGTTCATCACCTCAATTCACTGGCTTATTATTACGAAGGCCGTCCGGGAAACGAATATGAAAATATCGTCACCTCAATTATTGCCGGGAATACATTGTTGACTGGCAAAAACATCCCGGTGGCGGGTGAATGTGAAGTGAAAAATGCCACCGCTATGAAGATAATGTCGGAATTAGAGGCAGGAGGCTCCTTTTCAGAATTTTATCTGATGGATTTCATAGATGATGTGGTTTACCTTGGGCACGACGGTCCGGCCCATTTTGCCATAGCCGAAGGGCGCGTAAATCTTGTGCCCCTGCCGGCATTTCATGGAAAACCCGGGAAAGGTTTGTCCATTCAGATGACGGTGAAACACGGCCCGGTGACCCTGCTCTCGGTAGTGGAGGGCAGAGAGGGTGTGTTCTTCCTGGTAGCAGAAGGAGAATCAGTGCCTGGTCCTTCTCTTCAAATCGGGAATACCAACAGCCGCTACAAATTTTCATTGAGCACCAAAGAGTTTATCGGCCTCTGGTCGAAACAGGGGCCGGCACATCACTGTGCGATTGGTGTGGGGCACGTTGCCGGGAAAATTGAGAAGCTGGGTCATGTATTAGGCCTGAATGTGGTAAAAATTTGTTAATAGAACCTTGATAAAACTTTAGATCTTTCAGGATGCAAACTCTACTGGGAATTATTTTTCATTCAGTTGGCGGATTCGCTGCCGGCAGTTTTTATATGCCATTTAATAAGGTTAAAAAATGGGCCTGGGAAAATTACTGGATCATCGGTGGTTTATTCTCCTGGATTATTTTTCCCGCGCTGGCCGTCTGGCTAACTATTCCCGGATTTACCGGAATTATCAGGTCCTCATCGGCACAAATTCTGGCCTTTACCTATACCATGGGGGCAATCTGGGGTATTGGCGGATTGACATACGGTTTGGGAATCCGTTATCTGGGCATGTCGCTCGGAAATTCGGTTATTCTTGGATTCACTGCTGCTTTCGGGGCGCTTGTTCCTTCAATTTACTACGATCTTGTCCCTACTGTGGGGAAGACTTCTTTTACTGATCTGCTGATGTCAGCCGGGGGTCGCCTGGTATTGCTGGGAGTATTACTCACTCTTGCAGGTATTGCCATTTGCGGGAAGGCCGGAATGATGAAAGAGCGCGAATTGTCGGACGAACAGAAAAGGAAAAGCATCAAGGATTTCAGCCTGACGAAAGGACTTATCATCGCCATTATTTCAGGGATCCTCAGCGCATTTTTCAACTACGGTATCGAAGCCGGAAAACCACTGGCTAGAGAAGCAATTCAGGCAGGCTGCAATCCGCTTTTTCAAAATAACGTCTCCTTTATTGTGATCTTATGGGGCGGGTTCACAACCAATTTTATCTGGACGACGATCTTAAATATAAAGAACCGATCCTTCGGCGACCTCACCGACAGGGCCAAACCCCTGTTCAACAACTACCTTTTTTCAGCCCTGGCCGGCGCCACCTGGTTTATGCAGTTTTTCTTTTACGGTATGGGTGAAAGCAAACTGGGCAATGGAGCCAGTTCGTGGATATTGCATATGTCTACCATTATACTTACCGCAAATATGTGGGGATTTTACCGTAAGGAGTGGAAAGAAGTAGCCCCCCGTACCCTGAAGACAATTTGGATAGGTATCGGGGTCATCCTCTTTTCGATTCTGATTGTAGGTATTGGAAATTCGATTGTATAAGGTCGCTACTTAAATTTTAATTCAATCGTTGGGTAAACCTGAATCTGATTTTCTTTCAGCAGCTTATGGCAGATTTTCATTTTCGCTGAGGTTCCCTTCTGCTAATCAGAGAAACCCCACAATCCGCTTAATCCGTGATTCAAACATTTGCTGTTTCGATACACTGGCGCTCGTTCAATGCCAATGTTCTGACAATACCAAATACCCCGGTTAACCCGTAACCAAAATCCTGAAATCCTGAAATCCTGAAAATCCCCATCCGAAATGAAATTATGCATTACCGGCTATTCCCCTTTTTGTAAAAAATAGCCTAAATTTATCCGAACTAAACCTGTCAACGATGAAAAAAATGTTTATTTATCTTTTGTCCGGCATGTTAACACTATCTGTCTCCTACGGTCAAACTGCCGACAATAAAGACTTGCTGCTTGTCGACCATTTTATCGGTAAAAAGATCAGCATCAAAAAGGAAAAACTGGAGTCCGAAGCCCTGTCTAAAGTATTTAAAGGATCCTTTTATAAGGCCACACCGGAATATTCCCACGATGACGGGACTTCGTCGTGTGATGAGTTTAAAGTTGTCGTGATTGACGGAAAAGTTGTAGACCTGGAGAGTACCGGTGAGACCAGAGTGATGAACCAGCTTTTTTCACTGCTCCGGGATGATTTCACCATTAAGGATGAAACCGACGCGACAACCTTTGAGCTTGCCCTCGACCAGATCTATCCAATGGGTTGGTCTGATAAAACCGAAGATAAGAAACACCTGCTGCAGGATGGAAAATGGCTCTTCCTCCGGGGAGATTTTCTCGGTTCCAAAAAAGGTTTTATTGTAAGCCTTGGCCCTGATTCCCGGATCAATCAGATCAGTTATGATCTGAAAGCAGTGGCGAAGTGAACGGATTTAGGCGAAGGTTACAGGATAGAGCAAGATCTGTATCACCCATGCGAGATTCAGATTTTCAACATGCAAACATCATGATGACGGGCAGAGCAGTTGTATAACGGATTGAATCTGTCCCGGAATGCAGGAAAACCACAAAGGTTGAGGCATATGACAATTCGTTTAGTTAACCACATAGCTTTCAAATCGTTCATTCATAAAGGCACACATCTTATGCTCATCACTCTTTCGGTGGTATTGATCTGCATTTTTATCCTGGCAGGTATTCTAAGGACCTTCAGCCCCGGAAAATCCGAACCTGTTCTTGATGATAGCGGAAGTCCTTTAGCAGGCAGTCTTTCGGAAAAAACATTCGTCACGATCAACGGGGTAAGGCTGGGCATGTTTATCAGGAGCAGGGACACGGCAAATCCGGTGCTGCTCTATCTCCATGGCGGTATGCCCGATTATTTCCTCACCCGTAAATACCCTACCGGTCTTGAACACCTTTTCACAGTTGTATGGTGGGAACAGCGGGGTTCCGGTCTTTCCTTCAGTCCCGGAATACCACCGGAGTCGATGACTCTGGAACAGATGATCTCCGATACAAAGGAGGTAACCAACTACCTCCGCCACCGCTTTGGAAAGGAAAAGATCTTCCTAATGGGGCATTCCGGAGGTACTTTCATCGCCATTCAAACGGCAGCACAGGCTCCGGAATTGTACCATGCATACATCGCCGTGGCACAGATGTCCTATCAACTGAAATCGGAAAAACTGGCGTATGATTATATGCTCCGTCAGTACCGGAAGAACGGAAACAGGAAAATGGTCCGGAAACTCAGTGCTGCACCAGTCACTATGACAGACGGCACACCGCCCGGTTATCTTGCATTGCGCGACCCGGCAATGCACCGGATCGGCGTTGGCACCACTCACGAGATGAAATCGGTTATCACCGGTATCTTTTTCTCTTCGCTGTTGTGCCGGGAATATACCTTCATGGAAAAAGTCAATCTGTGGCGCGGTAAATCCCGTTCCGGCGTCAGCTCATTATGGGATGCGATGCTGTCCACTGATCTTGCTGCAAAACTGCCGGAATTGGATATACCAGTTTATTTTTTCCATGGCATCTTTGACTACACCGTATCGTACACCCTTGCGCTGGACTACTTTCGGAAACTGAGGGCACCACTGAAAGGATTTTACATCTTTGAACATTCCGCTCATAGTCCGTTATTTGAAGAAGCCGCAAAAATGCAGAATATCCTCCGTGAGAATGTGTTGACATGGATCGAATGGTCTTGCCGGTTGGCGGTAAACCTTATGGCTTCTTCACCCCCGGCTCGTATATTTCCTCTGGCTCTCAGAGAATAACAGGGCCTGATCCGGATATTTAGCAATGGCCGGAGTCTAAAATGGGGTACGGATGAAGATTACAGAAGACCTAAAGCGGAAAGACACAAGGGATATTCTAAAATATAACAAGTTGGTTTATCCCATCTCATCTCCCCCTTTTTCCAGGCAGGATCACCGGAAGGAACAAATCAAAATAACGGATTTTCACGGAATGTAGAATGCCGTTGACTGGCAAGCGGATAAAGGTGCCGGACCAGTGGGGATCCCGGTTGGTAAATGAGCTGAAAAAACCTCGGACCGTCAATCCCGGCGCTGGCAGGCCAACGCGATTTTAAAGAGAAGGCAGAGGATATTAAATCACGGATGCAAAAAGAGGATCTCAGGGAAGAATTATATAATATCAACACAGGATAACCTGACTGGCGATGAGGCAGCAGCATAATTCAAGGGTCACACTCTAAATAATTTAAAATGGAACTGAGAAGAAAGGAGAAATAAGTTGAGATTACCTGGTAAACTGCAGGTAACAGCTAGCAGAAAACAGGTTATAATCAGCAAATGCCAGGTTATGGTTAGCAAATTTCTGGCTATGGTAAGTGAAAAATAGATTATGGTTAACAGAATACTGGTAACAGGAAGCAGATAGCAGGTAACAGCTGGTTCGTATCAGTCAGGAGGTACCAGGCAGAAGGGACGTAGGAACATCGGGGACCTTGCCCCCGGAGGGAAGATTAATATAGTTCACGATAACTTTTCGATTGGTTACGCCTGTGTGGGAAGAAGGGATTTCGCTATACGAAAAAGCACTGAAATATTTTTGCAGTGAGGAAAAAAAATGATGATTTCAGCTAACATTCGTCAAAACGAGGGTCATCATTTTGGGTGAGTTGATAACTTTTCGTCAAAAAGAGGAATTGGGGACGCTGAGATCAGGGGGGTGAAAGTCATTAAGGGCGGCGGGTTTGGAAGGCGGGGGTGGGGCCCCTCTAAGAAAAGACTTCTTTAAAACAACGAAGCCCCTTGCTGTGCCCCGACTTAACATCATTCCCGTGACAAATACAAAGGCGGATCCTGATCACCCGTTCAGTTACAGAACCTGAAGAATAGTTAGAGTTAGTTCTGTTAACCTTTGTTGTTTTAAGATACGAGGGAATCAGAATTGTGTCCCCCAGGCAGGTTCTCCCGGCACTTGATCCTGCCTTAGGGTTGGTGTTGCAATGTGGGAACCCTTTTCAACCAGGGCTTCTGAGGAAAGAACCTTTAACCTGGCTTTGCCCGACCCCGTAAAACAAGTCTGGACCAAAGTCTAAAGAGCAGGAAAGTGAACCAGAAGTTAAGGCCTGATGGTTTCTCAGAGCTTCGGGTAATGTTGTTTGAAACGGAAATGAAACATTTCGGAAGTGAAGAATTTTGTATAAACAGTTAGCAACATGTAAAAAGTAGCTTTCAGAACACAAAAAAATATTCATGAGTATTATGCCACATTTCCGGTCCTGCACAGACTCTTTCGGTGCTGTGAACGCCTTATATTTCGCCATAATTAAAATATTTTCAGACCAGAATGGAAACAAGTTCGAAAATAGCGCGTATCTTTCACATCTTAATAAGCCCTGAAGAATTCAATTTCTGAGAACCTCAGTTAAATGCAAAGTGTAGATTTGTTTTTTTCAAATAACATATACCTGATAACTAATCCAAAATTAAACATCTAGCAGAAATGAGGCATTTTCCTATTTTCATTTTTTCAGCTGGTACCTGATAAGTACCCGCATGACGTATCCGGCCTAGGAGGTTCACCGGACAGAAATACGTAACATACAATTACCACTATTGAATTTTCCAATCAGCAGAACACTCAAAAATTAATACCAGCCAAAACATCAGGGGATTATTGTACTGTCAAAATCTTTGTTATTAAAATAACAGAGATTCAATAATCAGTATGGTAAACAGATCCTTAAGTTCAGGATCAATGTTCACCCGGCTGCCTTGTAAATATTAAAACCTGTTATACGGGAAGAAATAAAAAATAAACTCTCATTCAGATTACTATGGGCAAAACGCTACCACGAAAAACCATTCAAACCGGAGAAGTTTTGAATATTCTCTTGAGACCTTCCTTCAGAAAGGCAGGAGTTCAACTGAAATTTATTACCACTCTTTTTTTCTTTTTCATGCTGGCGCAAAGAGTCAACGCCATGAATTTCATCACCGCTTCGAATGTGACGGTGACCTCGCACCTAACCGATGGCTACATCGAGTTGAAAATCCCGATCTATGAATTTGCCGGAGATGATGAAGCCATCTATTATGGCTATTTTGAAATAAACGACCAAACGTGTTTGACATTCTGGTCTCAGGGAGAGATCGATACCTGGCAATCTGATGATTATTCCTATAACTGGGTGAAAGTCTCACGGGGCGCGGGTACCGTAAAAGCTTTTTGTGTGGGGGACCGCACCAGCGGACATAGTGCTGAAATTTACACTTCGATGGGTACGTATTATTTTGATGAAAGCGGAGACATTGATGCTACGTACGCCACCTTCAAAGTTTATCTGAATGAGGGGCTTCTCGGGAAAACTCTTAACTATAAAGTTCACATCGATCCGGATGAGAACAGTGACGGTGATGGAACCGGTGAAAATGAATTTGATGTCACAGGTTCGATTTCCGGGATCTCTTATAATTCACCAAATCCTACACAAGCGTTATCCAGTACTCCGGGCATGTATGACATCAGTTTTTCCATGCCTACCGCCACTGCGGGATCCAAATATAACTGGGACAATTCCGACAGAAACTCGGCAATTGTCGCCACCTCGGCTACAACGCAGTTCGGCATCTCCGACAATACCCAGAGTCATGATTTGTATTTCTTTCACAAGGTTTCTGCTTACCAGTTTTATGAGGTGTCGGCAAGCGTTCCCCTCCCGGCATATCAACAGCCCTACAACTTTGTGGCTACCAATCTTTCTGACGGCGATACCAGGATAACCTGGAATGTGGGCGGCTCCAAAGCTTCTCAGCAAACCGGTGATCAATTTGAAGTAGAAAGGTCTGCAACAGCCGATTTCAAGTCGGTGGTAGCGGTGGGTAAAATCAATTATAAGCCAGAAACAACCAATTACAGCCTTGTGGATGAAACAAGCCTGGAAAACATCAATGGTACGATTTATTACCGTATTCGCAGAACAAAAACGGCAGCCACCTGGCAATGGTCGGTAGCCAAAACGACTTCCATTGTAAAGTCCATGCATCATGTTTACGTGGCCTCATCCCACGCCGGCATTGATTTGGCCACCAATGTGGCGACCATCAGGTGGACGTATGATTCAGGTAACGTATGGACTGATAATACCCAGATTCAACTCATCCGCACAAATACTACCACATCTCAGGTTCAGACGATTACCATCCCGAACGATTCCCTGTCTGGCCAGAGCTACAGCGAAGAGCTTTACCAGATGTGTAATGAATATGAGTACAAGATTTTCATCAAACCGGGTATCAGTGCTTACCCCACACAAAGCGAGCTCAAGGTAACCGTAGATCCCGAAAACCGGATCATCCCGATAGAAATGGGAAGTATTCTTTCCCTGGATGTGTCTAAAGGCTATTATTCATCCCATACCGAACTCAACTGGGTCACCGACGGGCTGGCCATGGACCTTTTTGCCGTCAAACGCCGATTGTACAAGTCGGGTGAAGCCTTTAAGCAAATCGAGCTTGTTAATGCTTCCGATGCAGCCACCGGTTACCAGTACAATGACGAAACCTGTAACCCGGGTGAGATCTATGAATACCAGGTTGTCGGCATGGTAAATTGTGCCGATGGGACACGGATAACTACTCCGCTTTACGATTACGGTTTCAGGACTCCTACAGGGGATATCTATGGTCGGGTGACGTTTGAAAACGGTCAGGCCGTGCAGGATGTTGAACTGGTCCTCGAAAGCAGCGACGGTGTGATCGGTCAAAGTATGACAATGAATGCAGCAACAGTTGCCACAGTGGATAATCCTTCATTTCTGAAGGTTAATCCCGACTCGCTTACCCTTCAGGCATGGATTTCACCCGACGACGTCACTGGCGACCGGAAGATTTTCGTCAAGCCCGGAATGTATGAACTGGGCATTCTTGATGATCACTTCAGGTTCACTTCCGGCGCTGATGTGCTGTCAACCAGTGCTACGGTCAGCTCATTTCTGGGAGGATCGGCCTTCGTTCATGTCTCGGCAGTAAAAAGTGCTGACAGCCTGCAGATCTACGTCAACGGAAAACGTGTTGAAGCCATGCATAAGCAGTCCACTGTTGCAGGCACCACAAATATAGCAACCATGGGTGCCGGATATTCGGGGGCCATTGATGAAGTCCGGATATGGAACCGTCCTCTTCCTGCTGCGGAGATAAGGCAGGACTATAACCGGTACATAACCGGCGGTGAAAAAGGACTGATCGCATTATGGAGCTTCAATTACGCCACAGACGAATCCTTTTATGATCTTTCCTATAAAGGCAGCAGTTTTAATGAACATCACGGTCATTTTAACGGTGCGGCCCTCAGTGATACCCGTGTACCTACAAATGAACAGCTGGGCTACAAAGGGCTGACCGGCACCGACGGGTCTTATTCCATAAGGGCCATACCCTACATCGGCAATGGAACCGTGTACACCATCATCCCCCGTCTCGGCATCCATACTTTCGAATCCCAGAAGGAAGTCCGGTTTATCGGGATCGGATCCCAAAACTATACGGTTAACTTCATCGATAAATCGTCCTTTAACGTATCCGGCACCGTTACTTATGAAGGCGGAACCATGCCGGTCTCGGGGGTCTCTTTTACCATAGACGGAATTGTTGCCATGAATGGCAACGGCACCGTGGTGCAAACCGGCAACGACGGGGAATTTTCCATCCGGGTGCCGGTGGGAACCCACGAGGTGAAAGCGGTGAAACAGGATCACATCTTTGATAATGGAGGAAAGATCACCGACAGTTATGGCCATAACCTGAATTACCAGGATGAAATAAACGGTATTAAATTAACAGATAATACCACCATTAAATATATCGGCAGGGTTGCCGGAGGAGCCATCCAGGAAGCCTATCCCGTGGGCCACTCCCTTTCCGCGAACAACCTGGCCGACGGTGTTGAGGTGACACTCACAACAGCCAGGGTGGCGTATGATCTCTCTTCCGTGGTGGTCACCCTTACTGAGGATCATTTCAAACCATCCAACAAATCAGGTGCCGGCTGGCCCAAAACAAACGATGTTAAATATGACAAGCAAACCATAACAATCTACCCGAACACTGAAACGGGAGAGTTCGTGGCGTATGTCATCCCCGAAGCCTTCACGGTAAGAGCCAGTGCACCGGGTCATCCCGATATTCCGGGCTCCGGACAGGTGATCGATTTTTCGCAGAAACTAAGGCTGGATAACAATGTGTATGCTTACAAAGACTCAAGCCTTACTGATGGAAGCTGGGTTAAAAAGAGTTATTCGGATACCGTTCGTTTCAATGCATTCAGTAACTTCATCAAGCGCTATGCGCCGACTGTACGCATTTCAGAAACCGACCGCAGCAAAAAAGTGTTGCCCTATTTCGGAGACACACTACATGTGTCGAAAACTTTCGACGGAACAGAAATACAAATACCGCTCTATAAAGACGGGAATTACCTGTTTGGGGAACCCGTTTACGAACAGAATTCAGCCCGGAATTTCAAAGCTGAAATTTTTGAATCCTATACCTATTATGATAACACAGGAACGCCAAAAGCTGCAGTGAAGCATGATGAGGTTCCTACACAGGATGCCAGCATTGAATTCACGAATAATTTGGCTGATGAAACACAATGCCACCGCGGAAGCTGACAGTCTTGGCGTAGCCTATTACCAGTTTACCGTCACCGAACCGGAACTCACTTCGGCGCAGCGTTCTGTTTCCGCCAAAGTATATTATGGTGATGACGGCACATCCATTAACTGGAACGGCGCTTTCTCCGCGATCATTCTGGGTTCGGTGCAAACCGGCCGCGATTTTGTCACCGGAGGACCCGACAGGGTTTTAACAGTGTTGCGTGATCCACCGGGATCAAACAGCTATTCATACCTGGAAAAAGGGACCTCGATAACCGAGTCATCAACCTACACGGGAAGCGCCAGCAATGATGGCAGTGAGACCTTCACGCAGAACCTGGGGCTGGAAGTCATAACATTCGCCGGTGTCGGTGCAGGCGTTATCTCCAAAACCGAAACAAAAAACGGCTATTCCATCGGATTCCTGCATTCGGAAACCGTTGGAGGGTCAAATTCAAAAGAGAGTGTGACCACTACAACCACACGCTTTCAAACAAGTGACGATCCGGCTTACGTTGGCGCCGGGGCAGATGTGTTCGTCGGATATTCAACCAATATCTCCTATGGTTCCACCGAATGCGTAAACCTCATTCCCAAAGACCAGTATGACAAAGCCCCCGAAGGAAAATATCAGATCTATACCGCCATTACTCCATTAGGAAGCCCGTTTTACCTGGTTAAACAGACAGGTATCGGTATAGCCGAATCCTTTGCCACTCTTTTTGCCTATCCCCAATCCTACATCGAGGATAACCTGATCCCGGGTCTCCTGGCCCTGAGAAATAATCTGCTCATGCAACCGGGCGAAGCAGACCCTGCCACGCTTCAACAAATGGCCAATGCACAGGACACCACCTTCTATATCTCTTACCTGACTCCGGACGACGTTAACTTTGGGAAAAGCAATTTCGACCCCGTATTCAGTACCGTTGCCGATCCTGATCCGTTCGATGCCTATAACGGTCCGAGCTACAGGATGATCTACCCCCAACGTGATGACTTTACAAGAAGCGACACCATCCTTTACCTCGACCAGTCAGTCGAAAACTGGGTAAAAAGGCTCAAAGAAAATGAAGAAGCCAAAATCAATGCTAAATTAATTCAGAACTATTCTTTCCACGGAGGATCACCCATCGAGTATTCCGAGACGTATTCGACGACAAAATCAAGCTCCGTCAATTTCAGTATCATGATCGGCGCTAACTTCAATACAGAGATCGGCGCCAAAGTTGTAGGCCAGGGCTTTGACTTTAAGATCGATGAAAACCTCACAACTGAACACGGCGGAGAATGGATCGACGCTACAGAAAAATCTACGACCAAAGGGTTTGTACTTTCAGAGAACGGCAACGATTACCTGAGCGTGGATGTCTTGCGTGAAGATGTTGATGATGTGATGAAAACAGACTCTGTACTGTCCCAGAAAGATTTCTATTCCTCCTTCGTATTCAGAACCAAAGCCGGCGCCACCTCATGCCCTTATGAAGATGCTTACAAGACAAAGTATTACATGCCGGGGCAGTATACCATCGACGAGGCTACCAAAAAAATTGAGGTTCCGGAAATCTCCGTGGAGAAAGACTTCATCGAAAATGTACCTTCCGGAAAACCTGCCGATTTCACCCTTTTTCTGCGGAATAACTCAGAGATCAAACAGGACAACTGGTTTACCCTGAAGATCATTGACGGGGCCAATCCCTACGGCGCTAAGATGTCGATCGACGGGGCACCTATCGGCAATGGCCGCGACTTCCTCGTCCCTGCCGGAGGTACCCTGATCAAAACCCTTGAGGTCGGGAAAGGGTCTGCCATGAATTATGACGACCTGAAACTGGTCCTGCAGTCACAGTGCGAGGATGAAATATCCGACACGGTATCCTTCACCGTTCACTATACACCTTCATGCAGTGATATCAATGTCCTCAAACCGAACGGGAACTGGACCTACAATACCAATCTGCCGGTGATACCCGTCAACGGTATCGATCAACATTATATGGAAGTGTGGCTGAACGGCTTTGATGTAAACTACGACAGTTTCGATCATATAGCACTTCAGTATAAAGAGTCTTCCAAATCGGATAACGACTGGATAACCCTGATGAATTACTACAGTGATTCTACTCTGTACAACGACGCCGTCGACAACGGCATGAACGCGGAGATGATCGATGCGGCCGACGCAGGTGTGATCAGGTACCTTTTCAAAATGGATGACCTGCCCGATCAGCGTTACGACCTGCGGGGTGTCAGTTACTGCATGATCAATAATGAGCTGTTCGAAAACTATTCCGAAGCCAGGAGTGGCATCAAGGATATGTACAATCCACGCCTATTCGGCAGTGCACAACCGGCTAATGGTATACTGACGATCGAAAACGAGATCCGTCTCAACTTCAATGAGCAGATTGCAGAGGGCTACCTGACAAAAAACAATTTCCAGGTCAAGGGTATCCGCAATGGAGCTCAGACCGATCACTCCGTTTCGATAAGCATGGATGGTGAAAACGACTGTCTGGCGACTGAATTCGACAAGAACTACGCAGGTAAGGATCTGACGGTTGAAATGTGGATAAACAGCGATGCTCCTCAGAATGCAACGTTATTCAGCCATGGTAACATCAATGAATCACTGGAAATGTCGCTTATGACTGACAACCATCTGAGAATTAAGGTCGGCAACACAACCGTCACCAGTCAGGATGCAGTGCCTTTTGAAGCCGGTTCATGGGCTCATGTGGCGCTTGTATACAGCAAAAAAGGCAATGTCTCTGCCTACTATAATTTTAATGAGGTGATCAGCCGCGCAACGGTTGATCCTTATCAAGGCTCGGGAAATATCGTCATCGGGAAAAGCATCAGTACCGGCGGCAACTATTTCAAAGGTAAACTACACAATGTACGTGTCTGGGACAAAACCCTCAGCTCCGGCACACTGCAGATCAACAGCCTTTCCCGGCTCTCGGGGAACGAAATGGGCCTTATGGCTTACTACCCGATGACCGAAGCCAGGGGAACGGTAACGGAAGACAAAGCCCGCGGCGCTAACCTGATCATGAACGGTTGCAACTGGTCACTGCCCGCCGGACGGTCTGTAGCGTTTAACGGTTCATCCAGTTATGTCAGGATCAGCACCGGCAGCTCGGCCGTGATCGATAAAACCATGGACTATACGGTTGAATTATGGTTCAGGGGAGAGCCGGGCCAGACCAATGCCACCCTGCTGTCGAACGGACGCGGAGACGGCCTGGATCTTGGAGGGTCTGACGGGCTGATCTGGATCGGCTTTGATTCGAATGGCGAACTCGGCTTCATGACCAATGGCTTTGTGACCGGCGTAAGTGGTGATTACCTCGACAACAACTGGCATCACTTTGCCTTGAGCGTGAACCGGACCATCGGTCGTGGTCAGATCTATGTCGACGGTAACCTTGCCGGCTATTTTGATACCGCCGACATAGGCGGTGTGAGCTCTGCATTCATGTATCTCGGTACCAGGGCCTGGTATGCAGAAGGTGATGCTTCAACACTACATACCGACAACTTCTTCAAGGGTAATATTGATGAACTCCGGATATGGGATCTGTACCGCAACGAAACGCTGATCAGAGACAATGACAATGTAAAACTGGACGGCAACCAAATGGGTCTGCTGGCATATTATCCTTTCGAATATTACAAGGAGTTCCAGGGAAAACAGGAACTGGACTTCACCATGGCCGATATGAAAGTGCAGTCTTTCCCTGAAAACAAAGTACCCGATGCCACGGCAACCGGCAGCACACAGTCAACCGATATTCCACCGGTAAAAGATCTGGGGCCCGTATCAGACCTGGACTTCGACTTTGTGGTCAACAATGATGCATTGATCATAAACCTGAAAGAATCATGGGAGAAAATTGAAAAGACCATCGTGACATTCACGGTTGATGGTGTTCGTGACATGAATGGGAACAAGAATATTTCACCCTTTACCTGGTCGGCCTACATCGACCGCAACCAGCTGAAGTGGGGCGAGACCAGCCTGAACCTTTCAAAACCTGTGTACGATCCGCTGGAATTTACAGTGAAGGCGGTAAATAAGGGCGGTTCGGTGCAGAATTTCAGGATGAGCAATATGCCTTCGTGGATGGAGGTAAGTCCCGATGAAGGAAGTATCGATCCGAACTCCTCCATAGACGTGACCTTCACCATTGATCCCCAGTTGAATGTGGGTACCTATAACGAGGTGGTTTATATGACCAGCGACAATAATGTACCGGAAGCCCTGGAGATCAACCTAAATGTGAAAGGCCAGAAGCCTGACTGGACGGTCAATCCGGCCGATTACCAGTATAACATGTCCGTTTATGGGAAGATGCGGTTTTCAAATATTTTCTCGGCCGATAAGGAAGATATGCTGGCCGCCTTTATCGACGGAAAGTCCGTTGGCGTAACCACATCCACCTACGACAAAAACCTGGACATGTGGTATGCCCTGTTAACCATTTACAATAATGAAAAACGGTCGGACAACCTGGAATTCAGAATGTATGATGCCAGTACCGGAAAAATCTACAGTGCCACACCTGACAGGAACATCGGTTTTGTCAACGATGCCATCGTCGGCTCACCGGGAGAGCCCGTGATCTTCGACGGCATCCAGCTGCTTTTTCAGGATATTTCGCTCACCCAGGGCTGGAACTGGATCTCGTTCAACCTGTTCAGCGAATCGCTGAACGATGTGAACAAAACTCTGAAAAACGGGAACTGGACAGCACAGGATATCATCAAATCCAGCGATCATTTTGATTCCTACTCCATGATCAACAAAAACTGGGCGGGTGATCTGTCGCTTAACGGGGGATTGAATAATACCTCGATGTATATGGTCCATTCTTCACAGAGCCAGTCGCTGAGCGTCTCCGGTTCACAGATTGACGCCTCAGTAACGCCAGTAAATATCAGGGCCGGCCAGTGGAACGCCATTGGGTACCTGCCCGGAGTGAACCTGACTGTCAAAGAGGCCCTGGCCGGTTATGACGCCACCCAGGGAGATATCGTCAAGTCCCAGTCGGCTTTTGCCATGTTCTATGGGAATAACTGGACGGGGAGCTTACAGTACATGATACCGAACAAGGGCTACATGCTGCTGAATAATTCCACTGACAATCAGTTCCTGTACTATCCCTCGGTGATAAATGACACGAAAAAATCGGCAATGTCGGACACCGAACCTGAAAATCCGGCTGTGAATTACTGCATGTTCCCGGGTAACCTGAACATCATTGCCACAGCAAAAAATATTACTCCGGGTGACAGGATCCTGGCCTTCATAAATGGTGAACTGAGGGGTAGCGACGCTCCGGCATACGAAAGTCCTGCGAACCTGAAATTCATTACCGTTAACGGTGAAGATGAACATACCCTGATTGATTTCTACCTTCAAAAGGAAGATAAAACCATGCTGCATGCCACCACAACGGTGCCTTTCAAAGCCAACAGCGTTTATGGTTCAGTCGAACACCCGATGGTTCTCAGTTTTGAGAACGACCAGGATCGTATGAATGTGTATCCGTCACCGTTTAATAAAGAGCTGAAGATTTCGATTCCTTCAAAGACCAACGGCCACGTGATCCTCAGGATGTATGATATAAGCGGTAAACTGGTGTACCTTTCATCTTCAGAATCGACAGCCGATATGAGGTTTGAAAAGACGATCGACACCTCCACCCTGAAACCGGGAATGTACTTCCTTCATATTATTGAAAACGAGAAATCAACGATCAAAAAAGTTGTAAAATGAGAAACAGAACATTCAGAAACCTGATCATGATCCTGGTAACGGTAGCCATCGTTGCCGGGTCCTGCAAGAAAGACGATGAAAAATACCCGCGATACGAAAGCCCCTCATGGACAGTGGAAGCCGGAAACTACCAGATAAATATGACGGCAGTCCTGGATCTGCCACCTTTTATCAAACCCTATGCGGGTGCGGATGACAAGCTGGCGGCATTTGTGGATGGCACCTGCCGTGGTGTAGGGACCATCGTCGACCAATATTTTTATATTGTTATAAAAGGCAGTCCGGAAGAACAATCCAGGGTCACTTTTCAGTATTACAATGCCCGTAACAGGTACCTGTATGAAGCAAGAGATTACCTGGATTTTGAAGCGAACCTTGTGTTCGGAACATCCGACGATCCTGAAGTTTTACCCCTGACCTTAAAAAGATGACCCCATGAAACAACTGTATCTTTCTGTCTTAATCTTTTATACCCTTTTCACATTCAACCTTTCCGCACAAGAGGATACCACAGTTCGGGACAGGCCCTTCGGTAAAAACTGGTATCTGCAGGCCGGGGCTGGTACGCAGATCCTGTTTGCCGCCGACGCCGGTAAGCTGTCCTTCCGGGAACGTCTGAGTCCGGATTTTACCCTCATCACGGGTAAATGGATCAGCCCTTCTTTTGGGATGAGACTGCGGTTCAATGGATATAAGCTGAATGGCATGAGTACGACCGAAGGTTTATACATCGCCGACCCGCAGGAAGGCAACCTGGTTTTCGGCAACAATGATCCGGTAAGAAGTTATGCTGTGATCAATCCCGACGGTTCCTACCGGCATGATGTGTTTTTCTTCAACACTTCGCTTGACTTTCAGTTCAGCATCCTGAATCTCTTAAACCGCTTTGACGAAAACTCAAAATGGGATATCATCCCGGGAGTGGGTTTAGGGTACATGCATGTTTTCAACCATGAAGGTACACCTGCCGCTAACCTGATGACAACCAGTTTTTCTGTCATGGGTACCTACAGGCTAAACTCCCGGTTTGACGTTAACGCAGAACTATACACTTCTGTCTTCCCTGATCAGTTTGATGGGAGGATCATGGGGCGCACGGAGGAATCCAAATTGGGGCTGAACATTGGAATAACCTTCCACCCGGGCAGACATGGATTTAAAAAGCCCGGCGTTGCGATGCTGGTTCCTTCCGAAGAGAATGAACCGGCTGTGATGGTGCAAACAGATACAGTGTACGTGGAAAAAATAGTGACCGTAAAGGAAAAATCAGATTCCCTTCAACCGTTTGCCTTGTGTTCCGTTTTATTTGACATCAACAGCATCATCCCCAAACCTGGACAGGACGTGCTTTTTATCAATATTGCGGATTTTCTGAAGAAGAATCCCGGCAGAAAAATACGGTTGGACGCTTACACCGATGATGAAACAGGATCGGAAATCTACAATTCGTCACTTGCCAAAGGAAGGGCGGCATATATAAAAGGCATGCTGGTGAACGGTCTGGGTGTGAGTGGCATACAGGTGGAAGAAAATCCGGTCGGTCCGGTAAATCAGCCTTATGACAGGAGTGATTTTAACCGGGTGGTGGTGGTGACGGTCCTGGAACCCTGAAAACACAATCAGAGGGACGTAATCTTTTCCGGAATGGTTGAAATTCTGACAGTCCGCCGGTAATCAGTTTCAATTCTGCTTCCTTTTATTCGGGGATCTTGTTTATATTTACATTTCCGGACAACCCTCGCCTGAAGATGTTGAATTCTGAAATTCAATAGATTGAGCCGGTAACGGAAAAGAATTTTTTCATGTGTATATTTCCATTAACATGAACCACTGCAAACCATCTCTGATCATCATTTTGGCGCTTGGCATCTGTCATGCCGCCGGAGCTCAGCCACAACCCGATACTTTAACATATCCGCCATTTCGCTGGAGATCCGAAACTCCCGCAGGATGTCCTTTTCAGCCCTCGGATGATATCACAGGAATTACTTTTACGGGTGTAAAAAGCGGTTTTCATTTTGGTGATACCTGGTACCCTTCCTGGGCTTCCGACGGAAACCTTTATTCTCCATGGACCGACGGGAGCTGCTGGCGTCTTGACGGAAGCATGGAAAGTTCCAATTCGGGTGATCAGGATCACGCCACCACAGGCCAGGCCGTCATGGAAGGCGATGATCCCTTAAGCCTTAACGTGCACAGTCTTGGCCTCAACAGGGCCTCTGCCCTGCCCTATCATGGCCGGTACCCCTGCGGCAGCCTGGTATACAACGGGGTGTGGTATTACGGGACATATTGCCTGGGTCCCGACGGTACGTCAAAATATGGTGACAAAACCTACAACTGGCCATGGATGGGACCCTTTGTCGGATTCCGTTACTCAACAGATTATGGCCGAAGCTGGACGGCTTGTCCGTTAACACCGGAAAAACCGCTCTTCAACGAAACCGGAATCAACGGCTACCCCGTAAGAATCGGCTCGCCCCACTTCGTCGATTTCGGGAAAAATATGCAGTATTCCCCCGACGGCAAAGCCTACCTCGTGGCTCACGGTGCCGATACCTCAGATACGAAATGGCGGTTCTGGAATGACAGCTGGATCAACGGCGACCAGATCTACCTGCTCCGGGTAACGCCGACAGTCGAAAACATCAACGATATCTCCGGATATGAATTTTTCGCCGGGTACGACAGTAAGGGAACGGCATTGTGGACTAAGGATTTCAGCAGGATCAGGCCCTTGCTCGAATGGAACAACAATATGGGCTGCGTGACGGTAACCTACGATGCACCGCTCAAAAAATACCTCATGTGTGTCACCGATGGCGGGAACACCTGCGCCAGGATGAATACGTATATCCTGGAAGCCGAAGCAATCACGGGGCCATGGAAACTCGTCACCTACATGAAAGATTTCGGGGAACAGGCTTACTTCGTGAATATCCCATCGAAATTTATAAGTAAAGACGGTAAAACCGCCTGGCTGCTGTACTCGGCTAATTTCGCCCCGGACTGGAACGGGATGAAGATCAGCGTAAATCCCCCGGGATCTCATTATGGGATGGTTTTTCAGAAGATCCGGTTCGAACTTCCGGCCAAATAAAACGCGTGACAAGGGCCGGCAACTCCACGGTCTTCTTCAACAGGCTTTAAACCGGAACAGTAATGGATTCATTTAAATAAAATCCCTTACATTTGATAATAGTAGTCCGGGATGGAGGTGCTCTGTAAAAGAAGGATTCTTCAAGATTTTAAACCTAAAAACCAATGATCATGAAATCAAAAATCCTTGGAACCATCCTGCTCCTGGTCCTGGCATTCGCGACAACTTATGCCCAGGACTTCAACAAACCAAAACTTGACAGTCTTTTCTCCGTTCTGGCTGAAAATAATAAGGCCATGGGAAGCCTCGTCATCGCCAAAAACGGGAAGGTCATATACAACAAAACCTTTGGCTACAGCCTTATCCTGGACGATAAAAAAATTCCTGCAAATGAGCTTACGAAATACAGGATAGGGTCCATCACGAAAATGTTTACCGCCACCATGATTTTTCAACTTATCGAGGAGGGGAAAATCAACCTTAACACCACAATTGAAGGGTTTTTCCCCGGGCTCCCAAATGCCGGTAAAATTACGATCGGTAATATGCTAAACCACCACAGCGGTATCCATAATTTTACCAACGATCCTGATTACACAACCTGGATGACACAGCCAAAAACAGAAACCCAAATGCTGGCGATCATCGCAAGGGCTGCGCCTGACTTCGAACCCGGGACGAAAGCATCGTACAGTAATGCAAATTATGTGCTGCTGGGATATATCCTTGAACATCTGACAAATCAGTCTTACTCTGAAAATTTACAACAAAGGATTACCTCGGTGATAAAACTCAATAATACTTACGTCGGTGGAAAGACGAACATAGAGAACAATGAAAGTTTATCCTACGAATTTTCAGACGGATGGAAACCGTTGCCGGAAACCGACATGAGCATTCCCGGCGGAGCAGGTTCCATCGTGTCCACACCAACCGACCTGGCAGCTTTTATTTACGCTTTATTCAGACTGAAGCTGGTGTCTCAAAGCAGCCTGGACCAAATGAAAACCATTACGGACGGCTATGGAATGGGCATGGTTCAGGTATCTTTTAATGAAAAGAGAGCCTACGCCCATAACGGTGGCATCGACGGCTTTGCTTCAAGCCTGGGCTGGTTCCCGGATGAGGCGCTGGCAATGGCCTATTGTACCAACGGAGTGGCCTACCCGATGAACGACATTCTGATTGGCGTGTTAAGTATCTTCTTTAACAGGCAGTATTCCATCCCGGCGTTCAATGCCTTAACCTTAAATCCGGAAACCTTGGATAAATATTTGGGTGTTTATTCGAGTACCCAGCTGCCTCTTAAAATTACAATCTCAAAAGATCATGCGAACCTGGTAGCCCAGGCCACAGGGCAACCCTCTTTCCCGCTGGAAGCCAAAGATATTGACGTTTTCACCTTTGATTCCGCAGGGATTGTGATGGAATTCAATCCCGGTAAAAATGAGATGACCCTGAAACAAGCCGGCAAAGTGTTCGTGTTTACCAAAGAATCAGCGGACAAAGAAACGAATCCATGAACATTGGTGGAGGCGAAACGATCGACATTCAGGTACCTGTAAACTAAAATAAAATCACTGAATTTCAACGATGTAACATGCCGGGTACAAAAGAAAGAATACCTGCAAGTCCTGATCATCAGGCTGGCAAACTATTTTATTGCAATGGATGCCTTTAATATGTTTCATGACAATTTACCGGGGATATCCCCCGGAATAAATGTGTCGGTTAAGCTGTTTTTCCGTAGATTTGCATCAGACAAGAAACTTGCGAAATATGGCACACATAGTTAATGACATTTCACGAACATTCAATGAGTATCTGCTGATACCGGGCTTAACGTCAAAGGATTGCACACCTGATAAGATCACTTTGAAAACGCCCCTGGTAAAATATTCACGTGGTCAGAACCCCGACCTGTCTTTAAATGTACCATTCGTTTCAGCCATCATGCAGGCGGTCTCGGATGATAAAATGGCGATCGCCCTGGCACGCAACGGCGGAATTTCCTTCATATACGCCTCCCAGTCTGTCGAAGAACAGGCGGAGATGGTGCGTAAGGTAAAGAAATACAAGGCCGGTTTCGTCATCAGCGATGCCAACCTTACCCCCGAAAACACTCTGAGCGATGTACTCAGGCTGAAGGAGCAGACCGGTTTCTCGACCATCGGGATCACCGACGACGGGACATCCAACGGTAAGCTCCTGGGTATGGTAACCAGCCGCGATTACCGGCCAACCCGGGACAACGCCAACAAGAAAGTTAAAGATTTTATGACACCGTTTTCCAAACTGGTAACGGGCAAATTCGGCGTAAGCCTGGATGATGCCAATGACATCATCTGGGATAATAAGGTGAACACCCTTCCCATTATCGATGAACAGCAACGCCTGAAGTATTTTGTTTTCAGGAAGGATTATGATAACCATAAAAATAATCCGGATGAACTGCTCGATTCACATAAAAGACTACTGGTTGGTGCAGGCGTGAATACGAGGGATTTTGCCGAGCGCATTCCCAGGCTTGTTGAAGAAGAAGTGGATATCTTGTGTATTGATTCGTCTGATGGTTTTTCAGAATGGCAGAAAGAGACGATACAGTTCGTCAGGGACAGATACGGCGATAAAGTCAAGATCGGTGCAGGAAACGTGGTTGACCGAGATGGTTTTGAATACCTTGTAGGGGCCGGTGCGGATTTCGTTAAGGTGGGCATCGGCGGAGGCTCCATTTGCATTACAAGAGAGCAGAAAGGCATTGGCAGAGGACAGGCTACCGCCCTGGTTGAAGTGGCTAAAGCCCGAAATGAATATTTTGAAAAGACCGGCGTTTATATTCCCATCTGTTCGGATGGCGGTCTCGTACAGGACTACCACATGGTCCTTGCCCTGGCCATGGGTGCCGACTTCCTGATGATGGGCAGGTATTTCGCCCGTTTTGACGAGAGTCCCACCAAAAAATTAATTGTCGGCGGGAACTATGTCAAGGAATACTGGGGCGAAGGCTCAAACCGTGCAAGAAACTGGCAGAGATATGACATGGGAGGCAACAGCAACCTGAAATTTGAAGAAGGCGTCGACAGTTATGTACCCTATGCCGGCAAATTGAAGGACAACCTTGCCATGACCCTGGGAAAGGTTAAATCGACCATGTGCAGCTGCGGAGCACTCTCTATTTCAGAATTGAAAGAACGCGCAAAAATAACAATGGTTTCCTCAACCAGTATCATTGAAGGTGGCGCTCATGATGTGATCCTGAAAGAGACCTCATCGGAAGAATAAGAAGCGCATACCGATACTTCAACTTTAGTCGATAAACAACGACAGGACAATTTTGCCATTCAGTGAAAATGGGATGACATCATTCCATAAACTTTTTGTCTGCCTCATTGTTCCTTATCATTATAGCATCTAACCCCGTCCCCAACCTGCGACCTGAATTACCACGAACAAAGAAGGTAAAAACCATGGACTCGAACGCAGGCAGTTTTAATGTTAAATCAGGACTTTACGCCCAATCCCGGCCGAGGTATCCGCGACATTTTTATGAGTACCTGACCGGCCTGACAGAAGCTCATTCCCGGCTTTGGGATAGTGCATGTGGCAACGGCCAGGTTGCCATCGACCTGGCAGACCGGTTTGACGAAGTATATGCCACCGATATCAGCGAGAACCAGATCAGGAACAGCTTCCGGCATCCGAAAATAAAGTATTTCGTTTTACCCTCCGAGAAGACCCCTTTTCCTGCTGATTTCTTCGACATGATATGCGTCGCGCAGGCCCTTCACTGGTTTAACATCCCGGAATTTTTCACTGAGGCCGGGCGTGTTTTGAAACCCGGCGGCATCCTGGCGGTATTCGGTTACGGTTTTTTCAGGATCGATGAGGAAACAGACCGTATCATCCGTGACAACTTTCTGACACCAATTGATGAATACTGGTCGGAGAGAAACCAGCTAATTTTTTCCGGATTCAAAGGGATTGACTTTCCATTTCACCCCGTTGACACACCGCTTTTCAATATGGATCAGAACTGGAGCCTGAATGGACTGCTTTCCTTCCTTGATACATGGTCGGCGGCAAAACGCTACAATGAAACACATCATGAAAACATCGTAGATACTCTGAACTCAAGGTTATTGCCTGTGTGGCAAGCGGGAGAGACCCGGACGATAAGGATGGATCTGTTCAATTTTGTACGTAGAAAGTAGTGCCGGGCAACCCTGACAGTTTTGCCAAATCATGAAAATGTATTGAACCTTTTTCTCAATATCCAGAAACAAATATTCAGAACGAAGTGATCCAAACATGGTTTCTGAATGTTAATATTGATCTAACGTTTGACATTCCTGAATATCCTTCGTCAGGAAAAAAAGATCTGATTATGGAACAACGTCTGACATTAATCACCCTGGGAGTAAAAGACCTGAAGAGGTCGGTTGACTTTTATGAAAATAAATTCGGATGGAAACGATCTGAGATGAGCAGTGAGGATATTGTTTTCTTTGAAGTGAACGGGATCTATCTGTCACTATATCCAAGAGAAGCACTGGCGGAGGATGCCACCGTGGATTCGTCGGGAAACGGATTTAAGGGGTTTACCTTAGCATACAACACCCGAAGTGAGAAAGAGGTAGACGACCTGGTCTCTGATCTGAAAACAAAGGGTGTGAAAGTGGTCAAAGAACCACAGAAAGTTTTCTGGGGCGGATACAGCAGCTACATTTCTGATCCGGACTCTAACCTCTGGGAAATTGCCTTTAATCCGTTTTGGAAAAATGACTGAAGAACGAATGCCGGCTGGTGAGGATTTGTCTCAACCTTCGATGGATTATGATTTCTTAGAGTAAAAAACACTTTTTGAAAGCGCTAACTTAAAAAGATCTTAAAGATGTTGCAACAGTCACCCCCCGGGAACATAGACGAGTATATCTCTTCATTCCCCAAAAACATCCAGTCCCTCCTGCAGGAGCTCAGAAATATTATCCGTAAAGCCGCCCCCGAAGCTGAGGAAAGGATCAGTTACAAGATGCCGGCTTTTTATCAAAAAGGCATCCTGGTGTATTTCGCTGCCTTTAAAAATCATATCGGCTTCTTCCCCACCGCATCCGGAATTGCCGCATTCGAAAATGAACTTTCAGAATACAAAACCTCAAAAGGTACCATACAATTTCCGCTGGACAAACCCCTTCCTCCGGACCTGGTCAGCCGGATCGTTAAGTTCAGGATTGGCCAGAACATGGGGAAGAGCGAAGAACGGAGAAGAGTGCAGTGAGTGAGGAGCGTCATTGAAACGGGAGCCGGATTTGGTAAATGCTACTGCGGGCCGGGTTTCCCCTTCAAGGGATTATGGGGTGAGCGTAGGCATGAAGATGCCGTGAAAAATTGAATATCCAATGATGAAAATTGAATTCGTAGAGACACGCCGTGGCGTGTCTTTTGATTGAACACCGTCTACATCCATTCTTTTCGTAGAGACACGCCGCGGCGTGTCTCTTGAATGAACGCCAATGTTATTCAGATCCAAATTTGACATTTCCGGGCAAAAATCCTTAAATTAACGGAAATTCATCCCTCATGAAAAAGCTTCCTTTTCTTTTGGTGACAATATTGGCTTTTAGTTGCACCAGGAAAACAGCAAAATTCCATGATTACCCGATATCCGCGGTAAATATTAGGAATGTGACCCTGACCGACAGTTTCTGGCTTCCGGAAATCCGGCTGATCCAGAATACTACAATAAATTTTGCTTTCGAAAAGTGCAGCCAGGAAGGTCGAATGGAGAACTTCTTAATCGCCGGCAAGGAAAAGGAGGGAAAGGTATGTGGTAAGAATCCGTTTGATGACAGCGATTTATATAAGATTATCGAAGGAGCCTCCCTGTCACTGATCAGCAATCCCAACCCGGCACTTGAAGCATATCTAGATTCCATTATCGGCATCATTAAAACCGGGCAGGAAGCCGACGGGTATCTTACCACCTGGTTTACAATCGACAGGTCTCACCCGCCGGCACCCTGGGTTAATCCTTCGAAAGAAAGATGGGGAAGTGAGATCTCCAGTCATGAATTATACAACAGCGGACATTTATTCGAAGCGGCGGCAGCGCACTACCGGGCCACGGGCAAAAGGAACCTGCTGGATATTGCGCTGAAGAATGCCGATTTACTGGTTAACAGTTTCGGTCCCGATAAATTGCATATTCCTCCCGGGCACCAGATTGTGGAAACCGGGCTGATCAAGCTTTACCAGATTACACAGAATACAGATTACCTGAAGCTTGCAAAATATTTCCTCGATCTGCGTGGCGACAGCACTACACATAAATTATACGGCGAATACAACCAGGATCACCTTCCGGTCATCAAACAGACCGAGGCGGTTGGACACGCCGTGAGGGCAGAATACATGTATGCCGGGATGACCGACATTGCCGCAATTTACCGTGATCCGGATTATGACCAGGCAATACATAAAATCTGGGATAACGTCGTCAATCATAAAATGTACCTGACGGGTGGTGTCGGTTCAAGACACGAAGGGGAAGCCTTTGGCGAAAATGACGAACTGCCCAACCTGACTGCTTATAATGAGACCTGTGCCGCCATCGGCAGTGTATGCTGGAACCAGCGTATGTTCCTGTTAACGGGCGACTCTAAATACTATGACATCATTGAGAGAACCTTGTACAACGGCCTGATATCCGGTCTCTCGGCAGACGGGAAAAAGTTCTTCTATCCCAATCCACTGGAATCTGACGGCCAATATCCATTTAACATGGGGTCGTGCACCCGCCAGTCGTGGTTTGATTGTTCATGCTGTCCAACCAACCTGATCCGATTCATTCCTTCTTTACCGGGCTTGATCTACGCGACTCGTACCGATACCCTGTACATCAATTTATACATGTCAAACAGATCCCGGTTCTCCATTCATAAAACAAACGTGGAACTCACACAGCAAACCGGCTACCCATGGGATGGCCGGATCGCCATTTCCGTTAACCCTGAGAAAAAGGAGACCTTCACCCTAAAACTCCGTATCCCGGGTTGGGCCCGGAACGAGCCCGTACCTGGCGATCTGTACACCTATCCGGACAAAAATCCAGAGCCGGCCGGTATCCAGGTCAACGGTAAAATTGAGAATACGGTCATACAGGATGGGTACATCACCATCACCAAAGCCTGGAACAAAGGTGATAAAGTGGAATTAAATATCCCCATGCCTGTCCATAGAGTCCTTGCAAATCCAAGGATCTCGGAAGACCGGAAGAAAATGGCCTTTGAATGCGGACCTTTTGTATACTGTGCTGAAGAAACTGACAACCCTCAGATCGCCGACATTGACATCCCTGGAAATATCACGTTGCAGGCATTGGAAAGTCGTATGCTGGGACACCAGGTAAAGATTTTACAGGGCTCCATTGATGATCAGTCATTTACGCTTATTCCCTATTATTTATGGTCGAACCGGGGAACGGGCAGGATGAAGGTGTGGCTTCATGTGGAGCAGACCGAGTGATTCAACAGGACGACAGGTTAACCGGATCACGAAGGTAGGTGACAAAGAGAAATGTGAAGGGTCGACCCAATTCAAGAGTATCTGGTTGTGAATATATACCCTGACGATTATCCACCTTTACATTCGGGACCGGATTGGCCAATTTTAGAAAATGAGTTCATGAATGGATCTTAGATGGGGCGGGACAAGCCTGAAAATATTTTAATTACTGCAGACCTTTCTGAAGCATGTACAAACAGGGGCAGACTGCTGCGGAAAATACTTACTATAGGCACATAAATATGGCTGCCTATAATTGAATTGCCCCGCTTTTTTCTAATATTGTGGCATAAAATACTGTCATGCAAAAAGAACGCTTTCTATGGACACCCAACGAGGAAGCGTTGCTCAGAAAACTGAGCACGCCTTTCCGGATCCAGGAATTTCTGGATGACTGCGCTTATAATTCCACCAAAGAGACACGGTCGGTGCGATATATCCTTGAGCATAAAAGAGCCCACTGCCTTGAAGGTGCTCTTTTTGCAGCCGCCTGCCTTGAATATCACGGCATGCCTCCTCTGGTGCTGGATTTGAGGGCATATAACGATGATGACCATGTCATAGCCGTATTTAAAATCAAGGGTTGCTGGGGTGCTGTGGCAAAATCCAATTTCACGACCCTTCGTTACCGCGAACCCGTATACCGCAGCCTCAGGGAGCTGAGCATGTCCTATTTTGACCTGTATTTTAACACCGACGGTGAAAAGTCACTCCGGGGCTACTCCCTACCCTGTAACCTGAAACGGTTCGATAAAATGGAATGGAGGACCACCACTGCAGATCTTGAGGATATTGGTTATTACCTCGATACGGTAAAACATTTCCCCCTGGTTGACGAAGCCCAGGTAAAAGCCCTGGAAAAAGTTACGCCCCTGTTGCTCCGGTCCTCGCTTATGGGATCAGATCCCAAAGGCTTATTTACTCCGGAGAAGAGTCAGGGAGAAGGACCTTCAGGGTAAGAAGAAAATTTATCATTGATCTGAAGATCCGGCCTCTGACCTTAAATAATCCCTGCTTAGTGAACGAGAACCTCATCATAAAATATTCCATTATTACGCTTACCGTGGCTGCCGTGATCTTTATACCCGATGTATATTTTTTCAGCCATGATCATTCGTTGTGCCTTCATCTCAACCTTCTCCACTATCAATGCCCGTTATGCGGTATGACCAGGGCCGCACACGAGCTGGTACGGTTCAGGGTCGGGAATGCCCTGCATTACAATTTCAATATTTTGTTCTTACCGGCATACGTGTTTACCGACCTGCTGTTCATCATGACCGGCAGAACCATATATCATTTGCTGCGCAGGATTACCACCATCGGATTAATGACCGGACTGGTCATCATCTATGTTATCAGGATGGGCCTGCATTTTGGCTGGTTCCGTTAAAACCTTCCCGTGTCTTTTAATTCCAGGTATTTGTTGATCAGTGCGGCTGACAGCTCTTCCGGTTTTGTGAGTACAGAATAAATCCCATTTTTCATCAGTTCCCGTACGATCAGTTTTTTATCATGGATATGTTTTTCTGCAATCGTTTGAATATAGATCTCTTCAAGTGTCTCCGCCTTTTTCCGGCTAAGTGCCCTGATCTCCCGGTTTTCAAAAAGAACGATGATCAATACATGATTGCGGGAAATACTCCTGAAATAGTTCAGATGCCTCTCAAGGGATGTCACCGTTTCAAAATTGGTATAGAGGATGACCAGGCTCCGGTGGGATATCCTGCGGTTTAACTGCGCTGTCATCAGCGCATAATCAGACTCAAAAAATCCGGTCTGCTGATTATAGAGCCTGTCGAGGATCATCGTGAGGGTTTCATTTTTACGCTCGGCTTTGAGGAATGTATCCACGGTCTTGTTAAACGTGATCAGTCCGGCCCGGTCATGCTTCTGTAGAGCAATATTTGAGAGGATCAGCGACGCATTGATGGCATAATCCAGTAGCGACATGCCGTTAAAAGGTAACTGCATCAGGCGCCCCTTATCGATCACATTGTACACATTTTGCGATCGTTCCTCCTGGTACTGGTTCACCATCAGCTTGTTCATCTTGGCCGTTGCCCGCCAGTTTATGGTCCGGTAATTATCCCCCTTCACATAGTCCTTGATCTGGTCGAACTCGGAGTGTGTGCCGATCCTTCGAACCCTTTTGATACCAGCTTCAGACAAACGGTTTGAGATGGCGAGTAATTCATATTTCCTCATCTGCAGGAAAGACGGATAGACCGGTACGGTAGTGAATTCTTCGCCATACCGTTTATGTCTTCCAAAAAGCCCCAGTATAGTGGTATACAACACGTTTGTATAACCAAACACGTATTCCCCACGGGTTTTGGGAATCAGTTTATAACGGATGACACGTTCCTCATGTGCAGCCAGGTTCAGACTAACGATGAAATCCCGCCATTGGAACTGGTCCGGCACTTCATCATAAACCTTCAGGTACAGGAGAAAGGGGTTCCTGTTGTTCATGAAGATCCGTATATCATTTTCATCACCGTTGGATAACCTGTCAGGCACTTCCCTCACCAGGAGCAATTCACCTTTTGGCTGAAGAAACAAGAGGGCTATATCGGTAAACAGGAACAGGACAAAGAGTCCCAGGGCTATTTCAGCAGCAACGACCAGCGGATCGAGGAAAAACCCGGTAATAAACAACACGGCGATGCCGCTAAGGGCCATATAGAACCTGTCAGGTATGTATATTTCTCTGAAAAATCTCACGTTATATTGAATTACCTCGGAACTTCAACTCCATCAATAATATCCTTAACCACTTTATCCTCGAAAATCCCTTCAAGCTCTTTTTCGGGAGTAAGATAAATCCTGTGCAGCAGTATAGGCTCCAGAATATACTTTATGTCTTCCGGAATGACATAGTCCCTTCCCCGGATACCCGCTAAAGCCCTGGCTGCGTTCATGGCATGCAGGGATGCCCTGGGTGAAGCCCCAAGGTAAAGGGAAGGGTGCGACCTCGTTTTGTTAACGATGGTTGTGATATACCGCATCAGGTTTTCATCGATCTGCACCTCCTGAACCTTCTTCTTCATGATTGCAATATCTTTTGAGCTCAGTACAGGAGAAACATTGTCCAGTTCCGGCGCACCTTTGCGAAGCAAGGCATTTTGCAGGATATTGTATTCTTCTTCAAGCGTCGGATAGTCAACCTTTATTTTAAACATAAACCGGTCGATCTGGGCTTCCGGCAAGCGGTAGGTCCCTTCATGTTCAAGGGGGTTCTGGGTCGCAATGACGATAAAAGGATCCTCAAACCTGTACGTTTTTCCGTCAACAGTGACCTGGCGTTCCTCCATCACTTCAAAAAGAGATGCCTGGGTTTTTGCCGGGGCACGGTTTATTTCATCGATGAGGACCATATTCGCAAAAACCGGCCCTTCATTGAATTCAAATGCTGAGGTAGAGACGTTGAAAATTGTTGTCCCGGTGACATCCGAGGGCATCAGGTCGGGAGTGAACTGAATGCGGGAATATTTCACCGAGATCATCTTAGCCATCAGTTTGGCGATCATGGTTTTGGCAATACCAGGGACGCCTTCCAGCAGGATGTGACCGTTGGCCAGGATGCCGACCAGGATCAGATCCACAATGTCCTCCTTCCCTACCAGCACCTTCGCAATTTCATTTTTCAGGGCTCCGACTTTTTCCTGTAGGAATTGCAACCCTATTCTGTCTTCGAAATGTTGTTCGCTAACCATACTATTGAGTTTATAAACATGTATCGTAAAATTCTTCCATATCGTGATAATAAGCCATTAAGAGCGCTTTTGACACGTTATCCTGATGCTCAAAATATAAGATCCTTTTTACCATTTTCCTGACCAGCGTTTCGTTCACGCCCGTTTTGGCCACTATCAGTGCAATGACATCCTCCTCTTCTGATATGTCGCTAATAAAATACCGTTCACGCAAAAATTCCCTGAAGTAAATGGTCTTTTTCTGAGCAATACTGGTATGATTTTCACTTTTGAAATAGAGCCGCCCGACGGTCTGAATAAATTCCACCGAGGTATTTTTAAGTGGCTCTATGACAGGGATGGTCCTTTGTTTCCGTTTTGACCCAAGGATCATATACACCAGCATGACAAAC